>NZ_PGTX01000002.1 GCF_002797575.1 Polynucleobacter brandtiae | reverse complement strand
GGCGCCATAGTTACAACAATGGCTTATCTCCGGTAGTATTTGAAAAGCAGTACCAAGCGAGGTTGGCAAGTGTCTAGGATATTGGTAGCGATTCATTTGAATATAAATTAAACGTCCAACAACTAGACACTTTATCTATTTAAAGTACACGGTTCGCATCCTCTATCAAATTGACCCCGTAGAATCAAGGCATGACTATAGAAAATACTTGGGCTATTTGCCCTGTTTGTGGAAAAAGCAATAGCTGTCAGATTGATCAAGTCAATCGTGGTGGTACTTGCTGGTGCTTTGGCATCTTGGTAGATCAGGAAAAACTTGAATCGATACTTGGGAGTAAACCAAAGGATCAATGCTTGTGTAGCGATTGCTTGAATAAGTTAAGCGTCTAGTTACGAGACGCTTGTAGCTTGTCTTGTTACCTAACAATCTAGTAGGGCAGACAATAACCGATCCTCTATCTAACGAGGCTTGATGGAATCAATACGCAAGTATTGAAGGTGATGGGCAATAGTAACGGGGCTATGAATCAACTAAACCGCCCCTTTCGATTATTGCGTTGATTAACAACATCATGTATAGTGCTATTAATCATACTATTTAGGAGGTTGTGATGGGTGCTGTAGTAGCCAACGATTTAAAGACCAAAGGCATTAAAGCCATTGAAGATGCTTTGCTGGGGCAACTTGAAGCATCTGTATCTGTACGTGGACAAGTCAAGTACGTAGTGATGAGCCAGGAGCAATATCAATACCTGCGCGAATGCGAGCTTGAAGCTGCCCTAGCCGAATCTCGGACAGACTTAGCGGGTGGACGATTTGTTAAGGAATCCGTGGCCCAACACATCAAGCGCCTAAAGCAAATCAATAAAGCTACGCAATGACTTGGCAGTTAATCTTTACCGAACAGTACAACAAGCGTGCCGCTAAGTTCTTAAAGCGTCACCCTGATGTGGAAAGCCAATATGCCAAAACATTAGCGCTTTTAGAGCTTAACCCAAATCACCCCTCACTACGTCTTCATGGATTGACTGGCAGACTAGATGGCCTACAAAGCATCTCCATTAATTTGAAATACCGTGTCACGATTGAAATGATTATTACTGAAAATGAAATCGTATTGATTAATGTAGGTGATCACGATACGGTGTATTAAGCTTTGCGATATCTCTCTTTAGTTTCTTGAATAATTATTTCGCTGGGTTTTAAGCCCTCGATACGAAGTGATCCAATCGCGCCAGACACTATTTTTTTCCGATTAGCTATTTCGGAATTAGTTTTCATTTTAGTAGTTTCAATTTGGCTCGAGTTTTTGGATTTTCAATCTCTTCCATAGCGGTAATAGTTTTGGCATTAGGCATACGAAGGTCAAACGGAATAGTGCCATCAGTAGCTACACGCTTTAAAAATAAACGGATAGCATCTGAGACATTTAACCTCATTGCCTCAATGGCCTCTACTGCATCAGCTTTAACTTTTGCATCAATGCGGCAGCGTACATTTGTGAGAGTCACTCTTAATTTTTTTTCATACATAACGTAATAGTAATTGCAAATTGAAAGAAGTTCAAAATAGTCAAAAAGAATTTTTGAGCTATTTTTTTTAGCACCCTATAGCAGCCGGTCATATCGCCTGATACTAGCCAACTTCTTATCAATGCGGGATATTTGAACGCTGTTGATGCCACTTTGGGTATATCGGAAAGCGCTGCAAGACAATAGATTTAGTGCCGAGCGCGCTGTGGATCTTGCTGTGCTTAGACCCAATGTGCAGAACTGTTTTAGTCCTCTATCCTACGTTTTCAATCTTCTGCTCTACCGACTGAGCTACCAGGCCAAGACAATTATTATAAATGAAACTGCTGAAATGCTTTGAAAATATGACTACCGTAGCTAACTCTTGGGAAATCCCTAGAAATCCTAGCTAACAGGGATGTTTATCCTGCTTACGATATAAGGCATCTTTAGCTTGTGCGGCGGGGGTTGAGTGGCGTGTTACTCATTTTCTGTTTTGCGGACTGCGCCCAATTTGAAACCAAACTCTAAACCCTGGCAAATTTAGCTCGCGCCACATGCAGTTTTTTATAGCTATCAATCAGCCGATGATGTCTATCAAGACCCTCAAGTTTCATGCTGGTGGGAGTTAAGCCATAAAAGCGAATGCTGCCGTCCATTGATCCTATTACCGCGTCCATTCTCTCATCGCCAAACATCCGCCGGAAACTCAGAATGTAATCATCAAGCTGCAAATCTATATCTAGCGCAATCTCAAGAACAGCATTAATGGCCTGATAAAACAATTTTCGCTCTACTGTGTTGTCGTTGTATTGAAGAAAGGCGCCCACTAGCTCATGTGCCTCATCGAATCTGCGTAAGGCCAGATTAATCAGTAGCTTCAGCTCTAAAACAGTTAGCTGGCCCCAGGGCGTATTTTCATCAAACTCAATGCCAATCAATGTAGCGATATCGCCATACTCATCAAGCTCGTTATTTTCTAAGCGCTCAAGCAGGCTACTTAAACTGACATCATCTAAGGAGGATAAATTTAAAATGTCTGCCCGAAATAACAAGGCTTTGTTCGTGTTATCCCAAATAAGGTCTTCTATTGGGTACACCTCAGAATAGCCCGGCACTAAAATCCGACAGGCTGTTGCACCAAGCTGATCATATACAGCCACATAGGCTTCTTTGCCCATAGACTTGAGAATATCAAATAAGGTTGCCGCCTCTTGTGCATTCGACACTTCACCCTGACTAGAAAAGTCCCACTCTACAAATTCATAATCTGGTTTTGAGCTAAAGAAGCGCCAAGAAACAATCCCACTTGAGTCAATAAAGTGCTCAACAAAATTATTTGGCTCGGTCACTGCCTCACTTGAAAAAGTTGGAGGAGGTAAGTCATTGAGGCCTTCCAAGCTACGCCCCTGAAGAAGCTCTGTCAAACTTCGCTCTAACGCCACAGCCAAACTTGGATGCGCGCCAAAGGAAGCAAACACACCACCCGTGCGGGGGTTCATTAAAGTGACGCACATGACCGGGTAAATACCGCCTAACGATGCATCCTTCACCAGCACCGGAAAGCCTTGTTCCTCTAAAGCCCTTACACCAGCCAAAATATCGGGATACTTGGCTAACACTTCGGGCGGAACCTCTGGCAGTGCAATTTCATTCTCAAGAATTTCTCGTTTTACTGCCCGCTCAAAAATCTCCGACAAGCATTGCACCTGTGCTTCTGCTAGGGTATTGCCCGCACTCATACCATTGCTGACATACAAGTTTTCAATCAGGTTTGATGGAAAATAAACTGTCTCACCATCGGACTGGCGTATGTAGGGCAACGAGCAAATGCCTCGCTGCACATTGCCTGAATTAGTATCAATCAGATGGGAGCTGCGCAGATCACCATCAGAATTAAAGATATTAAGACAGTACTCATCTAGAATATCTACCGGCAGGGCATCGTTAGCGCCCGGTTTAAACCAGCGCTCGTTTGGATAATGCACAAATGCTCTGCTGGCGATATCCTCACCCCAGAATGCGCCCGCATAGAAATGGTTATTACTCAGCCGCTCAATATACTCACCCAAAGCAGATGCCAATGCGCTTTCTTTTGTCGAGCCCTTACCGTTGGTAAAGCACATCGGTGAATGGGCATCACGAATATGTAATGACCAAACATGAGGAATAATGTTGCGCCACGAGGCAATCTCAATTTTTATACCCAGGTTTGCCAACACAGAAGACATCTGGGCAATCGTTTCCTCTAAGGGGAGATCTTTACCTGAAATATAAGTGAGGGCCTCGGAGGCTGGTTTCAAGGCCAACAAAGACTGTGCATCGGCATCTAAGTTTTTTACTTCTTCGATGACAAACTCTGGTCCTGCCTGCACTACCTTTTTAACGGTGCAGCGCTCAATTGAACGCAATATGCCTTTACGATCGTTAGCGGATATATCTTGAGGTAGCTCAACTTGGATCTTAAAAATCTGTTGGTAGCGGTTTTCAGGATCAACAATGTTGCTTTGTGAAAGGCGAATATTCTCGGTAGAGATCTTACGAGTATCACAGTAAAGTTTTACAAAATAGGCCGCACATAGAGCAGATGAAGCTAAAAAATAATCGAATGGGCCTGGAGCCGAGCCATCGCCTTTATATCGAATAGGCTGATCTGCAATTACGGTGAAGTCGTCAAACTTTGCCTCAAGACGCTGCTTATCGAGAAAGTTGACCTTAATTTCCATGGGAGTGATCCGATAATGATGTAGACATGATTATCCTCTGGAACGGCCCCACTTAAACTGCATCGATACTTTAAGCAAACTAGGTGTTATTGCTCACCCTTATTGCGAGACGTATCAATACCTAAGGCCTTGAGCTTACGATAGAGATGGGTTCTTTCGAGGCCCGTGTATTCAGAAATCCTGGTCATGCTGCCGCCCATAATGATCATCTGATGCTCAAAATAGGCTTTCTCGAAAAGATCTCTGGCTTCTCTGAGCGGTAAATCAAAATAGGTTTTTGCAATACCGCTGATATATTCGCCGGCTGACGATGCTAGAGGTTGCTCAAGAGTCGATGCTTTTGGGCTACCACTACCTGCGGAAAGGGATGGCTGGGATGCCTTATCTTCTGGTGGCTCGACATATTTAGGTGAACTCTCTAAGGCTTTATTAACCGTCTTGAGTAGCTTTTGTAGTGCAATAGGTTTTTCTAAAAAATTAAGGGCGCCGATACGAGTTGCCTCAACCGCTGTATCGATGGTGGCATGACCAGACATCATCACAACCGGCATCGTAAGTTGCCCTGCCTTAGACCACTCCTTTAATAAGGTAATGCCATCAACATCGGGCATCCAAATGTCCAGCAAAACTAAATCCGGCCGCATTTGCTCACGAATAGTGCGAGCCTGCATTGCGTTCTCTGCAGCGTACACAGTATGGCCCTCATCCGATAGAATTTCATTAAGAAGTTCGCGGATCCCCATCTCATCATCGACCACCAAAATACACGCCATACCTATGCTGCCTCTTTTGCTAGATTCATAAACAAAATGGATACTTGCGCTCCGACCACCACATCTGCCCGCATGCGGTTACGGATTTCAATTTTGGCGCCATGATCATCCACTATTTTTTTCACGACTGCTAACCCTAATCCAGTGCCTTTACTCTTAGTAGTCACATAAGGCTCGAATGCTCTAGCCAGTATCTTAGCTGGAAATCCTGAACCACAATCACTAATGGTCAAGCGTACTGCATTTTGGACTGCGTTATGAGATTCGCCATAAGGAACTAGTTCTGTTTTGACTTCTACTGGCGCATTTTTTTGCCCGCCTTCCAGAGTGGCATCCTGCGCATTTTGTAAAAGGTTGTGAATCACCTGCCTTAGTTGTGTAGCGTCGCCCATAATATTTGGGCAGAGCGGATCGAGCTCAGCCTTTAAAGGGCTGCCCTCATACAAGCCCAAAATCTCCTGGGTGAGGCTATTAATTGAAATCGCTTTTAATTGAGGTGTGGGTGTTTTTGCAAAGTCTCTAAAGTCGTTCACCATTTCTTTCATGGCCTGCACCTGACCAATGATGGTCTCAGTACTACGATTCATCATTTCTTCCTGCTCTGGAGTGAGTTTGCCGGCTAACTTATATTGCAACCTCTCTGCTGAGAGCTGAATAGGAGTCAGCGGATTCTTAATTTCATGAGCCAGGCGCCTAGCCACTTCGCTCCAAGCAATTGAACGTTGTGCACTGACGACGTCTGTAATGTCATCAAATACCACCATCCGCAAATCAGGATTGAGCTCTGTACCGCGGACAAATAAAGTGACGCCCAACTCATTCTCAAACTCATTGGTGCTTTGTAATTGAATCTGTTTTTGCCATACCCGGCCAACTCCTGCCTGGCTTGCCCCAGCTAGATCACTATCGACCCCGACCGCTAGTTTCATTGTGGCGAAGCCCTCTTTGATGGCCTCTTCAAACTCCAGCAGAGCAGGACTATCACTTAATGGACGTCCACTTGCCTTAGTTAGGTCTTTCTTAAAAATGCGATCTGCTCCAGCATTACTTGAAACTACATTAAATTCTTTATCAAAAATACAAACGCCTGCAGTCAAGTTACCCAGCACTGTTTCTAAGAAAGATTTGGATTCTTGTAATAATGTTCTGGTATCCGCCAACTGGCGTGTCATTACATTAAATTGGCGCGTCAGCATGCCCAACTCATCGCCAGTATCTAACTCTGGCTTAGGCGAAAGGTCGCCCTGAGCGACGGCTTGTGTTCCTTTAAGCAGCATTAATAGCGGTCTTGCCAACTGACGACCCAATATCAGGGCCAAAGTAACCGCTACAAACAATGCAAAAAACAAAGTCAATGTCAGCGTGCCCACGAACATTTTTCGCAGGCCGGTCCGCCCCAAAGACTTCTCCTGATAGTCACTATAGGCCGCCTGAACTGCTAAGGTATTTTTTGTAATGCCCTCAGGAACGGTTTTAATTAGCTGCAAGTACCAAAACTCTTTTTGATATTGCGCATTTAAACCGAATCCACGCGCACTAGTAGTGCGCTCTTTCAATAGGGGGATGACTACCCGTAGACGATATTCGGGGGACCCACCATTGAGCTGGGGCTCATCAATAAATGCCGTACCACTAGCACTACTAGAGGCCTGCCTAATGACCTCTGAGCTAGGAGCTCCTGCTGGCTGCTTCACCGTATCTGATACTGCCGTTACGACTACTGCTTGACGACCATTAAAAATCGTAATCTCTTGAATACCAAACTGATCGCGCATTCGTGAAATCAGCAAAGTTAACTCGGCCGGACTAGACGAGTTAGGCATGATTTGAATTTGGTTGGCAATAACCCTGCCTTCTTCTTGCAATTCTTGCAATGAGGTACTTAATGTCGCACGACCCAACTCCAAGCCGGCCTCCAGCGCAGACTCTACCTTAACGTCAAACCAAGTCTCAATACTGCGAGAAACGAATTGTAAGGAAACGCCGTACAAAATTAACCCTGGCACAACACCAACCAAGGCAAAAATCATGGCAAGTTTTGCAATCAGTCGTGCACCAAATCGTCCCTTGTGCCATCGAATTGCGATTACGATCACCAGTGTCACAATCACTAAGGCAAGACAAATGCCGATAGCCATATTGGCCGCATAGAGCCAAATAAAGTAATTATCAAAGAACGCTGTATTGGACGACGCGATCGACAGTAATACCAACAACAATAGTGCAAATGCCCCTATAAGGCTTGCGGCAATCGGTAAGGCGCGCCTCTTCCACGCCTCCTTTTCAGGAGCGCTTAGCCTAAAGAGGGGAATAGCAATTCTCATCGCTTAATGATGTTGGGGCCGTTTGGTAAAAAAGGAACGCGAACCCAATCACTAGAAATATTCCAATCCCGATTATTTAAGGCGTTTACTTGGAAGGGTTTGGGGAGCTTACTCAAATCTAAGGACATTCTGACTGCCGCTATATAAGACTTGCTCGAGTCTATTTGATTGTTATCAATTACCTTCCAACCGCCAATAGTGCCTACGGCCTGCAATGCTTCAAAAATGGTCTTAGCGGAAAAAGTAAAACCCTCCGAGGCAATTCGATATTGTTGTGTGATTGGCTGATAAGAGAGGCGGGTCTGGCGCTGTGCAAGGGCCGGCCTCTCATCAAACCAATACCAACGTGCGCGAGTAAGGTCAAACTCTGTTTGAAAATAAAGCACCACCCCTTTTTGTACCGCATCTTCCAACCCCGGAGTTAGCTCAACCTGAAATGCCGTGTTGAGTAGCCAGTCGTTTTCCACTCGCTCAAGTTCCAGCGCTTTAAGCTTTATTCCTTCTGCGCTTGCTGTGGCCGAGAAAAAGGTCAGCACCAATAAAAGGCAAAAGATAACTTGGTTAATGCGTTGGCTCATTACCCATTTTTCTTAAACAAGGCGTAGTAAAAACCATCGTTGACCTCAGTCGGTAAAATTTGGCCAGGGGCCGGCAATCGTAATGCATCGACAAACTCAGCAGCAAACCAAGTTGCTTGATCTGCCCCCTCCTCCGGAAATACCGAGCAGGTCACATACAATAAAAGACCGCCCGGCTTAAGCATGTTCCAAGCTTGGGTCAAAATCGCACGCTGACGTAACTGTAAAGCATGAATATCTGCCTCACGTCGCAAAAATGGAATATCGGGATGTCTAGCTACGATACCTGATGCAGAACAGGGGGCATCGAGCAGTATTTTGTCAAACAGCACGCCATCCCACCATGCCGTTTTCGAAGCATCTCCACGAACAATCTTAACCGCGTCTGACTGCAAGCGTAAACGATCTAAATTTCCACCAATTTTTCCAAGACGCGTGCCGTCCAACTCTAGGGCAATCATTCCGCATTCGGCCAACTCCAATAGGTGTGCCGTTTTTCCACCAGGCGCAGCACAGGCATCCAAAACACGATCTCCTGGCTTTGGATCAAGCAATATCGCCGCAATCTGCGCGCCCGCATCTTGGACCGAAACGGCACCGGCGTAAAAACCTGGTAAATCAGATACGGGAACAGCTTCCCTTAATAGCAAAGCTGAGCTCAAGGCAATGCCTGCGATTTCAGCAATCGGTTCAGATGCAATCCCCTCTTGCTGTAGTAGATCTTGATATTCCTGACGCGTATGCTGTTGAGCATTGACACGCAAGATCAAGGGGGCTCGCTGAGCCTGCTGTATCAGCATTGCTTGCCATACCTTAGGAAAATTCTTCTTCAGGCTCGCTCGCCACCAAGGAGGAAAGAACATCGGGATTGGATCAGGTGGATAAGCACCCTCATTCTGCGCCTGTATTTTAAGGCTCACTTTACGCAACACCGCATTTACCAAACCCTTGGCATACATCGTTGGCTCATACTCGCTACAGGCCTTTACCGATTGATCAACAATGGTGTGCGCTGGGTACCCCTTGCCGCCAGTACTACCCTGTAGCAATAAGGCAATCGTAACGCTAAGCAAATATTCGACTTCTGGCGGTGGCACTTTCGGAATGTATTCCTTGATGAACTCATGGCTTCTTACCCACTTTCGTAAAGCATCAAAAGTAAGGCTTTGAACAATCGGGCGCTCATGAGCATCTAGCTGATCAAGAACCTCGGTTAGCGATCTTCCAAGCATCACCTCGCCAACAGCTTGTGCAGAAATGGTGATGGCCTCAGATAAGGGGAGGCTATGTAATATTTTTTGATCAGTCAACACTATCTTTCTGAAACTGCATTATTTTTTCTTGCGACCGATAAGGGCTTAGACAAGCGCCTGCGCTCATTCTTTTCCCGCCGGGCTTTTGCATTTCTAAAACCTCAATGACGCCATCGCCACACTGAACAAATACACTACCATCGTTTATCTCCAGTACCTCGCCGGGATTTTTTGTTTGAGAGGCAGCTATTTTGTTTGGCAAACAAGCATTCCAGAACTTCATTGGCTCGTGATCCAGGCTGCTAATTGCCCCTGGAAATGGATTAAAGGCGCGGATACGTCGTTCAATTTCTATAGCGCTGAGCTGCCACTGAATTGCCGCTTCGTTTTTAAGAATTTTATTAGCATAGGTAACGCCCTCAAGCGCCTGGGCGGTGCGCAGTAGCGGCGTGCCTTGTTCAATACTGCTAAGCACCCGCACCATCAGCTCCGAGCCCATGTCCGCCAGACGATCATGTAATGAAGCGCTTGTTTCCTGCGGTGAAATCTTCAGCTCGCCTACCAACACGACATCGCCCGTGTCTAAGCCTGCATCCATTTGCATGATGCTGATACCCGATTTGATATCGCCACGCTCAATTGCACGCTGAATGGGCGCTGCCCCACGCCAACGGGGTAATAGTGAGGCGTGGATATTAAAGCAACCATGCCGATGATTTTGTGACGCAAGATCTAGGATTTCTTGCGGCAGAATCAAGCCATATGCGACCACTACCATTGCGTCAAACTCTAGTCCGGCAAGGTGCTGATATATCTCTTGCGCCTTAGTGCTTTTTTCTACATCAACATGGTCGCGCTTTAATGTAAGGGGTTGCAGCACCGGGATATTTCTTTTCAATGCCTCTGCTTTGGTTGGGCTTGCTTTTAAATGCATCCCCCTGCCTGCTCGTCGATCAGGCTGAGTTAGCACCAGCACAATTTCATGACCTGCCGCTACTATGGCGCGCATCGCATGGGCTGAAAATTCTGGGGTGCCTGCAAAAACAATTTTCATTGGGCGCTCAAAAATTATCAATGCGTTCTTTTGCGCGCTTTTTCATTTTGAGTGAAATACGGTTACGCTTCAGCATAGAAAGATACTCAACAAATACTTTTCCCTTGAGATGATCCATCTCGTGCTGCAAGCAAACTGCCAATAAGCCGTCGGCCTCTACTTCAAACTCTCTTCCATGTTCATCTAGCGCCTTGACTCGAACAACTGCGGGCCTATCCACATCATCGTAATACTCCGGCACTGAAAGACATCCTTCGCGCCAAGATTTTTTTTCCGGACTTGCCCAAACTAATTCTGGGTTAATGAACACCATCAACTCATTTTGGTTGTCCGACACGTCAATAACAATAATCTGCTCATGAATGTCGACCTGTGTAGCAGCCAGACCAACACCGGGCGCGTCGTACATCGTCTGAGCCATATCAATCACAATTTTTTTAATGCGCGCGTCAACCTGCGCTACAGGTTTAGCAACCTTGTACAAGCGTGGGTCTGGGTAACAAATAACAGTTAATAGGGACATATCGGAATTATCCAACAGAGTAATCCGCCTGTCCTGATAGTTTGCACTTTCTTAATAGGGACAATTGCTTAATGCCTCAAGCAAATAACCCTCAAATCATCTCGATTGAACGAAATAGCCCCCGATATCCAGCTCGGCTTCTTGATCTCAGCGACCCCCCGAACACGCTCTACTTATCTGGCGAGGGATTCTGCCTCAATGCTCCAATGATCGCCATTGTCGGCTCACGCAAACCTACCGCACAAGGCATTAAAAATGCAGTTGACTTCTCTCAAGCCCTATCTAAGGCTGGATTTTTAGTGATCTCTGGAATGGCTCGCGGTATTGATGGTGTAGCCCATTCAGCCGTGCTTGGGCTTGCCACAGGTCACCCTACCGTAGCAGTTTGTGGAACGGGCTTAGATATTGTGTATCCACCAGAGCACCATACCTTGGCCAAGTCTATCCGCCGGCAAGGTCTGCTGATATCCGAACTGGCACCTGGGGTCGGCCCAAAGCCCTATCACTTCCCTCGCCGCAATCGCATCATCGCCGCCCTATCGCTGGGAGTTCTAGTGGTGGAGGCTGCCGAGCGGTCCGGATCCCTCATTACTGCTAGATTGGCCTGTGAGCTAGGAAGAGAGGTGTTTGCCATCCCGGGATCAATCCATAGCCCACTATCCAAGGGGTGCCATCAATTAATTCAACAAGGGGCCAAATTAGTTCAAAATCCCGAAGATGTCCTGGTGGACTTGCAAATATATTCAAAAAACCCCTTTAAGAACGTCTAGATTGGGGATTCGAGAACAAATGCGTGATCTGTAATCCTCTTATATCAGGCCTGCATTTGCGCTTTTTGGACTTTTTTCAATTTATCGGTTAATAATAAATAAGGAGCAAGGATGACTAAATTCTATTTTGATGTGAATTCGTTATCCAATTTCCTTATTAAAAACACCATTTCCAGCTCAAATTTAGGCAAAAACGCGTGGCTACAAAAGCAACTACCAAAAAAAGCACCCCAAAGGCATCTTCAATAGATCACCCTAAATCGCTCATCATTGCGGAGAAGCCCTCCGTTGCCAACGATATTGCCAAAGCACTGGGTGGCTTTACAAAATATGAAGATTATTTTGAAAGCGATGATTTTGTTATTTCGTCTGCAGTGGGTCACCTTTTAGAAATTGCAGCGCCAGAGGAGTTTGAGGTCAAGCGCGGCAAATGGTCTTTTGCAAATTTACCCGTCGTACCCCCCTATTTTGATTTGCGCCCGATTGCAAAAACAGAGTCTCGGCTCAAAGTTTTAC
Organism: Polynucleobacter brandtiae; assembly: GCF_002797575.1. GTDB lineage: Bacteria > Pseudomonadota > Gammaproteobacteria > Burkholderiales > Burkholderiaceae > Polynucleobacter > Polynucleobacter brandtiae. The sequence goes on along the minus strand of NZ_PGTX01000002.1, from coordinate 383,285 downwards.
AAAAACTCATTAAACGTAAAGATATTAATGCGTTGATCAATGCCTGTGACGCGGGACGTGAAGGCGAACTCATCTTTCGATTGATAGCGCAGCATGCTAAAGCCCAACAGGCCGTGAAAAGACTATGGCTGCAATCTATGACGCCCGCGGCAATTCGTCAAGGTTTCGCATCACTACGAAGTGATGAGGAGATGAAGCCTTTGGCCGATGCTGCACGCTGTCGCTCTGAAGCGGATTGGTTGGTTGGAATTAACGGTACCCGTGCCATGACTGCTTTTAATAGCAAAAGTGGGGGCTTTTTCTTAACTACAGTAGGACGAGTTCAAACGCCAACACTTTCTATTGTTGTTGAGCGTGAAGAGCTCATTCGTAAATTTATATCTAAAGATTATTGGGAAGTGAAGGCCGAGTTTATTGCTGCGGCAGGCGTTTATGAGGGTCGTTGGTTTGATCCTAAGTTCAAAAAAGATGCTACCAGTCCCGAGGCTCGCGAAAATCGACTTTGGAGTGAAGCGGCGGCACAAAGTATTGTGGCGGCGTGCCGAGATAAAAAGGCAAGCGTCAAGGAGGAAGCAAAACCCGCCACCCAATTAGCGCCACAGCTATTTGATCTAACTAGCCTGCAACGCGAAGCGAATGCACGCTTTGGCTTCTCCGCAAAAAATACGCTGGGCTTAGCTCAAGCGCTTTACGAGCGCCATAAGGTGCTGACCTATCCACGTACTGATGCAAAAGCGCTGCCGGAAGATTACCTAGAAACCGTCAGGCAGACGATGGAAAATTTAGTTGAGAATTCTCAGGAATATCGCTCCTTTGCTAAAACAATTTTGCAGGGAGATCCCAAGGATTCAAAGGCGGGCTTCGGTTGGATCCGGCCTAATAAACGTATTTTTGATAACTCTAAAATTTCAGATCACTTTGCGATCATTCCCACTTTAGAGTCCCCTAAAACCTTAAGCGAGCCCGAACAAAAGCTGTATGACTTAGTGGTGCGGCGCTTCTTGGCAGTTTTTTATCCTGCAGCAGAATTCCGCGTAACCACCCGTATTACCGAAGCCTCCGGACACCACTTTAAAACGGAGGGTCGCGTTCTAGTCAACCCAGGATGGCTGACGGTTTATGGAAGATCTACCCAAGCAGATGACGAACTCGTTGCAGTACAAGAGGGCGAAACTGTTCAAAATGAATCGATTGCTGCGCTAGCCCTAAAAACTAAACCGCCAGCTCGATATACAGAAGCAACGCTTCTTTCTGCGATGGAAAGTGCCGGTAAGTGGGTCGATGACGAGGATATGCGTGAAGCTATGGCTGAAAAAGGTCTTGGCACACCTGCAACCCGCGCTGCCATTATTGAAGGCTTGCTTGCAGAGCGCTACATGGTACGTGAAGCCCGTGAACTTATTCCTACTGCCAAAGCCTTTCAATTAATGACGCTCTTACGCGGCCTTGATGTTGAGGAATTAACTCGACCAGACTTAACGGGTAGCTGGGAAAATAAGCTGGCACTGATCGAGCGCGGCGAAATGAATCGCGATACTTTCATGCAAGAAATTGCACAAATGACACAGCGCATTGTTAAACGCGCCAAAGAATACGATAACGATACGATCCCGGGCGATTATGCAACGATGTCGACCCCTTGCCCACACTGCAAGGGGTCTATTAAAGAAAACTACCGTCGCTTTGCCTGCGAAAAGTGCGGCTTCACTATCAGCAAAACACCGGGTGGGCGCGCATTTGAATATCCCGAAGTAGAAGAGCTACTGCGTGAAAAAACAATCGGCCCTCTACAAGGATTCCGCAGCAAAATGGGTAGGCCATTTGCTGCCATTATTAAGTTGAGTGAAATTCCAGAGGATGATGCTGACTATCCTAATGCCGGCTTTAAGTTGGAGTTTGATTTTGGCAACAGCCAAGAAGACGAATCTGAAGCGATTGACTTTACTGGTCGTCAAGCTTTAGGGGTATGCCCAAAATGCGCTAGTGCTGTGTATGAAGACGGTATGCGTTACTTATGTGAAAAAAATACTGGGCCGGATAAATCGTGCGATTTCAAAACAGGTAAGGTAGTTTTACAGCAAGAGATCTCAACAGAGCAAGTTCAGAAATTACTCACTGAAGGCAAAACGGATTTATTGACGAACTTTAAATCTAACCGGACTGGAAGGGGCTTTAAAGCTTATTTAGCACTGGGCACTGATGGCAAGATTGGCTTTGAATTCGAGGCGAAAGCACCTAAAGCTGAAGGCGCAGCTAAGGGCACGGCTAAAGTCCCCGCAAAAAAACGGGCCGGTGCGAGCGCAGCAACTAAATCAGCCGCAAAGCCCAAGCGTGTCAGCAAAGCAAAATCATCCTCTAGCACTTGAGCGGTAATTAGTTTAGCTGCCAAAGCAGACCATAGAATTCCCCTTGACCCCAGGGCTGTTGCCATAAATATCCCTGGGCGTTGAGTGAGGGCGCCAATAATTGGCAAGCGATCACCAGCCACACAACGAATACCAACAAAGCTTTCCTGTTTTTGTAACGCCTGCTCTTCTCCCTCTTCATAAGCGATCAAGCCTTTGGCTTGTTTGCGATTGAATTCATCGCTCGAATCCCAGGCCTGTAAATCATCTACGCCCTCATCAAAGCTAGCGCCAACAGCCCAACAATAATTTCCATTACTTAATTTTTGTGATGGTAGGCAATAGCCCTCACCCGAGATTGCGGTCTTAGGCATCTTCATAGCCCAAGGCGTGTCACGTGCAATTGAAAATATGCTTAACTGTCCTCGCACCGGTCTCAGAGGTAGGCGCACACCAATACTGGCGGCCAAGCCTTTACTTTGGGCTGCTGCTGCAATAATGACTTTTTTTGCAAAAAGAATGGGCTGATTTTGATAATTCATTAAGACCCAAGAGTCTCCATCTTTTATCAAATGCGAAACGCTCGTGTCCCACTGGGTGCTTAATTTTGGATGGGCGTTTAGTAATGCGCTTGTTGCTGCTGCCAAATCTAATGAAGCACCTCGTGGAAGCCAAATTCCGTTTTGCCCAACTCCACAAACCTTCATTGCTTCGTCTGCTAGCAGGGCTTGCGCCATCCCCTCATCTAACTCTAGATCACGCAGGTGACTAGCCACCTCTTCACGATTGAACGTTTTACCTTTTTTTGCCGGCTGAAATACACCATGCTGATTCCAAACCTGACCCCAACGGGCCTCTGCCATTAAAAAGGCAATGCGTGTCAAGCGGAGTAGGCGTGGGGCACCCTTGCCTACGTGCGGGTGCGCAATGGCATGACGATGGCTTGAACATTGTGTAGCAGGAAATCGGGCGGCATCAATCACACAAACAGATTGGCCACGTTCAAGCAGTTCTCGGGCAATAGCTGCCCCTGCAATACCAGCCCCAATCACCACGATGTCATGGTGTTGGGGTGAGATCATTAAATAAAAATAGCTCTAAGGAATATAAAAGTAAATTACTTAAAAGCTTTTAGGCGCTTAATCGCTTCTCAATATTGCTACGTACTTCAATTAACTCTTTTGGCACTCGATCACCAAGGTGCGCAAATAACTCTGAGTGCAACTTTAATTCTTCTTTCCATTCATCGGCAGCAACTTCAATGGCTTTTCCAAATTTTTCAACAGAAAAATCAAGGCCATCCCACTTTAAATCGGCATATTCAGGGCAAATACCAAAAACAGTTTCTTCGCCTTTGGCTGTGCCCTCTGCGCGCCCCAAAATCCAGGAGAGCACTCTCATATTTTCACCGAAGCCAGGCCAAACAAACTTACCATCTTCGCCCTTGCGGAACCAGTTCACGCAATAAATTTTAGGCAATACAGCGCCCTCAGCAGCAAGCGTTTTACCAATGTTGAGCCAATGCTGGAAATAATCACTCATGTTGTAGCCAGCAAAAGCAATCATTGCAAATGGATCTCGACGAACCACCCCGATCTGGCCGGTAATCGCTGCGGTTGTCTCAGAACCCATCGTGGCGGCCATATAGACGCCCTCTACCCAATCACGTGCCTCACTCACCAATGGCACTGTATTTGAGCGGCGACCGCCAAATAAAAATGCGTCAATTGCAACGCCCTCAGGATCATCCCAATTAGGATCAACCGCTGGGTTATTGGTAGCGGCTACAGTAAAGCGCGAGTTTGCATGTGCCGCTTTACGTCCCGCTAAGCCATCGGCAGGTGTCCAATCCTTGCCTTGCCAGTCAATTAGATGGGCCGGAGGTGTTTCAGTTAAGCCCTCCCACCAAACATCACCATCATCAGTTAACCCAACGTTTGTAAAAATAACATCACTATTTAAAGAGTCCAAGCAGTTTGGGTTCGTTAAGCGATTGGTTCCTGGAGCCACGCCAAAGTAGCCTGACTCTGGGTTAATGGCAAATAAGCGCGTCTTGCCAGTGACGGAATCTTTGCGGGGTTTGATCCAAGCAATGTCATCACCAACGGTGGTTACTTTCCAACCCTCAAATCCCTTTGGAGGAATCATCATAGAGAAGTTGGTTTTGCCGCAAGCCGATGGAAAAGCTGCGGCGATATGGTACTTCTTGCCTTCAGGCGAAGTCACACCCAAGATCAACATATGCTCTGCTAACCAGCCTTGATCGCGCCCCATATTGGATGCGATACGCAAGGCAAAACATTTTTTACCCAAGAGTGCGTTGCCGCCATAGCCCGAGCCAAAAGACCAAATTTCTCGAGTCTCAGGGTAGTGAACAATATATTTAGTCTTATTGTTGGGCCACAGGACATCCTTTTCGCCAGCCGCCAATGGTTTGCCTACAGTGTGCACACAAGGCACAAATTCACCGTCTACACCTAATTGATCAATAACTGCTTTACCCATACGGGTCATGAGGCGCATATTGATTGCTACGTAAGGGCTATCAGACAACTCAACGCCAATATGAGCAATGGGGGATCCGATTGGGCCCATTGAAAACGGCACAACATACATTGTTCTGCCACGCATGCAGCCATCAAACAATGGGTTTAATGTAGCGCGCATTTCGCTTGGCTCTACCCAATTATTAGTTGGACCCGCATCATCCTTTTTTGCAGAACAAATATAGGTTCTATCCTCTACTCGAGCCACGTCATCTGGATCAGAAAGGGCTAAAAAAGCATTTTTTCGTTTCGCTGGATTAAGACGCTTAAAAACACCGGCACTCACCAACAATTCACAAAATTCATCATATTCAGCCTGAGAACCATCGCACCAACGAATACTATCCGGCTTGGTTAGGGATGCAATATCTGCAACCCACTGAATCAGTTGCTGATTTTTTACGTATTCTGGTGCATTCGCCACATTGGTTGTCATGAGAATCCTAAATTAAAATAATTTTGATTGTGAATTTTAACATTTATGTCACATTTGAAGGTGCGCGCCTAGGCTAGCGCCACCCTTATTTACCAATGCAAAATTGGCTAAATATCTTACCCAAAAGGTCATCTGGCAGTAGTTTACCGGTAATTCTTCCCAGCTGATCCTGGGCCAAACGAAGCTCTTCTGCAAACAATTCCAGCGAAATATTGCCATTAGCGGCAAATTGCTCCGAACGCTCTAGGTGCTCCAAAGCTCTATTAAGGCAATCTAAGTGTCGGCCACGCGCAATGATGATGCCCTCCTGCGACCCACCCCAGCCCACGGCTGCCAAAATGCTTTGTTTTAAATCCTCGATTCCGACACCCGTTTTAGCTGAAATATGTAATGCCTTGTGATTGCTTGGAGGCACAGGGCCAGTCATTAAGTCAGCTTTATTATTAACCTCTAATACAGGGCATCTAGGAGGTATTGCTGTCAATATTTGATCCTTGAGGCTTTGGCTTGCTGGGTCCAAAAATGCTTCTGAGGAAGCGGGATCTTTGAGGAATATTACCAAATCCGCCGTCCTAATTGCTTCCCAGGATCTTTCAATCCCTTTTGCCTCAACTACATCTTGAGTTGCGCGTAATCCCGCAGTATCAATAATATGCAATGGAACGCCGCCTATCTGGATACTTTCCTTCACTCGATCTCGGGTAGTTCCGGCAATAGGAGTAACAATGGCAATCTCCTCTCCTGCAAGACGGTTTAACAGAGAGCTTTTGCCTACATTAGGGGCTCCAGCCAACACGATCTGAATGCCGTCCCGCAGTATCTTCCCTTGTTTTGCGCCGTCAACCAGAGAATGTATTCGCCCCATGACGACCTTCAGTCGATCCCGTGCATGGGCGCTTTCTAAGAACTCAATCTCCTCCTCGGGGAAGTCTAAAGTAGATTCCACTAGGATTCTTAACTGGGTAATTTCCTCAATCAAAGCATTGATATCGCGTGAAAACTCGCCCTGTAGGGAGCGAGCTGCACCGCGCACTGCAGCCTCGCTCTGAGCATCAATCAAGTCAGCAATCGCCTCCGCTTGCGCTAAATCGATTTTATTATTTAAATAGGCCCGCAAACTGAACTCGCCTGGCTCTGCAATTTCTAGGCCCTGGTCTTTACTTAATTCAAGGCACCGCTTCATTACTAAGTCAAGAAGCTCTGGGCCGCCATGGCATTGCAATTCCAGAATATCCTCACCCGTAAACGACTGAGGGGCTGCAAAATAAATGGCGATAAGCTGATCTATCACTGCGCCCTGACCATCCCTTAAATTCAAAAGATTTGCACGGCGAGGTAGAAGTTGCTTTTGAAATAATGCCTGCACAATTGGCAATAATTTTGCCCCGCTAATGCGGATAATGCCAATGCCTGCCTTGCCTGGAGCCGTAGCAACCGCAATGATGGGGGTCTTTCTGGTCATCATTGCGGAAAGTTGTCGATCGATACTTACCAAATATTTATTTGGTGAGCTTCTTTCCAAACATTTGATTAATCTGCCACTGTTGTGCAATGGAAAGAATGTTGTTCACTACCCAGTAAAGCACTAAGCCTGCGGGGAAAAAGAAGAACATCACCGAAAAAACTAGAGGCATGTACATCATTATTTTTGCCTGCACAGGATCCGGTGGAGTTGGATTTAATTTTGTTTGTATAAACATCGATGCCGCCATGATGATGGGCAAAATGTAATACGGGTCAGGGACTGATAAGTCATGAATCCATAAAACCCAAGGCGCGTTACGCATCTCCACCGATGAGAGTAAGACCCAATATAAAGAAATAAATACCGGAATTTGAATGACTACGGGCAAGCACCCACCCAATGGGTTAATTTTTTCCTTGCGGTACATCTCCATCATTGCCTGGTTTAACTTTTGTGGCTCACCCTTGTATTGCTCTTTCATTAGCAACAAACGTGGCTGCACTTCCTTCATGCGCGCCATTGATTTATAGCTGGCGGCAGATAAAGGAAAGAACACAAGCTTAATCAAAATCGTGAGGAGGATGATTGACCAACCCCAGTTCCCCACATAAGCGTGAATATTTTCCAGCAACCAAAAAATAGGTTTTGCCAAAATAGTCAGGTAGCCGTAATCTTTTAGGAGCGCAAACCCAGGCGCAATAGTCTCCAAGAGGCTCTCCTCTTGTGGGCCGACAAATAGCCTTGCGTTTTCAATAACAACCATGCCTGGCGCCACCACACCTAATGGTATTTGCATACCAATGCGATATAAGTTGTTGTCAATTTTTCCCGCATATATATCGCGCACCGTTTTATCACCAGGGATCCATGCGCTGGCAAAATAATGCTGAACCATAGCAATCCAAGCTGGATCGCCTGCTGCAACCTGAGTCGGAATGGTAATTTTGTTTTTATCGATTGCTGTAAATTCTAATTTATTGAATTTTTCTTTTTCGGTATATACAGCCGGGCCGGTAAAGGTACTTGCAGAGAAGGCGCCATCGAATGGACCGATTTTTTGTTCCTGAGCACCATCACGTACTAATTCGGTATAGAGCACGATAGGGTTTGTATTGGCACCCATTTGAGTAACTCGGTGGCTAATGTCCACTACGTAACTGCCAGGATTTAATGTAAACGTCTTTTCAAGCTTAGTACCATTGCGCTCGCTCATCAAAATAGCAAAGGGCCTGCCTGATGCATCCTTGCCCGACTGCATTAATTTAAATGTGCTCGTGTGATTTGGTAAGTCAGGATTACCCAAAGTGATCAAGCCTGAGCGTGCAAAATATTTATGTGTCGGCGTGTACTGAAATAATTCAACCGGCTTATTTTCTGCGGTCAACTGTTTTGGCAACCTTGCTTCAACGATGTTTGCTCCGATTGCGCTAATTTCTAAAACTAGCACCTCATTTTGTAAGGTGAACTTTTCAGCCGCCTCAATTCCACTGGCAATAGGGTTGCTTGCCTGATTGGGTGCGGCTAAGTTTTCACTCTGCAACACCCTTGGTGTATCAATGCTGGTTGGCTGTCCTTTTTTATCAATGGCCGCGCTGTTATTTTGCGATCCCCCGAATAAGGATGGCTTACCTTCATGAACTTGCCAATTGTTGTAGAGCATGAGGCCGGCCATAGAGAAGACCGCCCAGAGAATCGTTTTTTTAAAGTCCATTTGTATTCAATCAGTAAGGGGTTGTTTTTTTACTGCGGGATCATAGCCGCCACGTGACCATGGGTTACAGCGTAAAACGCGCATGGTCGTAAGACCTGCACTTTTAAAAAATCCATAGTGGGCAAAGCAGTCGCATGCATATTGGGAGCAGGTGGGCTCAAACCTACAGTGCATTCCCAAGTGAGGGCTTAATGCAATTTGATACATCCGAAGTAATTTAATTGCTAGCTTGTTTAATAGATACATACTAGATTAACGCCGTGATTTGAGCTCGCATGATAACTTGCTCTTTTTTCCTGAGCTTGCCGCGAGTTTCTCTACCAATGGGTTTTTTTAACTTCATCACAACATCGCCGATAGGCGCAGCTAACTGCGCATTGCGCACATGCTCACGAATCATGCGCTTTAGTTTGTTGCGATCTACAGCACGTTTAGCTAATTTCTTAGCGACCGCAACACCTAAATCCGACTTTATGCCTGGATTTTTCTCAACCAAATACAAGCCCCAATAAAAACTGGTCTTAGGGCGTGTTTTTAGTAGTTCAGAGATCCTGGCGCTATTCAACGGCTAGGTTAAACAGCTAAACGTTTGCGACCTTTTGCACGGCGAGCATTAAGTACTGCGCGCCCGCTTTTGGTTTTCATGCGAATACGAAATCCGTGTGTGCGTTTACGACGTGTTACTGAGGGTTGGTATGTTCTTTTCATGATTCATCCTGCAAAACCGCTTATTTTCCTCGCTGCCAGTCAAAAGGTCAACCAATGTCAGCAAATATATTGTTGATTTCTTAGGTTTTATTGATCAAAAGTAGCTAGCTTGTTGTTTTTTATGGGGTTTTCATTTTTATCCCCAAGTTATCCACAGCTTTTCCACGTTTTCGGAGCTTGTGGATAACTTCGCGAAATCGCTACAATGAATCCTCTAAAAATGAACAACTTACAAAACTCACCCACATTAAATGCGCTTAGTCCTCCGAGATTTTGGGATGATGCGCTTAGTAAATTAGCGCGAGAGCTTTCACCTCAACAATACAAAACTTGGATACAGCCTTTGATTTTTGTTGGCCAAGACGAAAGTGAGCAATCACTCACTATAGGAGCGCCAAACAGATTCAAATTAGACTGGATTAAAAAGACTTTTTCAGATCGTTTCCAGGCGCTAGCATGCGATTATTTTGGTTGTGCTATGACGGTTCACCTGGTATTGAGCGTTGATGGGGCTAGAGAAGATGTTGGCCAACTGTCATCGCCTATAGGTAATCCATCTTTTAAGGAAGAAATTACCACCAAGGAAGACTCTTTGGTTAATGAACAGGCGTTTGAAATTGAGGATCATTCAAAACTAAACCCCAACCTTACGTTCGAAACGTTTGTTACGGGTAAAGCCAACCAGCTAGCTCGGGCGGCATCTATTCAAGTTGCCCACAACCCCGGAACCTCTTATAACCCCATGTTTTTATATGGTGGGGTTGGGCTTGGAAAGACGCACCTAATTCATGCGATTGGAAATCACCTCCTGAAGGAAAAACCAAACGCCCGCATTCGATATATTCACGCTGAGCAGTATGTTTCAGATGTGGTTAGGGCCTATCAACAGAAAGCGTTTGATCGTTTTAAGCGCTACTACCACTCCTTAGACCTACTGCTAATTGATGATATTCAGTTTTTTAGCGGCAAATCAAGAACCCAGGAAGAGTTTTTTTATGCCTTTGAGGCCCTTTTAGGCAATAAAGCGCAGGTCATTATTACTAGCGACACCTATCCAAAGAAAATAGCGGGTATTGATGATCGCCTTATTTCTCGCTTTGATTCTGGTCTTACTGTAGCTATCGAACCACCAGAGTTAGAAATGCGCGTCGCTATTCTGATGAAAAAGGCACTAAGCGAGGGGATTCCCATGAGCGAGGATGTTGCCTTTTTCGTTGCCAAACACCTAAGGTCAAACGTAAGAGAGCTTGAGGGGGCGTTAAGAAAAATCCTAGCCTATGTTCGTTTTCATGGCAAAGAAGTCACTATTGAAGTTGCTAAAGTGGCACTTAGGGACCTTTTATCCATCCAAAACCGACAAATCTCGGTGGATAGTATCCAAAAGGCTGTTGCAGATTTTTATAGCATTAAAGTCGCTGATATGTACTCCAAAAAACGTCCAGCAAACATTGCGCGACCTCGGCAAATTGCTATGTTTATGGCAAAAGAGTTAACCCAAAAGAGTCTGCCGGAAATTGGCGAGTTATTTGGTGGCCGGGACCACACCACTGTATTGCACGCAGTGCGTAAAATTGGTGAAGAGCGTTCCCACAACAGCCAACTGAATCATGAGGTCCATGTAATAGAGCAAACATTAAAATCATAACTTTCTTAGGTGAAAAAAGGTTGTGGATAAGTTAATGAATAAGTATGGGGATTGTTTGTGGATAAGTTGTAAAAAGACAGTGCTTCATGCAAAAATAGTGGCACAGTAGAATGTTATACACAACTTATGAAGCATTTATACAAAAGATTTCCACAGGTTTTAGTTGTCTTAATTGCTTGTTTTTAATGGGAATTTTGACTTACCCACAGAAAATGCAGGCCTTATTACTACTACTAATAAGATATATACAAGGATTTAAAAACAATGCAACTCGTAAATGCTTCGCGTGACAGTCTATTAAAACCATTACAGGTTGTAAGTGGAATTGTTGAACGTAGACACACCCTGCCAATACTCGCAAACCTTCTTTTTAAAAAGTCGGGTGACAAGATTTCATTTGTTTCAACAGATATTGAAATACAAATTACAACTAGCGCCAATTTTGGGATTGGGTCCGAGGAAGTAACAACGACAGTAGCTGCAAGAAAGTTGCTCGATATTTTGAGGGCGCTTCCTGAGGGGCCGGTTGCATTAAATTTAAAAGATAACAAGATGGTTGTTCAAAGCGGTAAAAGCCGCTTTTCTTTGCAGACTCTTTCTGCTGCCGAATTTCCGGTTATGCAGAGTGTTGGAGAAGTAACGGCCAGTTGGAAGATGACGCAAAAAAGTTTTCGTCAGTTAATTAGCCAGGTGCACTTTGCTATGGCACAGCAAGATATTCGCTACTACTTAAATGGGATGCTTTTAGTAGTCGAAGGTAAAAAAGTGATCGCTGTTGCAACTGATGGGCATCGACTCGCCTTTTCGCAAGTAGATTTATTAGAGGCGCCGATCGGTTCTGGTGAAAAGCAAGAAATTATTATTCCGCGTAAAACCATTCTCGAGTGTCAACACTTGTTAGGAGACTCTGACGACACACTTGAAATGAGCTTAACCTCAAATCAAATCAAGTTTTCCTTCGGAGACATTGAACTCATCTCCAAATTAGTTGAAGGAAAATTTCCGGACTTTCAGCGAGTTATTCCGAAAGGCCATAAAAACACATTGGTTGTTGGTCGAGAACTCTTACAGTCGGCACTGCAACGCGCAGCCATTTTGACTACGGACAAATTCAAAGGTGTTCGTTTTTCACTCTCACTAAACAAAATCACAATTCAATCAACAAATGCAGAACAAGAAGAGGCACAGGAAGAAATTGTCATCGAATATGACAGTGAAGATGTTGAGATTGGGTTTAACGTAAGTTATTTAATAGACGTTTTGTCGAATTTAAAAAATGAGAATATTCAAATTAGTTTAGGTGATGCCAATAGTAGTGCGGTAGTCACTCTTCCAAACTCAGAAGATTTCAAGTATGTCGTAATGCCAATGCGTATTTAATTTAGAAAAAAATGACTGAAGAAAAAAAAGTAGTAGAGCAGTATGGTGCATCATCAATTCAAATACTTGAGGGTCTAGAGGCGGTTCGTAAGCGTCCTGGTATGTATATCGGAGACACCTCCGATGGAACTGGCTTACATCATCTTGTTTTTGAGGTTTTAGATAATTCTATTGACGAGGCTCTGGCTGGGCATTGTTCCGAAATTACGGTGGTAATTCAAACGGATAACTCTATTTCTATTGTTGATAACGGCCGGGGTGTTCCAACAGGCATTAAGTACGACGATAAGCACGATCCTAAAAGAAGTGCGGCCGAAATCGTAATGACTGAGTTGCATGCAGGTGGTAAGTTTGATCAAAACAGTTATAAGGTTTCTGGTGGTCTTCACGGAGTTGGTGTTAGTTGCGTAAATGCATTATCGAAATGGCTTAAGTTAACCATTCGTCGCGACGGTAAAACACATTACATGGAATTCGCGCGCGGCGTAATTCAAAATCGTAATATTTTGGATGAGGGCGGTGTAATAACATCCCCAATTACAGTAACTGGTGATACCAACCTTTCTGGCACAGAGGTACATTTTTTAGCAGATGAAGGAATCTTTGGAAACGTTGAGTTTCATTACGAGATTCTTGTTAAAAGAATTCGAGAACTTTCTTTTTTAAATAATGGGGTGCATATCAAGTTAATTGATCAACGCTCTGGAAAGGAAGAGGATTTCGCTTTTTCTGGTGGTGTTAAAGGTTTTGTTGAATACATTAACCAAAACAAAAATGTGCTGCATCCAAATATTTTTTATGCGGAAGGTATTCGCCCCTCTGACTTAGGTGGCGATATTACCGCTGAGGTATCAATGCAGTGGAATGATAGTTTTAGTGAGCAAGTACTTTGCTTTACCAACAACATCCCGCAAAGAGACGGGGGATCACACCTTACCGGGCTTCGGGCGGCCATGACGCGTGTTATCAATAAATATATTGATGAGCACGAAGTTGCTAAAAAGGCAAAGGTAGAAATCTCTGGTGATGACATGCGCGAAGGTTTGGCTTGCGTCTTATCAGTTAAAGTCCCTGAGCCTAAATTCTCAAGCCAAACAAAAGATAAGCTGGTTTCAAGTGAAGTTCGTGGCCCAGTCGAAGAAATTGTTGCCGAGGCCTTAAGCGCGTATTTGCAAGAGCGTCCAGCAGATGCAAAAATATTGTGCGGAAAAATTGTTGATGCGGCTCGTGCGCGTGAAGCAGCACGTAAAGCGCGTGATATGACAAGGCGCAAAGGCATGCTTGATGGTCTAGGCTTACCAGGGAAACTGGCCGACTGCCAAGAAAAGGATCCCACCAAATCTGAACTTTTTATTGTTGAGGGGGATTCTGCGGGCGGCTCAGCGAAACAAGGGCGTGATCGTCGCTTTCAAGCGATCCTTCCCTTAAAAGGAAAAATTCTTAACGTCGAGAAGGCGCGCTTTGACAAAATGTTGGCCAGCCAAGAAGTGGTTACTTTAATTACTGTTTTGGGCACTGGAATTGGTATTGAAGAATACAAGGCTGATAAGTTGCGCTATCACCGCATCATCATCATGACCGATGCGGACGTCGACGGCAGCCATATCCGAACCTTGCTCCTCACTTTCTTTTATAGGCAAATGCCGGAACTAATTGAGCGGGGTCATATTTATATAGCCCAACCACCCTTGTACAAGGTGAAGTACGGTAAAAACGAACAATACATCAAAGACGATGCCCAGCTTAATCAATTGTTATTAAAAATTGCTCTTGAGTCTGCCTCCCTTCAAACGCCGTCCGGAGAAATTATCGAAGGGGATGCGCTAGGAGAGCTGGCAAAGCACTATCAAGTGATTCAGTCAGTTGTGGATCGGCTCTCTCGAACAATCGATGAGGATGCTTTGCGTGCAATTGCATCAGGCACCCCATTAAACTTAGACACCGAAAAAGAGGCGCAAAATTCGGCGGAGCGACTACGTGTTGCATTAGCCCAATCTTTGAACCCTTTGGCTTTGCCCCCAGAAATTGTTGTGCAAAAGGAAGAGCGCACTGAGCGCTATAAGTTATTGTTTTCCCGCCGCATTCACGGCAACCTAAAGCTTTCGGCCATTAACTCAGACTTTGTACAGGGCGATGATTATCAAAGCCTGGCTAATGCTGCGGCGGTGTTGTCCGGCAAAGTCTTGCCGGGTTCAAAGGTGCGCCGCGGCGACCCTGATAAAAACCAGAAAGAACAATCTATCCAAGATTTTAGAGCAGCCTTTGCCTGGTTGTTATCTGAGGCGGAGCGCATTCTTAGTCGTCAACGATACAAAGGTTTGGGTGAGATGAACCCCTCCCAATTGTGGGAAACCACAATGGATGCGGGCTCTAGAACGTTGCTTCAAGTAAAAATTGAAGATGCCCTGGCTGCTGATCAAGTTTTCACCACACTAATGGGGGATGATGTTGAGCCGCGCCGCGCCTTTATTGAAAAGAACGCCCTAATTGCTCGTAACTTAGACGTTTAATTTATATGAGTAAAAAGAAGTTGCTGGCCCCTGATATTGATCGCACTCGAATTGTTGTGCAATCCTCTCCTATTCACGGGAGGGGTGTGTTTGTAGCTAAGGCGATTAAAAAAGGTGCGGCCATTATTGAATACAAGGGTGAACGCATTAGTTGGAAGCTCGCTGAAAAGCGTCATCCACACGATCCTAGCGATCCAAACCATACCTTTTATTTTTCTCTTGAAGATGGTCGGTGCATTGATGCAAAGTATGGTGGCAATGCAGCGCGCTGGATTAACCACTCCTGTAAGCCTAGCTGCGAAACCCGCGAAGAAAGCTTTTCTGGGGAGCCTCGTGTTTTTATTTACGCTAAGCGCGATCTCAAGGTTGGTGAGGAGCTGTTTTATGATTACTCGCTTGATGTTGAGGGCCCCATCACAAAGCAGATGAAAAAAGATTACAGCTGTCGCTGCGGTGCAAAGAAGTGTCGTGGCACCATGCTTTCCCTTGATACAAAGTAGCCTACCCTCAATGGTATTTTTATCCATTCAAGAACTAGAATTAGCAATTAACTACTGGCGTAGCCAATTACCCGCGCTAGGGGAAGAGCTTTACCTTTGCCCCGAGGTTGCAGCGCTGGCCAAGCCTTATGCTCTGATGATTATGCAGGGCGCCCAAAGGGTGCCTATGGATATTTTGGATGAATCTGCAATGGTTGCTATTCAAGGTTATCTAAAAAATACACAAAACAATTAAAAGCTAACATTACCCTTTTAGGGTTACCGCTATACAGATAAATGATTGCTTAAGGTATTCTTAATCTTTATTTTTAAATAATCCAAGGAATTGCGTTTGCAAGACACCATATTAAAAACCGTCAGTCTTGGGAAGACCTTTAAAGGCTTTCAAGCGGTTAGTGATGTTAATTTAAATGTAGCTCGTGGCTCTATTCATGCGCTCATTGGGCCAAACGGTGCCGGCAAAACAACCTGTTTTAATTTACTTACTAAATTTTTAGAGCCATCTAACGGTCAAATTATATTTAATGGCCTAGACATTACCAAAGAGCGACCAGCCCAGATAGCGCGGCGCGGCATCATTCGCTCTTTTCAAATTTCAGCGGTTTTTCCGCACCTTAGTGTTTTAGAGAATGTTCGTGTTGCACTCCAGCAGGGGTTGGGCTCTAGCTTCCATTTTTGGAAATCTGGCGCCTCACTGAAGGTTCTTCATGAGAGGGTAGAGGAGCTTTTGTGTGAGGTGGGTTTGGCTGACTTTGCCGACGTAGAGGCCGTCAACTTGGCTTATGGTCGCAAAAGAGCCTTAGAGGTTGCAACCACCCTTGCGATGGAGCCTGAGCTCATGCTGTTGGATGAGCCGACCCAAGGCATGGGGCATGAGGATGTAGAGCGGGTAACCGAGTTAATTGAGCGTGTGTCCAAAGGCCGCACCATCCTAATGGTGGAGCACAACATGAAGGTGGTTTCTTCAATTGCTAATCGCATCACTGTTTTGCAGCGTGGCTCGGTTCTGGCTGAGGGCTCTTATCAAGAGGTTTCTTGCAATCCGTTGGTTGTTGAGGCTTATATGGGCAGTCAAGGCGGGGGGGTGTTGTGAGTTCGGTTGCGCTTAAGGTTGAGGGCCTAGAGTCTTGGTATGGAGAGTCCCACATTTTGCATGGGGTAGATTTCTCTGTAAATAATGGGGAGGTAGTCACATTATTGGGCCGCAATGGCGCCGGCAGAAGCACAATTCTTAAAACTATCTTGGGTTTAACCAGCAAGAGAAAAGGCTCCATCCGCATCTATGGTGAAGAGACCATTGCTATGCCAACATATAGGGTTGCACGATTAGGCATTGGTTATTGCCCCGAAGAGAGAGGTATTTTTGCCAGCCTAAGCGCAGAAGAAAACCTACTTCTATTGCCTGAGATAGCCGCGGGCGGTATGGGTTTGGATGAAATCTACGAGATGTTTCCTAACTTATATGATCGGCGCAATAGCCCTGGCACCCGACTGTCTGGTGGGGAGCAGCAAATGTTGGCAATGGCCCGGATTTTAAGGACTGGCGCCAAATTACTACTATTGGATGAAATTACAGAAGGTCTTGCCCCGGTTATCGTTGAGAAATTGGCTGAAGTGGTAAGCAGCCTAAGGAGCAAAGGGTTCACTATTATTTTGGTGGAGCAGAATTTTAGGTTCGCGGCACCTTTGGCGGATCGGCATTATGTTGTAGAGCACGGTAGAGTGGTTGAGGTGGTTGAGCAAAGAGAGTTGGCAGAAAAAGCCGCCCTGTTAAACGAGTATCTTGGTATTTAGTGATTTTCTATAGGAGATGGGAATGAAGTTAAAGCAAATAACCGCATGTCTGGTTGCGGGCGCCTTGTTCGGCACCAATCCAGCGTTCGCTCAAGGCGCCTCTAAAGTAAGTGGCGATGTTGTCAAAATTGGAGTGCTGACGGATTTATCCTCAATATACTCAGATTTGGCGGGTCCTGGCGCCGTTATCGCAGCAAAAATGGCGATTGCTGACTTTTCAAAAGATGGCACAGTAATTGGCAAAAAGATAGAGTTGGTCAGTGCCGACCATCAAAATAAAGCTGATATTGCCGCCAATAAAGCGCGAGAGTGGTACGACAAAGATGGTGTAGATGTCATTGTTGAATTGGTATCCACCAACGTTGCCCTAGCGGTTATGGAAGTGGCTGAACAAAAAAATAAAATTACCCTAGTCTCGGGCGCTGGCTCAGTAACCATTACCAATGAAAAGTGCACTCCAAATAATGTTCATTGGGCATATGATACTTACGCGTTATCAAATGGCACCGGCAAGGCCGTAGTTAAGCAGGGAAAAAAGAATTGGTATTTCATTACGGCAGACTATGCATTTGGGGCTGCGCTTGAAAAAGACGCTACTGCCGTGGTTACTTCAAATGGCGGTAAGGTTTTGGGCACCAGTAAACACCCATTTCCCAATAGCGACTTTTCTTCATATCTATTAAAGGCGCAAGCTAGTGGCGCTGATGTGGTTGCTTTAGCCAATGCTGGTGCTGATACGATTAACACCGTTAAGCAAGCCTCCGAATTTGGCGTTAATAAAAAGCAAACGGTTGTTCCTTTGCTCATGTTTATTTCTGATGTGCATTCTTTGGGTTTGAATGCTGCGCAAGGAATGTATTTGACAGAGGGTTTCTACTGGGATAAAGACGATAAGACACGTGAGTTTTCTAAGCGCTTTATTTTGCAACATAAGCGTATGCCAACCATGGTTCAGGCCGGCGTTTATTCATCAGTCCTTGCTTATTTAAATGCGGTTCAAAAAGCTGGCACTGACGACACCCAAGCGGTTATGAAAGTGTTGAAGTCTACAAATATTGATGATGGTTTGTTCAAAGGCAAGATTCGTGCTGATGGAAAGTTCGAGCATGATATGTATCTGTTGGAAGTGAAAAAACCATCTGAATCAAAAAGCCCTTGGGATTATTACAATGTGCGCGCAGTGATTCCTGCCGCCGAAGCAACACAGCCCCTTGCATTATCAAAATGTAAATTAGTTACTAATAAGTAATTGAGTCTTAACTCATATGTTTGAAATTTTAGGAATTACCCCCCAAGGGCTGGCTGCTCAGCTCTTGGTGGGGCTTATCAATGGATCGTTCTATGCGATCCTAAGTTTGGGCTTAGCTATTATTTTTGGCCTTCTCAACATCATTAATTTTTCTCATGGTGCTCAGTACACTATGGGTGCTTTTATTGCTTGGATTGGGTTAACTCAAGTTGGGCAATGGTTTGGCTTCCCTGATTTTTCAATTAATTATTGGTTTGCTCTAATTCTTGTTCCTTTGGTGATGGCGGGGTTTGGTTTAATTCTAGAGCGCACCATGTTGCGACGCCTTTATCATTTAGACCATTTATATGGGCTGCTGCTCACTTTTGGTTTGGCGCTCATCATTGAGGGAATGTTCCGGCACTGGTATGGTATTTCGGGTGAGAGTTATTCCGCACCAGAAATTTTGCAAGGGGCAATCCCACTAGAAGCCATCGGCATTATCTTGCCCAAATATCGCCTCTGGGTAGTAGTCGCGTCTTTAACAGTTTGCTTTTCTTCTTGGTATGTTATTGAGAGAACAAAGCTGGGTGCCTATCTTCGTGCAGGTACAGAAAACCCAAAACTACTTCAAGCTTTTGGTATTAATGTGCCACTAATGATTTCGTTGGCTTATGCATACGGTGTTGGCCTTGCAGGTTTTGCTGGTGTTCTGGCCGCCCCTATTTTTCAAGTAAACCCATTAATGGGTTCTAATTTAATTATTGTTGTTTTTGCTGTCGTTGTTATTGGTGGTATGGGCTCCATCATGGGCTCGATCTTGACGGGTCTCGCTTTGGGTCTAATAGAGGGGCTCACTAAAGTCTTTTATCCTCAAGCATCCGGCGTTATTATTTTTGTGATCATGGCGATTGTTTTATTAATTCGCCCTGCCGGTCTTTTTGGGCGGGAAAAATAAAATGAGTTTAAATGTTAAGTGGGTCTATGCTGTTTTGGTTTTGTTGTCTTTGATTTTCCCCTTTCAAGAATTTATTTATTTAGTATTTGCGATGAAGGTGTTGTGCTTCGCCCTTTTTGCTTGCGCGTTTAATTTGCTATTGGGCTTTACAGGGCTTCTTTCTTTTGGGCATGCAGCCTTCTTTGGAACTTCTGCTTACATTACCGCCTATTTATGTAAAGAGATTGGCCTATCCCCTGAGCTTGCCATTCTCTTAGGCGTTCTGAGTTCTGCAGTGTTGGGCTTTTTAATTGGTTCGCTAGCTATTCGTCGCCAAGGTATTTATTTTGCGATGGTGACTTTGGCCCTTTCTCAAATGGTATATTTTTTAGCAGTACAACTTCCCTTTACTGGTGGTGAAGACGGTATTCAGGGTGTACCCCGCGGCATGCTGTTTGGTTTTATTGATCTTAAAAATGATGTCACGATGTATTACTTTGTATTGGCCGTTTTCTTGGGCGGCTTTGCTTTGATCTTGCGCACGGTGCATTCACCTTTTGGGCAGGTGCTTAAGGCTATTCGAGAGAATGAGCCGCGCGCTATTTCTCTTGGCTACAACGTTGATCGTTTTAAGTTGATTTCGTTTGTGCTTTCTGCCGCGCTTGCTGGTCTGGCTGGATCGTTGAAGACCCTAGTTTTTCAGTTGGCGACACTGACAGATGTCCATTGGCATATGTCGGGCGAAGTAGTACTAATGACGCTTTTGGGTGGCGTGGGAACTATTCTTGGCCCAGTATTGGGCGCCAGCATTGTTGTTGGGTTGCAAAATTATCTAGCCAACATAGGCTCTTGGAGCACTATTGCTACTGGCTTTATCTTTGTTGTCTGTGTTTTGGCGTTTCGACGTGGTGTCGTTGGTGAGATTGCGCATTTCTTCAAAAGCAAAAGCTAGCCCTACCCTTTCTAGGCCGTTTTTGTTTTGGGGTGGATTTACGGTATTAATTTCAATAATTATAAATATTTAATTAAATCAATAACTTGCGTTATTTATCACCACAATATTGACATTAAAGTAGTCAATTGTTTCACGTGAAACCCACAAAATGCTATGATCATCGCCCTATCTAAGGCAATTCATGCGCTATTTAAAAAATTTCGATGTCATTGTGGTTGGTGGCGGTCACGCTGGGACTGAGGCCGCACTTGCTTCTGCGCGCATGGGCTGCGATACCTTATTGATTACCCATAGTATTGAAAGTTTGGGTGCTATGAGCTGTAACCCCTCCATTGGAGGTATTGGCAAAGGTCACCTAGTTAAAGAGATTGATGCGATGGGTGGTGCCATGGCTGCAGCAACAGATGAAGCTGGAATTCAATTTCGAATTTTAAATTCAAGTAAGGGGCCTGCGGTACGCGCAACTCGTGCTCAGGCTGATCGTGTTCTGTATAAGGCAGCTATTCGGCATCGCCTTGAGAACCAGGAAAATCTCACCCTTTTTCAGGCTGCTGTTGATGATTTGGTCGTTAAGGGCTATGAGGTTCAGGGTGTTATTACTCAGATGGGTTTGGAGTTCACCGCCAAGAAGGTGGTACTTACTGCCGGGACATTTCTGAATGGAAAAATCCACGTAGGACTAAATAACTATGCTGGGGGAAGGGCGGGCGATCCCGCGGCCGTTTCTTTATCTGATCGTCTAAAAGAGTTAAAGCTTCCGCAGGGAAGATTAAAAACAGGCACCCCACCCCGAATTGATGGCCGGACCATTGATTTTTCTGTCATGCTGGAGCAACCTGGCGACTTAGATCCCGTGCCAGTGTTTTCCTACCTGGGTCGTCCCGAGCAGCACCCTAAGCAGGTTCCTTGTTGGATTTCTCATACAAATGAACAAACGCATGACATCATTCGTGGTGGCCTAGACCGATCTCCAATGTATACCGGCGTGATTGAGGGGGTTGGGCCCCGTTACTGCCCTTCTATCGAAGATAAAATCCACCGCTTCGCCTCTAGAAACAGCCATCAAATATTTCTGGAGCCTGAGGGCCTTACAACTAATGAGTTTTATCCCAATGGTATCTCTACGAGCCTTCCCTTCGATGTTCAGTGGGATTTGGTGCGCAGTATTCGAGGGTTGGAGGCCGCCGTAATTGTGCGACCTGGTTATGCCATTGAGTATGATTTTTTTGATCCCCGTCACTTGCGCCATAGTCTGGAGACTAGGGCTATTGGCGGACTTTATTTTGCTGGCCAGATTAACGGTACAACAGGCTATGAAGAGGCGGCTGCTCAGGGTATGCTTGCCGGCATTAACGCGGGCTTGGCGGCTCAAGGTAAAGAGCCTTGGGTGCCTAAGCGAAGTGAGTCTTATATTGGTGTTTTAGTTGATGATCTGATTACTATGGGGGTCCAAGAGCCCTATCGCATGTTTACTAGCCGCGCTGAATACCGGCTAAGCTTGCGGGAAGATAATGCCGATTTGCGTCTAACAACCACAGGGCATGATTTTGGCTTGGTTGATGAGCACCGCTGGAGAACCTTCTGTAGAAAGCAGGACGGTGTTTCACGTGAAACATCGCGCCTGCAAGACATTTGGGTGGGCCCAAAACACCATGCAGCAAAGGCGCTCTCACAGCTTTTAGGTCAAGACCTATCCCATGAGTGCAGTTTGGCTGAAATCTTACGTCGACCAGGCCTCACTTACGACGCGATTACTGGGTTAGAAAACGGCTTGTGGTCTGTGGGCAGCCTGGATGACGATTTAGGTTTAGCGAGTCAAATTAGTGATCAAGTTGAAATATCGATTAAATATCAAGGATATATAGATCGACAAACGGCAGAAATTGCACGTCAAGCCTATAACGAATCCTTTCCCTTGCCCGAGTCTTTAGACTATACCGAGGTTGTCGGCCTATCCAAAGAGGTTCAGCAAAAGCTTAATCTCCATAAGCCAGAAACCTTGGGTCAGGCCGGTAGAATTTCTGGGGTCACTCCTGCCGCCCTTTCCTTATTGCTGGTCTATCTCAAAAAAGGCTTGGGGCGCGCTCAGGAGGAAATTCATGAGTAGCGAATTAATGGCTTTAGGCATTGAAAATATAGGGCTCGATTTAAGCTCCTCAAATATTGCGGATCTAGACTTATTTTTGCAGGAAATGGGCCGCTGGAATCGGGTACATAACTTAACGGCAATTGAGGGGGCTGAAGAGTCAGTTCGATTGCATCTCATTGATTCTATTACAGTTTTACCAGTCATGCGTCAGTTTTTGACGGCCGCAAACCCCAAAATCGCTGATCTTGGCTCGGGCGGAGGTTTGCCTGCAATTCCAATAGCCATTGTGCAGCCAACTTGGCATTTAACGCTGATTGAAGCAGTTCGCAAGAAAACCGCTTTTTTGCAACATGTTCGAGGAAGGTTGGCCCTAAAAAATATCGAGGTGCTGAGTGAGCGCGTTGAGGCGGTAGCGCAATCTAGACCCAGACAATTTGATGCTGTTATTTCTAGGGCATTTACCAATCTCAATCATTTTTTAGACTTATCTTTGCCTTTATTGAAGCCTGGCGGCTTGGTGTTTGCTATGAAAGCAAAGCGTGCGGACGAAGAGTTGCTGGAGGTTTCCATGAGTAACTGGACATTGTTGGCTGATGAGGCTTTACATATTCCGCTTTTAGCGGTGGAACGACGCCTACTGGTGTTGTCCCCTGCAATAACCCCTTCCACTCTTTAAGAAAAAATGGCGAAAATATTCTGTATTGCAAACCAAAAAGGGGGGGTCGGTAAAACGACCACCGCTGTTAACTTGGCCGCTGGATTAGCGGGCCATCAGCAGCGCGTTCTATTGGTGGACTTGGATCCACAAGGCAATGCAACGATGGGCTCAGGCATTGAAAAAGCAGATTTAAAAAACACGGTTTATCAGGTGCTAATCGGGCTCTCTTCAGTCAAGGCAAGCGCGCTGCGATGTGAAAGTGCGGGCTATGATGTTTTGCCAGCAAATCGTGATTTAGCGGGCGCTGAAATAGAGTTAGTAGATTTTGATGACCGCGAAGGTTGTTTGAAAGCAGCGCTCTCTGAAGTGGCCAATGATTATGATTTTATTTTGATTGATTGCCCGCCCGCTCTTTCTTTGTTAACGCTAAATGGATTATGTGCGGCCAATGGTGTGATTGTGCCAATGCAGTGCGAGTACTTTGCGCTTGAAGGTTTGTCGGACTTAGTAAACACGATTAAACAGGTACATGCCAACCTCAATCCTGATTTAGTCATCATTGGTCTTTTGCGCGTGATGTTTGATTCTCGGATGACATTGCAGCAACAGGTATCAGATCAACTGCTGGAGCACTTTGGCGATAAGGTATTTAAAACTATTATTCCTCGCAATGTACGCCTGGCAGAAGCCCCGTCCTATGGGCTCCCTGGGGTGGTTTTCGATAAAGCATCACGAGGCGCTAAATCCTATTTGGATTTTGGCGCTGAAATGATCGAACGTATTAAGCAAATGTAAAGCCAGGGACAGGTAAAAATATTATGGTTGCAATTAAGAAAAAAGGTTTGGGTCGCGGGCTCGATGCATTATTAGGTAACAAGGCGCCTAAAGACGCTGTTGCTCAAATTAATTGTCTGCCATTAACGGCATTACAAGCCGGAAAATATCAACCACGTCAAAAAATGGAATTGAGCGCCCTTCAGGAGCTGGCGGAAAGTATTCGTGAGCGAGGTGTAATGCAGCCGCTGTTGGTTCGTTTGGTTTCTCCAGGGAAATATGAAATTATTGCGGGCGAGCGACGCTTTCGGGCTGCAACTTTAGCTGGATTAAAAGAGGTTCCTGTGCTGGTTTCCGGTGCAGACGATCAAGCTGCTGCTGCAATGGCTTTGGTCGAAAATATGCAGCGAGAGGATTTAAATCCGCTGGAAGAATCTCAAGGATTGGCGCGCCTAATTGAAGAGTTTGGGTTTACCCATGAGCAGGCCGCCAAAGCAGTTGGAAAGTCTCGCAGTGCCATTACAAACTTATTACGCTTAAGTCAGTTAGCAAAGCCGGTTCAGGCAATGCTTTTGGCGGGCGCTATTGACATGGGGCACGCACGCGCATTGCTTCCCTTGCCTGGAGCCAGCCAAGTTGCTTTGGCGCAAAGAATTGCTGCCCAAGGCTTATCAGTTCGTGAGGCCGAAAGAATGTCTACAGCCTTGGCTTTAGCAGGGGGTCAAATTGGTGATAAAAAGACAAAAATAAAGTCAGGCGATAGCAGTACACCCAGCAGCGACCCTGATATGCGTAGTTTGACGCAAGAGATTGCCGATTTAATCGGTTTGAGTGTGGATTTTAAGTTTAAGGGCCAAGGGGGTGAGCTCAGAATTCGCTTTAGCCAATTTGATGAGCTGGACTCTTTGCTAAAAAAGCTAGGTATTCAAGCGTAAATGCCCCTCAAATGACCTTAAAACAATTGACCAATTGCAGGGCGCACCTTAAACTCACGGAGCTAAATTGATTCCTCAAAAAAATCAATTTTCTGAGGCAAACGATTGGGAAAAGCCCGAAGAAGAGGTTTATCGGGTTTTAAGCAAGGCAGAGATGGCGGAGCTTCAAAAAAGCAACGCCATAAAGTATCCCTCCCTGTCGCCTTGGAAAATTTTGCTTGCACAGATAGTGCTCACCATGCTTAGCATGGTGATTTGGTCATTTTTTGGGGAGCCGAGAGGGATAAGCGTTTATACTCAGTCGGCCTTTTTAGGTGGTTTAACTAGCGCGTTGCCTTCTGCTTTATTTTTATTGAGGCTTGAAGCGGCAAAAAAGACGCAACAGTTAAATCCAGGTAAATTTTTAGCAGCATTAGTTTCCGGCGAATTTATTAAAATCGTCGCTACGCTAATGATGTTTTTGGGAGTTGCGGTCTTAATTCCGGGTGTTATGTGGGTCCCTCTGTTGGTGACTTATGTGCTTGCCCTCAAATGTGTGTGGCTGGCGTGGTTTTGGCGCCAAAAGTAATAAACAAGATTGAACCAAAGGACTAGTTAAGAGATGTCTAGCGAAGTAAACACAGCCCATGCGGCAGCAGAAAAAATGACGCCAACAGCGTACATTTCTGAGCACCTACAAAACCTTACGAATTCGGGTGGTCCACAAACCTCGATCGTTGATTTCAGCATCATCAATTTAGACACTATTTTCTGGGCCTCGTTGATGGGCTTGCTCGCGGTTTTTATTCTGTTGATTGCGGCTCGCCGTGCTACACCAGGTGTTCCTGGTCGCTTCCAATGTTTTGTAGAAATGATTGTGGAGATGGTTGATACGCAAGCGAAAAGCATTGTGCACGGGGATCGCTCCTTTATTGCTCCTTTGGCCCTGTTCGTTTTCTTTTGGATTATTTTGCTCAACACCTTGGATTTGATTCCAGTGGATTGGGTATTGGGCGTTAACCACTTCATCGAGAGTTTTGGCGTACACGTGCCCCATCACAGACTGGTCCCTACGACCGACCTGAACGCTACGATGGGTATGTCGATGTCAGTGCTGCTATTGGTTTTCTTCTACAGCTTTAAGGTCAAGGGCTTTGGCGGATTCTTGCATGAACTCATCTCAGCCCCATTTGGTGCTGAGTGGTATTTAGCCCCATTTAATGTTGCTTTAAACATCATTGAGTACCTCGCAAAGGGAGTTTCACTTGGAATGCGACTATTTGGCAACATGTATGCCGGAGAGTTGGTTTTCTTATTAATCGCCCTGCTTGGTAGTGTTTGGACCTTTAATTTAGATTTATCCTTGTTCGGATTGGTGGGCCACGTTATTGCTGGATCAGCTTGGGCCATCTTCCACATTTTGGTGATTTTGTTGCAAGCCTTCATTTTTATGATGTTGACCTTGGTCTACATCGGGCAAGCACATAGTCACCACTAAGATTTTTTATTTTTAACTTATCTCTTTAACTTCAGGAGTCAGCAACATGCAACAATTTCTAGCAAACATTCAGGGTTTCACAGCAATCGCCATTGGCATGATTATCGGCCTAGGCGCTATCGGTGCTTGTTTGGGCATTGCATTGATGGGCGGTAAATACATCGAAGCATGTGCGCGTCAACCAGAATTGATGGAGCCGCTCCAAACAAAAATGTTCCTTTTGGCTGGCTTGATTGATGCCGCGTTTTTGATCGGTGTTGGTGTTGCAATGTTATTTGCCTTCGCAAACCCACTCCTCGCAGTTATTAAGTAATTGTTTTGGCGTGGATGACCATTTGGTCGTCCAACCGTTCACTACAATACTGAAAGGAATATCGTGAATCTGAACGCGACCCTATTCGCGCAAATGATCGTTTTCTTTGTCTTATGGTGGGTTGTTGCACGCTTTGTGTGGCCACCGCTAGTTAAGGCATTAGATGAGCGTTCATCCAAAATTGCCGATGGTTTGGCTGCTGCTGAGCGTGGTAAAGAAGCGCTTGCATCTGCTAACAATGCAGCCGAACAAGAATTAACAAAGGCACGCCAAGAAGGTGTGCAGCGCGTTGCTGAAGCTGAAAAACGTGCACAAATGTCCGCAGAAGAAATTCGGGCGAATGCACAAGCCGAAGCTGCTCGTATTATTTCTCAAGCTAAACAAGACGCTGATCAACAGGCTACTAAAGCCCGTGAGGTGTTGCGTGCCGAAGTGGCATTTCTAGCCGTTAAAGGCGCCGAGCAAATTTTGCGTCGTGAAGTGGACGCAAAGACACACGGTGCTTTGCTTGATCAACTGAAGACAGAGCTCTGATATGGCCGATTTAGCAACGATTGCACGCCCCTACGCTGAAGCGATTTTTCAAAGCGCTAAGCCTGCTGATTTTGCTAGCTTCATAGACCAGCTAAATGAGTTGGCCCAGTTAGCTGCGCTACCAGAAGTTGCTGGCCTATCAAATAATCCAAAAGTTTCTGCGACTGATCTAGGTAAGCTTCTTTCTGGCATGATGAAGACGAAATTAGACAGCCAGGTTGCTAGCTTTTTGAGTTTAGTAATTCAAAGCCATCGCTTATCAGCCATGCCCGAAATTGCGAGTCAATTTGAAGGCATGAAAAATAAAAGCGAAGGCGCCGCAGAGGTAATGATTACTAGCGCTTTTCCCTTAGAGGGATCTGCGTTAATTGATTTGTTGTCAAGTTTGAAGAAGCGCTTTGGGGGCAAAGAATTGCGTCCAACTATTCAAGTTGACCCAGCTTTGATTGGTGGTGTTCGCATTCAAGTTGGCGATGAGGTAATGGATAGTTCTGTAAAAGCACAATTAGCTCAAATGCAAATAAGTCTTGGCGCATAAATATCCCTATTAAGAACATACGAAATAAGACCCAGGAGTAAGTAATGCAACTCAATCCTTCCGAAATCAGTGAACTGATTAAAAGCCGAATTAGCGAAATGGGCATTGACTCCCAAGTTCGTAACGAGGGTACTGTTATTTCAGTAACCGATGGTATCTGCCGTGTACATGGCTTATCTGGCGTGATGCAGGGTGAAATGTTGGAGTTCCCTAACAACACGATCGGCCTTGCTCTGAACCTTGAGCGTGATTCAGTTGGCGCGGTAGTGTTAGGTGAATACACCCATATTAAAGAAGGCGATCCAGTAAAGTGTACGGGCCGCATTTTAGAGGTGCCGGTTGGCCCAGAGCTTCTTGGCCGAGTGGTAAACGCACTTGGGCAGCCAATTGATGGCAAGGGCCCAATCAACACGAAGTTAACAGACTTTATTGAAAAAGTGGCGCCAGGAGTTATTGCGCGTCAATCTGTTAGCCAGCCACTACAAACAGGCCTGAAGGCTATCGATGCGATGGTTCCCGTCGGCCGCGGTCAGCGCGAGTTGATCATTGGCGATCGTCAAACAGGTAAAACAGCGGTTGCAGTAGATGCGATCATTAACCAAAAAGGTAAAGGCGTATATTGCGTTTACGTTGCGATCGGTCAAAAAGCCTCCACTATTGCAAACGTAGTCCGCAAGCTGACTGAGTTGGGCGCGATGGAGTACACCGTTGTTGTTGCGGCGAGTGCCTCTGAATCAGCGGCCATGCAATATCTTTCAGCCTATGCTGGCTGCACCATGGGCGAATACTTCCGTGATCGCGGTGAAGATGCGTTGATTGTTTATGACGACCTTACAAAACAAGCTGTTGCCTACCGCCAAATTTCTTTGCTACTACGTCGTCCACCAGGTCGCGAAGCCTATCCTGGCGATGTGTTTTATCTTCACTCACGTTTGCTGGAGCGCGCTGCTCGTGTAAGCGCAGATTATGTAGAGAAGTTTACTAATGGCACAGTTAAAGGTAAAACAGGCTCATTGACTGCATTGCCTATTATTGAGACTCAAGCAGGTGACGTTTCTGCATTCGTTCCAACCAACGTGATCTCCATTACCGATGGCCAGATCTTCCTAGAAACCGATTTGTTTAACGCAGGCGTACGCCCTGCGATCAATGCGGGTATTTCAGTTTCTCGTGTTGGCGGAGCAGCTCAAACTAAGGTGATCAAGAAATTGTCCGGCGGTATTCGTACCGACTTAGCGCAGTATCGTGAATTAGCCGCCTTTGCGCAGTTTGCTTCCGATCTTGATGAGGCAACACGCAAGCAATTAGAGCGCGGTCGTCGCGTTACTGAATTGTGTAAGCAAGCCCAATACAAGCCTTTGCAGGTTTGGGAAATGGCCGCTTCACTTTACGCGGTTAATAATGGCTTCTTTGATGACCTCGAAGTAAAGCATGTGCTCGCATTTGAAAAAGGTCTTCAAGATCATTTGAAATCAAAATACGCAGATTTAGTTGCGCGTATTGAAGAGACTAAAGATCTGAACAAAGATGACGAAGCTGCCTTACGTGCTGCGATCGAGGACTACAAGCGTTCAGCCTCTTTCTAAGAGGATCCGCATAAATCATGGCAAGTACAAAAGAAATACGATCTAAGATCAAGAGCGTACAAAATACGCGCAAGATCACGAAGGCAATGGAAATGGTCGCCGCATCCAAGATGCGTCGCGCTCAGGAGCGCATGCGAAATGCGCGCCCGTACGCTGAAAAAATTCGTGAAATTGTCGCCAATCTCTCTAAAGCAAATCCAGAGTTTCGTCCTGCTTATATGGCGACTCGTGAGATTAAGAAAGTTGGCACGATTCTAGTTACAACAGACAAGGGCTTGTGCGGCGGTCTAAATACCAACGTACTGCGTTTGATTGCAAATCAAGTACGCGACTTTCAAGAGCAAAAGATTGAAATCTCCTATACGGCGATTGGCTCAAAAGGACTGCAATTTTTGAATCGCTCTAAAGCAAAGCTACTATCCCAAATTATTCAGATTGGCGACACGCCACATATGGATGTATTGATTGGGGCAATTATCGCGCAATTAGAGGCATTCGAACGCGGCGAGATTGACGCTGTCTATTTGGCGTATACCCGCTTTGTTAATGCGATGAAACAAGAGCCCGTTTTGGAAAAGTTATTGCCCTTAGAGCCGGCTGCCTTAACTCCGGAGGAAAAGGCAGGAAACTCTTGGGACTATATCTATGAGCCTGATGCCGAATCTATTTTGAATGGCTTGTTAAAGCGTTATGTTGAAGCAATGATTTATCAAGCGGTTACCGAAAATATGGCCTCTGAACAATCTGCAAGGATGGTTTCGATGAAGGCTGCTTCGGATAATGCAAAGAATGTGATTGGTGAGTTGCAGTTGGAATACAACAAGACACGACAAGCGGCTATTACTAAAGAGCTGTCAGAGATTGTTGGTGGAGCGGCTGCTGTTTAAGCGGTCAGCGTTTAGGAATACGAAAAGAATTTACAGAATTAAAAGCGGAGAAATGCGATGAGCAACGGAAATATTGTGCAATGTATCGGTCCAGTGGTGGATATTCAATTCCCACGTGACAAAATGCCAAACATTTATGATGCATTGACACTAGTTGAAAGTGGTGAAAAATCATTTGCTGAAAAAGGCTTAACCTTTGAAGTTCAGCAGCAGATCGGCGATGGTGTAGTACGCGCTATTGCCATGGGAGCAAGCGATGGATTGCGTCGTGGCATGGAAGTCAAATCTACCGGCGGGCCAATTTCTGTTCCTGTTGGGCCGGCTACATTAGGCCGCATTATGGATGTTCTTGGCCGACCAATTGATGATGCGGGCCCAATTGCTACCGATGTACGCCGCTCCATTCATCAACCAGCACCAAAGTTTGATGAACTGTCGCCGTCGGTTGATTTGCTCGAAACGGGTATTAAAGTTATCGACCTGGTTTGCCCATTTGCTAAAGGCGGTAAGGTTGGCTTGTTCGGTGGTGCTGGTGTTGGTAAAACCGTCAACATGATGGAGTTAATTAACAACATCGCCAAACAGCATTCCGGCCTATCTGTGTTTGCGGGCGTGGGTGAGCGTACCCGCGAAGGAAATGACTTTTATCATGAGATGAAAGAGTCGAACGTTATTGATAAAGTAGCGATGGTTTTCGGTCAGATGAATGAGCCACCTGGTAACCGTTTACGTGTTGCGTTAACTGGCTTGACAATGGCTGAAGCATTCCGTGATGAAGGTCGCGATATTTTGTTTTTCGTTGATAACATTTACCGCTTTACTCTTGCTGGTACTGAAGTTTCTGCGCTGTTAGGTCGTATGCCTTCCGCAGTGGGTTATCAGCCAACTTTGGCAGAAGAAATGGGTAAATTGCAAGAGCGCATTACTTCCACCAAGACTGGCTCTGTTACTTCGATTCAGGCCGTGTATGTTCCTGCGGATGACTTGACCGACCCATCACCAGCAACAACCTTCTTGCATTTAGATTCTACGGTGGTACTTTCACGTGATATCGCTGCTCTGGGTATCTATCCAGCAGTTGATCCACTGGACTCAACGAGTCGCCAGCTTGACCCACAAGTAGTTGGCCAAGAGCATTACGATGTTGCTCGTGAAGTGCAGATGACTTTACAGCGCTACAAAGAGTTGCGCGATATTATTGCAATTTTAGGCATGGATGAGTTGTCCCCAGAAGATAAGCTGGCCGTGTCACGCGCTCGTAAGATTCAGCGTTTCTTGTCACAGCCTTTCCACGTTGCTGAGGTATTTACAGGTTCACCAGGTAAATACGTTTCATTAAAAGAGACCATTCGTGGTTTCAAAATGATTTGTAGTGGTGAATTGGATCACTTGCCAGAGCAAGCGTTCTACATGGTGGGTTCAATTGATGAAGCCATCGAGAAAGCTAAGAAGCTTTAATCGAACTCATCTAGGGAAATCATGTCTACCATACGCGTTGATGTTGTGAGTGCTGAGCAGTCTATTTTCAGTGGCGAAGCCAAATTTGTAGCGCTTCCCGGTGAAAATGGCGAGCTCGGTATCTTGCGTGGCCACACCCCTTTAATTACTCGTATTCGCCCTGGCTCAGTACGCATTGAAAAAGCAGACGGTGATGAGGAGTTTGTATTTGTTGCGGGCGGCTATTTAGAAGTACAGCCTGATCACGTTACAGTTTTAGCCGATACCGCTATTCGTGGCCATGATCTAGACGAAGCAAAAGCGATTGAAGCGAAGAAGCGCGCAGAAGAAGCAATGCAGAATCGTGGAACAGACTTTGATTTAGCTTTGGCCCAGTCAGAGTTTGCGATGGCAGCAGCACAGTTGGCGGCGCTTGCGCGTTTTCGGCGTAAAAAATAAAAACCGGCCATCCTTTGCTGTTAAATGATCGGTTTTTAAGGGCCTGCTTAGGCGAAGCGGTTGACCAAACCCCGCTTTGGCTCATGCGTCAAGCGGGGCGCTATCTTCCAGAATATAACGCCACACGTGCAAGAGCTGGCAGCTTTCTTGGCCTTGCAAAAAACCCAGCCTATGCAACTGAAGTAACATTGCAACCACTGGATCGCTACCCACTAGATGCAGCAATTTTATTCTCTGATATTTTGACCATTCCCGATGCAATGGGTTTGGGTCTGAAATTTACAGCAGGTGAAGGCCCAAGTTTTGATAAGCCACTTCGCACAGAAGAAGCAGTAAAGAAATTACGAGTTGCCGATATGGACCAACTCAGATATGTTTTTGATGCAGTTTCAGAGATTCGAAAAGCGCTCATACAAGATGGGAAGCAGCGGGTTCCTTTAATAGGCTTTTCAGGAAGCCCTTGGACTTTAGCTTGTTACATGATTGATGGATCGGGATCTGATGATTTCCGCCATGCAAAAACAATGATGTTCAGCCGTCCCGATTTGCTAAACCATATTTTAGAGATCAACATACAGTCAGTTGCGGCCTATTTACATGAACAGGTTAAAGCAGGCGCTCAAGCATTAATGATTTTTGATACTTGGGGAGGCTTGTTGCCAGATGGCTGGTACCAGCGCATGTCATTGTCTTCAATGCAAAGAGTGATTGAGTTGTTACCGCGTGAATATGAGGGTAAAAAAATACCCGTCATTATGTTTACAAAGGGTGGCGGCATCTGGTTGAATGACATTGCACAAGCGGGTGCCGATGTAATTGCAATAGACTGGACAATGCCGTTAAGCCGAGCCCGGAAGCAGTTACTAGAAATCAACAAGCCCTTAGCCTTGCAGGGCAATTTAGATCCACTAATTCTATTTTCTGACCCCAGTCAGATTGAAGCGGCAACTTCAGCCTTGCTTGATGATTTAGCAAAGGCGCCCCCACTTAAGTCCGGACTACATCCACTTGATGGACATATTTTTAACCTGGGACATGGTATTAATCAATTTACTCCGCCAGAAAGTGTAAGCGCCCTATCTGCAGCGGTAATTTCAAAGTCAAAAGCACTCAGAGCCGTCGAATAATTCAAAGTAAATGCTAACTTAGGCCCAATTTTGGGAAAAGTTATGCACATATTAGTGCAGACATATAAATACAGTGAGATTGGAAGCAAGTTTCAATAGCTACATTTAATAAATCTTATAAGTACTTGATTAATATAGTTATTAATGAAAATACTGAATTATGATTTCAAAATCAATTGCTATAGAATAAATAACAGAAAACCAAATTTTGTATGATATCCACAGACTTATCCACAAGCAAAGGCGGCAATCTAGGGCAAATGATGCTTAAGCCTATTGTGGTTCAAGTGGTATTCGATAAGCCTTTGGCCCAAGGATTTGACTATCTCTGGGATGCTGAAAAAATAGGCAAATTACCAGAAATAGGTAATTTAGTAGAAGTGCCACTTGCTAGGTCAAAGAGTGTTGGGCTTGTTATAAAAGTAAGCGATCACTCCGATTTTGATATTAAAAAGCTTAAATCAGTAAATTATTTAGCGCCGTTACCGGCGTTAGACCCCTCTATGTTGCGCCTAATCAATTTTGCCAGCCAGTACTACGTCCACTCGCTAGGAGAAACGATCTTGCCGACCATTCCACAAATGTGGAAAAAGTCAGATGAATGGGGTCAAATCCTTCAAAAAATAGAAGTTGCAGAAAAAAAGAAAGCCAAAAATAAAGCCCTTGTTACGGAAGGCTTAATTACAAAAGACCGGTTAAACCCTAATCAAAAAGAAGCCCTTGATGCACTAATTGCAAATAAGGAAAAAGCCGGCGGCTTTAGAGCAATCTTGTTGCAAGGACAAACAGGTAGCGGCAAAACAGCAGTATTTCTCAATTGGCTTGCTGATATTTTAGAAGACGAAAGTGCGCAAGTGCTTTTGCTGGTGCCAGAAATAAACTTAACCCCACAGCTGGAAAGAAGGGTTAACGCATATTTTCCAGAAAAAAAGATGGTGGTGTTACACAGCGGCATTAGCGAAAAAAAGAGGGGCATTGCATGGTACGAGGCAATGACAGGAAAGGCCAAAATTATTTTAGGAACGAGATTGGCCGCTTTAACCTCCCTCCCCTATCTCAGTGCAATTGTAGTAGACGAGGAACATGATGCCTCTTACAAGCAGCAGGATGGAATAAGGTACTCTGCTAGGGACTTAGCAATATGGAGGGCGCATGATCTGGGCATTCCAATTTTATTGTCTTCCGCAACGCCATCACTAGAAACGTGGATGGCCGCACAGTCAGGTCGATATGAAAATATAAGACTAGATCAGCGCGCGCAGGGAGCGGCCTTACCTAAAGTACATTTAATCAATACGCGTGACCCACAAAATCAATATAGCCCTGGTGACGTTGGCGCACCCAAACAGAAAAGCTTAATAACTAAAACATTAGCGCTAGCAATTACAAAAAATCTAGAGGCAAAAAAACAAAGTTTAATACTGATTAATCGACGTGGCTTTGCACCGGTGCTCAGTTGCAATGCATGCAATTGGCTATCAAAGTGTACGCAGTGTTCGACTTATACCGTCATGCATAAGGCAGGATCTATTGGAAACAAAGCACTATTAAATTGTCATCATTGTGGATTAGTCAAAAGTATTCCTAGTTTTTGCCCAGACTGTGGCAACGCTGATCTTAAAACACTGGGGCATGGAACGCAAAAACTAGAAGATGCTATTGAAGAAATGTGGCCCAATGCAAGTGTATTAAGAGTGGATATAGATTCAAGTAGAAAGAGCAAGGGAGCAGAAGCGCTTTTTCAAAAAATACATGAGGGCCATGTCGATATTATCGTTGGCACGCAAATGATCGCAAAAGGCCATGACTACCAGAACATAGGGCTGGTAGCGGTACTGGACGCCGATAGCCGTTTATATTCTGCTGACTTTAGAGCGGCGGAACGATTATTTGCGCAATTGGTACAAGTAGCTGGGCGCGCTGGAAGAGCAGGTACAGATGGGGAGGACGGTGGCGCTATTTATATTGAAACACAATATCCAGAGTCGCCCGTTTATCAATACTTATTACATCATGACGTTGATGGTTTTTTAGCGTTTACTGCGAATGAAAGAGAAGAGGCTAAACTACCGCCCTGCTCTTATCAAGCCTTGATTCATGCCGAGGGAAAAAGCTTAGAGAAGGCAATTCAATTTTTAAATGAGCTAAAGCAGTTTTTAAGGGCGCGTGGTGTTATTACAAAAGAATTGAAGATTTATGATCCCGTTCCTAAGCCCATCATGCGGGTTGCCGGATCTGAGCGAGCCCAATTGGTAATTGAGTCTATGAATCGCAAAACATTACAAGAGGCTCTTGAAGTCATTGATCAACATTTGCGTCACAATTCTCAAGGACGTATTAGTAAGACATCAAGAGTGCGCTGGTTAATTGAGCGCGACCCGATTGCTATTTAGTTCCCAGCATTAGCGCTGTATTGATCCAAGTTCATTAGGGAGCTCAATTCTTTATCAAGGGTCTGGGAAGAATGAGGTTTGATTTTAAAAAGCCACATTGCATACGGGCTTTGATTGACTGATTCTGGGGATGAATCCATGTCGGCGTTAAGGGCAACAATCTCCCCGCTAATCGGCGCATGAATATCACTCGCTGCCTTTACCGATTCGATGACTGCTATTGCTTCGCCTTGCTTTACCTGTTGACCAATTGTGGGCGCCTGAAAAAACATAACGTCACCAAGCGCCTCTTGGGCATGGTGACTTATTCCAACCCAAATTAAATCATCTGCTTCCGCACTGGCCCACTCATGGGTTTGTGCAAACTTAAATGTATCTTGAGTGTTCATGAGTTAACCTATTGCGAACAAAAGAAGAACTCCATGGCAGGATGGAGCGCATGACGCTAACTACGACAAATCCAAAAGTGGTAGTTAGGTTTTTGCAGAGCCGGTGCGATGGGTGCGATTGTACAAACAACTGGCACAAATCCAGCGTTGCTTACGATTGCTGGTTGGTATCCAGGTGCCGCCTTCCAGACGCTTCTCTCGACTGCAAGATGAGCAAAATTTCAGGCTCTGAGAGGTGTCTTGAGTGGCGGCTGGAGTAGATGTAGTCATGGGCAATCCGGGTAATCCAAATCTTTTACAGGAGACCTATTTTACCCGTTTTGTACTGACGGAGCTGGACTTAAAACAACCCTGACAGATTCGGCCATCTTATTGCCATCAAAATCAAGCCAAGCTTTGTTTTCAAAGTCATATAGTTTGCATTTGCGGGCAGTATCAAAATACCAAGCCCAGGAAAACTTTTGAATAAAAATACGCTCCGGAAGGATAGTTTCAAGCGTATTTTGTGCTTCTGGTAACCGATACAGGGGAACACTCATGTCTACATGATGTGCAGTATGCTCCATGATGTGGTGCATCAGTTTGCCCCAGATCCAGTTAAAAGTAAGGTGGACGGTGGTGGAAACAAAGGGCTGGGCACGTAACCACTCTGATTTCTTGTCATACCAGGATACATTTGGGTGGGTATGGTGAACATACACCACAAAACCAATCATGCCATTCCAAAACAAGAAAGGCAGTGCAAAGCCAGCAAGTAAGCCAGTTAATACTGATTGGTCTGTAGCTAGGGCGCCAACAATCAGGCAGGCAATCCAAATAATGGCAAATGCGGTAACGAGTAGGTTGTCCTTCAGAAAAATTGGGCGATTACCGGGTTTATTTTGTGCGTTAGGAAAGTACTCCCGTCTCCACCAAATTTCAATGAGGTAATAAAAGACAGGTCCCCAGCCGCTTCGATATAAGCGCTCTAGACTTTTACGCCAAGCAGGTAAGGCGTCAAATTCAGATTTGGACAATGGGGCCCAAACAAAGTCAAAGCCCTTTAGATTGGTTTGGCCGTGGTGAACCACATTATGGCCTACGTCCCATAGGCTATATGGTGTTAGGGATGGCAAGAAAGCAATACGACCTAGCACTTTGTTTAGTTCGCGGTGGGGCGTGAAGCTTTGATGGCACGCATCGTGGCCCAATATAAAGATGCGTCCAGTTACAAAACCAGCCACGATACCAAAAACAATTTTGAGCAAAATACTTTCTACAAAAATGGTTCCAGCAATACAGCCAAGCCACAAGACGGCATCGGTCACCAGTAATAGCAGTGCCTTCGCTGTTTCGCCCTGTGCCATAGGAATTAACCAGCTACGAATAATTTTTCGGTGCGGTAATGGTAGCTCGGGGGCCAATGGATTGAGTATGGATGGCTCAGAAAGGGTAGTATTTAAGTGTGTGGACATGATTAGAATCAATAAGTTAGACAGAAATGATAGCCTTATTCATAACTTCTCGCATGACGTGAGTCAAAAACCCCTCACATTGGTGCGCCCGGCAGGAATCGAACCTGCGACCCTTGGCTTCGGAGGCCAATACTCTATCCACTGAGCTACGGGCGCTTATTGAGAAAAACGCATGCTCGCACATTGTAAGTGCCTATAGGGCTGAGCTCTCGTTATAATCTGTCGAAATCTACTTTAAACCCGTTAAATAATAAAAAGTCCTATGAGCGAAGAGCACGGAAATCTAATTAAGACCCCTAAACAGTTAATCATCATGGTGTTTGCGTGCTTTTTTGTGCCGCTAATCATCATTTTATTATTGTTAGTCTATGTCAACAGTGGAAAGCGGGCCGATACCGAGGCTTCGGCGGAGCAGCTGATTAAGCCGGTGGCTCAGCTGAACTTTAAAGACGCTAGTGCGCCACGGGAAATGCAAACAGGCGAACAGGTTTACAAAGCGGTCTGTTCCTCCTGTCACGCGACTGGCGCGGCTGGAGCCCCTAAATTCGGCGATACCAGCGCTTGGGCTGCACGCCTAGGCAAGGGTTACGATGTGCTGCTTACTTCGGTGATTAAAGGCAAGGGCGCAATGCCCGCCCGCGGTGGTGCAAATCCGGCAGATATAAGCGACTATGAGCTGGGTCGTGCAGTTGTTTATATGGCTAATGCGGCCGGTGGAAAACTAGTAGAGCCTAAGGCCCCTGCTGAGAAATAAACTTCAGTAAAAATGAAACAAAAAAGCTGGCTTAACGCCAGCTTTTTTACTTTTCAGGATTTTGCTCTTTCGCAGCCAATGCAACC
The DNA here is from genome assembly GCF_002797575.1 of Polynucleobacter brandtiae. Lineage (GTDB taxonomy): Bacteria > Pseudomonadota > Gammaproteobacteria > Burkholderiales > Burkholderiaceae > Polynucleobacter > Polynucleobacter brandtiae. The sequence goes on along the minus strand of NZ_PGTX01000002.1, from coordinate 345,235 downwards.
TGATAGGCTTCTTTCTTGCTCATTCCCAGTACCTGTGCAAGTACGGCCGCGATTTCTTTGCTCGCTAAATAGGGGCTGAGGGCATTTGCCCATAATAGTAGGCTTGCATGTTCTGGGGCCTCGCTCCCATTGGCTTGACGCCCCGCTACTAAAATAATGAATTCCCCCCGAAGACTTTCTGCTTCTTTAAGCCATTGCGCAATGTCTGCGGCTTTTAGGGAAACTAGCTGTTCAAATTTTTTAGTAAGCTCTCGGCCGACTACTATTTGGCGATCGGGCTCTAGTTGCTTGCCCAGTAATGCAAGGGTTGCTTGAATGTGATGGGGCGACTCAAAAAAGATAGTAGTTTTGGAGCTCGTTTGGAGCTCCTGAATAAAAACATCTCGTTCCTTTGCCTTATTTGGCCAAAAGCCCAGAAACTGAAAGCGCCCCTCGGATGGCAGCATAACCGTACCACTTGCAGAAATGGCAGTAGAAATGGCGCTGGCACCCGGCACGGGAATAATTCGAAAGCCTGCTTTTTGAACTGCATTTACAAGTCTTGCCCCAGGATCTGATATTCCTGGAGTCCCCGCATCTGATATGTAGGCCCATCGCTCATTTTGGGAAAGACGCTCAATGATGGTCTGTGCCCCCGTAATTTCGTTATGTTCGTGTAGTGCTAGGCATTTTTTATGGATACCGAAATACTGCAATAGCGGCCCACTGTGGCGGGTATCTTCGCAGGCAATACCATCTACTGAATTCAGGATGTGTAGTGCCCTCAAAGTGATGTCTCCCATGTTTCCAATCGGAGTGGCAACCATGTATAGGGCGCCGCTTGGCATATCTTGCTGTTTTAAAAAATCGAGGTTACTTAAATCCATGAAGGGAATCTTCTGCTTAGGGGGGTATGAATAAGTAAGAGAATACGTCCCTTTTCAATTCGATAGTCAGCAAGTGAATTTAGCTTCCTTTTGGCGCATAATATTGTGATGGACAAAGACACCTTAGAGCGGTTAAGCGCACGCACATCACAGCACTTTTTCGATAGTATTGCCGTTAAGCAAGAGGCAGAAAAAATACTTCCAGATCAAGTGGCTCATGGAGTTGTTGCAATGACAAGTTGTTTACGCGCCGGCGGAAAGGTAATGGCTTGCGGAAACGGAGGCTCAGCAGCAGACGCACAACATTTTGCCGCAGAACTCATTGGGAGATTTGAGCGAGAGCGTCAAGAGTTGGCGGCCATAGCGCTGACAACCGATTCCTCTATTTTGACAGCTGTTGGGAACGACTATAGTTACGATGAAGTATTTAGCAAGCAGGTGCGCGGTCTTGGTAAGTCTGGAGACGTCCTATTGGGCATCTCTACTTCCGGAAACTCAAAAAATGTCGTTGCAGCAATTGAGGCAGCCAAAAAAATGGGCATTCAAATTATTGCACTTACTGGCAACGGCGGAGGAAAAATTGCGCAATTATTAGGGGCCGATGATATTCACCTGTGCGCACCCTCTACGCGTACTGCCCGTATTCAAGAAACCCATTTAGTTTTGCTTCATGCGTTGTGTGATGGCGTTGACCATCTTCTTTTGGATTAAAAAATATCCAATCTTTTTAGAGAGTGCCCAAATGCGAATTCAAGTCTTCAGTAAATTAGTTATTCTTTTGACCATCCTGTCTCAGCTCTCTGCTTGCGCAGTAGTTGCTGTTGGCGCCGCATCTGCGGGCGCGGTTGGCGGCATCGCCGTAATGGCAGATCGTCGTACTCCGGGCGTGCAAGCGATTGATAAAGGCATTGAGCTGGAGGCAGGCAATGCCCTGATTAAAAAATTTGGCGATAGCGCACATATAACCGTTACGTCATTTAATCAGAAAGTGCTGTTGACTGGAGAAGTAAAAAATACTGACATAAAGTCTCAGGCTACTGAGTACGTAAAAGCGATGAAGAATGCGCGCGCAGTATTTAATGAGCTCCTTATTGGGCCCAATAGTAGCTTTTCTGCTCGTGCCAACGACGCTTACCTGGAATCAAAGATCAAAACCCAAATGATTTTTATTAATAATCTGCCATCGAACTCAATGGCAATTATTGCTGAAGGAAGTAGTATTTTCCTGATGGGGATGTTGACGAAAAATGAAGCAGAAATTGCTAAGAAAATTGCCAGTAATGCTACGGGCGTGAAAGATGTTTATGTATTTTTTGATATTATTTCCGATGCAGAAAAAGTGCGTCTAGAAAAGCAAGGTAAAGCAGAAGAAGCTCAACCTACTTCCCCTCCGAACTTTTAAAAGCTTTTTTAAACAATGGCGGCACTATCAAAATTTATACTGGGGATATTTTTCCTTTCATTTTTTATGGTGCCCCATTCGCAAGGTGCGAATGCTGCGAATGTCTTAACTCAAGACCAAGCCGCCCTTCTGCTTGCCAAACAAAATGCTTGCTTAGGATGTCACGCAGTCAATAAAAAAATTGTAGGCCCCAGCTTTCAAGACATTGCAAAAAAGTATAGAAGCGATCCAAGCGCGGCAGATTTGTTAAAAAATAAAATTCATAAAGGTGGTGCGGGATCCTGGGGTGTAGTGCCGATGCCTGGGAATACTAAATTGAGTGATGATGAAATAGCCAGCCTAGTTACTTGGATATTGCGCGGGGCAATTGTTCCGAATTAGGGTGAGGTGTGGTGGAGCCCTAACAACCAATGCCATAGATAGTTAGAGTGCTTGATATTTTCTTTTAGGGAATAGTCGAGGCCCGCCCATTGCTCATTGATAGCTTCATCTACTATTGTTCCCGACGTAGCCGGAGAGAGCTTTAGGTAGGCATCAGCATCACCATCAGCATATTCAACTCGCATACCGGCCTTCTGGGCCAGATTCATCATGGCCTTATTGTTTGCTAGGCAATGCACAAATAGAGAATCAATCTTCGTGTTGCGAGAATGTACAGCTGAGCGCTGAAATAATGCCGCTCCCACCCCTCTGCCTCGAGCCTCTGAAAGAACCGAGACGCCCAGTTCTGCAGCACTAACTCGACCGATTACTCTAGGTAGATAGGCTAAATGAGCCATTCCTATTAAGTTTAAGTTGGAGTCAAAGCTGGCAAACACAGCAGCATTGTTGAAATCAATGCGGTCAACATAGCGTTCAATGACTTTATTCGATGTTTGCGTACCGAAGCGCAAGCGACGATCATCATCGTTAAGCTCCAAGAGATGAAGTAGGATTTTGTCTTTATAGCCTGCATGTAGCTCAAGCACCGGAATAGATAGGATGGCGGCGCTAGGCTGGGTAGCGGCATGACTGGTAAGAACATTTTTGTTCATAGCACCATATTAGCAGTTTTTACTCAAAATATTAGGGTTTTCCCTTAAATCACAAGACAATCCACTCCAAAAAGAATGAAAAACGGATGCGGATGGCATGAAAATGTATAGAGGAGGCTAAAAAGACAGATTAAATAGAAAATTTTTTAAAAAAAGATAAATTATTTTAAAAATATAAGTCTTTGTTTTTAAACATATTTATTCAGAAGTAGGAAAAAAAGATGGTTATTTGAGGAAAAAGACTACGAAAGGTGTTGACGACCCAAAATTAGTGCGCTATAGTCTTATCTCTCTGCTGAATGTTATTTGAAATACGAAACAAGTCAGCCCTCTTTAAAAATTAGTCAACCGATAATTGTGGGTACTAAGTGAAAGCATCAAGTCCTTCGGGACAGATGTAAATAAATAGTACTCATAGACAGTAAAAAGATTTGGTTTTATTACCAAGTCAATTTCTTTTGAATGAGTGCGACGATCCGCAAGGATCACAGGAATTAAACTGAAGAGTTTGATCCTGGCTCAGATTGAACGCTGGCGGCATGCCTTACACATGCAAGTCGAACGGCAGCACGGGTGCTTGCACCTGGTGGCGAGTGGCGAACGGGTGAGTAATACATCGGAACGTACCTTATCGTGGGGGATAACGCAGCGAAAGCTGTGCTAATACCGCATACGCCCTGAGGGGGAAAGCGGGGGATCGAAAGACCTCGCGCGATTAGAGCGGCCGATGCCTGATTAGCTTGTTGGTGGGGTAAAAGCCCACCAAGGCGACGATCAGTAGCTGGTCTGAGAGGACGATCAGCCACACTGGGACTGAGACACGGCCCAGACTCCTACGGGAGGCAGCAGTGGGGAATTTTGGACAATGGGGGAAACCCTGATCCAGCAATGCCGCGTGAGTGAAGAAGGCCTTCGGGTTGTAAAGCTCTTTTGTCAGGGAAGAAACACCGGCTCTAACACAGTCCGGGAATGACGGTACCTGAAGAATAAGCACCGGCTAACTACGTGCCAGCAGCCGCGGTAATACGTAGGGTGCAAGCGTTAATCGGAATTACTGGGCGTAAAGCGTGCGCAGGCGGTTATACAAGACAGGCGTGAAATCCCCGGGCTTAACCTGGGAATGGCGCCTGTGACTGTATAGCTAGAGTGTGTCAGAGGGGGGTAGAATTCCACGTGTAGCAGTGAAATGCGTAGATATGTGGAGGAATACCAATGGCGAAGGCAGCCCCCTGGGATAACACTGACGCTCATGCACGAAAGCGTGGGGAGCAAACAGGATTAGATACCCTGGTAGTCCACGCCCTAAACGATGCTGACTAGTTGTTCGGGATTTTCATCCTGAGTAACGTAGCTAACGCGTGAAGTCAGCCGCCTGGGGAGTACGGTCGCAAGATTAAAACTCAAAGGAATTGACGGGGACCCGCACAAGCGGTGGATGATGTGGATTAATTCGATGCAACGCGAAAAACCTTACCTACCCTTGACATGTCACTAACGAAGTAGAGATACATTAGGTGCTCGTAAGAGAAAGTGAACACAGGTGCTGCATGGCTGTCGTCAGCTCGTGTCGTGAGATGTTGGGTTAAGTCCCGCAACGAGCGCAACCCTTGTCTTTAGTTGCTACGCAAGAGCACTCTAGAGAGACTGCCGGTGACAAACCGGAGGAAGGTGGGGATGACGTCAAGTCCTCATGGCCCTTATGGGTAGGGCTTCACACGTCATACAATGGTGCATACAGAGGGTTGCCAACCCGCGAGGGGGAGCTAATCTCAGAAAATGCATCGTAGTCCGGATCGTAGTCTGCAACTCGACTACGTGAAGCTGGAATCGCTAGTAATCGCGGATCAGAATGTCGCGGTGAATACGTTCCCGGGTCTTGTACACACCGCCCGTCATACCATGGGAGTGGGTTTTGCCAGAAGCCGTTAGCCTAACCGCAAGGAGGGCGACTGCCACGGCAGGGTTCATGACTGGGGTAAAGTCGTAACAAGGTAGCCGTATCGGAAGGTGCGGCTGGATCACCTCCTTTCTAGAGAAAGATGCTGGATTTTAGTGCCCACACTTATCGGTTGACAATAAAAGCCACGGGTCTGTAGCTCAGCTGGTTAGAGCACTGTGTTGATAACGCAGGGGTCGTAGGTTCAAGTCCTACCAGACCCACCACCAGCCAGAAACAAGACTTAGTGGGACGTTGGGGGATTAGCTCAGCTGGGAGAGCACCTGCTTTGCAAGCAGGGGGTCGTCGGTTCGATCCCGTCATCCTCCACCATCATCTAAATGTCAAAACTAAACAAACATTTAATTGTTTAGTTTTGCCATTTATGGCTGTTCTTTAAAAATTTGAGTAAGCAAAGTGTCTAATGTTTCTTTGAGAGAGCATTAGACAATGTAATAGGGTAAAGATTGAATCATCAATCAGTAATATCAAACGAGTTTTTAAAGTTCTTTAATACGTACTTATAGTTTGGATTACGGCAAACATGTCAGTTGTAGAAGTAAAACCTGTAACGGTTGCTAGCAATGGTGCTCGTTATAGGATCAAGTGAATAAGTGCACATGATGGATGCCTTGGCGATTACAGGCGACGAAAGACGTTATAACCTGCGATAAGCCCCGGGGAGCTGGTAAATAAGCTTTGATCCGGGGATTTCTGAATGGGGAAACCCACCACTTTTGTGGTATCCATACCTGAATACATAGGGTATGAGAAGCGAACCTCGTGAACTGAAACATCTAAGTAGCGAGAGGAAAAGACATCAACCGAGATTCCCAGAGTAGTGGCGAGCGAAATGGGAACAGCCTTCTAGTGATATCTCAGTAATTAACAGAATGGAATGGAAAGTCCAACAATAAAGGGTGATAGTCCCGTATGTGAAAATCATTGAGTGGTACTAGGCTAGAGACAAGTAGGGCGGGACACGTGAAATCCTGTCTGAATATGGGGGGACCATCCTCCAAGGCTAAATACTCGTAATCGACCGATAGTGAACAAGTACCGTGAGGGAAAGGCGAAAAGAACCCCGGGAGGGGAGTGAAATAGATCCTGAAATTGTGTGCATACAAACAGTAGGAGCCTCGTAAGGGGTGACTGCGTACCTTTTGTATAATGGGTCAGCGACTTACATTCAGTAGCAAGCTTAACCGAATAGGGAAGGCGTAGCGAAAGCGAGTCCGAATAGGGCGCTAGTTGCTGGGTGTAGACCCGAAACCAGTTGATCTATCCATGGCCAGGTTGAAGGTGCGGTAACACGTACTGGAGGACCGAACCCACTAACGTTGAAAAGTTAGGGGATGAGCTGTGGATAGGGGTGAAAGGCTAAACAAAACTGGAAATAGCTGGTTCTCTCCGAAAACTATTTAGGTAGTGCCTCGTGTATCACTGTAGGGGGTAGAGCACTGTCATGGTAGTGGGGTCCATTGCGGATTACTGCGCCATAGCAAACTCCGAATACCTACAAGTGCAAGCACGGGAGACAGACATCGGGTGCTAACGTCCGGTGTCAAGAGGGAAACAACCCAGACCGCCAGCTAAGGTCCCCAATATATGCTAAGTGGGAAACGAAGTGGGAAGGCTAAAACAGTCAGGAGGTTGGCTTAGAAGCAGCCATCCTTTAAAGAAAGCGTAATAGCTCACTGATCGAGTCGTCCTGCGCGGAAGATGTAACGGGGCTAAGCATATAACCGAAGCTGCGGATCACAGTAATGTGATGGTAGGAGAGCGTTCTGTAAGCCTGTGAAGGTGTCTTGTAAAGGATGCTGGAGGTATCAGAAGTGCGAATGCTGACATGAGTAGCGATAAAGGGGGTGAAAAGCCCCCTCGCCGTAAGCCCAAGGTTTCCTGTTCAACGTTCATCGGAACAGGGTGAGTCGGCCCCTAAGGCGAGGCAGAGATGCGTAGCTGATGGGAACCAGGTTAATATTCCTGGACCATTGTTAAATGCGATGGGGGGACGGATCGCGGAAAGTTGTCCGGGTGTTGGAAGTCCCGGTTCTTACGTTGGAGATGGCTATTAGGTAAATCCGGTAGCGGGATTCAAGGGCGTGAGACGAGTGAATTTATTCACGAAGCAATTGGAAGTGGTTCCAAGAAAAGCCTCTAAGCTTCAGTTTAACAAGACCGTACCGCAAACCGACACAGGTGGGCGAGATGAGTATTCTAAGGCGCTTGAGAGAACTCAGGAGAAGGAACTCGGCAAATTTGTACCGTAACTTCGGGATAAGGTACGCCCTTGTAGTTTGACCGTGAACAACGGGAGGACGAAAGGGTTGCAATAAAAAGGTGGCTGCGACTGTTTAATAAAAACACAGCACTCTGCAAACACGAAAGTGGACGTATAGGGTGTGACGCCTGCCCGGTGCTGGAAGATTAAATGATGGGGTGCAAGCTCTTGATTGAAGTCCCAGTAAACGGCGGCCGTAACTATAACGGTCCTAAGGTAGCGAAATTCCTTGTCGGGTAAGTTCCGACCTGCACGAATGGCGTAACGATGGCCACACTGTCTCCTCCTGAGACTCAGCGAAGTTGAAATGTTTGTGATGATGCAATCTACCCGTGGCTAGACGGAAAGACCCCATGAACCTTTACTGTAGCTTTGCATTGGACTTTGAACCGGTCTGTGTAGGATAGGTGGGAGGCGTTGAAAGCGGGATGCTAGTTCCGCTGGAGCCAACCTTGAAATACCACCCTGGTTTGTTTGAGGTTCTAACCTTGGCCCGTTATCCGGGTCGGGAACAGTGCATGGTAGGCAGTTTGACTGGGGCGGTCTCCTCCCAAAGTGTAACGGAGGAGTACGAAGGTACGCTTGGTACGGTCGGACATCGTACCTAAAGTGCAATGGCAAAAGCGTGCTTAACTGCGAGACCGACAAGTCGAGCAGGTGCGAAAGCAGGTCATAGTGATCCGGTGGTTCTGTATGGAAGGGCCATCGCTCAACGGATAAAAGGTACTCTGGGGATAACAGGCTGATACCGCCCAAGAGTTCATATCGACGGCGGTGTTTGGCACCTCGATGTCGGCTCATCTCATCCTGGGGCTGTAGCCGGTCCCAAGGGTATGGCTGTTCGCCATTTAAAGAGGTACGTGAGCTGGGTTTAAAACGTCGTGAGACAGTTTGGTCCCTATCTGCCATGGGCGTTGGAGATTTGACGGGGGCTGCTCCTAGTACGAGAGGACCGGAGTGGACGTACCGCTGGTGTACCTGTTGTTTCGCCAGAAGCATCGCAGGGTAGCTATGTACGGAAGAGATAACCGCTGAAAGCATCTAAGCGGGAAACTTGCCTGAAGATGAGATCTCCCGTAGGTTTAACCTACATAAAGGGTCGTTGAAGACCACAACGTTGATAGGTCAGGTGTGGAAGCGCAGTAATGCGTTAAGCTAACTGATACTAATTGCCCGTTAGGCTTGATCCTATAACCAGCACTATTGTGTTGGATGTTTGCCAGATTCATTCTGCAACCCAAATTACATGCTTACTCAAATAGAACTGTTGATTTATCAACAGTTCGACCCTCTACGCCCGGTGACCATAGCAAGTTGGAACCACTCCTTCCCATCCCGAACAGGACAGTGAAACGACTTTACGCCGATGATAGTGCGGATTACCCGTGTGAAAGTAGGTAACTGCCGGGCACCAATGCGACGCCCAGACCCTCTTAGGTCTGGGCGTTTTTACTTGTGCAAAGCGTTTAGAGAGATTGACAGATGCTCCATTCGGAGTCAGAATATTAGGTTGACGGAGGGGTGTCCGAGCGGCTAAAGGAGGCAGACTGTAAATCTGTTGGCTATGCCTACGTAGGTTCGAATCCTACCCCCTCCACCACAGACTGTATTAACGGTCTGTTTGTATTGAGAGGTATTTGATTGATAATTGCTTCTGTAGTTGACGTGATTTGGTGAGATTACTGCGGGATTAGTTTAATGGTAAAACAGCAGATTTCCAATCTTCGGTCAAGAGTTCGATTCTCTTATCCCGCTCCAATCACTCCAACCACCGTTGTTTATTAGATATTTGTAAGTAACAGCTCATGTGGCTCAGTGGTAGAGCACTCCCTTGGTAAGGGAGAGGTCGGCAGTTCGATCCTGCCCATGAGCACCATGATTGAAATTAACTAGCATGTAACTTTTTGATTTACGAGTAAATTAAAGGCAGACAAAAAATGGCAAAAGAAAAGTTTCAGCGGACAAAACCGCACGTAAACGTTGGTACCATCGGTCACGTTGACCACGGTAAAACTACCTTAACAGCAGCGATTGCTACTGTGCTGTCAAAAGCATTCGGTGGCGAAGCAAAAGCATACGATCAGATCGATGCAGCTCCTGAAGAAAAGGCACGCGGTATTACGATTAATACTGCACACGTTGAGTATGAGACAGCGAATCGTCACTACGCTCACGTTGATTGCCCAGGACACGCTGACTATGTCAAGAACATGATTACCGGTGCTGCCCAGATGGACGGCGCTATTTTGGTTTGCTCTGCAGCCGATGGCCCAATGCCACAAACGCGTGAGCATATCCTCTTGGCCCGCCAAGTAGGCGTTCCATACATCATCGTGTTCTTAAACAAATGCGATATGGTTGATGATGCTGAGTTATTAGAATTAGTCGAAATGGAAGTGCGTGAGCTTCTTTCTAAATACGACTTCCCTGGTGATGACACTCCAATCATTCAAGGTTCTGCTAAGTTAGCACTTGAGGGCGATGAAGGCCCAATGGGTAAAGAAGCCATTATGAAATTGGCTGATGCATTGGACTCTTATATCCCAACTCCAGAGCGTGCTGTTGATGGTGCGTTCTTGATGCCTGTAGAAGATGTGTTCTCTATCTCCGGTCGCGGTACTGTAGTTACTGGCCGTATCGAGCGCGGTATTGTTAAGGTTGGTGAAGAGATCGAAGTCATCGGTATTAAGCCAACAATCAAAACAACCTGTACTGGTGTAGAGATGTTCCGTAAACTGCTCGATCAAGGTCAAGCAGGCGATAACGTCGGTATCTTGTTGCGCGGTACAAAGCGTGAAGAAGTAGAGCGCGGTCAAGTCTTGGCTAAGCCAGGCTCAATCACACCACATACTCACTTTACAGCTGAGGTTTATATCTTGGGTAAAGATGAAGGTGGACGTCATACGCCATTCTTTAACAACTACCGTCCTCAGTTTTACTTCCGTACTACGGACGTAACAGGTTCAATTGAGTTGCCAACAGACAAAGAAATGGTGATGCCTGGTGATAACGTAACCATTACTGTCAAACTCATCGCGCCAATCGCGATGGAAGAAGGCTTACGTTTTGCGATTCGTGAAGGTGGCCGTACAGTTGGCGCCGGAGTGGTTGCTAAGATTTTGGCTTGATTTATAGGATGAAGGGGTGTAGCTCAATTGGCAGAGCGTTGGTCTCCAAAACCAAAGGTTGGGGGTTCGATGCCCTCCGCCCCTGCCACGATTTGAACTGGAAGTGATATGTCTCAACAAACAGTAGGTAATTCTGAAGAAAAAAGTAGCTGGGTCTCCGGACTTGCTGCTTTAATTGTCGTTGCTGCGTTGGTGCTTTACTACACGCTAGCTGATCAATCTTTATTAATTCGTCTTCTGGTTTTATTTGGTGGCATAGCATTTGCAGTTTTAATTGTGGCTATTTCTCCAGATGGGCGACGTTTTATCGCCTACGCAAAAGATTCTTGGTACGAAGTAAAAAAGGTTGTTTGGCCTACTCGTAAAGAGGCAACCCAAATGACCCTAGTCGTATTTGGCTTTGTCTTGGTAATGTCCATATTTTTGTGGGTTGCAGACAAATTAATTGAATGGCTAGTTTTTTCAGTCTTTCTTGGCTGGAAGTGAGTAAATAATGATTGATGCTGAATTAGTCTCGAATCCACAAGCTACTAGCAATATGCGCTGGTATGTAATCCATGCTTATTCTGGAATGGAAAAAAGTGTGAAGCGCGGGCTCGAGGAACGCATTGCACGTTCTGGAATGCTTGATAAATTTGGCCGCATTTTAGTGCCATCAGAAGAAGTTGTCGAAATTAAAGCGGGTCAAAAGTCAGTTAGTGAGCGCCGTTTCTTTCCAGGATATGTATTGATTGAAATGGAAATGACTGATGAAAGTTGGCATTTAGTCAAAAACACTCCAAAAGTAACTGGATTTGTTGGTGGCGTTCGAAATCGTCCAAGCCCCATTTCCACTGCTGAAGTAACAAAAATTATGGATCAAATGCAGGCTGGTGTTGACAAGCCTAAGCCTAAGACTTTATTTGAAGTAGGCGAGATGGTTCGAGTTAAAGAGGGTCCGTTCTTAGACTTCAACGGAAATATTGAAGAAGTAAATTACGAAAAGTCTAGATTGCGCGTTTCTGTTACAATTTTTGGCCGTGGTACCCCAGTTGAGCTGGAGTTCGGGCAAGTGGAAAAAATGTAATAAAACAAAGGTTAAGGCTTTGTGTAGGTTAAAAAGCGGAATAAGTGGTTAGCAATAACCGAGGAGCGGAGCTAGAAAGCCAAAAAACTAGCGAAGCGTTTACTCAACGGCGGTCTCATTGATAACAATAAGGCGCGCTTTAAGGAGCAATTAATGGCAAAAAAGATTATTGGTTTTATTAAACTGCAGATACCTGCAGGCAAAGCAAACCCATCACCACCAGTCGGACCAGCTTTAGGTCAGCGTGGACTCAATATTATGGAATTTTGTAAGGCCTTCAACGCTCAAACACAGAGCATGGAGCCCGGTCTACCTATTCCAGTTGTGATTACTGCTTTCGCAGACAAGAGCTTCACATTCATCATGAAGACGCCTCCAGCGACAATCATGATTAAGAAGGCTGCGAAAATTGAAAAAGGTTCACCACGCCCCCATACCGATAAGGTAGGAACAATTACTCGTGCTCAAGCAGAAGAAATTGCTAAAGCAAAAATGCCCGATTTAACAGCTGCTGATATGGATGCTGCTGTAAGAACAATCGCTGGTAGCGCCCGATCAATGGGCATCACAGTGGAAGGCCTGTAATCATGACTAAGTTATCTAAGCGTTTAAAAGCAATCGAAGCTAAAGTAGATCGTAATAAATTCTATGCATTAGAAGATGCACTGAATTTAGTTAAAGAGTGTGCAACTGCAAAATTTGATGAGTCTATCGATGTAGCAGTACAGCTTGGTATCGATGCAAAAAAATCTGATCAAGTAGTGCGCGGAGCGGTTGTGCTTCCTGCTGGTACTGGTAGACATGTACGCGTAGCAGTTTTTGCCCAAGGTGAAAAAGCTGAACAAGCTAAAGCAGCTGGTGCAGAGATTGTTGGCATGGAAGAGTTAGCCGAGCAAATCAAAGGTGGAAAAATTGATTTTGATATTTTGATCGCCTCTCCAGACACCATGAAAATTGTTGGTACATTGGGTCAAGTATTAGGCCCCCGTGGCTTAATGCCGAATCCAAAAGTAGGAACAGTAACTCCGGACGTTGCTACTGCAGTAAAAAATGCAAAAGCAGGTCAAGTGCAATTCCGTGTCGATAAAGCCGGTATTGTGCACGCTAGTATTGGACGTCGTTCATTCGAGCCAGCTGCATTAAAGTCCAATTTACTTGCATTGCTTGAGGCTTTGAATAAAGCAAAACCTCCAGCATCAAAAGGTATTTATTTAAGAAAGGTTGCCGTAAGCAGCACCATGGGTGCGGGCGTACGAGTTGACCAGGCATCGATACAGGCAGCGCAGTAGTACTGTAATGCGCTTTTTGTAGCAAAAGAACTTTGGGTCGGCTTTTTATCGTAATAAAAAGCCGAACATCAAAGACCGTTGGTGGATGAGTTTGCTAGCCTAGAAACAAATTCTTAATCGTTACGAGAGTGATGGCCAGCGCAGATGGCGACCCTGAAAAGATTTCACAATTTTTTGTGACAAATGATCAGACGCTGGTGTGTAACCCCAACTGTTAACAGTTGGTTTTTAAGGAGTTAAACCGTGCCTTTGAATGTACAAGACAAAAAAGCGATTGTTGCTGATGTCGGCGCTCAATTGGCGGGAGCTCAAACAGTCGTGCTTGCTGAATACCGTGGTATTCCAGTTGAGCAGTTGACAAAGCTTCGTGCAAGCGCACGTGACCATGGTGTCTATCTTCGCGTTTTGAAGAACACATTGGCGCGCCGTGCTGCACAAGGCACACAGTTTGAGCCTCTTGCTGATTCGATGATTGGGCCCTTGATTTATAGCATCTCTGCTGATCCGATTGCTTCGGCGAAAGTATTGCAGAACTTTGCTAAAACTCAGGACAAGCTCGTCATTACAGCTGGCTTATACAACGGTAAATTGCTAGATGTAGCAGCCGTTAAGGCTTTAGCGGCAATTCCTAGTCGCGATGAGTTGTTATCTCAGTTATTGGGTGTGATGTTGGCACCAGTTTCTGCAATGGCTCGCGTATTAGGTGCAGTAGCAGCACAAAAGGCAACAGGAGCTCCCGCTCCAGTTGCCGAAGAAGCGCCAGCCACAGTAGTAGCAGCTCCAGCAGAAGTTACTGCTGAAGCCGCAGCGACAGAAGCTAGTGCAGAACCTGCAGCTGCTCCAGAAGCTGGAACAGAACCAAACGTTGAAACCCCTGCCGCTGAGTAAGCGACAGTTAACTATTAAAGTATTAGGAGCTAAAAATGGCGATTACTAAAGAAGAAATCATTGATGCAGTAGGCAGCATGTCCGTAATGGATTTGAACGACTTAGTTAAGGCGTTCGAAGAGAAGTTTGGCGTATCAGCAGCAGCTATGGCTGTTGCTGGCCCAGCTGGTGCTGGCGCTGCTGCAGCTGAAGAGCAAACAGAATTTACCGTGAACTTGCTTGAAGCCGGCGCAAACAAAGTGTCAGTAATTAAGGCTGTTCGCGAAATTACTGGTCTTGGTCTAAAAGAAGCAAAAGACTTGGTTGATGGTGCACCAAAGCCAATCAAAGAAGCTGTTGATAAAAAGACCGCTGAAGAAGCCAAGAAGAAGCTAGACGATGCAGGCGCGAAGTCAGAAATTAAGTAATAAAACAATCGCTAACGTTTCTGAAAAAGAAGCGTTAGCTCAGTTGGGTTTGACCATTAGTGGTCAAACCCGATTTCATGTGTGATTGAAATCGGGTTTGCCTTCTGATACGACTGCAGAATGCAAGTTTGGTCGGGCACTGAATCTATACGATTGAGTGTTGTCCGCCAGAGGTTGGTAGTGGCCAACCGCCAAATCTTTGTACAGTCGCTGAATTCGGAGATGAAATGAACTACAGCTTCACCGAACGCAAGCGAGTCCGTAAAAGCTTTGCTAAGCGAGTAAATAATCACCAGGTTCCGTACCTGATCGCAACACAGCTGGAATCCTACGCTAAATTTTTACAGGCTGATAAGCCGGCAATCTCTCGTCTCACTGAGGGACTTCAAGCTGCTTTTACATCAGCATTTCCTATTACGTCAAACAATGGCTACGCACGCATGGAATATGTGTCGTACCAATTGGCACAGCCACCATTTGATGTTAAAGAATGTCAGCAACGTGGCTATACCTATCACTCGGCTTTACGTGCAAAGGTTCGCTTGATCATTTACGATCGCGAAGCACCTACTAATGTTAAGGAAGTAAAAGAGAGTGAAGTTTACATGGGTGAGATTCCACTCATGACTGATAACGGATCGTTTGTCATTAACGGCACTGAGCGCGTCATTGTGTCTCAGTTGCATCGCTCTCCAGGCGTGTTCTTTGAACACGATAAAGGCAAGACGCATAGTTCCGGAAAGCTTCTGTTCTCAGCGCGCATTATTCCTTACCGTGGTTCATGGCTTGATTTTGAGTTTGACCCTAAGGACGTGTTGTATTTCCGCGTTGACCGTCGTCGTAAGATGCCAGTTACCATTTTGCTCAAAGCAATTGGCTTGAACAACGAGCAGATACTGGCAAACTTTTTTAACTTTGATCATTTTGCATTGACAGCCAATGGCGCTGCAATGGAATTTGTTCCAGAGCGTTTGCGTGGTCAGATGGCTAACTTTGATGTGCTTGATAAGAATGGCGTTGTTGTCATTCAAAAAGACAAGCGCATTAATGCAAAGCATATTCGCGAGCTCGAAGCAGCCAAAACCAAGAACATTATTGTTCCTGATGACTATTTAGTTGGTCGTGTAGTTGCGCGAAACACCATTGATCCAGATACAGGTGAAATCTTAGCTTATGCCAATGATGAAATCACGGAAGAGTTATTGGCTACATTGCGTGATGCAGGCATCAAGCAACTAGAGACTATCTATACCAATGATCTAGATTCTGGTGCTTATATCTCTCAAACACTGCGCACAGAT
The DNA here is from genome assembly GCF_002797575.1 of Polynucleobacter brandtiae. Lineage (GTDB taxonomy): Bacteria > Pseudomonadota > Gammaproteobacteria > Burkholderiales > Burkholderiaceae > Polynucleobacter > Polynucleobacter brandtiae. The sequence goes on along the minus strand of NZ_PGTX01000002.1, from coordinate 329,634 downwards.
GAAACCGCTGATCAGATGGCAGCTCGTATTGCCATCTATCGCATGATGCGTCCTGGCGAGCCTCCAACAGAAGATGCTGTTGAAGCTTTATTCCAGCGCTTGTTCTACAACGAAGATAGTTATGATTTGTCTCGCGTTGGTCGTATGAAAGTTAACAGCCGTCTCGGTCGTTCAGAGATGGAAGGCGCAATGGTTTTATCAGATGAAGATATCCTGGAAACCATTAAGTCACTCGTTGATTTACGTAACGGCAAAGGTGAGGTTGATGACATTGACCACTTAGGTAATCGTCGCGTACGTTGCGTAGGTGAGTTGGCAGAGAATCAATTTCGTGCAGGCTTATCACGCGTAGAGCGTGCTGTGAAAGAGCGTCTCGGCCAGGCCGAAACAGAAAACCTCATGCCGCATGATTTGATTAACAGCAAGCCAATCTCTTCGGCGATTCGTGAGTTCTTCGGTTCCTCACAGTTGTCTCAGTTTATGGACCAAACCAACCCATTGTCAGAGATCACGCACAAGCGTCGTATCTCAGCACTGGGACCTGGTGGTTTGACACGCGAGCGCGCAGGTTTTGAAGTGCGTGACGTGCACCCTACTCACTACGGTCGTGTTTGTCCAATCGAAACACCAGAGGGACCAAACATTGGTCTGATCAACTCACTCGCGCTATTTGCACGCTTAAACGAGCACGGTTTTTTAGAAACGCCGTATCGTAAAGTAGCGAACAGCAAAGTAAGTGATGAAGTGATGTATCTCTCCGCAATTGAAGAGGCTAAATATGTTATCGCGCAGGCGAATGCAACTATCGACAAGAGCGGCAAATTAGCTGACGAACTGGTTTCAGCTCGTCAAGCCGGTGAAACCATGATGGTCAGTCCAGAGCGCGTTGATTTTATTGACGTTGCTCCTAGTCAGATCGTTTCTGCTGCTGCTTCACTAGTTCCATTCTTAGAGCATGATGATGCGAACCGCGCTTTGATGGGTGCGAACATGCAACGCCAAGCAGTTCCTTGCTTACGTCCTGATAAGCCATTAGTGGGAACAGGTTTAGAGCGTATTGTGGCAGTGGATTCCGGCACAGTTGTATTGGCTAACCGTGGCGGTATTGTGGATTACGTTGATGCAAACCGTATCGTTATTCGTGTAAATGATGATGAAACTGCTGCTGGTGAAGTTGGTGTGGAGATTTATAACCTCATTAAGTACACCCGCTCAAATCAAAATACCAACATCAATCAGCGTCCGATCGTTCAGGTTGGCGATCGTGTAGCTCGTGGTGACGTGGTGGCTGACGGTGCATCGACAGACCTGGGTGAGTTAGCCTTGGGTCAAAACATGACCGTGGCATTTATGCCATGGAACGGTTACAACTTTGAAGATTCAATTTTGATCTCTGAGAAGGTGGTTGCTGATGATCGTTACACCTCGATTCATATTGAGGAATTGTCCGTTGTTGCTCGCGATACAAAGCTAGGCTCAGAAGAGATTACACGTGACATTTCAAATTTAGCAGAGTCACAACTCTCCCGTTTAGATGAAAGCGGTATCGTTTATATTGGTGCTGAAGTTCAGGCCGGCGACGTACTAGTCGGCAAGGTAACTCCGAAGGGCGAGACAACGCTGACGCCTGAAGAGAAGTTACTTCGTGCGATTTTCGGTGAGAAAGCATCTGATGTAAAAGATACATCCTTGCGCGTTCCTTCCGGAATGATCGGTACAGTTATTGACGTTCAAGTCTTCACCCGCGAAGGAATTGAGCGCGATGCACGTGCACAAGCCATTATTCAAGAAGAACTACAGCGCTATCGTTTGGACTTAAATGATCAGCTGCGTATAGTTGAAGGTGATGCCTTCATGCGTTTAGAAAAACTGTTGATTGGTAAAGTTGCCAACGGCGGACCTAAAAAGTTAGCTAAAGGCAGCAAAATCGATAAGGAATACCTTGCCGACTTGGATAAATACCATTGGTTCGATGTTCGTCCTGCAGAGGAAGATGTTGCCGCACAAGTTGAAGCGGTGAAATCTTCTATTGAAGCCAAGCGTAAGCAGTTTGACGATGCTTTTGAAGAAAAGCGTACTAAGTTAACTCAGGGTGATGATTTACAGCCTGGCGTAACCAAGATGGTCAAGGTCTACTTAGCAGTTAAACGTCGATTGCAGCCTGGTGACAAGATGGCCGGTCGTCATGGTAATAAAGGGGTGGTTTCTAAAATCGCTCCTGCTGAAGACATGCCATTTATGGCCGACGGACGACCTGTTGATATCGTCTTGAACCCATTGGGCGTACCTTCCCGTATGAACGTTGGACAGATCTTGGAAACCCACTTAGGTTGGGCTGCCCAAGGCATTGGAAAACGGATCGACGAGATGGTTCGTGAGCAGGCTAAACAAGTTGAACTCCGTAAGTTTTTAAAGCAGCTTTATAACGAAACAGGCCGCATTGAGGACTTAGACAACTTTACCGATGAGCAAGTAATGGTTTTGGCGGAGAACTTGCGCCAAGGATTGCCATTTGCAACGCCAGTATTTGATGGCGCTACTGAGGCGGAAATTAGCAGAATGCTTGAGTTGGCCTATCCAGAAGAAGTTGCAACTTCTTTGAAGATGACGCCATCCCGTCAGCAAATGATTCTGTGCGATGGCCGTACTGGCGATCAGTTTGAGCGTCCAGTAACTGTTGGCGTGATGCATGTCTTGAAGCTTCACCATTTAGTGGATGACAAGATGCATGCTCGCTCGACCGGACCTTACTCTTTAGTAACGCAACAGCCACTTGGCGGTAAAGCACAGTTTGGTGGTCAGCGCTTTGGTGAGATGGAAGTCTGGGCCCTCGAAGCATACGGCGCTTCATATGTCTTGCAGGAAATGCTGACAGTGAAGTCCGATGACGTCGCAGGCCGTACCAAGGTTTATGAAAACATCGTCAAGGGCGAGCACACTATTGATGCTGGCATGCCCGAATCCTTCAACGTGTTGGTAAAAGAAATCCGCTCGTTGGGTATTGACATTGACATGGAGCGCAACTGATATGAAAGCATTGCTCGATTTATTTAAGCAAACGCAGGGCGACGAACAATTTGACGTAATTAAAATTGGTCTTGCTTCTCCTGAGAAAATTCGCTCTTGGTCTTTTGGTGAAGTTCGCAAACCAGAAACCATTAACTATCGGACTTTTAAACCCGAGCGTGATGGTCTGTTTTGTGCCAAAATTTTTGGACCAACCAAAGATTACGAGTGCTTATGCGGTAAGTACAAGCGCTTAAAGTTCCGTGGCGTTATTTGTGAAAAGTGCGGCGTAGAGGTAACTCTAGCTAAGGTGCGCCGTGAGCGTATGGGCCATATTGAGTTGGCAGCGCCAGTTGCTCATATTTGGTTCTTAAAGTCATTGCCATCCCGCTTGGGCATGGTTCTCGATATGACCTTACGTGATATTGAGCGCGTACTCTATTTTGAAGCCTATGTAGTTGTAGATGCTGGTATGACTCCTGAGGGTGTAATGAAGCGTGGACAGATCATGTCTGAAGACGAGTTCATTGCCAAGACTGAAGAGTACGGTGATGGCGCATTTACCGCCATTATGGGTGCAGAAGGTATTCGTGATCTATTGCGCGGTATTGATATAGATCGAGAAGTAGAAGTCATTCGCGCAGATCTAAAAGCGACTGGTAGTGATGCCAAGATTAAAAAATATGCCAAGCGCTTAAAAGTGTTAGAGGCATTCCAGACTTCAGGAATTAAGCCTGACTGGATGATCATGGAAGTGTTGCCAGTATTGCCACCAGAATTGCGTCCGTTAGTGCCATTGGATGGCGGCCGATTTGCTACTTCCGATTTAAACGATCTTTATCGTCGCGTTATCAACCGCAATAATCGCTTAAAGCGCTTATTAGAGTTGCGCGCACCAGAAATTATTGTTCGTAACGAAAAACGCATGTTGCAAGAAGCGGTTGACTCATTGCTTGACAATGGTCGTCGCGGTAAGGCGATGACTGGCGCAAATAAGCGCCCTCTCAAATCTTTAGCTGAAATGATTAAAGGTAAGAGTGGCCGTTTCCGTCAAAACTTGTTAGGTAAGCGCGTTGACTACTCAGGTCGTTCAGTCATCGTGGTTGGTCCTACGCTCAAGTTACATCAGTGCGGTTTGCCAAAATTAATGGCTTTGGAATTATTCAAACCATTTATTTTTAACAAGCTTGAGACTTTAGGAATTGCAACTACTATTAAGGCTGCAAAGAAAGAAGTTGAAAGTCAGACGCCAATCGTTTGGGATATTCTCGAAGAAGTCATTCGTGAGCATCCAATCATGTTGAACCGTGCGCCTACATTGCACCGACTTGGTATTCAGGCTTTTGAGCCAATGCTGATTGAAGGCAAGGCGATCCAATTGCACCCATTAGTTTGCGCGGCATTTAACGCCGACTTTGACGGTGACCAAATGGCGGTTCACGTTCCTTTGTCATTGGAAGCGCAGATGGAAGCGCGTACATTAATGTTGGCCTCGAACAACGTACTGTTCCCAGCTAACGGCGAGCCATCGATTGTTCCTTCCCAGGACGTCGTGTTGGGCCTGTACTACGCTACTCGTGACAAGATCAACGGTAAGGGCGAAGGCATGGTTTTCGCCAATATTACTGAAGTTGTGCGTGCTTATGAAGCGGGTGAAGTAGAGTTAGCTTCGCGTGTTGCGGTGCGCATTACTGAGCATGAGATTGTAAACAAGAAGGCAGAGGGCGAAGCCCGCTTTGCTGAAAAGACCAAGATTTATCAAACGTCAGTGGGCCGTGCCATTTTGTCAGAGATCTTACCTAAAGGTATGACTTTTGAGGAAATTAATAAGCCGCTGAAGAAAAAAGAAATTTCTCGCTTAATCAACACTTCGTTCCGTAAGTGCGGTCTACGTGAGACGGTTATTTTTGCTGATCGACTTTTGCAATCTGGTTTCCGTTTAGCAACTAATGCGGGTATTTCGGTTGCAATTGACGATATGTTGATTCCAACTTCAAAAGAGCGCATCATCAGCGAGGCATCCACCAAGGTTAAAGAGTATGACAAGCAGTTTATGTCAGGCCTTGTAACCAACCAAGAGCGTTATAACAACGTGGTAGACATTTGGGGTGCAGCTGGTGACCAAGTTGGTAAGGCGATGATGGATGAGTTGTCACACGTTGACGTACTCGACCGTAACGGTAAAACTGTTCGTCAAGAATCTTTCAACTCCATCTACATGATGGCGGATTCTGGGGCACGTGGATCTGCAGCGCAGATTCGTCAGTTGGCTGGTATGCGTGGTTTGATGGCCAAGCCTGATGGCTCGATTATTGAAACGCCAATTACTGCGAACTTCCGTGAAGGCTTGAACGTATTGCAGTATTTCATTTCCACTCACGGTGCACGTAAAGGCTTGGCCGATACAGCGCTCAAGACAGCAAACTCTGGTTACTTGACCCGTCGTTTATGTGACGTCACACAAGACCTCGTGGTAATTGAGGATGACTGTGGCGCAACAAGCGGTGTGAAGATGAAGGCCTTGGTTGAGGGCGGTGAAATCATCGAGGCATTACGCGATCGTATTTTGGGTCGTGTCTGTATTGGTGATGTTGTTCACCCTGATACTCAGGCGGTTATCGTTGCGCACGACACATTATTGGATGAAGACCATGTTGATGAAATCGTTGCCCTTGGCATCGATGAAGTGACAGTGCGTACAGTCTTGTCTTGCTTAACTCGCTTTGGTTTGTGCGCTAAGTGCTACGGTCGTGACCTTGGTCGTGGCGGAATGGTGAACGTCGGTGAAGCAGTTGGCGTGATCGCTGCCCAGTCCATTGGCGAGCCAGGTACTCAGTTAACAATGCGTACCTTCCACATTGGTGGTGCAGCTTCACGCGCCTTGGTGGCAAGTAATATTGAAGCTAAGTCTAATGGCGCATTGAAGTTCTCTGGCACGATGCGCGTTGTTAAAAATGCAAAAGGTGAGCAGATCGTTATTTCACGTTCTGGCGAAGTCCTCATTGTTGATGACAATGGCCGTGAGCGTGAGCGTCATAAGGTGCCTTACGGCGCAACTCTGGCCGTCAAAGAAGATGCACTAGTAAAAGCTGGCGCAAGCTTAGCAACTTGGGATCCATTAACTCGTCCAATCATTTCTGAGTATGCCGGCATTGCTCGATTCGATAACGTCGAAGAGGGTGTTACTGTCGCCAAGCAGGTTGACGAGGTAACTGGCCTGTCCACTCTGGTGGTGATTGACGGTAAGCGTCGAAGTGCTGCAAGCAAAGGCGTTCGTCCCATGATCAACTTAGTTGATGACAAGGGCGGAGAAGTAATGATTGCGGGTACTGATCATCCAGTGAATATCGGGCTGCAGGTGGGCGCGTTGATTACTGTTAAGGACGGTCAAAAAGTTGAGGTTGGCGAGGTATTAGCGCGTATTCCAATTGAATCACAGAAGACTCGCGATATCACCGGCGGCCTCCCACGCGTTGCTGAATTATTCGAAGCTCGCTCACCAAAAGATGCTGCTGTATTGGCTAAAGTCACTGGAACCGTTTCCTTCGGTAAAGAAACCAAAGGTAAGCAGCGTTTAGTGATTACCGATATGGATGGCGAATCTAATGAATTCTTGATTCCTAAAGAGAAGCAAGTTCTTGTTCATGACGGTCAAGTTGTGAATAAGGGCGAGATGATTGTGGAAGGTCCTGCTGACCCACATGACATTTTGACTCTCAGAGGCATCGAAGAATTGGCGATCTATATTGTCGATGAAGTTCAAGACGTTTACCGCTTGCAAGGGGTAAAGATCAACGACAAGCACATCGAAGTGATCGTGCGTCAGATGTTGCGTCGCGTGCAGATTACGGATGGCGGCGATACGGCCTACATCACGGGTGAGCAAGTTGAGCGATCCAAACTCTATGATGCAAATGATTTAGTGATCGCTGCAGGTAAGCGCCCAGCTCAGTTTGAGAATGTATTGTTGGGCATTACTAAAGCATCCTTGTCTACAGACAGCTTTATTTCAGCGGCTTCTTTCCAAGAAACCACTCGTGTATTGACCGAAGCCGCCATTATGGGCAAGACCGATACACTGCGTGGCCTCAAGGAAAACGTCATTATTGGCCGTTTGATCCCTGCTGGTACTGGCTTGGCTTATCGCCGTGCACGCAAGGTCAGGGAGCAATTCGAGCGTGATCGCGCGCAAATGATTGCTGCTGAAGAAGAGGCGATAGCCGATATGCCTGTAGAAATAGAGGCAGAGGTAATTGCTCCTGCTGCAGAGGCGGATCCAAGCTAATTTGGTATTTTTGGCCAGAAATGGCCAGTTTTTCCCCTTGTAGGTTGACGGGAAGAGCTGGCCAGGCTAGAATGCTGAGTTCTACTGATTGAGAAGAGGGTCTTTTTGACCTAGAAATTATCTAAGTCATTGATTTTCTTAAAGAAAGCAACAAAGAAGTACTAACCGAGCTATTTATGCCAACAATTAATCAATTATTACGTAAGCCAAGAAGCCGGCTGACTGTTAAAAGCAAGAGCCCAGCACTGCAAAACAGTCCGCAGCGTCGTGGCGTTTGTACGCGCGTGTACACAACTACTCCAAAAAAGCCAAACTCTGCGTTACGTAAAGTAGCTAAAGTGCGCTTAACCAATGGTTTTGAAGTTATTTCATACATTGGTGGTGAAGGCCATAACCTCCAGGAACACTCAGTTGTATTGATCCGTGGCGGTCGTGTAAAGGATTTACCAGGTGTTCGTTACCACATCGTTCGTGGATCACTCGACTTGCAAGGCGTTAAAGACCGTAAGCAGTCACGCTCCAAGTATGGTGCTAAGCGCGCTAAGAAGGCAGCTTAATTAGCCGCTGAGTATTGCAAAGAATTTTGTAGTAAGTCTTCGTTTGTCAGACTTAAAAGACAAGTAAGTGGCTGTTCCGTTTAGATAGCAGTTGTATTTCTAAATAGTAGAACGGCCGGAGCGGATGATCCATGTGGGTCATCCCTAACTGAACTGAAGGAGTTGTTATGCCACGTCGTCGTGAAGTCCCTAAACGGGAAATCTTGCCTGATCCAAAATTTGGCAATGTAGAAGTAGCAAAATTCATGAACGTCCTGATGTTGGACGGCAAAAAATCGGTTGCAGAGCGTATCGTGTACGGTGCCTTTGACCATATCGAGAAAAAAGCAAATAAAGAGCCGCTCGAAGTTTTCTCAACAGCCATGGGTAACGTAAAGCCAATGGTTGAGGTAAAGAGTCGTCGTGTTGGTGGCGCAAACTACCAGGTTCCAGTTGAAGTTCGCCCATCACGCCGTTCTGCTTTAGCAATGCGTTGGGTGCGCGAAGCTGCAAAGAAGCGTGGAGAGAAATCCATGGCTCAGCGTTTAGCAAATGAACTATTAGAAGCCGCTGAAGGTCGTGGCGGCGCAATGAAGAAGCGTGAAGAAGTTCACCGTATGGCTGAAGCTAACAAAGCTTTCTCACATTTCCGCTTCTAATCGCACAGCAAAGAAAAGGCACTAACAGTGGCACGTAAAACCCCCATCGAAAGATACCGTAACATCGGTATTTCTGCGCACATTGACGCAGGCAAGACAACAACTACAGAGCGCGTTTTGTTCTACACCGGTGTTAATCACAAAATTGGTGAAGTGCATGATGGCGCAGCGACCATGGACTGGATGGAGCAAGAGCAAGAGCGTGGTATCACGATTACTTCTGCTGCTACTACTACGTTCTGGAAAGGTATGGCTGGTAATTTTCCAGAGCACCGTATCAACATTATTGATACCCCGGGCCACGTAGACTTCACGATTGAAGTTGAACGTTCTATGCGCGTACTTGATGGTGCATGCATGGTGTACTGTGCTGTTGGTGGTGTTCAGCCACAGTCTGAAACTGTATGGCGCCAAGCTAACAAGTACAAGGTGCCTCGTTTGGCATTCGTCAACAAGATGGACCGTACTGGTGCAAACTTCTTCAAGGTCTATGACCAGATGAAGTTACGCCTTAAAGCAAATCCAATTTTGATTCAAATTCCGATCGGCGCTGAAGAAAACTTCAAAGGCGTGATTGATTTGGTGAAGATGAAAGCCATTATTTGGGATGACGAGTCACAGGGTATTAAATTCAACTATGAAGAGATTCCAGCTGAATTAAAAGCATCTGCAGATGAATGGCGTGAAAAATTAGTTGAAGCAGCTGCCGAAAGCTCTGAAGAGTTAATGGAGAAGTATCTAGGCGGCGAAGAGCTGACCGAAGAAGAAATCAAGACTGCATTGCGTCAACGCACCATTGCCAATGAAATCGTTCCTATGTTGTGCGGAACTGCTTTCAAAAACAAAGGTGTTCAGGCGATGTTGGACGCAGTGGTTGAGTTACTGCCATCACCGTTAGACGTACCCCCAGTTCCATGTGAGCTGGAAGACGGTACACCGACAACCCGCAAAGCTGACGATAAAGAGAAATTCTCTGCATTGGCATTTAAGATCATGACTGACCCATTTGTTGGGCAGCTTATTTTCTTCCGTGTTTACTCAGGCATGATGAAGTCAGGCGACACCATCTACAACCCAATCAAGGGCAAAAAAGAGCGTGTGGGACGTTTATTGCAGATGCATGCAAATCAACGTGAAGAAATTAAAGAAGTATACGCAGGCGACATCGCAGCTGCAGTTGGCCTCAAAGATGCAACTACAGGTGAAACATTGTGCGATCCAGACGGTATCGTTATTTTGGAGCGCATGGTATTCCCAGAGCCAGTAATTTCCCAAGCTGTAGAACCAAAGACGAAGCCTGACCAAGAAAAAATGGGTCTGGCTTTAAATCGCTTGGCACAAGAAGATCCATCATTCCGCGTAAAAACAGATGAAGAATCAGGTCAAACTATTATTTCTGGAATGGGCGAGCTCCACTTAGAAATCTTAGTTGATCGTATGCGTCGTGAGTTTGGTGTTGAAGCAACTGTTGGTAAGCCACAAGTTGCGTACCGCGAAACCATTCGTAAAGTTTGCGAAGAAGTTGAAGGTAAATTTGTTAAGCAATCTGGTGGCCGCGGTCAGTATGGCCACGTAGTATTGAAGTTGGAGCCACAGGTACCAGGTAAAGGTTTTGAATTTGTTGATGCTATTAAGGGCGGTGTTGTTCCTCGTGAGTACATCCCTGCAGTAGAAAAAGGCATTATCGAAACTTTGAACTCCGGTATTTTGGCTGGTTACCCAGTCGTAGATATCAAAGCAACATTGTTCTTTGGTTCATACCATGACGTTGACTCAAACGAAAACGCATTTAAGATGGCGGGTTCGATGGCGTTTAAAGATGGTATGCGTAAAGCATCTCCAGTATTGCTCGAACCAATGATGGCTGTTGAAGTAGAAACACCAGAAGATTTCATGGGTAACGTGATGGGTGATCTCTCATCACGTCGCGGTATTTTGCAAGGTATGGATGACATTCCAGGCGGCGGCAAGATTGTTCGTGCAGAAGTACCGTTAGCAGAGATGTTTGGTTATTCAACTGGCTTGCGCTCGTTGACCCAAGGTCGTGCCACTTACACTATGGAATTTAAGCATTATTCCGAAGCACCTAAGAACGTAGCGGAAGCAGTGATGGCTGCTAAAGCGAAGTAATTTATCCACATTATTTTGAATATTGACTAGCTAAAGAAAGCAGACAAAAAATGGCAAAAGAAAAGTTTCAGCGGACAAAACCGCACGTAAACGTTGGTACCATCGGTCACGTTGACCACGGTAAAACTACCTTAACAGCAGCGATTGCTACTGTGCTGTCAAAAGCATTCGGTGGCGAAGCAAAAGCATACGATCAGATCGATGCAGCTCCTGAAGAAAAGGCACGCGGTATTACGATTAATACTGCACACGTTGAGTATGAGACAGCGAATCGTCACTACGCTCACGTTGATTGCCCAGGACACGCTGACTATGTCAAGAACATGATTACCGGTGCTGCCCAGATGGACGGCGCTATTTTGGTTTGCTCTGCAGCCGATGGCCCAATGCCACAAACGCGTGAGCATATCCTCTTGGCCCGCCAAGTAGGCGTTCCATACATCATCGTGTTCTTAAACAAATGCGATATGGTTGATGATGCTGAGTTATTAGAATTAGTCGAAATGGAAGTGCGTGAGCTTCTTTCTAAATACGACTTCCCTGGTGATGACACTCCAATCATTCAAGGTTCTGCTAAGTTAGCACTTGAGGGCGATGAAGGCCCAATGGGTAAAGAAGCCATTATGAAATTGGCTGATGCATTGGACTCTTATATCCCAACTCCAGAGCGTGCTGTTGATGGTGCGTTCTTGATGCCTGTAGAAGATGTGTTCTCTATCTCCGGTCGCGGTACTGTAGTTACTGGCCGTATCGAGCGCGGTATTGTTAAGGTTGGTGAAGAGATCGAAGTCATCGGTATTAAGCCAACAATCAAAACAACCTGTACTGGTGTAGAGATGTTCCGTAAACTGCTCGATCAAGGTCAAGCAGGCGATAACGTCGGTATCTTGTTGCGCGGTACAAAGCGTGAAGAAGTAGAGCGCGGTCAAGTCTTGGCTAAGCCAGGCTCAATCACACCACATACTCACTTTACAGCTGAGGTTTATATCTTGGGTAAAGATGAAGGTGGACGTCATACGCCATTCTTTAACAACTACCGTCCTCAGTTTTACTTCCGTACTACGGACGTAACAGGTTCAATTGAGTTGCCAACAGACAAAGAAATGGTGATGCCTGGTGATAACGTAACCATTACTGTCAAACTCATCGCGCCAATCGCGATGGAAGAAGGCTTACGTTTTGCGATTCGTGAAGGTGGCCGTACAGTTGGCGCCGGAGTGGTTGCTAAGATTTTGGCTTGATTTAAGGTTTATTTAGTAACTATATTTAGCGGTTTGCTAACCGGTGACATCAGTGCTGTTGATGTCACCGAGCTCTTTAGAAACATAACGCGGCAGCACCGCAACGCTCTTTGGAATTAATATGCAAAACCAAAAAATTCGTATTCGTCTTAAAGCATTTGATTACCGTTTAATTGACCAATCAGCAGCTGAGATTGTCGATACAGCTAAGCGCACAGGCGCAGTGGTTAAGGGCCCAGTTCCTTTGCCAACTCGCATTGAGCGTTTTGATATTTTGCGTTCACCGCACGTAAATAAAACATCACGTGATCAGTTAGAGATTCGTACACACTTACGCCTAATGGATATTGTTGATCCTACAGAAAAAACAGTAGATGCATTGATGAAATTAGACTTACCAGCTGGTGTGGACGTAGAAATTAAGTTGCAATAATTAAGTATTTCCTGTCTTTACACTTGCATCGACAGGACTTTCGGGATAAAATCTAAAGCTTCGCATATTTAGTTGGGCGAATTTAAAGTTTCTATTAGCATCAAAAATGTCGTAACTTATTGATTTAGAAGTACTTTTACTTGTAAATCACTTAAATTAAATTTTGCCGACCAATCGAAGTCGGCGTGGAGCATGAATATGAGCTTAGGCTTAATCGGTCGCAAGATCGGCATGACCCGTCTATTTACAGACGAAGGGGAAGCAATTCCCGTTACTGTAATTGACGTGAGCGATAACAGAGTCGCTCAAATCAAGACCCAGGCAACTGATGGCTATAACGCTATCCAGTTAGCACATGGCACACGTAGAGCTACTCGCGTAACCAAATCAATGGCCGGACACTTCGCTAAAGCTGGTGTGATGGCTGGTAACGCACTGAACGAATTTCATTTAGATGCTGCGAAAATAGCTGAAATGACAACAGGTCAAGTTATACCTGCTGACACTGCATTTGCTGCGGGTCAAAAAGTGGACGTTCAGGGTGTGACAATTGGTAAGGGTTATGCCGGAACCATCAAGCGTCACCACTTCGCATCAGGTCGCGCCTCACACGGTAACTCACGTTCACATAACGTGCCAGGTTCTATCGGTATGGCGCAAGATCCAGGTCGCGTATTTCCAGGTAAGCGCATGACAGGCCACCTTGGTGATGAAACACGTACAGTACAAAATTTAGTCATCGCACGCATTGATACAGAACGCAATCTGATCATGGTTAAAGGCGCTATTCCAGGTGCCCCAGGCGGTAAAGTAATCGTTACTCCAGCGGTTAAAACACCGTTGATGAAGAAATAAGGAGAACGAATATGGAACTTAAGCTTCTCCAAGATAACGGTACTTTAGGTGCAGGCATTCAAGGCTCACCAGAAGTATTCGAACGTGAATATAACGAGGCATTGATACACCAAGTTGTTGTGGCGTATCAAGCAAATGCACGAAGCGGTAATCGTGCACAAAAAGACCGTGAACAAGTTAAGCACACCACCAAAAAACCTTGGCGTCAAAAAGGTACTGGACGTGCTCGTGCTGGTATGAGTTCTTCCCCGCTGTGGCGTGGAGGTGGTCGTATATTCCCGAACTCACCTGAAGAAAACTTCAGCCAAAAAGTTAACAAGAAAATGTATCGCGCTGGTATGAGATCTATTCTTTCTCAGTTAGCACGCGAAGGCCGCTTAAATATTGTTGACGAATTCAAGCTTGATGCTCCAAAAACTAAAGTCTTAGCTGACAAAGTTAAGGCCATGGGACTGGATTCAGTGTTGATCATTCTTGATCAAGTTAGCGAGAATTTATTCTTAGCATCACGCAACTTGCATAAAGTTGCAGTGTGCGAGCCACAGCATGCCGATCCATTAGCTTTAGTAGGCTACAAAAAGATATTGGTAAGCAAAGCTGCGATTGCAAAAATCGAGGAGATGCTCAAATGACCCAAATTCGTAAAAATGATCATAATTTGATGAAGGTGCTGCTTGGACCGGTTATCTCTGAAAAAGCGACAATGGTTGCAGAGAAAAACGAACAAGTAGTTTTCCAGGTTATGCGCGATGCAAACAAAAGCGATGTAAAACAAGCAGTTGAATTGCTCTTTAAGGTGCAAGTTGACTCAGTTCAAATCGTGAATCAAAAAGGTAAGCCAAAGCGCTATGGCCGTTTTGAAGGTCGTCGCGATCACACAAAGAAGGCTTATGTCAGTTTGAAGCCAGGTCAAGAAATTAACTTTGAAGCGGAGGCGAATTAATCATGCCTTTGATGAAGACAAAACCGACCTCACCAGGTCGTCGTTCAATGGTCAAGGTGGTAAATCCCGATCTGCATAAAGGCAAACCTTTTGCAGCATTGTTGGAGCCACAATTTCAAAAAGCGGGTCGTAATAATAACGGCCACATTACTACTCGTCATAAAGGTGGTGGACATAAGCATCACTATCGCGTTGTAGACTTTAAGCGAAACGACAAAGATGGTATTCCATCAAAAGTTGAGCGTCTAGAATACGATCCAAACCGCAGTGCAAATATTGCGTTGGTTTTGTTTGCTGATGGTGAGCGTCGTTATATTTTGGCAGCTAAGGGTATGGTTGTTGGTCAGCCGCTGATGAGTGGTTCAGAAGCGCCAATCAAGTCTGGTAACAATTTACCGATTCGCAATATACCTGTTGGTAGCACAATCCACTGCGTGGAAATGTTGCCTGGTAAAGGTGCGCAGATTGCTCGTTCTGCTGGCGGGTCCGCAGTACTGTTAGCGCGTGAAGGTGTATATGCTCAGGTGCGTTTACGTTCCGGTGAGGTACGTCGTATTTTGATCGAGTGCCGCGCCACTATTGGTGAAGTTGGAAACGAAGAGCATAGCTTGCGCGTTATTGGTAAAGCTGGTGCAAACCGCTGGCGTGGTATTCGCCCAACCGTTCGCGGTGTGGCAATGAACCCAGTAGATCACCCACACGGTGGTGGTGAAGGTAAGACAGGCGAAGGCCGTGTACCAGTATCTCCATGGGGCACTCCAACCAAAGGTTATCGTACACGTCGCAATAAGCGCACAACTTCGATGATCGTTCAACGTCGTCAAAAACGTTAAGCGACAAGGATAAATAGATATGACACGTTCAGCTAAAAAAGGTCCTTTTTGCGACGCCAGCTTGGTAAAAAAAGTTGAAGTTGCACAGGCAAACAAAGACAAGAAGCCGATTAAAACTTGGTCACGCCGTTCAACGATATTGCCAGACTTCATTGGTTTGACAATTGCAGTTCACAACGGTCGACAGCACGTTCCGGTTTATGTATCAGAAAACATGGTGGGTCATAAGTTAGGCGAATTTGCCTTGACCCGTACTTTCAAAGGTCACGCTGCTGACAAGAAAGTAACGAAGAAGTAAGGGGATGATGATGGAAGTTAAAGCAATGCACCGCGGTGCCCGCATTTCTGCGCAAAAAACACGTTTGGTCGCTGATCAGATTCGTGGATTGCCAATTTCGCGCGCTATGAACATTTTGAATTTCAGCCCTAAAAAAGCTGCTTTTATTGTAAAGAAAGTAGTTGAGTCAGCAATGGCCAACGCTGAACATAATAATGGCGCTGATATTGATGAAC
Source organism: Polynucleobacter brandtiae (assembly GCF_002797575.1). GTDB lineage: Bacteria > Pseudomonadota > Gammaproteobacteria > Burkholderiales > Burkholderiaceae > Polynucleobacter > Polynucleobacter brandtiae. The sequence continues at coordinate 314,200 of NZ_PGTX01000002.1, read as the reverse complement.
TCAAGGTATCAACCATTCTTGTTGATAAAGGTACGTCTTTAAAGCGCTTTACTGCGCGCGCTAAGGGTCGTGGCAATCAAATTGAAAAACAAACATGTCACATCACCGTGACCTTGAGTAACTAAGGAAAGATATGGGCCAAAAGATAAACCCCACCGGATTCCGACTCTCGGTAACGAAGAACTGGACATCAAAGTGGTATGCAAATAACACTGATTTTGCGAAGATGCTCAAAGAAGACGTAGATGTCCGCATCTACCTGAAGAAAAAATTAAAGAATGCATCAGTGAGCAAGGTAATCATCGAGCGTCCTGCAAAGAATGCTCGCATTACGATTTATAGCTCACGTCCCGGTGTTGTTATCGGTAAAAAAGGCGAAGATATTGAAGTGCTCCGTCGCGAATTGCAAAAGCGCATGGGCGTTCCTGTTCACGTCAATATTGAAGAGATTCGTAAGCCTGAAGTAGATGCCCAGTTAATTGCCGATTCAATTACGCAACAGCTTGAGAAGCGCATTATGTTCCGTCGTGCAATGAAGCGTGCTATGCAAAATGCAATGCGCCTTGGTGCACTCGGAATTAAAATTATGTCTTCTGGCCGTTTAAATGGTGCTGAAATTGCTCGTCGTGAGTGGTATCGTGAAGGCCGTGTTCCACTTCACACCTTGAAGGCTGACATTGATTACGCTACATCTGAAGCGGAAACAACGTACGGCATTATCGGTGTAAAGGTGTGGGTCTACAAAGGCGACACACTTGGTCGTGGTGCAGATGCTCCAGTAGTTACAGCAGAGCCAGCAGCCGATGATAGAAAACCACGTCGTGCACCATCTAAAACAACTACACGCAAACCAGCAGGCGAAGATAAGCCATTAGTAGTTGCTAAGCCAGCTGTGAAGCGTGTACGTAAAGCCGTTGAAGCTACTGTAGAAGTTGCAGCTGCTGATGCGCAGAAGTCAGGAGAGTAAGCATGTTACAGCCAAAGCGTCGTAAGTATCGCAAGGAACAAAAGGGTCGCAATACCGGAGTGGCAACACGCGGTAGTTCTGTAGCTTTTGGTGACTTCGGTTTGAAAGCTGTTGGTCGCGGTCGTTTGACAGCACGTCAAATTGAATCTGCTCGCCGCGCTATGACACGTCACATCAAACGTGGTGGCCGGATCTGGATTCGTATTTTCCCAGATAAGCCAATTTCACAAAAGCCAGCTGAAGTACGTATGGGTAACGGTAAAGGTAATCCAGAGTACTACGTAGCTGAAATTCAACCAGGTAAGATTTTGTACGAGATGGATGGCGTAGATGAGACTTTGGCACGCGAAGCTTTTAAGCTTGCTGCAGCTAAGTTGCCTTTACAAACAACATTCGTAATTCGCCACTTAGGTTGATTGGAATAGAGATTATGAAAAAGACAGAATTAGCATCAAAAGATCTGCTTGCCTTGAATGCAGAATTAACTGAGCTTCTGAAGACAACCTTCAAGCTCCGTATGCAAAAGGGTACACAGCAACTCACCAATACCAGCCAATTGGGTAAGAATAAGCGCGAAATTGCTCGTGTAAAAACTTTTATTACTCAAAAAACTGCACAGAAATAAGGATAAAGGGATATGACAGAATTATCTAAACCCTTGCGCCGGACCCTAGTGGGCCGTGTCGTTAGCGATAAAATGCAAAAAACCGTGACTGTGCTAGTCGAGCGTCAAGTAAAGCACGCTCTGTATGGCAAGTATGTTGGAAAGTCAAAAAAATACCATGCGCATGACGAAGCTGGTACATATAAGATGGGTGACACGGTTGAAATTGCAGAATCAAGACCAATTTCACGTACTAAATCTTGGGTTGTAACCCGTTTAGTAGAGGCTTCAAAAGGTATTTAAAGAAATATAAAGGGAATTTGGTAAATTTATTTACCTTTCCCCTGCATTTCGTAGTAGAATAGGCGGCTTCGCTAGTTTTATTAGGTGAAGCAGTGTTTTTTCATTAATTCCGGGCTTTCGCTTTCGCTTTAGCCCATAGACGGAACCAAGACTGTTTGCCTTTGGCTAACAAGTTGGGGATTAAAAAATGATTCAGACCGAAAGTAGATTACAGGTTGCCGATAATACTGGCGCCAGTGAAGTCTTGTGCATCAAGGTGTTAGGCGGCTCTAAGCGTCGTTACGCCAGTATTGGTGATGTTATCAAGGTAAGCGTGAAATCCGCTGCTCCACGTGGCCGTGTAAAAAAAGGTGACATATACAACGCTGTAGTAGTGAGAACTGCTAAGGGTGTTCGCCGTCCAGACGGTTCATTGATTAAATTCGATGCAAACGCTGCGGTACTTCTCAACGCAAAGCTAGAGCCAATTGGCACACGTATCTTTGGACCAGTAACGCGCGAATTGCGTACTGAAAAGTTCATGAAGATCGTTTCTCTCGCCCCCGAAGTCATTTAAGAGGCTGATATGAAAAAGATTCGTAAAGGTGATTCCGTCATTTTATTAACTGGCCGCGACAAGGGCAAGCAAGGAACTGTAACGACAGTTCTTGAGCATAAGTTAGTAATTGAAGGTGTAAATATTTATAAGAAGAGCGTAAAACCTAATCCAGCTGCCGGTATCACTGGTGGAATGATTGACAAGGTAATGCCAGTTCACATTTCTAATGTTGCTTTGGTTGACGGAAACGGCAAGCCATCACGTGTTGGTATCAAACTCGTTGACGGTAAAAAGCAGCGTTTCCTGAAAACTACCGGCGCAACATTGAGCGCATAAGGGATACGGAAAAATTATGAGCACACGTTTTCAAGAGCATTACAAAGAAAAAGTCATGGCTGACTTAATGACCAAGTTTGGTTATAAGTCAGTAATGCAAGTTCCACGTATCACCAAGATTACCCTGAATATGGGTTTGGGTGATGCGGTAAATGACAAAAAAATTATCGAAAATGCTGTTGGTGATTTGACAAAAGTAGCAGGTCAGAAGCCAGTCGTAACGAAGGCAAAAAAAGCTATCGCTGGTTTCAAGATTCGTCAAGGCTACCCAATTGGTGCCATGGTGACACTACGTGGTCAGCGCATGTATGAGTTTTTAGATCGCTTTGTTACTGTTGCATTACCACGTGTTCGTGACTTCCGGGGAATCTCTGGTAAGGCATTTGATGGCCGTGGTAACTACAATATTGGCGTTAAAGAGCAAATTATTTTCCCTGAAATCGAGTACGACAAAATTGATGCCCTTCGTGGTCTCAATATTAGTATTACGACGACCGCTAAAACTGACGAAGAAGCAAAAGCTTTGTTAGCAGCGTTCAAATTCCCATTCCGCAATTAAGAGGCTAACGTGGCAAAACTATCCCTGATTGAGCGCGAGAATAAGCGCGCTAAAACTGTAGAGAAGTACGCTGTTAAGCGCGCTGAACTAAAAGCAATCATCGCTGACCAGTCTCGCAGTGATGAAGAGCGGTATGAAGCACGTTTGAAAATGCAAGCGCTTCCACGGAATGCAAGCCCGATTCGTCAAAGAAATCGTTGTTCATTAACAGGTCGTCCACGCGGTGTATTCAGTAAGTTTGGATTAGCCCGTAGCAAGATTCGCGAAATCGCCTTCCGTGGCGAAATCCCCGGATTAACCAAGGCCAGCTGGTAAGCGGCGAAAGAATTAGGAGAACTCATGAGTATTAGCGATCCAATCGCCGACATGTTGACCCGGATACGCAATGCGCAAGCAGTGCAGAAGCCCGTAGTCTTGATGCCGTCGTCAAAAGTAAAAGTAGCTATTGCAAAAGTCTTGCAGGATGAAGGTTATATTGATAGTTTTGAAATCAAAGGTGAAGCAGCTAAGCCAGTGCTCCACATTGATCTTAAGTACTATGCAGGCCGCCCTGTAATTGAGCGTATTGACCGTGTATCAACACCAAGTCTACGTATCTACAAAGGACGCCACGACATTCCTGAAGTAATGAATGGTTTGGGCATTGCAATTATTTCAACCCCACAAGGCGTAATGACAGACCGCAAAGCCCGTGCAAACGGCGTTGGTGGCGAAGTTATTTGCTACGTCGCGTAAGGAGAGAAATATGTCTCGCGTTGGTAAATCACCTATTACAGTCCCTAAGGGCGCTGAAATCAGTATTAATGGTGCAATGATCACTGTCAAAGGGCCACTAGGAACTTTGACACATAATTTGCACGCATCAGTTGGTTTGAAGCAAGAAAATGACGTTTTAACGGTTACCTTAAACAACGATTCACCAGAAGCCGGTGCTCAGTCAGGCACTGCTCGTGCTCTAGTCAATAACATGGTTATTGGTGTTACAGCAGGTTTTGAGCGCAAGCTTAGTTTGGTTGGGGTAGGTTATCGTGCTGCAGCTCAAGGCGAATCCTTGAAGTTGCAGTTAGGTTTCTCTCATGACATTATTTATAACCTTCCAAAAGGTATAAAAGCTGAGACGCCAACTCAAACCGAAATTATTATTAAAGGTACCAACAAGCAACAAGTTGGCCAGGTTGCAGCTGAAGTTCGCGCATACCGTTCACCAGAGCCATACAAAGGCAAAGGTGTTCGCTACGTTGATGAGGTTGTACATCTGAAAGAAACTAAGAAGAAGTAAGCGAGATAAAAATGAATAAAGACGAATCCAGACAAAGACGTGCACGGCAGACTCGCATTCGCATTGCTGAGGCTCTAGCAAATCGCTTAACCGTTATCCGTAGTAACACCCACATTTCTGCACAGGTTTATAGCCCATGCGGCACTAAGGTTGTAGCTGCTGCTTCGACTATGGAAAAAGACTTAAGAGTTGCAATTAAAAATGGTGGAAACGCCGATGCAGCCAAGCAAATTGGTAAGCTTGTTGCTGAGCGTGCTGTTAAAGCAGGCATTGTTGATGTAGCTTTTGATCGCTCCGGTCATCGTTATCACGGTCGTATTAAGGCCTTAGCTGAAGCTGCGCGTGAAGCCGGCCTGAAGTTCTAACAGGGTTTAGGAAAAAACATGGCAAAAATGCAAAATAAGATGCAAAACGAAGAGCGTGATGATGGTCTTCGCGAGAAGATGATCGCGGTTAATCGCGTAACTAAGGTAGTTAAGGGGGGTCGTATTTTAGGCTTCGCTGCACTTACCGTAGTTGGTGATGGCGACGGTCGTATTGGCATGGGCAAAGGTAAATCAAAAGAAGTACCTGTAGCCGTTCAAAAAGCAATGGATGAAGCGCGTCGTAAGATGATTAAGGTTTCCTTGCGTAAAGGCACTTTGCAACATACTGTCATTGGCAAACATGGCGCGTCACGCGTAATGATTTCTCCTGCAAAAGACGGTACTGGTGTAATTGCTGGTGGTCCAATGCGCGCTATTTTCGACGTGATGGGTGTAACGAATGTAGTTGCAAAATCACTTGGTTCAACAAACCCTTACAACATGGTTCGTGCAACGATTGATGGCCTAAGCAAGATGAGTACTCCTTCTGAAATTGCTGCTAAGCGCGGTAAATCAGTTGAAGAGATTCTCGGTTAAGACCACAAGATTAGGAATCTATAAATGACAACAACTCAATCCAAAGTTAAGCTGCAATTAGTGCGCAGTTTGATCGGTACTCGCGAAAGTCACCGTGCAACGGTTCGTGGACTTGGTCTACGTCGCATTAATTCTGTTTCTGAATTAGAAGACACTCCAGCTGTTCGCGGAATGATTAATAAAGTTTCTTATTTAGTTAAAGTTATTAACTAAATATTAGGTATATAGGCTAAGAATATGCAACTCAATACACTCAAACCCGCAGAGGGATCTAAGAAAAACCGCCGCCGCGTAGGTCGTGGCATCGGTTCCGGTCTTGGAAAAACTGCTGGCCGTGGTCACAAAGGTCAGAAGTCGCGTTCAGGTGGATTCCATAAAGTGGGCTTCGAAGGCGGTCAAATGCCAATGTATCGTCGTTTGCCAAAGCGTGGTTTTGTATCCTTGACGCGTCGTCATATTGGTCAGATCACTCTAGCCGATTTAGCAAAAATTAATTTGCCAGAAGTTGACCTATTGGTATTGAGAGCCCACGGTTTTGCTGGTGAGCAAATTCATGCTGTAAAGGTGATTAAGACTGGTGAGTTGAGTATTGCTGTAACCCTCAAAGGGATTACAGCAACAGCTGGCGCTAAAGCTGCTATTGAAGCGGCTGGTGGCAAACTCGTTGAGTTAGTTTAATTCGCTTTTTAAGTTAATCAATGGCACTCTTACCTACAAAAACAGCAAGCACAACACATTCAGGTAATAAGTTTGGCGAATTACGTCAACGCTTAGTTTTCCTGCTGTTGGCTTTGCTTGTCTTTCGTTTGGGTGCCCACATCCCCGTGCCTGGCATTGATCCAGATCAGTTAGCTCAACTGTTCTCTGGTCAAAAAGATGGTATTTTGGGAATGTTTAATTTATTTTCAGGCGGCGCTCTATCTCGCTTTACAGTTTTCGCTTTAGGAATCATGCCTTACATTTCTGCATCGATCATCATGCAATTAATGACGATTGTTGTTCCAACATTGGAGTCCTTGAAAAAAGAAGGACAAGCTGGGCAACGAAAGATCACACAGTACACGCGTTATGGTACGGTTGTCTTGGCAACTTTTCAGGCTTTAGGTATTTCTGTAGCATTGCAAGCTCAGCCAGGATTGGTGATTAATCCGGGTTTAATATTTGAATTAAATACGGTTGTAACTTTGGTTACCGGAACGATGTTCTTAATGTGGCTTGGTGAGCAAATTACTGAGCGCGGTCTGGGTAACGGCATTTCTATTATTATTTTTGGCGGTATTGTTTCTGGTCTACCAACTGCTATAGGAAGCTTGCTTGAGTTAGTTCGCACTGGGTCAATGAATATTCTTTCTGCTTTGCTTATCGTAGTGATTTGTATAGCAGTTACTTATTTTGTAGTGTTTGTGGAGCGTGGGCAACGCCGCATCTTAGTAAATTATGCTAAACGCCAAGTAGGCAACAAAGTTTATGGCGGTCAGTCATCTTATTTTCCCCTGAAGCTAAATATGGCTGGTGTTATTCCTCCTATTTTTGCTTCATCTATTATTTTGTTTCCTGCAACTATTGCTGGGTGGTTTACATCAGGCGAACCAAGCAATATGTTTAGCAAGATTATCAAAGATTTAGCATCGACATTAGCGCCAGGTCAACCGGTCTATACAATTTTGTATGCGGCAGCAATTATTTTCTTTTGCTTCTTCTATACGGCTCTGGTCTTCAATAGTCGCGAAACGGCTGATAACCTAAAGAAAAGCGGCGCTTTTGTTCCAGGTATTCGTCCGGGTGATCAAACTGGTCGTTACATTGACAAAATTCTTGTTCGCTTGACACTTGCTGGTGCAATTTACATGGTTTTGGTGTGTTTGTTACCTGAATTCTTAGTATTGAAGTACAACGTACCATTTTATTTTGGCGGCACTTCTTTGTTGATTATTGTTGTTGTTGCAATGGATTTCATGGCTCAAGTTCAGTCATTTGTTATGCAGCAACAGTATGGGTCATTAATGAAAAAAGCTAATTTTAAGATGGGCGCTTAACTGAATGTCTAAAGACGATGTAATTCAGATGGCGGGTGAGATTATTGAAAATTTGCCGAACGCTATGTTTCGCGTAAAGCTAGAAAACGGACATGTGGTACTGGGGCACATTTCCGGGAAGATGAGAATGCATTACATTCGCATATTGCCAGGAGATAAGGTGACAGTGGAGTTAACTCCCTATGACCTGACGCGCGCAAGAATCATATTCCGGGCGAAGTAAGATTAAGTTGTATCTATTTTTAAGAGGTGAGTTATGAAAGTTTTAGCATCCGTTAAGTGTATTTGCAGAAATTGCAAGATCATTAAGCGCAAACGCGTTGTTCGTGTTATCTGTTCATCAGATGCGCGTCATAAGCAGCGTCAAGGCTAATTGGTTAATTAAGAGGAAATCTCATGGCACGTATCGCTGGGGTAAATATCCCAAATCATCAACACACTGTCATTGGTTTGACAGCAATCTTTGGCATTGGTACAACTCGTGCTCAAAAGATATGTAAAACCACTGGTGTTGCTATTGATAAAAAAGTTAAAGATCTTACTGATGGTGACTTGGAAAAGTTACGTGATGAAGTTGGCAAATTCATTACTGAAGGCGACCTTCGTCGTGAAGTAACGATGAACATCAAGCGTTTAATGGACTTAGGCTGCTATCGCGGCGTTCGCCATCGCAAAGGCTTGCCTGTTCGTGGCCAACGTACAAAGACAAATGCCCGTACCCGTAAGGGCCCGCGTAAGTCTGGCGTACAACTGAAGAAATAATCAAGAAAGTTTATTGACATGGCAAAACAACAATCCGCATCCGCAGCTTCACAGCGCGCACGCAAAAAGGTAAAAAAGAATGTAGCTGACGGTATTGCTCACGTTCATGCTTCCTTTAACAACACCATTATTACGATCACTGATCGTCAGGGTAATGCGCTTTCATGGGCCACATCTGGCGGACAAGGTTTTAAGGGTTCACGTAAATCAACGCCATTTGCTGCTCAGGTAGCTGCAGAGGTTGCTGGTAAAGCAGCTGTTGAGTGTGGTATCAAGAATTTAGAAGTGCAGATTAAGGGTCCTGGTCCTGGTCGTGAATCAGCGGTTCGTGCATTGAATTCTCTTGGTATCAAAATTACTGAGATTCAAGACGTTACCCCTGTTCCACATAATGGGTGCCGTCCTCCAAAGCGTCGTCGTATTTAATATCGACGGTGTGTAGCACAATTTTTTAGTAGTTTTTTATTAAAGCCCACTGTTCGTCTAATTTAAAAGATGAACTCACCGCAAGTCGTAAGACTGCGGCAATGAAAGGAAAGCATCGTGGCACGTTACTTAGGGCCTAAGGCCAAGTTAGCACGTCGGGAAGGTACCGACTTATTTTTAAAGAGCGCACGTCGCGCCCTGTCAGACAAGTGCAAGTTAGATACGAAGCCTGGTCAACATGGTCGTACATCTGGCTCAAGAACTTCTGACTACGGCAACCAATTGCGTGAAAAGCAAAAAGTTAAGCGTATTTATGGAATTTTAGAGCGTCAATTCCGTCGTTATTTTGCAGAGGCAGAACGTCGCAAAGGTAACACTGGTTCTACGTTGTTGCAGTTACTAGAGTCACGCCTTGACAATGTGGTTTATCGCATGGGTTTTGGTTCTACAAGAGCTGAGTCTCGTCAATTGGTATCGCACTGTGCTGTGATGCTCAACGGCATGCCCGTGAACATTCCATCTATTCAGGTAAAGCCTGGTGATGTAGTTTCTATTCGTGAAAAAGCAAAGAAACAAGCGCGTATTGCTGAATCATTAGGTTTAGTTGGTCAGATGGCTGCGGTTACCTGGGTATCAGTTGATGCGGCTAAGCTTGAAGGAACATTTAAGCAGGTGCCAGACCGTGAAGATATTAGCGGTGAAATTAATGAAAGTTTGATCGTTGAATTGTATTCACGTTAATTAAGCACTCTCAAGGAAAAATATGCAAACAAATTTGCTCAAGCCAAAAATTATTTCTGTTGAAGCGCTTACTGCCAACCAAGCTAAGGTTGTAATGGAGCCGTTCGAGCGTGGCTATGGCCACACACTCGGAAATGCATTGCGTCGTGTTTTATTGTCTTCTATGGGTGGTTATGCACCAACTGAAGTTGCTATTGCTGGTGTTGTTCATGAGTACTCTACATTAGATGGCGTACAAGAAGATGTAGTGAACTTACTCTTGAACCTCAAAGGGATCGTATTTAAATTACAGTCACGTGATGAAGTAACCATTAATTTACGCAAAGAAGGCCCAGGCGTTGTTACGGCAAAAGATATTGATTTGCCACACGATGTAGAAATCATTAATCCTGACCACGTTATCGCTCACTTATCTGCTGGTGGTAAGTTAGACATGCAAATTAAGGTTGAAAAGGGTCGCGGCTATGTTCCTGGCAACATGCGCCAATATCACGATGAAGCCACTAAGATTATTGGTCGCATTGTGTTGGATGCTTCTTTTAGTCCGGTTAGTCGTGTGAGTTACGCTGTTGAGTCTGCTCGCGTTGAACAACGTACCGACCTTGATCGTCTAGTAATGACTATTGAGACTAATGGTGTGTTGACTCCTGAAGAAGCAATTCGTCAGGCAGCTACTATTTTGGTTGATCAGTTAGTGGTTTTTGCTGCACTTGAAAGCAGTGAAATTTCTGGTGATCTTGCACCAAGTCGCTCTTCAATGGTTGATCCAATGTTGATGCGTCCAGTTGATGATCTTGAGCTCACAGTGCGTTCTGCTAACTGCCTGAAGGCTGAAAATATTTACTATATTGGCGATCTCATTCAACGCACTGAGAACGAATTATTGAAAACGCCTAATTTAGGTCGTAAGTCATTGAATGAAATTAAAGATGTATTGGCGGCTCGTGGCTTAAGTCTTGGCATGAAACTCGAAAGCTGGCCTCCAGCTAACCTCGAGAAATAATTAGAAAGGAAGCATCATGCGTCACGGAAACGGCTTACGCAAACTAAATAGAACATCATCACATCGCTTAGCGATGTTGCGCAACATGTCTAACTCTCTTTTGGAGCACGAAGTGATTAAAACCACTTTGCCAAAAGCAAAAGAGTTGCGCATGGTTGTTGAGCCCTTAATTACTTTAGGTAAAAAGGACAATTTAGCAAATCGTCGCTTGGCTTTCAATCGCACGCGCGACCGCGATATTGTGACTAAACTCTTTACAGAGCTTGGACCACGTTATGCAACACGACCAGGCGGCTACCTTCGTATTTTGAAGTTTGGTTTCCGTCATGGTGACAATGCACCTATGGCTTTGGTTGAGTTGCTCGATCGTCCTGAGGTGGAAGAAACAGCAGTAGTTGAAGAGGCTTAAGCGCTTTTTAATGATTTAAAGCCAGACTTCGGTCTGGCTTTTTTCATTTATTGGATTGCAACAACATCATGAATCAAGAGTTCGAATCTAAACTATTAGTGGTCGTTAGTAGCTTCCCTAACCGGGAGGATGCACTGACAATGGCGCGCCAATTAATAGAGCAAAATCTAGCTGCGTGCGTTCAAATCCAAGATGGGATTTGTTCTCTTTATAGATGGGAAGGCAAGATTTGCGAAGAAAGTGAAGTTATGCTTTCAGCTAAAACCGATTTAAGTCGTTGGAATGACATAAGAGCCTTCATTAAAGCGAGGCATCCTTTTAAATTGCCTGAAATTATTGCGTTTAAACCAGAGGAATATGAGATGCATTATGGCAACTGGGTACAAGCAGAGGTAAAGTAAAGCTTATGCAATTCATTAAACATCTCATCCTCTTTTTTGCTGCTTCAGCTATCTTTCTAGGCCAAGCAGTCGCTGCCCCTGACTTTTTACCCCCTGAAAAAGCCTTTCTAGTTGAGGCTAGTTGGCTAGAAAATACTCGTCAAATAGAAATAAGGTTTGTGCCTGAAAAAGGCTATTACTTATATAAAGAATCTTTAAAGTTTCAGGCTGGTAATCAAGAAAATAGGCTTGTTAGCCTTAAGCCACCATTGCCCCTTGGCATTGAAAAATTTGATGAGACCTTTCAAAAAAAGCTGCAGGTCTATAAGCAACCCTTTACGGTATTGCTAGATATAAAACCACAAAATGGTAAGGCAATGAATATTGATGTTGAATTACAGGGTTGCGCCGAAGCTGGAATATGTTATCCGCCGATGAACCTGCGCTTCTTGCTGGCAAGACCGGGCGTAAAAGCTGGTCCACTGCCTGAAATAGGGGAAGGAATGGTTGGTGCTGATCCAAAGCCGAAGTTAGGGCTAATGGATTTATGGCGAGAGCGAGATGATGTCAATACTATTGGTCGATTTTTAGAAAACACCCCATTAGCTTATTTATTTTTGGCATTTTTTATTTTAGGCCTTGCATTAGCATTTACACCCTGCGTACTGCCAATGCTACCAATTCTATCTAGCATCATCTTTGGATCTCGGGGTGGAAAACCGGTTTCAAAGCGCCGAGCTAGTACATTAGCCCTCGCGTATGTTTTAGGTATGGCGTTGGTATACGCTACAGCCGGTGTACTGATGGCGGCTTTAGGGGGAAGTGTTCAAAGAGCCTTACAGAGCCCGCTAGCCCTGGCTACATTTGCTTTATTGCTCCTGGCCCTGTCGGGTAGCCTGTTTGGTCTGTATGAGCTTAGATTGCCGCAGGTATGGCATCAACAGATAGATAAACTGGCAGGGCGGCAAAAAGGCGGAAGCATTATGGGTGCGTTTGCATTAGGCGGCATTTCAACTTTAGTAGCAAGCCCTTGTATCACCGCCCCCTTAGCTGGAGTATTAACTTTTATTGCCCAAACAGGGTCCATGAGCTTGGGCGCGGGATTGTTATTTGTCATGGCTTTGGGCATGGGCTTACCTTTACTCTTTATCGCTGTGGAAGCACGTAACCTGATCCCGTCAACGGGCATTTGGATGATCTGGTTGCAAAGAACGCTTGGTGTCCTGTTGGTAGCAACGGCAGCCTGGATTGCATCACCGTTGTGGCAGGATGGCAGCGCACAGGACTCCAAGTTAAGCGCTAACGGACAGCGTCAACAGGTAATAGGCAATGCTCACTTTTCTGTAATTGAAACTAGTGCACAGTTAGATCAGCTTTTAGTGCAAGCAAAGGATCTACAAAAGCCTGTGCTACTCGATTTTTATGCAGACTGGTGCATCTCCTGTAAAGAAATGGAAGTCAATACATTTGCGAACCCGGATGTGAACCAAGCGCTCGAGAAATTTATTTTGATTCAGGCGGATGTGACAAGAAATAGCGCTGATAATCAGGCACTCTTAAAGCGTTTTGGATTGTTTGGGCCACCCGGAATATTGTTATTCAATCTAAATTCAGCTGAATTAAAAGATCAGCGCGTGATTGGTTACATGCCACCACAACGATTTGAGGAGCGCCTAAAAAAAGCCCTTGAAAATCAGTAATGAATCATTGGCGTTAAGCAAAAGCAAAAGCAAAAGCAAAAGCAAAAGCAAAATGCTTGCGATGCCTTACTTTCTTTCTTTTAAAAGACGGGCGGCGTCAAGGGCAAAATAAGTCAGGATTCCATTTGCACCAGCACGCTTGAATGCAAGCAATGATTCCATCATGACTGCGTCGTGATCAAGCCATCCATTTTGCGCGGCTGCTTTGAGCATGGCGTATTCACCACTCACTTGATAGACATAAGTGGGGTAATTAAATGCCTCTTTTGCTCTACGTACAATGTCCAGATAGGGCATTCCAGGTTTGACCATTATCATGTCTGCCCCTTCACTAATATCTAAAGCAATCTCCCGCAAAGCCTCATCCCCGTTGGCGAAATCCATTTGATACGTCTTTTTATCCGCCTTACCTAAATGGGCTGCAGAGCCTACTGCATCTCGAAATGGACCATAAAAAGCAGATGCATATTTAGCCGAGTAAGCCATGATTCGAGTGTGTATAAGTTGATGACTCTCAAGGGCTTCACGAATTTTTCCAATGCGACCATCCATCATGTCCGAAGGAGCTACGATATCAACACCTGCCTGTGCCTGAGTGATTGCTTGCTGAACTAAGACAGCAGTTGTTTCATCATTCAGGATATGACTTTGCTCATTTAAGATGCCATCTTGGCCATGACTGGTGTAAGGATCAAGTGCCACATCGGTCATGATGCCTAAGTGAGGAAAGCGCTTTTTGAGTTCACGAACTGCAGTAGGTATTAACCCATTCGGATTAAAGGCCTCTTTTCCATCCGACGTTTTTAAGGTGGTATCGATAACGGGGAAGAGTGCCATCACTGGAATGCCCAATGAAACACATTCTTGTGCAATCGGAAAAAGCAAATCTAAGGACACGCGATGAACACCTGGCATCGAGGCAACAGCTTGTGATTTTTGAGTGCCTTCCAATAAGAAGACGGGATAGATTAGATGATCTACGGTAAGTACATTTTCTTGCATCATGCGCCGCGACCAATCTTCACGTCGCATCCGACGTGGACGGTGGGCAGGAAAATTCAGGAGAGTATTAGCTTGGGATGTCATCTTTTGTGATCTCTGCATCAAATAACCATTTAAGAACAATATTGTCGGCCTCTTCAAGCCCAATTCGCTTAGTACTAGAAAATAATTGTGCCGTCAGTCGTTCAGACTCGCCTGTACCCTCTGGAAGATTGGGGTCGTATTGCTGTAATTGCTTACGAACTGCTTCAAGGGTATGTTTACATTCGCTTTTATTAAGCTTGTCACACTTGCTCAGCAAAATATGAATCGGCTTACCAGTTGGGACAAACCACTGAATCATTTGCTCGTCGAGCTCGGTAATCCCGCGCCTAGAATCGACAATGAGCACCATACCCACCAGTTGATCACGCTCTTGCAAATAATCACTGAGAAGGGCGTTCCAGTGATACTTGGTGTCATGGTTCACCGCTGCATAGCCATAGCCTGGTAAATCTACTAAATAGGCCAATAGATCGTCTTTGGCAAAAAGGCCAAAATAGTTGATGTGCTGGGTGCGACCCGGTGTTTTACTGGCAAAAGCGAGTCTTTTTTGATTGCAAAGCACATTGATAGCGCTGGATTTACCGGCATTTGAGCGCCCTGCAAAAGCCACCTCCCTCAACGGGGTGGCAGGAAGGCAATGGGTGGCATTGACTGTGGTCGCAAAACGGGCTTGGAAGAGTTTAGACATATTCAGAAGCTATTGTAAAATCACGCAAGACTATGAAATATATTTCATGGTGTTGGGTAAAGGGTTGTAAAAGTAGGGCCCAAACACTGTTGAAGAATTTTTGCCAAGGTAAACATAATGCGTCAATCCTCTGAAATCTCCAAATTAACTGGCTTTAGTGCGTGCTTAGCAGCTGGCTTTTTTATAACTATGACCGGTTTGTCTGGCTTAGTGAATGCAGCAGATCCTGCCCCAGCAGCTGCTATGGCACCAATGGCTGAGGCTCCAGCAGCTAAGCCCGTGGTCCCAGGTAAGCCAAAAGCAGACCCTGCGGCAGGGGAAGCCCTGTATTCAAACGGCGATGCTAGCCGTGGTGTAGTGGCCTGTGTAGGCTGTCATGGAGCAAATGGGAAGAGCGCTTCAGGCGCATGGCCTAAGCTAGCCGCTCAGCATGCGGCGTATATTACAAAGCAACTCAAGAGCTATAAAGATGGTACCCGTGCAAACGCAGTAATGGCTGGTATGTCTGCTGCCTTGACAGAGCAGGATATGGTCAATATTTCTGCTTATTTAGTCAAACAAGAGCCTTCTTTAGGAGTTGCTCAAAATAAAGAGACGATTGAATTGGGTCAAAGCATCTATCGTGGTGGCATTGCTTCTAAAGGCGTTGCTGCGTGTGCTGGTTGCCATAGTCCAAATGGTGCCGGTATACCGTCACAATATCCACGCCAAGGCGGGCAATGGGCTGAATACAGTACAACGCAGTTGATGGCTTTTAGAGAGGGCACTCGTAAAAATAGCAGTCAGATGACCTCTATCGCTACGAAGCTATCTGACCAAGAAATGAAGGCAGTTTCCGATTACATGGCCGGTTTGCGCTAATCGAAGTTGTTAACCGCAAAACAAAATCCCGCTAACTTAGCGGGATTTTATTATTGCAAGACTGACCGATTTAGTTCGGCAGGACTTTCTCAGTTGCGAAGAGATCAGCCGTTTTTTCACGTGCACGAATGACATAAGCATTTTTACCATCCACCATCACTTCCGCTGGCTTGGGTCGGGTGTTGTAATTAGAGGCCATAACAAAACCATAAGCGCCAGCCGATAAGATTGCTAGTAGATCACCTTCCTCAACTGCGAGGCTACGATCTCTGCCAAGCCAATCCCCGGATTCACAAACAGGCCCAACAACGTCATAAGTAGCACTTGCTATCTTTTTTGTTTCTACGGGAACAATGCTGTGATAAGCCTCATATAGCGCAGGCCGCATTAACTCAGTCATTGCAGCATCCACAATGCAAAAGTTTTTCTCTGCCCCTGGCTTGAGGTATTCGACTTGAGTAAGCAGGATACCGGCGTTACCTACTAGTGATCTTCCTGGCTCTAGCACTACATCTAAATGGGCAAAGCCACGCTCTGCAACACGGTTCAGAAGAATGTTAGTGAAGTCAGTAATATCAGGCGGATTATCATCGCCATAAGAAATTCCTAGGCCACCACCCAAATCTAAATGGTGAATATCAATACCTTCGTTTTTTAATTGGGCAACTAACTCCAATACCTTATCTAGAGCATCTAAATAAGGGGCAGTACTGGTAATTTGCGAGCCAATATGACAGTCAATTCCAACTACATCAATTTGTGACAGTAGTGCAGCTTCTCTATAGGCTGTCAGCACTTCATGATAGGCAATCCCAAATTTATTTCCCTTTAATCCAGTTGAAATATAGGGATGCGTTTGGGCATCAACATCTGGATTGACTCTTAATGAAATAGGGGCGCGACAATGAAGCTTAGTCGCTACGCGGTTGATTTGATGTAGCTCTGCAATCGACTCAACATTGATGCATTTAACGCCCGCTTGTAATGCTTGAGCAATTTCACTGGCTGATTTACCAACACCGGCGAATACTAGACTTTTGGGATCTGCGCCGATGGCAAGTGCACGCGCCAACTCACCGCCACTGACTAAATCAAAGCCAGCGCCCAGTTTTTTAAGGCAATCAATAACAGCTAAGTTGCTATTTGCCTTCATTGCGTAATGCACCCGGGCACGTCTTTTTCCGGCGTGATCAATACAGGCCTTGTCATAAGCTTGGTAGGCTTCTGTTAAAGCTTTTTTGCTGTAGATGTACAAGGGAGTCCCATACTCTTTTGCCAAATCTGCCAGCGGAATATCTTCAGCGAACCAGATGCCGTCACGCTCTGTAAATCCCGTTAACTCTGGAAGGGGAATGGTCTTATTTGTCATTACTTGGCCGGTGTTGAATTAGTCACGGTAGGGCTTTGGGGTGGGTAGAGTTTACCTTTAGGCTCTGACTCAGGGGGTGGAGTCGGAGCTGCTGGCACATTAGGTAAATACAGTGGCCCTCTTACCCCACACCCTGCAAGGGATATTAAAAGGCTAATGCCGAGAGTACTTATAAGAGTCGCTATCATGAATGTCTCTAAAACGAATGATTGAATATAGCATGCAGGACTCCAATATGAATCCAAATAACCCCAGCGCTGAAATCATTGATGACAAGCAGTTTTATCAACTGGGTAGCAATCTGTTGCAATCAATCGAGGTGGCATTAGAGGCAGCAGATGATGCACTGGATCTAGACCTGGACGTAGAGCGTCAAGGTGGCAATGTCATTAATATCCGCTTCAAGGATCGTAGTGTCATTGTTGTCAATACACAGCCTCCCTTGCACGAAATCTGGGTCGCAGCTAAATCAGGCGGTTATCACTATCGTTGGGCTGGATCGCTTGCGCAGCCACTCTGGTTGGATACTAAAACGGGACGCGAACTCTTGGGTGACTTATCTGAGTTTGCCAGTGCTCAAGCAGGACAGGCAATCAAAGTAAGCTTGATTGCCAAATAAGCATCGAGGTCAAGCTAAGTAGCTCCAGCCCCAGTAGCAGTTAAGGTTTCGAGTACCTGCGCCTCTGGCGCACTCTGAATAATTGCTTTACCTATTTTCTCTAGAACCACGTAGCGAATTTGACCGCCCTCAGTTTTTTTGTCTACTTGCATGAGTTCCATGTAACGCTGTCCACCAAATTGAGGCGGCTTAATTGGTAGGTTCATAGATTCAATAATCTTGGTTAAACGGGCCACTTCAGATGGCGTGATGAAGTTCATGCGACAAGATAGGTCAGCGCCCATCACCATGCCACAGCCTACGGCTTCACCATGAAGCCATTCACCATAACCCATACCAGCCTCAATAGCGTGGCCAAAGGTATGGCCGAAATTCAGGGTGGCACGAATACCACCTTCTCGTTCATCAGCCGAAACCACTGCGGATTTGATCTCGCAAGAGCGCAGCACGGCATGTGCCATAGCTTGGGTATCACATGCTAATAAAGTTTGTGTATTGACTTCAATCCAATCTAAGAAGTCAGCATCCGCAATTGCACCATGCTTAATGACTTCGGCAAGTCCCGCGGAAAGTTCACGTGCTGGTAAGGTTTTGAGGGTATTGAGATCCGCAATCACGGCTACAGGTTGATGAAAGGCGCCAATCATGTTCTTACCAAGCGGGTGATTAATACCTGTTTTCCCGCCCACAGATGAATCCACTTGTGCCAAGAGCGTCGTTGGTACTTGAATAAAACGAATGCCTCGCATAAAGCTTGCTGCTGCAAAGCCAGTCATATCGCCGATTACGCCACCACCCAGAGCCACCAACATGGTTTGGCGATCGGCGCCAAATTGAAGTAAATCATCAAAAATGAGTTGGAGATTTTTCCAATCCTTATAGGACTCACCATCTGGCAAAACAATCGTCCTCACTGGTTTACCCAGTGTTTGTAACGTTTTGGTAAGGCGCTGTGCATATAAGGGGGCAACGGTCGTATTGCTTACTATAAAAATAGAAGTAGCTTTTGCACAAGCCTGAAAGAGTTCAGGCTGATCAATCAGATCTGTACCAATATGAATAGGATAGCTACGATTACCGAGATCAACTTCTAATGTTTTCATGGGTGGGTTCAGGCAGAAAGTTCAAGTTGCATGATGAGAGTATTCACCAGTTGATTCACACTGGGCTTACCCGTTTCAATAATGTGGTCGGCGATTTCGCGATAGAGGGGATCCCGAATGACGTATAAGTTTTCGAGAATTTTTTTGGCATCGCCATTTTTCAGTAGCGGTCTACCTTCACCGCCTCTAGTCCGATGCCAGAGCTCAACCGGACTTGCGTGAAGATAGATGACTGTGCCCCGCTCGCTCAGTAATTGACGATTTTCAGCCAATAAGATCGCACCACCACCGGTAGCCAAAATAATATTGTGTTCAGCAGTGCTATCTTTGATGGCATGGGCCTCGCGCCTACGAAAGCCCTCTTCTCCCTCCATCTCAAAGATGACCGGGATCTTTACACCACAGCGCTCTTCAATGACATGATCGGCATCTAAAAATTGGCGCCCTAATTTTTTAGCAAGCAGTTTTCCAACTGTGGATTTGCCGGCGCCCATAAGGCCAATCAGAAAAATATTGTTTGATGAAGAGTTCACCCCTCGATTTTATTAGGGTTTGTCTAAAACAGTGGGAGTTAAGAAAACTAATAATTCAGTTTTGTCTGCTAATTTGGATTTATGCCGAAATAAGTGCCCAATCAGAGGGATATCGCCCAGCAGGGGAATTTTCACCTCATCCTCTCGTTCCGTGGTTTGGAAAATCCCCCCAATGATGGCTGTACCCCCATTCTCAACCGTTACCTCAGAGCTCAAGTTCTTAGTATCGATCGCATAGCCCTGTTCGGTTTTCATACCAATCGTGTCTTTATTGATGCCCACCAGCATGGATATTTTTCCATCTGGATGAATTTTGGGTAAAACCTCCAAACGTAAATTAGCCTTACGAAACTGTAATTTACTGCCGCTTTGGCTGCTAACTTGATACGGCAATTCAGTACCTTGCTCGATAACAGCCTTGACTTGATCCCCCGTCATGATGCGGGGGTTAGACAAAATCTTGCCCTGACCATCAGATTCCAGCGCTGAGAGCTCGATTTGTAAGAGTCTTGCTGCGTTCTTAGAGATGAGGGTTGCGGCTAGAGTCGCTGGATTAAAGCCATTTAAGCCGGCTCCAGCTAAATCTACCGCGGCGCTGGCATTTTGATTGGGGTTGCTAGCATTTGCAGCTTGATACCCTAGTTTGACTCCTAGCTCTCTAGCAAAGCGCTGATCTGCCTCAACAATACGTGCCTCAATCAGAATCTGACGAGGACTATTTATATGATCCCCGCCAAATGGGAGGGCGGCGTCCTCTCGCCGAAACTTTTGGAAGCTCTGGATTTCTGCGTGAGGCCCAATCCAGTAAATACCCCCGTTTCTGACTAAGCGAAGTCCGCGGCTTGCCAGAATGGAATCCAGGGCTGTTTTCCAGGGAGTGTCACTTAAATCCACAGTAATCTTGCCTTGAATTGACTCACTCAAGATAAAGTTCGTATTGCCCACTTTAGCCAATACTTGTAAAAGTGCAGTTAGCTCTATTTGATGAAACTGTAGGCTTATAAGCCCATCCTGAGGGCCGGGTGAGGCGCTGATTTCTTGAGTGGATTGAGCAGCTAGAGGGCGTATATTGCATAAACTCAGCACAACAATAGTGATGTAAAGGATGGGTAAAAGGCGAACCTTTTTAAATGGATTCATTCTGGTTTGGACGATTGAAAAGTAATCGATTTGCCCTTGGGGTGGGTTAATATCGCCCCTTCTTTTTGGGCTTGGCTTAGACGCCAGTCACCCAAAGCAAGCCCATCCTTTGCCAGCATCACGCTGGCTTTGCCGTTGTGAAAAAAAGCCTGCTCGATACCTTTTACGCGAATTAACCCTAGGTACCTCCAGCGACGCAGATCCGCCTCATGGGGCGTGGGAAGCGTTTTGTTTTGAGCCGATGATAACGGTGCTTTTACCTCTAATAAGTGAATGCTTACTTCTAATATATCTATTTCTTCATAAAGACTCTCCAAATCATGTTCCCATTCTATTTTGGCTAAATCGAACTGTTTTTGTAAGCTTGATAATTGAATTTGTAGTGGCTCCAATTGCGCTGCAGAACTTGATTTATTGGATTCTAAAATCAGAAAGAGACCAGCTGACAGCGCCAAAAAGGCCCAGGCGTAAAGGAAAAAAGGACCGATTTTGACGTTATTTAGCGGAAGGTTTTCCAAAGAAAAGGCAGTGGATTTTGGATTTTTGGTGAACTCCTGCTGCGGTCTTGGGGCTGCTGAAGGCTTACGAATACCATGGGGATCGGGAATGGCTGGATCATCCCCTAGGTCACTCAAAATATCATCAAAGGATTGGGGAGAGATTTGGCGTGGGGGCATGCCATATTGTTTTCCTTGGGGAGGAGAAAAAGAATCAGGATATGCGTAATGGCTTGTCAGAAAATTAAACCCCAAACTTTCCTAATAGGGGTTTTGGAGTACGGTAGCAGATTAGCCAAGCACCCTATAATTTGAAAATGGCAAACCCTCCTCAAGACAAGCCACCATTGAATCGGCGATTTAGCCGACAGCCAGACCGACGCCCAACAAAACAGGTAGTTGGGCGCTCAACATCGGGAAGTAACCCATTAGTAAAAGCATTACTCATTATGGGCATGGTATTTGCAGTAGTGTGCATGCTCATGCTGGGCTACGCTTTCTTAATAGCCAAGCCTAATTTGCCTAAAATCTCAGCCTTGGTGGATTACAACCCCAAAACCCCATTGCGAATTTATACAGCCGATAAGGTACTCATAGGTGAGTTTGGGGAGGAGCGTCGTAAGGTCATTCCCCTTAATGAGATTCCGATAAAAATGCGTAATGCAGTTTTGGCTATTGAGGATGACCGTTTTTACTCGCATGGCGGAGTAGATTACGTTGGTATATTGCGAGCCACCTTAACAAACTTACGAGGCAATTTGTCTCAGGGCGCCTCTACTATCACCATGCAAGTCGCTCGTAATTTTTTCCTAAGTAATGAAAAAACGTTTAGCCGGAAAATTTACGAGGTATTGCTGGCTTGGGAGATCGAAGCCCAACTCAGTAAAGATAAGATTTTAGAAATCTACATGAATCAAATTTTCTTGGGTCAGCGAGCGTATGGTTTTTCTAGCGCAGCGCAAATTTATTTTGGTAAAGAATTAAAAGATATTTCAATTGCAGAATCTGCGATGCTGGCGGGTTTACCGAAGGCTCCCTCCGCTTATAACCCAGTGAGCAATTTCCGTCGCGCAAAAATTCGCCAAGAATATATTTTGCAGCGTATGCGCGACCTAAGCTACATAACCCCGGAGCAATATCAAATAGCCATGGCCGAAGAGTTGCACATACGCGGCCTTGGAAATGAGTTCAGTACCAGAGCTGACTTTCCATCAGAGATGGTGCGGCAATTATTGTTTACCCAATACGGTGAGGCAATCTACTCTCAGGGAATTGATGTTTACACCACTATCTTGAAGGCTGATCAAGATGCGGCTTATAAAGCAGTGCGTCGCGGTATTTTTGAATACGATCTGCGCCATGCCTACCGTGGCCCTGAGGGATTCATTGAATTACCCGAGGAAACTGTCAAGCGTCAACGCGTGATTGATGAGGCATTGCTTGCACATCCACAATTAGATGATTTGCAGTCCGGAGTTGTTCTTGATTTCAAGCCAAAAGAGATGCAAGTCATGATTGCTACTGGGGACATTATCACTCTAAAGGGAGAGGGAATGAAGTTAGCTACAGCCTCCTTGACTGATAGCGCCCAACCAAAAAAACGCTTACGTGCCGGTGCAATTATTAGACTGTTATCTGATGGCGGCGTTTGGAAGTTGGCACAACTACCTCAAGTAGAGGCAGCATTTGTGTCAATGAATGCCGAGACGGGCGCGATTCTTTCCTTAGTAGGTGGATTTGATTTTCGTCGCAATCAATTTAATCATGTAACGCAGGCGCAGCGTCAACCAGGCTCATCCTTCAAGCCATTCATTTATGCCGCTGCGATTGAAAAAGGCTTCTCACCTAGCACGATGGTCAACGATGCACCGCTGTCGATTGGAAGTATGGAGACCGGTAGTCAGGCATGGCAACCCAAAAACTATGACGGTAAGTACGATGGCATGATGCGTTTGCGTAATGCGCTAGCTAAATCTAAAAATTTAGTGTCAGTGCGAATTATTCGCGCTATTGGCCCTTCCTATGCACAGGACTACATCCAACGCTTTGGATTTGAAGCCGAGAAACACCCTCCTTACTTAACCATGGCGCTCGGTGCTGGTTCAGTAACCCCATTGCAAATGGCTTCTGCCTACAGTGTTTTTGCTAATGGAGGCTATCGAGTTGACCCTTACTTAATTAATAAGATGGTGGATTCAAAAGGGGTTGTCTTGTTCGAGGCAAAGCCAACTCAGGCAAAAGTAGATGCAACACGCGTCCTGGATGCGCGTACTGCCTTTGTTATGGATAGCTTGCTTCAAGAGGTGACCAAGACGGGTACGGCTGCTAGTGCCAGGGCGAAGTTGGGAAGAAGTGATATTGCCGGTAAAACGGGCACTACGAATGACTCTCATGACGCATGGTTCGCAGGATATAGCCCAAAGGTGGTAGCCATCGCCTGGATTGGCTTTGATAAGCCTGCTAGCTTAGGTGATCGAGAGACTGGCGGCGGTCTTGCTTTGCCTATGTGGACATCTTATATGGCGACCGCTCTACGAGACGAGCCACAACAGACGCGTGAAGTACCTGCAGGCGTTAGTCAATTGGACGGCGACTGGTTTATCCCTGAATTTTCTAATGGCAATGGGGTTCGCGAACTTCAGTAGTTCGTTAGGGTAATGGCACGACAGGCTCGTACGATCATCCCTGGCCAAGCAATGCATGTGATGGTGCTGGGAAATAATCGAGAAACAATCTTTTATAAAGATGCTGATCGTCGTATTTATTTAGACTGGTTGCGCGAAGCGGCCAAACAATTTGCTTGTTCTGTGCATGCATTTGCTTTGATGCCAAATCATGTGCATCTTTTGATAACACCTCAGCATGTTGATTCGCTTGCTAAAACGATGCAGTCTTTGGGTCGACGTTATGTTCAGTACTTTAATCAGCAGCAAGGTCGCTCTGGCACTATTTGGGAGGGGCGGTATCGATCGTCCTTGATAGACCCCGATTATTTTTTGCGATGCCAACGCTACATCGAGCTCAATCCAGTGAGATCCGGATTTGAGTCGAGTCCACAGGGATCAAGCTGGACTAGTTTTGGGTCCCATATTAGTGGGACTGCCGAAACTTGGTTGGTGGACCACGAGCATTTTTGGAGATTAGGTAATACCCCCTTTGAAAGACAAATGGCTTGGGCTACTTTTGTGAAGGAGGGTGCCCCCTACTGGGAGGATCAACAAATTACAGAAGCGCTTCTACGCTCAAAGCCCTGGATGAGGGATGTTTATGCACAAAAGCTTTTTAAGAACAATCCCGAGCAGGTTAAGATTCGTCGCCGGGGTCGCCCTAAGAAGATAACTTCAATAATTTCAATGGCTTAGAGAGGATTAGGGGGTATGAGTACACCGATTTCCTCTAGCAAGATTTTGACTCTGTCCCTTTTATAATCTAATTTTTGAGTTAAACCCATAATTAAATGGGACAGAGTTATTTTATTTCTATTGCATCAGCATGGGTATTCCCCTATATTTGATCTTCCAAAAGTAATCAAGCCATTAGAGGCGCACGGAAATATCATGACTAAGCAAATTCAATCACCACTTCGCCCCATCGCCCACGGACTTTATGATCCTCAAAATGAGCACGACGCGTGCGGCGTAGGATTTGTTGCACACATCAAAGGTAAAAAATCCCACGAGATTGTTGCTCAAGGATTGCAGATTCTGGAGAACTTAGATCACCGGGGTGCCGTGGGTGCAGATCCGTTAATGGGTGATGGTGCTGGGATACTGATTCAGACTCCAGATTTGCTGTATCGAGAAGAAATGGCGAAGCAAGGAATTGCGTTGCCACCCTTTGGTGAATATGGTGTCGGTATGATTTTCTTGCCAAAAGAGCATGCCTCACGCTTGGCTTGCGAGCAAGAATTAGAACGTACAGTACGTTTAGAGGGGCAGGTCGTGTTGGGTTGGAGAGATGTTCCAATCGACGTGAAGCTACCAATGTCACCAACAGTAAGAATGACAGAGCCATTTATTCGTCAAATTTTTATTGGGCGCGGACGCGACATCATGACTACTGATGCATTAGAGCGCAAGCTTTATGTCATTCGCAAAACTGCAAGTCATGCAATTCAGGATTTACATTTAAAGCACGGTAAAGAATATTTCGTGGCATCGATGTCAGCCCGTACTATTGTGTACAAAGGGTTGTTGTTAGCAAATCAAGTGGGTGCCTATTACCAGGACTTGAAAGATGCGCGTACGGTTTCTGCATTGGCTTTGGTGCACCAACGATTCTCAACAAATACCTTCCCAGCGTGGGAATTGGCTCACCCATATCGGATGATTGCGCATAACGGCGAGATCAATACAGTTAAAGGCAACGTGAATTGGGTTAACGCTCGCGAGGGCGCAATTAGTTCTCCAGTGCTCGGTGACGATTTGAAGAAATTGTGGCCACTCATTTATCCAGGCCAATCAGATACGGCCTGCTTTGATAACTGCTTAGAGTTGTTGGTAATGGCAGGCTATCCATTAGCCCAAGCCATGATGATGATGATTCCAGAAGCCTGGGAGCAGCATGCATTAATGGACGAAAATCGTCGTGCTTTTTATGAGTACCACGCTTCTATGATGGAGCCATGGGATGGCCCAGCAGCAATGGCATTCACGGATGGTCGTCAAATTGGTGCAACTTTAGACCGCAATGGATTGCGTCCAGCACGTTATTACGTAACGGATGATGACCTGGTCATCATGGGTTCTGAGGCTGGCGTATTACCGATTCCTGAGAGCAAGATTGTTCAAAAATGGCGCTTGCAACCAGGCAAGATGTTCATGATTGACATGGAGCAAGGACGCATCATTGATGACATCGAACTTAAAAATGCGGTGTCAAAAGCAAAGCCTTACAAGAGCTGGATTGATGCGGTACGCGTCAAGCTAGATGAAGTGGACGCAAGCAAAGCTGACTTAATTGACGAAGAAAAGACTATTCGTCCAGCGGCAAAATTATTAGATCGCCAGCAAGCTTTTGGTTACACGCAAGAGGATATTAAATATCTCATGGCGCCAATGGCAATGAATGGCGAAGAGGCAATCGGGTCGATGGGGAACGATAGTCCTTTAGCCGTTCTCTCTAGCAAGAATAAGCCCCTCTACAATTATTTTAAGCAACTATTTGCTCAGGTAACTAATCCGCCGATTGATTCGATTCGCGAAAATATGGTGATGTCTTTAGTTTCATTTATTGGGCCAAAACCCAATTTATTGGATACGAACAATATCAACCCACCAATGCGCTTAGAGGTCAGTCAGCCGATTTTAGACTTTGATGACATCACTAAGATTCGTCATATTGAACACTACACAAATGGTAAATTTAGTTCATACGAGCTAGATATTTGTTATCCGGCATCTTGGGGCAAAGAGGGTATTGAAGCGCGCCTAGCATCACTCTGTGCAGAAGCTGCTGATGCTGTGCGCTCTGGTTACAACATCCTAATTGTGAGTGATCGCCAAGTAGATGAAGCGCACGTTGCGATTCCTGCTTTGTTGGCTACCTCAGCGATTCATCAACATTTGGTTGAAAAAGGATTGCGTACTAGCGTTGGTTTAGTAGTTGAAACTGGCAGTGCACGTGAAACACACCACTTTGCGCTTTTGGCCGGCTATGGAGCAGAAGCCATTCATCCATACCTCGCCCTAGAAACACTGGCTGAAATGGCTAAAGGATTGTCAGGGGATTTATCGCCTGAAAAAGCAGTGAAGAACTTTGTTAAAGCAGTCGGTAAGGGCTTACAAAAAGTGATGTCTAAGATGGGCATCTCTACCTATATGTCTTATACCGGTTCACAAATTTTTGAAGCCATTGGTTTAAATCACGATGTCATTGATCATTACTTTAAGGGTACACCTTCTAACGTGGGTGGTATTGGTGTATTTGAGGTGGCTGAAGAAGCCCTGCGGATGCATCAATCGGCGTTTAGTGCAGACCCAGTCTTGACCAATATGTTAGAGGCTGGTGGTGAGTATGCTTTCCGTATTCGGGGTGAAGACCATATGTGGACGCCCGACACGATTGCGAAGTTACAGCACTCGACTCGTGTTGGTATTGATAAGGGCTATCAAACCTATAAAGAGTATGCAAACCTGATCAACGATCAAACCAAGCGCCAAATGACTTTACGAGGTTTATTCGAGTTCAAGCTTGATCCGGCTAAAGCAATTCCGTTGGATGAAGTGGAATCGGCAAAAGAAATCGTGAAACGTTTTGCAACCGGTGCGATGTCTTTAGGCTCGATCTCTACTGAAGCCCATGCTACTTTAGCGATTGCGATGAATCGCATTGGCGGTAAATCGAATACTGGCGAAGGTGGCGAAGATCCTAATCGTTACGTCAATGAACTGAAGGGTATTCCAATTAAAAAAGGAGAAACCTTAGCGAGTATTTTGGGTAGCGATGTTGTGGAAGCGAATATCCCTTTATTGGATGGCGATTCATTGCGCTCCAAAATTAAGCAGGTGGCTTCAGGTCGTTTCGGTGTAACAACAGAATACTTGCGTTCTGCTGATCAAATTCAGATCAAAATGGCGCAAGGTGCTAAGCCAGGCGAGGGCGGGCAATTGCCAGGTGGCAAGGTTTCTGATTACATCGGTAAACTGCGCTTTTCTGTTCCTGGTGTTGGCTTGATTTCTCCGCCACCCCACCACGATATTTACTCCATTGAAGATATTGCACAGTTAATTCATGACTTAAAGAATGTGAACCCTGCGGCTGATATTTCAGTCAAGCTGGTGTCTGAAGTCGGTGTCGGTACTATTGCAGCGGGTGTTGCTAAGGCAAAGGCTGATCACGTAGTCATTGCTGGGCATGACGGTGGTACTGGTGCTTCACCACTATCCTCCATCAAGCATGCAGGATCACCATGGGAGTTGGGTTTGGCGGAAACCCAGCAGACTTTAGTACTTAACGGTTTGCGTAGTCGTATTCGTGTTCAGGCTGATGGCCAAATGAAAACAGGGCGCGATGTCGTGATTGGCGCATTACTGGGCGCAGATGAGTTCGGTTTTGCAACTGCCCCACTGGTAGTTGAAGGTTGCATCATGATGCGTAAATGTCACCTCAATACTTGTCCAGTGGGTGTTGCCACTCAAGATCCAGAGTTGCGGAAAAAATTCTCTGGTAAGCCAGAGCACGTGGTGAACTTCTTCTTCTTTATTGCTGAAGAAGTACGCGAGATCATGGCGCAATTGGGCATTCGAAAGTTTGATGATTTGATCGGGCGAGTTGACTATTTAGATACCCGCAAAGGAATTGATAACTGGAAAACCCATGGCTTAGATTTCAGTAAGATTTTTGCTGAGCCGCAAGTTGCTATTGATGCCCCGCGTTATCAGATCCTCACTCAAGAGCATGGTTTGGGTAGTGCCCTGGATAACATTCTGATTGAGAAGAGTGAGCCTGCAATTCAACGCGGCGAGAAAGTCTCTTTCATCGTTCCAGTGAAAAATGTAAACCGCACCGTTGGTGCCATGCTGTCTGGTGAAGTAGCTCAGCGTTACGGCCATGCTGGCTTGCCTGATGACACGATTCATATTCAATTGAATGGTACTGCTGGGCAAAGCTTTGCAGCATTTTTAGCCCACGGCATCACGCTAGATTTAGTGGGTGATGGCAACGACTACGTTGGTAAAGGCTTATCTGGTGGACGTGTCATCGTGCGCGCGCCACATGAATTCCGTGGCGATACGGCAAAAAACATTATTGTGGGCAATACTGTGTTGTACGGCGCAATTGGTGGCGAGGCATTCTTTAATGGCGTAGCTGGCGAGCGTTTTGCAGTTCGTAATTCAGGGGCAACCACTGTCGTTGAGGGTACTGGCGATCACGGCTGCGAGTACATGACAGGTGGAACGGTCGTAGTTCTGGGCGCAACTGGCCGTAACTTTGCAGCCGGTATGAGTGGTGGTATTGCTTACGTGTATGACGAAGATGGTTTATTCGAAAAGCGTTGTAACACCAGTATGGCCAGCTTAGAAAAAGTGCTGTCTTCTGCTGAACAAATTGCTCAGATGCCTCAGTCGCAGTGGCACGCTCCTGTTGATGTGAAGGATGGTGGTGAGCGTTTGACGGATGAGCAAATTTTGAAAAATTTGATTGAGCGTCATTTCCGTCACACTGGTTCCGAGCGCGCTAAAGTACTGTTGGCTGATTGGGGTAATGCCCGCAGTCGCTTTGTAAAGGTACTTCCTACTGAGTACAAACGTGCTTTAGGTGAGTTGTGGGAAAAAGCGCAAAACAAAACAGTTGCTGCTTAAGTAATTCCACTAATACGTCTAGATACTAAGAAAAGATAACTAAGGATTCGATATGGGTAAAGTCACTGGATTTATGGAGTTTGAGCGCGTAGCAGAAACCTACGAAGCACCAGTTCAACGTCTTCATCATTACAAAGAGTTTGTAGTGGCATTGACAGATGCAGAAGCTAAAGTACAGGGTGCTCGTTGCATGGACTGCGGCATTCCTTTTTGTAATAGCGGTTGCCCTGTGAACAACATCATTCCAGATTTCAATGATCTGGTATTCCAAAATGATTGGAAGAATGCATTGGATGTATTGCAATCAACCAATAACTTTCCAGAGTTCACTGGCCGTATCTGTCCAGCGCCATGTGAGGCTGCGTGTACATTAGGTATTAATAGTGAAGCCGTGGGCATCAAGTCAATCGAGCATGCCATTATTGATAAAGGCTGGGAAAATGGTTGGGTTGTTCCGCAGCCACCAAAAACGAAGACCGGTAAAAAGATTGCAGTAGTCGGTGGTGGGCCTGCCGGCATGGCAACGGCACAACAATTGGCCCGCGTTGGTCACGACGTCACCGTATTTGAAAAGAATGATCGCGTTGGTGGATTGTTGCGTTATGGTATTCCAGACTTCAAAATGGAAAAATGGTTGATCGACCGTCGTGTCGAGCAGATGCAAGCTGAAGGCGTAAAGTTTGAAACAGGTGTTTTCGTAGGCAAAGAGGCCATGGGAGTTGAGGTCAAAAATTACTCAAGCAAAACAGTCTCACCTGATCAGTTGATGAAAGACTTCGATGCTGTCGTCATTACCGGTGGTGCTGAGCAGCCCCGCGACCTTCCTGTTCCAGGCCGTGAATTAGCTGGTGTGCACTATGCCTTGGAGTTCTTAATTCCGCAGAATAAAGAGAACGCCGGCGACTTTAAGAACGAGATTCGGGCAACTGGCAAGCATGTTGTCGTCATCGGTGGCGGAGATACTGGTTCTGACTGCGTGGGAACTTCCAACCGTCATGGCGCAGCACAGATTACCCAGTTTGAATTATTGCCACAGCCTCCTGAAGTAGAAAATAAGCCATTAGTGTGGCCCTATTGGCCAACCAAGTTGCGCACTTCCTCTTCCCATGAAGAGGGTTGTGATCGTGATTGGTCCGTCGGAACCAAGCGTTTTGAAGGAAAAGACGGCAAGTTGGAGAAGCTGATTGGCGTTCGTTTGGAGTGGAAAGACGGAAAGATGTCAGAAGTGCCAAACTCTGAATTTGAGATTAAAGCGGATCTAGTGTTACTGGCCATGGGTTTTGTATCTCCTGCACAACAAGTCTTGAATGCCTTTGGCGTTGAAAAAGATGCCCGCGGTAACGCAAAAGCGACGGTTGATGGTCAAAATGCCTATCAAACCAATGTCCCTAAGGTATTTGCTGCTGGCGACATGCGTCGTGGTCAATCCTTAGTAGTTTGGGCTATTCGTGAAGGTCGTCAGTGCGCCCAAGCAGTAGATGAGTATTTAATGGGGTCTTCCGTTCTGCCGCGATAATGTGAGGGATATGAACCGCGATACGTCGAACTCAGTGAATACCCAGCAAGATTTTTCTGGTGAGATTGTTGTATCGATTGAGAATGTGAACTTTGCTTATGAGCTGGGTGGGAGACAAATCCTATCTGGGCTCAATATGGAGTTCCGTCGCGGACAAGTAGTTGCGGTGATGGGGGGTTCGGGGTGCGGTAAGACCACTATCTTGCGCCTGATTGGTGGGCAGTTCGCAGCTCAGTCAGGCCAAGTGTTATTCGAAGGCGCTGATATTGGCAAAATGAACTCTGCTGAACTCATGGCGGCACGCCGTCGTATGGGCATGCTTTTCCAGTTTGGCGCACTGTTTACCGACCTTAGTGTTTTAGAGAACGTTGCTTTTCCATTACGTGAACATACTGATTTGACTGAAGACTTGTTGCGTTCTTTAGTTTTAATGAAATTAAATGCTGTGGGTTTACGGGGTGCGCGGGATTTAATGCCTTCGCAAATTTCGGGTGGCATGGCGCGTCGTGTAGCTTTAGCAAGGGCCATTGCATTGGATCCGCCTCTGATTATGTATGACGAGCCCTTTGCAGGATTAGATCCGATCTCATTGGGTATTACGGCTCGCTTGATCCGTGACTTAAATAGTGCCTTAGGAGCAACCAGCCTTTTGGTTACTCACGATGTTGAGGAAACTTTTGAAATTGCGGATTACGTGTATTTCATTGCCAACGGTCGGATTGGTGCACAAGGTACACCAGAAGAATTGAGCCGCTCAACGGATCCCTTTGTCCGTCAGTTTTTAGATGCGTCACCAGATGGCCCTGTGCCATTTCATTACCCAGGGCAAACGCTTGAGGAAGATTTTGGGGTGAAAGCACAATGAATATTCTTTACAAATCCATTAATCTCCTAGGGGATCTAGGGTTTTTTGTACGCCACAATCTCGCAAGCCTTGGCCTTGCTGCACGCATGTTTGCGGCAGTGATCATGCGCTCTGGATTTTTATTAAAAAGACCTCGCTTGGTATGTGATCAGATTTTATTCGTTGGTAATCACTCT
Source organism: Polynucleobacter brandtiae (assembly GCF_002797575.1). Classification (GTDB taxonomy): domain Bacteria; phylum Pseudomonadota; class Gammaproteobacteria; order Burkholderiales; family Burkholderiaceae; genus Polynucleobacter; species Polynucleobacter brandtiae. The sequence continues at coordinate 282,538 of NZ_PGTX01000002.1, read as the reverse complement.
TTTGTAATCATTGCCGTATCTGGCTTATTCGTTGGCTTTGTGCTGGGCTTGCAGGGTTATTACACTTTAAACCGCTATGGCTCAGAGCAGGCATTAGGTTTATTGGTTGCACTTTCACTGACCCGTGAACTAGGCCCTGTTATTACTGCCTTGTTGTTTGCTGGTAGAGCCGGCACCTCACTGACAGCAGAGATCGGCTTGATGAAAGCCGGTGAGCAGTTAAGTGCTATGGAAATGATGGCTGTTGATCCGCTTAGTCGTGTGATCGCCCCACGGCTTTGGGCGGGTATTATTGCGATGCCTATTTTGGCAACGATTTTTACTGCAGTAGGTGTGATGGGCGGTTACTTTGTAGGAGTTCCGCTAATTGGTGTGGACTCTGGGGCGTTTTGGTCGCAGATGCAAGGGGGCGTTGATCTTTTCTCGGATATAGGTAATGGCCTAATCAAGAGTGTGGTGTTTGGTGTAGCCGTCACTTTCATTGCACTTTACCAAGGTTACGAATCAAAGCCCACGCCCGAAGGCGTCTCACAGGCGACTACCCGTACGGTGGTGATCTCCTCTTTATCGGTTTTAGCGTTAGATTTTTTACTAACGGCCATGATGTTCTCGAATTAGAAAGTACGAACTAGGACTCTTATGAGAAAAAGTGCAATTGATGTTTGGGTCGGAATTTTTGTAGCAATTGGTTTGCTAGCTGCTTTATTTTTAGCCCTAAAGGTCGGCAATATGAATGCCGTTTCCTTTGCGCCAACCTATAAAATTTCTGCGCGATTTGACAATATTGGCGGACTCAAGCCACGTGCGCCAGTCAAGAGTGCTGGAGTGGTGGTTGGGCGGATTGCCAATATTTCTTTTGATGACAAAACGTATCAGGCGACTGTGTTGATGACTATCGAAGAGGGCTACAAGTTCCCGAAAGACTCAGCCGCGAAGATTTTGACTTCCGGCTTATTGGGCGAGCAATATATTGGTTTGGATGCTGGTGGCTCGGATGACATGCTAGCCTCCGGCGACAGAATTACGCAAACTCAGTCTGCCATTGTTTTAGAAAGCCTCATCAGTCAATTCTTATATAACAAGGCTGCTGATAGCGGCCAAGATAAAGCACAAGACAAGGCACAAGACAAGGGCGCAGCAAAATGATGCCATTACTGAAGAGGCTTAGGCGCTTAGTATTGCTTGGCCTAGTATCGGTAATTGTAGGGTGCGCATCTATTCCTGCTGGCGTTGAGCGCTCTCCCGCAGATCCTTGGGAGCCATTTAACCGATCTGTTTTTGAGTTTAACGAGGGCTTGGATGCCTATGTACTGAAGCCAGTGGTAACCGGATATCGCTTTGTATTGCCCGAGTTTATTCGTGACGGGGTTTACAACTTTTTTAGCAACTACAGTGATATTTACACCGCATTGCAAAACTTACTGCAAGGTAAGCCAGCCGATGCATTTACAGACCTCATGCGGGTTGTTGTGAACACCACAATGGGTTTAGGTGGATTGATTGATTTAGCAACGCCAGGTGGTTTACCAAAACATAAAGAAGATTGGGGTCAAACCTTTGGCGTATGGGGCGTTCCAGCGGGGCCTTATGTGGTGTTGCCATTCTTTGGACCTAGTAGTGTGCGCGATACCTTTGGTACGGGTGCTGATCTGGAGTCAGATTACTTATTTAAGTATGTAAAAGATATTGGCTTGCGTAACAGCATTACCGGTCTGCGCGTAGTCAATGGACGCAATACCTATTACGAGGCTGGTGACTTGCTCGATGGTGCGGCAATTGATAAATATAGCTTTGTGCGTGATGCGTATATTCAGCGGCGTGAGTATCAGATCAATGAGGGGCGCGATGATGAAGAGCCCTTAGTGCGGCCTTATCAAAATCCCTATGAATGATAGGCATCGTCGGCAGTGATTGAATGCAAAGCATTTAAAATAAATCTGGTTATAGCGTCATGATCGAGAACATATGAAAAGTAACAAAATAATTCAACGCTACCTTGCGGTATTGCTTGCTAGCTTTTTCTTAGTACTGAGCAATGCTGGCGCTCAAGTCATTGATCAGTCGACTCCCGATGGCCTGATTAAAGCAGTGGTGTCTGATGTGATGGCTTCTGTGAAATCTGATCCCGAGATTCAGAAAGGGAATATTCCTCGCATTGTCGAATTGGTTGAGAAAAAGATTCTTCCTTATGCCGATATGCGCCGTACTACTGAAATGGCCATGGGTCCAAATTGGAAAAAAGCGACCCCTGAACAGCAGGCGCAATTAATAGCAGAATTTAAAAGCCTGTTGATGCGCACTTACTCAGGTGCATTGAGTCAGTTACGAGACCAAACGATTCAATTTAAGCCCTTACGTGCAGCTCCAGACGATAAGGAAGTTATTGTCAAGACGGTTGTGCTTGGGCGAGGCGATCCCGTATCGCTTGACTATCGCCTTGAGAAAACCGCCAATGGCTGGAAAGTCTACGATATGAACATCATGGGCGTGTGGCTAGTCGAGGCCTATCGAAATCAGTTCGCCAATCAAATTAGTCAAAATGGCATCGATGGCTTGGTGAAATTTTTGCAGGACCGAAACAAGCAGCTAGCAACTGTTAAGCCCGCTAATTAAGCCCCAATGAAGATGTCATTTTTATTACCTGCTTCAGTAACACAAGCCAATGCTGTGCAGTTGGAGAGAGACGGCTTGCTTAGCCTGACTACATCAGGATTGATTGACTGCTCTGGCCTTCAAGATTTTGACTCAACGGTATTGACAGTCTTAATTTCATGGCAAAAGAACTTGCAGGCTCGCGGTTTAAACCTACAAATGACTGGAGCCCCAGAAAAGTTAACGGTGCTAGCCAGTGTATATGGCGTGTCAGCATTACTTGGTTTGTCATAGTATGCATCCAGCAATCTCCATTAAAAACATATCCAAAAACTATGGTGCACTGCAGGCGCTAGATCAGGTTTCCCTATCGATTGAGCAAGGTGAGTTTTTTGGTTTGCTGGGACCCAATGGTGCGGGTAAGACAACGCTGATCTCTATTTTGGCGGGTTTGGCGACTGCGGATCATGGCCATGCTGCGATTATGGGGGCGGATGTACAGAGCCATTTTCGTGAGGCTCGCCGAATGTTGGGCGTCGTGCCGCAAGAGTTAGTATTTGATCCTTTTTTTACGGTGCGCGAAACATTGCAATTTCAGTCGGGGTACTTTGGCATCCGCAATAATGATGCTTGGATTGATGAGATCATGGCCAATCTTGATCTAGTCAATAAGGCAGACAGCAATATGCGTGCTTTATCCGGCGGTATGAAACGACGGGTTCTGGTCGCTCAGGCCTTGGTTCATAGACCCCCGGTCATTATTTTAGATGAGCCTACAGCAGGGGTAGATGTGGAGTTACGTCAATCCCTTTGGCAATTTATTAGCCGCCTCAATCAAGATGGTCATACGATCGTATTGACAACGCATTACCTAGAAGAGGCCGAGGCACTCTGCCAGCGTATTGCAATGCTTAAGCAAGGAACCATTGTGGCTCTCGACACTACTCAGAATTTACTGAGTCAGTACGGCTCAATTAAAAAAGATGGTGAGGGTAAAACCGATCTTGAGAATGTTTTCGTCAATATTATGTCGGGCAGCGTATTGTGAAAAAGATTCTCACACCCCCTGCTTTAATTTACGGCAGCGGATTTCCGATGCTCTTGCGTAAAGAAATCAAACGGTTTTATAAGGTAGGCTTTCAGACGGTTGCAGCGCCGGTCTTGACGGCTATTTTGTACCTGATGATCTTCGGTCAAGTATTAGAAGGTAGGGAGATTTATGGCCGCTTGAGCTATTCAACTTTCTTGATTCCTGGTCTAGTCATGATGAGTGTCCTCCAAAACGCTTTTGCTAATACCTCCTCATCTTTGATTCAGTCAAAAGTGACTGGTAACTTGGTATTTGTACTATTGGCGCCATTTAGCCATATAGAGTTTTATGCTGCTTATGTATTAGCTGCAGTATTTCGTGGGGTAGTGGTTGGATTTGGAGTGCTGGCCATTACTGCGCTGTATGCACCACCTGCATTTGAATACCCACTGTGGATTTTGACATTTGCGTTTCTGGGCGCAGCCATATTAGGAAGTATGGGCCTCATTGCAGGTATCTGGGCTGACAAATATGATCAATTGGCTGCCTTCCAGAACTTTATTATCATGCCGGCAACGATGTTATCGGGCGTCTTTTATTCCATTCATTCTTTGCCCGCGGCTTGGCAAATCGTCTCCCATTTCAATCCTTTTTTCTACATGATTGATGGATTTCGTTTCGGCTTCTTCGGCGTTTCTGATATTTCACCCTGGAGAAGTCTAGTCATCATCGCTTGTTTTTTTATCCTAGTCTCAGCGCTAGCTTTGCGTTTATTGCAAAAAGGCTACAAACTCAGAAGTTAATGAGTAATTGACTACGCACTCAATATCAAAACACCAATACAAAATAATTCGTCATTAGGAGAGAGTATGTTGCCCACCCCAGAACAAATTGAGGGATATATCCAGCAAGGCATTTCTTGCACGCATATACAGGTTGAAGGCGATGGCCAGCATTTTTTTGCTACGATTGTGAGCCCTGAGTTTGCAGGTAAGCGATTAATTCAGCGTCATCAATTGGTCTATGCTGCCATGGGCGATCGTATGAAAGCTGAAGTGCATGCACTCTCTATTAAGGCTTTTACGCCTGAAGAGTTTGCCCAAAACGCCACAGCTTAAGAGGGCTGTCGTACCCGTTTCGTTTTTTACTGGAATCCATTCATGGACAAATTAAGTATGGTGGGCGGTACTCCGCTCAAGGGCGAAGTATTGATTTCTGGGGCTAAAAATGCAGCACTCCCTATTTTGTGCGCTTGCCTATTAACCGATCAAGCGATCGTATTGCGTAATGTGCCCGACCTACAAGATGTGCGCACTATGCTTAAGCTCTTACAAGAGATCGGTGTAAAAGTATCCTTTCCAGATGAGGCCAATCGAACGCATCTAGTGCTCCATGCAGCAGATATCAAGAGCTCTGAAGCCACCTATGAGATGGTGAAAACCATGCGGGCTTCAATATTGGTTCTCGGCCCTTTGCTAGCTAGAATGCATAGCGCTAAAGTATCTTTGCCCGGAGGTTGCGCAATTGGTGCGCGTCCAGTGGATCAGCATATTAAAGGCTTAAAGGCGATGGGGGCGACCATTCAAATTCAGAGTGGTTATATTCAGGCAGAAATGAAGCCGCCTTTAGAGCGTCTGCAAGGAGCCTCTATTTTGACGGACATGATTACCGTTACCGGTACTGAAAATTTATTGATGGCCGCCACCCTCGCAACCGGCACGACTATTTTAGAAAATGCCGCACGGGAGCCTGAAGTCGGTGACTTAGCTGAACTATTAGTGAAGATGGGTGCAAAGATCACTGGGATTGGCACTGACCGCCTGGTCATTCAAGGCGTTGAGAAACTGCATAGTGCTGAGCACACCATCATCGCTGATCGTATTGAGACAGGTACCTTTTTATGTGCGGTAGCTGCCACTGGCGGGGAAGTGCTGGTAAAACATTGCCGCCCGGATACGCTAGATGCTGTTCTGGCTAAATTAAAAGAGGTTGGGCTAGAGATGGAAGTGGGGCCTGACTGGATTAAGGCCTCAATGCAAGTGCGTCCCAAAGCTGTTAACTTCCGCACCTCTGAATACCCTGCCTTTCCGACTGATATGCAAGCGCAGCTCATGGCAGTTAATGCAATCGCCAGCGGTACCGCTACCATTACGGAAACGATCTTTGAGAATCGTTTCATGCATGTTCAAGAGATGAATCGTTTGGGGGCGGATATTGCGATTGAAGGCAATACCGCTGTAGTCCAAGGTGTAGAAAAGCTCTCTGGTGCAGTGGTGATGGCAACGGATTTACGGGCATCAGCCAGTTTAGTCATTGCAGGTTTGGCCGCTCAAGGCGAAACGCAGGTAGACCGTATCTACCACTTGGACCGCGGATATGATCGGATGGAGCAAAAACTCACCTTATTAGGGGCTCAGATTAAGCGAATTCATTAAGCCTGATAGATAATTAAGACATGAAGTTAACTTTAGCCCTTTCGAAGGGGCGCATCTTTGAAGAAACCGCTGAGATCTTATCCAAGATCGGTATTCGTCCGCTTGAGGATCCTGAAAAATCACGTAAATTAATTATTGAGACCTCTAATCCTGATGTCCGTTTAATTATTGTGCGCGCTTCGGATGTCCCTACCTACGTTCAATTTGGCGGAGCGGATTTTGGGGTGGCTGGTTTAGACGTGTTGATGGAAAATGGTACAGACGGTTTGTATGTGCCATTTGATCTCAATATTGCGAAGTGCCGAATGTCAGTAGCGGTCAAAGAGGGTTTTGACTATGCTGCTGCTGTCAAACAAGGCTCTCGTTTAAAGGTCGCTACCAAGTATGTCAATTGTGCTCGCGAGCATTTTGCGAACAAGGGCGTACATATTGATACGATTCATTTGTATGGATCGATGGAGCTAGCCCCATTAGTGGGTTTAGCCGATGCAATCGTGGATCTAGTGTCTACTGGAAATACCTTGCGTGCAAATGGCCTGATTGAAGTAGAGCCGATTGCCGATATCAGTGCGCGACTGGTAGTGAATCAGGCTTCATATAAACGTAAACGTGCTCAGTTACAGCCTTTCTTTGAGTTGCTCAAATAATATGCCTACAGCCATCCACGTAAAACGCCTCAACAGCAGCGATCCAGGATTTACGGAAATTCTGTTATCTAGCCTTTCTTTGCCGATGGCCGATGATGAGGCTATTGATGCAGCAGTCGTCCAGATTTTGGCGCAAGTGCAAGCCCACGGAGACGCTGCTGTTTTAGATTACACAAAACAGTTCGATCGTTTGAGTGTTGCCAGCGTGACTGAATTAGAGATTTCTCAGCAAGCGTTACAGCAGGCTTATGAGGGCTTGGCGGCAGACCAGAAGACTGCTTTAGACGTTGCTGCGCAACGGGTGCGCGCGTATCACGAGCAGCAAAAAATTGAAACCGGTTGCCACTCTTGGGAATATACCGAGCCTGATGGCACTCGTTTAGGTCAGAAAGTCACTGCACTGGATCGTGTGGGGATTTATGTGCCTGGTGGCAAAGCTGCCTACCCCTCCTCGGTGCTGATGAATGCCATTCCAGCCAAAGTGGCTGGTGTATCTGAAGTGATCATGGTTGTACCTACACCAGACGGAACCCGAAATCCGCTTGTCCTGGCTGCAGCTTGGTTGGCAGGGGTGGACCGGGTCTTTACGATTGGCGGTGCGCAGGCCGTAGGTGCCTTAGCTTATGGCACTAAAACCATTCCTGCCGTTGATAAAATTGTGGGTCCAGGTAATGCCTATGTTGCGGCAGCCAAGCGCAGAGTATTTGGTACGGTTGGTATTGACATGATTGCTGGACCATCGGAAATTTTAGTGCTCTGTGATGGCTCAAGCAATCCGGACTGGATTGCGATGGATTTATTTTCGCAGGCCGAGCATGATGAATTAGCGCAGTCTATTTTGCTTTGCCCCGACGCCAGTTTCATTGAACGGGTTCAAGCTAGCATCAATCAATTATTGCCAGAGATGCCTCGAAAGAAAGTGATTGAGACCTCGCTTACCAATCGTGCCTTATTAATTGAAGTAAAAGACATGGCAGAGGCTTGTGACATTGCCAATCAGATTGCTGCTGAGCATTTAGAGATTTGCACAACTGATCCGCGCCAGTGGGCAGAACAGATTCGGCATGCCGGCGCTATTTTTATAGGCAACTACACAAGCGAATCCTTAGGCGATTATTGTGCTGGCCCTAATCACGTTTTACCAACTGCTCGTACTGCGCGCTTTTCTTCACCTTTAGGTGTTTATGATTTTATTAAGCGCTCGAGCATGATTGAGGTCAGTGAAGCAGGTGCCCAAACCTTAGGCGCAGTAGCAAGCACTTTAGCCCATGGCGAAGGTCTTCAAGCCCATGCCCGTGCAGCGGAAATGCGCTTGAAGTAGTTACCTTAGACCAGAATTTCTTTCAAAGCTGCAAGCAGCGTATTGGTTTGATCATCGGTGCCGATAGTGATGCGCAGGAATTCTTCAATACGGGGTAGCTTAAAGTGGCGCACGATGATGCCACGATCACGTAAGGCCTGATACAGCTTTGCCCCCGCATGCTTTGGGTGACGCGTAAAAATAAAGTTAGCAGTGGACGGCAAGGTTTCAAAGCCTAGCGCTGCTAATACCTGCACTAAGCGTTCGCGGGTTTGAATGACCTTGGCACAGCTTGACTCTAAGTGCGCCTGATCTTCAATAGCGGCAATTGCACCTGCTTGGGCTAATTTACCCAGCGGGTAAGAATTAAAACTATTTTTGACTCGCTCAAGGCCTTCAATCAAAGTGGGATGACTCACCGCAAAGCCCACACGTAAGCCTGCTAAAGCGCGGGACTTAGACAGGGTGTGCACGACAACTAAATTTTCCGGACAGGCTGACCCACGCAAGAGCGGAATGCAAGATTCGGTTCCATAGTCCACGTAAGCTTCATCAATGACCACCACTGAATCACGATTGCGGCTTAACAAGGCCTCGATTTCTGCTCTGGAAATAGAACGTCCGGTAGGGGCATTGGGATTGGGAAAAATGATGCCCCCACTAGGGACCTTGAAATCCTCAGGATGTACTGCAAAGTCTGAGCCCAATGGAATGGTTTGATAGTCAATGCCAAATAGCTTGCAGTACACCGGGTAGAAGCTATAGGTGATGTCGGGGAATTGAACTGGCTTGGCTTGCTTGAGGAGCCCTAAAAAGATGTGAGCAAGCACTTCATCCGAGCCATTACCGACAAAGACCTGCTTTGGGTCCAAGCCATGCAAAGTTGCAATAGCTTTCTTGAGGGCGCTACCCTCAGGGTCAGGATAGAGCCTTAAATCATCATTATTGTGCTGCTCAATGGCTGCAAGCGCCTTGGGTGATGGGCCGTAAGGGCTTTCATTGGTATTGAGTTTCACCAGCCGCTCCATTTGCGGTTGTTCTCCGGGAACATATGGAGTGAGGGTGTGAACAACGGGGTTCCAAAAACGGCTCATGAGGGACTCTGGTCAAAAATCAGCAGGTAAGTAAAAAACGCAGTATTTAATTCAGTATTAGAAATGATATTATGAGGCTTCAATCAACACTTCGCCTCGCGGCGCACGTAAGCATGCGGCAAGCCGACGTTACCCGAAATACTTCGGAAACCAAAATTCAGATTGTCATCAATTTAGATGGCTCAGGAAAAGCCGAGCTCGCCTCCGGCGTTCCGTTTTTAGACCATATGCTCGATCAAATTGCCCGTCACGGCATGATTGACCTCAAAGTAATGGCTACAGGCGATACGCATATTGATGATCATCACACTGTTGAGGATGTGGGTATCACCTTGGGCCAGGCCTTTGCGAAGGCAGTAGGCGACAAAGCGGGTATCACCCGTTATGGGCATTCCTATGTGCCTCTAGATGAGACTTTATCTCGGGTAGTGATTGATTTTTCAGGTCGTCCTGGCCTGGAATTCAATGTACCTTTTACACGTGCACGGGTAGGTGATTTTGATGTGGACCTCAGTATTGAGTTCTTCCGCGGCTTTGTAAACCATGCTGGTGTGACGCTCCATATTGACAATTTGCGGGGAATTAACGCCCATCACCAAATTGAGACTGTGTTCAAAGCCTTTGGTCGCGCACTTCGGATGGCCTTGGAAATCGATCCACGGGCAGCGGGCGTTGTTCCCTCCACAAAGGGTAGTCTGTAATTTAGAGCGCTTCTGGTGCTTTTGCTAGAAGACTGAAGACTGCTAAAGCATAAGAAAACACAGGTTCACTTTGGCACAAACCATTGCAATTGTTGATTACGGAATGGGCAATCTGCGTTCTGTATATCAAGCATTCCATCATGTGGCCCCGGATGCTAACGTGCTGATTGCTAGCAAGCCAGAAGACATCATCTCAGCCGATCGTGTAGTGCTGCCAGGTCAGGGTGCCATGCCTGACTGCATGAGGCACCTTGAGGAATCAGGCCTACTTGAAGCATTGCTAGAGACCGCAAAAAACAAACCATTTTTAGGTGTCTGTGTTGGCGAACAGATGATGTTCGACCAAAGTGCTGAAGTGCGAGCAAATGCCGATCAATTGTGGACCCCCTGCCTAGGACTGATGCCAGGAGAAGTTCGCCGTTTTGAATTAACCGGCAGGCGTCAGCCCGATGGTTCTGTATACAAAGTCCCGCATATGGGCTGGAACCAAGTGCGCCAAGATAGGGAGCACCCTTTATGGGATGGTATTCCGGACCTCACTAGTTTCTATTTTGTTCATAGTTACTATGTTGTACCCCAGCGTAACGAAGACATTGTGGGCTCAACTGAATATGGAGATTGGTTTACTTCTGCCGTAGCAAGAGATAATATTTTCGCGACGCAGTTTCATCCGGAAAAGAGTGCAGAATACGGATTAAAGCTCTATCAAAATTTTGTTTCTTGGCAACCTTAATATTTTTATAACGCTTACTTAACGCGCTGCTATGCTACTTATTCCCGCAATTGATTTAAAAGATGGCCACTGTGTTCGACTTGAGCAAGGTGATATGGATCGGGCCACGGTGTTCTCAGAAGACCCGGGCGCAATGGCAGCCCATTGGATTAGTAAGGGTGCGCGTCGCTTGCATTTGGTGGATCTGAATGGCGCATTTGCCGGTAAGCTAAAAAATGAATCTGCCATTAAATCCATTCTCAAAGCCGTGGGTAATGAGATCCCGGTTCAACTGGGTGGTGGCATTCGTGATTTAGAAACGATTGAGCGCTTACTGGATGACGGTATCTCTACGGTGATTATTGGTACGGCGGCGGTAAAAAACCCAGGCTTTGTACAAGACGCTTGTGCTGCATTTCCAGGGCACATCATGGTTGGCCTTGATGCACGTGACGGCAAAGTAGCTACTGATGGTTGGAGCAAGATCACGGGACACGAAGTGATTGATTTAGCTAAGAAATTTGAAGACTGGGGTGTCGAAGCCATCATTTACACAGATATTGGGCGCGATGGGATGCTCAAGGGTGTCAATATGGATGCCACGATTAAATTAGCTCAAGCCATTCGTATACCCGTGATTGCCAGTGGCGGCCTATCCAATAATCAAGATATTGAGGCACTTTGTGAGGCTGAGGCTGAAGGCATCATGGGTGTGATTGCAGGACGCTCTATTTATGCTGGCGATCTGGATTTAACAGTGGCTCAACAATACGCTGATGAGTTAACACTCAAATTTACTAAGAAAATGATCTAGAGTAATGATCCGTGCTCACTAAAAGAATTATTCCTTGTCTTGATGTGACGGCAGGGCGCGTAGTGAAAGGGGTCAACTTTGTTGGCTTACGCGATGCGGGTGACCCTATTGAAATCGCGCGCCGCTATGATGCGCAGGGTGCTGATGAACTTACATTTTTAGACATTACCGCTACCTCCGATGGGCGCGATCTCATTTTGCACATCATCGAGGCTGTTGCCTCACAAGTTTTTATTCCACTGACGGTTGGTGGTGGTGTGCGTGTCGTTTCGGACGTCAGACGTTTACTCAATGCAGGTGCTGACAAAGTGAGCATGAACTCTTCCGCGGTGACTAATCCTGATTTAGTTTCTGATGCCGCCGCCCACTATGGTTCGCAGTGTATTGTTGTTGCGATCGATGCCAAAAAAACGCCGGCTGGCCATTGGGAAGTATTTACCCATGGCGGTAGAACAGCTACGGGTATGGACGTCGTTGCATGGGCAACAGAGGTGACTCAGCGTGGCGCTGGCGAGATTTTGCTCACGAGTATGAATCGCGATGGCAGTAAAGATGGTTTTGATTTGGAATTAACCGCGGCTGTCAGTGATGCCGTGAGCGTTCCGGTCATTGCATCAGGCGGGGTCGGTAATTTGCAGCATTTAGTGGATGGCATCACCAAAGGCCATGCTGATGCTGTACTAGCGGCGAGTATTTTTCATTATGGTGAATACACGGTTGGCCAAGCAAAAGAATATATGGCTAGCCAAGGTATTCCTGTTCGTATTTAAAGCGTATGAGAAAAGTGTCGAGTTGATCAAAAGATGAGTCCATTTACACCAAATCCCAATATAGAAGCAGGGCCATGGCTTGATGCCGTGAGCTGGAATGAGCAGGGCCTGGTTCCGGTGATTGCCCAAGAGTTCGGAAGTAAAGATATTTTGATGATGGCCTGGATGAACCGAGATGCTTTGTTGGCGACTTTACGCCTGGGTGAGGCAGTTTATTGGACCCGTTCACGTCAGAAACTTTGGCATAAGGGTGAAGAGTCTGGCCACACCCAAACAGTAAAAGACGTGCGTTTGGATTGCGATGGGGATACTATTTTGCTAGTGGTGGAGCAAAAAGACGGTATTGCCTGTCACACCGGCGAACACAGTTGTTTTTTTCAGGGCTGGGATTGTGCGACTACCAGCTGGCTAGATGAATCCAAGTCTCAAAAGTAAGCAAACTGTGCTTTCAGTACTCAAAAGACATAAAATGAGCTTATGACGACTCCAGCCCAACCTTCATCGAACCTCGATTCTGCGCTAGCGCATTTAGCTAATGTGCTTGATCAACGTCGTGATGCATTCAAGGCGGGCCAGACCGATCCGAAGACTTCCTATACCGCGCTGCTCTTTTCCAAGGGCGATGATGGGATTTTGAAGAAGATTGGTGAGGAAGCGACGGAGACAGTGATGGCGGCAAAGGATTCTCGCCATGCCAATTTAGCGCCTGAGCAACAGCAGCTATTGGTTGGGGAGGTCGCCGATCTGTGGTTTCATTGCCTCGTTGCGCTATCTCAGTTTAATTTGCGCCCGGAGAACGTCATTGCCGAGCTAGAGCGTCGTCTTGGTACCTCGGGTATTGAAGAGAAGGCGGCTCGCAAAGCAGCTGGTACAGAGTAAAGAACAGTAGGACTAAGGACTAAGGGATAAGTGATGAACCATGATCCGAATTGTTTGTTTTGTAAGATTGTTCAAGGCCTCATTCCTTCCCAAAAGGTCTATGAGGATGCGGAAATCTACGCTTTTAAAGACATTAACCCTGCTGCACCAGTGCACTTCCTAATCATTCCGAAGAAGCATCTAGCGATGCTGGAGTCAGCCGAGCCTGTCGATGCACCAATGCTAGGTAGAATGATGGAATTAGCACCGCGGCTTGCAAAGGAGCAGGGTTGTCGTCCTGGCCAAGATGGTGGATTTAGATTAGTGGTAAATAATGGTGCGGATGGCGGGCAAGAGGTTTATCACCTGCATCTGCATGTGATGGGCGGACCCCGCCCGTGGAAAAAATAATCCAAGGAGATTGATGATGGGCTCATTTAGTATTTGGCATTGGTTAATTGTGTTGGTTATTGTGATGCTGGTATTTGGCACGAAAAAACTGCGCAACATGGGTGCTGATTTGGGTGGTGCTGTGAAGGGTTTTAAGGATGGTATGAAAGCATCTGAAGAGCCTAAGACAGAAACCCCGGACCAGATACAGCAAAACACGGTTGCTACAGAAAAAACGGTAGATGTACAAGCTAAAGACATCAAGCAATAATCATGCGATGTACACATCGATGTATCCATCGATCCATTCATGATTGACCTTGGTGTTTCTAAACTCGCGCTTATCGCTGTAGTGGCTTTAGTGGTGATTGGTCCCGAGCGTCTGCCTAAGGTTGCCCGTATGGCGGGTAATTTATTTGGCCGCGCACAGCGTTACATGGCAGATGTGAAGTCTGAGGTTAGTCGCCAGATGGAAGTCGAAGAGTTTAAGAAGCTGCGTGAAGATAGCACCTCGATGTTTAAAGAGGTGGAGAACAGTATTGCATCGACAGTCAACGAAGCGAAAGCAAACCTCAGTGATCAAGCGGACATTTATGAAAGCAACTTCACCAGAGCGCCGCTTGATGCCAAAGAGGTTTTAGCGAAGTCAATGCGCCAAGGGCGTAAAAGCTGGGGTGTTCGGCGTGCAGCCAGGCCCGTTTGGTTTAAGCGTTCATCGGGAATGCGTACCCGGGTGCAATCGGGCGCCGCCAGAATGAAGCGTTTTCACCACAGCGCAAGCAATCACTAATTACTCATGTCGGATAACCACCCATCCGAAGACTCCGGTCTTCAAGAATCGTTTCTATCGCATTTATTTGAATTGCGTGACCGGGTCATTAAGGCCGGCTTAGCCATCATCATTGTTTTTGTGTGTTTGGTGTACTGGGCGCCTGACATTTTTCATTTGTTTGCTCAGCCCCTATTAAAAGCCCTGCCTGCTGGCGGAAAGATGATTGTGACGGATGTCACCGGCTCATTTTTTGTACCTATGAAAGTCACTATGCTGGTGGCCTTCTTGGTTGCCTTGCCAGTGGTGATGTATCAGTTATGGGCCTTCATTGCCCCTGGCCTCTACCAACATGAGCGTAAATTAATTGTGCCTTTGGTAGTCAGTAGTTACAGCTTATTCATCTTTGGCATGTCCTTTGCTTACTTTTTAGTATTCCCAACCGTCTTTGAGTTTATGGCCAGTTATAACGCTCCCTTGGGCGCGGAGATGTCAACTGACATTGATAATTACTTAAGTTTTGCCATGACTACTTTCTTGGCGTTTGGTATTACTTTTGAAGTGCCAGTAGTAGTGGTGGTGCTGGTAAGAATGGGCGTCGTTTCCTTAGCAAAGCTTCGAGAAATTCGACCTTATGTCATTGTGGGCGCTTTTGTCATTTCTGCAGTGGTTACCCCACCAGATGTACTGTCGCAGCTCTTGTTAGCGGTTCCAATGACCCTGCTGTATGAGTTGGGTTTGTTGATTGCCCGTTTTTATGTGCCTAAGCCAGGCGATGATGACTCTGCCGATGCTGATGCTGATGCCAACGCCAACGCCAACGCAAACAATCCGGGTGCTTAGACCACTGCTTGATCTTGCGCGTAGTGCGTATTGAGCCACTCGGTGAGCCGATCAAATCGATAGCGTCTTTGTCGCAGATTACCTTCCTGATCTGATTCACTTCCTACAAAAGCTTTAGCGGCGGCTAGCAAGCAGCGACGTTGCTGGGTTGTATCAATCTGAATAAGCCGGGGAAGTATTTTGGGTAGCTCATGCCTAATATCCACCACCACACAATGCTCATGCTGCAGTTGGCTGACTTCGCATAGTAAAAGCTCAGCTTTGCTCAGATTAAATTGATTGGCAATAATGAGGCGATGGCACATTAAAAGCCACTCTTGATCCAATTGATGCTCAGCATGATGATTAATGACTGTTTGGGCATTGGTGGCCAAACGATGCCAATCGTTGCTTTTTTGATTAGTAATATTTTCTAAAACCTTAGAAAGTAATAATGTTGCTTCAGGTACACCTTGTTGATGGGCCTGCCATATCCAATAAGAGGCTTGTAGACCCCGTACTTTTTCTTCAGACTTCTCTCGCTTACGCCATAAGTGGGCGCCTTTTAAAAACTGCGCTTGTGCATGACCGAGATCTGCTGCCATACCAAAGCAACGATCGCTCTCGGTAGCGCTGTATCCAGAAAACTGTGGGCGGCGATAAATTTCTCCTAACGCAAACCAAGCATTGCGATCACCATCTTTTGCCGCCATGTCTAACCAATAGGCTGCTTTTTTCAAAGAGGCATTTGATTTTCCAGAACTGTTATTCGTTAATGCAGAAGCTTGAGTGGTTTGGGCCAGCCTTAAGCCCAGAGTGTATTTGGCAACAGTCAAGCCAAGCTCAGCTGCTTGCAGTAGTGCGCTTTCGTTTTCATCTTCTACCCAAGCACCCCAAAGTGAAGAGAGCGCCTCGTCTTTGGGTTGTAGCTGAATCAGTAAGGCTTTTGCTGACAAGGTGAACGGGGTATCGATACTGGCTAAATGCATCAAAAATGCTTTGGCTTGTTTTTGCAGAGAAACAAAATGGCCATCACTCTGATCGCGATTCACACCGTGATTCTCAACACGACTCTCACCACGTTTATTTGCTAGCCAATCAACAAGGTTGGCCTGAAGTATTTTTTTATCTGGGTGCAGTAGTAAATCGGCTAGTTGCCACTGGACAGCATGATTTGCTGAAACATCCCTTTGCGCCATTTGCCAAAAGATTTCCCAGCCAAAGCCAAAAGCAGTTGAATTGAGGGTGGCAGCCAAAGGCACAGTAGCAATTTGCTCCAAAATGCCAAGCAATTGGGGGTGAGTGGGGTGATCACCAGAACCTAGACTAATTTCTAAGCTTAAATTGCTAAGCTCTTGATTGGTAATGGAAAGATAGGATTTTTCCAGCCAAATCAAGGCATTAGCGGGTTGAATCGGGGTTTTAAAGGCGCCTGTGAGGTAAGCCGCAGCTACATTTTGTTGCGCGGAAACATCACCTAAACGGGCGGACTGCAGGATTTTTAAGAATTCACGGCTTGCCATCTGACAATTTTGGCATTCAAAGGCCTAAAAAGACAGAAAACAAAGTGCTTGTTGCCCTGATACAACGAAGAAAGCCAAAAAACTATCTTTTGACAAGCAAAAACAGCGCTTAAATACCCTAACCACCAGTCTAGCAAAGCAATACAAGCAAAATCCATGAGTCCCTTTTTTATTTGGGCATTACTTTCAATTTATGGAGATTTAAAGAATGAAAAAATCACTACTAGCAGTTGCAGCAATCGGTGCATTTGCATCAGCTGCACAAGCTCAGTCATCAGTGACTGTTTACGGTATTTTGGATGTAGGTTATGTTGGTAACTCTGCAAGTGGCCCAGCTACAACTGGTGCAATCCAAGGCAATGGTCCTTCTACACAAAAAGTAACTAATAGCTCTTTTGGTCAGTCAGCTGAACAATCAAGCCGTATCGGTTTTAAAGGTACTGAAGATTTAGGTGGTGGTACTTCTGCGTTCTTTACAGCAGAATTTGGTCTTCAGCCACAAGGTACAACATGGGCACCTAACAATCGCCAAAGTTTTGTTGGTTTGAAGAAAAACGGTATCGGGCAAGCTTCCATCGGTACTCAATACACAGCATTGTGGATGAATGCATTGAACCCAACAGACCCAGGTAACGGTAACAACGTTGCAGGTAACATCATTCGTCCAGTTGGTTTGTCAGCATCACAAGACGGTCAAGGTGCAGCATCAACAGCTGTAACTATTTTGACAACTAACAGTTTGTACGGTGAAACAGCTCGTTTTGCTGGTTTCAGATTGGCTGCGAACTATGTAATGAACGGACAAGATGCAACTCAGCGCACAACTGCAGCTGTAGCTACAACACCCGCGACAGCTACTACAAACGGAAAAGTAGGTTCCGCAGCAGCTGTAACCGGTGGTCCAAACACTTTTACTGGTGTAAGTTTCTCAGGCGATTACACTTTGAACAAATTGTTAGTAACAGCTGCTTACTCTAACTTTAAGCAACAGCAAATCCAAGGTGCCGCAGGAACATTTGATCCAGCACTTGCGTTCCCTTCAACAGCCGTTACTGTTGCTAGTACAACAAATACCAGTGATACTCAGTATTACGGTGGTGCGACATACGACTTCGGAATCTTAAAAGCGTATGCAAACTATGTAAATCGTAAGATTGTAGATGCCAATAACTCAAGCAAGTACCTCAGTCGTTCAGGTCAACAGATTGGTGTTCGTAGTTATGTAACTCCAGTGATCGAAGCTTGGGCATCTGCTGGTCTTGGTCGTTATCAGGCATTTGGTGCAGGCGAGCCAACAGCTAACGTTACTGCTTACCAGTTGGGCGCAAACTACTACTTAAGTAAGCGCACTAACTTATACGGAATTTTTGGCCACAGCCAAACTTCATCTGTTAACGGTAGCTCTATCGTTGGCGCAACTGCCGGTTCATCAATTTCTGGCTATGCATTAGGCTTACGTCACACTTTCTAATCGCTTGCTAGCATGAGCTAGTTTGTAATTAGTTTGGCTTTATATAAACCCACTACAGCAATGTAGTGGGTTTATTCATTGTGTGTGGTGGTGTTACTGAGCGTTGATTTTTGAGAGTTACTGACTCAACTTCTGGTATTGTTTTTAGGCCGACTACGCTTCAGTGACCAGCCAAATCTCAACTTGTGGGAAGCTGAAAGTTGCTTTACGGTTAAGTGGGAGATTTTATTTAAGTGTTTTGTTGGCTTTCTTTTGGGAATTTTTAATGTTCATTAATATCTTCTTTACGGCTTTGATTGGGTGTTTTGCAACCTTATTTTCTTTGCCTGTACTCTCAGCGTATCCAGACAGATCTATTCGTCTGGTAGTCCCATTTGCTACTGGCGGAACCTCTGAAATCATTGCTAGATCTGTTGCTAGTAGTCTTAGTACTAGTCTGGGCCAATCCGTTTATGTTGATAACAAGCCCGGTGGCGCTGGCAATATTGCGATGGAGGAAGTTAAACGAGCTAAACCAGATGGCTACACTTTAATGCTAGGCCACGTAGGTACATTGGCTGTTAATCCTGCATTGTTTGGGAAAAAATTGCCATATGACCCAAATACAGATTTTGCTCCTGTTACCTTGGTGGCGAAAGTGCCTAATGTAATTGCAGTGAGCGAAAAGAATCCAATTAAGACATTAGCAGATTTAGTGGCTGATGCCAAAAAGAATCCTGGAAAGATTAATTATGGTTCAGCAGGCAATGGAAGCGCTGGACATTTGGCAATGGAATATTTTTCTGTGGAAGCAGGTATTGATTTAGTGCATGTTCCTTATAAAGGTTCTGGCCCAATGTTGACCGATTTAATTGGCGGTCAAATTCAAGCGACCTTCAATGGTTTGCCCTCTCTAATTGGGCAGATAAAAGGCAGCACATTGCGGCCGCTAGCTGTTGGCTCGCTTGAGCGTTCAAAGGTGTTGCCCAATGTTCCCACCATATCGGAATCGGGCTACAAGGGTTTTGAAACCTCTCAGTGGTATGGAATTATTGTTCCTGCTGGAACGCCACAATCGATTATTGACAGACTTCAAAAAGATATTGCTAAGGGTTTAAAGTCAAAAGAGGATTCCAAAAGAATGTTGGAAGACGGGGCTGTGTTGATTGGCGATACACCAGCTCAGTTTGGGGTTTTTATTAAGTCTGAGCAAACCCGCTGGGCAAAGGTAGTTGAAAAAGCAAAGATTACGGTTGATTAATCGTGATTAGTAGGGCGCAGTTTCGGTTGCTTCAGCGCCATTCAGCAAATTGCTTTGCCAATTCATCACAGTAATTTTTATCGATATTTTTAAAGGGAATAGTCATGCGTTCAATCAAGTTTATAGATCTCACATTAATAATGGGATTGCTGGCACTCATGCCGCTGAAAGCTGTAGCGCAAACAAATTACCCTAATAAGCCAATCAACTTCATTGTTCCTTACGGGGCTGGTGGAGGGGCTGATGCCCGCAGTCGTCAGATTGCCCAAAAGATGAGCGTCATTTTGAAGCAGCCGATTATTGTTGAAAATAAAGCAGGAGCTGGTGGCAATATCGGTACCGAGTTGATTGCTCGCGCTGCGCCAGATGGCTACACCATTGGTATGGGCAACTTTGCACCGATGGCTGTGAATAAAACCTTGTTTGGTAACTTACGCTATGACCCTGAAACTGATTTGATGCCTATTGTTTTAATTGAAAAAGGCCCTTTGGTTCTGGTGGTGAACCCATCTTCTTCATACAAAACAGTAGGGGATATTGTGGATAGTGCCAAAGCTAAGCCTGGCATTTTGACCTACTCATCAGGTGGTATTGGAGGAAGTCATCAATTATCTGCCGAGCTTTTTAAACAAAGCGCAGGCATTGATATGATTCATGTGC
The DNA here is from genome assembly GCF_002797575.1 of Polynucleobacter brandtiae. Taxonomy (GTDB): domain Bacteria; phylum Pseudomonadota; class Gammaproteobacteria; order Burkholderiales; family Burkholderiaceae; genus Polynucleobacter; species Polynucleobacter brandtiae. The sequence goes on along the minus strand of NZ_PGTX01000002.1, from coordinate 262,710 downwards.
CCTATAAGAGTGGCTCTGCAGCGCTGACCGATTTAATGGGAGGCAACGTCACCATGATGTTTGATCAAATGTATTCAGCAATGCCAAGTATTAAAGCTGATAAGTTGCGAGCAATTGCCATTACCAGTAAAAAGCGCTCGCCATTGCTTCCAAACATACCTACCTTTGCTGAAATAGGGTATCCAAAAGTTGAAGTACTTAATTGGCAAGGGTTGATTGCCCCCAAAGGTACTCCCAAAGCCATTATTGATAAGCTCAACGCAGCAGCTAATGAAGCTCTTAAGGATCCACAATTACGAGAGTTAATGCTATCCCAAGGAAATGAAATTGGCGGCGGTACACCGGCAGACTTTATAGCCTTGGTTAAGGCAGAATCATCCAAGTGGGGTGCAGTCGTTAAGATCGCAGGTATTAAGCCTGAGTAAGTAGTGTTGATAATGAATCAGAGGTAATTAATACAACCTTGGAAAAGACTATTCTGTACGTTATGAGAGGTGCCTAAGACATTTGGGGAATGCCAAATTAAAATTCCCCTAAATTCCTAGACCTTGACCAAACAAATTTTGCGCAAGGTCGTTAGATTAAGTGTTGTTTGTCATTCCCCTTTTATTTCTTAAGGCTGTCGCGAATCTCTCTTAAAAGCACAATATCTTCTGGCGTTGGAGCTGGGGGTGCTGCTGGAGGCTCATCCATGACTCTTACACGATTTACCACCTTGACCATTTGAAATATCACAAATGCCAACAGGATGAAATTGATGGATATGGTGATGAAGTTGCCATAAGCAAAGATAGGAATTCCAGCCTTTTTGAGGGCGTCGTAGGTATACGGAACATTTTCCGGAATTTTCCCTAAAACAATAAAAAGGTTCGTGAAATCAATATGGCCACCCAGCAGGGTAGAAATAACCGGCATCACGATGTCATTGACAAGGGAATCGACAATTTTCCCAAATGCGCCCCCGATGATGACACCAACTGCTAAATCAATGACGTTGCCCTTGACTGCAAAGTCCCTAAATTCCTTTAAAACGCTCATATTTACCTTTCTTTTGATCTGAATCCTAGTTTTCTGGATAACAATTTCACAGCTTTCTTACGCACCTTATTTTTTACTTTAAAATACCATCATTAAGTATTTACACCTATAAACATTCTTCCAAGGAATTTTGTAAATGAGTAACGACCCCAGTATGGACAATGATCGCCGCAAGTGGCTGATCGCCACTTCAGCCGTCGGTGGCGTAGGCGCAGCGGCAGCCATATATCCCTTTGTTGCCAGTTTTGAGCCCTCTGAGCGTGCCAAAGCTGCCGGAGCGGCGGTAGAGATTGATATTTCTGGTATGAAGCCAGACGAGATGAGAATGGTTGAATGGCGCGGAAAGCCGGTTTGGGTTGTGCGTCGCACACCTGAGCAGGTAGCAGAGCTATCAAAGATTGATTCTGAGCTTGCGGATCCTGATTCTTTAAGAAATCAGGCTGAACTAACACCGTCATATGCACAAAACCAATGGCGCTCTATCAATCCAGAATATCTAGTAGTAGTGGGCATTTGTACGCACTTAGGGTGTTCTCCTAGCGCTAAATTTGAAGCAGGCGCCCAACCTTCCTTGCCCAATACTTGGCCAGGTGGCTTTCTCTGCCCTTGCCATGGCTCTACTTTTGATTTGGCAGGCCGTGTATTTAAGAATAAACCCGCACCAGACAACATGGAAGTGCCGCCACATATGTATTTGAGCGACACCAAGATTGTCATTGGCGACGATAAGAAGGCCTAAGGAGAGATAAATGGCATTTCATGAAAAAGAAGTCCCTGCTGGCTCATCTGCTGCAGTCAAGGTAATGGCTTGGGTTGACTCTCGGTTACCAGTAACTGAGGCCTTTAAGCGCCATATGAGCGAGTATTACGCGCCTAAAAACCTCAATTTCTTCTACATTTTTGGCGCTTTGGCAATTGTGGTCTTGGCAATCCAAATCATCACCGGTATTTTCCTGGTGATGAACTACAAGCCAGATGCAGCTAAGGCATTTGAATCTGTTGAGTACATCATGCGCGAAGTGCCTTTGGGCTGGTTGATTCGCTATACCCACTCCACTGGCGCCTCGATGTTCTTTGTGGTGATTTACATGCATATGTTCCGTGGTTTGATCTATGGCTCATATCGTAAGCCCCGTGAACTCATTTGGATCTTTGGTTGCGCCATTTTCTTGTGCTTGATGGGCGAGGCTTTCTTTGGCTATTTGCTGCCTTGGGGCCAGATGTCCTATTGGGGTGCTCAGGTTATTGTGAACTTGTTCTCCGCAATTCCGCTAATTGGCCCAGATCTGTCCCTTTGGTTGCGCGGCGACTATGTGGTTGGCGATGCTACCCTCAACCGCTTCTTTGCCTTCCATGTGATAGCCATTCCATTGGTATTGATTGGTTTGGTTGCAGCACACATTCTGGCATTGCATGAAGTGGGCTCAAACAATCCGGATGGCGTAGAGATTAAAAACACGCTGGATGCCAAAGGTAATCCAGTAGACGGTATTCCTTTCCATCCCTATTACAGTGTTCACGATGTGATGTACTTGGGTGGATTCTTAATCATCTTTGCCTCAATCGTATTCTTTGCTCCAGAAATGGGCGGATACTTCCTAGAGGCGAATAACTTTATTCCTGCAAACCCATTTGTCACGCCAACACACATTGCACCGGTTTGGTATTTCACACCGTTCTACTCGATGTTGCGTGCTACTACGACCAATTTCCTATTGCCTTTGTGGATTTTCTTGGCATTGATCTTAGGTATGTTTGCCTTGCGCAGTAAAGAGATCAAAGTCAAAGGCGCATGCGTTGCCATTGCCGTGATTTTGGCGGCTGGCTTTTATGCATTTGATGCCAAATTCTGGGGCGTAGTTATTATGGGCGGTTCGGTAGTGATCTTATTCTTCTTGCCTTGGCTTGATCACTCACCGGTGAAATCGATTCGTTATCGCCCACAATTTCATAAGTACATTTATGGCGTGTTTGTTGTGAGCTTTGTGATCCTAGGTTATTTGGGCATTCAGCCACCATCACCCGTATTTGAAAAGATTTCTCAGATTTGTACTATCTATTATCTGGGCTTCTTCTTAGCAATGCCGTTCTGGAGCACGCTGGGTTCATTCAAGCAAGTTCCTGATCGCATTACTTTTGCAGCCCATTAATTCAATCCCTGAGAAAAATTAGGAACTAGTATGAAACGAATTTTACAAACTGTAACAGGCGTATTGCAGGCTACGGTTTTGGTTGCTGCTTTAGGTTTTGGAATGGCTGCCAATGCTAATGAGGAAGGCTTTCCTTTAGACAAGGCTCCTAATCGCGTCAGTAATAACGCTTCATTGCAAAATGGCGCCAAGACCTTTGTGAACTATTGCTCGGGATGCCATTCAGCAGTGAGTTTGCGCTACAACCGCTTACGCGATATTGGCTTGACGGATCAACAGATCAAAGATAATTTGATTCTGAATGATGCCAAAGTAGGCGATCTAATGACCATCTCAATGACGCCAAAGGATGGCAAGGCGTATTTTGGTAAAACACCACCGGACTTATCTGTTGAAGCCCGCGCGCGTGGAACAGACTGGTTGTATACCTATTTCCGCACCTACTATAAAGATGACACCACACCAACCGGTTGGAATAATCTAGTGTATCCAAACGTGGGTATGCCACATGTTTTATGGCAGCTACAAGGCGAGAGAGCGGCAAAGTTTGAGGAACGCAAAGATCCGCATGACGAGACTCGGGTTGAAAAAGTGTTTGTTGGGTTTGAGCAGTTGACCCCAGGCACAATGAAGCCCCAAGAGTATGACGACAACATCGCAGACTTAGTAGCTTTCTTATCTTGGATGGCTGAGCCAGTGCAACTAGAGCGCAAGCGTCTTGGTGTAATTGTGCTCTTGTTCTTGGCAATCTTTACCTTGTTGGCTTGGCGTTTAAATAAAGCCTACTGGAAAGATATTCATTAACAACAGATCTGAATCTGAATTCACATTCGGATTCAGATGAAGACTTGAACTCAGATTTACATTTAAAGCAGTAATGTGTTGTATTGATTTAGAAATTTAAGGAATAAATTTATGATGGTGTTGTATTCGGGTACTAATTGCCCATTCTCGCAACGCTGCCGTTTGGTGCTTTTCGAAAAAGGCATGGATTTTGAGATTCGTGACGTAGACTTGTTTAACAAGCCTGAAGACATCTCAGTGATGAACCCTTACGGTCAGGTTCCTATTCTGGTTGAGCGCGACTTGATTTTGTATGAGTCCAACATCATTAATGAATATATTGATGAGCGTTTTCCTCACCCACAATTGATGCCGCCTGATCCAGTTGCCCGCGCACGCGCACGTCTCTTCCTCTTCAATTTTGAGAAAGAGTTGTTTGTGCATGTATCGGCTTTAGAGAATGAAAAAGGTAAGCCTGCTGAGAAGACCCATGAAAAAGCGCGTTTAGCGATTCGGGATCGTTTAACTCAACTTGCCCCTATTTTTGTTAAAAATAAGTACATGCTGGGTGATGAGTTTTCTATGTTGGACGTTGCAATAGCACCATTGTTGTGGCGTTTAGAGCATTACGGTATTGATTTATCCCGTAATGCTGCCCCTTTACTCAAGTATGCCGAGCGCATCTTCAGTAGACCTGCTTACATCGAAGCTTTGACACCTTCTGAAAAGGTTATGCGTCGCTAAGCGACTCATGACGTCATCAGAGATATCAGTATGTCTGACGTTCCAAGCAACAAGCCTTACCTAATCCGTGCTCTACATCAGTGGTGCACGGATTTTGGTTTTACGCCTTTCATTGCAGTATTTGTAGATGAAAGAGTAGAGGTGCCTATGGAGTTCGTGAAAAACAATGAAATTGTTCTAAATCTATCTGTAGAGGCCTGCCATCAACTGAATTTAGATAATGATTGGATTAGCTTTCAGGCTCGATTTGGCGGAATACCCAGAAAAATCATGGTGCCGGTTACGCATATATTAGCGATTTACGCCAAGGAAAATGGGCAAGGCATGTCCTTCCCGTTTGATCCAACAAAGGTATCTGCATTGCACGTTGCAGGGCAATCTGATGCACCTGCAGACAAACCCAGGTCCAATAGGCCAAGCTTGACGATTGTGAAGTAGGCTACAATATTGATCGTTGCCCCTTTAGCTCATCTGGTAGAGCAACTGATTTGTAATCAGTAGGTGGTCTGTTCGAGTCGGACAAGGGGCACCACATTTAAAGACCTAAATTGATCATGCATTTAGGTCTTTTTGCTTTTAGAAGTGCTCTTAGTGGATTAAAGAAACAGATCTAAAGAAGCAGATCTGTTTTCTTGGTTTCAGGCAGATAAAGCAAAGCAACAACAGCCCCACAACCCAGAAATACCGTGGGATACCAAAGCCCGGCAATGCTGTTACCAGACCATTGATTCAAGCCAGTAACAATCAGAGGTAATAATCCCCCGATCCACCCCGCCGCTAAATTATGGGGGAGGGTGGCTGCACTATTTCTATTCTTTGCCGGAAAAAGCTCTGCCAGTAATGCCGATTGCGGTCCGATCACCAGTGCCAGTGAGAGGGATAGGGCGGTCAGAATCAACCCTATTTGGACTACGAAAACGTCATTGCTCGATTGAAGATACTGCGCACTGAGTATCTGCAAAATCTCAAATGCCGGATAGATCAATACCGCCCCGAATATCAGACCACAGACCACCACTGGTTTTCTACCAACTTTATCGGATAGCCATCCTGTAAAAATAGTCAGCGGGAAAAGAACCAAGGTCGCATAGATACTGAGTTGATCTACCAAGGCGCTAGGAAGGTGGGCTGCTGTTTTCAGAAAAATGGCCGTGTAAACCTGTACACAGAAAAACAAGATGGCACCACTGGATGAAACACAGAAAAAGAGTAGAAACATTCTCTTTCGAATTTCTGGGTTCTTAAAGTTATTGATCAACTGCGATTCAACTTTTGCACCATGCTTACTAAGTTCTAGAAACACAGGGGTTTCTTCTAAAGATCTACGTATCCAAAATGCAATGATCAGGAGCAATAGGGACATCCAAAATGGTACACGCCAACCCCAAGACTGGAATTGGTCATCGCTAAGATAGTGCCGAAGTAGGGCCACCTGAATAGTCGATACTAAAATGCCTAGAGGACCCATGAGTTGTAAAAAACTAGTCTTGAACCCACGATTTTCTTGCCCTGCGTGTTCAGTAAGGTAGACCGCACTCCCACCAATTTCACCGCCGGCAGAAAGGCCTTGAAGTAGTCTGAGGCCGACTAACAAGACTGCGGCCCAAATGCCAATATCGGCATAGGTCGGTAAAAATCCAACGCTCACAGTAGCAACACCCATGAGGCTAATTGTCATCATGAATACGGGCTTACGACCAATGCGATCGCCCAATGATCCAAAAAAAGCGGCACCAAGTGGTCGCACAACCATACCCACACCAAAGGTCGCTAGACTGGCTAGAAGAGCCGTATTGGGGTCGCTAGAAGGAAAGAATAGGGGGCCAAAAATGACAGCTAAGGTAGCAAAAGTTAGAAAGTCATACCACTCTAAGAAAGTACCAAAGCAGGCTGCAACAGCTACTTTTCTATAAGAATGGGGATCTGATTTTGTCAAAATCAAAAGAGCCGTTTATTCAGGATCTGCAGCAGATTCAATCAGGGGGCTTGATAAGCTCTTACTAGGTTTAACACCTAACTCCCGTACTTTTTCTGCAGTCCGAATGAGGTTGCCTTTGCCAGACTTCAATTTGTTAAACGCATCATGGTAGCTAGTTTGGGCTTGATCCAATCGCTGACCTAATTTTTCTAGGTCATCCACAAATCCGACAAACTTATCGTACAAGCTGCCGCACTGTTTTGCGATCTCTAGCGCATTGCGATTTTGGTGGTCTTGGCGCCAGAGATGGGCTACAGTTCGCAGCGTAGCCATCAAGGTGCTGGGACAAACTAAAACAATATTTTTAGAGAGGGCTTCTTGATAAAGATTAGGCGCTGTTTTTAAGGCCAGCAAAAATGCAGGCTCAATGGGAACAAACATCAGCACAAAGTCTACCGAGCCAATACCGTAAAGTGCACTGTAGTTCTTCGAAGACAGCCCCTGAATATGCTGCCGTAGTGATTGAATATGAGCCGCTAATTCTTGTTCGGCAATGGCGGGGTCAGTTTCTTGGGCATGCCGTGCATACGCAGTAATCGATACCTTACTATCGACTACAAGACTTCTTCCCTCAGGAAGCTTGACCACTACGTCAGGTTGGAGACGTGAACCATCAGTCAGAGTATGACTATCTTGAACCAAATACTCCTCACCTTTGCGTAGGCCAGAAGATTCTAGGATGGACTCCAATACCAGCTCACCCCAATTACCCTGCACTTTAGAATCCCCTTTTAATGCTTGCGTTAGGGAGCGGGTCTCATCAGACATGCGTAGATTGAGATTGGCCAGGCGTTCTATTTCATTTTTAAGGGCAAAGCGTTCGCGCGCCTCATTACCGTAAGACGTATTAACTTGTTCTTTAAATTCACTTAGTTTGGTCTGTAGTGGTTTGAGCAATGCATCTAGACTAGCCACATTTTGCTCAGCAAAGCGTTTGGATTTGTCTTCCAAAATTTCATTTGCTAGATTCTTGAACTGACTGGTGAGGGCTTCTTTAGCTTCGTTGAGAGACTCAATTCTGCCAAGGCCTTGCTTGCGTTCAGAATGTAACTCTGCCTCTAGTCGAATAGCCTGTTGCAGGGCCTGATCGCGCTCAGTTCGTAAAGTGGTGGTTAGAGCCCCTTCATTCTGAATTTGCTCTTGCACTCGCATGAGGGCAGATCGCAAGTTCAGCGCATAAACTAAAAGGCCTGCACATATACCCAATGGCAGGCCAAATAAAAGCAGGGTGCTTAAATCAAATGTCACGAATGGAACAAATGCTCAAAAATATCAATAGGATGAGTTTGAGTAATTAAGCCTGCACTAAGGTTTTTAGTTCGCCGCTCTGAAACATCTCAGTCATGATGTCTGAACCGCCAATAAACTCACCATTAATATACAGCTGCGGAATAGTAGGCCAGTTTGAAAATTGCTTAATGCCTTGGCGAATACCTTCATCTTCGAGCACATTGACTGTGAAGATGTCGTTTACACCACAGGTGCGCAAGATGTTGATCGCATTGCCGGAGAAGCCGCACTGAGGAAACTGTGCGTTGCCTTTCATGAACAGCACTACAGGGTGGCTAGTCACGATTTCTTGAATTTTTGCTTGGTTATCCATCATTTTTTCCTAAAATACGTCGTTAATATGCTGCTGTTAATAAATTGAATTTTAAGCCTATATAGAAAAAAGGGCTAATAAGTGTCTTGGTCGAATCCTATGAGTGATCGGATCGACTTTTCCTGGCAGAGGCGGCGCGGTGATGACCCGCCAAATCGAGATGCACTTCAATATCCACCAAGCCTGCCATACCCATGAGCTGAACTACGGCTTCAGACTGGTCAAATCCATGTTCTACGGCAATGAAACCCCCTGGCTTTAAGTATGAATCCGCCTGGGAAATAATTGCTTCTAAGCAGGTAAGCCCACTGGCGAAATCTGTGAGGGCGGATGATGGCTCAAACCGCAAATCCCCCTCAATTAGATGGGGATCATGATTGGCAATATACGGAGGATTGCTCACAATGACGTCAAAGCGCATTTGGGCGTCAAGCGCCTCGTACCAATTGCCCTTAGCAAATTTCACCCTATTGCTAAGCCCTAATAATCGTGCATTTTCTTGTGCAATCAACAATGCATCTTCCGATTGATCTGTTGCGGTGCAGCTTACCTCTGGGGCAGTACTGGCAATGGCAAGAACAATCGCGCCAGAGCCCGTTCCTAGGTCTAGCAATTGAATTGGCCCGCTTTGCCCCTGGATCTGGGGTAGCCGACTGATTTGGGCTAAGGCAAGATCGACTAGCAATTCAGTTTCAGGGCGAGGAATGAGGACGCCTGGAGCAACCAGTAGTTCAATATTGTGAAATCCTTTTTTCCCTAAGACATAAGCAATCGGCTCACCTTGCATTCTGCGCGCCTCCAGGTTTTGCCATGCCCTCTGGGCTTCCTCATTGAGCACCATATCGTCACGAGACATTAAGGCAGATCGAGGGAGCTGATAGTGCTGCTCTAAAATGTACGCCAGCAGAATTCGTGCTTCTTTGGGCGGCAATGTTGAGTTACTGAGTAATGCCTTTAATGAGCGGGTTGCATCCATCTGAGAGGTCGTTAATGATCGCCTAGTGCCGCCAGTAGTTCCGCTTGATGCTCAGAAGCAAGGGCATTACATAGATCGTCCAAGTCGCCATCCATCATGGAGTCAATTTTGTAGAGCGTGAGATTAATTCGATGATCTGTAATCCGACCCTGCGGGAAGTTATACGTCCGAATACGATCACTTCTATCGCCAGAGCCTACTAAAGACTTACGGGTTTGCGCTTCGAGTTGATGTTTTTCTCGTTCACGGGCATCCATGATTCGAGAAACCAATACTTTCATAGCCTGTTCGCGGTTGCGATGTTGACTACGATCATCCTGACACTCCACCACAGTGCCCGTGGGTAAGTGCGTAATACGGACTGCAGAATCTGTTTTATTAATATGCTGACCACCTGCCCCAGAAGCGCGAAAAGTATCAACGCGTAGTTCAGCGGGGTTGATTTTGACGGCTTCTAATTCATCAGCTTCTGGCATCACTGCAACTGTGCACGCCGAGGTATGAATACGTCCCTGAGTCTCAGTTTGGGGAACTCGCTGCACGCGATGACCGCCAGATTCAAACTTGAGGCGGGAGTAGACCGATTGACCAACTAGGCGTAGGACTACTTCCTTGTAGCCACCTAAATCGGATTCAGCAGCATTCACAATTTCTACTTTCCAGCCTTGGCGCTCTGCAAAGCGGGTGTACATCCGATATAGATCACTCGCAAACAGAGCACTCTCATCACCGCCAGTACCAGCTCGGATCTCCAAAAACACATTACGCTCATCATTCACGTCTTTGGGAAGCAATAGTTTTTGCAATGTTTCTGCTAGCACCTCCATCGTCGCCTGTGCTTGCTTTTGCTCCTCATCAGCAAAGTCCTTCATATCAGGATCTTTACGCATTTCCTCGGCTGCCTGAGCATCTGACTCAGCCTGTTTATATAAACCGAACTGCTCAACCACGGTGGCAATATCTGCATGCTCACGCGTGAGCTTACGATATTGATCCATATCTTTCGTAGACTCTTGAGTAGTTAACAGGGAGTTGAGTTCGGCTAAGCGCGTATCTAGATGATCTAACTTAGCCCGCATGCTAGGCTTCATCTAATGATCTTCTGGCTTAGTGTGTGAGGAAAATAATTTGGGTAGTAATTTAATGAGTGCATCACGCTCGGCACCATGAGAGTGTTGCAAAGCATGTAGGGAGCCATGTAAAAACTTATTAGTTAAGCCTTGCGCCATTGCGTTGAGCACTTCTTGAGGGTCATCACCCCGCATCAAGCGTTTCATAGCGCGATCGAGCTCAAGCTGTCTGAGATGTTCACCCTGTTGTTGAATATCCTGAATCAATGGAACGGTTTTACGACCCTGCATCCAGTGCATAAAGTTTCCAACACGATCTTCAATAATCGCTTCGGCTTGACTTACTGCAGCATGGCGCAAAGAAGCACCTGTTTGAATCATGACGCCAAGGTCATCTACGGTGTAGAGATACACATCATTTAAACGAGAAATCTCTGATTCAATATCACGCGGCACTGCTAAATCGATCATGACCATAGGCTTATGGCGGCGTTGCTTAAGCGCACTCTCAACCATGCCTAAACCAATAATTGGTAAAGATGATGCAGTACTAGAAACAATGACATCAAATTCATGCAGTCGACTAGGAAGATCGGATAATTTCAAGGCCTCTGTGTTGATGTCCTGATTGGCTATAGCATCCGCTAATTCTTGACCGCGCTCGGTTGTTCGGTTAGCAATTGCTATTACCTTTGGTTTGCGCGCAGCAAAATGGGTTGCACATAGAGCGATCATTTCTCCGGCACCAATAAAGAGTACGCGTTGGTCTGCAATGGTTTCAAAGATCCGCTCTGTAAGTCGCACTGATGCGGCTGCCATCGACACCGAGTGGACGCCAATCTCTGTAGAGCTACGTACTTCTTTAGCGACTGCAAATGTCTTTTGAAAAAGTTGGTTGAGATAGGTTCCAAGGACGCCTGCATCATTGGCGGTGCGCACAGCATCCTTCATCTGACCTAAAATTTGGGTCTCTCCAATCACCATCGAATCTAGTCCACAAGCTACTCTGAAGGCATGTCGCACGGCATCAGACTGGGGCAGCGCATACACGTGGGGTTGTAAGCTGCTTGCCGCTAACTGTTGGGTTTTGGCTAGCCAGTCAAAGGTGGCTTCATGTAATAAGCTAGCTGCATTGGCGTCATTTGCGGCGCAGTAAATTTCCGTACGATTGCAGGTAGATAAAATAGTGGCTTCTGGCAGCCCAGCCTGATTCGCGCCAACCAGATGTTGGCGAAGATCGTGCAACGCTTCTTGAAGAAATTCAGGGGCAAAGGCCACTTTTTCTCGAATAGCAATCGGCGCTGTGTGATGATTGATGCCAAGTGTCAACAACTTCATTGTGTGATTATAGAATTGATGCGCTATTAATGGGGGTTGCAATGGGGTTTTTGGCTTTTTTACTAATCGGCAGCGTATCCGGCTTATTTGCCTGGGTGTCTTATCCAGGTCCCCAATCACTCAAACCACTCAAACTATCGCGTCAAAAGTGCCTTTGGGCAGCTCTGATCGGTTTCCTAGCGGCTTTCGCCAGCTCTTTCGCAGGGCAGTGGGCCGGATTCTTCCAATCCGGACAAATGCTGGAATGGCTCAGTGCCATTGTGGCTGCTAGTGCGTCAGGCTACCTTTATGCGGTGATTGCTAGGTAGCAAACTAAGTATCTAACTAAGTATCTAACTAAGTGCCTAATAAGTACCTAGCTAAACAGCGAGCCTTGATCTGATGCAAAGAGATCCTCTCCAGATTGGTTTACCCAGCATATTGGGCTCAGACCATGTTCTGTTAACCATGTATTGGCTTTCTTAAAGTGCCCACAACTGGCTTTTCCATCAGGCTGTAAGAATGGCTGATCGGTTTTATATACCCCCAGTCCTGAGGGGTGGGAGGACTGCAGGATGAGCTGCTGAGACCCCGATTCAATGAGGGCTAGCTTGGACTGGGCATGTCCACCCCACAGCATCCAGACAAGATTTGGTTGGTACTTGACCAACTCAGCAATCAGTCGATCAATGAGCGATTTCCAGCCTAGGTTTGCGTGGCTTCCTGCTTCGCCTAATTTGACGCTCAGCGCTGTATTGAGCAGGAGTACACCTTGCTTTGCCCAGTCATGCAAATCTCCGCTAGCAAGAGCACCAAAGCCCTCTAAAGCCAATGCTTTGCGAATATTGCGAAGAGAGCTTGGGAATTGGCGAGAGTTGAGGGGGATATGGCCAGGAACAGAAAAGGCTAGGCCTTGAGCAAGGCCTGGTGAATGGTAGGGATCTTGGCCCAGAATCACCACCTTGACATTAGAAAGGGCAGTCAGCGATAAGGCTTTGAAGAAATTCTGGGGCTCTGGCCTAATCAGGCTACCTTCCAAATCAATTTCTGCTTGAAGCTTACTTTGTAGAGTTTGCCATTGGGCAGACTCAAAGTAATCACCTAATAGACTACGCCAATCTTCAGGAATATCTGTAGGAGAAAATGCCGTCATTAATGCGCTGCAGTTAATGCATATTGTGCCGGCATTTGATTCTCTTCTAATGTAGTCATGCATTGATGCTCTAGATCATCCCTATAAAAGCTGATGGTGATGACTTGTTTGCTTACAAGGCTAGATAAAATTATATCTAGGCGTGCTGCAGTGATGCGTTCCCCATTGATGCTGGCAAGCAAATCTCCAGGGGCAAGTCCAGCTAGTTGCGCTGCACCGCCATCAAGCACATGGGATATCTTGAGCCAGCCATTTGAATCGACATGACGCATACCCAACTGAAGTTTAATTTTCTCTAGCTTGGTATATGCTTTTGTTTGAACTGAAATATAGTTTTGGTCAAACCATTTCTGTAGCGGAATATCTTCAACGCCAAAAATATAGCGGGCTTTAAATGCGCTCCAGGTTTTATGAAAACCAGGACCCAATAATTCCATCATCAAGTCATTAAGACCATCCTCTGCAATGCCATTCATGGTGAGGCCATGACGTTGCCAAATGAGGCGCATCAAATCATCCAGTGAAAGTTCGTTCAGGGTAAACATCCGAATTTGAAGATCCAGACCTAGGGCAAGCAGTGCCCCTTTGCCGTAGTAGCTCACTACTGCGTTGGGCGTGTTTTCATCTGCTTGGTAGTACTTCGTCCAGGCATCAAAAGAGCTGTCAGCCAAACTTTGCTTATGTCTTCCGGGGCCTCGCAGAACGCCATTCCAATGATTGGCAACGAGCTTAAGATAGGTCTTTAGATCAATCCGTTTACTACGTAATAGCTGTAGATCATCGTAGTAACTCGTAAAGCCTTCAAATAACCAAAGCAGGCGCGTATGGTTTCTGCGATGAAGTTGGTAGGGTTGAAAGGCTTTAGCTTGAATGCGCTTAACAAGCCAGGCATGGAAATATTCATGACTACATAGACCGAGGAACTCACGATAAGCAGTTTCATCTAAGGGTGTGTGGATCTGTGGGATCTGATCCCGTCGACAAAGCAGGGCAGTGCTATCGCGATGTTCAAGCCCGCCATAGCCGGCAAGTACCGCATTGACTAGAAACAGGTAATTCTCAAACGGAGCCTGTTTCGTTGCGGGCTCAAAAAGATCAATGGTGCACGTACAGATAGCTTGTAGATCTATTGCCAATCGCGCTAAATCCACTTCATGGATACATCCCTGAATCGCCATGCTGTGGGAAACGCCATTGGATTTCCAATGCGCAATCTGAAACACGCCCAGAGCAATCGGATGATCCAGCAAATCATCATAATTTTTGGCAAGATAAAAGCCATAGCCTTGGCTGTCAACCTTGGCTGCGCGCAAACTCGTCTGCACTGTCCAATCATCAGCAGATGCATCTTGAGGTGGTATTAGGACTAGGGCGCAAGGTAATAGCTCTTGACCCTTCACAGATAAACACAAACTACTAGCATTGATAAAGGCGCGATCAGTACCTAGATAAGCAGTGCGAACGGAAGAATCAAATGCATATACCGTAGTCAGAATATCAACAGGTCCAACTACATTAGGTAAGCGCCACTGATCATTATCGATTCGTTCAAGTGTTAACGGTTGATTTGGCTTGTCAGCAACATAGGCTTGAATTGTTTCAATGTGTTTACTAAAGTCCCGAATTAAATAGCTTCCTGGAATCCAGCTTGGCATTTGGACGATCTGCCCGCTAGGAAGTGGGTTGTCAATACGAAGCTTGACATGAAAGCGGTGGCCATTTAGATCGGCTGACCAAATCGTATATTGAATAGCGGGCCAATCTGAGGGGTGAGGGGTTTTCATCATCAGTTACTTCAAACTACTAAATTTCTTTTCAATATCTGCAATTTGTACTGCACCTGGAAAGCGACTACCATCAGTAAAGAAAAGGGTGGGTGTGCCTGTGATGCCATAGGTTTTTGCAAAAGCCGTATTTTTGTCTAAGGGGGTTGTGCAGTCGCTCTTGCCGCTAGGTGCGATGCCATTAATCATCCAGTCAACATAGGTTTTTTGTGGATCTGCAGAGCACCAAATTTGCTTAGACTTCTGTGCAGAGTCGGCTGATAGAATCGGAATCAAATAGGTATAGATCGTGACGTTATCTAGTTGCTGTAAGGATTTTTCTAGGCGCTTGCAATAGCCGCAATTGGGATCTGAAAACACGGCGAGTTGCCGAGTCCCATTTCCTTTGACGGCTTTTAAGGCATTGGCTGGAGACAGCTCAGACCACTTAATTCGATTCAGATCAGCCTGTCTTTGCTCGGTAATATTTTTGCCGCTAGCAAGTTCAATAATTTCACCTTGAATGAGGTATTTAGCGTTGGTATCGGTATAAAACACATCGTTACCAACCATGACCTCATAGATGCCGCTAATAGGTGAGGCGCTCACGCTCTTAATCTTGGTGTTGGCGCCAATCTTTTTTTGAAGCTCAGACTTAATCTGTTGCTCAGACTGTGCCTGTAGAGGCCCCACTGAAAGGAGGAGTGCACATACAGCAGCAAGGTTAAAAAATAGTTTATTCAAGATTAATATCTCCAAGGGCGCGTTCAATCAGACGCCGTTTTATAAAGTGACTGCGATTCACCATGCCTAGACCCCAGTTGCGTAATTGACGCTCTGTCGCACTGCTGGCCGAGAATAATTTTTTGAGTTTATCGGTTACCCACAAGAGCGCGCTAGTATCGCCTTGACGTTGTCGCTCATATCGACGCAACAACACCTGATCATTTAGCAACCGAAAGGATTCTCTTTCACCAATAATCTGCAGCAGGCTTGCTACATCTCTCAAGCCTAAATTTAAGCCTTGTCCTGCAAGTGGATGGATCACATGAGCAGCATCACCGATGAGTACTACCTGCGGATTTTCTGCTGGCCCAATAAATCGATCGGCCTTCATTTTCTTGAGTGGAAAGGTGGCTACTTTCGAGTGCAGCGTCAAGACGCCCAACTGCGCTACGAGCGCACCCTGAGCAATATTGGAAAACGCCTCAGTCCAAGCTGTTTGATCTAGCGTTAAAAGATGATTTGCGTTTTCAGTAGAGGTAGACCACACCATTGAGACTTGTTTGTTTGGTAGGGGCAGCATGGCAACAATATCGCCGCCGGGTAAGAACCATTGGTAGGCAGTTTCAAGGTGGGCACGTGTGCAAGTCCAGTTGGCTACTACCGCATTTTGCGAATAGCTTTCTTCACTAATCGAAATACCTAATTCATTTCGCATGGGTGAGTTTGATCCATCGGCTGCAATCAGCAGCTTTGCATGAACTTCAGAGCCATTCGCAAGGTGTAAGTCCACCCCATGAGAAAGGATTGCTAGCTTCTCTACGGATGAATTCACGCGCTCTAATTTATTTTGAAAGCGCGATGCCTGATCTAATGTGTGCTCAATTAAGTTGGCTTCCCCAATCCAAGCAAGCTGGGGTACACCTGCCTCAAAAGCGGAAAGATGCAGTTGATCTTGCTTATCGCCGCGATCACCAAAAATTTTCATATCTCTTACTGCCTGTAGGCGTCGGTGATCGAGTGCGTCCCAGAGCTGTAAATAGGATAGTAATTTTTGGGTGCCTGGTGAAAAGGCATAAATGCGTTGACCCCATTGATCACCATGAGGTTCAGGAACGGCAGACCCAAGGTCAGGCGCTATCTGAATGGTTTGAAGGCCTAGCCGTGCTAAACCCAGCGCGCATGCCTTGCCGACAATGCCACCTCCCACTACGGCAACATCAACCGCCCTCAATTGGGCAGTTTTTTTGGGTAATTCACTAGGAATATTTTGGCGCGCTTCTGACATATCTCGATGATATCGAAAGTAGCCCTTTACAATAGCGTCATGTCTTTAAAATGTGGCATCGTCGGCCTGCCTAACGTCGGCAAATCTACCCTCTTTAACGCGCTTACCAAGGCTGGGATCGCGGCGGAAAACTATCCTTTCTGCACGATCGAGCCTAATGTAGGCGTAGTAGAGGTTCCTGACCCCCGTCTGGCCGCTTTGGCTGAGATAGTCAAGCCTGAGCGAATATTGCCTGCTGCAGTCGAGTTCGTCGATATTGCGGGCTTGGTGGCCGGTGCCTCCAAAGGCGAGGGGCTTGGCAACCAATTCTTAGCCAACATTCGGGAAACCGATGCTATTACCCATGTTGTGCGTTGCTTTGAAGACGCGAACATCATTCACGTCGCAGGCAAGATTGATCCGATCGCCGATATTGGGGTTATTGACACTGAGCTAGCCTTATCTGACCTTGCTACCGTTGAAAAAACACTCAATCGCTCTAGTAAAGCTGCCAAGTCTGGTAACGATAAAGATGCGGCTGCCCTGGTTGCTGTGTTGACTAAGGTTCAGGCCCATCTTGATCAAGCGCTACCTGTACGCAGTATGGATTTGACGGAAGACGAACACCTTCTATTAAAGCCGCTTTGCCTCATTACTGCAAAACCTGCCATGTATGTTGCCAATGTCAAAGAAGATGGCTTTACAAATAACCCACACCTTGATGCTGTAAAAGAGCATGCTGCCAAAGAAGGCGCACCAGTAGTAGCAGTATGCGCCGCTATTGAGGCTGAAATCGCCGACTTGGACGATGCTGACAAAGTGGAGTTTTTAGCTGACCTTGGCATGCAAGAGCCAGGCTTAGATCGCGTGATTCGGGCGGGATATGACCTATTAGGTTTGCAGACTTACTTTACCGCTGGCGTAAAAGAAGTTCGGGCGTGGACTATTCACAAAGGAGATACCGGACCTCAGGCTGCTGGAGTGATTCATACGGACTTTGAGCGGGGGTTTATTCGTGCGCAAACGATTGCTTATGAAGATTTCATCCAGTTCAAGGGAGAGTCTGGCGCCAAAGAGGCGGGTAAGATGCGCGCTGAAGGTAAAGAGTATGTCGTTAAAGATGGTGATGTATTGAACTTCCTGTTTAACGTCTAAATCCACTAGCGATCAAACATAAAAAGCCCTTAATCTAGGGCTTTTTTAGTTTTATTCCCCAACAGTAGGGGGAAGAATAGATCCAAATTAAGCTGCTTTAACAGCCTTTTCTAGGCATTTAGAGATTTCTTCATAGCGCTTTAAGGCTATTTTGGAAGGAAGTACCTCTTTTTTGCGACCATCATCATTGCTTACCATCTTGATGTAACCCATAGCACTCAGATTTTTCAGGCGCCCGTGGAGAGTGGCTTGTGAGCCTAGCTCAGACAATGAAATCAGGTCACCCACTAACAGCAATTGTTGAGCATGAAATCCTAAAACAATTTTATTGAGCAATTCTTGCTCAATGCTGTCTAAACTTTTGCCAGGATTCATGCGATCCAAGGCATCGAGAAAATTAAGGAAACGAAGATATGATAATTTTGGTTTATTCATGAGGGTGAATACTAAAAGGCCTAGCGGTAAAGAAAATTGATTTAGGTCATTAACTTAGATTATATAGTGTAAACCCTTATCCTCAGGAAATCCATCGGTAAGCCGAATGAATTAATCCATACTGACAGTAATGACAAAATTATTACCAGAGTGGCTCACCGGAGTCTGCATTAGCTTGTTTGCCTATGGTGCATTGTTTTATCTTAATTCTTGGCTTACACAGCATTTGTCTTACAGTTCTGGAGTGAACTGGATTTACCTGCCCGCGGGGTTAAGGTTGTTTTTGACCTTAGTCTTTGGTTTGCCTGGAGCACTGGGAATTATGCTCAGCTCGTTTTTGATTACCCACACGGGCGAGAACCCACCAGATCTCACAAGCTGTATTGGAATTGGCTTGATTTCAGGATTTGCGCCTTACATGGCTAGAATATTTGTACTAAATAATATTCAAGTTGCACCCGATATGAGCAATTTCAACCTACCTAAATTAGCTGGCTGTATTTTGATTTTTTCTTTAGTAAGTGCCAGCCTACATCAGTGGTGGTTTTCTATTCGGGGGTTTGATGATGCCGGTACTTTTAACCACTTCATAGTGATGTTTGTAGGCGATATCCTTGGAACTATTTTATTGATCGCGGTGATTAAATATGGTTTAAATCTAGTAAGACCCAAATCAACCGTTTAATTAAATAACTCACCTAGCGCGACCCCAGGATCAGTAGCGCGCATCAATGCCTCACCTACCAAAAAGGCATTGATATGATGATTGCGCATTAATTGGACATCCGCACGATTCATAATTCCTGATTCTGTCACGATCGTTTTACCTGCGGGAACCATCGACAGTAATGACAAGGTGGTTTGTAATGTCACTTCAAAAGTTTTTAAATTACGATTGTTGATTCCGAGTAGTGGGGTTTTCAGATCTAGGGCTTGCTCTAATTCAGGGGCACTATGTACCTCCACAAGCACATCTAAGCCAAGCTCATGGGCGCAGGCTTCCAGTTCCTGCATTTGATTGCGTTCTAGGCAGGCCACTATTAATAAAATAGCATCTGCACCTAGTGCTCTGGCTTCATAAATTTGATAAGAATCAATCGTGAAGTCTTTACGTAAAACGGGGATGCTACACGCCGCTCTTGCAGATTGTAAATAAGCGTTCGCGCCTTGAAAGTAATTCCTATCCGTCAGAACTGATAAGCAGGCAGCTCCGTTATTGGCATACGACTGTGCAATTTCTGCTGGATGAAAATGCTCACGTAAGATGCCCTTACTAGGGCTTGCTTTTTTAATTTCCGCAATGACTCCCGCTTTGCCTGAGGCTATTTTCTGATTGATTGAATGAATAAAGCCACGAGGCTTCAGAGTCTCGTCACGGTTATTTTCTTCGGCCTGCTCACGCTGGTTAGCAAGCGATATCTTTTGTGAGTCAGCAGCAACTTCTACTTTTTTAGTGGCAACAATTTTTTCGAGAATATCACTCATGAGAATCTTTAATTATTTTTGGGTAGCTACAACAAATTGATCCAGTTTTTGGCGTGCTGCACCAGAGGCAATAGTAGCTCTCGCTATTTCAATACCACTAGCAATGCTGGGGGCGATACCGGCAACATACAGCACTGCTCCTGCATTGAGACAAACAATATCGCTTGCTGGTCCAGGTATCTTGTTGAGCACATCTAAGACAATGGCTTTAGATTCTGCTGCATTGCTAACTTTGAAGCTATTGGTTAACGCAGTACTTAGGCCAAAGTCTTGCGGATGAATTTCATATTCACGTACAAGACCATCCTTGAGTTCGCCCACCAAAGTGGGGCCCTCAAGTGAGATTTCATCTAAACCGTCGAGACCATAAACCACTAGCGCATGATCCATTCCCAGGGCTTTCAATACCCGAATCTGAATACCAACCAAGTCTGCATGAAATACCCCCATCAAGATACGCTTGGCATCCGCGGGATTGGTAAGCGGCCCTAAAATATTAAAAATAGTGCGCACACCTAAGTCTTTACGAATCGGCGCAACATTTTTCATGGCTGGGTGGTGGTTGGGTGCAAACATAAAGCCTGCCCCAGTTTGAGCAATACATTGCGCTACTTGTACTGGCGAGAGCGTCAGGTTAACCCCCAGTGATTCCAAAATGTCAGCGCTGCCAGATTTGCTGCTAACACTGCGATTACCATGCTTAGCAATCTTTGCGCCTGCAGCAGCGGCGACAAACATCGCTGCTGTAGAAATATTAAAGGTATGCGCACCATCACCGCCGGTACCAACGACATCTACTAAGTTGGCGCTATCCTCAACGTGTACTGGGGTAGCAAATTCGCGCATCACCTGAGCAGCAGCCGTAATTTCACCAACGGTTTCTTGCTTGGTACGTAGGGCAATTAATAAGCCGGCCACTAATGCCGGTGGTATTTCACCGCTCATTATCAGGCGCATCATTGCCGTCATTTCATCATGAGAAAGCTCGTGATGCTCAATGCAGCGTTGCAATGCTTGTTGCGGGCTAATGGGCATAGTTATTTCGTTTGCAAAAAATTCTTGAGTAGGGCGTGGCCATGCTCAGAAAGAATAGACTCTGGATGAAATTGCACACCTTCCACTGCGAGCTCACGATGGCGTACACCCATGATTTCTCCATCTGAGGAGGTGGCAGTAATTTCCAGTACCTCTGGCAAGGAACTTTTCTCAATGGCTAGGGAGTGATAGCGAGTTACTTTAAATGGGCTTGGAAGGTTCATAAATACACCAACGCCACTATGGTGAATATCATCTGTCTTACCGTGCATTACTTTTTGGGCGCGAATAATCTTGCCACCAAAAGCCTCGCCTATAGCTTGATGCCCAAGACAAACTCCTAGAATAGGAATATGCCCCGCATAACGCTTAATTGTTTCTACGGAGATACCCGCTTCTGTTGGACTGCATGGTCCAGGGGAAATACAAATACGCGCAGGATTGATATTAGCGATTTCTTCAACGCTAATCTCATCGTTACGAAACACTTTAACTTCCTCGCCTAATTCTGCAAAATATTGCACTAGATTGTAGGTAAACGAGTCATAGTTATCAATCATGAGGAGCATCGAGTCCTCCTTGCACTAAATCGGCCGCCATTAATACGGCACGCGCTTTGGCCTCAGTTTCTTTCCACTCAGCAGTAGGGTCGGAGTCAGCAACAACGCCCGCACCTGCTTGAGAGTGCAACATACCATTTTGGATAACGCCAGTACGAATCGCAATTGCGACATCCATGTCGCCAGAAAAGGAGAGGTAACCCACAGCACCACCATAGACTCCACGTTTTACTACTTCCATTTCATCAATAATTTCCATCGCCCGAATTTTAGGTGCGCCAGATAAAGTTCCAGCAGGGAAGGTGGCGCGTAAAACATCCATATTGCTCATATTGTCCAGCAATTCACCTTCTACTGAGCTGACAATATGCTGCACATGAGAATATTTTTCGATTGACATAGAATCCGTCAGTCTGACAGTTCCCGTTTTAGCAATGCGGCCTACATCGTTGCGCGCTAAGTCAATGAGCATGACGTGCTCCGCAATTTCTTTAGGATCGGCAAGCAACTCTTTGGCTAGCCGATCATCCTCTTCGGGTGAGGTGCCGCGTGGGCGTGTGCCTGCTAGCGGCCGAATGGTCACTATTTTTTCACCTTCACGATTTTCTTGGCGTACCAGTATTTCTGGGGATGAACCCACAATCTGCATTTCACCAAAATCATAAAAGTACATATAAGGCGATGGATTTAAGGAGCGCAATGCTCTATATAAAGCCAAAGGCGAATCAGTGAATGGCTTACTAATCCGTTGGCCAATGACAACTTGCATGCAATCACCAGCCAAAATGTATTCTTTGGTTTTTAGTACGGCGCGCTCGTAGTCAGCTGCTTTGAATCGACGAATTAATTCTGTTTTAGTGCTAGGTAGTGAGGCGGGTATAGTCACCGGTTTGCTTAAGCAGGCTAATATTTCTTTTAATCTAGCTTGGCCCTGATTAAAGCTATCAGCAACATCAGGATCGGCATAAACGATGAGATAAATACGACCCGCGACGTTATCAATGACTGCTAGCTCTTCTGTCAGCATTAGCTGAATATCGGGCACACCTAATTCGTCAGGAAGCTGGTGCTTGGCTAAGCGAGATTCAATATAGCGAACCGTATCATATCCAAAATAACCGGCTAGACCTCCACAGAAGCGGGGTAAGCCAGGTTGAACGGCAACCTTAAAGCGTTTGAAAAAAGCATCTACAAAATCTAAAGGATTGTCATGATTCGTTTCGATGACTTGTTCATTGAGCAAGACCTCGGTAACTGGGGCATCTGGTGTGCCGATCGTTCTTAAAATCGTTTTAGCTGGTAGTCCAATAAAAGAAAAGCGGCCAAAGCGTTCTCCACCTAAAACAGATTCTAGAAGATAGGTATTCTTTTGGCCGAAGGCTTGTGTCAGCTTGACGTAAAGAGACAGTGGTGTTTCTAAATCGGCTAACACTTCTTTTACTAAGGGGATGCGATTGAAGCCCTGCTTTGCAAGGGCTAAAAATTCTTCATGTTGCATTACGCGATTCCTGAGTTCGCTAGCTCGGTGCGCATGGCATCAATTACAGTGCCATAACTTTTATTCCCAAAGATTGCGGAGCCAGCAACAAAGGTATCAGCACCTGCTTTGGCGACCTGAGCGATGTTGTCGACTTTAATGCCACCATCAACTTCTAGACGAATATATCGCCCAGTCTCTGCTTGGTAGCGATCTAAGCGAGCACGTACTTGAGTGATTTTGTTGAGCGTGCTGGGAATAAAAGATTGCCCACCGAAGCCCGGGTTTACAGACATCAGGAGAACTAAATCTAGTAAATCTAAGGTGTGATCTAGATGGTCAAGGGGGGTGGCAGGGTTGAAGACTAGTCCAGCTTGACAGCCTTGGTCGCGAATCAAATTCAATGTGCGATTGACATGCGGACTTGCCTCGGGATGAAAACTAATCAGGTTTGCCCCGGCTTTAGCAAAATCGGGAACAAGACGGTCTACCGGCTCAACCATCAAGTGCACATCAATCATGGCTGGTTTGCCATCTTTTGTAGCATGCGGCCGAATTGCCTCACATACCAACGGCCCAATTGTGAGGTTGGGAACGTAGTGGTTATCCATCACATCAAAGTGAATCCAGTCTGCACCCGCTAAAAGAACGTCTTGAACTTCTTTACCAAGGCAGGCAAAGTCAGCTGACAAAATAGAGGGGGCAATAACAAATTGGGTATTTGAGGGTGATTTCTGGATATCCATACCTAGATTCTAGCTTGCAGTTGGCTTCGGGATAGCGCAGAATTCGAGCATGAATCCTCACGAAATCACGATTACGGTCAAAACTCAGTACCTACCGGAACAGTCTGACCCTGAAAATAGGCAATTTGCCTTTGCTTACACTGTCACCATACGGAATGCTGGCACAGCTAACGTTCAACTCATTGGTCGCCATTGGTTCATTACGGATGGCGATAATGACGTAAAAGAGGTCCGCGGGCTGGGCGTTGTAGGGCAGCAACCGCTTCTGAGGCCTGGCGAGCAATTTGAATACACCAGCTGGGCTACTTTGCCAACGCCAGCGGGAACAATGCGGGGTGAGTACTTTTGCGTTACTGAAGAGGCCCAGTTTTTCCAGGCCCCTATCTTAGAATTTGCTCTAGTTATGCCTAGAACCTTGCATTAATACCCTAGAAAGGCTATTTTTTGCCCTTACCGGTCCAAAGGACAATGAAGAGTAGTAATGCTAAAGCCAGGCCACCTTCTAAGACAAATAGGATCATTGGGTATTCATCGAGTACATTGGCAATCATGATTTTTATATCCAAATTATTGAGTAATAAAACAGATTTTGCCTGGAGTAAGCAAACCCTAGCTCGAAGTGTATTCGCTATCGCCCTTGTTAGTATGATCATCGGCTGCATGAGTCCTCCTACGCGAGGACCCGGATATTCCCGCGCAGGTAGTAGCTCCCCAGCCGCTTATAACTCTCCTATCGCTCAATTTCAGGCGGTGTCATGGCAAGCCTTACCTGGCTGGCAGCAAGATGACCTCTCCGCCGCTTGGCCCGCCTGGCTTAAGAGCTGTGAAGCCTTACGAAAGCGTAATAGCGAGATTAATTGGCGTCCAGTTTGCATGCAAGCGAGCAATATTTCTGCACGGGATGATGACGCAATCCGTCAGTATTTTGAGGCGAACTTTCAGGCCTACGAGATACGTAATAGCGCCAATGGAAATGAGACAGGTTTGGTTACTGGTTATTACGAGCCAGTGTTGAATGGTTCTCAGACCCGAACTGCCACTTACCCTGTCCCGCTCTATGCTTACCCCCATTCGTGGAAAAGTTCAAAGCCTAGTCCTGCACCACCCCGCTCAGAATTGATGAGCTCAGGAATCTTGCGTGGTTCTGAAATTGCTTGGGTAAAAGATCCTGTGGAGGCCGCTTTTATGCAAATTCAAGGATCTGGAAAAATTCGCTTGGATGATGGCCGTGTGCTGCGTTTAGGTTACGCCGGGACTAATGATCAGCCCTTTAAGTCTTTTGCACAGTGGTTGCTGGATCGTAAGGAAATCACCCGTAGTGAGGCAACCATGCAGGGTATTTCAGCATGGGCTAAGCGAAACCCCGGTCGAGTTGAAGAGATGCTCAATGCCAACCCCAGATTTGTTTTCTTTAAAGAGCTTCCTGGTAAGGTGAGTGCTGATCTGGGGCCCATTGGTGCACTGGGCGTGCCGCTCACGAGCGAGCGCAGTATTGCCGTAGACTTAAGAGCGCTGCCGCTAGGTGCGCCCGTCTTCTTAAGTACGACAAGACCATTAAGTAAGCAAGCTTTACAGAAACTCGTTATGGCGCAAGATACTGGTAAGGCTATTGTGGGTGGGGTGAGGGCAGACTACTATTGGGGTTCTGGAGATGCTGCTGGCGAATTGGCTGGGCGCATGAAACAGGATGGCAAGATGTGGTTATTGTTACCACGTTAAATGAGTACCTATTGGAAAGAGATACATGAGCTACAACACCATATTGACTGAAGTAGAAGGCAAGGTTGCCATCATTACTTTAAATCGCCCTCAGGTTTTGAATGCCCTTAACGATGAGTTGATGGATGAACTAGGTGCGGCGATGTTAGGCTTTGATGCGGATGACGGTATCGGCTGCATCATTGTGACGGGTAGTGAAAAAGCATTTGCTGCTGGTGCTGATATTGCAGCGATGGCAAAGCATGGATTTCAGGATGTGTATCGCGGCGATTTTATTTCACGCAACTGGGAACAAATTAAGCGGGTTCGCAAGCCGGTGATTGCGGCAGTATCTGGTTACGCTCTTGGTGGCGGATGCGAATTAGCGATGATGTGCGACACCATCATGGCTGCCGATAACGCAAAATTTGCACAGCCAGAAGTAAAGTTAGGCATTATTCCTGGCGCTGGTGGCACGCAGCGTCTCACACGTGCAGTGTCAAAGGCCAAGGCGATGGATCTTGCTCTGACTGGACGCATGATGGATGCTGTCGAAGCGGAACGTGCTGGTTTGGTTGCACGTATTTTCCCGCAAGCCGATTTAATAGTAGAAGTAAAAGCAATTGCAAAAACAATTGCTGATATGCCTTTGATCACGGCGATGATGGTTAAGGAATCTATCAACGCGGCTTATGAAACTACCTTATCTGAAGGTATTCGTTTTGAGCGTCGCTTATTTCATGCTTGTTTTGCTACAAACGATCAAAAAGAAGGGATGGCAGCGTTCATAGAAAAGCGCCCAGCTAAATTTACGAACTCTTAAAAATACTCGTTACTTAGAGCGCCTCTTTCGCTAAGTAACGTTGAGCTAGCTTAACCCAGTAGCTCACACCAACTGGAATCAGGGCATCATTAAAATCATAAGAGGGATTGTGAAGATGGCATGGGCCCATGCCATGACCAACGGAGCGGTGGTCTCCATCACCGTTCCCTAGAAACACATAGCAACCAGGTTTTTCTAGCAACATAAATGCAAAATCTTCTGCACCCATAGTTGGATCGATCGATGTATTGACATGTTGAGGGCCCACTAATTCGACCATGACCTCACTTGCAAATTGCACTTCTGGATCATGGTTTATGAGCGGTGGATAGCTTCTTATAAAACCGATCTCAGCCTGGCAATCAAAAGCGCTAGCAATATTGTGAGAAATTTCTTTAAGCCTTTGCTCAATCAGATCGAGCACTTCTAGTGTAAAGGTGCGAACGGTACCGCCGATAAAAGCGCTATCAGGGATGACATTATTAGTCTTGCCCGCATTAAATTGCGTCACCGATAAAACAGCGGCATCGATAGGGCGTTTATTGCGTGTAATGATGCTTTGTAGGGCTTGCACCACCTGGGTCCCAGCAAGCAACGGATCTGCACTATTGTGTGGAAGGGCGGCATGCCCTCCTTTGCCTCTAATCGTAATTTCAAAGCTATTACTAGAGGCCATCATGGGTCCTGAGGTGACCCCAAAGTGGCCCTCAGCAAGTCCAGGCCAATTGTGCAAACCAAAGACTGCGTCACATGGAAATTGTTCAAAAAGACCGTCTTGAATCATCGCTTGAGCACCAGCACCGCCCTCCTCTGCTGGTTGAAAGATGAAAATCACAGTACCCTTGAAGTCACGGTGATTTGAGAGATATTGTGCGGCACCCAAGAGCATGGCGGTATGACCATCATGACCACAAGCATGCATCTTGCCGGGATTCTTCGAGGTATGCTCAAAGGCATTATGTTCTTGTAGTGGCAGGGCATCCATGTCGGCACGTAATCCAACCATCTTTCCGCTACCTAAGTCACCTTCAAGCTTACCAACGACGCCGGTTTTTCCGAGTCCACGAAATACCGTAATTCCCCAGCTAGAAAGTGCTTCTGCAACTAAGTCAGAGGTGCGATTTTCTTCAAAACGCAGTTCGGGATGGGCATGAATATTGCGTCGGATTTCTTGAATCGCTGCTACGGATTCGATAATTTCTGGAAGTAATCGCATAGCTTTATCTTATCCGAATTTACTAGGGTAGCCTTATATACTGCGCAGCAAAATGTAAGGCATCCACGGAGTAGGGGCTATTCGCCTGCTTTTGCAGTGTTTTTGGAAGGCTGGGAATAATGCCTAGAAAGGGTGCAAAGATTCGATCTTTCAAGGTCTGTATGTTTTCTTCTAAAAATGGCATTTCTTCAGCAAGGGTATTTGCAACCCATCCCGCAATACTGAGTTGTCTAGATTGAATAGCTTCACAAGTAAGTAATGCGTGATTAATACAGCCTAAACGCATTCCGACCACCAGAATGACTGGCAAATCGATGGCTTGGGCCAAATCACCTAAATCTTCTTGGCTGTTAAGGGGTACTAAAAAACCACCGGCGCCTTCAACTACGACAGCGTCAAACTCAGCCGTGAGCACTCCTAAGGCATCAAGAATGACAGCACAATCTAGGCGAATATTCTGTTTCTCGGCTACTAAATGTGGGGCCGCCGGCTCGTCTAGGACATAAGGACAAAGCACGTAGTTTTGTGAATCCAAGCCTGAGGCTACCCTTAATGTTTCCACATCTTCATTACATTGTTGACCATCGGAACCAACATAGGTGCCTGCAGCTACTGGCTTGAAACCAACGGTTGTTTGACCAACTTCCTTTAACTTCACAATAAGAGCGCCTGCTACTAAGGTTTTACCAATCTCAGTATCTGTGCCGGCAATGAAAAAACCAGTTGATAGGTTCATGGAGGAGTTCAAGATTGAGAGTCCTTGCTAACTTTTTGTTCGATCACGTTTAAGGTGTGGATCAGCTCAGATAGATCCTCAATACGGTGGTTGGCGGAAAAGGTCACTCTTAGACGAGCGCTGCCGACAGGGACGGTTGGTGGACGAATCGCTGGAATCCAATAACCCGCCTCATCTAGTAACTTTGCTGCTGCCAAAGCATTGGCATTGCTACCGAGAATAATCGGTTGAATAGCGGTGCATGAGGGTATTTTTTCCCAATGAGAAAAGTGCATCTCTTGGTGCCAAACGGTAATCAGTTGATTTAACTGTTGACGACGACGTATTCCCTCTGGACCTTCAATCAGCTCAAGACTTTTTAAGACGGTATGCGCAATGGCGGGCGGTGTCGCAGTGCTGTAAATATACGGGCGACCCTTTTGAATCAGCCATTCGATAAATGGAGCGGTGGCACAAACAAAAGCGCCACTCACGCCGGCCGCCTTTCCGAGCGTACCAATATAAATAATGCGTTCTGAATGAACATTGAACTGCTCAAGAATGCCATGCCCGTGCTGGCCAAGAGCCCCAAAACCATGGGCATCATCAATCGATAGAAGCGCATCATGTTGGTTGGCGATTTCAATGAGCTTGCTCACTGGCGCAATATCTCCATCCATACTAAAGACGCCGTCAAGCACAATCATTTTGAGAGAGCGTCTATCCTGATCGAGCATTGCGTCTAGCGCATCCAGATTTTGATGATCAAAAATGGCCACAGTTGCTTTTGTTTGTGCACTAGCGAGGCGGATACCATCAATGAGTGAGGCATGATTGAGTGTTGCTGAATAAATACTGACATCACCAGAAGCAGCAAGTCGAGCGAGACCGGTAATAGCGGCCATATTTGCAAGATAGCCGGTACTAAAAAAAAGTGCACGTACATTAGGAATGTGCTGACTCTGAAAAGAGGCCAATTTTTTCTCTAGTAAATCGTGAGCGATGCTATGGCCGCTAATGAGGTGGGATGCACCACTGCCGACACCATATTTCTGCGCCCCCTCTGCTAGAGCCTCGACTAGACTCGGGTGGTTTGCTAAGCCTAGATAATCATTGCTGCAAAAAGCTTTAAGTTGACGATCATCAATGGTAACTTTGGTATCGCAGGCTGACTTTGTGGAGCGAAGCTTGCGCTTTAGTAATTTTGAATCAAGATCAATAATATGATCTTCGGCCATCTGTAGTGCATTAAATGTCTGACTCATGCCAGCGTCCGATTTAAAGCGCTGTGAACTGATTTACCCATCTGGATTGTTTCTGCTTGAGACAAAATATAGGGTGGCATGACATAAATCGTATTACTAATAGGCCTAATCAAGATACCCTCCTGAATGCTGGCAGAGAACATCTCACGGGCAAAATTTGAATGACCTTGGAGGAGGTGCGGTTTGATATCAAAAGCAAGGATCATACCCTGCTGGCGCCAATGTTCGATGCGTTCATCCTCTTTAGCCCAAGCAAATGCTTTGGTAAGGTCACTGCTACGTTCAATATTATTTTGCAGAACAGATTCTGTTTCGAAAATTGCTAAACAGGCTAAGGCAGCAGCACAAGCGAGGGGATTTCCAGTGTAAGAGTGCGAATGCAAAAAGCCTTGTTGGGTTTTGTCTCCATAAAATGCTTGATAAATCTTGTCAGTAGTCATCGAGAGAGATAGCGGTAGATATCCGCCACTAATTCCTTTGGATAATGTTAAGAAGTCTGGCCATACGCCTGCGTGCTCACAGGCAAAGAATTTTCCAGTACGTCCGCAGCCCACTGCAATTTCATCAGCGATGAGATGGATATCAAACTTATCACAGAGGGCTCTGACGATACGTAGGTATTGAGGTGAGTGCATCGCCATCTGCCCAGCACATTGCACTAAAGGCTCAACAATGATGGCGGCAATATTGTGATGTTCAACTTCAAGCAGTTTTTCTAACTCGTTTGCAGCATGTCTCGCAACGTCATCAGCATTTTCACCCTGAGCGGCTTTGCGGGCATCGGGCGATGGTATGGTGAATACGCTTTGTAACAATGCGCCATAAGCATCGCGAAAGATTGCTACATCTGTTACCGCTAGTGCGCCCAGTGTTTCGCCGTGATAGCCATTTTGTAGACAAACAAACTTTTTCTTGTTAGGGCGATGATTGAGTCGCCAAAAATGGTGACTCATCTTTAGAGCAATTTCTACGGCAGAGGCGCCATCAGACGCATAAAAAACATGACCTAGATTTCCCTTGGTCAAAGCGGCTAACTTTTCTGATAGCTCCACTACCGGTGGATGAGTGAACCCTGCCAACATGACATGTTCAATTTTTTCGAGTTGATCGGCAATGGCTTGATTGATGCGAGGATTGGAGTGCCCGAATAAATTGGTCCACCAAGAGCTAATGCAATCGAGTAGTGGGTTTTCTTTTTCATCGTAAAGCCATGCCCCCTTCCCTCTGGCGATAGCAATCAATGGAAATGACTCGTGGTGTTTCATTTGAGTACAGGGATGCCAAACAGCATCCTGACTACGCTGCACTAATGGCGTTTGATGGGAGTTGGTAATAACCTTCATATTTAGTATTTGAACACTAGTTTTTCCTAATTTGCGGCCGCATCTGTTATGTTTAAGGCCTAAATTGATCTATTTTCCGGAATTTAACTATGCCAGCTACTCAAATTGCTGAAAAACCCCTTACGCAAGTGCAGTCTAAGGCGGATTTGTATCGAGAGCTTGATGCATCCGGGCCTTGGAGTGTTTCCCAGATCGAGGCTCTGTTTGCATTGCCATTTAGCGATCTGATGTTTCGGGCGCAAGAGGTACATCGATTGAGTTTTCCTGACGGCGATGTCGAATTGGCGACCTTACTCTCTATTAAAACGGGAGGATGCCCCGAGGATTGCAGCTACTGTCCACAAGCTGCCCGCTATGACACAGATGTTAAGGCCAATAAATTAATGGATTTAGACGAGGTGTTAGATGCTGCGCGGGCTGCGAAGGCTGCGGGCTCTAATCGTTTTTGTATGGGCGCTGCCTGGCGCGAGCCTAAGGATCGGGATATCGAAAAAGTAGCCGCCATGATTAAGGGTGTGAAAGCGTTAGGTCTGGAAACCTGCGCCACGCTAGGAATGCTAGAAGCCAATCAGGCTCAGGCGCTTCAGGAAGCGGGTTTAGATTTTTATAACCATAATTTAGACACAAGTGAAGACTTTTATCGCTCGGTCATTTCAACTCGAGGCTATCAAGATCGTTTGGATACGATAGCCAATGTACGCACTGCGGGTATGTCAGTCTGCTGCGGTGGCATTGTTGGGATGGGTGAAACACGAGAGCAGCGTGCAGCTTTTTTGGCGCGCCTTGCCAACTTAAACCCCTATCCTGAGTCTGTTCCTATCAATCATTTAGTGCCTGTCGCAGGTACACCTCTAGAGCACCAAAAACCCCTAGATCCCTTGGAGTTCATTAGAACAATTGCGGTAGCTCGGATTACGATGCCGCGGGCCCGGGTGCGTTTATCCGCAGGTCGCCAAGAGATGGGAAGGGCGGTTCAAGCGATGTGTTTTCAGGCTGGAGCGAACTCTATTTTCTATGGTGAGCAACTACTTACTACCGGTAATCCAGAGGCTGAGCAGGACCGCGCGCTGTTGGCTGACCTTGGACTAAAGACGAAGCAAAGCTCAAAAGCAGAAGTTTTAATCTAAGAGTACGATCATTTATGGCTTTTGTTGACCGTCTCATTATGGAGTTCGATACTGCGCTTCGGTCGATGGTGGGTGGAGCTCATGCCCATCGCCCTATGCCAGGATCAAATGGGTATCCAGTGGATCAACTTGATACTGCTGATCGAGAGCATGCTGCTGGGCTAATGCGGGTAAATCATGTAGGCGAAGTTTGTGCCCAAGCGCTGTATCAAGCCCAAAAATTAGTGGCTCGTAAGGGTGAAATTCAGCAAATGCTGAGTGATTCTGCGCAAGAGGAGATGGATCATTTGGCTTGGTGTGAAATTCGCTTGAAAGAGCTGGGCTCGCATACGAGTTACCTTAACCCTATTTGGTATGCCGGATCGTTTGCGATCGGTATCATGGCTGGCCTAGCGGGTGATAAGTGGAGCTTGGGCTTTGTAGCTGAGACCGAAAAACAGGTAGAACATCACCTAGAAAGTCACCTGCACAATTTACCCCAACAGGATCATCGTTCACGCGCCATCGTGGACCAAATGCGTGAGGATGAAATTGAGCATGGTCGGGCGGCAATTTCTGCTGGTGGAGAGCCTCTGCCGGAGCCAATCAAAAAAATCATGCAGGCTGTTTCTACATTGATGACTAAAACTGCTTACAGAATCTAATGCTAAATAGCGGGAAGCTTCATTTTGAAGGCCAATTACTGTTTATTAACACAGTATATTTACTAGTTATTTCCCTAAATAGCTAAGATCTATCCTTAAGTATATATTCCAAGTGACTGTTTCAGATGGTATTTTTATAATCACTATTTCATGAACACATCTCGCTAAGTCTTTGTAATCAATAGAGAATTTCCTAAAAAAAGACCCAAAAAGACTTGACCCTCTTATAACGATCCTCTAAAGTGGGAGGAAGTGTGAAAAGGTGGGGTTAAATCAGTGTTTCAAGGTGCGTCAGCTCTCAATTTAGATGCAAAAGGCCGCATGTCTGTGCCGGCAAAGCATCGTGACGCCTTGTTAGTTCAAGGTGAGGGTCGCATTACGCTCACAAAACACCCTGATGGATGCCTACTTTTATTCCCACGCCCCGAGTGGGAAACATTCCGCTCGCGCGTTGCCCAATTGCCAATGGATGCCCACTGGTGGCGGCGTATATTTTTAGGCAACGCTGCGGAAATAGATTTGGATGGTGCCGGAAGAATTTTAGTCAGCCCTGAATTGCGCTCTGCAGCAGGGATTGAAAAAGAAGTCATATTGCTAGGTATGGGTACCCATCTGGAAGTGTGGGACGCAGCAACCTATGCTGCAAAAGAGCAGGCTGCCATTGCGCAAGGTATGCCTGAAGCGTTAAAGCAATTTAATTTTTGATGACAGGGTGTCATGAATACAACTCATCGCCCAGTACTACTGGCCGAGGCGGTGACAGCGCTAATCAGTGGCCCACTCATCACCAGCCACAGCACAACAGAAAATCTCATTTTGATCGATGGAACTTTTGGGCGTGGTGGGCATACAAAGGCATTGTTGGCCAAACTCCCTTCCAGTGCCAAGATGATTGCATTCGACAAAGATTTGGATGCCATTGCAGTAGCTCAGCAAATCAACGATCAACGATTGCATATCGTGCACGATAGCTTTGCGCAGATGGACCAGTATGCAGAGCCAGGATCCATCGATGGTATTTTGTTGGATCTTGGCATCAGCTCTCCACAAGTAGACGAAGCGCATCGAGGTTTTTCATTTCGCCGTGAGGGTCCTTTAGATATGCGGATGAATACGGACCAAGGTCTAACGGCTGCACAGTGGTTGGAGCAAGCGCCCCCAGAAGAAATCACCCATGTAATTAAGACCTATGGCGAGGAGCGTTTTGCATTTCAAATTGCAAAAGCAATTGTGGCTAAGCGCGAAGCAGGGTTGGCGCCAACAACAACTTTAGAGCTAGCAACTTTAGTTGCAAGCGTAGTTCGAACCCGAGAGGCTGGACAAGATCCTGCTACAAGAACCTTTCAAGCTTTACGTATTTTTATAAATCGTGAATTAGAAGATCTCGAGCGGGGATTAAAGGCGGCGCTTACCTTGCTTAAGCCGGGCGCAAGACTGGCAGTGATTAGCTTTCATTCTCTCGAAGATCGTATTGTTAAACAGTTTTTACAGGCCCACTCTAAAGTGGAGATTCCTCGAGGCCTACCGGTACGAGATAGGGATTTACCACAAAGTGAATTGGCAATTATTGGGCGAATTAAACCAAGTGCTGAGGAAGTTCGAGAAAATCCTCGTGCTCGTTCAGCCATTATGCGAGTGGCCGAAAAGCGATTGGGAGCAACAGCTTGAATCGCGCCACTTTTACGCTGCTCGCGCTACTGCTGATTTGCGCCCTATCTTTGGTAGCTTCACAGCAACGTGCGCGAAAATTATTTATCGCATTAGAGCGTGCACAAATTGAAGAGCGAAAACTGAATCAAGATTGGTTACGTTTGGAGTATGAGCAACGCAACCTATCAAAGTCCGCCAGAATTCGTGATGTAGCTCGCAACCAATTGCATATGGTGCCAATTTCTCCTGAGCGTACCTTGTATCTGAAGGAGGCGAGATGAGACCGGTTGGCTTTTCAACGACGCCAAATTTAGTACTGCGTCTTCCAATGTGGCGTTCACGCCTCATGTTGTTTTTATTATTTCTCGTCTTCATGATGTTGCTGATTCGTGCCTTTTGGATTCAGGGCCCTGGAAATGCATTTTATGAAGCCAAAGGTGTGCGTGGCACACAGCGAGAGTTAGAGTTACCAGCCTCTCGGGGAAAAATTTTAGATCGTAATGGGCAAGTAATCGCAACGAGCTTAGAGGCAAAGTCGATTATTGCTTATAACGATACCGTTCCAGATGACTTATCGGTTGAGAAGATTCGTGAGTTGGCTAGTCTCTTGCAAATGGGTGAAGCGGAATTACGTAAAAAACTGAAAGAAGATCGCAAGCAAATTTTCTTGAAGCGTCAAGTCGATCCTGAAGTGGCTCAGAAAGTTAAGCAATTAGAAATTCCGGGCATTGGCTTAAATAACGAATATCGCCGTTTTTATCCTGAGGGTGAGGCGATGGCGCACGTTGTTGGTTTTACCAATGTAGAGGATCGTGGGCAGGAAGGAATGGAGCTCTCGCGAGAAAAGGAGTTGGCTGGACATCCTGGGCAGCGAAGAGTGGTAGTAGACCGATTAGGTCGTGTGGTTGAAGATGTTGCCATTTTGCAGTTACCGCAAAATGGCAAGGACTTACAACTTTCTATCGATAGCAAAATTCAATTCTTAGCTTACAACGCAGTTAAAACTGCTGTCGAGCAGCATCGTGCCAGTGCTGGTGGTGCTGTAGTACTAGACACTCAGACAGGGGAAATTTTAGCGTTGGCCAATTACCCAAGCTATAACCCAAACGATCGTAGAAAACTAACCGGCGAACAATTACGTAATCGGGTGTTAACCGATACATTTGAGCCTGGTTCAACAATGAAGCCACTTACGATTGCGATTGCTTTAGAAAAGGGTGCGGTTACGCCAACAACAAATATGGTGATTGGTGCAAAGTACTTAATTGGGCCTAAGCCAATTACTGATACCCATCCTTATAGCAATTTAACTATCTCCCAAATTATTCAGAAATCAAGCAACATTGGGACAGCAAAAATTGCTATGAATAATCTCTCGGCAGAAGAAATGTGGAACTTCTACACCTCTGTTGGTCTGGGGCAGGCACCAAAGATTGGCTTTCCTGGTGCCGTGGCTGGAACAGTACACCCCTTTAAAAAATGGATGCCTACAGACCAGGCGCGGATCGCATTTGGTTATGGCATCTCTGGTTCGCTATTTCAAGTTGCACGTTCGTATACGATTTTTGCGCGAGATGGTGAATTGGTTCCACTAACTATCGAGAGAAGTGCGGACTTTAAGCCAGGTACACACATCATTTCTGCGAAGACTGCGATTGAGATGCGCAACATGATGGAATCTGTGACAGAGCCAGGTGGTACGGCAATTAAGGCACAGGCTGAAGGTTATCGTGTGGGTGGAAAAACAGGCACTGCGCACAAGTTAGTGGGTAAGGGGTATGGCAATAAATATCGCGCTTACTTTGTTGGACTTGCACCTATTAGTGCGCCACGTATTGTTGTAGCAGTCATGATCGATGAGCCTACGGGCGGAAGTCACTATGGCGGTGACGTTGCTGCACCAGTATTTTCAACGATCGTTAGTGAAACCTTACGTTCCTTAAATATTCTGCCAGATAGTAATACAAGGCAAGCCGCATTGGATGGAAAGATCCCTAGTGATATTCAAAGTGCTGCCGTCAAGACACAGCCAGCGGTTCTTAAAAGATGATGGCAGTGATGTATACAGAACCCCATCTATTGGTTTCCCATTTGCGTGAACTGACCCCCGCCTCTGCACGAGTATGCGCTGACTCTCGTCAGATTCAGAAGGGTGATATTTTCTTTGCCTATTCTGTAGGTCATGGTAATGCGCTGCGTGATGGACGGCATTACATTAACGCTGCCCTAGAAAATGGTGCTGCAGCTATCGTATTTGATCCTTCTGGCGATATTGCAAATTCGTATCTAGAGCATCCTCAATGTTTTGCTATTGAGAACCTAGCCTCATTGGCAGGTCCGCTTTGTGCGCAATGGTATGGGTATCCCGGCGATCATCTTCAGGTGATTGGCGTTACTGGTACGAATGGTAAAACTACGATTACCCAATGGCTTGCGCAAGCTATAGATGAGAAAACTCATCGGGTAGGATTGCTTGGAACCCTTGGCACTGGTTTTGTAGACTGCTTAGTACGTAGTGGCTACACAACACCCGATGCGCCTCGTTTACAAACGCAATTAAAAGAATTTGTAGATGCTGGTGCGAGCCAAGTAGTAATGGAAATTTCTTCACATGCGCTAGACCAAGGTCGAGTTGCTGGACTGGTAGTTGAGTGCGCTGTATTTACTAATTTGACACAAGATCATTTGGATTATCACGGCACGATGTCTGATTATGCTGAGGCGAAGGCAACACTTTTTCAGCGACCTGGTCTTTTGCATGCAGTGATTAACTTTGATGATGCGTTTGGTCGTGAGCTTGCAACTCGCTTATTGGCCAAAAATGGTCCTCAAGTTTGGGGGTATGCACTTAGTCAAGATGCCTTCACTGAATTTGAGAAATTCGGAGATCGCTTAAAACGAACGTATACAAAAAATAGTGCTGTATCAGCGGTAGGCTATGAGTCCGTCTTGAGTTGTGAGGGCATTGATTCAGCATTAGTGCAGCTCCCAATAATAGGTGGATTTAATCTCAGTAATTGTTTGGCAGTCTGGACTGTTCTATTAAGTCAAGGATTTCCATGTGAAAAGGCTACAAAACGAATAACAAAATTACGTCCAGTATCGGGGCGTATGGAGTTAATTCAGTTCCATAGTGCTCATAAAACAGCACACCCATTCATTGTTGTGGATTATGCACACACACCAGATGCACTGGCTAAAACGTTAGACGCACTTCGTCCCATAGCCAACCAAAGGGGTGGAAAAATTTGGTGCGTATTCGGTTGCGGCGGTGATCGCGATACGGGGAAGCGCTCGAAAATGGGCTCTGTAGCCCAAGAGTTTGCTGATCATGTCATTGTCACTAGTGATAATCCCAGATCTGAAGAGCCAGATGCGATTATTGCCATGATTAAAGCAGGTATGACAGCTGATGTAAAAAATGTGCAATTTGTTTCAGATCGTGCTGCTGCAATTATGGCGGCAGTGCGTCATGCAGATGCAAAGGATGTTGTGCTCATTGCCGGAAAGGGTCATGAATTTACTCAGGAAATTAATGGTAAGAAATTTGATTTCTCTGATCAAGAGCATGTCCAGCTCGCTGCGGGGAGAAGCGTGTGAGTTCATTCAT
This sequence comes from Polynucleobacter brandtiae, assembly GCF_002797575.1. Taxonomy (GTDB): domain Bacteria; phylum Pseudomonadota; class Gammaproteobacteria; order Burkholderiales; family Burkholderiaceae; genus Polynucleobacter; species Polynucleobacter brandtiae. The sequence goes on along the minus strand of NZ_PGTX01000002.1, from coordinate 225,161 downwards.
TACAAAGCCTATGACTACGCTTTCTCAAATGCAGGCAATGCTACCAGGTAGTCAGCTATTCCATATCGCAGCAGAGGATGCCGAAACATTATCAATTTCGCGAGTAAGTAGCGATAGTCGAAAGGTTCAGGAGGGTGAATTTTTCGTTAGCTTGGTAGGTGATCGATTTGATGCCCATGATTTTTTGGTTGATGTGGCAAGTGCGGGCGCTAGTGCTGCACTTGTTTCTAGTCTAGATAAGTGTCCAAAGTATCTTCCGGCAGTATGCGTTCCAGATGTCAGAAGAAGCTTGGGTCAGCTAGCACAAGCATGGCGTGCACAGTTTTCGACCCCAGTCGCCTTAGTTACTGGCTCCAATGGAAAAACGACTGTTAAAGAAATGATTGCTTCTATATTTAAGGCAGCAGTGGGTTTAGAGCAGGTGCTTGTGACTCAGGGAAACTTAAATAATGATATCGGTCTGCCATTGACCTTGTTGCGTATGCGTGAGAGTGACCATTTGGCTGTGATTGAGTTAGGTATGAATCATCCTGGTGAGACTGCCCAACTAGCTGCTATTGCACAAGCCAACATTGTAGTAATTAATAATGCTCAGCGTGAGCATCAAGAATTTATGGCCACAGTCGAGGCGGTCGCAATTGAGCATGCGACTGCGCTGAGTGCATTAACGCTTAATGGTGTGGCAGTTTTTCCGGCAGATTCGGAATTTACTAGTCTATGGCGCCAAGCCTCTGCTGAGCGTAAGGCCATTGATTTTGCTTTTGTATCTGACCAGAAGGCGATGAGCGCATCAGTAACGGGCTCATCCCTACCCAACGGAAAAGTAGAAATTCAAACTGAGCTAGGCGTTATTGAGGTTCGGCTCAATACGCTGGGTGACCATAACATCAGGAATGCGCTAGCAGCTAGTGCTGTCGCTTTGGGTGCGGGCCTCAGTCTTGAAAATATTAAAACAGGCTTAGAGTCTTTTTTCCCGGTTAACGGCAGGATGCAGTCTAAATACTTAAGCGCACAGCGTACGCTGATTGATGATACTTATAACGCTAACCCGGATTCTGTTTGCGCTGCGATTGATTCACTAAAGCGATCGGGAAATATATCTTGGTTTGTGTTGGGCGATATGGGTGAGGTCGGAGATCAAGGCCCTGCGTTTCATGAAGAGGTGGGAGCATATGCAGCTGAATGCGGAATTGCCCAATTCTTTGCATTAGGGGAGCAATCTCATTTTGCGGTGCAGGGTTTTAATAAGATAAAAAATGAGCGGGCGCTTACTTCCCACGCATTTCATTTTATAGATATTGATCAATTACTAGAAGTTATGGGCGCTCAATTGAGGGCACTGCCCAATAGTCAGAATCAACATTTGGATATTTTGGTTAAAGGATCTCGTTTTATGCGTATGGAGCGGGTAGTTCAGGCCTTGCTAGAGGAGGCTAAGACATGCTCTTAATATTGGCGCAATGGCTTCAGGATGATTACGGATTCTTCCGAGTATTTAATTACATTACCTTTAGGGCGGTGATGGCAACTGTGACCGCCCTTTTAATTGGCCTAGCTGCCGGCCCTTGGGTGATTCGTAAGTTGGTGGCATTGAAGATGGGTCAGGCAGTGCGCACTGACGGTCCCCAAACCCATTTAGTGAAATCAGGCACACCAACAATGGGTGGTGTATTGATTTTGCTGGGCATTTTTATTTCCTGCATGCTGTGGGCGGACCTCAGTAATCGTTTTATTTGGATTGTGATGATTGTGACCTTTGGTTTTGGTCTAGTGGGCTGGGTAGATGACTATCGCAAAGTAGTTCGTAAAGACCCTAAGGGCATGGCTTCAAAGGAAAAATTCTTGTGGCAAACCTTGATTGGGTTATTTGCTGCCATTTACTTAGCATTCTCCGTGTCTGAAGTGAATAATCTCAAAGTATTGCAGTTGTTCCTAGATTGGCTTCGGAGTGGTTTTGCTTTAAATCTACCCGCAAAATCTAATTTGCTCATTCCGTTCATGAAGGAAATTAGCTATCCATTGGGAGTAATGGGCTTCATCATTTTGAGCTACTTAGTGATTGTGGGCAGTAGTAATGCAGTGAACTTGACGGATGGTCTTGATGGCCTGGTCATCATGCCAGTGATTCTAGTCGGCGCCGCTCTGGGCGCATTTGCTTATGTAATGGGAAATGCCATATACGCAAAATATTTATTATTCCCTTACATTCCTGGTGCTGGTGAGCTCATGATTTTCTGTGGAGCGATGGGAGGCGCAGGCCTAGCCTTTCTTTGGTACAACACACATCCTGCTCAGGTATTTATGGGTGATGTAGGTGCGCTTGCCTTAGGCGGCGCTTTAGGCACTATCGCAGTGATTGTTCGTCAAGAAATCGTACTGTTTGTGATGGGCGGTATTTTTGTTGCTGAAACCTGTTCAGTCATATTGCAAGTCGTATGGTTTAAATTTACCAAAAAACGTTTTGGAGAGGGGCGCCGTATTTTTAGAATGGCGCCGCTACATCATCATTTTGAATTAGGTGGCTGGCGCGAAACACAAGTGGTCGTGCGATTCTGGATTATCACTATTTTATTAGTGCTCATTGGCCTGTCGAGCCTGAAATTACGGTAAGCCAAAAAATATGAACATTTTAGATAACCCCTTCGCAAATCCAATCCTTTTAAGGGATGCGCAGTACCAGAGCCCTGAACATTTCTTAATCCTTGGATTAGGTGAATCTGGCTATGCGATGGCTAAGTGGTGTCTCCGAAATGGGGCTCAGCTTAGCCTTGCCGATACGCGTGAACGCGTAAACCTGAGTGAGCAGCAAAAAGTCTGGTTGAGTGACTTGGAATCTTCTGGGCTGCAGAATGTTTTTCTCGGATCCCTTAATGTTGCACTTCTTGAGCACATTGATGTGATTGGAATTAGCCCAGGACTATCTCCGCTGCATGAGCCGACTCAGTCATTTTTAGCCAAAGCACACGAGTTGAATGTGGATATCTGGGGTGAGATTGAATTCTTTGCTAGAGCGATTGCCGCACTAGACCGGATGGCCCAGGTAGATCAGTCAGTATATAAACCAGCCGTGTTAGCTATTACTGGAACTAATGGTAAAACCACCACAACGGCGTTAACGGGCCAACTATGTGAACGTGCTGGGAAGAAGGTAGCCGTAGCGGGAAACATCAGTCCTGCCGCTTTGAATAAACTCATGGCATGTTTGGATGCGTCAGATCAGATTAGCGATTTACCTGAAATTTGGGTTTTAGAGTTATCGAGTTTTCAACTGATATATACGAGCACCTTTAGCGCAACTGCAGCAGCCATATTAAATATTACGCAAGACCATTTGGATTGGCATGGCGATATGCAGGCATACGCTAGTGCAAAAGCCAATATTTTTGGCTCAGACACTATCTGTATTTTGAATCGCGATGACTCCTTGGTAATGAACCTACTGTCTCAAGAGCAGAAGGCAAGTAAATCAATCGTTACTTTTGGTTCGAATCGACCTGATGAGCAGGGCAGCTTTGGTATTGAGCATGATTTACGAGCGGGTGGTATTGACTGGTTGGTATGGGCTGAAATTGATGAGGATTTAGAGCCTCAACCAAAGCGTCGCCGTAAGACGGTAGTGGTAGATGAGGAGCCACTGCGTCTAAAACGATTAATTCCAGCAGATGCACTACGTATTCGTGGCCGTCATAATGCCCTTAATGCTCTGGCCGCACTGGCTTTGGCAAGAGCAGCAGGATTGCCAATGAATGTGCTGCTACATGGTCTGCGGGATTATCACGGTGAGCCACATCGAGTACAAAGCATAGCTATTGTTGCTAACGTTGAGTACGTCAATGATAGTAAAGGTACAAATGTAGGCGCTACTGTAGCTGCACTCAATGGATTTAGTGCAAATGAATCTGGCAAGCGTATTTGGTTAATTGCAGGCGGTGATGGTAAAGGTCAAGATTTCAGTCCGTTGCGTGAACCAGCCTTCAGGTTTGTAAAGGGCGCCTTTTTAATTGGTAAGGATGCTCCTGCAATTGCCACAGTTTTAGATGGGGTCGTCCCCTGCGTGATGAGTCAAACTTTACAAAATGCAGTACAAGAGGTTGCTAAAAAAGCGCAGTCTGGGGATATTGTTTTATTGTCCCCATCCTGCGCTAGTTTTGATCAATTCAGTGATTACATTGCACGTGCTGAAGTGTTTATTGCGGAAGTTGAAGAGTTGGGCATGCAATTCGAGGGAGTGCACGCTTGAATTTGAGAAAAAAATTCTTTCCTGAGAACCGATTGGGTTTGGGGCGCTTCTGGAATTTTTCTAGAGGGGGAATTGATCATTTTCGCAGTGGCTTAAGAGACGCTGTAACAGGTGTGGAGCAAACGCGTTCCAAGATGATGGATTATGACCAGTTATTAGTATGGGCTGTTCTATCACTCATGCTTATTGGTTTAGTGATGGTCTATTCTGCCTCGATTACTTTGGCTGATGGGCCTAAGTATGCAAATTACAGTAGCAATTTCTTTTTAATTCGCCATGTGATTTCTCTTGCGATTGCCATTGGCGTTGCTATCTGGGTATTTAAGATTCCGACTACAGTATGGGATCGTTACTCTCCTATTATTTTTGGTTTTACAGTACTACTCTTGATCGCTGTGTTAATTCCAGGCATTGGTAAAGGCGTGAACGGAGCTAAGCGCTGGATTCCATTAGGACTAATGAACTTTCAGCCATCTGAGCTGATGAAGTTTGCCGCTGTGATTTTTGCTGCGAGTTATACCGTACAGCGCCAAGAGCATTTACATTCATTTGTTAAAGGGATGCTACCAATGGGCATCGCCGTTGCATTAGTGGGCGGATTGCTCATGGCTGAGCCAGATATGGGTGCGTTTGTTGTAGTGGCTTTAATTGCGTTTGGTGTTTTATTTTTGGGTGGTATTAATGCAAAATTATTTGGCGGCCTTGTATTAGTTGGATTGCTGAGTGGCGCCATCATGATTGCGCTATCGCCATTTCGTCGAGGTCGGATGCTGGCCTTCATGGATCCATGGCAGGTTGATAACGCAGCGAATAAAGGATATCAGTTAACCCATTCATTGATGGCATTTGGCCGTGGGGAGTGGTTTGGTTTGGGTTTAGGGGGTAGTGTTGAAAAGTTGCACTACCTACCAGAAGCCCATACGGATTTCATCATGGCGGTGATTGGTGAAGAGCTCGGATTTGTAGGTGTTGTAGTAATGATCTTCTTGTTTTACTGGATCGTACGTCGTGCTTTTTTAATTGGTCGGACTGCTTTGCAATTAGATCGAAGCTTTGCTGGGCTTGCTGCCAAAGGTGTAGCGATTTGGATTGGTTGGCAAGCATTCATTAATATGGGTGTTAACTTAGGTTTACTGCCGACTAAAGGACTAACGCTGCCACTAGTGAGTTATGGCGGCTCTGGCATTTTGATGAATGCTGTTGCTATGGCAATGCTACTCAGAATTGATTACGAAAATCGTATCCTGATGCGTGGAGGTAAGCTATGACGCAACCTTCGATTCTGGTGATGGCTGGTGGAACTGGCGGACATATTTTCCCTGGGCTTGCAGTTGCAGAGTACCTGCGCATATGTGGCTGGAGGGTTTCTTGGCTTGGCAATCAAAGTGGGATGGAATATCGATTGGTAAAAGCATGTGGTTTTCCATTTGAGGCAGTTGATTTTGGCGGGCTTCGTGGAAAAGGCATTAAAGCTAAATTGATGCTACCCATGAACCTTATTAGAGCGAGTATTCAGAGTTGGAAAATTTTACGTCGTTTAAAGCCTAATGTGGTTTTAGGGATGGGTGGCTACATTACCTTCCCTGGTGGCTTGATGAGTAAATTACTCAATAGACCACTAGTGTTGCATGAAGCAAATTCAGTAGCGGGTAGCGCTAATTTAGCTTTGTCTAAAATTGCAATGCGGACCTTAACGGGTTTTCCAGAGGTGATGAAGGGTGCTGAGTGGGTAGGCAATCCAATTCGTGCAGAATTTGATGTTTTAGAATTGCCCGCAAAACGTTATGAACAGCGCACTGGGAACTTATCTATTTTGATAGTGGGCGGTAGTTTAGGCGCCGCTGTCTTAAATGAAGTTATTCCTGCGGCTCTTGCGATGATGGATAAGGCGTCGCGGCCAAGCATCATCCATCAGGCTGGTGATAAGCATTTAACTGATTTGCAGCAGCGTTATCAAGCGCTAGGGGTCGATGCTGATATCCGTCCGTTCATCGAGGACATGCCGGCAGCATATGCTCAGGCAGATTTAGTTATTTGTCGGTCGGGCGCAATGACTGTTTCAGAAATTGCTGCTTGTGGCGTTGCCTCCTGCTTAATCCCATTCCCATATGCAATTGATGATCATCAAACTGCAAATGCTCAATTTTTATCAAACGCAGATGCAGCAGTAGTAATTCCACAGCATAGCCTCACTCCAGAAAATCTTGCATTGCTTATTCAAAACTACAGCCGCCAAGATTTGCAGATCATGGCCGAGCGCGCGCATGCATTATCAAAACCACATGCAACTCAGCGGGTAGCTGAAGTTTGTGCAGACTGTGCAGGAGTCAGAATATGAAGCATATCGTTCAGCAGATTCACTTTGTTGGTATTGGTGGCGCAGGCATGAGTGGCATCGCTGAGGTCCTACTCAACTTAGGCTATCAGGTCTCCGGCTCTGATTTAGCTGAGGGCGCTGTCACCAAACGACTTAGAGAGTTAGGGGCCACTATTCATATTGGACACGAACCTAAAAATATTGGTACCGCAGAGGCGGTGGTCATTTCTACGGCGGTTACTGGCAATAATCCTGAAGTTTTAGCTGCTCGTGCAGCAAAAGTACCGGTCATTCAGCGGGCTGTTATGTTGGGTGAACTGATGCGCCTAAAACAAGGTATTGCGATTGCAGGTACTCATGGCAAAACGACTACTACTAGTTTAGTTGCATCAGTATTGGCTGAGGGCGGTCTAGATCCGACATTTGTGATTGGTGGAAAATTAAATTCTGCGGGTGCCAATGCGCGCTTAGGTCAGGGCGAATTTATTGTGGTTGAGGCTGATGAATCAGATGCTTCATTCTTACAGCTATTTCCAGCGATGGAGGTCATAACTAATATCGATGCTGATCATATGGATACTTATCAGCACGACATGGCTAGGCTAAAGCAAGCCTTTGTACAATTTACTCAGCAGATGCCTTTTTATGGCGTAGCTGTCCTCTGCATTGATGATGAAAATGTTAGAGACATCATTCCTTTTGTATCGCAGCCGGTATTACGCTATGGTCTGTCAGAAGATGCTGATATTCGTGCTAGTAATGTTCGTGCGGAAGGCACTCGAATGCATTTCACAGTAGATCGTAGGACTGTGCGTCGACATGGTAACAAGCCAGGACCTTTGCAAATTCAATTGAACCTACCTGGCTTACATAATGTACAAAATGCCTTGGCTGCAATTGGCATTGCAACAGAGTTAGGTGTTAGCGATGAAGCCATTGTTGAGGCGCTATCCCAATTTAGTGGCGTTGGCCGTCGATTTCAAAAGCATGGTGCAATTCCATTGGCGAATGGCGGCAGTTTTACTTTGATTGATGACTATGGACATCATCCGGTAGAGATGGCCGCTACTTTAGCTGCTGCTCGCGGTGCTTATCCAGACCAAAGATTAGTGTTGGCATTCCAGCCGCATCGATTTACGCGAACGCGTGATTGCTTTGGTGAGTTTGTGCAGGTTCTGAAAAACTTCGATGCCTTAGTTTTAACAGAGGTTTATCCGGCCGGTGAAGCAAAGATTCATGGCGCAGATAGTCAAAGCCTTATAAAGGCAGTGCTTACAACAGACCAGGGTAGTAGTGGCGTGATCGATATTTCAGCTGTGGCGTTTGCATCAACGGTCGCTGAAATGCCTCAAAAATTAAGCGCTGTACTGCGAGATGGCGATGTCTTAATTACGATGGGCGCTGGTTCAATTTCAGGATTACCTCATACCTTAGCGGAGGTCAAGCATGGCTGATCAGAATAGTCAGATGCTCTCTTGGGCTGAGCGCGTTAAGAAAGACTTAGCGAATCTGAATATCGAGTCACTTGGGCGAGTTGGCGTTTTGCTCGGCGGACGCTCCGGAGAGCGTGAGATTTCCCTGATGTCGGGAGGTGGTGTTCTTGAGGCCTTAAAGTCGAAGGGGGTTGATGCTCATGCTTTCGATCCTGGTCTGCGCTGCGTGACAGAATTAGCGAGTGAAAAATTCGATCGTATTTTTATTGCGCTACATGGACGCTTTGGTGAAGATGGAACCATTCAAGGTTTACTGGAGCTATTGGATTTACCATATACCGGCAGTGGTGTATTGGCCTCGGCTTTATCAATCGATAAGATTGCCACTAAGCAAATTTGGTTAAGTAATAGTCTTTCCACTCCTGAGTTCGAAGAGTTGACTGTAGATAGTGATTGGGATGCAGTGGTTCAGCATTTAGGATTGCCATTAATTGTGAAACCAGCGCATGAAGGATCTTCCTTAGGGCTAACTAAAGTGCGATCCGTAGAGGACTTGCCTGCAGCTTTTGCGCTTGCCAGCGCTATGGATAAGAAAGTCATTGCAGAAACATGCATTATTGGAGATGAGCTCACATGTCCTTTAGTCGGTTTTGGCGAAACTGCTGAGGCATTACCAGTTATCAAAATTATTCCGCCGCAAGCAAACTATGATTTTCATAACAAATACTTTTCTGATGAGACGCAGTATTTATGTCCGACGGGCTTATCTCCAGAGGTCAATCTTGCCGTTCAAAATTTAGCACTAGCTGCATATCGCGCATTGGGTTGTAACACCTGGGGTCGTGCGGATGTCATGCTAGATCAAAAAACAGGCCTACCTTATTTGCTCGAGATGAATACCTCTCCAGGAATGACCTCCCATTCTTTAGTACCAATGGCCGCAAAAGCTGCTGGGATTGACTATGCTGAATTAGTGCTGTGGATTATGAGTCAGACACTAAGTACGGTGAAGGCAAAGCGAATATGAGTCGAGTGAAGCCCTTCATCAGCGGATGTAGTGAAATTGTTTCTTTAATAGCTTCCCCACTTTGGGATTATCCGCATCGGATGCAAAAACTGAGCCGGTTTTTAGTGCTTTGCTTTGTAGCGATATTACTGATTGGGACTTTGGTTTGGCTTAGTCAGCGCCCAGTTTTTGTTTTAAAGCAAGTAATCATTGAGCCTGCTGTCGGACAGACACTGATGCATATTAATAAGCCCGTTGTTAAGCAGCAGGTTTTAGACACAGTACAAGGAAACTTTTTTAGCGTGAGGCTAGAGGATGTTAAGCGCGGATTTGAGACGATGCCTTGGGTACGTCATGCCAATGTTCGTAGAGTTTGGCCCAATGGTTTGGCAGTCACTATTGAGGAGCAAAAACCGTTTGGTATTTGGAGTGGAGCAGAGCGCCATACGCTGATGAATACCCATGGAGAACTTTTTTCAGGGCGTGTATCAGATGTGAGTGACAGCATTGAGTTGATTGATGTTTCAGGACCAGATGGCTCTAGTAAAGAAGTGAAGCGTCTCTATGAAAAAGCAAACGTATGGTTTAAGCCTTGGAATGCGGAAGTCAAAAGTTTGACCTTATCCGAGCGTTACGCTTGGCATGTCAAGCTCTCTAACGGCATGAGGGTCGAGTTTGGTCGTGACGAAGAAAACTCAGACAAAACGTTGACTGAGGACAGGGTAGCTCGCTTATTTAAACATTGGCCCCAAGTACAGGAAAAATGGGCCAATCGAATAGATGCCATCGATTTGCGATATGCGAATGGTTTTACTGTACATCTTGCATCTACAGGCATGAAAAATAATGAAGCAGGCATTAAAAAGACAGAGCAAAAGCAATGAAAAATCGGAATAGAAAATCATCATGAGCAAAGACAACCGCGATTTATTGGTAGGGTTAGATATTGGCACTTCAAAAGTAGTTGCCTTGGTTGCTGAATTAGCCCCTGATGGTCAATTTAATGTAGTTGGCGTTGGGCAAACTACGTCTAAAGGCTTGAAAAAAGGGGTTGTCGTCAATATTGAGGCGACAGTACAGTCCATTCAGAAAGCGCTTGAAGAAGCTGAGGTGATGGCTGATCGTCAAATTGCTCAGGTATTTACGGGTATTGCCGGAAATCATATTGTGAGCTTTAACTCTAGCGGCATGGTGGCTATTCGAGATAAAGAGGTAGGGGCAGGTGACATTGAGCGTGTTTTAGAAACCGCTAAGGCAATCAATATCCCCACCGATCAACAGATTCTTCATATTCTGGTTCAAGAATTTATTATTGATGGACAAGAAGACGTCCGTGAGCCAATTGGTATGAGTGGACTGAGGCTTGAAGTGAAGGTACACATTGTTACTGGCGCAGTGAGTGCAGCCCAAAATATTGTGAAATGCGTAAGACGATGCGGCTTAGAGGTCAATGACTTAATTCTTCAACCATTAGCCTCTAGTTTGGCAGTACTGACCGATGACGAAAAAGAGCTTGGTGTGGTGTTGATTGATATCGGTGGAGGCACTACAGATATTGCAATTTATTGCCAAGGATCTATTCGTCATACCGCTGTGATTCCAATCGCAGGCGATCAAATTACGAACGATATTGCGATGGCATTACGCACCCCCACTATTGATGCCGAAGATTTAAAAATTCAATATGGCATTGCTCGCCAAGATATGGCTGATCCAGCAACCATGATTGATGTGCCTGGTGTCGGTGATCGAGAGCCACGCCCTATGTCTAAACAAGCTTTAGCAGCAGTGATAGAACCGCGCGTTGAAGAGTTATTTACCTTGGTACGTGGAGTAGTACGTGATTCTGGTTACGAAGATATGGTGTCGTCAGGAATCGTACTAACTGGCGGCAGTACTTTAATGCCAGGCATGGTTGAATTGGCTGAACAAGTTTTTTTAAGACCGGCCCGTATTGGTACACCAGAGTATCGCGGCCACTTACATGAAGTGTTACGTAGCCCGCGATTTGCTACTAGCATCGGTTTATTAATGGAAGGTCAGGCGCAATTATTGCGCGGCCGCAGAGTGTCTCAATCGGGCGCGTTACAAAGTGTGATCTCGCGCATGAAGGAATGGTTCGCAGGAAATTTTTAAGTTTTTGTTTTTTTACTTCGTCGTCAATGTAGTACCTTATTTACCTTGGAGGGTATATGGAATTTGAAATGTTAGATCAAGAAATGGCCGGAAAAACCATTATTAAAGTGGTTGGAGTCGGTGGCGCTGGCGGCAATGCTGTTCAGCATATGATTCGTCGTGGTGTAAACGGCGTAGAGTTTATTTGCATGAACACCGATGCCGGCGCACTTCAGCGTTCAGAGGCCTCTGTGAATTTGCAACTAGGTTCTAGTGGTCTCGGTGCTGGTGCAAAACCTGAAATCGGTGCAGCTTCTGCGCAAGAAGCAAGAGCGCGCATCGCAGACTCATTACAGGGTGCACATATGGTGTTTATTACCGCGGGTATGGGTGGTGGAACTGGTACTGGTGCAGCACCAATCGTTGCACAAGTCGCTAAAGAGATGGGCATTTTGACAGTGGGTGTAATTAGTAAACCTTTTGATTTTGAGGGTGTTAAGCGTCTCAAGGTCGCAGAAAATGGTGCGGCTGAGCTGGAGTCTTATGTTGACTCTTTGATTGTGGTTCTCAATGAAAAGCTTTTCGAAGTGATGGGTGAGGATGCTGAGTTTGATAAAGCATTTGCTTGTGCTGATGATGTATTGCATAACGCAGTTTCTGGTATTGCAGAGATTATTAATGTACAGGGCTTAATTAACGTCGACTTTGAGGACGTAAAGACGGTCATGGGCGAGCAGGGTAAAGCCATGATGGGTACAGCAACTGTCTCTGGTATGGATCGTGCGCGCTTGGCTGCAGAGGCGGCAGTTGCATCGCCGTTACTAGAAGGTGTTGATCTGTCTGGAGCGCGTGGCGTGTTAGTCAATATTACTGCTAGTCGCTCATTGAAGCTGTCTGAAACACGTGAAGTGATGGCTGCGATTCGTGGTTATGCTGCGGATGATGCAACCGTTATTTTCGGGACAGTGTATGACGAGAGCTTAGGTGATGCATTACGGGTAACGGTAGTAGCTACTGGCTTGAATAATCCCCAAGCACGGCAACATCATCAACCAGAAGTGGTTTGGAGGCAAGCAACGGGAACTCATGATGCTATGCCAACCATGGCTGATTTAAATAGCTTTGCTCCATCAAGTGCATCTGCAGCAATGACGAGGGTCAGCATCGACTCAGCGTTAGGCGCTAATGCTGGAATGGCCGTGACAGGTGCAAGTAATGTATCTTCAATGCCTGCGCAGCCAGCAGCCAGTGGAGTTGATTACAGTCAATATGATTTGCCACGCGTATTCCGTAGTTCACGAGAGGCTACACCTGCACCTACTTTGGGTGCTGATAGCTCACCTCAGGCAAGGACGATGTTGGATAAAGGCGCTGATTATTATGAAATACCAGCCTTTTTACGAAAACAAGCAGATTAAACTATTGATTGATGTAATGGTAGGTTACAAAATGCCAGCGCGGCGCCCCTCCGGACGACGAATCCCGCGCTAGCGTTGGCAGATTTATGACGACTATTTAATGGAGATTTTATGATTGCAGTTGGACAGAAGTTACCTAATGCTACTTTGTACGAATTTTTAGATGAGGCGACTGAAGGTTGCTCTATTGGACCTAATGCGTTCGAAGTTGAAAAATTGACTGCTGGTAAAACAGTAGTGATCTTTGCGTTGCCTGGTGCATTTACGCCTACTTGCTCCGCAAAACATGTTCCTGGATTTATCGAGCATTTTGACGCACTCAAAGCTAAGGGTGTGGACGAGATTTGGTGTGTGTCAGTAAATGATCCTTTTGTCATGGGTGCTTGGGGCCGCGATTTGAAGGTGGGCAATAAAGTGCGTATGCTGGGTGATGGTAGTGCGGAGTTCACTAAAAAATTAGGTATGGAGTTTGACCTGATTGCTCGTGGCTTAGGTGTTCGCTCACAACGCTACGCTATGATTGTTCAAGATGGTGTGGTGAAAACGTTAGATCTCGAGGCACCAGGTAAGTTCGAGGTAAGTGACGCCGCTTCAGTATTAAAACAGCTGTAAGTAATCATTCCTGAGTAAATAAAGCATGATGAAACAACGCACAATTGCTGCCCCAATCAAAACTATCGGTATTGGTTTGCATTCGGGTTGCAAGGTTACCTTGTCGATTAAGCCTGCTCCTATTAATTCAGGAATTTTATTTGTTCGGGTAGACACTCCAGCGCAGTCAGTCGTTCCGGCCACTGCGCTAGCTGTATGCGATACGCGCCTTGCGTCTGTTATTCAAAATGAGGGTGTGCGAGTTTCTACTGTCGAGCATTTACTTTCAGCCTGTGCGGGACTGGGCCTTGATAATCTCATCATTGAATTAGATGGTGAGGAAGTGCCCATTATGGATGGTAGCGCTGCCTCATTTTTGTTCTTAATGGAATCTGCTGGTATTGAAGAGCAGAATGCAGCGAGACAATTTGTTGTTATCAAAAAACCAATTGAAGTGAGAGAGGGCGACAAGCTTGCACGCTTAGAACCATTCTTTGGCTTTAAATTGGATTTCACGATTGACTTCAAGCACCCCGCCGTCGATAAGACGGGGCAACGTTTTATAGTTGATTTTGCTGAGCATGCCTATCGTAGTGAAATCGGACGTGCACGAACCTTTGGCTTTGCACATGAAGTCGAAGCATTGCGGGAGATGGGTTTAGCGCGAGGCGGAAGTTTAGATAACGCCATAGTCCTAGACGAACATCGCATCCTCAATAATGAAGAACTACGCTATGAAGATGAGTTCGTAAGGCATAAGATTTTGGATGCGATTGGGGATCTCTATTTAGTGGGCCACCCGATTGTTGGATCTTATATTGCAGAAAAGTCAGGCCATGCTTTGAATAATGCTTTGTTGCGAAAGCTATTAGAAGACCCAAGCTCTTATGAGATTGACAGTTTTTCTGAAAATAAGGCACCAAAAGCCTATTCAAAAGAAAGTCAGCCCCTCTTTTTCTAATCCCTTAGGCCCCCAAACTACTTCGGTTTACTCTGGAGCAGTCGTTCGACTGCCTTGCGCAATTCTGAATCCGGGGCTAACTTCTCTAGCAATGACTCCCAAGAGGCTCTTGCCACAGAGTTGAAGCCTTTTGCACGTTCAGGGGTCTTGCGGGCTGCTTGGGATTTAATCTCCCAGGTTGCTGGTGCGGGTTTTGTGCGAACTTTAATGGCCGAGCAAATCACCCCATTTTTTCCTAACTCATTGATTAAGCTAGGTAAAACTTGCTGAAGGCGAGTGGCAATGCTAGCCCCGCTGACCAACAAAAAGAGCTCATTTTGGCCTCCTGATCTCCAGCCAGGCTCAATTTTTGGGCTTAGGTGGTCTAAATCCAGCGTAGTCAAAGCAGACTTTAGGGCCACTTTGAGCCGAACTAAATCCTCTGTCTTCGCTAAAATTCCTCCAAGACCCTCAGAATGACGAAGATAATCGAGCCATTCATGGGCTGCTTTCTTGCGCGGGGGCTTAGGTGCAAAGTTCATGGGTAAAAGAGGGTGCGGGTGATAAACTCAAGGTCTTAATTTACTTCAATATCCCATGGTAATCGGTCTTCTAAAAACCCTGGTCGGCAGTCGAAACGACCGCTTATTAAAACAGTATCGCAAGGTGGTTGCCAAAGTTAGTGCTTTCGAGCCTAGCCTGCAAGCTTTGGATGATGCTGCACTTCAAGCTAAAACTGCTGAGTTTAAATCTCGTCTAGCATCCGGGGAATCGCTCGATAGCATTACTCCAGAAGCTTTTGCTGTCGTGCGCGAAGCCAGCTCTCGAGTAATGAAGATGCGTCACTTTGATTCGCAGATTATGGGTGGTCTTGCACTGCATCAGGGCAAGATTGCTGAAATGGGTACAGGTGAGGGTAAAACGCTCACCGCAACACTTCCTGTTTATCTCAATGCATTGAGTGGCAATGGTGTGCACGTTGTTACCGTGAACGATTACTTAGCTCAGCGTGATGCTGAGTGGATGGCAACTCTCTATAACTTTTTAGGGATGAAAGTCGGCGTGAATCTGTCACAAATGGATCACACTACCAAGCATGAGGCTTACGCTGCTGATATTACTTACGGAACCAATAATGAGTTTGGTTTTGACTACTTACGTGACAACATGGTCCAGGATCTCGGTCAGCGCGTGCAGCGCGGCTTGGCTTATGCCATTGTTGACGAAGTGGATTCTATTCTGATTGATGAGGCACGAACTCCATTAATCATTTCCGGTCAGGCAGAAGATCATACGGATCTCTACTTAAAGATTAATGCTTTACCAGCATATTTAGAATTGCAAATTGGTGAAGAAAAAGCAGATGGTACTGGAGTTAAAAAACCTGGCGATTATTGGGTAGATGAAAAAACACAGCAAGTCTATTTAACAGAGCAAGGGCATGACAAAGCAGAAATGGCTTTAGTCGAGCTAGGCGCATTAAATGATGGCAATTCTTTATATGCCCCACAAAATATTACTTTGATGCACCATGTATATGCGGCTCTTCGTGCGCATACCTTGTATCACCGAGATCAGCAGTACGTTGTTCAGAACAATGAAGTCATCATCGTCGATGAATTCACTGGACGATTAATGCAGGGGCGCCGCTGGTCGGACGGCTTGCATCAAGCGGTAGAAGCCAAGGAAGGCGTGCCGATTCAGAATGAGAATCAGACACTAGCAACGATTACTTTCCAAAATTATTTCCGTATGTATGGCAAGTTGGCGGGAATGACCGGTACTGCAGATACCGAGGCTTATGAATTCAAGGAGATCTATAGTCTTGAAACAGTGGTGATGCCGCCCAATCGTATTAGCCAAAGAAAAGATCGTCAGGATCAAATTTATAAAACGTCTCGTGAGCGTTACGACGCAGTCATTAAAGATATCGAAGATTGCTATAAACGTGGACAGCCAGTATTGGTTGGAACTACTTCAATTGAAAACTCTGAATTAATTGCGGGTATTTTGGATAAGAGCCAGTTGCCGCATCAGGTCTTGAATGCTAAGCAACATGCACGTGAAGCCGAGATTATTGCTCAGGCTGGCCGGCCCAAGATGATTACTATTGCCACCAATATGGCGGGTCGTGGAACCGATATTGTGTTGGGCGGTAATGTAGGCAAACAATCTTCTTTAATTGAAGCGGATGATCAGTTTTCAGAGGCTGAAAAATCAAGCAAGATTAAGGCCTTACAAGATGAGTGGCAAAGTTTGCATGATCAAGTATTAAGTGCTGGTGGCTTACATATCATTGGTACTGAGCGTCATGAAAGTCGTCGTATTGATAACCAATTGCGTGGCCGTTCTGGACGCCAAGGTGATCCTGGATCCTCCCGCTTCTATCTTTCCTTGGATGACTCTCTTCTCCGTATTTTTGCTGGAGAGCGTTTGCGGGCTGTGATGGACCGCCTCAAAATGCCAGATGGCGAGCCTATTGAAGCTGGTATGGTGACTCGCTCTATTGAGTCTGCGCAACGCAAGGTAGAGGGCCGCAACTTTGATATTCGTAAGCAGTTGTTGGAGTACGACGATGTGGCGAATGATCAGCGCAAGGAAACCTACCGCTTACGAAATGAAGTATTAGAGAGCAGTGATGCTGGTGATTTAATTGCCAACCTACGTGAAGATGTGTTGCGTAGTATTTGCGGCTTGTATGTTCCGTTGGAGTCGATGGAAGAGCAGTGGGATTTAGTAGGGCTTGAAAAAGTACTGGCGAGCGATTGGGGCCTCACTCTTGATCTGAAGAACTGGGTTGAGAATTCCGCATCGGTTGATGATGCTCAGATTGTTGATAGAGTGTTACAGACTGCAAACGAAGTATATGACGCTAAAGTAGAGCTCTCTGGTCGAGCCTCTTTTGCTGGTTTTGAACGCTCTGTTTTGCTCTACAGCTTAGACACCCATTGGCGCGAACATTTAGCCGCCTTAGATCATTTGCGTCAGGGTATCCATTTGCGCGGCTACGCCCAAAAGGATCCAAAGCAAGAGTATCGTCGCGAGGCATTTGAGTTGTATGGCGAATTGCTGAATGTGATTAAGAATGATGTTGTTAAAAGCATCATGACGGTGCAGATCCGTAGTGCAAGTGAATTAGATGAAGCTGCCGAGTCAATGAATGAAGACCTTGCTAAGCTTTCTGACGTTCAATACCAACATGCCAACGCCGATAATGAAATTGCTGGATCAACGGGGGATCGTGGTGCAGTGGTCACTGTGACTCCTGCTCCCACTCGAACTGGACCAAAGATAGGTAGAAATGATCCTTGCCCTTGTGGTAGCGGTAAAAAATACAAGAGCTGTTGCGGCGCATTAGCTTAGATTGCATTTGGCTGCGTTCTATTTAGCGCCTAATAGGCTTTTACGCTTTCCCAAGGCTTTTTAAGGAAAGATCTTTCTGCAGCAATCTGATCAACTGGTAGATTTCGCAAGTACCTCACTAAGGGAGTCTTAACCGGCTCTTGAATGCCTCATCTACAATTGTTAAATCATGACAGTGAACTTACCTCTCCCCCAAAAAGACCAACTCAAGCCAGTCAAAGGCTTTCAGATGGGTATTGCTCAAGCCGGCATCAAAAAAGCGAACCGCAAAGATTTACTGGTGATGACGTTGGTGCCAGGATCACAGGTCGCTGGTGTTTTCACGCTCAATCGGTTTTGCGCTGCCCCCGTTCAAGTTTGTCGTGAGCATTTGGCTCAAAATGGTGAGAGGGGTGAAATTCTTGCCCTAGTGGTGAACACTGGTAATGCCAATGCAGGAACTGGTGAGCAAGGCATGAAAGATGCTTTAGCTACTTGTAAAGCCCTCGCCCAAGATTTGAAACTGAATCCAGAACAGATTCTGCCTTTTTCAACCGGAGTCATTCTAGAGCCGCTCCCCATTGAAAAAATCATCAACAATCTACCCAAGGCAGTAGCTGATTTAGATGAGGACCATTGGCTTGATGCTGCCCAGGCCATCATGACAACGGATACCCAACCGAAGGCGAGTTCGGTCACGGTGCAAACATCTTCAGGCCCTGTCACGATGACCGGTATTTGTAAGGGTGCAGGAATGATTCATCCAAATATGGCCACCATGCTTGGCTTCATCGCGATGGATGCTGGTTTTGCCCCTGGCCTACTTGCTGCACTGACCCGTGAGGTAGCAGACCTATCCTTTAATGCAATTACGATTGATGGCGATACCTCAACAAATGATTCCTTTATCGTGATGGCAACAGGCCAGGCGACAGTCGATATTCAGTCTGTGGATGACGAAAACTATAGTCTTGTGCGCAAGGCTTTAATTACGCTTGCACAGCAGTTGGCGAAAATGATTGTAAGAGATGGTGAAGGTGCGACAAAGTTCATCACTATTAACGTAGGCGGCGGTAAGACAGTGCAAGAATGCCGTCTTGTAGCAGAAGCAGTAGCTCACTCACCTTTAGTGAAGACGGCTTTTTTTGCTAGTGATCCAAACTTGGGTCGCATTCTTGCGGCGATTGGCTATGCTGGGATTGCGGATCTTGATGTGAACCAAGTGCAGATGTGGCTTGGGGATGTTTGGGTGGCAAAAGATGGTGGACGTAATCCAGATTACCAAGAGGCGGATGGTCAAAGAGTAATGCAGACCTCAGAAATTACTGTCAAGATTGATTTGGGTAGGGGCTCAGCGCAGCAAACTATGTGGACCTGTGATTTATCACATGAATACGTCTCTATCAATGCCGATTACCGCTCATAAAAAGATTCTCTATGAATGAAAAATTAGACCAACTTTTAAGTCATCTTGAAACATTTTTACCAAAGCAACTGACTCAAGAGCAATGGAAATCTACTACAGCCTTTAGATGGCGTCGGCGCGACAGTATTTTTGGGAGCATTGGTTTTTTGCAACCCGTCAAGCATGTGGCAGATATTTCATTTGATGACCTTAAAAACATTGATCGTCAGCGTGATTCAATTCGAGATAATACGAAAAATTTTATTCTCAGAAAACCAGCGAATAATATTTTATTAACAGGTGCGCGCGGCACTGGAAAGTCTTCCCTCATTAAAGCTAGCTTGCATGAATTCGCAAGTCAGGGCTTACGCTTGGTGGAGGTAGAAAAAGAGCACTTAGCGGATTTAGCCGACATTACAGAATTATTGGCTGATAGACCAGAGCGTTTTATTATTTTTTGTGATGACCTCTCATTTGAGGATGGTGAATCGGGCTACAAAGCGATGAAGTCTGCATTGGATGGTTCGGTATCAGCTCAGGTCGATAATATTTTGATTTACGCCACATCCAATCGGCGTCATTTATTACCCGAGTATATGAAAGATAATCTGACATATGCGCATAGTGATGACGGAGAGATTCACCCAGGTGAGGTGGTAGAGGAAAAAATTTCTTTATCTGAGCGGTTTGGCTTATGGCTTTCGTTCTATCCACCAAAGCAAGATGAATACCTTAGTATTGTTGCGCATTGGCTGGCTCATTTTGGTTTGAACGACAAGCAGATTGAAGCTGCGCGGGCAGAAGCATTAGTCTGGGCTTTAGAGCGTGGCTCACGCTCCGGTCGAGTAGCTTGGCAATTTGCTAAGCATTGGGCTGGCTTACATGCCGCATAATTTGAGAGACGCATGAGTCAAGGTGATCGTCCCATTACTGAGGTAGCCGCAGGGATTCTATTGGATTCTGAGGGTCGATATTTATTAGGCCAGCGTCCTGAAGGTAAGCCCTATGCAGGCTACTGGGAGGTCCCCGGTGGAAAAATCGAAAGTGGTGAATCTGTCTTCGATGCACTTAAACGTGAATTACAAGAAGAGCTCGGTATTGACATTGATGCTAGCCAAGAGCTAACTGTTTTGGAATATGACTATCCACATGCTTATGTGCGTTTACATGTCAGTGTGATACGCCAATGGAGTGGGACTCCTGCTGGGTGTGAGGGTCAGCAACTGTCTTGGCAATTACTTTCGGATCAAGCGCCTAGTGTTGAGCCGTTGTTGCCTGCGGCTTGGCCGATGTTAGAAAAACTAAGAGGCTTACTGAAGACTTAAAACTGGCAGAGCGTTAATCTAAATGGTACATCGTCATTTACCAGTTGTGGCTTACGATCTTGCTCAGTTTTCATAAAACGAATAGAGAGTAAATATTTGTTTGCGCTAATCTCAGAAAAGAGCAAATCATCTTCAACAGCAATCCGCATCAATTGATAGACCTTACCCGAAGGGGCTTGTTGAAATGATCCTTTGTGAGCAACGACATTTTTAGCCTCACCAGATTGACGTAATAGGCGCAAAAATATTTGACAGGCCTCTTGCCACGGCAAAAGGGGTGCTACATATTTTTCTAATACTTCTCTGCGCTGGTTGGACGGACTATTTTTCCAAGCATGGTAGCTAGGTAAATCTATTGGACTAGTTCCACCAGGAATATTTAGGCGTGTACGAATACCATTGAGCCACTCACTTTCAGTAATCACAGCATTCGGTTTACCCATTGAGCGATTGATATCTAGCGCTGCCTTATCGATATCCAAAATCGTTTGGGATAGCGCTTCTTGATCTACTTTTTGAGATGATTTTAAGCCATTCAAAGTATATTTTTGACGCTCGAATTCTTTAAGGAGAAGGGACTTGATATCGCCACGAGAACCGATATCACCCAAATCGAACAGCATTGCGATGGCATTGTGATGTAGCTCAGGATCATCTGATTTAAGAAAGTGATTAAAGCGGGCGAACAGATACTCCAGCCGAAGCATGCTTCGAACGAGTTCGTTAAAGGGATATTCGTAGACGATCACAAGGGTCTATTCTATGATGAACTTGTGGTGCACTAGCTAATTTTTAGCAGTTTTTGGTGCAGATTGAGCACTGCTTTATTTAGGCTATCCAGATCACCTTGATTCTCAATGACTGCATTAGCACTAATAAGGCGCTCTTCTCGACTGGCTTGGGCATTCAGGATGCCCTCAACCTCATTACGAGTCAGATTATTGCGCTGCATCACTCGCTCTATTTGGGTTTCTTTTGGACAATCAACTACGACTAAGTAGTCAATGAGATTGATCCAGGTGCCGGACTCAATCAATAGCGGCACTGAAAATACTAAATATGGGGCCTTTGTTTTCGACAGTGCTAATGCACGCTTAGCAGTTTCTTGGCGAATCAGGGGGTGAGTAATGCCTTCTAGGGTTTGCCTGGCATCGGGATTCTCAAAGACTAGCTTACGCATCTGATGCCGATTTAACGCTCCTGTGGCGTTGATAAATTCAAGCCCAAATGCCGCTTTAATCAATGGAATGGCACTTCCACCAGAGGCAGTAATTTCATGAGAAATCAGATCGGTATCAATAATTCCAGCACCCAGCGCGCCAAGTTGATCACTCACTAAGGTTTTTCCAGAGCCAATCCCGCCGGTTAGACCGACCAAAGGAATATGCCCTTTTAGAATGCCTAAATCAATTTGGGCAGCAGTAGGGTTGGAATGATTTGAGGCCATAACAACTCAATGATGCCAGCAATAGCTAAAAAAGGGCCAAAAGGCAGTGCCTGGCTTAGTGAATACGATTTGAACTTGAGCCACGCAAATCCAACGATTAATGAGGTGATCGAGGCTATCAGAAGAAGGCTGGGGAGCATACTCCACCCTAGCCATGCGCCTAAGCCTGCTAGTAACTTGGCATCGCCCATGCCGATGCCGTTTTGGCCTCGATATAGTTTGTAGATAGCATTTAAAGCCCAAATAACACCATATCCCACGGGTATACCCAGTAGTGACGCTAGCGGGGTTGTGATGGGGAATGGAGTCGTGTAATTAAATACAAGACCTAATGCGATGAAGGGGATCGTAATGCGATTGGGTAGCCGAAAGCTTTGCCAATCAACATAGGCCAAATACAAAAGGGTTCCTACGAACCCAGCCTTCGCCATCACAGCAAGGTATTGAGGGTCTATCAAATGATTTGTCCTAAGTTGAAGATTGGAAGGTACAAGATAATGACTAAGCTGCCGATAATAATCCCGACTAAAAGAATGAGTAAAGGCTCTAAGCTCTGACTCAGTGTGTGTAACTGTCCGCTGAGCTGAGACCCCAGAGTATGCGCTCGCTTATTGAGCATTTCCGATAATGATCCTCCTTCAGCGCCAATATGCAGTAGCAACAAAGTTTCAATGTCTAAAAGCATGGAATGTGGATCAGCTCTTTTGAGTGCTTCACCTAATGGCCATCCACGGGTCAGATGTTTAAAGATTTCAGCACTCATATCGTGGCTTACCCAGTTATTGGATGATTGTGCCGTCACTCGAAGTGCGTCCGGAAGGGGTAAGCCGGCCTCTAATAGATGGCCCAGGGTTCTGCACCAGTGGTTGAGCGTTGCTAGCCGTACTAAATTGCCTACTAAGGGTAGGCAAAGGATGAGCTTGTCGCAGCACTTTTGCAAGGAGATGAATCTAATCCAGCTATAAATAAAACCCCCTAGCCCTAAAAAACATAGACTAAGTAGCTCTATAAAATTACTTTGTATCGCGCTTGAAATAGCGATTAGCGCCTTAGTTGGCGTAGGCAGCTCCGCTTGGAAATGACTAAAGACATCCTTAAAAACAGGAACCACCCAAACCATCATTACTAAGACCAGTAAGAATGAGGTAGACAAAGTGATTACAGGATAAGTCAAAGACTGCAGTACTTTTCTACGTAATTCAATTTGGGCTTCTAGTTGCTCGGAGATAGTACGCAACGCTAGTGCAAGATCTCCAGATCTCTCACTCACTCTAATTAGGTTATAAAACTCAGGAGAAAATTTTCCACCTTGTGCACTTAAGCAGTGAGAGAAGCTGTTACCCTTTTGAAGAAGCGCGTGGAGATTTTCTAACCATGAATGCCTAGACTTTGGGGCGGATTGGATAATCAGCCGTATGCAATTGAGCAGAGGCAGGCCCGCATGAAGCAGCGCTAATAATTGCTGAGAAAAGTGGAGTTGCTCCGTTTTACTCAAAGATCGATTTGAAAATGGGTTTATTAGTGCCAAATACCTACCTCAGCATCCAAGGATTTCTGATCAATTAATCCTTCTTGAACCGCTTTTCTACCGGCTGCGTACAGATTGCAGTGGGGATTTAATCCATTTAACTCATTGCTACCCAGTACCTCATGTACTCCCAGTCGACCAAAATAACCGGAGCCTCTGCAATGCAAGCACTCCGAAATCCCGCCATGGTTCCTGCAGAAATGACAGGGTTTGCGCACTAGTCTTTGTGAACTAACGCAGCGAAGACACGATTCGACAGATTCCTGATCCACACCAAGCATCTTTAACCGACTTAATGCGCCTAAAGCATTGCGAGTATGCAGGGTACTCAATACTAGATGGCCGGTTTGTGCAGCTTGAATAGCCAGTTGCGCAGTAGCTGCATCTCGTATTTCACCAATCATGATCACATCAGGATCTTGCCTTAATAGGGCGCGGATGATGATGGGAAAATCTAAACCTGCACGTGGATGATAGGCAACTTGATTTACTCCCGGGAGTCGTATTTCAATAGGATCCTCTACGGAGCAAATATTGCGTTCAATTTGGTTCAACGCATTTAGACAGCTATAGAGTGTGCGGGTCTTACCGCTGCCTGTAGGGCCAGTCACCAATATCAGGCCATTGGTCTGGCGGATAGCTTGATGAAAAATTGCCAGCTGTTCTGGCAGCAAGCCCAGTTTATTGAGATCCAGATCTTCTATTTGACTAGGGAGTATGCGGACAACCGCTTTTTCACCATACAGTGTAGGCAGAATAGAAACCCGGCAATCAATATTAGGTTTACTGAAATCGAGTCCAATTGAAAGGCGGCCATCTTGCGGCAAGCGTTTCTCAGCGATATCTAAGCGAGCCAATATTTTGATGCGAGCAAGCAGGCGCTCATGCAGCTCAATCGGAAATTGATTTTGCATTTCTAGTTGCCCATCTATCCTCACACGGACAATTGTTTCCTGAGGCCTAGCCTCGATATGAATATCCGTTGCCCTGGAATTTAAAGCATGAACTGCAATCTTGTACCAGGTACGAATAACATGAGAGTCGTGGAGTGAGTCGTGCAGTGAGTCATGATGTGAGCGACTCAATCTAGATTCTGATGAGGTCTGTAGAGCTTGACAGTTTTAACGCCTTGCTCGTCACATTGCACAATTTCTAATACAACATTAGCAATTTTGATACTGACGTCATGATCTGGAATAGCCTCTAATTTTTCAAGGATAAGCCCATTTAATGTGCGCGGTCCTTCAAGCGGTAAATTCAGGTCTAGAAGGCGATTTAAATCTCGCAGCGCAGCAGTTCCACTCGCAAGGTAGGTGCCGTCTTTAAGCCAGCGTGGATCATGAGAGAGATTAGAGAATGAGGTTGTAAATTCACCAATTAATTCTTCGACAATATCCTCGAAAGTCACTAACCCGAGTAGCTCACCATATTCGTTGACTACCAAGCTTAAGCGCTGTTGATTGTCTTGAAAGAATTGCATTTGTTGCAATACAGGTGTGCCACTAGGTATAAAGTAGGGCTCATTGAGCAGTGCCTTAAAGTCCTCGTGTCGTAACTCATTATTACCGAGCAAAGACAGTGCCTTTTTGACTGAAAGGATGCCAATAATACGTTCAGAGTCAATATCACAAACAGGCAATTTATTGTGATAACACGTTTCTAATTGCTCCATCACTTCGTTGATTGGCCTTGATACATCCAGCATTTCAATTTTTGAACGGGGTGTCATTACGTCATCAACCAAGATGTTTTCTAAATTAAATAAATTCAGCAGAATATTTCTATGGTGGGTAGAGACAAAGCGGTTAGATTCCAATACAAGGCTTCGCAACTCTTCCTTGCTCATGGCTCTACTTTCAGTAGAGGTTTGCAATCCAGAAATCTTCATGAGGCTTGATACCAAGGCATTGATCAACCAAAGTAGCGGCTTTAAAACATAAGCCAGTGGCAGAATAATCCACCCTACATTGCTGGCAATTTTTTCAGGAAAAGCGGCACCAATGACCTTGGGAATAATTTCGCTAAAAATGATAATTAACATTGCCACAACCAAGGTGGCAATTGACAGAACTAATCCACTATCGCCAAATAAATGTAATGCAATACCAGTCACCAAGATCGGCAGAATAGTATTGATCAAATTATTGGAGATGAGCAGAACAGAGAGTAAAGAATCTATTCTTTTAAGCAGTCGCTCGGCAAGTGCGGCACCAGGATTTCCGCTATTGGCCATTGCCCTTAGTCGATGCCGATTAGAGGACAACATACTTGTCTCGGTCATCGAGAAGAAGCCAGAAAGTGCCAGTAAAAATAGGACTAGTGCAACTTGACCAACAAAAGGCCAGTTATCAAAAAAAGTGTCCATCAAATATGCCTAGAAAGAATAAGGAGGATTCAATATAGCAAAGTGTGGTTTCACTAGCTATAGGCAGACCAGAAAATTGGGTTCATGCGGACTGAGATGTATGTCAGAATCGTCGCATGACTAACATTAAACCGATCTTCATTCCCCAATCGGTTGAATATTGCATCATTGAGGCTCCCTTTGCTTGCTTGGGTCTTCAGACTGAACTGGTACAGGAGAGTCTGATGATTTCCAAAATAGACTACCTTCCCCTAGGAAGCGTTGGTCTTTCGCCCGGCAATGCATTGGCGAAGGTATTTGAAAACCAGTGCGCTCGGTACTTTATTGATGCGGCATTTACATTTGATTTACCCTTAAAGCCTACTGGAACTGCGCACCAACAAAAAGTATGGGACGCTATTTCAGGAATCAAGGCTGGCAATACTGCAAGTTATGGGGAGATTGCCAGGGGCATTCAAAGCGGACCTCGTGCTGTGGGATGGGCTTGCGGCGCTAATCCTTATCCATTAGTTATCCCCTGTCATCGAGTAGTTTCGACTCAGGGTATCGGCGGATTTATGGGGGAAGATAATCCTGGTTTTTATCGCCAAATTAAAGTTTGGCTACTAAAACACGAGGGCGCTATTTAAGGCTGTCTCAGCCTGCGAGAAGTAACAAAATAGAACGCCTTTATTAAGTAATCATTCGTTGCGGCGATCTTTGTAAAAGCATAAAAAATCCATACGGTATTTCGGGAGAGCTTTACGCCTGATGAATTGAACATTGCCGATCTATCAGTAATTTTTCCTAAGGTCATGACCGCAAGACCAAAAGCAAGGAAGCAGAAGCGCCTCATACCAGCCTCATTTTTTGGGAT
The DNA here is from genome assembly GCF_002797575.1 of Polynucleobacter brandtiae. GTDB lineage: Bacteria > Pseudomonadota > Gammaproteobacteria > Burkholderiales > Burkholderiaceae > Polynucleobacter > Polynucleobacter brandtiae. The sequence goes on along the minus strand of NZ_PGTX01000002.1, from coordinate 198,833 downwards.
CAGGAGAATATATTTTAAGGAGTCTGCTAATTTATCGGTAGCGATTTGGAGGAGGTCTGACTGATTCAGTCGGGCGGGCTTCCAGTTCACTCCGCGTGCCTGGTCCTCTGGGGAGTCCTTGAGGATATTGGTCATTTGTAAGGCCTGTCCAAATCCAATGGCTAGTGCTTCATGTCCTTTAATTCGCCTTGCAAATGCTGGCGAGTAGGAAGTAAAAAGTGTCGTGAGGAGCTCTCCAACCACTCCCGCAACGACGTAGCAATAGTCTTCAAATTCAGCTAAGTCTTTGAGGCCATCTTTATTTTGTCGATGATGAAAGCGAGTCATCCCGTCCGACATGATGGAAACGCAGCGGCTAATGGCTGCTTGGTTAGCTTGGGGGAAGGTATGAAAAATGCGTAAAACAGTTGGGATGTGAGCAATCAAATCAAGCTCATCTGCATTAGGGTGATTTTTTAGTGCTTGTAAACAGGGGGCAACAAAGGACTCTGCGGGGGCAGCTCCTAAAACAGAATCTAAAAATAACTTAGATAGGGATTGTTTTTCAGTTGGGGTGAGTTCTGCTGCATCTTCAATGGTATCGACGATGCGGCACAGTAAATAAGTGTTTCCGACTACCACTTCCATTTCTGGTGGGAGCAGGGGAATGGTGAGGGCAAAAGTGCGCGAAACAGAGCCCAAGATGGCTTTTTGATAAGCCAAATCTTCTTGGGGGTTCACTGATAAATACACCAATGAATTATCTCAGACAGCCATAGCGGGATTGATCTCTTCGGTAATGGATGGCATCGGACGGCATTAGATGACATAAGTGACAAAGCCATATAATTTGACAAAATTCCTTTAGGAGACATAAGGCGATGTTGATTTGGTTTGTCATCATCTATTGGGTGATATCGGTAGGCATCGGTCTGTGGGCGGCTCTACGGGTTAAAAATACCGCTGACTTTGCAGCAGCAGGACATAGCCTGCCCCTGCCGGTGGTAACCGCTACGGTATTTGCCACTTGGTTTGGTTCTGAGGCTGTTCTCGGTATTCCAGCAACTTTTTTAAAGGAAGGGCTGGGAGGGATTGTTTCCGATCCCTTTGGATCTTCTTTGTGCTTAATACTGGTAGGCCTCTTTTTTGCCCGCCATCTTTATAACCGCCGAATGCTAACAATTGGTGATTTTTTCAGGGAAAAATATGGGCGTACCGTCGAGGTTTTAGTCACGCTCTGTATTGTGGTGTCCTATTTGGGGTGGGTTGCAGCGCAGATTAAGGCCTTAGGCTTGGTTTTTAATGTGGTGTCTGATGGCAGTATTTCTCAAACTGGGGGTATGTTGATCGGCGCAGGGAGCGTATTGATCTACACCTTATTTGGAGGTATGTGGTCGGTAGCCATCACGGACTTTATTCAGATGATCATTATTGTGATTGGTATGCTGTACATCGGTGGTGAAATCACTTCTCAAACGGGTGGAATTAGTGTGGTGATTGAGCATGCAGCTGCCGCCGGTCAATTCTCAAACTTTTGGCCTGATATGAATCTTGCCTCTATCCTAGGATTTACTGCCGCCTTATGCACCATGATGTTGGGATCCATTCCACAGCAGGATGTATTTCAGAGAATTACTTCATCTAAGAACGCCAATATTGCAGTGCAGGCTGCATTATTAGGAGGCGTGATGTATTTCATTTTTGCTTTTGTCCCTCTCTATCTAGCCTATGCGGCTACTATCATTAGCCCTGATCTAGTAAAGCAATACCTCAATACTGATCCACAAATGATTTTGCCTAAGTTGATCTTGAATCATGCGCCCATGATTGCCCAAGTGATGTTTTTTGGGGCACTTCTTTCTGCCATCAAGAGCTGTGCAAGCGCTACCCTGCTAGCACCATCGGTAACCTTTGCAGAAAATATCGTTAGAGGGTTCTTTAAGCATTTATCTGATCAAGACCTACTCAAGGTGATGAGAATGACTGTTTTGTGTTTTACGGTTGTCGTTACCTTTTTTGCCATTAATTCTGAGTTGTCGATATTTAAGATGGTTGAAAATGCCTACAAGGTCACATTGGTTGCCGCCTTTGTTCCGCTTGCTTTTGGTGTGTACTGGTCGAGGGCGAACTCATTAGGGGGTTTGCTATCAGTCGTATGCGGCCTGACCGTATGGATCAGTTGCGAAACTTTAGCGCCTCATGCCATCCTTCCCCCTCAATTAGCTGGTTTGTTTGCCAGTATTGTTGGCATGCTTTTAGGTGGATTAGTACCTAGGGGAAGATTGAGCCCAATTTAGTCACTCATTAACGCCAATGAGGGGGTAATCATAGGCGTAACTTCTTATTGCACTGCAAAATATTCTCATCTAATATGGCTTTAACTTAAAGTTTTTTATTCTGATGGAGTTTTTATGAAAATCTGTGTAATTGGTGGGGGTGGCGCTATTGGCGGCTATCTTGCAGTGATGCTGGCGCGATCAGGTAATGACGTGACTGTGGTTGCCCGTGGTGCTACGCTAGCTGCAATTAAAGAACGTGGCCTTGCTTTGATTATGGCCGACCAACCTGCACCCTTAGTTGCCCGAGTAAAGGCTGTTGAAAAAATTACTGACGTAGAGGCACCTGATGTCATTATCTTGGCTGTTAAGGCGCATCAGGTTGAGCCCATCATTCAGGATCTGGCTTTAATCATGGGCCCAGATACCATTTTGATCCCGATGCAAAATGGGATTCCATGGTGGTACTTTCAAAAGCTGGGGGGAGATTATCCGGATCACTCAGTGGAAACAGTGGATGCTGGCGGTGTTGCTAAAAAAGCCATCAACCCAAACAATATTATTGGGTGTGTTGTTTACCCGGCTACCTTTACTCAGGCTCCCGGAGTGATTCGCCACGTTGAAGGCAATCGATTTCCTTTGGGCGAGTTAGACGGTGTAGTCACAGACCGTATTCAGAAGATCTCTGACATGATGACGGCTGCGGGATTTAAGTCACCAATCTTGGAAGATATTCGTTCTGAGATTTGGTTGAAGCTGTGGGGAAATATGACCTTTAATCCAATCAGTTCATTAACCCATGGAACCTTAGAAGGTATCTGCCAATACCCATTAACGAAAGAGTTGGCACGTAACATGATGGCAGAGGCCCAAACCATTGCAGAAAAGTTGGGGGTTACCTTCCGAGTCGATATTGAACGCCGTATTGCTGGCGCAGAAAAAGTAGGTAAACATAAGACTTCGATGCTGCAAGATTTAGAGGCTGGTCGCAGCTTAGAAGTAGATGCCTTACTGGGTTCAGTCATTGAGTTGGGCAAAATTACGCAGACACCTACCCCTTGTTTGAATACTGTGTTCGCACTCACTAAATACTTGGATGACAACGTGCAGGCTTCAAAAGGAAGTTTGGCTTTACCCTCAGTATCGGGATATTAAAAAATATTACCTGCAACAAAAAGCCTCACCCTATTTCTGGGGTGAGGCTTTATTTTTTAAGGTAGATACTAAGTAGACTTACTCGAATAGATTATCTAATTGACCGACGCCATCAATGATGATGCTGACCTTGCTGCCTGGTTTCATAGAGCCAACACCCACAGAAGTGCCGCAGGCAATAATGTCGCCCGGTAACAGTGGTATGTCCTGTGAAATGAGGCTCACTAATTGTGCAGGTGAAAAAATCATATCGCTAATGGGGTAATTTTGACGCTCTTGATCATTTAATATTGTTTTGACGGTCAGCTTACTAGGATCCACATCAGTGGTGATGTAGGGTCCAAATACACCAAACGTATTGAAACTTTTTGCACGTGTCCACTGGGCATATCCTGGATCACGATTCAGAATTTCAATAGCGGTGACATCGTTAATGCACGTGTAACCAAAAATGGCTCTTGCAGCCTCTGCCTCATTCACTTGGTAGCAGTCTTTGCCGATGACTATTCCTAATTCGCCTTCATAAACTACTTTTCCTGAGTATGAGTCAGGCGTACGAATAGTCTGATTTGCGGCTAAAAATGTGTTGTTGCCCTTAAGAAAGTAGAGGGGTTCAGTAGGCACTGTATGCGCAAGCTTGGCTACTAAGGCATGAAAATTATCCACCATGGCTACCATCTTGGAGGGAGTGCAGGGAATATCGATCGTGACATCCGTCAATTTGATCGTTTCCCCAGTGGCCTGTGGATTTTGAAAGAGGTCGCCTTCATAGACGGCAATCTGTTCCCCTTGCATTTGTCCAAGGCCAGGTTTACCTTGGTATTGAAATCTAAGCCATTGAGCCATAATCATTTTTCTTGGAAGTTACTATTGATAAATCATTATCTTACAGAGCCAAAGCCATGAATCAACTCACTGAATTAACGTTTGCACCTGAATTTGATCAGCCGATTCGATATATAGAGCGTACGCGGAGTTATTACCTTGGCCTCGGATATGACACGCCGTATGTATGGGCGCACTATGGGGATGTTCCATTTACCGCCTTAAAGAAGCCATTAAGCCAATCCGTTGTGGGATTGGTGACCACTGCCGTCCCGTTCGATGCTAGCAAAGGGCCACAAGGAGCTGGGGCGCCATACAACGCAGCAGCAAAATTTTATGAGCCATATTGTTTGCCGATTGATGCTGAGATAGATCTGCGTATTGCGCATGTCGGTATCGATAGACAAAATGCCGATATGGCAGACATGCAATGCTGGCTTCCGCTTAATGCTGCTATGCAAGAAGTGAATAATGGCCGCATTCAGTCATTATCAAAAAATATTTATGGGCTGCCTACTAACCGGAGTCAGCGACATACATTAGAAGTCGATGCCCCACAGATTTTGAAGATGCTGCGTGCGGATCAAGTCGATGTTGCTGTATTAATTCCGAACTGTCCTATTTGTCATCAAAGCCAAAGTTTATTGGCGCGTTATTTGGAGGAGGCGGGAATACCAACAATAGTAATGGGATCGGCAAAAGATATCGTGGAGTATTGCGGTGTGCCCCGCTTGTTATTTAGCGATTTTCCTTTGGGAAATGCTGCAGGTTTACCTAATAATCCTCAGGCGCAATCAGCTAACTTTGCTTTAGCATTACGGGTCTTGGAAAGCGCTCCTGGACCCCGAACAACCGTGCAGTCACCGCTGGTTTGGTCAAAAGAGCCTCATTGGAAATTAGATTACTCCAACCTTAAAAAGCTTTCTGCGCTTGAGCTTGCCCGATTGCGTGAAGAGGTAGAGTTTGCTAGGGAGACAGCGCGAGAGCTCAGAATGAAAAGCGTTGGAGTTTAGGTCTGTCTTGCCAGGGAATACTCGCAGAGGGCTCGTAATGCTGAAGTAGCTTCGTTTTGTGGAAAATCCGCAATGTACTCCAACGCAAGATCGATCTCTCTTTTTGCGGCGGCATGGGTGTATTCCAAAGCGCCTGAATGCTGGACCGCATTGAGAATCTGCGCAAATACATCTTCTGGAAGATCTTGATTTTGTTCAATAGCTTCGCGTACTAGTAGACGTTCTTCTGGGCTACCATTCTCTAAAAGGTAAATCAATGGAAGCGTAGGCTTGCCCTCACGTAAATCATCCCCAGCATTTTTTCCCATCTGGGCTGCATCTGCGGTGTAATCCAGGAGATCGTCCATTAATTGAAAGGCGGTTCCAATATGCCGACCGAATGCTGCGGATTGCTCACGTTGTTTGGCATCGGCGCCAGCCAAAATAGCGCCAAGCTCAGCGGAGGCTTCGAATAACTTAGCTGTTTTAAAGCGGATTACGCGAAGATAGCTATCCTCATCTACCTCTGGATCATTCATATTGAGGAGTTGTAAGACCTCCCCCTCAGCAATCGTATTGGTGGCATTAGAGAGGATTTCCATGATGCGGGGGTCATTTGGCCCCACCATCATCTGAAAAGCTCTTGAATAGAGAAAGTCACCCACGAGAACGCTGGCAGCGTTACCAAATGCAGCATTAGCCGTCTCCCGCCCCCTTCTGAGGGTAGACTCATCCACAACATCATCATGCAACAGGGTGGCTGTATGAATGAATTCAACTACCGCTGCCAGTTCCAGTACGTGGGGGTTTTCCTGGCTAGGGGCTAGGGCCTTAGTGACCAATAGGAGCAAGGCTGGCCTGATCCGTTTCCCCCCCGCCTGGATGATATAAGCCGAGATTTGGTCTATCAGGGCGACTTTAGACGCTAGGCGTAGGCGAATAACATCGTCTAAAGCCTTGAAATCTAAAGAAATTGGGGTCAAAATTTGACTTAATTGATGGGTTTTGACAGTGCTCGTCATGCAAGATATAATAATCGGCTTAGCTCATCCAGGGTGGATTAGCTTAAATGTAGATATTAATTAAGGTTTCAAACCATGTACGCGGTCATAAAAACCGGTGGCAAACAATATAAAGTTGCTGCTGGTGAAAAATTGAAAATAGAACAGATACCAGCGGAAATCGGCAGCGAAATTACTCTTGATCAGGTCCTCGCCGTAGGCGAAGGCGCTTCACTCAAATTGGGTGATCCATTGGTTAATGGTGCAGCTGTGATAGCCACTGTCGTCTCCCAGGGACGTCACGATAAAGTGACAATCTTTAAGATGCGCCGTCGCAAGCACTATCAAAAGCACCAAGGCCATCGTCAGAATTACACAGAAATTCTGATTAACACCATCAAAGCTTAATTTAGGCTAACGGCGAATAGCAGGAGAAAAATATGGCACAGAAAAAAGGCGGCGGCTCGACGCGAAATGGTCGCGATTCGGAATCGAAACGTTTAGGCGTTAAGGTTTTTGGCGGCGAGCATATTAATGCTGGCAGTATCATCATTCGTCAACGTGGAACACGGGTTCATCCTGGTGCGAACGTCGGCATTGGAAAAGATCACACTTTATTTGCATTAATTGAAGGTAAAGTAGAGTTTGGCGTTAAGGGTGCTTTGAAGAAGGCCCAGGTTTCAGTTTTGCCTCTGTAATTAGGCGCCTGACTGAGATTCGTTTTATTCCGATTTATCCGAATTTAACTCTTAGGAACAGGCCTCGCTAAGCGAGGCCTTTTTTATTCATGAAATTTATTGACGAAGCACGTATTGAAGTGATTGCTGGCCAAGGTGGCGCCGGAAGCGCTTCTATGCGCCGCGAAAAGTTTATCGAATTCGGTGGTCCTGATGGTGGCGATGGCGGTAAGGGTGGAAGCGTCTGGGCCACGGCCGATCGCAATATCAACACGCTTATCGATTATCGCTACGCTAAAACCCATACCGCAAAAAATGGGGAACCTGGCCGTGGTGCTGATTGCTATGGTCGCGCGGGCGACGATATCGAGCTTCGCATGCCAGTAGGCACAATCATTGCTGACTACGATACAGGTGAACCCATTGCTGACTTGACCACCCATGGTGAGCGCCTCTGCTTGGCTCAGGGTGGTGTTGGTGGCTGGGGAAATATTCACTTCAAGAGTAGTACTAATCGAGCCCCACGTCAGAAGACTAACGGTAAGGATGGTGAGCGCCGCAAACTAAAATTAGAATTAAAAGTCTTAGCGGATGTCGGTTTGTTAGGAATGCCTAATGCTGGTAAGTCGACTCTGATTACAGCTGTTTCTAATGCACGTCCAAAAATTGCGGATTACCCATTTACTACCTTGCATCCCAATCTAGGCGTAGTGCGAGTAGGTAGTGAGCGCAGTTTTGTTATTGCAGATATTCCGGGCCTGATTGAAGGCGCTGCAGAGGGTGCTGGTTTGGGACATCGATTCTTAAGGCATTTGCAACGCACCGGTGTGCTCTTGCATCTGGTGGACGTAGCACCTTTCGATGACAATATTGATCCCGTAGCAGATGCCAAAGCGATTGTGAATGAGTTGCGCAAGTATGACGAGGCACTTGTTGAGAAACCCCGTTGGTTGGTCCTGAATAAAGTCGACATGATCCCTGAAGAGGATCGTGCGAAGGTAGTTGCTAATTTTATTAAAAAGTTTAAGTGGACTGGCCCTGTATTTGAGATTTCTGCTCTAACAGGATTGGGTTGCGATAAGCTGTGCTATGCCTTGCAAGATTATTTAGATTCTGTTCGAAAAGATCGGGACGATGCGGATGAGCGTGCTGCGGATCCTCGCTATCAAGATCATCCAGAAGACAAAACCCCAGATTAATTAGTTTTATCTAAAATTCACATTCAATATGGATATTGAGAAACCCCAGCGGATTGTTGTCAAAGTCGGATCAAGCCTCGTCACTAATAATGGCGAGGGTTTGGATCATGCTGCCATAGCAAAATGGGCTGAACAAATAGCGACATTGTTAAGTGCGGGTCACGAAGTCTTAATGGTGAGCTCTGGGGCAATTGCTGAAGGAATGCAACGATTGGGCTGGACTAAGCGCCCACATGACATTCATCAATTACAAGCGGCTGCGGCCGTCGGTCAGATGGGTCTAGTTCAGGTATATGAGAGCTGTTTTGCGCGGTTTAATTTACGAAGCGCACAGGTTTTATTAACCAATGCTGATTTAGCTGATGCAGAACGTAACGCAAATGCAAAGGCAACTCTGGAGACTTTGCTTGTGTTGGGCGTAGTGCCCATCATCAACGAAAATGACACCGTTGTGACTGATGAAATCAAGTTTGGTGACAACGATAGCTTAGCTGCATTAGTAACGAATTTAGTGCGCGCCGATCTTCTAGTGATTTTGACGGATCAAGGTGGATTGTTTACCGCCGATCCACGTCAAGATGCCAGCGCTACTTTGCTCAACACGGCGGTAGCAGGAGATCCTGCTTTGGAAAAAATGGCCGGTGGGGCTGCTAGTGAACTTAGTAAAGGTGGCATGCTAACCAAGGTACTGGCTGGAAAAATAGCGGCACAAACAGGTGCCTCTACCGTGATCGCTTCTGGTCATGAAACACAGGTGCTTACCCGCTTAATCGACGGTGAAAAAATTGGCACTCGCCTTACCGCAGCTTAATCACCTCTTTAAGAAGTGCTAAGTGGTTTTTTCTTAAATGAATTAATTCACTACCCCAAAAGAATTCGTTGGCTTTGTTTGACCTGTAAAGCCATTCGGATTGAGAGATTTAACGATTGATTTCAGGTTTTTCTCTTGGGTATTAAAACTACAAAAAGCACCCTGGGCCAATGCGGCTTGGTATCGATTGGGGGTGTGGTCTTTAATGGGCAACCAAGTGCTCAGTGGATTTTCTTGCCATTTGTTGTTATCGAATGTGCCATATAAGCGCCACTGAAATGAATCACAGCGGATGCCTTCATATTGGGTCTGGGTGTTTCCATTTGGGCTAGTTAGTACAACCGTATATCGAGTAATGCCGTCTGCACCAATTAAAATTGAGTCGGTATCTACTGCAAACTTAAAAACCGTTTGCTGAGAAACATAAAATGGCTGCAGGCTCGCTTTATTGGGCGGGTTCAAGGGCATGGCCGTGCTACCTTCCTTGAAAATCATCGGCGCAAAGGGATCGACCCCACTTTCTAGAGGGTCACCGGCGCAGCCCACTAAAGCGGTACACAACGCTACGCCAAAAGAATAAAGAGCAATGCGGTCAAAATAATGTGTTGTCATGGCTTATCTGTCGGTTTTGTATCTTTGGGTTGATTTGCTTCGTCTGCATAAAAAGATTGAAACAAATCTAGTGGCGAGCCCCAAGCCAGCTGTTGCATTCGAATCCCTTTAGAGAGGTATCTTGCGAGCTCAGAAAGGGCTAATTGATAAACCCCGCGCTTGAAATCAATCACGCTATCGAGTTGAATCCAAAAAGGAACCCAGCGCCATGAATCAAATTCAGGATGCTCAGACGCATTGAGGTCAACATCATGATCTTGGCCCACTAAGCGCAATAAAAACCAAATTTGTTTTTGACCACGATAGTTCACGCGATGCGCTCTGCTGGCATGTTGGCGGCGTAAAAGCTCCTCAGGGACTTCGTAGCGAAGCCAATCCTTTGTTCGTCCAATAATTTGGACATGTTCTGGCAGTAAACCCACCTCTTCTTGCAATTCGCGATACATGGCTTGTTCAGGGCTTTCACCATGCTGAATTCCGCCTTGCGGGAACTGCCACGAATGCTGCCCAACGCGTTTTCCCCAGAAAACCTCGTTTAGGTCGTTGAGGAGGACTATGCCGACATTGGGTCGATATCCTTCACGGTCAAGCATGATCGCGTCTCAAATCCTTTAAAATCAATGATTTGATTATATCCATACATGAAAGCATCACAATCATTCCTCGCCACACTTAAAGAAGCCCCTTCAGACGCTGAGGTGGTTTCGCACAAGCTGATGGTGCGCGCCGGCCTAATTCGTAAGCTTAATGCTGGTATTTATAACTACTTGCCGCTAGGGTTAAAGGTCATTCGTAAGGTCGAAAGCATTATTCGTGACGAGATGAATCGTGCTGGTGCGATTGAGTTATTGATGCCCATGATTCAGCCTGCTGAGTTATGGCAAGAAACTGGTCGTTGGGAAAAGATGGGACCAGAGTTACTCCGCATTAAGGATCGTCATGATCGTGATTTTCTTATTCAGCCTACCTCTGAAGAGGTGGTGACAGATTTAGCGCGTAACGAAATCAAAAGCTATAAGCAACTCCCAGTGAATTTTTATCAAATTCAAACAAAGTTCCGGGATGAGCGCCGTCCTCGATTCGGCATTATGCGCGGTCGTGAATTTAGTATGAAAGATGCTTATTCCTTTGATCGTGATACCGAAGGATTAAAGAAGTCTTATCAAATCATGTTTGATGCATACACCCGTATTTTCACTCGGATGGGTTTGAGGTTTCGTGCAGTTACTGCGGATAATGGCGCTATTGGTGGGTCTGGTAGTCAGGAGTTTCACGTCATTGCCGATATTGGTGAAGATGCGATTGTGTATTGCCCGAACTCGGATTACGCAGCCAATCTCGAAGCGGCAGAATCACTCTCCTTGTTAGCAGTTCGCGCCCCTGCGACGCAAGACATGACGAGAATCGCTACGCCAGATCAAACGCATTGCGCTGACGTTGCAAAATTCTTAGGATTACCACTTGAGCAAACAGTGAAGTCATTGCTATTTGCTGCAGAGCAAGCGCAGGGTGAGGTTGCCTTATTTATGCTGTTGATTCGGGGAGATCACGAGCTAAATGAAATTAAGGCGAGCAAGATTCCCGGTATGGCGCAATCACGCTTTGCAACCGAGACAGAAATAAAGCTTGCATGCAATTCACTGGCAGGTTATCTAGGTCCGGTCGGTGTTGCTCCAACGGTCACGATTGTTGCAGACCATACTGTTGCCAATATGGCTGATTTTGTTTGTGGTGCTAACGAGGCTGGATATCACTTGACTGGGGTGAACTGGGGTCGAGACTTACCAGAGCCTATGGCCATGGATCTTCGTAACGCGGTGGTGGGTGATCCCTCTCCTGATGGCAAGGGTGCGGTAGATATTTGTCGCGGTATCGAGGTTGGGCATGTATTTCAGCTTGGCACTCGTTATTCTGAAGCAATGGGTTGTACCTATTTAGATCAGCAGGGCAAAGCGCAACCGATGGTGATGGGCTGCTATGGTATCGGCGTAACGCGTTTGCTAGGGGCTGCTATTGAGCAAGGTAATGATGAGCGCGGTATTATTTGGCCGATTTCAATGGCCCCATTTGAAGTGGTGATTTGCCCAATGGGCTACGATAAGTCAGAGGCTGTGCGTTCTGCCGTGGATCAATTGCATAGTGAATTGGTCGCCGCTGGAATTGATGTGGTTCTGGATGATCGTGGTGAGAGACCGGGTGTTATGTTCGCTGATTGGGAATTGATCGGCGTGCCATTCAGGGTGGTTATTGGCGACCGTGGCTTGGCAGATTCTCAGGCGGAATTTAAGGGGCGTACGGATGCAGAATCGCAAAATATTCCACTGTCAGAGATTAAGGAAAAAGTCATTGCTGCAGTACAGACTGCAAAGCAATTGATTTCTTAATTACTTTTTGAATAAGCCGCCAAGTCCTTTGGCGGCTCCTTTTGCGGCCATCGACGCCATCGTGCGCGCCATTTTGCCACCTTTGAACTGCTTCATCATCGTTTGCATTTGATCAAACTGCGCTAGTAGGCGGTTGACTTCTTGTACTTGAACACCGGCGCCCGCAGCAATACGGCGTTTACGACTGGCTTTAAGTAATTCGGGCTTCATGCGTTCGCGTGGGGTCATGCTATCAATGATGCCGCGCATCCGCTGTGTTTGTTTATCGGCAACACTTAGATTAGTTTTAGAGGCCGCTTGTGCCATATGACTTGGCAATTTATCCATTAAGCTGGCCATGCCGCCCATTTTCTGCATTTGAGATAGCTGATCTCTAAAGTCACCCAAATCAAATCCGCCCTTGGCAATTTTGCCGGCTAACTTTTCTGCTTTGGCGACATCAACGTTTTGCTGAGCCTGTTCAACCAGCGCCAGAATGTCACCCATTCCCAAAATACGGTTAGCCATGCGATCAGCATCAAATGCCTCAAGGCCGTCCATTTTTTCGGCGACACCAATAAATTTCAGTGGCACTCCAGTGATTTGGCGTACTGATAATGCGGCGCCTCCACGAGCATCACCATCTAGCTTAGTCAAGATCACGCCAGTAAGTGGAAGAGCTTCATGAAAGGCTTTGGCTGTGTTGACAGCATCTTGCCCTAGCATGGCATCGACCACAAATAGCGTCTCAATAGGATTTAGACTGGTGTGCAGAGTATTGATTTCTTGCATTAACGCTTCATCGATACCCAGGCGTCCAGCGGTATCGACTAATAAAACATCAAAATAATGACGTCGTGCCCAATCTAAGGCGGCAAGCGCTATTGCATTTGGTGTCTGATTGATATTGCTTGGAAAAAACTCAGCACCTACTTGTTTGGTGACCATTTCTAACTGCTCAATCGCCGCTGGGCGGTAGACGTCACAGGAGACTGTTAAAACCTTCTTTTTCTTCTTCTCTTGTAGATACTTGGCTAGCTTTCCGACTGAAGTCGTTTTACCCGCACCCTGCAGGCCTGCCATTAGTATGACTGCCGGTGGTTGGGTCGCTAAATTGAGCTCCCCAGTTTGCGCGTCATCGCCGCGCATGACTTGGGCAAGCTCTCGCTGGACCAATCCCACTAGGGCTTGGCCGGGGCTGAGGCTGCCAACAACCTCTTCACCTAGGGCTTTAAATTTGATTTGTTCGAGTAAAGATTTCACGACAGGAAGCGCTACATCAGCCTCCAGTAAGGCAAGGCGGATCTCCCGTAACATTTCTGAGGTGTTACTTTCGGTGAGGCGAGCCTCTCCACGCATTGTTTTTACAACGCGAGATAGGCGATCAGTGAGATTCTCTAGCATTTATCGATTAGACTTTCCAGATGGACATTTTAGGTTACTCGGGCAGCGGATGGCTCCCATTCACAATTTATTTGTTTCTTTTGACTTTTTTAAGTTGGAGATCCAAGACAAAAGTCGAGCCTCCCGTATTCACTTTTCTCATTCAGGCCGCCATTCTGGTGGCTTTACTGATGCATGGTTTACAACTGCATGACTCTGTTTTCGCGGCACAGGGCTTTGTATTTGGCTTTGCCCAAGATCTTTCTTTAATAGCCTGGGTCGGGCTCGCGTTTTACTGGTTCCAATCTTGGTTTTTACCTATCGCCAGTTTGCGTTGGATGGTTTTATTTTTTGCACTACTTTGTTCCGCCTTGCCGATGCTATTTCCCGGAACTATCATTTCACCGGCTGCCGTTTCGGATCCTTGGTTTAAGGGGCACTTTATTGTGGCTACGATTGCGGTTGGTTTATTAACCTTGGCAGCAATGCACGCTATTTTAATGACCGTGCAGGATCGTGCCTTACATCGCCAATTAGCGATTGCCCCCATTGGCCGCTCAGCGCATTGGCTGGAAGATCTGCCACCATTGATGACGATGGAAAGTCTCCTATTTAATTTACTGTATGTGGGTTTTGCTTTGTTAAGTCTGACGGTATTCTCAGGCTTGCTGTTCTCACAAACCTTATTTGGCAAGCCTTTGGTTTTTGATCACAAAACAATCTTTGCCTTACTTTCTTGGTTTTTATTTGGCAGTTTGTTAATTGCGCGCTGGAGTGTAGGTTTGCGAGGGCGCGTCGCACTGCGTTGGGTCTTAAGTGCCTATACGGCATTGTTACTGGCCTACGCAGGCAGTCGATTTGTTTTAGAAGTGATTCTTCAAAGAGCGTGATATTTTGACTAAGTGGATTTTATTATTTGCTGGTGTGATCATTTTTTATTTATGGTTCAAAGGCAAAAATCGGGCGAAGGTCAGTGCGAACCGGGAATTACGAGCTTCAGCCCCACAGTCCAAAAGGTCAACTCCTGAAACGATGGTGCAATGTCAGTACTGTCAATTGCATTTACCAAAATCGAGTGCCCTCATCAATGAAGAGCGGTATTACTGCTCTGCGGGGCATCTGAATGCGATCGATGCCTCAGGTTGGCTGGGATCTGCTTTTTGGAGAGCATCCCCAAATCAAGACGCCAGACCAGAGGGTATGAATCCTGATTTAATGGTCATTCATCACATCAGCTTGCCTCCAGGGGGCTTCGTTAAGGGCCGTTGCACTCAATTTGTAATTGATTTTTTCCAAAATAAGTTGGATTCCGATTTAGACCCCTACTTTAAAGAAATTGCTAATCAGACTGTTTCTAGTCACTTTTTGATTGCCCGTAGTGGCGAGATTTTTCAATTAGTGTCAACCCATAACAGGGCTTGGCATGCGGGGCTTTCATCCTTTTTGGGGCGCGAGAAGTGCAATGATTTTTCGATTGGAGTGGAGTTAGAGGGGGATGGCGATCATCCTTTTGAAGAAATTCAATATTTGTCGCTGGCAAACTTATCGGGGCAATTGCACTCAATGTACCCAAATCTTGCTTTTGCTGGACATAGTGATATCGCTCCAAATAGAAAAACAGATCCAGGCACCTCCTTCGATTGGGAAAAGTTTCGGACAAAAAGCAACATCTCATCAGAAAAATTACCCTTTGGATTACATTCTCGCTAGTGCTAATTTTAGTATGTGAGTACTCGCTCACTTTCTCACCCTTTGCATAAAAGGGGAGAATATCCTGCACCAAAATGGTAGCAAAATCAGTAAAACCCCCAGGGAAAATACTTACAATTATTTGAGATAACTACCTTACTTAATTTCTATTTTTTCCCTATACTTAGTATCAAATTCAATTTCAAACACTAGATGTAGTGGTTGAAGACGGTATTACATAATCGATTTTTAATAATTTTTTGTCCAAATAACTATAAATAAGCAGGAAACAGATGACATACGCTAACCCTCAGACAGCTGAACAAGCCACCAATAGCAATAGCCCAGGAATGAACCCTTCGGACTCTATGAGTCAGGCCCCATCTGCCGGCTTTACTGCCGGCGGCATTGGTGGTGGCCAAGCCACTCAGCTGTCCGATTACAAAATTATTCGACGCAATGGTTCCGTTGTGGCATTCGAGCCCTCCAAAATTGCGATCGCGGTCACAAAAGCATTTTTGGCAGTAAATGGCGGTCAAGGTGCGGCTTCAGCACGTGTTCGCGAGCAGGTAGAGCAATTAACCCATGCGGTCGTTCGCGCCTTATTGCGCAGTCGTCCCAATGGCGGTACTTTTCATATTGAAGACATCCAAGATCAAGTTGAATTGGCCTTGATGCGCAGTGGCGAGCATAACGTTGCTCGTGCTTATGTCTTGTATCGCGAAAAGCGAAACCAAGAGCGTGTTACTCAGCAAGGTGCAGCGCAAGAAAGTCAGGCTTCGACCGATGCCGCTCAATCTGGGCTGAAGGTAAACGATAACGGCCAAGAGAAATGGCTCGATATGGCGGCTTTGCGTACGATTATCGAGGCTGCCTGCGAAGGTTTGGGCACTCAAATCGTTGCAGGCCCGATCATTACTGAAACCATCAAGAACTTATACGATGGTGTGCCATTGGCGCAGGTATATGACTCCGCTATTTTGGCTTCACGTACCCTCATTGAAAACGACCCAGCGTATAGCCAGGTTACTGCACGTATTTTGATGCACGTGATTCGTAAAGAAATTTTGGGTCGCGAGGTATTGCAGGGTGATATGCAGGCGGAATACGCGCCTTACTTTGCTAATTACATTAATGAAGGCATTGCTGCTGAGTTGTTAGACCCACGTATGCGTGAGTTTGATTTACCAAGATTGGCTGCCGCATTAGACGCAAGCCGCGATTTGCAGTTCAACTACCTTGGTCTACAGACTTTGTACGACCGCTACTTCTTGCATATTGAGGATCGCCGTATTGAAATGCCGCAAGCGTTTTTCATGCGTGTCGCCATGGGCTTGTCTTTAAACGAGTTGGATCGTGAGCATCGCGCCATTGAGTTCTATGAAATCCTTTCTAGTTTTGATTTCATGTCCAGTACGCCAACCTTGTTTAATTCAGCTACGACACGTCCGCAGCTATCAAGCTGCTATTTAACGACTGTAGATGATGATTTGGAAGGCATTTATGAGGCGCTCAAAGAGAATGCACTCTTATCTAAATTTGCTGGTGGCTTAGGTAACGATTGGACCAATGTTCGCGCCTTGGGAAGTCATATTAAAGGTACCAACGGTAAGTCCCAAGGTGTTGTGCCTTTCTTAAAAGTAGTTAACGACACGGCAGTTGCAGTCAATCAAGGCGGTAAGCGTAAGGGTGCAGTCTGTGCTTACTTAGAAACATGGCACTTAGACATCGAAGAGTTCCTAGAGCTGCGCAAGAACACTGGCGATGATCGTCGTCGTACCCATGACATGAATACTTCCAACTGGATTCCTGACTTGTTTATGAAACGCGTCATGGAGGGTGCTGATTGGACTTTGTTTACACCATCTACAACCCCTGATTTGCATGACAAGTACGGTAAAGCATTTGAAGAGGCTTATGTTGCTTACGAGAAAAAAGCGGATGATGGTCAATTAAAGCCATTCCGCCGTATTCCTGCACAGCAACTCTGGCGCAAAATGTTGGGTATGTTGTTTGAAACGGGTCATCCATGGATCACATTTAAAGATCCTTGCAATATCCGTAGCCCACAACAGCACATCGGCGTAGTGCACTCATCAAATTTGTGTACTGAAATCACGCTCAATACCAATGAAACTGAGATTGCTGTTTGTAATTTAGGCTCTGTGAACCTAACGGCACACATGACAACAGATGCATCTGGCAAGATGATTTTGGATCACGAGAAGCTGCAAAAGACAGTGCGTACTGCAATGCGTATGCTCGATAACGTGATTGACATCAACTATTACGCGGTTGCTAAGGCGCGGAATTCAAACTTAAAGCATCGCCCTGTTGGTATGGGCATCATGGGCTTCCAGGATTGCCTGCACATGCAGCGTATTCCATATGCAAGTGATGAAGCAGTGCAGTTTGCAGACTCTTCGATGGAAGCCGTTTGTTATTACGCCTATCAAGCTTCAAACGAATTGGCTGAAGAGCGCGGTGTCTATACGACCTATAAGGGCTCATTGTGGGATCGCGGCATTCTTCCGCAAGACTCAGTAGCGATGTTGGCTGAGCAACGCGGCGGTTATTTAGAAGTTGATAGCTCCTCCACAATGAACTGGGAAGGTCTACGTGCGCGTATTAAGCAGTTCGGTATGCGCAATTCAAACTGCGTTGCCATCGCACCGACTGCGACGATTTCCAATATCATTGGTGTGTCGGCATGTATCGAGCCTACATTCCAGAATTTGTTTGTGAAATCCAACCTTTCAGGTGAGTTCACGGTAGTCAATGAATATTTGGTACGCGACTTGAAAGATCGTGGCTTATGGGATGAAGTGATGATTGCGGATTTGAAGTACTTCGATGGCACTTTATCCAAGATTGATCGTGTTCCACAAGATTTACGTGATTTGTACGCTACTGCTTTTGAAGTAGAGCCAAGTTGGTTGGTTGAAGCAGCATCCCGTCGTCAGAAGTGGATTGACCAGGCACAGTCACTCAATATCTATATGGGCGGCGCATCTGGTAAGAAATTGGATGACACGTATAAGTTGGCTTGGTTGCGCGGTCTAAAGACAACGTATTACCTTCGCACCATGGCAGCGACTCATATTGAGAAGTCTACTGTGAAAGGCGGCCAACTTAATGCGGTTTCTAGCGGAGGTGGTGTGAGCGGTACGGATGCAGCAGCAGCGGCTCAAGAATTAGATGGTCCGGCATGCACGATGCGCCCAGGCGATGACGGATTTGAAGAATGTGA
Organism: Polynucleobacter brandtiae; assembly: GCF_002797575.1. Classification (GTDB taxonomy): domain Bacteria; phylum Pseudomonadota; class Gammaproteobacteria; order Burkholderiales; family Burkholderiaceae; genus Polynucleobacter; species Polynucleobacter brandtiae. Next base: position 180,621 of record NZ_PGTX01000002.1, on the reverse strand, counting down.
AGCATGCCAATAAGCCGTTTGCTTATTGGACCTAGGAAAAAAAATTGAGGAGAAGTTTATGTTGAATTGGGAAGAGGAAGTTGCCCCCGCATTTGTAAAATCAGGTCTTGTGGATCAACCAATGGTTGCAGAGCCACAGCGTCCAAAGCTGGATGAAGTTGCTTTGGCTCCGTTGGCGGCAATCGTTGCCGAAAAAATGACCAGTCGCGTCAATGTAGCGGATAAGCGCATTATTAATGCCAAGACTGATGTAAACCAGCTCGTGCCATTCAAATATAAGTGGGCGTGGGAGAAGTATTTAGCTGGCTGTGCAAACCATTGGATGCCACAAGAGATCAATATGAACCGCGATATAGCGCTTTGGAAAGATCCTAATGGCCTCACAGAGGATGAGCGTCGCATTATTAAGCGCAATCTTGGTTTCTTCACAACGGCCGATTCTTTAGCGGCAAACAATATTGTTTTGGGAACGTATCGCCATATTACTGCTCCAGAGTGCCGTCAATACTTGCTACGCCAGGCTTTTGAGGAAGCGATTCATACCCATGCCTATCAATATATTGTTGAATCTTTAGGCTTAGATCAGAGCGAAATCTTCAATGCGTATAACGAAATTGAATCGATTCGTGCCAAAGATGAGTTCTTAATTCCGTTTATTGATGTATTAACTGATCCAAACTTCAAGACAGGTACATTAGAAAACGATCAAAAGTTGCTTCGTTCACTGATTGTTTTTGCTTGCGTCATGGAAGGTTTGTTCTTTTATGTTGGTTTTACGCAAATACTTGCAATGGGTCGTCAAAACAAAATGACGGGTGCTGCTGAGCAGTATCAATACATCTTGCGTGACGAGTCTATGCACTGCAATTTTGGTATTGATTTAATTAATCAAATTAAGCTGGAGAACCCACAGATATGGACTTCCGAGTTCAAAGATGAGATCAAATCGATCTTCGAAAAAGCGGTGGAATTAGAGTACCGTTATGCCGAAGATACGATGCCTCGCGGAGTGCTCGGATTGAACGCGCCAATGTTCAAAGGTTACCTAAGATACATCTGTAATCGCAGATGTTTGCAAATAGGACTTGACGCCATGTTCCCAAATGAAGAGAATCCATTCCCATGGATGTCAGAAATGATTGATCTGAAAAAAGAACGAAACTTTTTTGAGACACGCGTTATTGAGTACCAAACTGGTGGTGCACTAAGTTGGGAGTAGTAGCTTACTAAAAAGTGCATAGCCGGCTAAATAGGAGAGTAGACGGTTGGATAGTTTTAAAAGTCAGCAAAACCAGGCTCAAATCCAAAAACCCTTATCCAAGGGTGTCTGGACTACTCTCTCTATTTTTTTTAGCAAATTTAAAAAGCCGTTGTCCCTTGGGGCAACGGCTTTTTTTCCAAGATTCATTAGCGTGCAGCACCTAGCATCAAGCCGCGCGCGGATGAATAGCTCGCTCGTCACCCAATATGTTGCAAAGCAAGGCGGGATTGAATGGTCGGGTTTTCTTAATCGGTAGTTCGTATTCATCTTCACGTGAAGGAGTATTACTATGGCAATCGCCAAGAAGAAAGTTGCTGCAAAGAAGCCTGCTGCTAAAAAAGTAGCTGCTAAGAAGCCTGCTGCTAAAAAAGCTGCTGCTAAGAAGCCTGCTGCTAAAAAAGTTGCTGCAAAGAAGCCTGCTGCTAAAAAAGCTGCTGCTAAGAAGCCTGCTGCTAAAAAAGCTGCTGCTAAGAAGCCTGCTGCTAAAAAAGCTGCTGCTAAGAAGCCTGCTGCTAAAAAAGCTGCTGCTAAGAAGCCTGCTGCTAAAAAAGCTGCTGCTAAGAAGCCTGCTGCTAAAAAAGCTGCTGCTAAGAAGCCTGCTGCTAAAAAAGCTGCTGCTAAGAAGCCTGCTGCTAAAAAAGTAGCAAAAAAAAAGTAAGTAAGCCTGCTGCGAAGAAAGCGGGCAAGGCAGTAAAAAAGCCCGTGGCTAAAAAAGTTGCCGCTTCAACTACGTTGAATCCGGCTGCAGCTTGGCCCTTCCCAACTGGTACACGCCCATAAGTTTTGACTTGTGAGCGGGTTAAGTTCAAAGGGATCTCTCGCGAGATCCCTTTTTTATTACCATTTGATCGTCAAATGCCCCAGATAAGGGGTATTTTTAGCCCTGATGGGGTTTTAAAATGCAAAACCAAAGGCGGATTTAAATTGAGACACGATCTCATCTTTGCTGATGTGATGATTTTGAGGTCCTTGGTGGGCAATTTTGATCGAACCCATTAAGCTGGCCAATCGACCAGTGGATTCCCAGTCCATGCCATTCTCCAATCCAAAGAGCAGTCCCCCACGAAATGCATCACCACATCCTGTTGGATCAACTATTTTTGCTGCTGTCACGGGCGGAATGGCAATACATTTGCCGTCAAAGTAAATATCTGCCCCTTCAGCGCCTTTGGTTACTATCAAAGCCTTCACTCTTTCTGAAATTTTTGCCAGACTAAGTCCAGTTCTTTGGGAAAGCATTTCGCCTTCATAGTCATTAACCGCGAGATAGCTGGCTATATCAATCAGCTCTAGCAGCTCTGGACCATTAAACATGGGCAGACCTTGGCCTGGATCAAAGATAAATGGAACACCAGCTTCGGCTAATTGGTGACAGTGCTCCCACATGCCTTGACGACCATCGGGTGCAACAATGCCAAATTTTGCGGTGCCTTTGGCGCTTTGCGTACGCTCTTGTATTACCGCTGAGACTAAATTGAGATGAGATTCATTCATCGCTCCTGGATGAAATGCCGTGATTTGATTATTTGCTTGATCCGTAGTGATCATTGCTTGGGCTGTAAAACCAGCCTCTATTTGACGAATGTGTGTCGCATCAATTTGCAATTGATTTAATCGGTCTAGGTAAGGGCCTGCGTCATTTCCGACTGTAGCCATGATGATAGGGTCGCCACCCAATAAATTGAGGTTGTAAGCAATATTGCCTGCACACCCACCGAATTCGCGGCGCATGGTCGGCACTAAAAAGGCCACATTCAGAATATGAATTTGTTCAGGCAAAATTTGATCGGCAAATTTGCCTTCAAAGTTCATGATGGTGTCGTATGCGATTGAGCCGCAGATCAAGCTGGCCATAAGTTACTTTCTAATAATAGATAAATGAATGAAGGAGTGGCTAGGGTAAGTACCGGTGTGATGTTCAATTTTGGATCAAGCTCAGGGATAAAAAACACGAACACGATATCCTGCAGCGTTTTGCGGAAGAGATAGCGGCAGTTCTAAGCGATAGATTGCACCGGAGGGAGCGCCGCGGAGTGAAAAATTGGGATGCGATGTTTGCCAAGTACTTGGTACCCAATCTTTTGGAGTCAGCCGAATAAATTGCATTTCAGATTCCTCAGCATCAGTGAGTGAAATTTCTAAATTCGGAAATAAAACAGGGATCGCAAGACGATTTTGTATTTCCACTTGCAACACAGATTGATTTGCAGCTGTTTTAAGGCCTTCTCGCGAGTTTTCTGATGCGAGGGTGGCGGTAGTTATTTTCCATGCAGAGAAATCGCTTGTAGAGCGATTGATGCACCCTAGCGCGCGACATAATTTTTCATCCACTTGCTGCAAAATTGAAAATGCACTTGATGCTATCGGTGAAGATGTTCCATCAACGCGTGTTGCGAGCGCTGGCAAAAGCGCATTTCTTGAAAGGTGCTCAGCAAAAAGTATGAGCAGAATAAAAAACAGACCTAAGGCAATAAATTTAAGGCTTTTTTTTTGAGTTGACGCGAAAGAATGCTGGGTGTCATCCATTTTTGTATTGAGAGTGCCATGCAAGCAAACCCATCCGTCACTCTCTTTCCAAACAGCTAGGGTTAACCATTGGCTATAGGTTGCGATGACCTCTTCTGCTTGGCGCGCTAGAACGCCAGATAAAACAATTTTTCCGCCAACACGCATCTTATTCACTAGTGCAGGTGCGAGCACTTGAAGTGGGTTTGCCAAGATGTTGGCCATCACGATGTCATATTTTGTCTGCGCTGCTAATTCCGGCTCGCCAGCATTGGGCAGAACAAATCGGATTATTGTGTGATTGATTTCCGCATTGCTGCGAGCAGCCACCATGGCTTGAGGATCGATATCCGTCCCTACAACTGGGCTACAGCCTAATTTTGCTGCGGCAATCGCAAGAATTCCAGATCCACAGCCGTAGTCTAAGAGACTTTGATTTTGAAGGTGGCTGTTTTGCTCAAGCCACAGTAGGCATAGGTGCGTTGTGGGATGGCTACCAGTACCGAATGCTAGCCCTGGGTCAACTGCCAAACAGATCGCGTTTGGGTCGGTAGGTGCTTCATGCCAAGAGGGAACCACCCAAATACGCTCACCAATTTGAATAGGGGCAAATTGACTTTGCGTTAAGCGCACCCAATCTTGCTCCTCAACAATTCTTTCTTGAGGTGTCGGTAGATGAAATCCGGCCACCTTGAGAGAGCTTAAGAGTTCTGGAATGAAATGTTCGGCTGCAGAACCATCAATCTCTGGATTGAATAATGCTGTGACCGAGGAGCGATCCCAGGCCTGAACTTCGGGAGAGAGACCTGGCTCGCCATAGAGGGGATTCTCATCGTAACCACCGGCAGCATCATCTTCCACCGTGACTGAAAGTGCGCCTAGCTCTAACAAAGCATCACCAAAGGGCTCTGCAATTTCTGCGGGTACTGTAAAAACTAACTCACGATAAGACATGTATTACCCACTTAGATGAAATGAATTGCACATTAGGATCAAGACCTTCAACTCTTGTCTTGCGGCTTACGGCTTACCGCGACTAGCGGCCTGTTCTTCGAGGCGATGCTCCAGGTAGTGAATACTGGTACCACCCTCAATAAAGTTAGGATCAAGCATTAACTCGCGGTGCAGTGGCACATTGGTAGTAATGCCATCGATCACCATTTCAGAGAGGGCAATTTGCATCCTGCGGATTGCCTGCTCTCGAGTATTGCCATAAGCAATCAATTTTCCGATCATAGAATCGTAATGAGAGGGCACTACGTAGCCACTATAAGCATGAGAATCTACCCGAATACCAGGGCCTCCTGGCATGTGAAATGAACCAATGCGACCAGGACTGGGGGTGAACTTAAATGGATCTTCTGCATTTAGGCGGCATTCAATGGCATGACCGCGAAAGACGATATCTTTTTGGCGGTAACTTAGTTTGAGACCAGCTGCAATCCGAATCTGCTCCTGAACAATGTCAACACCGGTAATCATTTCGGTTACTGGATGCTCGACTTGGACGCGGGTATTCATCTCAATAAAGAAGAATTCACCATCTTCAAACAGAAATTCAAAAGTACCGGCACCGCGATAACCGATTTTTCGACATGCTTCAGCACAGCGCTCGCCAATTTTGGCGATCAAGCGACGATCAATACCCGGTGCTGGTGCTTCTTCAATTACTTTTTGATGGCGACGCTGCATAGAGCAGTCACGCTCACCTAGCCAAATAGCATTTCCATGGGTATCGGCCAAAATTTGAATTTCTACATGGCGAGGCTTCTCTAGAAACTTTTCCATATAGACTTCAGGATTACCAAAAGCGCGACCAGCTTCTTCTTTGGTCATATTTACAGCATTGATCAATGCCGCTTCGGTGTGAACAACACGCATTCCACGTCCACCACCACCGCCAGCAGCTTTGATGATGACTGGGTAGCCTACTTTTTTAGCTGTGGCAATAATTTCTTTTGGGTTATCTGGCAAAGCCCCTTCAGATCCTGGTACACAAGGAACGCCCGCCTTGATCATGGCGCGTTTAGCAGACACTTTGTCACCCATTAAACGAATGGATGCCGAGGTAGGGCCGATAAAAGAAAACCCGGATTTTTCTACTCGCTCTGCAAAATCGGCATTCTCTGACAGAAAGCCATAGCCTGGATGAATCGCTTCTGCATCAGTCACTTCTGCCGCAGAAATGATGGCTGGCATATTGAGGTAACTGAGGGTGGAAGGGGGAGGTCCAATACAAACGGCCTCATCTGAAAGTTTGACGTATTTGGCTTCTTTGTCAGCAGTTGAATACACCACTACCGTCTTAATTCCCAACTCACGACAGGCGCGTTGGATACGAAGTGCAATTTCACCGCGGTTAGCGATGAGGATCTTAGTGAACATATAGGCCGATCTAGGTGATGATGAAAAGCGGCTGGTCAAATTCAACCCCTTGACCGTTTTCACACAGGATTTGCTTAATTACGCCATCTTTTTCAGATTCAATTTCATTGAGTAGTTTCATAGCTTCAATGATGCAGAGGGTCTGTCCAATCTTGACGGTATCGCCTACATTGACAAAGTTTGCAGATTCCGGATTTGCTGCACGATAGAAAGTACCAACCATAGGAGAGCGAGCCACAAAACCAGTTTCAGCCGGAGCTTCTTGAGGAATCGGCGCCTCAGCAACTGGCAAAGTCATTGCTGCCGGATTGCCTTGCATCTGCTGTATCGGAGCATGATTAGCATAAACAATCTGGCCCGCTGGCGCTGAAGATCCAGCATTAACAATACGCACTCGGTCTTCACCCTCATTCACTTCTAATTCAGAAATACCTGATTCAGAAACAAGGTCGATTAAGGTTTTTAGTTTTCTCAGATCCATGGGAGGAATTCCTTTTTAGTAATACTGAACAGATATTTATGGGTTTAAACGTGCAATAGCCGCTTGTAGGGCCAGCTCATAGCCAATGGGACCTAAGCCACAAATCACGCCAGTGGCAATATCAGATAGGTAAGAGTGCTTGCGAAACTCTTCACGTTGATGGATGTTGGAAAGATGCACTTCTGTGAATGGAATGGCAACACCTGCCAAGGCATCCCGCAAGGCAACGCTAGTATGGGTAAAGGCGCCAGGATTAATGATGATGAAGTCGATGCCATCTTGTTTGGCTTTTTGAACGCGGTCAATCAACTCGCCCTCATGATTACTTTGAAAAGTCGTTAGACCCACAGACTCTGACTTTGCAATCGCTTCAAGCTTGGTATGAATATCTTGCATCGTGGTTTTGCCATAAACCTCTGGCTCGCGTGTCCCCAGTAAATTGAGGTTTGGGCCTTGAATAACAAGAATTGAGATATTTTTTGACATTTATCAGTCTTTTTAGCAACAGTTAAGTTAGATTCAGTATCTGAGCCGGGGTAAATTTTTAAATAAAAAAATACTAATTTACCCTGTCGAACGGTTTGCAAAGCTCTCAAATGAGTATAACCCTGACGCCTGTAAAAAAGCCCAAAACTGACGCTTGTTTCTATTTTTTAAGCGCCTTAAACAAAAAAATAGGGCTGATTAGGCTGAAATAATGCTTAAAAAATACTTAGGGGAAATAATTTAATGGATGGTAAAAACCAACAAAACTGCTTATAAAGCGGATTTTATGTATTTTCTAAGCTCTTCTTCGCTTATCTTGCCAAGCTTACTACTTGTAGCTTTACCCTGGGCATCAATCACAACGGTGTACGGGAGAGCGCCCTGAGTATTGCCCATTTGCTTTGACAGACTACTACCTTCTAACCCTCCAATAACAATGGGATAAGAAACAGGAGTACTTTCTAAGAATTGACGAATGTTAGAGGGTGAATCGATGCCAATGCCAACAAATAAGACATTTTGACTCTTAAACTCCGCCTGTAGTTTGTCTAGGGTGGGCATTTCCTCTACGCAGGGAGGGCACCAGGAGGCCCAAAAGTTCACCACTAAGATTTTTCCCTGCCACTGGCCTGTATCAACTGCATTTCCGTCTGGTGTTTTCCAAGCATTAGCAAAAAAAGCTTTAATTGCTGGATCTTTTGCGAGGCCTGCTTGATAAATCCATTGGGAGGTCAGCACGCCAGCAAATAATGCCAAGGCACCTGTAATGGCAACGATTACCCATTGTCTTCTGTTCATTCCAACTCCTTCGCTAAAATTCAATAATGCATATTCATATCTTAGGCATTTGCGGTACTTTCATGGGCGGCATTGCCGCTATCGCTCGGCAGGCCGGACACCGCGTTACTGGCTGTGATGCCAACGTTTATCCGCCAATGAGCACGCAGCTTGAAGCTCAGGGCATTGATCTTATTGAGGGATTTTCGTCGGATCAATTATTACAGTTTCAGACAATGCCCGATTTATTTGTGATCGGCAATGTTGTCTCTCGCGGCAATCCGTTGATGGAGGCTATTCTTAATCAGGGTCTCCCATACACCTCGGGCCCACAATGGCTTGGTGAGCAGGTCTTATTTGGTAGGCACGTATTGGCAGTGGCGGGTACTCATGGAAAAACAACGACTTCAGCCATGCTGGCCTGGATCTTGGAATTCAACGGCTACAAGCCAGGGTATTTAATTGGTGGCGTGCCACTCAATTTCACAGTTTCAGCTCGCCTAGGTGAGGGCCAATATTTTGTCATTGAGGCAGATGAATATGACACAGCTTTTTTTGATAAGCGCAGCAAATTCGTGCACTACCGGCCCCGCACTGCCTTACTCAATAACTTAGAGTTTGATCATGCGGATATTTTTGCAGATCTACTAGCTATTGAAACCCAATTTCATCATCTCGTGCGAACGGTGCCTAGTGATGGTTTACTAGTTGTGAATGGCGAAGAGCCCGCTTTAGAGCGCGTGATTGAGCGGGGTGCATGGACTCCAGTAGAGCGTTTTGGCCAAGCTGAGAAAAACGAATGGTCTTTGATTTCTGAGGCAGGTGACGGCTTTGCGGTGATGAGGGGGGGTAAAGCCCTGGCTACTGTGACCTGGGCGGCAGATTCAGGAGTCATGGGCCGCCATAATCAACTCAATGCATTAGCCGCTATTGCGTCTGCAAATCACATTGGCATTACGCCTGCTGATGCTGCCAGAGCGCTAGCAGAATTTAAAAACGTTAAGCGTCGCCTAGAAACAATTGGGATTGAGAATCAGGTTACGGTCTATGATGATTTCGCGCATCACCCTACAGCAATTACCACTACTGTAGATGGCTTACGTCGACGTGTTGGTCAGGCGCGCATTTTGGCCGTGCTCGAGCCGCGCTCGAACACCATGAAATTAGGCGTTATGAAAGCGCAGCTACCGGCTAGCTTAAATGCGGCGGACAAAATATTTGCGTACGGCGCAGATGCCGGAAAAGAATCGTTGGGGTGGGATTTAAATGCGGTGCTATCCCCACTCAACATTTCTGAGTTAAATCGTGCCAGAGCCTACGATAATATCGATGCGTTAGCGCAAGCAATTGCACAAGAGGCGAGACCTGGTGACCATGTGTTGGTCATGAGTAATGGTGGATTCGGTGGAATTCACCAGAAAATCTTAACTGCAATTAAAAAAATAGCATTAGATAAAGATCAGAAACCAGAAAGCGGGTTAATCCGATGAGATTAAAGGATAAGGTAGCCATCATCACGGGAGCTGCTAAGGGAATTGGTTTTGCAACTGCTCAGCGTTTTGCTCAAGAGGGTGCAAAGGTGATGATTGCGGATATTGATCCAGAGGCAGTGAACGCTGCCGTCGATCAAATTCCGGGGTCTGAGGCCTATGAGGTCAATGTCACCGATCGTGTGAGTATTCAGGCAGCGGTAGACCAAATTATGCAGCGCCATGGCCGGATTGATATTTTGATTAATAACGCAGGGATTACTCAAGATGCCCGTTTGGTCAAAATGACCGAAGCGCAGTTTGACGCAGTTATTGATGTCAATCTGAAGGGTGTATTTAATTGCGCTCAGTTGGTGGTGCCACACATGCTAGAAGCTGGTCGAGGCTCTATCGTGAACGCCTCTAGCGTTGTGGGCATTTATGGAAACTTTGGGCAGACAAATTACGCTGCGAGTAAGTTTGGAGTCATCGGTTTTACCAAAACTTGGGCTCGAGAACTCGGGGCTAAAGGAGTGCGTGTGAATGCAGTCTGCCCAGGTTTTATTGCCACTGAAATGGTCAATGCAATGCCTGAAAATATTTTGCGCGATATTGAGCGGCGAAGTTGGCTCGGGCGACTCGGAACTCCAGAAGAAATAGCGAATATCTATTTATTTTTAGCAAGTGATGAAGCTAGTTATGTAAATGGTGTTGCACTTGAAGCCAGCGGCGGGATCTCTCTTTAAATATGCATCTTTTATATGAGGAGGGTGGTGACATCAAGGTCGCCACAGTGCAGTCAGCATCCGGTAGTGGGGATACAGAGTCCTGGCAAGCCACTAGTCTGTCTGGTAAAAAAATCAAGCTTAAGGCTAAGGAAGTCTGGCTTCGATTTGAAAAGCCTGAGCCACAAGCATTAATGGATGAGGCTAGTACGCTAGCTAAAGAAATCGATTTACCATTTGTATGGGACTGTGCTCCCGATGAAGAGTTTAGTCTGGTAGATGTAGCGCTTGAATACTTTGGCGCTGGAGCTAATATTTTTCAACAGACTGCCTTAGCTATTGCGTTACAAAGTGCCCCCGTGTTTTTTCGTCGCAAAGGGCGCGGACGATTTCAGAGGGCGCCGCTAGAGCAGTTGCAAGCGGGCTTAGCTGCTATAGAGCGCAAGCAAAAAGAATCAGAACAACAGTCTGTTTGGCAAAAAGAATTGGTTTCCGGAGTTTTCCCTGAAGCGCTTGCATCGCAAGCAACCCAGCTATTGTTTTCTCCCGATAAAAATACTTCAGCATACAAAGCATTTATTGCAGCTTGTACAGAGTCAGGTGAATCTCCAGCGCAACTGATGATCCGATGTAAGGCGATTGATTCACCTTTAGATTATCACCAAGGGATGTTTTTGAAAGCCCATTTTCCTGGTGGTTCTGCTCACGATACTTCACTAATGGTAGATCAGGGAGTCTTTGAGCAGGCTATTGCAGGACTCCCTGTAGCCGAGGTCATTGCCTTTTCTATTGATGACGCTGGCACTACAGAAATCGATGATGCTTTATCAGTAACGTCCATTGATGGAGGTGGTCATCGCATTGGTATTCATATTGCGGCTCCAGGACTGGTTATTACTAAGGATGATCCTTTAGATCAAGCTGCCCGTTCACGCATGTCTACAGTGTATTTTCCTGGGGATAAGATTACGATGCTGCCCGATGCGGTGATTGGGCAGTTCTCATTGGATGAGGGCGCGCCACGCCCAGCTTTATCGATTTATGTGGATCTTGATGGTGCGGGAGTAGTGGATAAAGATTCTTTGCAGTTGCGTGCCGAGATGGTTCCAATGGGCTCCAATTTACGCTTGGAAAATCTAGAGCATCAGGTAACTGAAGAAAGCTTGCTTGATACGCAGGCTCAATTCCCGTATCGCCAAGAACTGTCGGTGCTTTGGAATGCTGCCAAGCTGTTACACGCAGGTCGCCAAGAGCAACGGGTCGTTAATGGATTGCGCCCAGAAAAATTAGGTGTCATTGACCCTAATGCGCTGGCAAGAGATTTCCATTTTCAAATTCAGGAGCAAGATGGCGTCCAGCGTGTAGACATTACTGCGCGTCAACGGGGATCTATTCTCGATACGATTGTGGCCGAGTGGATGATCTACTGTAATAGTGCATCGGGACGTTTATTGGCTGACCATGGTTTACCTGGACTCTTCCGCACTCAAAAGGGCTGGGGCCCGTTGCGGACCCGCATGCAAACTACTCCAGGGCCACACGAGGGCTTGGGTTTGGATTACTACGCCTGGTGTACATCGCCCCTACGTCGCTATTCTGATTTGGTTAATCAATCACAACTGCTGGCAATTGCTAAGCATGGTGTTACGGCAAAAATGGTTGCTCCTTTTCCGCCACGAGATGCGGCTTTAATGGGCATTGCTGCTGACTTTGAATCTTGTTATCAGGCCTATGGTGAATATCAAGACCGACTTGAAAAATACTGGTGCTTACGCTGGATCGGACAAGAGGCGCTGCCTAAGCAAGTATTTGTAAGGCATTTGAAAGAGGGTATGTCACGGTTAGAGCCTATTCCTTTGCACTTATCCGTGCCGGAGTTGGCAACGCATCCTCGCATGACACGTGCAGAAGTCATGATTGATGATGTAGATCTATTGCAACTGAGTGCTGGAGTGCGGGTGCTTCATATTGTCATACCTGAAGTCATTGTGAGTGATGTCAGCGCTACCTAGATTGAGGTCCTCCTTAGCTTTCTTGCAAGGCCACTGGCAGCGTCACCCGTTCCGCTCAGCTTTGTGCATATCGATTGTTCTGCATCTTATTTTTTTATCTTTTCGTTGGGGTATTGGAGAGATCCAGAGCAGACGCCTTAATACGCCACTCAGTGTAGTGTTGGTGAATGCTAGTAATCAAACCAGTCCAAAGCAGGCAAGTAAGTTGGCTCAGGCAGATTTGAGTGGTGGTGGCAACACCTCAAATCAAGATGCAACGGCAATGCACCGTGCCAGGCTAGGTAGTGAGGCGCGAGTGGAGGTATTAGAAAAACAACAACAGCAGATGTTGGCGAAGCTGGACGCAGAAAAAGCACTTTCTGGTGGTCGCAAAAGTGGTGATGAGAAAAAGGCAACATCACAACTCAATTCTCTTGAGGCTGAGTTAGCTAAGCGCTTACAAGTGAGTGGACGTGAGCCACGCCGTAAGGTCTTAACGGGCGCCAGTACTAAGGCAGTGGTGTTCGCACAGTATTACGATGCGATGCGTCAAAAAATTGAGACCTATGGCAGTGCTTTTTTCCCTCGGGCCAATGGCCGACCCTTATATGGCAGTTTAGTCATCGTGGTGAGCGTCGATTCTCAAGGCCGCATTGCAAGCAATCTAGCAGGTAAGGATGGGCTCAGTATCGGCCGCAGTTCAGGCAATCCCGAATTAGATCGTCAGGCCTTGGCAATCGTGAGAGCATCTGCTCCATTTGGACCCTTTCCAGCTGAAATGCAACGTCAGATTGATATTTTGGATTGGATTTCTACTTTTGAATTCACACGAGATGGTTCTGACCGCCTAGAGTTACGCCGTTAATCAAAATACGCTTATCCTGTAGCCAATATGAGTCAACACCAAATAATCGAATTTAATCTGGACCCCACTCAATTTCCTGGCTTGGATGTCTATGCAGTTGCTGGCAACCCCATAGCCCATAGCAAGTCTCCTGCTATTCACCAACGATTTGCAGAGCAGTCACAGCAAGCCATTCACTATGGACGCTTACAGCCTGCGCTGGATGGTTTTGAAACGGCAGCCAACGTATTTTTTGCTGCCGGTGGCAAGGGGATGAATGTAACGGTTCCGTTTAAGTTGGATGCCAAAGCTTTCGCTCAAGAATTAAGTCCACGCGCACAACTAGCGGGTGCTGTAAATACTTTATCAATCCACAATGGAAAAATTGTTGGTGATAATACGGACGGCGCTGGCTTAGTGCGAGATTTATTAGCGCAAGGTATTCGGATGCAAGGTGCTCGTATTCTGGTTTTAGGTGCCGGCGGTGCTGCTCGGGGCGTATTAGGTCCTCTGTTGGATCAACTACCGCAACAACTGGTCTTGGCTAATCGCTCTGCTCCCAAAGCAGATGCATTGGTGCAGTTGTTTTGCGAGCTAGCGAGTACGCGCCAGCTTACTCTGCAGTCTGCCCGCTTGATTGACTTAGAGGGCTCTGTAATCACTAATGCTCCCTTTGATTTAGTCATTAATGCAACTGCAGCCGGATTAGATAATGCATCACCTATTAGTGATTCAGTGGCGAATAATATTTTTTCACCGAAGTCATTTGCTTACGATATGGTTTATGGACAAGTTACGCCGTTGATGCGGCAAGCATTACAAAGAGGTGCCCGCGTCAGCGATGGATTGGGGATGTTGGTTGAACAAGCCGCTGATGCATTTCTGATCTGGCGTGGTTCACAGTGGAGTGAAGCGATTGATCCTCGCGCGGTATTGGACGAGCTACGCAGCATCTAACTACCTTTGGATTAAATACCGATGCGCTGGCTTAGATATTTTTTAAAGTGTATTTTCGGTGGCTTTATCGCCATGCAGATCTACTTTGTAATTCAAATTGGCTTATGGGTTTTCATTAACCCTAGCAGTACCGCCTTTCAGCGTGCAGAAGATTGGCGTTTATGTGGTCTGCGTTGGTCTTGTGCAGTCCAATCCTCCTGGGTGCCTTACGACAAGATTTCCCTCAATCTCAAACGGGCTGTGCTTGTAAGTGAGGACGATATTTTTTTTCAGCATGCGGGTGTGCGGGTAGAAGATATGCAAAAAGCCTGGTCAAAAAATGCACAACGCAAGCAAAGCAACCCCGTTAATAGCGCCCAATCCAGTACAGCATTACGTGGTGGATCCACTATCACGCAGCAGTTAGCTAAAAACCTGTTTTTATCCTCAGAGCAACATTATTTCCGCAAGGGGCAGGAGCTCATCATTACTGGCTTGCTTGAGCTAATGCTTCCCAAGAAAAGACTTTTTGAGGTTTATCTCAACTCAGTAGAGTGGGGTGAGGGTATTTTTGGTATTGGAGCAGCATCACAACATTACTTTGGGATTGCACCTAATGCATTAGGTCGTGAGCAATCGGCAGCATTAGCTTCTGCTTTGCCGGCACCTAAGTGTTTCGACAAAGCCCAGTATTGCCGCAAGGCGAATATTCATTTCCCAACACGACAAAACTTTATTCTAGAAAATATGGATAGAGTGGCCTTGGCGCCAACCACCCCGAAGAAATGAGATCACTAGTGGCCCAGCCATCACCGAGACAGTAAGTCATGTAATCGTTTATTCAACACTAGCTAAACCTAGTGCATCACGAGTAGTAAAGGCTACTTTTCTGGCAGCCTCGGCAAAATCAGGGCCTGCACTCGCGTATAAAATTGCCCTTGATGAGTTAATCATCATGCCTGTGCCGGGCTGATGAGTAATACAGCCCGCTTTGACGGTAGCGTTAATATCGCCACCTTGAGCACCAATCCCTGGAATAAGTAGGGGCATCTCTCCAACAATGGCTCGTACTTGTGCGATTTCTTCTGGGAAAGTGGCTCCAACGACTAAGCTAATTTGTCCGGAGGCATTCCACTGCTGTGCGGCTAGGGTTGCTACGTGCAGATACAGGGGTTGACCATCCGGGGTCACTTTCAGAAATTGTAGGTCTGAACCTCCGGGGTTTGAGGTGCGACATAAAACAATGACCCCTTTTCCTGGGTGGGCAAGGTAAGGCTCAATGGAGTCAAAGCCCATATAAGGGTTCACAGTGACCGCATCGGCGCCATAGCGCTCAAAGGCCTCAAGGGCATACTGCTGGGCAGTGCTTCCGATGTCCCCCCGCTTGGAGTCCAGGATCACGGGGATATGGGGGTATTTATCTTTCAGGTAGCCAATGAGCTTTTCAAGCTGGGCTTCAGCCCTTTGAGAGGCGAAGTAGGCAAATTGTGGCTTGAAGGAACAAACCGCATCCGCAGTAGCATCTGCGATTTCACGACAAAACTCAAAGAGACCCTCAGGCCTTCCCTGAAAGATCGCGGGTAGGCGCTTAGGATCTGGGTCAAAACCTACGCACAACATGCTACCTTGGGAGGCCCACACAGACTGGAGTTGTTGGGTAAAGGTATTTGAGCTTGAGTTCATTGGATTTAAATTTATTTTAGTGAAACTGTCATGTTCTATAGGATAAACTAGCGCACATTCCTTAGGAGTTCACCATGATCAACCTGTTCGTCCTGCAAAACGGCCGGCTCTCTCAAGAGCAAGTGGAAGATCGCAATGAATTGTTGCAGTATTCAAACCCGATCTGGATCGACGTTGTTGATCCTGAAGAGGAAGAGCTCATTTGGATTAAAGAAGCTTTTGGCGTTCTTCTACCTGAATTAGATGATTTAGGCGACTTAGAAGCTTCTGCGCGATATTTTGAGGCCGATGATGGTCATCTCCATATTCGTACCGATTTCTTACTGGACGAACAAGAAACCTCTCGTAACGTGCGGGTAGCTTTTGTACTCACTAAGCAAGTTCTCTTCTCGATTCATGATGAGGATTTACCGGTTTTCCGTTTAGTTCGTCTGCGGGCGCGTTTACGTCCTGGTTCAGTCAGCAATGCCAAAGATGTCTTGCTCGACTTGTACTCGACCGATGCTGAGTATTCTGCCGATGCCCTAGAAGAGGTTTATGAAAATCTCGAGCAAGCAGGTAAGCGGGTTTTACAAGATGACATTACCGATAACGATGCAGAAGAAGTGCTCGAAACTATCGCCAAAGAAGAGGACACGAATGGACGTATCCGTCGCAATGTAATGGATACACGCCGTGCGTTGTCTTTTTTAATGCGCAGTAAATTATTGTCTGATGAGCAGCAGGAAGAGGCGCGTCAGATTTTGCGTGACATCGACTCACTAGAAAACCACACTGCATTTTTATTCGACAAGATTAACTTCTTGATGGATGCAACTGTTGGTTTTATTAACTTGAACCAAAGTAAGATCATCAAGATCTTCTCGGTGGTATCGGTCGCCTTAATGCCGCCAACCTTACTAGCCAGCGTCTGGGGTATGAATTTCCGTTACATGCCTGAGCTCGAGCAAACCTGGGGTTATCCAGTGGCCATCATCTCAATGATGATTTCAGCGATGATCCCATTGTGGTACTTCCGTCATAAGGGCTGGCTAAGCTCCCGTTAATCTTTGGTTTAATTAAGTACTGAGTCCGGCACTTGGCCACAAATTAAGCTATATATTTCTTTAGGCAGCTAGCAGCGCCAATAATCTAGCTAGTGCGTAATCACGCGCTTGCTCACGAACTGCTTGACGATCGCCGGTGAAATGCATTGTTGCAGCCGTGATGTTGTCAGTAATGTTGCCAGTATTTTTTTGCAAACTTTCTCTCACAGCCCATGCAAAGCAAACCGTACCAACGGGCTTTTCTACTGAGCCACCTGTAGGGCCGGCAATACCGGTGATCGCAATCGCGATATTGACATTGGCCTGCTGTTGGGCGCCCGCAGCCATTTCTTGAGCAACTTGCTCGCTGACAGCCCCAAAAGAATCAATCGTTTGGGCCAATACGCCTAAGCATTCTGTCTTAGCCTGATTGCTGTAAGTGATATAGCCACGTTCAAACCAATCGCTTGAGCCAGCAAGGTCAGTTAAGGCCGCGCAAACTAAGCCTCCAGTACAGGACTCTGCAAGTGCGATGGTCCAGCCGCGCGCTATGAGTGTTGTAGCCATTGCTAAGGCCAGCTTATGTTGGTTTGCAGTGGTCATATTTACGAGAGTACCATCAGGCCAGCGTGCACTAGTGCTAGTGTGAGGAATGTGAATAGTGCAGCTGCAAGGTCATCAGCAACGATTCCAAAACCACGCCAAAGAATTTGCCGATCACTCGAAGCAGCACCAGCAGAGTCAATGGCTTCTATTTTTTTAAAGTGTGCATCAATCCAGCCAATGGGCCCAGGCTTGACTGCATCAAAGAATCGAAATAGTGCAAAAGCCAATAGCTGCACCCAAAAATTAGTCGGCATGATAAAAATAAGCAGCAACCAAAAAGCCACCATTTCATCCCATACGATTCCGCCAAAATCTTTTTTACCCAATTCTTCACTCACTCTTCCGCAGATCCAGCATCCGAGCAGTAATCCAACTCCAACAATCCACAGCAACTGTTCTGTACTTAAAAAAGACTGACCCAGTAAAAATATCGCCCAGGCCCACAGTGTTCCGGCAGTGCCAGGGGCAAACGGGGCTAGCCCGCTGCCAAACCCAAATGCCAAGACACGTATAGGGCTAGCAAAGACCCATTGAAGGTTGGGTTTGGTGATGGCGGATTGACTGGTTTTTGTGTTCATGTCTTAGTGCTCATGCAAAGTGATCAAAGGATTGAAGAAAGGCATCTGTTGCTGATGCGGGCAGTTTTTTTCCATCGTGATCAATAAGGGCCATCTCCGGTTCAGAGCCTTTCATGGGTTTGATGGCGCCAATGTGGGTGAGTGGTAACTGTAAAGCTGTACTCAAATTTTCAATAGCAGTTCTTTGATGGGCGGGCGCTGTAAAGCAGAGCTCATAATCATCCCCGCCGCAGGACGCATATAAGCGTTGAAGATCTAGTGGCTGCTTTAACAGCGTTGGCGACTTTGGTAGTTGATCTAATAAGATTTCTGCATCCTTTTGAGATTGATGTAAGACATGCCTCAAGTCCCCCAGTAGGCCATCCGAGACATCGATAGCGGAATGGGCGACACCTCGTAAAGCAAGTCCTAATTCAACTCGGGGAACAGGTTGGTGCATCTGAGATTTGATGGCATCCAAATCTATTTGCGGGAGTTGTATTTCATGACGCAATGCAGCAAGAGTGAGTCTGGCATCGCCAACATATCCAGATACCCAGATGTCATCGCCATCCAATGCAGTGGATCTTCGAATGGCACTTTTTTTGAGGGTACTTCCAAAAGCCGTAATGCAAATATTTAGCGGGCCCGCAGTAGTATCACCACCAATTAATGGGCAGGAAAACCGATTGGCAATGGCAAATAGTCCTTTGCTAAAACGCTCAAGCCAGTGGGGATCAGCGCTTGGTAAAGCAATAGCCAGCGTGAAACCTAAAGGCTGAGCCCCCATGGCTGCTAGGTCTGAGAGGTTGACTGCAAGGGCTTTCCAGCCTAGCCACTCGGGATTTGCTCCAGCAAAAAAATGCCTACCCTCTACCAACATATCGCTAGTAATGGCCATGTCTTCATTGGCTTGGTTTGCTAATAGCGCGCAATCATCCCCGATTCCCAGAGTGACTGATCCTGGATTGGCGGCAAGCATTTGCTCTGAATGCATTTTGAAGAAACGCTGAATCAGGTCAAATTCGCCTAGTCGAGTAGATTGAGGGTGTTGAGGATGTTGGAAATGCATGCCCCATTTTATGGCTGTTGGGAGTTGGACATCTGAGAGGATTAGAATTAAGCCTCTGTATAAGTCTAATGGGTGTGTGAACTAATGAGCAAGCCAATCAGTAAGCCAAGCAACAGCACCAAAGAACAGCAAATAGCTGATTTAAGGGCAGCCGCTCTTCATTACCATGAGTTTCCTGTACCCGGCAAGATTGAAATTGCCCCTACCAAGCAGCTGACCAATCAGCGAGATCTTGCTTTAGCTTATACCCCTGGAGTTGCTGCAGCATGTGAAGAGATCGTCAAAGATCCTGCGAATGCATTTCGTTACACAGCCCGCGGAAACTTAGTAGGCGTGATCACTAACGGTACTGCCGTTTTAGGTTTAGGAAATATTGGACCGCTGGCTAGTAAGCCGGTGATGGAAGGCAAAGCAGTTCTCTTTAAGAAATTTGCTGGTATTGATGTTTTCGATATCGAAGTTAATGAAAACGACCCCGATAAGCTAGTCGAAATTATTGCGGCACTTGAACCTACCTTTGGCGGCATCAACTTAGAGGATATTAAGGCTCCGGATTGTTTTGTAGTTGAACGTAAGTTACAAGCCCGCATGAAGATCCCCGTTTTTCATGATGATCAGCATGGAACAGCGATTGTGGTTGCCGCTGCGATTTTAAATGGTTTAAAAGTTGTGGGCAAAGATGTAGGTAGCGTCAAGTTGGTGACTTCTGGTGCTGGTGCAGCCGCTTTGGCTTGCTTAGATTTGCTGGTAGATTTAGGCGTTCCCCGTAAAAATATTTGGGTTACTGACTTAGCCGGTATTGCTTATAAGGGCCGTCAAGAATTAATGGATCCTGAGAAGGAGCCCTTCTGCCAAGAGACAGAGCTGCGCACTTTAGATCAAGCGATTGAAGGGGCAGATATTTTCTTAGGTTTGTCTGCAGGCGGCGTTCTAAAGCAAGATATGGTGAAGAAAATGGCACCCAGACCATTGGTGTATGCCTTAGCAAATCCAACACCAGAAATTCTGCCTGAGGAAGTCAAGGAGGTTCGTCCAGATGCCATCATGGCTACCGGTCGTACGGATTATCCCAACCAAGTGAACAATGTTTTATGTTTTCCGTTCATCTTCCGTGGCGCGTTAGATGTGGGTGCGACAACGATTACGCGCGGTATGGAAGTCGCTGCGGTTAAGGCTGTAGCCGAATTGGCACAAGCGGAGCAGAGTGAAGTAGTGACCTCTGTTTACGGCATTGAGAATCTCTCCTTTGGCCCTGACTATTTAATTCCAAAGCCATTCGATCCACGTTTAATTACGGTCATTGCGCCTGCGGTTGCTAAGGCAGCAATGGATGATGGCGTTGCATTACGTCCGATTAAAGACTTTGATGCTTACCGCAATCAGTTGCAACAATTTGTTTATCACTCTGGCACTTTGATGAAGCCGCTATTTAGTATTGCTAAAGTTGTTCTAGCAAACCAAAAGCGGATTGTGTTTGCTGAGGGTGAAGATGAGCGCGTATTACGTGCCGTGCAAATTATTGTGGACGAGCATCTTGCGACACCGATTTTAATTGGACGACCTGCTGTTATCGAGCATCGAATTGAAAAATTCGGATTGCGCATCAAGGCTGGCGAAGATTTTGAGATCGTCAACCCTGAAAATGATTCACGTTTTCGGGATTTCTGGCAAACCTATTTAGCGTTGACTGAGCGTAAAGGCGTTACAGAGTCGTTCGCAAAACTAGAAATGCGTCGTCGTAATACTTTGATTGGTTCGATTCTGATCAGCAAGGGTATGGCCGATGGCATGATTTGTGGAACAGTAGGTAACTTTGCAACTCACCTTCAGTATGTGAACGAGGTAGTTGGCCACGAATCTGGTGCTAACGTTTATGGTGCTATGTCGGGCTTGATACTGCCGGGTCGCCAAGTATTCTTGGTCGATACCCATGTCAATATCGATCCTACTGCTGAGCAGTTGGCTGAATTAACTATCATGGCTGCAAATGAAATGCGCAAGTTAGGTATTGAGCCCAAGGTAGCACTTTTATCTCACTCCAATTTTGGCTCCAGTAACGCGCCATCTGCGGTCAAAATGCGAGAAACCTTAGCGTTGATCAAAAAAGCCGATCCAAAGTTAGAGGTGGATGGAGAGATGCACGGAGATTGTGCTTTAAATGCGACTGTTCGGGCTGGCGCGGTTACGTCTTCTCCTTTAGAGGGCGACGCCAATTTGTTAGTACTACCCAATATTGACGCTGCCAACATTTCTTATAACTTACTCAAAACAGCGGCTGGTAATGGTATTGCAATTGGCCCATTGCTGTTGGGCGTTGCCAAGCCGATTCATATTCTGACGCCTGCAGCAACGGTGCGCCGAATCGTCAATGTGACGACTTTGGCGGTGGTTGAGGCTGCTAGTAACGCCAGGGCAGCTGTTTAGGGCGGTAATTTGTGAATAATTTAAGTTTGCTAGCACTTGCTAACTTAAATTATTCTGATATAAATCAACGGTTTATATAAAAAGTGCTGTAATTGGGCTTGATTTGATGGCGTGTTAAGGGTAACCTAGCACCCATTATGAATAATCGCTCTGAAAACGGCAACACAGCAGGCTTTGTAGAACACAGCAGAGCTGAAAGTTGGGATAGCAACGATCGACTCGAAACTGAGGCATCTGCTGCAAATATCTATGCAGAGGGCGGCTTATCTCGTTTACAAACCTATGCAGCAAATCAAGTCTCGGGAAAAAAAGTGACAGCATCTTGGCGTGCCGCCTTGGCAGTTCGCGATGCCGGACCACCGGCAATGTTGCGCAGTGTGCGCCCCAACATCGTTCAATCGATTCGGGCATTTCGTACGCCTGATCTACAGGAAGCGGCAACAGAACTTGGCCAGCATTTTATTTACGCAAACTGCGCAAATGCAATGACTAAAAGTGAAGTGCTGGAGGCGATTGCAATTGCCTACACCTTTACCAAGCAACAGGCTAAAAACTATGATCCCCTGTTAGATTCTTTAACAACTACCCTTGACAAGAGCGGTCCACAAACCGGTTTTGTAGTGGTATTGGAAGGTTTGCCTTGTACTCAGAAATTTGACAAAGAAGCCCGTGAAACCCTGTTGGATGTATTTCGTGATGCAGTAGATTTTTGGTCTGAGCGCCGCACGCCTTACCGAGTCTTTTACTCTTTCGTTTGATTTAGCGAATTGAACGCTGTCGATGTGACGGCGGCTCCGAAAATCAGTGTAAATCGCCTCTATTTGAGGCGATTTTGCATTTCAGGGTCCCAAATGCTGTGTATGGTAGCAATGGCAACAATGCCTGCGGTTTCTGTTCTGAGAACACGGGCACCTAAAGAAACCAACTGATAGCCCGCTAACTGCGCTTTTCCTTCTTCTGCAGGAGAATGACCGCCTTCAGGTCCAATCATTAAAACAATATCTTGCGGGTCTGAGGCGATCAACACAGAATGCAGGCTTCGCATCGCATCAGGGCTTAAAAGTAGCTTAAGTGAAGCTTTTTGAGGCTTTTTAAGGTATTCCTCAAAGATCTGGATGGGTTCAACTTGGGCTAAAACAGTGCGATCACATTGTTCGCAGGCGGCCTGCACAATACTTTGCCAATGCAAAACCCGCTTTTGGGCACGATCGGCATCGCTCGTGCGGGTTAGTTTGATGACTGAGCGCTCACATTGCAATGGAGCGATGACTTGAGCACCAGTTTCGATCGCCTTTTCGACGATCCAGTCCATCTTGTCCCCACCAGCAAGGGCCTGGGCTAGAGTAATGGCGTAGGGGCTCTCACGATGCGTATCTAGGCGAATAGCACTGATTTCGGCATCTCCAGACTTATTGCCCAGACATAGCAGCTTAGCCTGTGCAATCTGGCCCATGCCATCAAAAATAGGGAACGATTCACCGGGTTGGATGCGCCTGACGCGCAGGTGGTGGACAAGCTCTGGAGTGAGAGAAGTTGGCTTTTGGATTTCCCAGGGCCCGGGAAGATAAAATTGAGGCATTACTGCAATATAGCTAATTTATTTTCTCGAGACCAAATTTACGATGTCTAATCTTCAAATTCGTATGGCCAATGCCATTCGTGCTTTATCTATGGATGCAGTTCAACAAGCCAACTCTGGACATCCAGGGATGCCGATGGGAATGGCTGACATTGCTGTGGGTCTTTGGAATGAACATCTCCAACATAACCCTACCGATCCACATTGGATAAACCGTGATCGCTTTATTTTATCCAATGGTCATGGTTCGATGTTGTTGTATTCCTTATTGCACCTCACGGGTTACGATTTACCTATTGATGAATTAAAAAATTTCCGCCAACTCCACAGCAAAACACCGGGACATCCAGAATATGGAATCACTCCAGGTGTTGAGACAACTACTGGTCCCTTAGGCCAAGGTATTTCTAATGCGGTAGGTATGGCGCTTGCGGAAAAGTTATTGGCTGAAGAATTTAATCGCCCTGGTCACAATGTCGTTGATCACTTCACCTACGCCTTTTTAGGTGATGGTTGTTTGATGGAGGGCATCAGTCATGAAGTCTGCTCATTGGCGGGCACCCTGCAGTTAAAAAAGTTAATTGCTCTGTGGGATGACAACGGTATCTCGATTGATGGCAAGGTTGTTGCTTGGTTTAATGAAGATACCCCTAAACGTTTTGAAGCTTACAACTGGAATGTGATTCGCAATGTAGATGGTCATGATGCGCAGGCAGTTGCAAGTGCTATTGCAAAAGCAAAGCAGAGTGATAAACCAACATTAATTTGTTGCAAGACTGCCATTGGTCAAGGCTCGCCAAATATGGCGGGTAGCGATAAAGTTCATGGCTCTCCTTTGGGCGCCGCTGAAATTGCCGAGACACGCATTGCACTGAATTGGCCCTATGCTCCCTTTGAAATCCCCAATGATATTTATGCAGCATGGGACTTTAAAAAGCGTGGGCAAAACGCAGAGCATGAATGGAATAAAACATTTCAAGCCTATAAAAATCAATACCCAGAACTGGCTTCTGAATTACAGCGTCGAATGAAAGGTGACTTATCAAAAGATTTTTCATCAACCCTCAATGCTTATCTGAAGACTTGCCAATCAAAAGCGGAGACCATCGCTACGCGTAAGGCTAGTCAAAATGCAATCGAAGCACTAGCCCCAGCATTACCAGAATTTATGGGGGGGTCAGCAGACTTAACAGGCTCTAACCTCACTAATTGGAGCGCTTGTAAGCCTGTGCGTGCTAATCAGTGGGGCAATCATATTAATTATGGTGTGCGTGAATTTGGGATGAGCGCCATCATGAACGGCATTGCTTTACACGGCGGATACATTCCTTTTGGGGGCACCTTTTTAACTTTCTCCGATTACAGTCGTAATGCCATACGAATGGCCGCTTTGATGAAGTTGCGGAGTATTTTTGTCTTTACGCATGACTCCATTGGTTTGGGTGAAGATGGTCCAACGCACCAGGCTGTTGAGCAAGTGGCAAGCCTACGTCTTATTCCAAATGTGATGGTCTGGCGTCCCTGTGACACGACAGAAAGTGCTGTGGCTTGGGGTGCTGCAGTGGAACGTAAAAATGGGCCAAGTGCCTTGATTTTCAGTCGTCAAAATTGCCCATTTGTATCTCGTACCGCGCAGCAGATAAAAGATATTGCTCGGGGCGGATATGTTTTACGCCATTCGACAAAAGTGAAAACGGATGCAGTCATCATTGCTACCGGATCTGAAATCGCACTCGCATTACAAACAGCGGAGCGCTTAGAAAAAGAGAGCGCAGGTAAGTTGGGTATTCGTGTGGTTTCCATGCCATCGACTTCAGTTTTTGATCAGCAAGATGCCGCTTACAAATTGTCGGTACTACCGAATGGCTTACCGCGCATTGCAGTGGAAGCAGGTGTCAGTGATTTTTGGTGGAAATATGCTTGTGCAGCAGTTCATGGCATTGATACTTTTGGTGAGTCAGCACCGGCACCTCAACTGTATGAGTACTTTGGTTTAACGGTTGATCAGATTGCCAAAACCGTGCGGCAGTGTATTGCAAGAAAATAACGATTACTTCTGTAGTGATTAAAGAACTTAATATTAGCTAGGAAAATGAAATGACAATTCGTGTCGCAATTAATGGTTACGGCCGTATTGGTCGCATGGTTTTACGTGCCTTATATGAAGACCAGGCCAATGGAAAACCCAGGCGAGATATTCAGATTGTGGCAATCAATGCGATGGGTGCCATCGATATCAATGCCCATCTCACGCAATACGATTCTGCGCACGGTCGTTTTCCTGCTGATGTAAAAGTAGACGGTGATTGCATGGTGGTGAATGGCGATCGCATCAAAATGTTCTCAACACGGAATCCATTAGAAACACCTTGGGGTGAGTTGGGTGTGGATTTGGTACTAGAGTGCTCTGGTAAGTTCACTTCTAAAGAAAAAGCCATGGTGCATATTACTCAAGGTGCAAAAAAGGTATTAATTTCTGCACCAGGAGATCAGGATGTCGATGCCACCATCGTGTATGGCGTGAACCAAGAAGTCCTCAAGCCTAGCGATATTGTGGTTTCTAATGCCAGCTGCACTACTAACTGTCTAGCCCCGTTAGTTAAACCGTTACTCGAAAAAATTGGCATCGAGTCTGGCTTAATGACCACCATTCATGCTTTTACCAATGACCAAGTACTGACGGACGTGTATCACAGCGATATGCGTCGGGCCCGTTCTGCCGTCAGCAGTATGATTCCAACAAAGACTGGCGCAGCAAAAGCCGTTGGTCTGGTGTTGCCAGCCTTAGCAGGACGATTTGATGGTTTTGCCATGCGCGTCCCGGTCATTAATGTTTCTGTTGTAGATTTAACGTTTGCCGCCAGTCGTGTCACTAGCGTAGATGAAGTCAATGCCATTCTTAAGGCAGCGAGTGAGGGCGAGTTAAAAGGTATCTTAGGTTTTAATACCCTGCCGTTAGTCTCCATAGACTTCAATCATGACCCTCGTCCTAGTATTTATGACGCCTCCCAGACCCGAGTCTCGGCAGATGGCAAGCTAGTGAAGGTATTGGCTTGGTATGACAATGAGTGGGGCTATTCTGTACAAATGCTCAATGCAGCTGAGGCACTAATGGCTGTGAAGTAATTTGTACCCTGTAACAATGCTCAATTGTTGTTAAAACAAGCTTTATTTGTTAAAAAAGACCTCAAATGAGGTCTTTTTTCATGATCCTCGCTTAACTTCTCAAGGAAACTCTTTTTTTGACCTTTTAGGCTTTCTGCTTATTACGACAATTTCGCTTCTGGCAGTGGCCATACATGGCTAAAGAGTGCTCTTGAAGCTTAAAACCGAGGTTTTTGGCGATGTCACGTTGCCTTTTTTCAATAGCTTCATCAACGAACTCCTCTACATGTCCACAATCTAAGCAAACCAGGTGGTCGTGATGTATGCCCTCATTCAGCTCATAGATCGCCCGGCTGTCACCTTTGCTGGATTCAAAATGACTGCGCAACAAGAGGCCAGCTTGCTCAAATTGGGTTAAAACACGATAAACGGTAGCCAGGCCGATTTCTTTATCCTCTTTAGCAAGGGCCATAAAGACATCTTCAGCGCTAAAGTGCGTCCCACCATTTTGATGAAAAAAGTCCAATATTTTGATGCGCGGGCCTGTCGCTTTCAGGCCAATATCGCGTAAATCAGTGGGTGTAGGGTTTTGGTTCATATTCATGGGTTTGGGAGCTAAAATCAATGTCTTAATGATACGGCCTGCCATGCAAAATTGTCCCCAACTTTTTACTCGCTTCCTGAACACCACTTGTGGGGCTTTGAGCCTTGCACGCTTGGGCTTGATGATGGCCACCCTTAGTGGGTTAGTCCTGATTACTGGCTGCGGTAGTGCTGTCGATAATACGCAACGCGCTTGGATGAATAAAGTATTTCAGCCTTATGTTCCCGATGTAGTTCAAGGGAACTTTATCTCTAGTGAGCAATACGCAAAGTTAACTGTGGGCCAAAGTCGTGAGCAGGTTCGTCAGATTTTAGGTACACCACTATTAGCCAGCTACTTTCATGCGAATCGCTGGGATTATGTTTTTGAATTCAAGCGCGCCAATCAGATGATGGGTAAAGAGCGCCGTGTGACGGTGTTTTTTGAGGGAGACAAGCTAGTAAAGTTTCAAGGCGATTCCTTACCAACCGAAGTTGAGTTAGTGGCGGAGATTGATAACTATGCCAAGACCAAGAGATCTTTTTGGGATGTGATGACTGGGTCGAATAAGCCTCCAGTGACACCTCCCCTGCAACAGCCAGAACTCCTGGTGCCTAGCCCAAGTAATAACTTGCCAGCAGTTACGAAATAAATAACTTCTATCGCGCTGAAAAATAGTAACGGTGCTGAGTAAGAGTCAAGCAAGAACTAAGTAAGAACTAAGCGAGATTGAATTTCTAGATTGTTTATATAAGAAGCGGTGAATCAAATGATGAAGATTGCAATTGCTGGCGCAACTGGCCGCATGGGAAAAATGCTGATTGAGGCCGTCTTAAATAGTTCGGATACTGAGCTAGTGGGCGCGCTTGAGCATGATGCTTGCCCTCAATTAGGTGAAGATGCTGGTGCATTCTTAGGTAAAAAAACAGGCGTTGTGATTACTGCTGATATTGCGAAAGCGCTGCGTGATGCACAGTTTCTAATTGATTTCACACGTCCAGAAGCTACCATGGCGTACCTAGAGGTAGCTCAAGGGACTGGCAGCAAAATGATTATTGGTACTACGGGCTTAAGTCCAGAGCAAATCGATGTTCTGAAGACAGCCTCTCAAAATCTGGCCATTGTTTTTTCTCCCAATATGAGTGTGGGCGTCAATGCCACATTCAAGCTGCTAGAGATAGCCACCAAGATGCTCAATGAAGGCTATGACATAGAAATTGTTGAGACACATCATCGCCATAAAGTAGATGCGCCATCAGGTACCGCATTAAAGATGGGTGAAGTGATTGCTCAGGCCCTAGGTGAGAAGCTCGATGATGTCGCTGTTTATGCACGAGAAGGTCACACCGGCGAGCGTAAGGCGGGATCCATTGGTTTTGCAACGATTCGCGGAGGCGACATTGTGGGTGACCATACGGTTTTATTTGCAGGAGAGGGTGAACGGATTGAGATCAGCCATAAATCCTCTAGCCGCCAGTCTTATGCCCAAGGCTCTTTGAGGGCCACTCGGTTCTTACAAAGCCAAAATTCGGGCTTATATGATATGCAAGATGTGCTTGGCTTGCGTCACTAAAAAGCATAGAAAAAAGAAAAGAGTTGTATTGAATGACTAAGAATTATGATCACCGTAATATTGAGGCAGCAGCGCGCGCTGATTGGGATAGTGCGCAAGTCTATAAGGTTTCCGAAGATGCGGTAGATGCTTCTGGAAAACCAAAGCCAAAATATTACGCTTGTTCGATGCTTCCATACCCATCGGGTAAGTTGCATATGGGGCATGTTCGTAACTACACCATTAACGATGTCATGGCACGGCAATTACGTATGCAGGGTTATAACGTATTGATGCCTATGGGTTGGGATGCGTTTGGTATGCCAGCAGAAAATGCGGCTATTCAGAATAAAGTGCCTCCAGCACAGTGGACTTACGACAACATTGCTTATATGAAAAAGCAAATGTCGACGATGGGTTTAGCCATTGACTGGTCACGAGAAATTGCAACATGCAATCCGGATTACTATCGTTGGAATCAATGGCTCTTTTTAAAGATGCTTGAAAAAGGGATTGCCTACCGTAAGACCCAATTAGTGAACTGGGATCCGATTGATCAAACGGTCTTGGCCAATGAGCAGGTAATTGATGGGCGCGGTTGGCGCTCTGGTGCTTTAGTAGAAAAGCGTGAGATCCCTGGCTACTACTTCAACATCACTGCATATGCAGAGCAACTACTTTCTGGGCTGGATAATTTAGGTTGGCCTGAGCGCGTCAAAACGATGCAGCAAAATTGGATCGGTAAGAGCAAGGGTGTGCGTTTTGCCTTTCAGCATGAGATCGCTGATGCGCAAGGCAAGTTAATTCACGACGGTCGGTTATATGTCTTTACGACACGCGCAGATACCATCATGGGTGTTACCTTTTGTGCAGTTGCTGCAGAGCATCCTTTGGCAGCGCATGCCGGTAAAAATAATCCTGAGCTTGCTGCTTTTATTGAGAAATGCAAAACGGGTAGCGTTATTGAGGCAGATTTAGCCACTCAAGAAAAAGAAGGTATGTTGACAGGTCTGTATGTCACGCACCCTTTAACGAATGAACCGATTCCAGTGTGGGTCGGAAATTATGTTTTGATGTCGTATGGCGATGGTGCTGTGATGGGTGTGCCTGCACATGATGAACGCGACTTTGCTTTTGCTCAGAAATATCAGTTACCGATGAAGCAGGTTGTGGCGTTGAGTAGCCCATCCACCCTCTTTAATACTAGTCACTGGCAAGATTGGTATGCCCAGAAAGAGGGTACCGAGTGCCTTAATAGTGGCAAGTACGACGGCATGTCATTCGAGGCGGCAGTAGACGCCGTTGCTGCAGATCTAGAAAAATTAGGTATGGGCGAGACGAAGACTACGTATCGCTTGCGGGATTGGGGCATCTCTCGTCAGCGTTATTGGGGTACACCGATTCCGATTATTCATTGTGGTGATGAGCACACACCAGGGTGCGGTGCGGTTCCTGTACCAGAGGCAGACTTGCCCGTTGTATTGCCAGAAGATTGCGTTCCCGACGGAAGCGGTAATCCACTAAATAAACGTGCCGATTTCTTGAACGTCGCATGTCCTCAATGTGGCAAGCCTGCGCGTCGCGAGACAGACACGATGGATACTTTTGTTGATTCTTCCTGGTATTTCATGCGCTACACCGGACCAAACGCAAAAACAATGGTTGATGAGCGTAATGAATACTGGATGCCGATGGATCAGTACATTGGTGGCATAGAACATGCAATCCTCCATTTGTTGTATGCGCGCTTCTGGACTAAGGTCATGCGGGATCTCCAGCTGATTACTTTTGATGAACCATTTCAAAACTTGCTGACGCAAGGTATGGTACTGAACGAAACGTACTACTCTGAAGAAGCCTCTGGTAAGAAAGTGTGGCTCAATCCTCTAGACATTGAACTAGATCTAGATGAAAAAGGCCGCCCACAGAGCGCTAAATTACGTGGAGATCTTGCTAATACGCCTGTCATCATTGGCGGCGTTGAAAAAATGTCTAAGAGTAAGAATAATGGGGTTGATCCCCAAGCCTTGATTGATGAGTATGGCGCTGATACTGCGCGCTTATTTGTGATGTTTGCTGCTCCTCCAGAGCAGCAGCTCGAGTGGTCTGGTGCTGGGGTCGATGGCGCTTCTCGCTTCTTGCGCCGAGTATGGATGTACTCGAGTAGTCAGGCAGATGTGATTCGAGCAGCGCAAGCAGAGTTGCCAAATACATTAAGCGATACCGAGCTAGCCTTGCGCCGCGAAGTGCATTCGATCTTAAAGCAGGCTAACTTTGACTATCAGCGACGTCAGTACAACACGGTCGTCTCCGCTGCCATGAAAATGCTCAACGTACTAGAGCCGATCAAACTAGATGCTACTGTTGCCTCAAAGCCTGCAGTAAGCCCAGAGGTATTACGTGAATGCCTCAGTATTTTGCTGCGGGTCTTGTACCCCGTAGTGCCGCACCTGACCCATGCATTATGGGCAGAGATGGGTTTTAAGCAGTCTTTCGGATCCCTCATGGATGCAACATGGCCGGTGGTGGATGAGCAGGCCCTAGTTCAAACTGAACTCACCATCATGCTTCAGATTAATGGCAAGCTGCGGGGTGATATTCGGGTGGCAGTCGATGCGACTAAAGAGCAGATTGAGGCTTTGGCTTTACAAAGTGAGCCAGCGCTCAAGGCATTGAATGGCGCCGCCCCTAAAAAGGTGATCGTGGTTCCTGGTCGCCTAGTTAATATTGTTGCGTAGTTGATCTATAAACGTACAAAAGAAATACCCAAGAAACTACAAAGAAACTACAAAGAAACTAAAGAGAAATTAAAGAAAAATCAAAGACATGAGCGTAAATTATTCTCGGCGGAGTCTGCTTGGTTTGCTAGTGATCGCCCCATTGAGCGGTTTAGTAGCTTGCGGTTTTCGCTTGCGTGGCATGGTAGATTTACCTTATCGAGTGCTCGCAATTACCGGTAGCCCATCACCACCTTTGCGTGCAGACTTGCAGACGGCAATTTTGACGGGTACAGATGCAAAAGTGGCCATCAACCCTAAAGATGCTGATCTGATCTTGGATATCACCAGCGATCTAAATGGACGAGAAATTCTGGCTTACAACTCTAATGGTCAAGTATCCGCTTATCGTCTCAGTATTCGGGTTGGATTTAGGGCTTTTGATAATGCCGGCACTGACGTAGTGCCCGAATCAGAAATTTACCTCACTCGAGATATGGATTTCACAGTATCTACAGTCCTTGCTTCTGATGCCCAGGTTCAGCAATTTTTGACATCGATGCGACGTGATTTATCGGTACAAATTCTGCGTCGGGTTTCTGCTTCGGCCAGAGCACCGAAAACAAGAGATTTTTAAGGGGTGATAGCTCACCATGGTTAAGAGTGATGCGCTTCAGGTACATTTGAGATCGCTCAATGCGACGGCATCGACATCCACATCTATTAAGCCGCTCTATGTTTTTAGTGGTGATGAGCCGCTGCTCATGATGGAAGCGATGGATCAACTCCGCGCTGCTGCAAAAAAATTGGGCTATACCGAGCGCGAGGTTCTGTTGCAAGAACGGGGTTTTGACTGGAGTGCGCTTTTAAATGCGGGTCAGACAATGTCCTTGTTCGGTGATAAGCGCTGGGTAGAATTACGGATACCCACTGGCAAACCGGGGCGTGATGGTGCTGAAGCGTTAAAGCAATTTGCAGCTCAAATTGAGTCGCAAAGTATTAGTTCTGAGGGTCCAGATACCGTGGTTTGCATTGTGTTGCCTAAATTAGATGGTAAAACGAAGACATCTGCCTGGTTTAGCGCCCTAGATGAGGCAGGCATGGCGATTCAATTGGATTCTTTGGATCGAGCTCAACTGCCACAATGGATTGCAGGGCGCCTGAAAAGCCAGGGTCAAGAGGTAGAGCCTGGCTCCAATGGTCAGCGTGCCCTCAGTTTTATGGTTGATCAGGTGGAAGGCAATCTTATTGCTGCCCATCAAGAAATCCAAAAACTGGGTTTATTGCATCCAACGGGCGTGCTCACGGAAGAGCAAATTCGTTCAGCTATTCTGAAAGTGGCCCGATATAACGTGTTTGAGTTGACTGAGGCGATGCTGGCTGGTGATCTAGCCCGCTTAAACCGAATGTTAGATGGTCTTAAGGGTGAGGGTGAGCCCTTAGTGCTTATTTTGTGGAGCGTAACTGAAGAGCTTCGGATACTATCGAAACTAAAGGCGGCAAGCGATGCGGGTGAGTCGGTTCAGCAACTGATGCGGGCCAATCGTATTTGGGGAAATAAAGAGCGACTGTATCCTTTGGCCTTAAAAAGAGTGCAACCTTTGAGATTGCGTAGGGCAATGCAGTTAGCGGCAGGCTTAGATCGTCAAGCCAAAGGGTTATATGCGGCAGAATTGCCAGCAGACCCCTGGGATGGCTTGCGTTTGGTGGGTAGTTTATTGCGCTAGTAATGTGAGGTAGATGTAACTGAACGTTAAGAGTAAATAACAAAGAATGAGTCACAAAGAATGAGCAATAAAAAATGAATCAGGCAATAAAACACATGATGCAAGATATTGGTATGCGAGCCCGTGAGGCTTCGCGTGCGATGGCGCGTGCTTCTAGCGAGCAGAAAAACCAGGCTCTATTGCATATTGCCCAGCTCATTCGTGAACGTACAAATGACATCCAAAAAATCAATCAACTCGATGTTGCGCGGGCACAGGCCAATGGCCAAGATGCGGCTTTCATTGATCGGCTCACAATGACCCCAAAGACGATTGAGTCGATGGCTTTGGGCTTAGAGCAGATTGTCTCGTTGACCGACCCTATTGGGCAAATGACTCCAATGCAAGTGCAGGCCTCAGGGATTGAGTTGGGCCAGATGCGAGTACCTCTGGGCGTGATTGGCATCATCTATGAGTCTCGTCCTAATGTCACGATTGATGCTGCTGCCTTGTGCTTAAAGTCTGGCAATGCAGTCATTTTACGAGGGGGTTCAGAAGCGATTGATTCCAACACCCTGTTGGCTCAATTGATTCAGGAGGGCTTAGATGCTGCCCACTTACCAATGGACGCAGTGCAAGTGGTTACCACTACTGATCGTGCTGCTGTTGGTGAGATGATCACTATGACGCAATATATTGATGTGATCGTGCCACGTGGAGGTAAAAGTTTAATTGCCCGCTTAATGGCTGAGGCACGAGTGCCGATGATTAAACATTTGGATGGGATTTGCCATACCTATATCGATGTCGATGCCGATATCGCCATGGCGATTAAGGTGTGTGATAACGCAAAGACGCAGCGCTATGCACCGTGTAATGCCATGGAAACTCTTTTAGTTAATGCCGCTATTGCGCCACAAGTCCTCCCTCAATTATGCAGAATCTACCAAGCTAAAGGTGTCGAGCTTCGGGTTGACGCACTCACTCGCGAAACGCTAGAGACTGCTGGTTTGAGTAATTTGGTAAACGCTACAGAAGAAGATTGGCAAACAGAATATTTGGCACCGATTTTGTCGATTAAAACGGTTGCTGATATGGATGAAGCTATGGCTCACATCGAGCAATACGGCAGTAAGCATACCGATGCCATCATTACGAATAATGCAATACAGGCCAATCGTTTTTTGCGTGAAGTCGATAGTGCAAGCGTGATGGTCAATGCCAGCACCCGTTTTGCTGACGGCTTTGAGTATGGTTTAGGTGCAGAGATTGGGATCTCGAATGACAAGCTTCATGCCCGCGGGCCTGTAGGCCTTGACGGCTTAACCTCCTTAAAATACATCGTTAAGGGCCATGGCGAGATTCGCGGTTAAATCAAGTGTTCATTGCAACTAATCAAATATTTAGAAATACATGCACTCATACATAGACATAAACATAAAGAAAAAGGACTAAAGATGGGAAATGCTTACCTGTGGACTAAGACACTCCACATTGTTTTAATCACCTCTTGGTTTGCGGGCTTGTTTTATTTGCCTCGTATTTTTGTTAATTTAGCGGATGAGAAAAATCCGGAGGTCTATGCCCGCCTTTTAGGGATGGCTGATCGACTCTTTCGGTTTATGACTATCTTGGCCGTGCCAGCGGTGATACTGGGTATTACGCTCTGGATGCATTTCAAAATCGGTCGTGGTGAGATTTGGATGCACGCTAAATTGTTATTTGTGATTTTAGTGATTGGTTATCACCATGCTTGCTGGATGTTACTGAAAAAGTTCCGTAAGGGTGTTAATACCCGTTCAGGTGTTTGGTATCGTTGGTTTAATGAAGTACCGGTAGTGCTACTGATAGTGATCACTGCTTTGGTCATCATTAAGCCTTAATTTTTTTACTGCTTTTCTTAAGATTGTTAGTCCCATGAGATTTTTTGTTGTTTGTCCAGGCGGACTAGAAGTACCTCTCGCGCAAGAGCTTGCTAATATTGCTCAGCGCCCTGATTCCAAGGCTTTGGGGACTTGGGTCATCGACCCTACACCCACCAGCCCTACTGGTGGTGTTGGTTTGGCTGCACCGATTTCTGCGGCAATGGCATTAAACCTGCATTCCCGAATTGCCAGTCGTGTTTTATTGCAAATGGCAGAGGGAGCATATCGTCAAGAAGAGGATTTGTATAAATTGGCTAGTGGCTTAGCTTGGGAAGAATGGTTTTCTTCTAAGCAGACCTTGCGGGTAGATGTCACGGCGCATCGCTCTCCCCTCAAAAGTTTAAATTTTGCGACGCTCAAAATTAAAGATGCGATTGTGGATCGCCTGCGTGATGTGAC
This sequence comes from Polynucleobacter brandtiae, assembly GCF_002797575.1. Lineage (GTDB taxonomy): Bacteria > Pseudomonadota > Gammaproteobacteria > Burkholderiales > Burkholderiaceae > Polynucleobacter > Polynucleobacter brandtiae. The sequence continues at coordinate 145,828 of NZ_PGTX01000002.1, read as the reverse complement.
GGGTGATCGCCCTAATATTGATACAGCCTTTCCGGATGTACGAGTCCAAGCACACCTGACTGCAACCCATGTGACTATTTATTTAGATACCTCTGGTGAGGCATTATTTAAGAGGGGCTGGCGTGATGAAAAAGGTGATGCCCCCTTAAAAGAAAATCTCGCGGCGGGTATTTTATCGATCACGGGTTGGCAACCTTCTCAGGCTTTATTTGATCCGATGTGCGGTAGTGGCACTTTTTTGATTGAGGCTGCGCAGATTGCTTTAGCCATTCCGCCAGGTGCTATTAGGGCGGGGATGTATGGCGATGATGCTAAACCTAGTCGCTTGGCTTATCGCCCCTTAGTGACATCTGATGATGGCTTTGGTTTTCAGAGGCTCAAGCCTTTTAATGAGGCTACTGAGCAAAAGCGTTGGGTGAACTTAAAAGACGCTGCTCAGGCTGAAATGATAGAAAAGCGTAAGCGATTTCCGGATGCAGATGCCTTGGGGATCAGCGGTGGGGATATTAATGAGCGCTTGGTAGCGATGTTCAAAGGAAACTGGCAGCGTGCTCAGTTACCGGGCTTGCCGATTACTCGCCAGGTAGATGCTTTAGTTAGTAAGCCACCAGCAAATATGGCAGCAGGCATCAAAGGTGGCGTGATGTTACTGAACCCGCCTTATGGCGAACGTTTGGTGATTAAAGGTGGGCGTGGTCAAGAGCGTCAATCTGAGGATTACCCGTACGATGATTCAGATGTTTCACAGGCATCAAGAGGGTCGGAAGAGCCAGAAGATCGCTTTGCCTATAACCTGGAAACTGGACGTCAGAGTGCGAAGCGTACGAGTCGGGAATCTTTGAAAAAGCTCCAAGCTCAAGAGGAGCAGGATCCCCATTTTGTCGAGTTTTTAAGGCAATTTGGGCAACATCTGAAAGATGCTTTTGGCGGATGGAATGTATTCGTTCTAACGGCAGATATGGCCCTACCAGGTCAGCTGCGTATCAAAGAATCTAAACGTACGCCGCTCTTTAATGGTCCACTAGAGTGCCGTCTCTTTAAGTTTGAGATGCATCCTAAAAGAGATAGCGCAGCAGATTTAAAATAGAAGATTAATGTACTAAAAAATAGTAAAAAATATACAGAGGAATCGCGATGGAATTTAAGACATATATGTGCCTGATTTGTGGCTGGGTATACGACGAGGCTGCTGGCCTTCCGGAAGAAGGTATTGCGCCTGGAACGCTTTGGAGTGATGTGCCTATCAATTGGACTTGTCCAGAGTGTGGCGCACGCAAAGAAGATTTTGAAATGATGGCAATCTAAATAAAACACAACAGCTAAGGTAGGGAAAGCATTTTGGGACAAAACGACATTTTATTTGAGCGTGCACAAATCACTATTCCGGGGGGCGTGAACTCACCGGTGCGTGCTTTTCGTCAAGTGGGTGGCACGCCTCGTTTTGTTGCTAAAGCCAAGGGACCTTATTTTTGGGACGCTGATGGTAAACGCTATATTGACCTCATCATGTCTTGGGGGCCAATGATTGCAGGGCATGCTCATCCTGAGGTGATTGAGGCAGTTCAGAGGGCCGCTGAAACCGGCTTTAGTTACGGCGCTCCTACCGAGGGTGAAGTTGAATTAGCAGAACGGATCTGCCAACTGGTGCCTAGCATCGAGCAGGTCAGAATGGTGTCAAGTGGCACTGAGGCAACGATGAGTGCCTTGCGTCTTGCGCGGGGATACACCGGCCGTGATTTGATTATTAAGTTTGAGGGTTGTTACCACGGGCATGCCGACAGTCTTTTAGTCAAAGCAGGTTCTGGCCTTCTCACTTTTGCCGACTCTACCCAAAATGCACCTTCTTCTGGGGGCGTTCCCCATGATTTGGTTAAACATACCCTAGTGTTGCCCTATAACGATGTCGCTGCACTTCAGGAAGTGTTTGATCGGCAGGGTGATCAAATCGGTGCAGTCATTATTGAGCCGATCGCTGGCAATATGAATCTGATTAAACCCTCCCAGTTATTTTTGTCTACTTTGCGTCAGTTAACCAGTCAATATGGCAGCGTTCTGATTTACGATGAAGTGATGACAGGATTTCGGGTGGCATTGGGTGGTGCGCAATCTTTACAGGGCATTACACCTGATTTAACTTGCCTAGGTAAGGTCATGGGTGGCGGTATGCCGATGGCAGCCTTTGGCGGTAAAAAAGAAATCATGTCTAAGCTCGCTCCCTTAGGTAACGTTTACCAAGCTGGAACCTTATCTGGTAACCCGGTTGCAGTAGCGGCAGGCCTCAAGAATTTAGAGATCATCTGTCGAGAAGGTTTTTTTGAGTGCCTCACTGGCCAAACAGAAAAGCTGATGACAGGCCTCAAGCAAGCCGCTGATGCATCAGGCATCCCATTTGCAGTCGATAGTATTGGGGGCATGTTTGGTTTTTATTTTGCTAGTCAAGTGCCCACTTCTTTTGAAGAGGTGACTAAAACCGATATTGAAGCTTTTAAGAAATTCTTTCATCTCATGCTAGATCAAGGGGTATATCTAGCACCTTCGGCCTATGAGGCTGGATTTACTTCGATTGCCCATGACAATGCCGTACTAGATGAGATTATTGGGGCAGCGCAGAGTTCTTTTAAACGCTTGTAAAAGAATCACGGATACCACCTACATTTTGAGTGGGTGATCGTATCCAGGAACCTGGATTATTTCCAGGTCTTTACTCGGCTTTCCGGAATCCGGAATTTCCATAGCCGTGAGTTTTCCACCCCAAACACAGCCAGTATCTAAACCCATTACCATTTGATGGCGTAATAGGCCTAAGGTAGACCAGTGCCCAAAATAAATTAAGGTGTCCTGAGTTTTTCTTTTAGGGGCTTTGAACCAGGGGACATAACCCTTGGGACCATTTGCAAAACCTTCCTTGCTTGCAAACTCCATTGAGCCCGCAGGCGTACAAAACCGAATGCGGGTTAAGGCATTAGTAATCACGCGTAGGCGCTCATAACCCTTGAGAGAATTGTTCCACTTATTCGGCATGTTGCCATACATATTGGCTAAAAACTGTTTGTAGTTTTTTTTGCGCAGCGCTTTTTCTACTTCCTGTGCATATTCAATAGTTTGCTGTAGCTCCCACTGAGGCAGTACGCCTGCATGAACAGTCAATATCTTCCCATTGCTTAATGCCATCGGACGATGACGTAACCAATCAATCAATTCAGCTCGATCCGGGGCGCTCAAAATAGGCTGAACAGTATCAAGGCCTTTAGTCTTTCTGAGGCCTGCATCGATAGCTAGTAAATGGAGATCATGATTACCGAGGAGGCACTCAATACGCCCCTTTTCTTGCAATTGTTTGAGGTACCGTAAAGTGCCTAATGAGTCTGGGCCACGATTAACTAAGTCCCCTAAGAAAATTAATTTAGATTTAGCAGGTATTTTTTTAACGAGATTCTTTAAGGAGGGGGCACACCCCTGAATATCTCCGACCGCATAGACCTTGCTCATCCTCTATCTTAAATCGGAAAGTGATGAAGTGACCAACTTAGCGAGAGCGTCTTGACTTGTAGTGCGTAACTCAAGCATCCGAGTCTTCTAGAGTCACTTTTTTCACCACGCTATAGCGCATTAAGGTTTTCTTACGGGCTTCGTCATGGCTCACAATCGGGAGGGGGTAATCTCGACCCAGTAGGATGCCTGCTGCCTCTAATTCAAGATGACCAGCTTCCCAGGGGGCATGAATTGATTTTTTAGAGAGCTTATCTAGCTGGGGTAAGTAACGGCGAATAAATTTACCTTCCGCATCAAATTTTTGCGATTGGGTAATAGGGTTGAAGATCCGGAAATAGGGTTGGGCATCACATCCTGAGGATGATGCCCATTGCCAGCCCCCATTATTGGAGGAGAGTTCAAAATCATTGAGGTGTTTAGCAAAGTAGGCTTCGCCCCAACGCCAGTCGATTCCTAAATCTTTCGTTAAGAAGCTGGCCACCACCATCCGCAAGCGATTGTGCATATAACCACTTTGATTGAGTTGGCACATGGCAGCATCAATGAGTGGATAGCCTGTTTTGCCATTACACCAAGCCTGGAACAGTGTTTTAGCATGAGCACTGCTTTCCCACTCAATATTGTCGTAGTCTGGTTTAAAAGCAACACCGTCAGCTAGGCGTGGATGGTTAGCCAAAATCATGAAGTAAAAATCACGCCAGATAAGTTCACTTAACCAAATGGTGGCACCCATGCTACCCGCCAGCATGCGCCGATGCGCTTCGCGAACAAGACCTCGAATCGATAGCATGCCAAATCGCAGATGGGTTGAAAGATAGCTGACCCCTTTAATCGCTGGAAAATCACGGCCAATTTGATATTGATCAATGCGATGTAAAAAATCTTCTAAAAATTGCTCTCCTCCCTCTGAGCCCGGGGGGAGATAGGTTTCAATACCGGTGGGGCAAAAGCCCATAGACTCCAGAGATGGAAAGGGCGTTATTAGTACTTTAGGTATCTCGGCAAATTGCCCTGTTTTAGGGGTGCACTCGTAGGCTGCAATATCTTTTTCTCGTAAGGTTCGCAGCCAATTATTTTTATAGGGCGTGAACACTGAAAATACAGTACTGGAGTTTGTCAGAATTTCTTTTTTCTCAAAGATGACTTGATCTTTATAGGTTTCAAGGCTGATGCCCAGCGCTTCTAGGGAAGTCTGAATTTGCTGATCACGAGCGATTGCAGAAGGTTCATAGTCATGGTTGCTATAGACCGTATTGACTCCTAAGGCTTGAGCAATTTTGGGAATACATTCTGTGGATTCGCCAAATTGCACAATAAGACCACCGCCTTGCTTGCGCAGTGCTTCATCTATTTGCTGCAACCCTTGCCAAATAAAATCTATCCGTCTGTCGTGCGCTAATCCACCATTGACGACATCGTTGGCCTGTAAGGGTTTTAGGATGCGGACGTCAAAAATAAAGGTGACCCAAACTTGGGCATTGTTTTTGAGGGCGTGATGAAGTGCCGCATTGTCATAAAGGCGCAGATCACGACGGAGCCAAACGAGAGCTTTTTGCATAGGCTCTATATTAGGGCCAAAAGCGTGACCTTGCTCAGTACGCAAGGTAATATCTTGCTCATCAATGGATACTTTATTCTTCGTTTTATCAAAGATTGTGCAATTGGCTATTGAACCTTTAAATTGGGTCATTGTCATTGTGGTTCTTAGCTTATTGTTTCTTGCTTTAAGAAAGCAGCACCTGAGTAAGCGTTTTTTGCTGCTGGCCTTAGCGGATTTGCTGCTGATAGGATGGCTTCCCACATCCGAGGTATTTTTAAGGGCACTTGAGGACGCAAGCCCTAAAGCTAGTTTTACTCAGGCCTCTGATCAGCCGCTGAGTGGCATCATTATTTTGGGTGGCGCTATTGAGGGTAGTGATATCTTCACCGATCGAGGGGAGGTATCTATTTATGCCTCGGCAGAGCGGATTACGAAGGCTTTTGAGCTGATTAGAAAATATCCCCAGTTACCATTTATTTTTAGTGGATTTTCAGGGCGCCTCTCTCCAAAAGGCCCCTCAGAAGCGGATGCATTTAAACAATTGATTACAGAGCAAGGTTTGGCAGACCGATCTGGCTATTATGAAAATCAATCTCGCAATACCTATGAGAATGTGTTGTACCTAAAGCCCATGATGGCCCAGGTAGGCCAGCAGAATATAGACGGCACCCCACAACCATGGCTATTAATTACATCTGCCTCTCATATGTATCGAGCCCTCAAGATTTTCGAAAAACAGGACCTCTCTGTCATTCCTATTCCGGTCGACTATCAGACTGCGAAAAACCTCAGGTGGGGTACATTTGACCTGGAAGAGGGAGTTCAAAACTGGAATAAGCTCACTCATGAGGTGCTTGGTCTTTTGGCTTACTGGATTACCGGAAAAATCTGACATGTTGGGTAAAATGGATCGATATGAACATGGCTAAAAAAGCCCCTATAGGCTCAGCCCCAACGCCCACCCAGATTTCCAATGCGAAATCGTTTGTTTCGTGTTCTGCAGATCACTTAGCCAATCAATTTTTAATTGCGATGCCGGGCCTGGCCGATCCTCATTTTGCGGGTTCGGTGATTTATTTATTTGAGCATACCGAGCGCGGCGCTATGGGCTTGGTGGTCAATCAACCCACAGAGCTTAAGTTAGCGGAACTGTTTGAAAAAGTAGAGCTGCAGTTAGCAATTGCGCCGTTGCTGAACCAGCCAGTCTATTGCGGCGGTCCAGTACAGATTGAGCGTGGATTTGTATTGCATGCACCCATAACCGAAGGAATATATAGCTCCTCTCTCGTTATCCCCAATGGCTTGACGATGACGACCTCTAAAGATGTCTTAGAGGATTTAGCGCAAGGAAATGGACCCCAGCAGTTTTTAATGACTCTAGGTTATGCGGGTTGGGATGCCGGTCAACTAGAGGAAGAAATCACCTTAAATGATTGGATCAATGTGCCGTTATCTCAAGCGCAAATGATCGAGATCCTATTTAATACGGCTCCATCTGAGCGCTATGAGCGTACGATGGCTCACCTTGGCTTTGACCTATCTGCGCTTTCGGGTGAGGCAGGCCATGCCTAAAGAACTCACCATCATGGCTTTTGATTTTGGTACCCGGCGTATTGGCATAGCCATAGGTAACACCTTGACTCAGGCTGGGCAGCCCATTAATACGGTTGAGGAATCCTCTGACGAGGCCCGCTTTAAGGTGATCGAGGGACTGCTGAAGGAATGGCAGCCTGATAGATTAGTTGTAGGTATGCCATGCCATCCCGATGGTACCGAGCATGCGATGAGTGCAAAGGCCCGTCGGTTTGGCAATCAACTCTTGGGACGCTTTCATTTGCCAGTCGCATGGGTTGATGAGCGCTATACCTCTGCAGTATTGGAGGGTGATTCCCATAGGCATGACAATTTGGATGCGCAGTCCGCAGCCTTGATTTTGGAACAATATTTTCTTGAAAAACATTGGGTCAGTTGAGATGCATATAGAGCCCTTTGCAAGTACTCAAGCACCAAAAATTTTGCTGGTAAAAATCTCTTCATTAGGCGATGTTCTCCATAACTTACCGATTTTCTGGGACTTACGAGCCCGCCTTCCTCATGCGCAAATTGATTGGGTAGTAGAGGAGGGCTATGCTCATCTTTTGCAGCCCTTACTCTCAAGAGAGGGATTTCGGGGGATTGATCGGTTAATTCCTTTTGGGCTGCGACGCTGGAAGAAAAATCTTTTTAACCTCAATACTTGGAAGCAATTTTTTGCATTTAGAGGGATGCTTCAGTCGACAAGCTATGACATCTTGATTGAAACACAAGGCCTTCTGAAATCTGCCCTCGTTTGTGCATTAGCCAAAAAAAGTCCGCATGCGGTAGTCGCTGGCCTAGCCAATGCAACTGAATTCTCAGGCTATGAACCGCTTGCAAGATTTTTTTATAACCATTTAGTTCAGGTGCCACTGCAATGTCATGCAGTAGATCGTTCGCGTTGGGTAATGTGCTCTGCTTTGGGTTGGCCGCGCTTAGAGCGTTCAAATATGCCGCAGTTCTACCCTCAAGCATTTGTTGACAACATAGCTAGGGTTACTATTGAGGGCCTGAAAACACCCTATGTATTGTGTTTTCATTCAACCGCGAGAGAGGCTAAGCGTTGGGATAGTGCACATTGGGTTACTTTAGCGCAAGCATTGGCTGCGCGTGGTTATCAGATAGTCTTTCCTTGGGGCAATACACATGAAAAAGCAGTCAGCTCTTTTTTGAGCGAGCAAGTATCAGGATCACTTGTACCTTCTGCATTTTCTATTGAGGAAGCTTTCTCAGTGATTGCCGGTGCTGCCCTCACTATTGGAGTAGATACCGGTTTAACGCATTTAGCGGCAGTACTTGATAAGCCGACGATAGAGATTTATTGCGATTCGCCGCTTTGGAAAACAGAGGGCTACTGGTCTAGTCGAATTTGCAACCTTGGCGATATCAATCAGCCACCGTCAGTGCAAGAGGTGCTTACTGCAGCTCTTCGTTTACTAGAACAGTCAAATTAAACTAGCGCAATAGAGTGTTGATAGAGATGAGGTCTTCATCTGTGAGCGATGCTACATGGGCTTTCAATCGAATCGCATTCAGAATGGTGTTGTACCGCGCTAGTTGTAATTGGGAGCGCGTAGTAATGACAGTATCTAGAGCAATCAATACATCAATATTGATCAAAGTACCCACCTGAAAACCAAGCTTACTTGACTCTAGGGCAGAGGTTGATGAGCGCTCTGCTGCTTCATAGGCTTTTACGCTAGCTAGCCCCCCATAGAAGCCAGTAAACGCTGCGCGAGTATTTTGCGCTGCTGTGCGACGGGCATTGTCATAGTTGGCTTTGGCTACGTCTATCAAGGCAGCGTTTTGACGAATCAATGAGCTAGCATATCCACCAGAGACTAAAGGAATTGTCATCTGTAAGGCGATCGTGTTGTTATAAATATTAGTCTGCGATGGACTAAGGCTGTTACTGACGCCATTCGAGGTGTTGTAGCCCGCAGTGCCGACTAAGTTTAATGAGGGGTAGTTCAATGCTTGCGATGCTTTGAAGGTGCTCTGCGCTAAGTTAATGGATAGTTGACCTGCCAATACATTGAAGTTCGCTGTTTCGGCTTGCAAAATCCAGTCGTCTAGAGTTTGCCCTTTTGGAAGTAGTGGATTAACGCTATCAGTGGGCGGTGGGGTATAGCCATCTTTAGTCTGAGAGCGTGGATCCTTCAGAACGCCATCGATCTTGGCAGTTTTAGTAAGTGGTCTCAAGGCGCCAACGGGACGGCCGGCTAACTGCTCGAGCACACCGCGCTTAACGATGAGATCTGCTTGGGCTGCGATTTCTTGAGAGTTGGCAAGATCTAGTGCAGCCTGTGCAGTATTGACATCAACAATAGTTGCCAGGCCAGCATCGAACTTAGCTTGAGCGATATCTAGTTGTTGTTTGATCAGACTCTTTTTATTGCGAAAGAGCTCAACATTATCTTGGCTAGTCAGGGCATCAAAGTAAGCCTGTGAGACGCGCAGAATTAAATCTTGCTGCGCCAAGAAAAAACGCATGTCCGCAATCTTGGTATTGAGGTCGCCTTGATTAAAGGCTTCGAGAGCCGCCATATTGAATACTGGCTGCGTCAGTGTGACCGTGTAGTTCTTTTGATCATAGACACGGGAGCCGGTGACTGCATTGGTCGCTGAACTGCCTGCTGTATGTTGGTAATACCGCGTGGCACCTGGCGCTACATTCGCTTGAGGCAAGAGCAAAGAGAGGCCTTGCCAGAATAGTTCTTTACTGGCTTGGTAGTTAAAGCGGGCAGCAGTCAGAACGGGGTCACTAAATGCAGCTTCTTGGTATAGGCGAATTAAATCTGTGGCTTGATCGGCGTTAGCAAGACCATTGCCGTTGACATTCGAAAGCGCTCCCCCAGCAGCAATGGCCTCTTGCATAGCTGGAACGATTTGTGGTGGCCGCTCTAGACCGACTAAATTTTGGGTGGTAAGGGGTATCGGGAGTGATGGCTTTGACCCATTGGCACTCTGTGCCATGCTGCTAGTGGAAAGCGCAAGCCCCCCCGTGACCTGACTGAGGACAAGGCTAAGACTGATGAGCTGAGGGATTCGAAAACGCGCTGGGGTCATCTAATTCGGATACGGTTCAATATGCACTGAAGTTTAAGGCCTATTTATCCAGAACGCCTGATTTAGAGCGTATTTTACTAAATCCGATAAATTCTGGAGTTTTGAAGATCTATCTATAAAATTGCGCCTATGGATCTCATTTTATTAGGAAAAGCAGTAATACTGGGTGTAGTCGAGGGATTAACCGAATTTCTGCCGATCTCCAGTACAGGTCATCTCATTTTGGTTGGGGATTTGCTAAACTTTAATGATGATCGAGGCAAGGCATTTGAGGTCATTATTCAGTTTGGGGCGATCTTAGCGGTCTGTTGGGAGTATCGAGAAAAGTTGTGGAAAGTGGTCTCTTCTGTGAGCACCAGTTCGGTTTCTCGTCGTTTTGTCTTCAATCTGATGATTGCTTCGATTCCAGCAATGAGCCTTGCATTGATCTTTGGAAAGTATATTAAGGCGGTCTTGTTTTCCCCGATTCCGGTGGCTAGCGCCTTTATTGCGGGCGCCTTTGTGATCTTTTGGGCAGAGCATCGGCAAAAAAAAATCATGACAAGCAAAGATCATATTCAATCGATAGATGATCTCAGTCCGCTAGATGCTCTAAAGGTGGGTATCGCGCAGTGTGCCGCTTTAATTCCTGGGACATCCCGGTCCGGTGCAACGATTATTGGGGGTATGTTGTTTGGTTTGCCGCGGGCTGTGGCAACCGAGTTTTCTTTCTTTCTGGCTATCCCCGTTATTGGCGGTGCTACTGCTTATGAATTATTAAAACTCTGGAAGTCGCCTATCTCCCTTTCCGGTGAATTTAGTATGGCTATCGTTGTGGGATTTATTGCCGCATTCATCTCGGCATTTATTTGCGTGCGGTGGTTGATACATTATGTCGCTAGCCACACCTTTATCGCGTTTGCTTGGTATCGAATTGCGTTTGGAGTGATTGTGCTTATTAGTGCCTATAGCGGTTTAGTTGCTTGGTCACATTAAGAAAATTCCAACCAGCATTCCAACCAAAATTCGAGCCAGAATTTAAATAGTAATTAATAAGAGAGCTTAAAAAAGAGTATGGATGTATCAATAGATGCAGTAACGAACAATATACAGTTAGCCCTTGCGCCCGTATTTTTGCTGACGGCAGTTGCCACTCTGCTCAATGCCATATCAGGTCGCCTAGCTCGATCGGTTGATCGGATGCGCAGCATACAACAGAAGATTCAGGATGGTCACGTTGCTGATCCAGCTATTCTTCAGCACTTAATCCAGGAGGCCAACGAGGCAAAAATTCGGGGGCGTCTTTGTACGCTAGCCATTTTTTTCGATGTCTTGAGTGGCATCTTTATTTCTTTGACGGTACTGGAACTGTTTTTCTTACAGACTGGCGCAGTCCGCTCTTTAGAGGGGACCTATGTTGTTTGGACCTTTGTGCTGGGCTTAGTTTCTTTTATGACATCGCTTGCCATTGTTCTGGCTGAGGTGGTTTTCGCTTATCGTTCTGCTGGGTGGGCAATGCCTTTTCCAAAGCAGCGCTGAATGTCGATCAAATCATGAGCCTTATTAGAACGGATCGCATCCGCTCCTTTGTTCTCAGAGCGGGCAGAACAACAGCTGGCCAACAGCGTGCAATGGATGAGCTGGGCCCACAATTCTTAGTGCCTTTTCAGTCACAAGTCTTAGACCTGGTACAAGCTTTTAATGGCTCTACTAAGCCTAAGATTCTGGAGATTGGTTTTGGGATGGGGGAGACCACTGCCAAAATTGCAGCGCTTCGGCCAGAAGATGATTTTTTAGCCATTGAAGTTCACCACCCTGGTGTGGGCGCTTTATTAAAGCTCCTTGGTGAAAACCAGCTTACCAATTTACGGTTAATTCAGCACGATGCTGTTGAGGTTTTAGAGCAGATGATCGCCCCGCATTCCTTGGATGGTATTCACATTTATTTTGCTGACCCATGGCATAAAAAGCGCCATCATAAGCGCAGGCTCATCCAGGCTGAATTCGTCAAATTATTGGTCTCACGATCAAAGCCAGGGGCCTATCTCCATTTGGCAACAGATTGGCATAATTATGCTGAGCAGATGCTACTAGTTCTCAATGCTGAACCGACGATTCAAAATACGTCTGTAGAGCAGATCAGCATAGAGACCTTTGCAGAAGGAGATGTGGCTACTGAGATTGAGTTACTGAAAGAGAGTGCCAAACAATTCAGGCCAAGCCTAAATCAGCTCAATACTCAACATCCTGGGTACGTAGATAGACCCCGCTATCGACCTATTACAAAGTTCGAGAATCGCGGCCTAAAATTAGGCCATGGTGTGTGGGATCTAGTCTATCTAAAGCGAGCTGCTGAAGGTATCGATAGCTCAGAGGCCTAAACAAACATATTTCAATTCTAGGTACTCATCCATGCCGTAAATACTGCCCTCTCTACCCAAGCCCGATTGTTTGACTCCGCCAAACGGGGCAACTTCGTTAGAGATGATGCCGGTATTGACACCCACAATGCCGTATTCCAAAGCCTCTGCTGCTCTCCAAATTCGGCCAATATCACGGCTATAAAAATAAGAAGCTAGACCAAATTGACTGTGGTTTGCTAAGCGGATGACTTCTTCATCGCTTTCAAAGGTCATGATTGGGGCAACCGGACCAAATGTTTCTTCGTAAGTAATCAGCATGTCATTGCTCACGTTTGTCAAAATGGTGGGCTCATAGAAGGTTCCGCCCAGAGCGGATCGTTTGCCACCACTCACGAGCGTTGCACCCTTGCTAAGCGCATCTGCAACATGGCGTTCTACCTTTTCTAGGGCTGCTGGCTCAATTAAGGGCCCCTGCGTGATGCCCGCTTCCATCCCATTACCCACGATAATTTTCTGGACTGCTTTGGCAAACTTTTCTACGAAAGCATCATGCACTGTCTTGTGAACATAAAAACGATTTGCACAGACACAGGTTTGACCAGAATTACGATATTTAGACATCACTGCCCCAGCAACTGCGGCGTCAATATCGGCATCTTCAAACACAATGAAAGGCGCATGTCCTCCTAATTCGAGGGCTAATTTTTTGACCGTAGGTGCACATTGCGCCATCAGAATGCGCCCTACTTCAGTAGAGCCCGTGAACGACAAGTGTCGGACTGTTGGCGAGGCGCAGAGTGTTTTGCCAATCGCAATGGACTGCTCGGCATCTGCCGTCAAAATATTGATAACTCCTGAGGGAATACCTGCTCGTAGCGCTAATTCTGCAAGTGCTAGTGCAGATAGGGGTGTGAGCTCTGCTGGCTTGATCACAATTGTGCAGCCTGCAGCCATGGCGGGGGCAATCTTGCGGGTAATCATCGCCATCGGAAAGTTCCATGGCGTAATAGCCACACACACTCCGATAGCTTGTTTCATCACGATGGTTCGCTTATCACTCCAGGTTGTAGTTGGAATAGATCCAGCAACCCGTTTGGCTTCTTCAGCAAACCATTCGATAAATGAGGCTCCATAAGCTACCTCTCCCGTTGCTTCAACGAGCGGCTTACCTTGCTCTAAGGTCATTAAGATAGCTAGATCTTGCGCATTTTGGGTAATGAGGTCAAACCACCGCCGCATCATGACAGCACGCTCTTTACCGGTTTTATTTTTCCAGCCTTGAAATGCGTTTTCCGCAGCTGTAACAGCAAGCTCTGCTTCATGAGGCCCTAAATTGCTTACCTGTGCAATGAGTTCGCCGGTTGCGGGGTTATGTACTGCAAAGGTGTCACCTGTCTTGGCTTTAAACCAAGATCCATCGATAAAGGCATCCTCTTTAAAGAGGCTGGGATCTTTTAGTAAATGGCGAATATCAATTTTCTGCATGGCAAGACCTTTGAAATGAAGCTACATGGAGGTTAGTGATTTCATTTTATCCTCAAGCGGATATTGACTGTCGCTCTCATACCGAACCAATAAAAAACCCCTGAACTCAATAAGAGGGCAGGGGCTGCGGTTTTGAGCTAACTCACGAGCTAACTCAAGAACTAAGTCAAGAACTAACTCAGGAGGAACACACTAGCTGGCGTTGATTTCAGCACTTCTTAATTTTTGGGCTAGCAGGTCTAGGACACCATTGACATATTTGTGGCCATCGGTGCCACCAAACGTCTTGGCCAACTCTACGGCTTCGTTAATCGCCACTTTATATGGCACTGCAAGATCCAGGGCTAATTCATAGGCGCCGATTAGCAAAGCTGCATGTTCTACAGGTGACAGTTCATTAATGGGCCGATCTAAGGCAGGGGTAATAATTCCCTCGAGCTCATCGATGTGCTCAATGGCGCCTGTAAAAATACCTTGGAATAGATCAAGTTGGCAACGGCGAAAGCCCGGATCTTCAGCTAATTGTTTGGCAATAGCCGCTGCGTTGGGCAAGCTTCCAGCACGACGCATGACTAGGCTCTGATAAACCCCCTGCAGGGCATATTCACGGGCGCGGCGACGGGGAGTTAGTGAACGTTTAGGAGGTCCAGCTACCGCAATTGGTGGAGTGATAGTAGGTTTTGTCATGTCTATCATGCTGCTTCTGGTGAGTGGATCTCAAAATCAATATCTGGAGTGAGGGCTAATGCAAGGTTAGCCATTTCTACTACGGCTTTGGCGCAATCGGCACCTTTGACGTGAACGCGGGCTTCTGCCTGCTCATCGGTGTCACATGTCAGTACCCCATTAGCAATTGGTAAACCAGACTCCAGAGAAACACGCGTAATGCCGGAGGCGGATTCATTAGCAACTAATTCAAAATGATAGGTCTCCCCTCGAACCACGGTACCTAGTGCAACTAGTCCGTCAAATTCACCAGTTTCAGCTAGTTTTTGGAGTGCAAAAGGAATCTCTAGTGCCCCTGGTACGGTCACGAGTTTGATGTCGGACTGAGACACGCCTAGCGTAATGAGCTCTTCAATACAGGCGGTAGTTAAGGCCACACAATGCGCTTCATTAAAACGGGCTTGCACAATACCGACACGTAGGTCTTGGCCATTTAAATCGGCTTCGAGAACACCGACAGAATCTTCTGTATTAGGTGCACTGATAGAGGTATTCATCATATTTAGCTAGCTTAGGAGTGAGATTTGAAGGGGGTATAGCCAGTTACTTCGAGTTTGTATCCGGAAAGGCTGGGTACAGGCACGGGATTGGCCAGTAGGCGCATTTTTCCAACACCGACATCTTTCAGAATTTGAGCGCCGATACCATAGCTACGGAAATCCGTTTTTCGGGCTAAAGGAGCGGTACTTGGCTCTGCTTGTGAGCCGTTGAGCTTATGAAACTGCGCTAGCCAATCCACATCATTGGGTGCGGCAATACCTGAGGCATTGAGAAGAACGGCAACGCCTGCAGAAGCTGTAGACAAGGTTTGCAGGGCCTGCGCGAGAGGCCATGAATGGGTACTCACGTTCGCATCGAGAAAATCCAATACAGTGACTGGCTCATGCACGCGCACTAAGGTTTCTTCACTTTCAGAAGGATTGCCATGAATCAGTGCAAGATGAATGCAGGCACTGGGGGTATCGCGATAAATAATGCCCTTGAATTTTCCCCAAGGCGTCACAAATTCACGCTCTCCTTCTCGCACCACAATACTTTCATGTTGACTACGATACTGAATGAGATCAGCAATACTGCCAATTTTTAATTGATGCTCTTGAGCAAACACCAATAGGTCTGGTAGCCGCGCCATGCTGCCATCATCCTTCATGATTTCACAAATCACTGAAGTGGGAGAGCATCCAGCCATGCCGGCTAAATCACATCCCGCCTCTGTATGGCCAGAGCGAATGAGTACGCCACCTGGCTGAGCCATTAATGGAAAAATATGTCCCGGCTGAACAAGGTCATTGGGCTTGGCGTTGGGGGCTACCGCAGTTTTAATCGTGAGCGCCCGGTCTGCCGCAGAGATACCTGTTGTGACACCATTAGCCGCTTCAATCGATACCGTGAAATTGGTCCCCATCGAGGCGCCGTTATCTCGCACCATCAAGGGAAGATTTAATTGTTGGCAGCGTTCACGGGTTAATGTGAGGCAAATAAGCCCACGACCATGTTTGGCCATGAAATTAACCGCTTCGGCTGTGACATGATCAGCGGCTAAAACGAGATCACCTTCGTTCTCACGGTCTTCTTCATCGACCAGAATGACCATCTTGCCCGCTTTAAGCTCAGCAACGATTTCTTCTGTGGAGGCGAGGGTATTTTGCATAGCCCTCTATTTTAAGCTGAGCAGCAGTTTTTCGGGCTACATCGTGAGATCTTTCAGAAATAGAGAAGATATTCATTCAATATGCGGTCTTTCTGACGACTGAGCTTGCCTATACCGATTTTCTTAGCCATTACGGATCGAGACAATGGTTTATGTTCCCCAAATCCAACTCATTACAACTGACCTCTGAAAAGCCTATTCATGCCAATGGATTCATTTTGCTTGAGGTCTTAGTGGCAATGAGTCTAGTGGCTAGCAGTTGGGTAGCATTAGGGGCGACTTATCAGCAGTTAGCATTGCGACTAGCAATAGTCCAAGAGCAGCGTGCGCAGATGAAAAAAGCATTAGATGAGCATGAAATCAATACCTTGGGACATCAGCAAGCTCCCCCAAGGACCCCGCCAGCGGGAACCACACAAAAAAAGTCCAAATGAGTCTGCTCGAGTGCCTCGTCGGCCTCGCGATCTCCCTCATCCTAGTCACACCCCTGATTAAAACCAGTGGCGAACTCATCGCGAAACAAATTGAATATGAAAAAATCCAATCACTTACTGCAGAAGCAGATCGTGCTTTGGAACTCATGGGGCGAGCCATTCGTATGGCGGGTTACCAGCCTACTGTTTCTTTTGCTCGAGGGGGTTATGCATCTAAGTCAGCGCAAGCGTTTATCCAGATTCAAAAAAGGAGTGGGTATCAAGGCTCGGATGCTTTGATGGTCAAACATGCTTTATCTGGCGCAGGCGATTTAGATTGCATCGGAAATACACTCTCACCAGGCCGCACTAAAAATGGCCTAGCGCAGCAGGGCTTTGTAGTAGAGCGGCAAGCATCTGCTCCAAAAGGTGGGCGTGCTAATGGAGGCGGAAGTGGGGGTAGAGTTGGAGGTTCGTTCATTTGCCAATCACTGGATAAGGAAGGGCGACTCCAAAACACAACCCTCATAAATGGGGTCCATTACTTTGCTATTGAAGAGTTGTCGGGGTTATCCGGTAAGGCTTACAGAGTCAGACTAGAAATGACCGATGGGCACTTGATACACCGAGCATTTGAGCGCACATTTGCTACCCGCAATCTCTGATGATTATTGCTTGGGTTCTATCTCTACTGCTATTGCTGTCTTCCCTGATTGCCCATATTGAACGCTTAACTGCCTTAGAGATCATTAGTGCCACCACTTTTGTTACCGCTAGCAAACAATTTATAGCGGCAGAAAAAGCACTATTAGCATGTGAGCAAAACATTTCTAGTATTGCCTTACAAGAGCAATCTGCTTGTCATATTCAATCGGTAGGAAAAGGACTTTGGCTGATTTCTACTATAGGTTCCCCGGTGCTTGAGGTATTAATTTTGGTAGATGAAAAAACAAATTTAGCCACCCGTCTGCATTGGCGTCAACATTTTGAATAAACTAAACCACAAAAGTGACAGTGAACAGGGTGCCAGCTTATTAGAATTAATGGCCGTCGTTCTGATTATTGCCATCATGACGGTCATGACCATGCCGATGTTGCATGAGCAATTAGCCGCTCGAGAAATCGAGACGCTTGCAAGGCGTTTTATTGCGCATGCGCAGTTTGCTCGTGGGCAAGCGTTGCAACTGGGTATGGCAGTGCACATTACCCCTTCGGGTAGTGCTTATTGGGAGGACGGTTGGGTTGTGAAGAACGCCTGCCCGCCCATCAGGTCCAAGGCGGATTGTGCCGAGCGGACATGGTTCGCTCAAGGCGCCATCGCGCCGATCTACTTTAAAGGGGGAGGTAAACAGTTTATGGACCCACATTCCAATAAAAGGGGGATTACTTTTAATGCTGCTGGGGCAGCAAAGACCGCCCAAGGCGGTTTTGTAGCTAATCGACTGATACTGGGTCACGAGCGTGATTCTGGGCTGGAGCGCCAGCTCATATTGAGTAGTGGCGGTCGTTGGAGGGTGTGTGATCCCCAGCGGGATAGCAAAGCCTGTCGGTAAATTTGGTGTAACTGGCGACAATCGGTTTTAATAGACCCCTATGTATACCGTCGTTGACCATCAATTCATGAGCCAGGCCTTGGCCCAGGCTCAAAAAGCCCTGTATCTATCCACACCCAACCCGCGAGTAGGTTGCGTCATTACTAAGGACGGGCAAGTGATTGGGAGTGGATATACCCAAAAAGCTGGCGGAAATCATGCTGAGGTCCAAGCTTTAGCCGATGCTAAAGCCAATGGCTTTGACGTTTCTGGATCAACGATCTACGTTACCTTAGAGCCTTGTAGTCATGAAGGCAGAACACCGCCTTGTTCTGATGCGCTGATCGCGGCTAAGCCAGCGGTAGTGATCGCTGCCATGCTTGATCCCAATCCCCTAGTGAATGGCCGAGGCCTTGAGCGCTTAAAAGCAGCCGGTATTGATGTGCGCTGCGGTTTGATGGAGTCAGAAGCAAGGGCTTTGAACCCAGGATTTATTTCTAGGATGACGCGCGGTCTGCCTTGGGTGCGAATGAAGATCGCCGCAAGCTTAGATGGCAAGACTGCCCTAGCCAATGGCACCAGTCAGTGGATTACAGGACCTGAGGCGCGCTCAGATGGCCATCACTGGCGTGCACAGGCTTGCGCTATCTTGACGGGTGCTGGGACGGTGAAAGAAGACGATCCCACCCTAAACGTTCGTGATGTAGTGACTGAACGTCAGCCCTGGAAAATTGTGATTGATTCTCGGCTAGAGACACCTCTGGATGCCAAGCTTTTTAAAAATCTTCATCAATCTGGCGTCATCGTTGTTTGTGCTGATATGGATTCTGAAGTAAGCCAAACAAAAGCAAAGGCACTTCAGGGCTTAGGAGTAGAAGTGATTGCGATGGCTAATGCCTATGGCAAGGTAGATCTCGCTAAACTACTACGCTACTTAGCAAAAGAGCGCTCTATGAATGAAATACACATTGAGTCAGGTTACAAGCTGAACGGCTCATTACTCCGAGAAAATGGTGTCGATGAGCTCTTGCTCTACTATGCTCCTTTCTTATTAGGGGATGGTATCGGCATGGCGAATATCGGCACACTAACTGAGCTCAATCAACGGCAAGATTGGCAAATCATCGATCACACTGTATTAGGTCAGGACTTACGGGTTCGTTTAGCGAAGCCAAGCCCAAAGCTCTAGCCCTAGCTTTAACTTTAATCCCAACCCTAACCCCAACAATTACATCAAACCAAATAAAAATTCAACCATGTTTACTGGAATCATTACCGCCGTTGGCACCATCAAAAGCGCTCAATCTAAGGGCGATGGAATGCAGTTATTGATTGAGACCCCTGCAGGTTATCTGGATGATGTGGCCTTGGGCGACAGCATTGCTATTCAGGGGGCCTGTATGACGGCTACGAACTTTACTAGCACTACTTTTGAGCTCGATATTTCTCGTGAGTCACTGAACAAGACAGTAGGCCTTGATGCAGTCGGACCAGTGAATCTAGAAAAAGCATTGCGCCTAAATGATCGCTTAGGCGGTCATTTAGTTAGCGGTCACGTCGATGGGGTTGGTAAGGTAGTTCAATTTATTGCTGTTGCCCAAGACGCCTATGGTTCTTGGTTGCTCCAGATTGAGGCACCGAAAGCATTGGCCCCTTTTCTGGCGTACAAGGGTTCTATTGTGGTGAATGGCGTTTCCTTAACGGTCAATCAAACGGAGGACACTGCACTGGCTTGTTTAGTCAGCATTAACATTATTCCGCACACACTACAAAATACGACCTTAGGTAATCTTCAGATAAACGATAAGGTTAATTTAGAGGTAGACCTGATTGCGCGGTATATTGCCAGAATGCTAGAAACCCAAAATAAATAAATAAGTAAATAAGCCGTTATTTTTGGTAGCGAGTAGGGTCACTCAGTTTTGCTTGTGTAAACCCAGCCTGGCGTAAACGGCAAGACTCACATTCTCCGCAAGCTTCACCCAAGTCATTGGCTTGGTAGCAAGAAACTGTTTGAGAATAATCCACCCCTAAAGTAGTGCCTAAGTGAATGATCTCGGACTTACTCATGCTAATAATGGGTGCATGAACACGAAAGCGATTGTCATTATTGATTGCTTCAACACCTGCCTTAGTGGCTAAGTTAGCCATGGTTTCAAAAGAAGCCACATAGTCGGGGCGGCAGTCTGGATAGCCAGAGTAATCCACCGCGTTGGCGCCATAAAAAATATCTAAGCCACCCAGTGATTCAGCCCAACCCAGTGCAAGTGACAGCAAGATGGTGTTACGTGCGGGAACATACGTCACCGGAATTTCTTGATCGTTGCTTGGAGTGATCGGAATATCAATAGAGGAATCTGTGAGGGCAGAGCCACCAAAGCGGGTGAGATCCAAGTTCACTACCTCATGACGAATGACACCCATCTGTTTAGCAATGTGCTTCGCAGCAGCCAGTTCAGAGGAGTGGCGTTGGCCATAGCCTACTGACAGGGCATAGGGTGCATAACCCAAATCTTTTGCCAGTGCGAGGATCGTACTGGAGTCAAGTCCCCCAGAGAACAAGATCACTGCAGGCGCATGGGGTTTGCGTGGGGCGATATTCTGAAAGGCGGCAGACAGCTGAGACATCAGAAATTATTTAGTAGCGGCAATAAACTGCTGTGCATTTTTTGCAGCGTCAGTATCGGGATATTTACTGATGATGTCATTTGCGGTTTTTTTAGCAGCCGTTTTGTTGCCACTCTCTAACTGAGCATTAGCGAGCGTAATCATGGCTGCTGGAATACGAGGATGATTTGGGAAGCGCTTAATGAGACTCTGTAGTTGTGCAATAGCGCCTGTGTAATCTTTATTAGCGTACTTGCTGTTGCCAGTCCAAAAGAGGGCAAGCGGCAAGTATGGGCTTTTAGGGTAGCGGTTCACAAAGGCAGAAAAACTGTCGTCGGCCTTTTTTAAACTACCGGCTTGAAAATAATTGAGTGCTTCGTCATACGCTTTTTTCTCACCAGGTTGAACAGTGCCAGTAACACCTTCAATCGTTTCTGTACGAGGCTCAAAATTACCTAGCCGATTATCTAAATCTTGGTAGTAAGTCTTTTGGCTTGAAGTAATATCTTCGCCTTGTTTTTCAAGATTTTCTACCTTACCGCGTAATTCTGCGTTATCTGCTTTTAGTTTTTCAATTTGATTTTGCAAATCCAGTTGAGTCGTTGCAAGCGTTTTACGCAAATCCAGAATAGCCTTGCGAGCGTCATCATCTGCAAACAAAGCCCAGGCATTGCTTGATAGACTTAAACAAACGGCAGCAGCGCTTAAACAAAACGCTCGTGAGAGCGTCTTGTTCACTGAGTCAGAAAACAGGAACATTAGTTTGTGATGTACACAATGTCAGCGCGGCGGTTTTCTGCCCAAGCGGCCTCATTGTCGCCCTCTGCTTTAGGCTTTTCTTTACCAAAACTGACGGCTTCCATTTGGTCATCAGCAACACCCATCAAGCTTAATGACTTACGAACAGCATCAGAGCGACGCTGACCAAGTGCTAAGTTGTACTCCGCAGTGCCACGCTCATCGGTGTTACCTTGAATGATGATCTTTTGTTTTGCATTGGCTTTTAAGAAGCTAGCATGTGCTGATAATTGTTTTTGATATTTAGTTTGAACGGTGTATTCATTTAAATCAAAATAAACACTACGCTGGAACAGTGGGCTACTGGGGTCATTCCATGGCTGTGAGCCAAAGTTACCGCTGCCACTCCCACTACCATTGGCACTATCCACATCATCTAATTTAACGCTGGAGCAAGCTGCCATTAACAAAGCTGCGGCACCTACAAGCGTGAGGGTAGCAATACGGCGGGCGATTGAAGTTTGCATGATCTTTCCTTTTCCTACAAATGAAGCAAATAAATACTGCTATTGCCAATATTATGCCCCTAAGAGCAGCAAAATGGCTATTGAATTAGCTACAGCATGAACTGTTATGTGCGGCCTAAGGCAGCAGCCTAGTCCATAAATGGGCCCCAAGATGGCTGACGGACATCCGATCCAGGAATGGTGAGTACCTGTTTGGAATTACCGTCTACGGATACTGCTGCCAAGACGCGCTTACCCCCCACTTTGGTGGAATAGAGGATATAGCGTCCATTGGCAGCAAATGATGGGGACTCATCCGTACTGCTTTCGGTAAGGGCTTGTGAATCGCCGGTAGCCAGATTGAGAATATGAAGACGAAACGCTCCACCAATATTGGCGATATAGGCTAAGTATTTACCATCTGGTGAAATACGTGGAGAGGTCACAAAGCCTTGTTTGTAGGTAACGCGTTTTGCACCTTCGGCTTGCTCACCTTGCGCACTCATCCGATAGATTTGTGGGTTACCACCGCGATCGCTCGTGAAATAAATATAACGACCATCTGCTGAATACTGTGGCTCTGTATCAATCGTGCGACCAGTAGTCAAGCGCTGTAGGCCACTACCATCCGCATTAATGCTGTAAACCTGGGTATTGCCATCCTTAGATAAAGAAATGGCGAGCTTTTTGCCATCGGGTGACCAAGCTGGTGCACTGTTATTCCCCTTCTGATTGGATAGGGCAATACGGCGACCAGTGGCTAGCTCATGAACGTAAATCACGGACTTGCGATCTTCAAAAGAAACATACGCCACTTTTTTGCCATCGGGTGACCATGATGGCGAGATGATAGGCTCACCACTAGTCATGGCGTTTCGAATGTTTTGACCATCTGCATCCGAAATCACCAGGCGATAGCGCTTACCTTCTTTAATGACGTAAGACAGGCGCGTGGAGAAGATGCCACGTTCGCCTAGTAATTTGAAAATAATGTCATCGGCAATCTTATGCCCCACCGCGCGTAAATTATCAGCGCTAGCGTTGAGGTCTAGTCCACCTAAGCTCAGTGATTTACGGACATCAAATAATTTGTAACGAATTTCAAACTGGGTTGTGCCGGTTTGGACAACAGAGCCAACTACCAGAGCATCGGCTCCACGTGTCGCCCAAGATTTAAAGTTGGGAGTGCCTTCATCACTTTCGCTAGCATTGCCATTCTCTGTATTTTTAAAGTAGCCACTACGTGCTAAATCTTGCCGAATAATGTCAGTAACGCTGATGGGTAATTTGTTTTCATCTTTAAAACGCATGACGGCTACCGGATAGAATGACTGTCCTACGCCAGTAATTTCAATGCTCATTTGTGCAAGGCTTGGAAGGCTAACAGCACTTAAACCTAAGCTCACTAAAAGTAATACATTTTTTACAACTGAACGTATGGTAGATGGGGTCATGTCTAGTAATTTACTTTGGTTTGAGTTTAAGTTCAGGCGTCAGTGTCGGAAATAAGCCATTGTCGTCTTTAGGTAGGCTTTGGGTGGCATCAATGGCGCTTAGTACAGCTTGGTCCCAAGCATTGTCACCACTGCTGGAGGTCGTCACTCTAGTCAGAATAGCCCCATCAGGAGCCAGTTTCACCTGAATGATGGTTTGCTTATTGCCTTTAAATGCATCGGCATTAAACGTAATGTTTGCTCGTACCTTCTTAATTACCTTATCACTCCAGCCAGGAGGGGCGTTACCGCCACCACCAACACCGCTACCAACCGATCCGCCAGTGCCGCCATCGTTCGCAGCCAAGCCTCGTAGGCTGGCGATGTTGGCTTCACGTCGTTTATCAGCCTGAGCATTCGCTTTTATTTGTGCGGGAGTTAGTTCTGCTGGTTTGGAGGGCTCTGTTTTTTTGGCCGCCTCTACTTTTTTAGCTGGCTCTACCCTCTTAGCCTCTTCTTTTTTAATTTCTTTTGGTGGCAGTGGCTTGACTGGCTTTGGCGCCTCTTTGGCGATTTCTTTTGCTACCAGCTTTTTAGGAGGCTCTTTTTCAAGCAGTTTTTTCTTGATTGCAATATCAGCAGCTTCTTCTTTTATTTCTGTTTTCACTTCCGGCGCAATCGTAGCTTCCATTTGCGGCGTAGCATCCCACAGCTCAACTTCAACCCCAGACGGTGTGGAGTTATTCCAGCTAATGCCAATGACTAAAAACGCAACCAAGCCTAGGTGCGCAGCTAAAGAGAAGCTAAAAGCACGTTTAGTACCTTCCGCTTTAGTGAGGCCGCTCCTGTTTCTGCTTTTGTTTCTGTCTTTTCCTCCATCGTTACCTCGATTGATTGAGAACGGTGAGTGCCCGATATGTGCGCTAGTCATGTTTAAGAAAAACCTACTGACTCTTTACGGCAAGGCCAACACGCTTGACACCATTTTCTTTTAGCTTAGACATCACTTCCATTACCACCTCATATTTGATGGATTTTTCAGCAGCTAAGACCACAGGTTGTTCAGCAGACTTTTCTGCTTGTGAACGCGCAAAAGCACCGAGCTCAAATTTATTTAAGGTTTGGACAGGCTCACCATCTTTGCGCACGATGACGTTTTCATTGGCGTCTATCGATAAAAATACGGGTGGAAGAGATTGCACCTTAGCACCACCAACCGTAGGTAAATTGACAACGCCAGGATTGACCATTGGCGCGGTGACCATAAAGATCACCAGTAGCACCAACATCACATCGATGTAAGGTACTACGTTGATGTCGGACATTGCCCGACGTTTAGAGGATTTTCTGAGTGAGCCAGCCATGTTTATTTACCGGAAGCTTGACGTTGCAAGATATTGGTAAATTCTTCAATAAAGGTTTCAAAACGAATAGCGAGTCGATCTACATCGGTTGCGGCGCGGTTATAGGCAACGACTGCAGGGATTGCGGCAAACAGACCAATGGCAGTGGCAATCAATGCCTCGGCAATACCGGGGGCAACAGCCGATAGGGTGGCATTTTGGACGTTGGCTAGGCCACGGAAGGCGTGCATGATGCCCCAGACAGTACCAAACAGGCCAATATAAGGCGATACAGAGCCTACTGAGGCCAGAAACGGTAGATTGGCCTCAAGTAAGTCCATTTCACGCTGGTAGGTGGCTTTCATCGCTCGGCGGGCTGCATCGATCTCATGGACTTTCATGAACTCCTGCATACCGGCTTCGAAAATATGCTCTAACACTGCATCTGTGCGGTTATTACGTAAGGCAGCATCTAGTAAGGTGTTTAGGTCGCCGCCAGACCAAAAGTCTCGTTCAAAGCGTTCAGTATCGCGCCTGACACCGCGCAAAATAGCCGTTTTCTTAAAAATAATGGTCCATGACGCAATGGACATCCCGATTAATAACAACATTACCAACTGTACTAATAGGCTGGCATTCAGGACTAGGGAGAGAAACGAGAGGTCTTGTGTAGATGTCATGATGAATTTTGTATGATGTAGGTTGATTTTACTTACTTAATTACAGAAGCCATCCAACTTCATTGGGATTATTACTATGTTCGACCGCCAAAACACCCTAGCCAAAACGGATCCCGAATTATGGGCCTCGATTCAAAATGAAAATCAGCGTCAAGAAGACCATATCGAGCTGATTGCCTCCGAAAACTACACCTCCCCTGCGGTAATGCAGGCGCAGGGCTCTCAGTTGACGAATAAGTACGCTGAAGGCTATCCAGGCAAGCGTTATTACGGCGGTTGTGAATTTGTGGACGTTGCTGAGCAATTGGCGATTGACCGTGTCAAGCGGTTATATGGCGCTGAGGCGGCAAACGTACAGCCCCATTGCGGCGCTTCTGCCAATCAGGCGGTATTTTTAGCCTTTTTGAAACCCGGCGATACCTTTATGGGCATGAGTCTGGCCGAAGGAGGTCACTTGACCCACGGGATGGCACTCAATATGAGTGGCAAGTGGTTCAACCCGATTGCTTATGGCTTAGATCAAAATGAAGAAATCGATTACGAGCAGATGGAGCGTTTGGCTCGAGAGCACAAACCTAAGCTCATCATTTCAGGGGCTTCTGCTTATTCTAGAAAAATTGATTTTGAGCGTATCGGTAAATTGGCAAAAGAAGTAGGCGCCATTCACATGGTGGATATGGCGCACTATTCAGGCCTGATTGCTGCGGGCGTTTACCCCAATCCAGTGCCACACGCTGATGTCGTTACTTCGACTACCCACAAGAGTTTGCGCGGCCCTCGTGGCGGCATTATTTTGATGAAAGCTGAACACGAAAAAGCCATCAACTCTGCCATCTTTCCTGGCCTACAAGGCGGTCCATTAATGCATGTGATCGCAGGAAAGGCGGCAGCATTTAAAGAGGCTTTAGAGCCTAGTTTTATCGACTACCAAAAGCAGGTGATTGTGAATGCCAAAGCATTAGCGGAAACGTTAATGGAGCGAGGCTTACGGATTGTGTCTGGCGGTACAGACTCCCACGTGATGTTGGTAGATCTGCGCGCTAAAAAAATGACCGGTAAGGAAGCCGAGCGTGTACTAGGCGAAGCGCACATTACTTGCAATAAGAACGGCATTCCAAACGATCCAGAAAAGCCAATGGTGACGAGTGGGATCCGCTTGGGATCACCAGCAATGACTACGCGTGGCTTTAAAGAAGCCGAGGCAAGACAGGTGGGGCATTTTATTGCTGATGTATTAGACAACCCAACGGATCCAGACAATATTGCGAGAGTGCGTGCGCAAGTATCTGCCCTGACCAAACGCTTTCCAGTTTACGGTTAAGCGACACTAGTGCGCTGCGCCTTTTGTCATAACGACGATACCCAGGTACTCGATACCCGGGTATCGGATGAGGGCGACACGATTCGTCGCCGGCGCCGCTGTGCCAAATGTGACAAGCGTTTTACGACATTTGAACGAGTCGAGTTAGTGTTTCCGGCGATCGTGAAGAAAAACGGTAGCCGTGTTGAATACAGCCATGAAAAGCTTGCTAGCTCATTAAAACTGGCGTTACGCAAACGTCCGGTATCTGCTGACTCAGTCGATGAAGCCATCTCGCGGATAGAAGAAAAACTCATGAGTCTGGGTGAAAAAGAAATTCCGAGTGAGCGTGTTGGTGAATTGGTGATGCGGGAACTCAAACGGCTAGACAAGGTTGCCTACATTCGGTTTGCCTCGGTATACAGAAGCTTTGCGGATATCGAGTCTTTCGAGAGCGCCCTCAAAGAGCTGAAATAGCCCCTCATTTTGTTGGTGCATGCATGCAGGCAGGCTTAGCGCGTGCTGCCAAAAGAGCGCTGTCAATCAGAACTACTGCGGTCTATTAGGGTAGGCCTTGCCGGTCAGATTGCTGTAGATTGCCCCCGCGATGACTAAGAGCGCAGAGTCGATGAATACCGGAAAGAAGGCAAAGCGGTAGTGCAGTACGTGGCCAGATACGACAAGCAGTGCGACCGCTGCTGCCGGTGGATGCAGGCAGCGCAAACAAAACATTCCCAGAATAGAGAAGGTAGCCGCCATGGGCATTGCGATGAGCGGTTCGCTAATCCAATGATTTAAGGTAATGCCCACAAGGGCAGATACCGTATTGCCAGCGATGACAGCCCAGGGTTGCGCCATAGGGCTTTGTGGCAAGGCGAAGACGAGTAGTGCGCTAGCGCCAAGAGAGGTAATCAACCATTCATTAATGCCGTTTAAATCACCCAGGTATTTCGCAAGAGCGAGAACTAAAGCTAGACCAATAAAGGCACCTAAGGCCGAGCGCAGTCGTTCTAGCCAAGATACTTTAGGCTGATCACCGCCAAAATAAAAGCCCCCTATTTTGAAAGCACGTTTCATATTAGATGCATTCAACGGAGAAGCCCAGAGGACTTATTTCAGGCAGGCAAAGATTGAGGTGGTAATCACATCTACGTTACCGGTGCCACTCACCTTGCGATAAGCAGGCGCCTTCACTGCATCGCTGGTATTGGTTTGTGCTGCCCAGCTGGAGTAATACTCTACCAAGGGACGGGTTTGATCGTTATAGACCTGCAAGCGTTTACGAACCGTTTCTTCTTTATCGTCATCACGCTGAATGAGGGCTTCACCAGTGACATCATCAATGCCTGCAACCTTTGGGGGATTAAACGTGAGGTGATAAGTACGCCCAGAAGCAGGGTGTACACGACGCCCGCTCATACGATCAATGATGGCATCAAACGGAACATCGATTTCGAGAACGTAGTCAATGGGAACGCCGGCATCTTTCATGGCTTGGGCTTGTGGAATGGTCCTCGGAAAGCCATCAAACAGATAGCCCTTATTGCAATCTGCTTGCGTAAGGCGATCTTTTACTAAGCCGATGATGATGTCATCAGAAACGAGACCGCCAGCATCCATAATTTTCTTGGCAGCAACGCCCAGCTCAGTTCCTGCTTTTACCGCGGCGCGCAACATATCTCCGGTGGAGATTTGTGGAATGGCAAATTTTTCGCAAATGAATTGGGCCTGAGTACCTTTACCAGCACCTGGTGCACCGAGCAGAATTAAGCGCATTATTTCCCCTTAGAAGACTTTTTTATTGTCCCGTACTTATACGGGCTGTTTTGAATATGGATCTAAGGATTATCCCCGAGAAGGAGTCTAGATTTGGATTTGTGCTTATTTGGCCAATAGGCGCCGAATTCGCTCGAGATCCTCTGCGGTATCAACCCCTGCTGGTGGGGCTTCGCTGGCGGTATGAACGGCTATGCGGTAACCATTCCACAGGGCTCGCAATTGCTCCAAAGCCTCTGCTTGCTCAGGAGGAGCAGCTTCAAGACGGGTGTAGGCCTGTAAAAAGTCAGCACGGTAGGCGTAAATGCCCAGGTGGCGTAGGTGGGTGACTGGTGGACAGGAAACGCGATCTCGAACAAAGGGAATAGTTGCTCTAGAGAAATACAGCGCTTCTCCAGACCGATTCAGTACCACCTTGACGACATTGGGGTTGTCAATCTCAGAAGCATCCGTAATCGGTACTGCTACAGTAGAAATTGCACAGGCAGGATGATTTGCTAAGGTTTGCGCTACTTGATTAATGAGCGTAGGCGGAATTAAAGGCTCATCACCTTGAACATTGACCACTAAGGTATCGGGGGGAAGTTTGAGTAATTGCGCCACTTCAGCAATGCGGTCAGTGCCCGTCAGGTGATCTGAGCTTGTCAGCAGACACTCAATACGATACGCATTGCAAGCAGCTTGAATTTCAACAGAGTCAGTTGCAACCACAACGCTTTGGGCAAGGGATTGTTGGGCGCGTTCTGCTACCCAAATCACCATTGGCTTGCCACCAATATCGGCAAGTGGCTTACGGGGTAGGCGAGTCGATCCTAGCCTAGCTGGAATAACTACCAAAAACTCAGGCGATTGGATGCTCATGCCGACTACCTTAGTTTGAGAAGACTTCATCGGCAGAGAGGCTACGCGCCTCATCTACTAACATCACAGGAATGTCATCCCGAATAGGATAAGCAAGCCGATCGGCCTTGCAAATGAGCTCGTGATTTTTTGCCTCGTAATGCAAGGCACTTTTGCATAAAGGGCAGACCAGAATATCAAGAAGACGTTTGTCCATGGAGATGGGCTTTTTAATAAGGTTAGTAATAAAAAATACAGGCTTGATTACAGCGTGTATCGATTCGGATCCGGTCTTAAAAGAATAGATTGCAACCATTCAGCCATACTTTCGGTAATGCTTAGGTGCATCGGCACCACCCAAATACGCTCATCCGGAATCTGCTGGCATTTTACGGCATCCTTTTCCGTGATCAGAATCCGCTGGGCTTGAATGGCGGAAAAGAACTCTGCTGTCAGCGGGGCATGATCTCCCAAGGCAATTCCTTTAGCGGCGACGCCTTGTTTTAGGAGGTCGTCAAAGAATCGCTGTGGATTACCAATTGCTGCTACTGCAGTAATGGCATTGGGCAAGAAAGTATCGGCGATTGCCTGTAGAGATTGGGTGTTATTGCGATTCTGAAGTTGGTAGGGTATTCCGAGTTCACTTTGCAGGGTAAAGGCTCGTCGGCCTAAAAAATACTCATCCATGATCGCTGGATAGGTAGTTCTATCGCTAGAACTACCGGTAATAAGCGTGGCATCACGCTCTCGCGAAGCCGGCTCTCGCAAGGGGCCGGCCGGTAATAAGAAACCATTTCCTTCGCCACGTTGATCCCGCACTACAAATTCAATATCGCGCCCCCCTTCGCGAGCGGGCCACCGGGCGAGATCACGGTGCTGTAATCCATCATCACTAATAATCACGTTAATCGATGGATCCTGTTTGAGCATTGCCGCAATACTGTGATTTCGTTTTGGAAACACCCAAATCGGAAACTGATTGGCAGTGCGTTGAGCGATTAAGACAGGCTCATCACCCACCAGCGCTGGATCAGAATCACTGGTGACTTGCATCGGTATCGTTTGATTGGTGGCACCATAGCCTCTGTTAATGATTCCAGGCTTCCAACCAAGTTGAGCTAGCCGTTCAGCTAACGCGATGACGATAGGTGTTTTACCAGTACCCCCAACGCGTATATTGCCCACAATGATGATGGGAACGGGCTGCGGTTTTGTTTTAATGAGATCTAAGTCAGCAAACAGTTGGCGGGCGCGAATAACTAAACCATACAGATACGATAAAGGCCAAAGCAATAGACTGCTTGGCCCGCGGCGCTCCCAAAACTGGGGGGCTTTACGGATGATGTGCATGCTGACCTACCCTCTTATTTTTTCGTCTGACTGCTAAAGACGATATTCGATAGACCAGCATCACGCGCTGCCTCTAAGGCAATCATGACTGCTTGATGCGGCGCTCTTGCGTCGGCATCAATATTAATTTGCAAATTATTATTGCTTTGTTTCGGGTTCAATGCCATCAATGTTGCCGGCATTTGAAGTCGATCGACTACTTTGCCATTAATTGCAAAGCGCCCATCTCGACTAACCGCAACATGCACTTGATTAATTTCCGCCTGGCTTTGAGCGCCATTCGCCGTGGGCAGGGTAATCGCCAGCTCTTGATAGCGAGTAAAGGTTGTGGAGATCATCAAGAAGATCAGCACTACCAACAGCACATCAATAAAAGGAATCAGATTAATCTCTGGCTCTACTGGAGTAGAGGTCTTTCCCAGTGAAAATCTTCTATTGGTATGAAGGCTTTGTTCTAACCAGCGCATTATTTTTCCGCAGTGTGTGGGTAGAGTTTTTTGAAGAGTTGACGGGTAAATTCTTCACACTCATGCTGACGCTGGTTGGCCATGGCTCTTAAGCCACGCCAGGCAGCCAATGCTGGAATGGCAATCATGAGGCCAAAAGCAGTGTTGTACAGCGCTATTGAAATGCCATGAGCTAACTGCTGAGGATTGCCCACACCGCCGCTAATGGCGCCTTGACTGCCTTGGCTACCAAAGATTTCAATCATGCCTACGACAGTGCCAAACAAGCCTAATAAGGGAGCAATAGTGGCAATCGTGGCTAGGGCGCTGAGATAGCGCTCTAACTTGAGCCAGACGTTCTGCGCACTAGCCTGAATTTCTTCTAAGGCGACTTGGGCATCACTACCCAGCAGCTTTTCATGTAAAACACAGCTGAATAGGGGGCCGGCAGGGGAGAGTTGGCTGAGTGCCCCGATTTCTGCTTCTGATACGGATTTTGCTGCCAAAACCTGACCTGCCAATCCAAAAGCAGTTTCTAGACTGTTTTTGGGAAAAATATGCACTTGGCGCAAATACCAAGCCCGCTCTAAAATGATCGCAAGCCCAATAATAGAGATGATGAGTAAGGGCCAAATGGGCCATCCAGCAGATAGTAAGATTGTGTACATAAGTTAAGTACTTTAGCTGAATTCAAAACCCACTTTCTGAAAGCAAGCCTGTGGATAAGTCTGTGCAAAACTTTTTAGGTGTGGGTGCGTAAGTGCTTGATTCATGGTGGTACTCTGGCTTGCTAAGTCGTTTAGGTGGTGCTGAAGTGAAAAAATAGCGCATATTAATCAATGACTTAAGAGTTATCTGTAGTATTTATAAGACGTTTTGGGTAAGTAACTGCTTACTTGTTAATACTCTAGCCCCAGTGAGTAAGCCTCTGTGGATATGTTTTGGCTTTTAAGCCATATAGTTAAAGAGAATAATAAAAAATATGTCGGAAATATCAAGGGAAATACTCAGTGTTGGGGATCTAAACCGCGCCATTGCGAGCTCCTTAGAGGAGCGCTTTGACGCAGTATGGGTTAGCGGGGAGATTTCGAATTTCAAGGCCTATGACAGCGGGCACTGGTATTTTTCCCTTAAGGATGAGGAAGGCCAGATTCGTTGTGTAATGTTCCGCGGGCGTAACGGGCAAGTGGGTTTTGTGCCCCAATCAGGGGATTTAGTTGAAGTTGGTGCTAGCTTGGGCCTGTATGTTCCGCGAGGGGATATTCAGCTCACGATTCAAACGCTTCGACGTGCTGGTATGGGTGGACTTTATGAAGCCTTTTTAAAACTGAAGGCGAGATTAGCTAAAGAAGGCCTCTTTGATCTGGAGCGTAAGCGTGAGATCCCAGCCCATCCAAGGTCGATTGGCATCATTACCTCGCTTCAGGCTGCGGCCTTAAAGGATGTATTGAGTACGCTAGCCAGAAGAGCGCCACACATCCCAATCGTCATTTACCCCACCTTAGTGCAGGGTCCAGAGGCGCCCTCAGGCATTGTTGCTGCCCTTAAATCGGCCGCAAAAGAAAACGCCGTCGACGTTATCTTATTGGTGCGAGGTGGTGGCAGTATTGAGGATCTGTGGGCATTTAACGATGAGCAGTTAGCTTATGCCATTGCCCAGTCCCCGATTCCGATTGTGAGCGGCGTTGGGCATGAGACAGATACAACGATTGCTGACTTTGTTGCCGACCTCAGAGCGCCAACACCAACGGGCGCTGCAGAACTAGCCGCACCCCGTCGAGATCAAATGCTGCAAGAGCTCGCTGCCATCGAGCAGGCACTCTCACAAAGAATCCATCAGCGTGTTGAAAGAGAAGCCCAAACCTTAGATCAATTCGCTTTGCGCTTAAGTCATGCATTGCCCAACCCCGAGCGGATGCGAGAACAAATCCAACATTGGCAACAGCGCCTCAAGCAAGCTTGGTTGGTCAGAGTCGACTCTTGGAGCAGAAATCAGTCTCACTACGCACAGCAATTAGAAATGCTCAACCCTCAACGAACCTTGGAGCGGGGTTACGCTGTGGTACTCAATGCCAAAACTGGGTTGCAGGCCGTACGCAATCCGGATGAGCTAAATACCCATTCCGCGTTCGAGATTCGGTTGGCTGATGGAGTGGCCAACGTCAAATTTGCAGAGCTGGAGTCGCGCAAATCATAGCCCTAGACAAAAGAAGGTGATCAACCAACGGTTAGATGATGAAGCTCAGATTTTCTGTGTGAATTACACATCGAAAAAATATCAAAATCACTAGAGCATCAAAAGCGACTGAAGTCAGAGATTTGGTTGCGGGCACGATGTAAGGTAACGCTGTAAGGTACTGCATTGAGGTCATACCTTACTGTCAGTGAGCCTTAAAAAATATTAGGCTCTATTGCCAGCTGTACCCCATATTGCTGGCGCACTTTTTCTTGAATCGCTTTTGCAAGATTCAGAATATCGACGGCACTCGCACCACCATAGTTCACTAGCACAAGGGCCTGTTTTTCATAGACGCCAACGGCACCGATGCGCAGACCTTTAAAGCCGCATTGATCAATCAACCATCCGGCTGCAAGCTTACGTGCCCCAAGCTTATCTGGATACGACACTAGGTTTGGATATTGACTCAAGAGAGAGGCATATTGAGCTTGTGTAACGATCGGGTTTTGGAAAAAACTGCCGGCATTGCCAATGATCTGAGGATCGGGTAGTTTTTTAGTCCGGATACTACAAACAGCATCACATATTTGTTGGGCTGTCGGTTGTGAATGGGAATCTGAAAACTGCGTTGCTAATTCTGCATAGTGTGTACGGGCCTGCCATTGCTGGGGGATTTTAAAAATTACCTGCGTCACAATAAATCGATGGGGATGTTGTTTGAAGAGGCTATCGCGATAGCCAAATTGGCAAGCTGTTTGCGAAAGCGTTACAAAGGCATGATGCACAGTATCAAAGGCTTTGATGCTATCGATGTATTGCCCAACCTCGACTCCATAAGCGCCAATATTCTGAATGGGCGCAGCGCCCACTGTCCCCGGAATTAATGCAAGATTTTCAAGACCTGGCAAATCGTGTTCCAGGGTCCATGCTACTAGTGCATGCCAGTTGACGCCTGCTCCGACTGCAAGCAATGTATTTTCTTTATTTTTATCTTCACCATCGCCATCAGCA
Organism: Polynucleobacter brandtiae; assembly: GCF_002797575.1. Taxonomy (GTDB): domain Bacteria; phylum Pseudomonadota; class Gammaproteobacteria; order Burkholderiales; family Burkholderiaceae; genus Polynucleobacter; species Polynucleobacter brandtiae. The sequence continues at coordinate 111,794 of NZ_PGTX01000002.1, read as the reverse complement.
TCACTATCACCAGAAGGAATAATCTCCTGACCCAAAATATTCATTAACAGAGTGGCCCCAGAAAGTTGGGCTGGTAGGAGGACATTACTGCCACCGCCTAAAACACGCCAAGGAACTTTTTTCTCTGCAAGGCTCTTTAGAAGCGTTGGTAATTGTTCAGCTGCGGTGATGTCATAGGCAAATTCGGCGACGGCCTCTAACCCAAAGGTATTGCGGTGCTTGAGCCTCATATCGGAGGTCAATTTTGCTGGAATGGGCGCACTTTTTGCGAAGTTCATGCCACAATCTTATTCGTGTTCGGGTTTAGGGTGACAATTTACCTAAAAACGAAAAAGCAATTACTTGTCCTGTAATTCATGATCTAGATTAATTAAGGAGTTTGAGATGCCCTCATTTGATGTCGTATGCGAGCCAGAAATGGTGGAATTGAAAAATGCGCTTGAGCAGTCTAATAAAGAGATTTCAACCCGCTTTGACTTTAAAGGCTCAGACTCTCGAGTAGAGCTTAAAGAGGAGACCTTATTGGTCTACGCCGATGATGAATTTAAGTTAGGCCAAGTGCGCGACGTTCTGTTTAGCAAAATGGCTAAACGGAACGTGGACATACGCTATCTGAAAGATGACAAAACGGAGACTATTGGTAGTGATAAGCGCAAGCAAACGATGAAGATCCAAAAGGGGATTAATCAAGAGTTGGCTAAAAAAGTAGTGCGCATCTTAAAAGATAGCAAGATTAAAGTGCAAGCCAGTATTCAGGGTGATGCAGTCCGAGTTACAGGCGGCAAGCGTGATGATCTTCAAGAAGCCATGGCGATGTTGCGTAAAGAGCTTACTGAGGCACCTTTGGGCTTTAACAACTTTAGAGATTAAGGTATTACTAAGGCGGATTTTGCTCAGTTAATGAATCTGATTAATGAATCTGATTAATGGGCCTGATTAGTGATGCATACGCTCTTGATTCTTCTCTATCTTGTGAAGTATCAGCGTAACGGTATCTTGTCGAATGGCGTGATTGAGGGCTAGCTCCCGAAAACGGGAGGCGCCCTCATTGATCTTGTCGATTAGATGGTTTGCTGTTGCTATGGTGAGGCCATTAGATTGCGCTAATTTCAATAGATCAAGCCTCGAAGGGTGCCTACCTTCACCATGAATATCCATTTGATGTTCGCCCATCGGGCCCTCATTGAAGGTGAGGTCATATGCTGGTGCAAGCTGCCACTGAAAATTGGCGCTCATGCGAAATGAGAAATTTTTTGCATGATCATCTCGATTGTTCATCACTACATTAAATACGCAGCGTTCAAATGCCTTTTCAAGCTCACGCTGACTACCAGTGATCAGGCGGGTTGCTTTTAGTAGGCTGTCATAACCTAGGGTTGGAATGCGAAAGTCAACATGCATTAATCCGGCTAACGTATGAATCGGAACCCTAGACGTTCCACTGCGATCAAAGCGTTCTATTCCAAACCCAGCTAGTTGGGCATCTAAGTCAAAGTATTGGGTTTTTGGAATATCCAGCCCGCAGTACCGAGCTACTTGGGCATACACATCTTCTATTGCGCAAACTTCCTTGTGTTCATGCCTTGCCTGAAATTTAATGAGCCATGGCTTACCGGCGGCATTGTTAAGCGTAGAGATATTTTCTGTACTCTCTTCATAGTGAACCAGTGCCTTCGGCCTTGCTCCGTGTGGTGAACCACCAAGTAGTATCAACTGCGTGAGTGCCTCACTTTGATGCCCAGCTATTGCTTGCTCAGCTTCTTTTGCCAGATCCAACATCGCCCAAGCAGTTGGAGTACTTTGAGGTTCGGCTGACGGTGAAAATTGTAGTGCGCCCATTGCTCTACTTCCGATTAAAGCGAGGCGATCTAAGGGCGATATTTGGTGGCGGTGTATTCCTTGTTTGGTAAAGTAGCGATCCATTAAATACATACCCCATCCATCCGGTAATGCATCTGCTATGAACCCCGGAAGATGGTGTTGATGCGCTGGAAAATCCCCTAAAGCGCTTGCTTGTAGTTTTAAGAAACGTGGGGAGAATTCATCACCGCGTTCAATGGCTTGCGATGAATATTCAAACAATATTTGTTGACCATCATCAGCAAGTGTTCCTAGAGTCCAATGTTGCCCCCAGCCGGTAAAAATCACTTCGAGCTTTTTCATGTTGGCTCTATCGCAACAGTAGTCGTGGCTTTAGAGGATTTTCGCCTTGCTCTGAGGCGTGGCGTATGAAATGCTTTTTCCATGGCGGCAATGGATTGTGGTTTGATCAGAAATATATTTTGCAAATGGTTGCTCAGACCCAGCGCGAGGATAATTTTGGTGAATGTTTCCAAAGTGCATTGATACTTGGTTTCAACCAGCTTTATGGTGCCTAGATTGACTCCTGCGCGCAGGGCTAAGTCTGCTTGGGTGAGGCCTTGCAATAAGCGATTGGCCCTTAATCGGGCGATAAGCTCCACCCGAATATCTTTATCTGATGCAAAGCCAAAATCCAGCATTTTTTTCACTCACCGCTTAGTAGATATGAGCTTTTATTATAACAATGATGCCTTAAAATATCAATACAAAGACTATTTAAATATACTTTAAATGTACTTAATTAACTTAAAAATTATTTAAATAGACTTAAATTACTCTGTTTCTCATACCCTCCTGCGAGGGGATTCTGTATGAAAAAGTGTGCATATGTATAAAAAAGTTTCGTTGGCAACATAGCTGGATTTAAATATTTTTTTAATAGTTTTCCGCAAAAACCACATTAAGGCAAAGGCGATGCCTAGGTCTAAGCTTGCCGAGACTGCTAAACAACGCACTGCACTGTTGAGAGAGTTTAAGGCTGCTGACGTGAATGAGAAGCGCCATCGCAGATTACAGCTAGAAGACAAGTTAGCTAACCTACCCCTGACTCGGGAGAGGTTTGAAAAATAATTTTAGGTATGTTTTTGGTGTACTTGAAATCAGTAATCTAATTCAGCCATATTCCATATAGATCATTGGCGGAAGCGGTGAGATTCGAACTCACGATAGAGTTACCCCTATGCCTGCTTAGTAGGCAGGTGCCATCGGCCACTCGGCCACGCTTCCGTGCTGGTGATTTTACAGCTACTTTTTATGGCATTGCCTTTAAATCGATTCAGGCTGGGTTAGCATCTCATTATGAGCAATCAGAACATCCCGCCAACCAGTATGGAAGCCATCGAGCGTTTTTGCGATACCTGCTGGCTTGAAGATGGGTTGGCGCAAAATAGCTTATCTGCCTATAGGCGGGATCTACTGCTCCTGGCCCAGTGGCTTCACCTGGACTCCGGTGCCGATCTTTACGCCGCTGCTGAAAAAGACCTGACGGCTTATATTGCCCACAAAAGAGCTGATAAGGCGACTACGGCCAATCGTCGGTTGACGGTGTTTAAACGGTTCTATCGGCATGCATTACGGATGAACTTAGTCAAAAGTGATCCTTGCATCGGTTTGCGGGCCGCAAAACAGGCTTTGCGCTTCCCCAAAACCCTCAGTGAAGACCAAGTAACTGCCTTGCTCAATGCTCCCAATGTTGATACGCCCCTGGGCCTGCGAGATCGCACCATGCTGGAGTTAATGTATGCCAGCGGCCTGCGCGTTTCAGAAATTGTTGCTTTAAAAACCGTTGCCCTTGGCTTAAACGAGGGCATAGTGAGGGTGGTAAACGGCAAGGGGGGTAAGGAGCGTTTAGTACCTTTTGGTGGTGAGGCAGGGCAGTGGCTGGCGCGCTACTTGACTGATGCTAGAGCGCTACTGCTGGCAGGCAAGACATCCGATGCGGTTTTTATTGGCCGTCACACCGGTACAGGCTTAACCCGGCAGGCTTTTTGGGCCCTAATTAAGCGATACGCCACGCTAGCTGCCATACCGGTAATCTTATCGCCGCATACCCTGCGCCATGCGTTTGCAACCCATTTACTCAATCATGGGGCTGATTTACGGGTGGTGCAGTTGCTTTTAGGGCACGCAGATATTTCCACTACCCAGATTTACACCCATGTTGCTCGGGAGCGCCTCAAATCTATTCACCAGCAGCATCATCCTCGCGGCACTTGATAGCCTAGACTCATCAGTTGCTCATAAGTCATTAAAATAGCGTCATGGATCTACATTTCCCCTTCAGTTTGTTGCTTATTCCAGTGGCGTATTGCATTGGATCCGTTTCTTTTGCAGTGGTAGTGAGTAAATGCATGCGCTTACCAGACCCCCATTCTTATGGTTCTGGTAATCCTGGGGCCACTAATGTATTGCGAACGGGTAATAAGCTAGCGGCTGTTTTAACCTTAATTGGTGATGCTTTGAAGGGCTTTATTGCGGTGTTGGCAGCCAGAGCTATTCTGGGTGATACATCGCTGACCGCAAATACAGAGTCTTGGATCTTATGTGCCGTGGTCATGGCAGTATTTTTAGGCCATTTGTTTCCGGTGTTTCATGGGTTTCAGGGTGGGAAGGGTGTAGCGACTGCTTGCGGGATCTTATTTGGAGTAAATTGGATTTTAGGTTTGGCTACCCTGTGTACCTGGGTCATCGTTGCCACCTTTATGCGCTATTCCTCTTTAGCCGCACTAGCCGCCGCCGCCTTTGGACCAATCTATTTTGTTTTCCTGTTTGGCTTTCAGCCAATGGCGCTTGCATTGCTGGTAGTTTGTTTGCTCTTAACCTGGCGCCATCGGGGCAATATCCGGAATCTGATGAATGGGACTGAAAGCCGTATTGGCTCGGGATCAAACTCAAGCAGTCGCCCCAACAGCAAGTCTAGTGATCTGTGAATATAAAAATCAGCAACTTTAACAATTAAGCCCAAGGAATCTCTATGACTATCGCTTACGTTTGTGTTTTATTCATGGGCCTACTGCCGATTATTGCGGCAGGGATTGCTAAAAAAGGATTTGAAGGTTACGACAATGGCATGCCAAGACAGTGGCTAGCTAAGCAAACTGGTTACCGGGCCAGAGCCAACGCTGCTCAAGCCAATTTATTTGAGTCTCTTCCACTATTCTTTGCAGCAGTCATTATTGCCAGTATGGAGCAGGCTTCACAGCCCATGATTGATGCCTTAGCGCTTGGCTTTGTAGCGGCACGGATCGCCTACCTGATTTGCTATCTTGCTGACTGGCCTACTACCAGAACCATTGTGTGGCTTGTAGGATTGGTTTGTATTTTGGCGATTTTTTACCAGATTTAGCAACTAAATATATTATTTACCCAATAAATCCCTTTCAGAAATCTATTTATTTTTATGCCGATTGCAAAAAAAACGACGAATCAAAGTAGTAACAAGAAAGTAACTGCGAAAAAAGTAACTGCAAAGAAAGTAACTGCGAAGAAAGTAATGCCTAAAAAAATCATCACGAAGGCCGCTGGTACCATAGCCCCTGAAGCTAAAGCCCCAAGAGCCAAAGCCCCTAAGGCCAAAGTCACTGATGAGGCTGGCGTACCGCTGTCGGTAGTTATTCGTCGTCGCATTCAGGCGCAAAAGGCGCGTTTTCATGCGAATGACAATATTGCCCAATTTATACAGCCTGGTGAATTAGATCGCTTGGTAGATGAAGTCGCTGAAAAGATGCAGGCGGTATTAGAGAGCTTGGTGATTGATACCCAAAGTGATCACAATACCCAGGGCACTAGCCGCCGGGTAGCGAAGATGTATGTGCAAGAAGTCTTTAAAGGCCGTTTTGTAGAGCAGCCAACCCTCACCAAGTTCCCTAATGTCAGCCGCTTAAATGAATTGATGATTATTGGCCCTATTACAGTCCGCAGTGCCTGCTCCCATCATTTCTGTCCGATCATGGGGCGCGTTTGGATTGGCGTTTTACCTAGTAAAGAATCCGCACTCATTGGCCTATCGAAGTATTCCCGCTTAACGGAGTGGGTGATGTGTAGGCCACAGATTCAAGAAGAAGCTGTGGTGGAATTGGCTGACATGCTGGAAAAGAAAATTAAGCCTATTGGTGTGGCAATCGTGATGGATGCAGATCACTTTTGTATGCAGTGGCGCGGAGTAAAAGATCCGGATTCTAAAATGGTCAACAGCGTAATGCGCGGTGCTTTTTTGAAAGACTCTAATTTACGCCGAGAATTTCTCTCTTTGCTAGAGAAGCGCTAAGGTTCAGTCAGGCAAGATTAGATTCCATGTTGGGACTCTCTACACACCAACTGCTTCAAAAAAGGGCTTACCCCATTATTGGGTTGGCAATGTTGGCCATGTTGGCCATTTTTGCTTTGGCGGCTTGTACGTCTTACCCAGACGTCAACCAAGACCCAGCGAAGAATAATCGGCAGACTTTTCAGCGAGATGCCCTGGAGTGTGCTCAGGCTTATCCAGATGCAGGATCCGGGGTGCATGTGCGCCAACGGATTGATTGCATGAAGCTCAAGGGTTGGCGGTAATCGCATCTGAGCACCCTGTTTTTCGATTGAGAACAATTCTCAACTAAATAGTCAATTAAAACAATAGCTTATAAGGCCAATAGCAGACTAATTTACTCTGCTCTATGATCCATCTAGCTAAACATCTTGTTTAATTCACTCTCTGGAGATCGTATGAAAAATAGTCGTCGCCAATTCATGATTTTATCTGCTGCTGGTGCCTGCACATTGGCATTGAACGGCAAAGTTCAAGCCCAAGCTATGGTTGCAGAAACCGATCCACAAGCTGCTGCCCTAGGTTACAAAGCAGTTGCTACTACAGTTGATAAAGCAAAGTTTCCAAAGTATGCCGCTGGCCAGGTTTGTGGCAACTGCGCATTATTCCAAGGTAAGGCTGACGCCGCTGCTGGTGGTTGCTCTTTATTTGGTGCGAAGCAAGTGGCTGGTAAAGGCTGGTGCTCTGCTTACGCTAAGAAGGCAGGTTAAGAAGGCAGGTTAATAAGCCAAGTTAGCCCGATAAAAGCTCGAAACAAACAGCTGCCTAGTAATAGGCAGCTGTTTTGCATTGGTAGCTTGGAGCTTTTGGTCTTCAGTGGGCTAAAGGGTGGAAGCCTGCAGGCAGAGGTCAGGAATGAATCAGAAATGCGTCAGAAAATACGCACTCAGTAGGCTAAGGCCATAAAATAAGCCCAGTGTATAAAACCCAGTGTATTAAACCCAATCAGGAGCTAGGATAAGAAGATGGATGCCGAAGTACTCTATAAGAGGCTATTAGCCAATCTTCGTAGCGCCTTAGCCATCAATCCAGCGCTGGAGATTGCGGGGCTAGCGATTGGGGGTGCTTGGATTGCGGAGCGCCTAGCGATTGATCTAGGGCTTACTCATTACGGTGTGATTAATGTTGCTTTTCATCGGGATGACTATGCGGAAAAAGGCTTGGGTGCCATGCGCTCAGCCGAGGGAATGGCGACTCAGTTGCCTTTTGAGGTTACTGGTGCCCATATCGTTTTGATTGATGACGTGCTCCTTACCGGTAGAACCGTTCGTGCCGCTTTAAATGAGCTCTTTGACTTTGGTCGACCAGCCTCAGTGGATCTAATGGTTTTAGCCGATCGCGGTAAACGAGAATTGCCCATTACCGCCAGTTTTGTGGGTGAACATGTCGATCTCCCAGACCATCAAATATTGGCTTTGGAGAAAAATGCCCAAGGCCACTTTCAGTTTGTTGTGGAGGAGCGTTTGGTATGAGTACAGAAATTGCCCTCGTAAACCAATTTAACGCGGCGGGTGAGCTCACTCACTTACTTACCTTGGAAGGTTTGCCTAAAGAGCAGATTGTGCATATTTTGGATACGGCGCAGCAGTTTGTCAGCGTGACTGATCCTGGTCGTGAAGTAAAAAAAGTACCCCTTCTTCGAGGTAAAAGTGTTTTTAATCTCTTTTTTGAAAACTCTACCCGTACACGTACGACATTTGAGATTGCTGCTAAGCGCCTATCAGCCGATGTGATTAATTTGGATATTCAAACATCGTCTACTGCCAAAGGCGAGAGTCTGATTGATACGATTGATAATTTGATTGCGATGCAGGCCGACATCTTCGTGGTGCGCCACAGTGTTTCGCGGGCGCCTATGGAGATTGCTCATCACGTGCCGCCTTATGTGCATGTGATTAATGCGGGTGATGGGAGTCATCAACATCCTACGCAAGGTCTGCTTGACATGTACACCATGCGTCACTTTAAGCAAGACTTTACAAAGCTCAAAGTAGCGATCATTGGTGATGTGGTGCATAGCCGCGTTGCGAAATCCAATATCTCGGCCTTAATTGCGTTGGGCTGCCCGGATATTCGGGTAATTGGCCCAGAAAGCTTACTACCAAATGATCTCAATATGATGGGCGTTAAAGTCTTTCATAGCATGGAAGAGGGTTTGCGCGGTGTGGATGTCGTCATGACGCTACGCATCCAGAAAGAGCGTATGGAGGCCGGTAAGGTGCCTGAGGGGGCAGCGTTTTTTAAACAATTTGGGCTCACGCCAGAACGCTTAGCCCTAGCCCAGCCTGATGCAATTGTGATGCACCCAGGCCCGATGAACCGGGGCGTTGAGATTGATTCTGCCGTTGCAGATGGTGCGCAATCCGTTATCTTGAAGCAAGTGACTTTTGGTATTGCGGTGCGTATGGCGGTGATGTCTATTGTGGCTGCGAACTAGCTGATTGATTGAGCTAGCCAGCCAACTAAAAACCTACCAATATCAACCCACCAATAACAACCCACTACCACAACCCACTAACCATAGCCCACCCCGACATCATGCAAGAAAAGCGCTGGTTGATTCTGTCTCATGGATTTAACATGGATGGCAGGGCTGCGAGCCAAACCATTACCGATAAGATCCCCTATTTCGTAGAGGCGGGCATCACACCTATCGTGTTTAGCTCGATCACGGGTATTCAAGATCAGCACATTACCCATCGGCAATTTTTAGCCTGGGGGCCAGCTGCTTTCCGGTTTGATTTTCGGCATTGGATTGCCAACCAATATGGGCGCGGGTGGTTTTATAAACTGACTACGCGCACCGTGTCATTTTTGCTTGCTCCCTTTATTGCTTTAGAGAAACTCTTGCTGGGTTACTCCAGTCAATGGTCTTGGGCGATGCCTGCCTATCTGCATGGGCTACGAGCAATCCGCAATGGCAAGGTAGATTTAATTTACTCTACCGGCGGCGCTTGGTCTGCACACTTGGCCGCTTTATGGCTCAAGAAAAAAACGGGTCTACCTTGGATCGCAGAAATCCATGACCCGTTAGTTATTCGTAAGAGCCCTGAAGATCAAGGATTTGATCAGCCTCAGAATCGGGATGCCCGCTTTCGGCAGTATTTAGAAAAGCAACTCTGTCGATATGCAGATTTGGTATGGTGGTTTACTGATGGGGCAGTGCACTATGCCAAAGTGCGTAATCCTCTCCTGAATACGCCTGGGTACGCAAACGGACTCATGATTCTGCCTGGAGCAGAGCCTCCTGGCGGACTAATGCAAAAGCAAGAACATCAATACAGTAAGCATCTTCATTTGTGTCATTTTGGCTCATTGGCAAAAGATCGCTCACTCTCCACCATTGTTAAAGCCTTAAAGTCTTTAATCCAAAAATACCCTGAAGCTAAAGACTTGATCCGTATTCATGCATATGGAGCTCCTCTCGATCTATTGACCACGGAGGCTCTTGCCCGCCTTGATCTTGAGGATAGTTTGATAGCTCACGGCCGCCTTGAAAAGGATGCCATTAGCGGGAAGTCGGGGCGGGAGCGTGTAGTCGAAAAAATGCAAGAAGCGGATATTTTGATCCTGCTTCACGGTAATGATGAATGGTGCGCAGAATACATCCCTTCTAAGTTTTATGAATATCTTTGGACCGGACGTCCCATTTGGTGCATTACCCATCGCAATCCTCAGTTAAATCAAATGTTGCTCGATAGACAGTCCTATTTATGCAAACAGTGCGATGCAGACAGTATTGCAATAGCATTAGAAAACATTTGGTTAGATTGGTGTCAGAAGAATCTGAGGGATCCTATATGGGCCCCAATCGGCGTTGACAATGCCGTAAATGACATTCTGAAGTGTGTATCACTAATAGAGAAAAAGGCATGAGAGATCTCGTTTTATATTGCAAGTCTTATAAGAGGGATTTTTTGCGACTTAAGCGCCTCGCCTTGTCTGTTGAAAAGTTTAATGTCGAGCGCATCCCATTTTATGTGTCTACACCTGATGCTGATAAAGCGTTGTTTGATGAGGTTTTAGGAGATGAAGCTACTTTTATTTGGGTCTCAGACGAATCCATTGTTAGGGCCAATCCAAATGCCGACTTTATTTTGTATCAGTCTATGCTTGGCGGACTTTCGCAGCAAATTGTTAAATCTGAATTTTGGCGTCTTGGCATTTCTGAAAATTACGTGTGCTTGGATTCTGACAGCGTTTTTATTCGGGACTTTCGTTGTAGTGATTTTATTGGCAACAATGGTGAACCGTATACGGTAATCCACCAAAACAAAGATTTTTTTCAGATGGCCAGTAATCGTCGTCAATTGAAGGTTGAAAAAGATCTGCGGGCTGAGTCAGTAAAGGTGATGGATTTTTTCTCTCGCCAGGGACCCGTTTACTACTGTGCCCCTTCTCCCTTCATTTGGTCTTCAAAAGTCTGGAGATCATTGGATGAGAATCTGTTGATCCCTGCAGGAATCACTATTTGGGAATTTATTAAAAAAGACATGCCTGAGAGTTTGGTATATGGCGAGACTTTACTTAAATACCGTGCCATACGTTTACTTCCAATAGAGCCAATATTCAGGGTTTATCACTATGATTGGCAATACTATTTACTGCGAAGAATTGGAGAAACACAAGCTCGGTTGATTGACGGTTACTTGGGGGTTATTTATCAATCCACATGGCAAAGCGAAATGCATTTGGGCGGGGATGCTAAACCATTTTTTTCCAGAGCACTCAAAAAAATAAAGCGTATTTATCGTTACATGCAAAGCTTCACTTAACTCGATATTTAAATATGAATGCTCAGCCGTTGATCAGTGTTTTGATGCCAGCGTACAACTCTGAAAAGTATATCTCTGAAGCTATTGATAGTATTTTGAATCAAACTTTTTCTGATTTTGAACTATGCATTATTAATGATGGATCTTCTGACGCTACCGGACGCATCATTGATAGCTATGAAGATCCTAGAATTATCAAAACACATCTTACAAAAAACCAAGGATTAGTAGCGGTTCGTAACGCCCTTATTAAGCAGGCTAGAGGGAAATATATTGCCTATTTAGATAATGATGATGTGGCCTTTCCTGATAGACTCGAAAAACAGTTCGCGTTTTTAGAGGCCGGCAAGGCAGATTTATGTAGTGGTGCACATCAAACTTATAACGAGGAAACTGGGCAAAGACGAAACTCTAAGCAGGCTTACTCTGATTCCGATATCAGAGCCCTCATCACGGTTTACTGCCCGCTTTGTAATCCTGCAGTGATGGGTAAAGCTGAAATTTTTAAAAAATTTCAGTATCAATCTGGGAATGACCATGCTGAGGATTACTCGCTATGGCAGGCTCTGGCTTTAGCGGGCTATAGGTTTGCAAACTTAAAAGATCAGTTAATTACTTATCGTATTCATCCAAAGCAAATTAGTCGTGTTCAAAACGCTAGTGCCATGAAAATATTCGATCGTTGCCGAGCAGACTATATAGCTCAGCTTGGAATAGACCCCTTACTTTCCCCAAGAAAAATGCCTATTTTGGAGAGATTACGCTTAGCCCCAAAATTTTTAGTTCAGCTCAATAAGAAAATACCGAATATTTCACTTTCTGCTAACTATCAAATTTACTCAAGATATCAATTTCGTGGAAATGGAATTTACACGCCATTTACTAGGCTTGAGCGATTCCTTGTTGCTTGCTATGCAACTTTGGTTGGGTATACAGCCTAAATTCTTAGCCAGGATGATGGCAGAAGATCATCCCAATGAGCTTGGTAATCTGTAGTCCAACTTTTGGGGCAGATGACGGTATTTATTTGATGATCTTCATGAGCTAGCCATGCTCCCCACCAACTTAGTGAGCTGTTGGCAATGAGATGTCTTTTGCACTGCGACATTAAATACAACTCCTGTGGCGCCGATTCTTTCTCTACCGAAACCTGAACGAATGAGCAGCGATCTTGAAAGGGCAGATATCTTTTAGCCCACTCAATGTCATCTGAGAAAACAAAAAAATGCATTGAAGGCCCCATCTCTATGAAGATTTGCATCCCTTTTTGATAGTACTCAAGCTCAAGACAACCATGAACTTTCGCTGCTGAGGCTAAATTGATGTAATCCCCACGACGTACGTGCACCATCACAGATTCTGTAGACTGAATTTTTTGTAAATATGCTTGGTACTCAAATGTAAGCGAATAATTGGGAGTCAACTCTTTTCGAAGTAAGTTTTTCAGTTTTTCAAAATACTTATAAGACTGCCAGTAACCTAGAAGGTACATTTCTTGATTTTTGTAGGGGCTGGCAGCAAACAGTTGGCGCTCGTAGCGATAAGGCCTCTTCTCTTTAAAGAAATAGGGATTAATGGGAAATAGCTGATGAATTAGCTTCCTTATTTTTTTCGGGGGAGTTATTAGGGGTGATCTATCTATGATGGATGCATCAATATTAAGCTCAGAGAGCTGCATTTTCCGACTGGTGACATCCTCATCGCTTTTGCCATACCAGGCAACGTCCAACGCTAATGATGCTTGATGATGGGTTGCTAACGCTCGAGCAGTAGCATACTGAAATAACTGATTCCCTAGTCCGCCCTGGAGCTGTACGATAATATTCATAAGTGATAATCAAAGCATTAATTCTATCCCCTTAAAAATAAACCGAGTGCGCTACTTAATGAATAAATTATGCTGATCGGGAGTATCTACGGGTGGGAGTTTGGAAAAGATGACCTTTTTGATCCTCGTAGTCAGCGGAATAGGGATGATTGCCTAGAGCCATTTAGAGTATTGCGCAACTATGCATCACTAAATGGGGTTGAGCTGCATACGTGCGATATGCTCAAAGAGAAAGGACTCGCAGCTGACTTTAATCTTTATGTTGAATCCATTCCCGTTGATGTGCTCGCTAAGGGAAAAAACTATCTCATCCTATTTGAGACGCCTCTGACAGTTCCCATTAATGCAGACCCTGAATACTTGAATTTATTTGATGGCATATTTACTTGGGATCTCAATCTTCTAGAGAGGCTTGACTTACGGGGATTTGATCATCGCAAATTTAAGGAAATAAGAATACCCAACCCTGTTCCTGAGGAGTTTTGGGATGAATTTGAGTTTGGCTACTCTACAAGACCAAATTTTTGTTGTTTGATTGGCAGCAATCGCCATGCTAATTCAGCCGATAGTAGGGAGTTGTACTCCGAGAGAGTCAAGGCAATTCGCTGGTTTGAGAAAAATGCTTTAGACCAGTTCTACCTGTATGGAAATGGTTGGACTGTGCCCCAAAAGCGATTCGGTAGGATGGGTAAATTAATCTATCGACTGCAAAAGATTCTCCCATTAATAAGCAATAGATTTAATTTTCCAAGCTATCAAGGTCCTGTTCAAAAAAAACGATCAGTTTTAGCGAAGACAAGATTTTGTATATGCTTTGAAAATGCCCGAGATATTCGCGGCTATTTAACTGAGAAAATATTTGATTCACTCCTTGCTGGCTGTATTCCGATTTATTGGGGAGAGCCAAATATAGACGAATACATCCCGCAAGCTTGCTACATCGATTTTAGAAAATTTCAGTCTTATGAGGCGCTTTATCAGTACCTCACTAATATGACAGAAATAGAATTTATTGGCATGCAACGTGCGGGAAGAGAGTTTATCAAGAGTGATAGCTTCTTGATTCATGGATCACAGATGTTCGCTCAAAAAATTATCAATGAAATTACTGGCGTGCTCAGTAACTAATATAGAATTTAAAGATATATTTCTTATTAATTAAGTCTCGATTTAGGGTTTTTATGATTTTAGTGACTGGTGGCGCAGGTTTTATTGGGGGTAACTTTGTACTAGATTGGTTAAAGATCCCGAGTAATGAGGCAGTTATTAATCTTGATAAGTTAACGTATGCGGGTAATTTAGCCACTTTGGAATCCTTGGAAGGTGATTCTCGCCACATATTTGTGCATGGGGATATCGGGGATAAGGATTTAATTGATCGGTTGTTAGTGCAGTATCAACCTCGCGCTATTGTCAATTTTGCTGCAGAAAGCCATGTTGACCGATCTATTCATGGTCCCGCTGAATTTATTCATACGAATATTGTGGGCACCTTTCATTTACTGGAGTCCGCTCTTGCGTATTGGAAGTCTTTAGAGGGTTCTGCAAAAGAGCAATTTCGCTTTCATCATGTCTCGACAGATGAGGTGTATGGGTCTCTGTCGTTAACGGATCCCGCTTTTACTGAAACACATGCCTATGAGCCCAATAGTCCATATTCAGCTTCCAAAGCAGCCTCCGATCATTTAGTGCGTGCTTGGTTTCATACCTACGGCTTTCCGGTGGTGACTACTAATTGCTCAAATAACTATGGCCCTTATCATTTTCCAGAAAAGTTAATCCCGCTGGTGATTCTCAATGCCTTAAATAGCAAGCCCTTGCCAATTTATGGCGATGGCCAGCAAATTCGAGATTGGCTCTTTGTGGGAGACCATTGTTCGGCTATTCGCGAAGTCTTAGCTAGAGGCAAATTAGGGGAGACCTACAATATCGGTGGTTGGAATGAAAAAGCCAATATTGATGTGGTGAGGACAATTTGTACTATTTTGGATGAACTAAAGCCCCGTGTTGATGGTAGATCGTATGCAGAGCAAATTACTTATGTGACAGATCGCCCAGGTCATGATCGTCGGTATGCAATTGATGCCGGAAAGATTGAGCGAGAGCTGGGTTGGAGACCTGCTGAAACGTTTGATAGTGGTATTAAAAAAACTATTGAATGGTATCTGGACAACCCAGCATGGATCGACGGGGTTGTTAGTGGATCTTATCGAGATTGGCTGAAAAAGCAGTATGACTAATTGATGAAAAAATAATGAAAGTGATCCTATTTGGTAAAGATGGTCAGTTAGGAAGGGCTTTTCAGGCCTTACTGAGTGAGCGCTTTGATGCTGAGCAGTTACTTTTTTTGGGGCGCGCCGAATGTGACCTTACGGATACCAAAAAAATTGAGTTTGCTTTAACGCAGTTTGAGCCAAAGATCATTATTAATGCTGCCGCTTATACCGCTGTCGATCAGGCCGAAAAAGACATGGAAGCTGCGCGCTCTCTAAATGAGCTTGCACCAGCCTGCATGGCAAGGTATGCGGCACACAATCAGGCCCAACTGCTGCACTTTTCAACCGATTATGTATTTGATGGCTCTAAAGTAGGTTGGTATGAAGAGTCTTATGCAGTAAATCCCCTGAGTGTGTATGGAAAAACTAAGCTAGCTGGAGAGCGGGCAATTATTAGTGCATTTGGTAATCAGCAATCAGAATATGGCGGTTATCAAATATTTCGTACTAGTTGGGTTTATGGAGATGGCGGAAACTTTATTCGTACTATTTTGAAGTTGGCTAAAGAGAGATCCCAGTTACGCATCATTGCCGATCAGTTTGGAGTGCCCACGAGCGCAGGGTGGCTCGCGGATATGAGTTTTGCTTTAGGCAGTAAGCCTTCTGATTCGGGTATCTACCACGCTGTACCCTCAGGGGATACTAGCTGGTATGGGCTAGCAGTGTTGGTTATTCAGTCAGCCTTAGACCTGGGAGTGCAACTAGCATGCAAGCCTGAAGATATAAAACCCATCCCGGCAACAGAGTATTCTTTGCCTGCGCCTCGGCCAGCCAATTCAAAAATGGCTACAGATAAGCTCAGACTTGCATTGGGTAAAGCCGGACAAGACTATGTATTCCCAGAGTGGCAAGGGCAAGTAAAAATGTATGTACAACATCTAGCGACACAAGGCTTAATATGAATCTTTTGAATAGCGGCCGTAAAGGCATCATCTTAGCGGGTGGCTCAGGCACGCGCCTTTATCCAGTAACACAGGCTGTGTCTAAGCAATTAATGCCAGTGTATGACAAGCCAATGGTCTATTACCCCTTAACAACCTTAATGTTGGCTGGTATTCGGGATATCTTGTTGATATCGACGCCACACGATACGCCACGGTTTACGGAACTTTTAGGTGATGGTTCGCAGTGGGGTTTAAATATCCAATATTGCGTGCAACCTTCACCAGATGGCTTGGCACAAGCATTCACTCTGGGAAAGACATTTGTTGGTAATAACCCAAGTGCATTGGTGCTGGGAGATAACATTTTTTATGGCCATGAGTTAGTTGGGCAGTTGAGTAGCGCAAATGACCGAAACAGTGGTGCAACAGTATTTGCTTATCACGTCAATGATCCAGAGCGCTATGGGGTAGTGGAGTTCGATCAGCATAACAAGGCGATTTCGCTTGAAGAAAAGCCTCAGAAACCCAAGAGTAATTACGCAGTGACCGGTCTTTACTTTTACGATAATCAAGTTTGCGACATCGCAGCGACTATTCAGCCTAGTGCTCGTGGAGAGCTAGAGATCACTGATGTGAATCGCGTCTACCTCGATCAAAATACCCTAAGCGTGGAGATTATGGGACGTGGCTATGCATGGCTGGATACGGGTACACACGATTCTTTACTCGATGCCGCGGGTTTTATTGCCACACTGCAAAAGCGCCAGGGCCTGATGGTGGCATGCCCAGAAGAAATTGCCTTTCGTCAAGGCTGGATCACTGCAGAGGTAGTACAAAAGGTAGCGGATCAGCTCAAGAAAAATAGTTACGGGCAGTATTTGAGCAAAATAGTGCATGAGTTTGGGAAAAAGGTAGCGTAATGACTGTAGAGTTTAATACTAAATTACAGATAGTTCCCACTGCTATTCCTGATGTTCTTATTATTGAGCCAAAGGTGTTTGGTGATAACCGCGGTTGGTTTACGGAATCCTTTAATGCCAATGATTTTGCAAAAGCTACTGGGTTAGATATCCAGTTTGTTCAAGATAATCATTCCTTTTCTAGGCAGTGGACGCTTCGGGGCTTACATTATCAGCTCAAGCATACCCAGGGAAAATTGGTTCGAGTGACTTCGGGAAGTGTGTTTGATGTAGCGGTAGATGTGAGAAAAGAATCTGAGACTTTTGGTAAATGGGTGGGTATAGAGCTCTCCGCCGAGAACCATAAACAATTATGGGTGCCGCCTGGCTTTGCCCATGGCTTTTTAGTGTTGTCTGAAACAGCTGAGTTTTTATATAAAACAACCGATTACTACGATCCCAGTAGCGAAGTTTGCCTCTCATGGCGTGATCCGAGTATTGCGATTGAGTGGCCATTGCCGCCAGGTATTTCGCCTAACTTGAATGCGAAGGATGTGGTTGGATTGGCTTGGGATTCAGCTATCAAGTTTTAAGGCTGCTTCTGTGTTCATTCATTACGTAAACTAGGGCTAGGTCGCACAAGGCACTGGCGATAACCCCTTGACAATCCGAAGCCATTTCCCCTCAATCCAGAATCATCTGATGTGGATGGGCGGTAACATCCTCCGAAGGATTGGTTTTTGATGAGATTATTCTCAGCGAGGATCCCGAGACAAGTAAAAACCCCATTGGTTATAAATCCATCATAAATAGGCAAGTTATTTCCACAATGAATAGCTTAAAGCATGCCGAAAATTTATTTTCGGTAAAGACCGGGGCGGATCAAAAGTCTGAGTTATCCTCAGTGAAGAATTTCGATATTAAAACTGACGACCAGTTGGGAGCGAGAATTCCTGAGCGCTTTATCTTAAACGGCGATATGAAAGGCATTTATAGCAGTAATGACTTCAAGAAAATATTTTTATACGGGAGAGGCATTAATGCCGCAATATAAATTTCCAAGAGAATCTGGTGGAGATACGCATTATCATCAGCAATAACCCTACTATCATTAATAAACCGAATAAAAAATAAGACCTCCCTGCATGCTAAAGATCATTGCTCACCGCGGAATGTGGGATCACCCAGCCGAAAAAAATACTCTAGCTTCTTTTGAGCGAGCATTAAAACACGGCTTCGGCATCGAAACGGATTTTCGAGACTATGGTGGTCAATTAGTGGTTAGCCATGACATCCCTGATCAAAATGCCGTTTCAGCAAAGACCTTTTTTGAACTATGTGATACCTTCCCGGTTGATGTGCCACATGCCTTGAATGTGAAATCAGATGGACTGCAAAAGTTGCTGAGTGCCCATTTGCAAGATTGGTCGGAAAAACGGTATTTCCTCTTTGATATGGCTGTGCCAGATATGCTGGGATACTTAAATATGCAATTAACTACATATGTACGGGTTAGTGAGTATGAGTCATATCATGACTATGGAGGCAGGGCTTCTGGAGTTTGGTTAGATGCATTTAAGGGCGATTGGTATAGAGATAAGGGCGTAGAGTTAAATCTTTTTAGTCAAAATCCAATTGCCATAGTTTCACCTGAGCTTCATGGAAGAGATCATCATCTTGATACATGGAACTGGATCAAAAATATCAACACCCCACAAAATCAGTTATTGCTGTGCACCGATTTACCCCTTCAGGCTCAAGAATTTTTCAATGAATAAAATTAAATGCATCGTATTTGACATGGACGGCGTACTGATTGATGCTCGTGATTGGCATTATGAGGCGCTTAATCAGGCTTTGAGAATTTTTGGTCATGAGATCTCCAGGCATGACCACTTAGTTACTTATGATGGTTTACCCACATTAAAGAAGTTGGAGATTCTGAGTTCGTATTCAAATCTACCTAAGCAACTTCACCCTTTTATCAATGAGTTAAAACAGATATTTACGCTCGATATTACATTGGCAAAATGTAGACCTACGTTTTGTCACGAATATGCATTAGCAAAACTCAAAACCAATGGCTATAAATTAGCCGTTTGCTCTAACTCGGTAAGGGATACGATCACCTCAATGCTGACAAAAGCAGGAATCATCAATTTGTTTGATTTTTATTTGTCAAATCAAGATGTTGGAAAGTCAAAGCCAGACCCTGAAATTTATACTAAAGCTATTGAACGTTTCGGTATTTCACCATCCGAATGCTTGGTGCTTGAGGACAATGTGAATGGCATCAAAGCTGCAACAGATGCTGGAGCTCATGTGATGCAAATACACCAAGTGACGGATGTTAACTACCTGAACATCGCCAACTTTATCAAAAAAATTGAAAGTGCAGCATGTTGAATATCTTGATGCCACTGAGTGGAGGCTCTAAATTTTTCGACCCCGTTGAATATTTCTATCCAAAAATGTTAATTGAAATTCAGGATAAACCAATGGTTCAGTTAGCCATAGAAAATCTACAGCAGATCGAACAAGAAAAACGATTCATCTTCATCATAAAAAAGAATGATGCCCTACAATTTCATTTAGCCGATACTTTACGCCTACTGGCCGGAAGCAATTGTGAGGTCATCATTCTGGATCGAGAGACACAAGGGGCTGCATGTAGCGCACTAATGGCGATCGATATTATCAATAACGATGAGTCTTTATTGATTGCAAATTTTGATCAAATATTTGACTGCGACCTCAATATTACGCTGGCCACGATTAATCATAAAAATGCAGATGCAGGATGTCTTGTATTTGATTCGACGCATCCACGCTGGTCTTTTGTCTTACTGGATGAATCTAGCTCTGTGATGGAGACGGCAGAAAAAAGGCCGCTAAGCCGAAATGCCATTGCAGGGTTTTACTACTTTAAACATGGCGCTTGCTTTGTTGCAGCAGCTCAGGAAATGATTCGTAAATCCTGCTCTGCATCAGATTCATTTTTTATTGCGCCTACGTTTAATGAGCTAATTCTAAAAAATAAGTCCATTCACGCCGTTGCTATACCAACTTCTCAGTATCACAGTTTTTATACTCCTCAAAAAATTGAAGAATATGAAAAAAGTCTATAAATCTCATTAGAGGCCACCATTGAAAAAGTTTTCGCTATCCGATATGACTAAGGGTTGGTTCGTTGGTGACTTCGCTCCAACAATTATCCCTACGCAAGACGTTGAGGTTGCTGTTAAGTATTACAAAAAAGGGGATAAAGAGGATCGGCATCATCATAAGCTTGCAAGTGAAGTCACAGTCATTGTTTCGGGTATGGTCAAGATGAACGATATTATGTATAAGGCCGGCGATATTATTTTGATTGAGCCGGGCGAGTCGACTGATTTTGAGGTTTTAGAGGATTCTGTTACTACCGTAGTCAAGTTTCCTGGAGCCCAAAACGATAAATATTTAGGCGATGCAATATGAATATTGTGATTCCGATGGCTGGCCTAGGCTCCCGTTTTGCCTCTGCTGGCTACAGCGATCCAAAGCCCTTCATTGATGTTGCTGGAAAGCCTATGATTGTTCGGGTGATGGAGAACTTGTCTCATCCCAACGCCCGTTTTATCTTATTGGCACGCGCAGAGCACATAGTCAACAATGCCAACGCAATTGCTAGAATTGAAGCAGAGTTTGACGTGGTTTTTGTCCCGATAGATAAGCTAACAGAGGGTACGGCCTGCACGGTACTTTATGCTCGCAATTATCTTGAGCTCGACTCTCCTGTAATCATCGCAAATTCTGATCAAATTATTGATAACTGTTTTGAGCAATATTTAGAAGACATTAGGGTTCGAGATCTAGATGGATCGATCTTAACATTCGTTGATCCTGAGAAGAATCCAAAATGGTCTTTTGCAAAACTCAATTCTAATGATCTCGTATCTGAAGTGCGAGAGAAAAAACCTATTTCTGAATATGCAACGGTTGGGATCTATTACTTTAAAAAAGCTGGGGAAATGGTAGATAACATTGTTCAGATGGTGATTGAAAATGATCGAACTAATAACGAATTTTATATTTGCCCTGTTTATAACTATCTTATTGCAGAACAAAAAAAGATCGGTATATTTAATATTGAGCAAAGCGCTATGCACGGCATTGGTACCCCAGAGGACTTGAATGCTTACCTGCGTTTAATTTAACGTATTACTAATGGTGTCATACGATGGGGTATTTTTCTAAGAAGTTAGAGCCACTAAAGTTAGCGTTCAAACATAAATTACGCTGGCGTTACACTCGCCGTGAGTGGTTTTTAGGTAGACATGCGTGCTTAGGTTACGACGTTCTTAAATTGATATCGGGCACGCCAAAAGAAGTCAACCTTCAAAAAGGTCGAGTTGACTTATTGTTGAACCTATTAAGAGATCCTAGATTAAAGCCTAAAGCGGTCTCTCTGCGCAGATTAATGTGTCGAGAAGATGTTCTGCCTTTAATAAAACAGCTTGAATTTTTTGACTGCCTCCCCAAAAAATCGCCAAAATTTATTTTGATGGATTCATTTTCTGAGTTAACAGATCAACTTTTTGAGAGTAGGCGTGATCAGTGGTTATTTGCTTGCGCATATGGCGATGTTAGCCATACAACTGAATTTGAATCTCAATTTAAATGTCATGGATTATTGCCAGTAGAAAGTTTGGAAAAACAGTATCTGGCACTTTTCAATGCTTTCGAGGCCCGCTGGGGGCTGGTGCCAATTTTATTCTTGCATTTTCCGATCGCCTTAGAGAAAAGGCAGCTTTACATCGATCGCCATCATGGGATAGTGGAGGTAATTCAAAAAATCTCTAAAAGCGTGAAAAATTTAACCCCCATACAGATTAATGAGGTCGAAATTGCATGGCCAGAACATGTTTCGGAAGAGCTAAAAAACTTTCCATATCACTATGACGTGAAAACCTATGAAAAATTTAAAGTTCAATTAGATGGTACGGGGTTGTTTCGTTAGTGTAATTTCTATCCTACGGATTGAGGCTTATTGAAAACGAATTAAATTATCTAATAGGGCTTGATTAATAAAAAAGATGGACCCCTCTTTTGACAGGTGACTGGTATCTAGCCCTATAGGGATCAGGGTTTTTTTCGAAGTAGAAAGCAGGCATCCCTCGCTGTTGCAAAGAATGTCGGTTGGCGATACAAAAGTAATGTTGCTTTCTTGTGCAAAATCTTTCAACTTTTTATTAATCTCTAGTGATTCTGTATTGAAGCGTTGGAATGTTCTGTTTTTAAGGTTCGACTCAAATAAGGCAGAGGCTAACCTAGGTTGATCAATGTAAAAAATAGGAAAATTGCCTATCAGAATGATGTTGTTTACCCCAAGAGCCCTTAGCGACAGAATCGTCTCTTCAATTTTTCGCATTGTCAGCAGGTTAAATTGGTTCACGCCATCGTATTGCAGCCAATCTGCGGCAAGAATGACCGTGCTTGGCTTGTAAGTTTTGATTTCTTTAAAAGTGCGCAGATTATTTTGTTCGCAATTTTCGTTTGCTTGCGTTGCATCCGAACGCTCTTGGCGGGGGAGAAAATGAAGAATTGGCGGGCATGCGGGTAATGAGCCGTCATACAGTGCAATGCTCTTTTCTTTTAGCTGTGCAAGTAAGCCGGCATTTAAATGGGCAGCATGAGAGTCGCCCCATAAAAAAATGGGTTTATTCGGGCCACTCTGCATTACTGATTTATCACAAATAATTCGGTCTGCCTGATTTAGGAGGCTAAAGCAGTGGGTTTGACCGTAAGCATGCTCAATTTTAAAATTGAACTTTTCTTGGGCAATCGCTCTAAAAGGCATCCCCTCTCGGTCATAGCAATTCCAGCCGATGAAGCCTATTGCAATTAATCCAATCATTAAGCTTGATAATTTCCACGGATTTTTGTCATGACGAAACTGACGTTCAATGAAATAAAAAGTACACCAGGCTAACAAGATGGATAGGGCAATCAAAAGAACATAGGCGATAGCGCTAACTTCATGAAACGAGTACAGTCTGTAAAACGTAAAGATAGGCCAATGCCAGAGGTACAGCGGAAAGCTAATTAAACCAAACCAAACAAGCAGTGGGTGTGCGAGTAATTTTTGGTTAATCCAAGCTTGGGGCCCACCAACGATGATAAATGCAGCACCCAGAGTCGGTAGCAGTGCCCACCATCCCGGAAACAGGCTCCCTTTATTAATCACTGCCATGCTAACGAAGATGAGCACTAGCCCTAGGGTTGAAATCACTCCTCTAGATAATGGAAGTCGGGATATAAATTCTTTGTGATGGATGCTTGTATGGGCGATAACTGCACCTATCAACAACTCCCAGAATCGGCTCAAAGGTAAATAGAAAGCAGAAATTGGATCGCTGCTGGTTAACAAGAGATTAACGATAAAGGATGCACCTAACATCCAAACAACCACCTGAATTAAATGCAGTCGAGCCTTATAAGCAAGCAGTAGTATGAGTGGCCAAACAATATAGAACTGCTCTTCGATACCTAGGCTCCATAAATGGAGCAGTGGCTTGGATTCTGCGCTAGCATCAAAATAGCCGCTCTCACGCCAAAGCAATAGGTTAGATAAAAAGCTAGATCCTCCCGCGATATGTTTACCTAGCTGTTGATACTCGCTGGGCACCAATAAAAACCAGCCGAGGGCATGACAAAAAATTAGAACAACAATGAGTGCTGGAAAAATGCGACGAATTCTGCGGGTATAAAAATCTGCAAAGCTAAAAGTATGATTTTGGATATTTTGAAAAATAATAGTGGAAATGAGGTATCCAGAAATAACAAAAAAGATATCTACCCCGATGAAACCCCCTGGAAGTAAATGCGGGAATCCATGAAAAATAACAACCGAAAGAACCGCTATAGCCCTTAGCCCATCGATATCGGGCCGGTATTTCGGGTGTAAGGGTAAGGTCATTTTTTGGTGGGGATAAAGTCAATTGTGGCCATTATGGCAAAGTGACAGGCTGCTTCATTGGTTATCTATCGGAGATCAAATCACCGTAGCGGAATAATTTTTTAGCCATAGTTGATTTTGCAACTTGAGTTCCGCTTTTATTTTCATTTTTGAAATCTTTCTTCTGATGCGACCCTTGATGCCTCCAATTGGTCGGCCGTAAGAATGAACAGTTGCATTTTGTTTCATCCAGTTTGTTTCTGTCCACCATGGGTGCTCCCATGCTTGGCCAATACTTCTAAACCCAGCCTTGGGTCCGAACCACAAAATTCCCAGCTTACGATAGTCAATTAAGCGGAGTCGTTTCTCGGCAAGTACTTTATGCCTTAGGTCAAGGCCCAGCTGATTTCGTACTCGGGATTGGTAGATTGCATAGAGCTCAGCTTCAGCGCAATAAAAATCTCGCAGATCGTCCCCCTGCGCTAGCTCATGCAGAGGCTTTGTAAACTCAGGGGGAACATTGTATTGATGCGAGTAATCAAAGCCCTCCTCCCCCCAAAGTCGTTCCATCTCATCAATGTGCCCAAATGCAAATAGGTCGGGAATAGTCGATAAATAATCGGGATTAATGGAGATGTTCCGAAAGGCAGGCATAACCAGGCGTGATTTTGCATCTTTAGGAGGCTGATAGTCTGACCAGGCTAGCAGTTGCTCTACATCTAACTGGGTAGCGAGCATATCTGTGCGCCATTTGAGGATGTAGTCGCACCCTGCATGGCGAGCCATTTCAATGCCCCGTGCAGTTGATTTACGCTGATAGTTACGGCTACTAAATCCCGCGATTGCTGGTTTTGCGCTTTTTATCGTTATAAATTGACCGCTAGGGATGGATTTCTCGTCTTCCCAAGTCGATAAGATCGTCAGTTCAAAGTGCTTGGACATCTCCCTAAGAACCAAATCAGATCCTCGGCGGATGTCACCCTGGATTACACAAGCAATTTTCATGGTTTGATAAGGTCTTTGGCTGCCATAGGAGTATTTTAAGTCGAACCTCTTTTGAGCATCCTATAAACTGCCTGTAATGATGCTAAATAACCGGCGTGAAAAAGTAATGTCCAATCAAACAGCGTACCGACCCCTGCAATGGGCGCTGATAGTGCTAAGCTCAGTGTTGGTCTGCATCTGGGCAATGCAGCATACGATTGCTCTGAGAAATTCCCTGCTAGGTGTTGGCGCCATCCTGGGGCTCTTTTATGGCTTTGTCTTCTTTCAGGCTTCAGCACGAACCTATCCCCTTAAAACCTATCTAGCCCCTGCAATGTTGGGGGCTGTATTGGTTTGGGTACTCGCCCATTACCTATGGCTTAGCCAAGCCCCCATCGTGCAATACCAAGAGCTGACCAGCACATGGCTGCGCTGCCTTTTGGCCGCCATCATGGGGTTCGCGACCGGGCTAGCCATTACTCGGTGCCCGTCATCAATCAAATGGCTTTGGCTTGGCTTATTCGCGGGATTTGTGGTGCTGTACTCGCAATACCTGCCACGTTTTTGGAGTAGCGGGGTTCTTTTTCAGCCAGACTACTTTAACTACATTTTTTTTGGAAAGCATAACGTAGTGATGGTGGGCACTCTTCTCATAGCGGGGCTGCTAGCTGGTATCGGAAATGTCCTAGTGGGCAAGTTGTCTCCAAAGCATCGCTATGCCACTCTTATGATCAGCTTCTTAGTAATATCAGCCGTGCTGTTTGCTTATGTTTTCCTCTTTGATACTCGTAACGGCATTGGGCTAGCCGTGATTTTGCTGGTCTTTGCCTGCGTAACCAGTTTCTTGCCTGCGCTGGTAAAGCAGCAAGGCCTGACAAGCAAAGGGCTTTTAATCCTTTTCATGGGCCTTCTTGTGGGGTTGACTCTCTATTTTTCGTACCGCCAAACGCAATTAAATCAGGGCTGGAACAACTCCTTGGAGGATGCGCAGATTGCAATACAAATCGACCGCTATCCCAACTGGCAAAACCCTTCTTTAATGGGTTACCCAAAAACGCCATCGGGTAGGCAAGTCACTATTAACACCTATGAGCGAGTGGCATGGGCAACCGCGGCTCTGCGACTGATTTACGAGGAACCCCTCGGGAATGGTGTCTTGCACCGTTCACTAGGTCGATCTTTAGAAAAGCGCTACCCGCAAATAGCGGCTAACCCTAATTTTGCAGCCGCTTCGCACAGCGCTTGGTTAGACCTAGGTCTCTCACTGGGAGTGCCGGGATTAGCGCTGTTGATTGGGTCGATCTTGCTGCTTTTCAAAAGATCATGGGGGGCGTCTTCCCCATTTGCCCGGGAGGGGGTAATGCTTAGCGTAGCTTTATTGCTTCTATATACGGTTGCTGAGCTTATTGGTCAGCACGGCCTAGAATCCCTCTTTTTCTGGGTTGCACTTTTATCAGGACTGCAGTTTTGGGGACTAGTTAGAGCTGATCAGCGACCTCTTGATGGTTGAGGGATCATATTTGCCCGACGACCTAAGTTTAAGCTTTTAGTTTTAATAAGTATGAGTGATTTAGTTCTTATAAAAGTTTTAATTAATTGTGATATTGTTAACTAGGTTAACTTGATGCCATTAAGAATTTCAGGGTAAATGGTTTTTAAACAAATAAGTCACCAAATAAATGAATCAGATCCAATCCCAATCTCAAACTAAAGAGGAGCTTAGGCCTCAAGAGTCAGAAATCTCCCTCCTGGATATCGTCGATTTCACTCAGGGCGCCTGGAAAAAGCTTGTGACTGCAGCGGTATTCGGATTGGTTTTGGGCCTGGCGTGTTGGTTTTTCTTGGTCGGCTACAGCGCGCAGCTGGTGCTGCTGAACAACAACAACAACAACAACTATGCCTTGGATATCGTGTCCTGGCGTACGGTGCAAAAAAGCCTTCCTAATTTGGCATCCCAAGCGGTCGAGGATGATGGATTGAGCGGCGCTAATCTTGCGCAATATCTAGCGATGAGCGATGAGGCATGGTGGCAAAAAAATGTGATTCCCACCTATGCGCTCTCTAAGGCGGATACTAAGGACCTAGCCGCCATTGGCAAAGATTTGGATGGCGCCGCTACCACGATCCTTAGTCTAACCATCGATGCTAGTGGCGCTACTAAAGCCGAGGCTATCGAGGCGGTCAAGTTTGTAGCCAATTTTTTACGTACCGGTTCAGCCTATCTTCAGCTCAAAGGGCTCATAAACGGTTACGAGAGCGACTCGGTGGCCCAAGTAGCTGAGCTCAATAAGCGAATTACGACCACCCAAATTGAGTTGCAGTACCTAAGTGAGCGAGCGAAGAATTTAGATCAGCTGCGCACCCGATTCCCCCAAAGTGGGACAGCGAACCAACAGGTGGTCGAAGCCAAAGACTCCGGTGCCAAGTACCTTCCTATTTCCACTCAGATCGTGGCGGTTAATAGTGATATCAATGCCTCTAAGGAGTCTCTCGAGCGCACCAAAAAACGGCTCTCCCAAATCAGTGTCCTCAATAGATTTTTGGAACAGGCATTACCCCTGATGGATCAAAGTCAGGATGGGTTGGTGCTCGCCAAACAGTTGCTCGATTTGCAGGAGTCGGTACTGAACAAAGTGGGGGCTGGGGATGATAATGCCTTGGAGGTCTTACAGGGCTTGCGTAGCCAGCTGCTTACTATCCAAACCCGGTTTACCAAGAGCCTAGAGAGCAATACCAGTCCTACCGCCAAAAAACGCGGCATGATTAAGGCGGCGGCTGGAGGACTAGCGGCCGCATTCTTTCTGATGCTTTTGGCGCTCCTGGGCCAACGGGTATGGCTTAATGTCAAAAGTAGGAGTATTAAATGAGGGTTCCGTGCCTTGGATTAAGCAAAAGCACCAGTCTGGTTATGAGACTGATATCGGGCAGTATCGAGACAGAGTCATAATGTAATGAATACCTTGACATTGTAATTAAGTACATTACAATGATAAAAAAGGAATTGCATGATCGTATCGTTTCGTCATAAAGGGCTAGAGAGCTTTTTTATCAAGGGTAGCTACAAGGCTATTCCTGCACAGTTTGGTGCCAGAATCGAGCGAATATTAGATCGTTTAGATTCAGCGATCATGCCCGAAGATATGGATTTACCGGGATTGAAGTTTCATGAATTAAAAGGAAAGCGAAGAGGCGTTTATTCGGTTACTGCATCCGGAAATTGGCGAATAACTTTTCAATTTGATGGCGATAGTGCTATCGAAGTAGACTTGGAGGATTATCACTAGTGAAGAAAATAATGAGAAGCTTGAGAAACCCAAGCCGTAGACCCACTCATCCAGGTGCTATTTTGCGCGAGGATGTCTTGCCTGAGCTTGGTATTACCCAGGCGATTTTTGCTAACTATTTAGGCGTGAGTCGTTTAACTGTTTCAGAAATACTCCACGAAAAAAGAGGTATCAGTGCCGAGATGGCTGTAAGACTCTCCAAGGTAATTGGTGGAACGCCCGAGAGCTGGTTGCATATGCAAGAAGCAGTTGATTTATGGGAAGTTGAGCAGAAGTTTAAGAGTAATCCAGCTATGGCCCCAATGGCGATGAAGCCTTTGCTGGCAGCAACCTAATGCCCCATAAGTTACAAGACCAGATATGCGATTTAGGTGAGAAATGAAGCAAGGGTTATGAATCCTATGGCGGGACGGTATTGCTTCTCATATCAGATGCTAGATAAGACTTGATTTTAAGATTTGGAATGATTGCTCCATGGGAGACTGAGGAGCTAAAGCTTGCTGAAAAATAGGTTGATGTAAATTTTCTCAGAGCATCTTTGTTGGCAGTCTATACAGCTCTGGTAGTCGCTGAGTACTCGGATAAAGAGTACTGGGCGAGGTATGGCTATACACATAAAAATATTAAAAAAGTCCCCAGGAGAGTTTAAGATTTTATACCTGCATTAAATGCAGGCCCGAGACGAAGCATTAGCATCCACAATATTTCCACGTCAGAAACTTCACACATTCAAATCTGATCCTACCTATCGCTTTTGAACTCCAAACCATTTAGCCTGGCTTTTTAATTCATTAAAAGGTGATAAGATGCCATCGATTGAATATGTTCACAAGCGTGTGAAGTTATTTCGGATTGAGATGAGTTTTCTCATTGTCGCCAGTTTGGTAGTAATCATTTTAGTTTGGCAAATCTTGAGTGTGCTCAAGATCATTAAATGAAAGACTTGCTCTTTTCTTTTAATATAGACGCATCCATTTCGGCGTTCTAAAACAAACGATCTGGCGATAGAGCCAAATATAGGTGACTGCAAATAGAACGCAGCAAGCGACCAAAATGGGGGTAGATTGCCACCATAAAATCGCCGGAACAATCGCAAGCCCTGTGAGGGTCCATAAATAGGGTGATGTTTTGGCGTTAGCATCAAACCAGTCCCGCCGCGTAGCAATATGCGAGGGATTCAGAATACGTCTAAAAATCAAAGTATGAAAATGAATGCCATCTGGCTGCCCTGGACTTTTTCCTTGGTGCATCTTTCTGCGATAGATCGTAAAGAGCGTTTCGAAAATGGGATAAGCATTAATCAGCAGAGCAAACCAAGGTGAGATATTGGGGTGGCGAGCAATCAGTAAAACAGAAATTGCAGCAATCCAAAAGCCAATGAGGTATGCACCGCCATCTCCTAAAAATATCAAACCGCGGGGATAGTTCCAGATAAAGAATCCCAAAATAGCGCTCGCCATCATAAAGGATAGGGTCATGATGGTGATATCAGCCAAGGTATGCCCCATGTAACCTAGTGCAATCAAGGTAATCATGGCAACCATACTTGATAGGCCATTAAAGCCATCAATGATGTTGTAAGCATTGGCCAGTCCGGTAATAGCAAAAATAGTGAAAAGAGTGCTCACTACAGAAAATGACAGTAAATAATCAACCACCGGAATATCCAAGTGGGTAATCAAGGCATTTAACAGTTGCGTCACCAAGAGGGCCCCAAATGCAGTAAAGAGTAGGCGCATTCTGACCGAGATTTTTTTCGTGAGATCTTCAGCAAGACCAATGGTAAACACGGGGATAGCGCAAATGAAAAGCACGATTTCTAGTGAGATGACTGGGTTAACCTCTGTAGAAGCAGAATAGGCACGCAAGGTAATCGCGATAAATATTCCCAAGGCAATGCTGATACCCCCGATGCGGGGTACTGACACTAGATGAAACTTTTGAGGCCCGGATAAATCGGAATCCCCAGAGATATGTTGATGTAAATTCTTAAAACGAATAACCAGCAGTGTGGCTATAAAGGAGGCAAAGAAGGCAGTAAGCAAACTGATCATAATTTTTATTATAGATTATAATCACGTCATTCCTTCCTCATGAATACCCTATGGCTCATGCGTGCCAAACTCCGTTAACCCAGTTTTCTCTTTAAGGCACCAAACTTAAAAATAAGCTCACAAAGAGGATAATCAAGTTCATCATCCCTTGCGATAGGGAAGCACTAGCAAGAAAAGCCATGATGCTTAAGGCAACCATAAAGATACAGATCCCAATGGCTTGGTTAATCACAATCATGACGGTCGCAAATACAGCATCCCGAGCAATAAACTCCGATCTTTCATGACCCGTCAGCATCAGGGAAATAATCAGCGCTACTTCAATGATGGTGACACTAATCGAAAGCACCAGGGTTCCGTAAGCCTCACCGGTTTTATGGCTAAATAACACTTAAATTACTTATAATGAATATTAATTCAGAATCGCTCTTTAAGGTCACAAATGAATATGCATCTATTCAATCTGAGTACCGCCGGCAACTTCCTTTTTAGGAGTCTTTTTGGCCTCCTAGCCTTGGGCGCACTTTCCAGTGCAATAGGGGCTCAGACACCCTCGACTGCTATTAATACCCAATTTGAATACGACCTCAAAGTCACCGTGGATGCATCTAAGCGTTCTGCTTATTTGGCTCGTACTAAAGAAGAACCCAGTCCTTATGAATCCGTCTATAAGATCGTGAGTGGCTCTATGGCGGTTGCTACCGTGGTTGATCAAGTCAAGATGGATAGCACTAAGTATCACATTAGCTCAAAAGGAACCTTATTAGCAGGGATGTCTACTGCATTAGGGGGTCAGAACTTGATTCGAGATTCAGTAGGGTCAATGAGTGCCACAGGTATGTTGACTAATACCTATCAAGAGAAGCGCGGTAATACGGATTTACTCCTGGCTAAGGTAGAAGCTCCCAAGAACATCGTGAATTTTTATAAAGTCTCTTCACGTACACCACCAGTGGGTACAGCACCCTACACTGGTCGTTTACTGGATATGCTGACTGTAGGCTATCAATTTATAGGCCGTGAACTGCCTATGAAGTCAGTAGTTCTGCCTGTTACGGATGGCCGCTCCATTAAAAATTACACCTTAGTACGTGGCGAGCCTTGGGACTTTCCTTTTGATGGCGGAAAAATAAAGGCAGTACGGTATTACAAGACCACGTCTAAGGATGACAATGCCACCTTTGAAATCTGGTTTTCTGAAAAAGACCACATACCATTGCGATCAGTGATTGGTCTGAGTGATCAGTATGGCGCCACTATTAAGCTAGATCTAAAAAAGATGCCCAAGCTTTAGAGATATTCTTAAGTATTTTTATGGAGATGTACCCTTGCCATTGCGGTGGTCATCTGAGGAGCAAGCGTGATGAATAGTAAAAAGATCATCGTTTTAATTGGTGTGCTGCTTTTACTATTTGTAATGATTAAGATATTTATTGATCAGCTATGCTCGCCGACACCTCAAAATATAGTGAGCACTGCTGTATCTGATGCTGTATCCAATTCAGTTAGTGTTGCAGGCTCTAATAAAGAAACTGGCGTGCCAGACCCCTTCTCTTGGGAACCCCTTGCCCGTCAGATCATCTTGTTTCTCTCAAAAGCCTGCACGCGTTAATACCCAAAAGTTGCTTTCCTCAATTTCGCACTATAAATCTGTGGTGCCGCAAGATCGGGCCATAAACATCGATAGGTCCTACCTCGTTATTTGCAATCTAGACTGCATATGGTTAGGCATGTAATAGCAGTAAGAATGAGGGCTTACTAAACATAGTGACTACGTAAGATATACCGCTAAATGTGGTGTCGATTTGACAGATTGAGGATCCATGTCCTACCTCCTCTCTTAAGTTCTTACTGCGACTGTGTAGATGCTTCGGGATACAGATTGGGCAATAAAAACTGCAATGCATCTAAGGGGAAGGCAAGCTGCACAGGGGCAACATGACTTTTACTCGTCACTAACCCCGATTTAATCAAATTCGATAGCAAGGACTGAGCTGTTCTTTCTTGTAATCCAGTCATTTGCTGGAATTCCCCCCGAGTAATCGGCCCCGCCAGAAATAAATGGTACAAAGGCAAGATAGCTTCTCTGCGAATCGCCTTGTCCATCTCGGATCGATAGGAAATAAGTGCGGTGATACGTGATTTCATTTGATGGAGATCAAGCATTTGGCCCATAAACCCCACCTGATCTTCTGCGATGGAAATAAACCAACTACACCACTGGCGTAAGGTTGCCTCACTGAGATTGCCGCGGCCATCTAAATCACCTTGCCGAAGGGAGTATGCCGCAGTAAGTTGAGCGTAATAAGTATCTCGGTGTCTGGCTAAGCCTCGGTTCATAGACCATAAGCCTTTACTGAGTGGCCACAGTGCGCGATGTGTTTGCAATCGTACTGTGCGACCATTGCCGTCTAAAAAAGGATGGACCCATGCTGCTCGGTGATGCTGGCAGGCAGCATAGATCAACTGTTCACCCAAAGGTACTGGCCTCGTATAAATTCTATCCATTGCCCTAAAAAAGTCCGGAATGCTTGATCACAAAGGTGGCTCATGCCTTCCAACCACTACCTGCTCTTGACGGATCATTCAAGGCTCAACAATACGATGATCTTTTGTGATTCGATCCAATGGGCTTAAGCGACCATATAGCGCAGCATGTGCTTTTAATAGGGTGGCTGAGTTGAGTGGAGATTGCTCAGGATGAATAAGCACGTTCTCTAGCTCACGCTCAGTATCAATATGGGCTAAAGCAATCCGTTGCAGCTGGGCAATGTCCGGTTTTTGTGAGAAGTCTTGGTGCAGCGCTCTTTCTATATTTGTAGGATGGGTACTTTGACCCTCAATACGATTTGAGTAGTATGAATTCATGGAGCGCACGAGCTCCCTTAGGCTGGCGATATTGACGGGGTGCGCTCCACTACTGAGTTGTATGGATTGTTGTGCTACCGCATCAGCGCGCTCACGAAACAATCCAAGCTCCTTTTGGGGTAGAAGGGGCTCAAATTGATGCGGACTGGTATATTGAAATGCTTTATTTTTTGACATTTTTGCTGGTATGTTTACTAGTTTAGTAATTAAATAAAACCATATTAAACAATAGCTTATATCGTTTATGGAAAAATTAAAATAAATATTTTGCCGGTTGTTTTACCGGTAGTGTTACAGCTTATATCGCTGGTTAATGTGCAGATTTTCTTATTGCTTGTTTCAGTGCTTACCTCAGTGCCTACCTCAGCACCTACCCCGCAGGCTTAAGATGCTTCAAATAAAGTAAGCCTATCGAGTTTTCGGCCTGTCTACAAGCCCATTCCTGACAAGCTTGCGCTAAGGCACCAAACTCAAAAACAAATAAGCAAAGAAAAGAATCAGATGCACCAGCCCTTGTAGCAAGGTAGTTCTTCCAATCGCTAAGGTCAGGGCTCCAATACACAGTGAGAGATACATCAGCACCATGTTTAAATTACTGATACCTAAACTCAAGGGTAGCTTAAAGTAAATCGCAATTACAGCCACTACCGGAATAGATAAGCCAATACTCGCTAAGCCAGAGCCTAGGGCCAAGTTCAAACTACTTTGCAAGCGATTGGCTCTAGCGGCTCTAACGGCAGCATAGCCTTCAGGCAACAGCACCAACAGGGCAATCGCAATACCCACAATCGTTTTAGGAGCACCCACAGCATTAACCCCTGTCTCAATGGCTGGACTTAAGGCCTTGGCAAGCCCCACTACGGCAATGAGTGAGATGAGCAGCAATACACCACTAACAGCCGTCTTCAAATTACTGGGCTTATCTGCATGAATGCTGCTGTCGTTCAGTTGTTCTTTAGCCAGAGGGAGGTAGTAATCCCGATGCGTGACCGTCTGAAAGAAGATAAAGGAGGCATACAAAGCAAACGCAGCAATACCCACAAACGCCAACTGACTTTGGGTAAAGTCAGGACCTGCTGTACTAACGGTAAAGACCGGTAACACTAAAATAAAGGTCGCCAAAGCAGTGAGCACCGCTAACGCAGAATTGGTACCTTCATTACGGAAAGTCATTTCATAATGTTTGAGACCACCAACAAAGATGCATAAGCCAATAACCCCATTGATGACGATCATGACGGTGGCAAAAATGGCATCCCGAGCAATGAATTCGGATCCTTCGTGGCCGGTTAGCATCATCGAGACAATCAGCGCTACTTCAATAATAGTGACGCTGATAGCGAGGACTAGTGTTCCATAGGGTTCACCCGTTTTGTGGGCAATCACTTCAGCGTAATGGACTGCTGCTAAGACAGCGCCAATCAACATGATTGCCATCAGGCTGATAAACCATGCTTGGCTCAGTAATTCATTTAAAAGGGTCATGGGAATCTAAAGGGGCTGTAAGGGGTACATAAGAGGCATATAAGAAGCATGTAAGAAGCATGCAAGAGACATAAATACATCTTGGTTGAGATAGGCCCTAAGCTTATACGAGAATGATTTAATGAAGGTGCCGTAAGACTTACCATCATCGACATCGTACTCAAAATAATTGACAGCGGAGGCTTTACTTAAGAGATCCTCAATTTGAGTCCATATTTGAGGGCTCTCACAGACATGCGGCTATTTTGGTACCGTGAATTATGGTGCTGTGACTTATAGATGGTAGTGAATATTTGTATCTCAAAGTATACAAAAATACTATTTTGTATATAATAAGAAACATTATGAGCAATTTATCCCCAAGTCAACCAATAGATTTAGGTGCAAAAATCACTGCCCAAAGGAAGGCTTTGGGTGTGCGAGCACAGTCTACTGCTGGGGCTGCCGGGATTTCTAGAATTACCCTCCATCGAATCGAGAGGGGTGAAACTTCGGTTAGCTTGGGGGCTTATCTAAAGGTCTGCAAGGTGCTCGGCCTTCATCTGGATATTGTGGCTGAGGGTAGTGGGCAATCTCTTCAAGGCGCCCAAGCAAAAAATCAAGCACGCATTGAGGGCTCACACATCCGCATTGGGGACTATCCTCAACTTACGGCCTTAGCTTGGCAGTTAGATATTGATGCGCTCCTTTCGGATGAAGAAGCTATAGGAATCTACGAGCGTAACCAGCGTTTTTTAGATAAAACTCAAATAGATAATCCAGAAAGAGATTTAATGCAAAGACTCATTACCGAAAAGGCGATGGAGAACTTGCTTGATTAAGCGCGGGCATCATCAAAAAATCACCCGCGGGGTTATCTCGAGGATAAGTAAAGAACTCTAGAGCTGAAATTCTCGATAGTGTCTATACAAGTTAGCAATTGAGGCAAAACCGAGTACCACAATAAGTACGGCACATAAGTAGTCTATGGTGAGGTAGGCAAAGGCACCTGTCTGTATTGCAACTGCTGCTGCAATAAAAGAGGCGATAGCCCCAAGAACCACTAACTTGAAGTTCGGAATAAAAGCACCCAGGGTGATGGCAACAAACAGCAAAATCAGATCCGATACTAATTGGTCTGCAGTCTGAAAAACACTGTTCGTAAACTCAGGGTTGGTGATTTTTCCAACCAATGCGAGGACAACGATGCCTGCTAACACCACAAAGTTGAGTTTTGCCTTGTTCAGAATGGTCTTGAGTTGCTCGTTCATGCTGGATCTTAATCGTTTGTGTTTAGTAAGTTGGACTACCACTGAATACTAAGCTCATGCCTATCCAAAGCACGATAAAAGCTATCAAAATAGTAAAGCCCAGTTTCTTGAGGAAGTACTCGAGAGTATCCATATAGGCCTCATCATTTTTGCCAAAGTATTGGTCAAAGCGTTTCCATACAAGGCGCCCCACCACGATGGGGAGCAGCATCGCAACAATGCCCAGAACAACAGTAAGAGTGGTATCCATTTTTTTTAACTTATTAATGAGTTATTTTGCTTTGTCACAGCAGGGAAGTCATAAAGCATACAGGGGTTGTCTACCAAGATGGCATTTTTAAGGGTGTCATCGGCTACCCAGGCACCCAAAAGGTCGCAGAGATCGGCATCATGGGGCATTGTTTTTTTCACCATGACATGGGGCCAGTCACTACCCCAGACTAATCTTTGTGGATTGGCGTTGATGACCGCATCATTGAGCGCGCGCATATCCGTATATGGGAAGTCACCATCACAAATACGATAGGGGCCGGTCATTTTGACCCAGGCCTTATGATCGCGCAGTAAATTTAATAGACCCTGAAAGCCTGGATCTGTAACCCCATGTTTGGCATGGGAATAACCAAAGTGACCAAAGACCAAATCCACCGGAAAGTGGGCAAGTATCTTATCCAGTTCAGGATATTCATTCACATGCATGAGCAGTTCAAGATGCCAGCCAAAGGGTTTAATACGGTGGGCTAGGGCAGTGAGTTGATCTAAAGGCAAACCCACTGTGGTGTCGGCTACATCGACTACATTGCAACGAATACCCCTTACCCCAGCCTGGTGCATGCGCTCTAGTTCGGTATCACTTATTGCTTCTGGATTGCTATCAATCACCGCAACCCCACGCAATTGTTGTGGGGTGGAGCTTGAAGCAAGGGTGTCGGCTAGCGCCGCCATCAGGGCACGGTTATCAGTGCCATACACACTGGGTTGAACCAATACGGCACGATCTATTCCTAACATCGTGAGCAGAGACTGGTATTGCGCTAGCGTTGCATCGGGTGGCGTATAGATACGCTGATCCGCATACGGAAAGACTTCAGCTGGCCCACATACATGGGCATGGCAGTCTACAGAGCCGCGAGGTAAAGCAATCCGAGGAGCTCGGATAGCGGGATCAGGGGCTTGGCACAGTGGTGCTTTACTTGCTACCTTACTGAGCGGTGCTTCACTGAGCAGTTCTTTACTGAGGTTCAATGTTGGCATCTTTAGCAATTTTTTGATACTTAACCATCTCTTCGCGCACAAACTTCGCAAATTCTGCGGGGCTCATTGGCGTGGCTTTAATACCTTTGGTTTCATAAGCGGTTTTGACTTCAGGATCAAGCATGGCTTTATTAATATCAGTATTGATTTTTTTCACAATCGCGGGAGCAGTAGCGGCGGGTGCCCACACGCCAAACCAGAGTCCGATCTCAAAAGTAGGGTAACCCTGTTCTGCAACACTGGCAATTTCCGGGACAGCCGCATTACGCGTTTTACTAGTCACACCTAGAGCGCGTACTTTGCCGCCCCGGAGTTGACCAATGGCGGTATCTAGTGGTGCCATATAAAAAGCTGTGCGACCAGCCATCGTGTCTTGAATGGCTTCTGGTGATCCTTTGTAAGGTACATGAGTCAGTTTGATGCCCATGATTTGATTGAAATACTCTGCTGCTAAATGGGTAGAACTGCCCACACCGGCAGAAGCAAAGGTAATTTCACCTGGTTTGGATTTGGCGGCAATGACCAGCTCGCGGATCGACTGATAAGGCCCATCAGCAGCGGTGATGATGACATACGGGGTTTGACCTAAGATCGCTACATCCGTCAAGCTTTTGAGTGGATCGTATGGCAGTTTTTTATAAATGGCTGGATTAGCCGCATAGGAAGCGGATTGCACCAACAAGGTGTAGCCATCAGGTTCAGCATTGACAACAACACCAGTTCCAATCAAGCCCCCTGCGCCAGGTCGATTTTCAATAATGACGGGCTGCTTCCAAGTTTCAGTGAGATTCTTAGCTACTACACGACCAGCAATATCAGCACCAGAACCCGTTGTGAGGGGCACAATCATTTTGACGGTTCTGTTGGGGTAGCCTTGGGCATTAGCGGGGCTGGCTGCTGTCAATGCAAGAGCTGCTGTGACTACAGTAACCGATAGCGCGCAAGATAAACGGACATGTAGTGACGGGTTCAATTGTTGTTGCTGGCTCATGGTGTCTCCTCAGTGGTAGCGATCAGGCATTAATAGGGTTATCAATAAGAGCATAGATAAGAACGTCAACATTAACACTAACAATAATAGCTTTTCCATCGTTTTTTATCGGTACTCCTCAGTCATACCTTGAGCTTAATAAAAAGGCATGTTTAGTCGTTGACTTAAGCACGCTAGAGTCATGTATCGAATCTCAATTTCAGATTAATAGGCCGGCATATAGTAATTCTTTAAGTAATTGATATTGCTATATATTTATAGATTTAGTAAAATAACCAAATGGATATCAAAGGACGCATCTTACAATCCCTTCGCCCGCGTCGAGATGGGCTTTTATTGCGCTCTGATGTCAAGTCGTTTGGGAGTCCCAGCCAAGTTTCTGCCGCCCTGCATTCCTTAGTAGAGGGTGGTCAAATTGAGAGGTTGGATCGAGGTATTTACGCCAAGCCCGCTATGGTCATGCAATTGGGTAAGGAGTCTTTGCTAGAAAGCGCTGCATTCAAGGTGGAGAGATTGCGCTCCCAACTAGTACATCGCAATAAGCGAGTACGTTTGACGTTGACTGCTCAGTACGTCAGAAATTTGGCAAAAAGCAAGGGCGTCCTCTTTAATCCAATCTACGTTGATCGTTGGGCGAGTTCGGTTACTAAGTTGGCGGGCGATGAAGTGAAGAGTGATCCTACCGACGATTTGTTGGTTGCCCTGACGCGCTCAGGAAAAATGACACCCAAAGATATGGTGGCTTTGGTCATTAAACACCATAAAGATCTCAAGCGTGTTTGATCCATTTGGTGATTATGTTTCGCGTGGCTATAAGCTTGTAGAGCAAAATATAAGTTCATTTACGAAAAGTTTGTAATGATAAATATGATGTCGAGTTGGTGGATTATCAAGATTATTACTAGGAGACTAGGGGAAATGAGATGAATATGCACAATCCAGCGCATCCAGGTGAGGTGCTAAGAGAGTGGTTACCAGAAGGCATGAGAATTGAGCAGGCTGCAGAACAGTTGCATATTTCTCGCACTACCTTATCGAAAGTACTGAATGCTAAATCAGGCCTAACTGCTGTAATGGCCTTAAGGCTTGCCGCATGGTTAGGAACCTCTCCTGATTTATGGCTGGGCATGCAGTTGCAGTGGGATTTACGACAAGCCAGAAAACTACGGTTACCTAAAATTAAACCAATTAAGCGAGAGTCTTCTTCAGTCGTCTAGAGGGATTGGATGCGCTGCTTTAAAATCCAAGGCCGCACCACATTGACTTGCAAATTCTGAACATATCGATATATTTTTTAGGGCCAGCTTTATTGTGAATAGGTGCTCGAGATGTGGTTTTTAGCACTTACTGAAGTGTAAATAGGCTCTCTAATGTTATGTATCACCCTTCAAAAATTCAGGTATGCAATACAGTAGCATATCTGATAAAATATAAGCAATGACTAAAAAATCCAAGCTTAAGATCGAAGTTCAGTTAGAGAGGGAAACTTTCAAGCTAAAGGCAAGTCAGGGTGGTGGGATTTTAAGTTTTGAAGTTTGGGGATATGTTCAAGACGCTAAGACGATAGTGACAAGGTACAACTTGGCTTATATCAATCCACTGATTTGCCAAAGAGATAACGGGCGAGTATTGGGATTTGATAATGCACATGACTATCACCACAGGCACTATATGGGTAAAGTAGCCCCTATCGAGTTTATAAACTATGAGCAAACGCTAGAACAGTTTCAAGAAGAGTGGCAGGAAATCGTTAAAGGATTAAAAAAGGTGAAAAAATGACTAAAGTAATTATTCGCACTGATAAAGTTGATGGCTTTTTTGATCGTGCGCGGAAAGCCGCACAAAAAGCAGATCGTGGTGAATCATTTAAGAAGTCTGCAACTTTCTCATTTGAGGATCCTCAAGAGATGTTTATGGTTCTCTCAGAAGCGCGCAGGCGTCTGTTGTTAGAGGTCATGGATGAGCCAAAAACGATTACTCAACTTACAGTTAGCCTACATCGTGAGCGTTCTGCTATCACTAAGGACATTGGACTCTTGGAGAGATTAGGATTGCTTGTTTCTCAAAAGAGATCAAATCCTGGGCATGGTATTGAGAAACTAGTGAGAACTGTTGCGCCAAAAATAGAGATGATTGCAACTTTAGGCTAATTTCTTTTGATGTGGCTTAGTAATTTGTGCCTATGTTTTTATTGATTGCTCAGAAAGATTATGGATTGGTTGCAAGTTATCGAGAGTCTAAAGTTAGCGTTAGATTTGACTGATCTGGGAATTAAGGTGAGAGACTACTTTCTTATAAATCAAGCGGAATTGAAAGACCCTGATGTGCAGGAAGTCATTCAAAACCTTCCTTTTAATGCATCTCCTGATGAGATCATCAGCACACTTATACCTTTATATGAAGAGAAAGCTCATTTGCACTTTAAGGCAGGCAATAACAACGGAGGCGACTTGTATATTCATAATGTTCAGGTTGAGGCTGGTCCAGGGCAGGGAATTCGTGTGAGTGGTGGTGATGGAGGTCCATTGGGAAGAGGTGGGAATAGGAGAGATCATGAAAGAATTAAAACCCATTCGCAATGAATCAGAGTATGAAGATGCTCTTGCAGAGGCATCCGTTTATTTTGATAAAGAGCCTGCATTGGGTACAAAAAAAGCAGATCGTTTTGAAATTTTACTCATGCTCATTGATTCTTATGAGGCTAAACATCATGTGATCTCTCCTGCAGATCCAGTGGAGGACATTCGATTTCGCATGGAGCAAGCTAACTTAAAGCCAAAAGATTTAAAGCCGATGATTGGCGAACTCAATCGCGTATATGAGGTACTTGCTAAAAAGAGAAGTCTGACTTTGCCCATGATCCGTCGCCTACATAATGGCTTAGGTATACCTGCTGAGAGCTTAATAGCCTAAAAACTAATGGGAATTAGCCTACATCGTGAGCGTTCTGCTATTACTAAGGACATTAGACTCTTGGAGAGATTGGGATTGCTTGTTTCTCAAAAGAGGTCAAATCCTGGGCATGGTGTTGAGAAGCTAGTTAGAGCAGTTGCTCCAAAGATTGAAATAATTGCGACCTTAGATTAATTTCCTTTTGAAGGGTAGTTAGGATTTTATAT
Source organism: Polynucleobacter brandtiae (assembly GCF_002797575.1). Classification (GTDB taxonomy): domain Bacteria; phylum Pseudomonadota; class Gammaproteobacteria; order Burkholderiales; family Burkholderiaceae; genus Polynucleobacter; species Polynucleobacter brandtiae. The sequence goes on along the minus strand of NZ_PGTX01000002.1, from coordinate 70,740 downwards.
TCGATGAAAAATGAATAATCTAAATCAGATTTCTGCCGAGTCGTTTTTCTCCATAAGTCTTAATAAGTCTCAATAAGACTAGAGCAAATAAGAAATGGCATACACCAAGGCTAAGCTCGCTAACACCATTGAATATATGTCTCCATTAGGTTATACATTTGTATAATAATTTACAATAGGGTTAAATTAGTGTTATATTAATGTATAACTTAAGGAAAAGAAAATGCTTACCAATTTGAGAAAAGTAGGCGGTTCGGTGATGATGGCGGTTTCGCCTGCATTTTTAGAGGAGCTCAAAATCGGCTCGGGCTCAATGGTTGATGTTGCTCTACTAGAGGGGCGCTTAGTAGTAAAGCCAGTTACCAAACCCAAATATAAATTAGCCGATTTATTAGCCAGGTGCGATGAGAAAGCCAAAATGCCTAAAGAGGATAAGCGCTGGCTTGAGCTGGCACCTGTTGGTAATGAGATTTTGTAATGAATCGCGGTGATATTTATTTGGTTTCTCTGGATCCCGCTTCTGGTTATGGGCAAAAGGGAATGCGTCCTGTGATCGTAGTTTCGCCAGGACCTTTTAATAAGTTAACAAAGACACCAATGGTAATACCCATCACAACAGGTGGAAATTTTGCAAGGATAGCTGGATTTACAGTCGATCTAGTGGGTACTAAAACCGTGGGTGTTGCCCGATGTGATCAACTCAGGGTGCTGGACTTAGTGTCAAGAAAAGCAAAAAAAATAGAAAGTGTGCCAGTTGACGTGATGGATGAGGTATTGGCTAAATTGGCCACCTTGATTTCATAAGAATCATTGTTCAGGATTTGACATAGTGATTGCAACAGTGAATGAAGATGGGCTATCTCAGTTGATTCTATTGCTAGCGATCTCGTAAAAGTTAATTTCGGTTGTGGCGGATCGGCTCTATTAAGAATGATTGGTATCAGTAGGGTTGTTTTCAATCTGTACTGAATGGGGATGTTTACTCAATGTATCAGATGCTGGATCGATGCAAATTGTTGGTATTAAGCAATGCTTACCGACATTTTGCGACTGGCTATATATTTATGCTGTGTACATAGGGAGCAAGCGATGACTATAGTGATTACCATCGTGTTTACTAACAATCGAAGCCAGACAGTCAGACTGTCCGCACAAGCCCGCTTGCCCGACAAGGTGAGAAAGGTCACCATTCGTATTCGAGGTCGCGAACGGATCATTACGCCAATTGAAAATACCTGGGATCACTTTTTCTTAAATGGTCCGGCAGTATCTGGTGACTTTTTGAGTGAACGCGGAGTACAAAAGCGATTTGAGAGAGAAAGCTTGTAATGCTGAAGTATTTGTTAGATTTATACAAAGACTGCTCCATAGTGACCATTCTAGTCGGCTCGTAACAGATAATTTCACCACTGTTCACCAATCATGGCTGGTAGCTAGTGGCTCGTAGCTAGGTATTCGATTTCGATTTTCATGCTTGATTAAAGCTTTGTAATCGTCAATTCGGGCGCTTGAGCTCCGAATGATGCACAGCTAGAGAGAGGTTCCCCATACTTTGCCCAGCTTGGTGATGAGTTCACTATGCATGCGATCGGAGTGCTCTTTCATCACCTCCAATTTCATCTCCTCAATACGGGTAATGACATCTTGTGGATGGGTCAGCATACAAGTGGTTTTGCCAAATTCAATCAACTGCGCAGTACTAGGATAACTCTTGGTTTTAAACATATTTAAAGCCATCGTATTGTCAACTTTAGTTGCCCCTGTCTTTGGGTTCTGTATTTCATAAATAGAAGTTGTCACAACATCGTATAGTGGAGAGAGCATGACTTCATCACCCGGCGTTTCATAGAGCAGCGAAAAGTTCTTCAGGTGGGCATCGCCATTGCGTAAGAGAACAGACAAAGCAATGTATTCAAAAAATCGTCTCTTGCTTTCAGGGGCGTTGGATTTGCAAAAAATATCAATCGCTTTAGCGATACCCTCGTAACTTCCTTGATATTTTTTCTCCGTGGTTTTCCCCATGAGCACAGCCATATCTTCTAGACCAAGATGCTTATCGCTAGCGTTGATATCAAAACGCTTCATGATAAAAAGCTCGCCATTTTCCGACAGCTCAAAATCTGGCACTGTAATGCCAGAGCGACGCGCTACTTCCATACACATAAATTCATTTTGAGCTAAATATGGATAGTCATCGCCAGAGGCTTTGATGATGTATTGATCAGTAGATACAGTCTTTCGATCGCTAACAGGAGCAATCACCTTGGGCTGGAATCCAGAAATTCCCGAGTCAAAATAGCTGTTTACTAAAAATGCAAATAACTCTTCAGAAGCGCTAGATGACAAAATTTCTTCTTTAGAGATGATTGCTTTAGTGGTTTTTAACTTTTCATCACTGGGATCTAGATACTGCAAGCGTCCAATTTGATTTTCCCCCGTAAGCTTGAGGAGCATCATGTCATCTAAATAGAGTGACTTTGAGAAGCGTGCTTTTAAATATTCCAGCAAATAGCCCTCGGGCTTATTCATTTGGAATATGGAAAATAGGCCGCCACTGGCGTAACTCTCAGATCGAATAGGTAACACTAGCGAGGCCTCTGCCCGGCGATCGGTAGTTTGGTAATTAAAGGCAAAACGGGACTCTTTACTGAGTATTCCGGAGTGGCCTTGGGGCGTATTAATAAGGAGTTTTTGAATACGATCAGATTTCACTGAAGGCTTCCTTTAGCTGGTCGTAATCGAGGCGGGCATCATTGATGCTCAAGCACTTGCCTAGTGCGCTGATTGTTTGCAGCAGGGTATGGGCACTAATGTTTTCGCCCGCTTCCAACTGAATGATGGTTTCTCTGCGAAGGCCTGCCTTTTTGGCCAGATCTGCCTGAGTAAAGCCTAGCGCCTTACGTTCGGAGCGCATAGCCTGTGCTAACTCTCGAAGAGTAAATATATTGTTATTCATAAGCAACATAATATCATTTATTACTATAAAAAGTTATTTATAAGTAACAATATACTCTTCAAAAGAAGGGGCAGACTCGAGTTATTTAGTCTGAATCACTATTGTTTTTTGAGCATATTCTTAATTCACCAGATCTAAATAAGCAACAAGGTTAACCGGTTAGATTCTGATTAAGTCTGAGATGTGGTTTCAGCACTTACTGAGGTGTAGGTAGGCTCGCTAATACTATGGATGGAGTTGGGATTTAAAAAATTACTTGCCATAAGTAACTTATATGTTACCATTAGTGATGCCTAAAATAAACGAATTTACAGAGTACCTTGATGCAAATGGCACATAACCTTTCGCAAAATAGTTTGACGCTTTGGATCCTGTTGCAACTGCAAAGGTTCAGGTGTACCTAGCTCGAGTGGAGATGGGTTATTTGAAATGACGATTGATTTTTGTCCCGGGTATCGCGTGTATTTTCGTCAAGAGAAGGGGCAGCAAAAGGCCATTGATGGAGCAAAGCTTGCTTGGAAAGTGTATGAGTGGGACAGAAAACAAAGTGCTCGAAAAGAGAAGAGGAAATAATAATGTCATTAACGAAATTATTTAAAGATACAGTCAAGGCTCGCATTGAGCGTGATCCTGCTTTTGCAGCGGCCTTATTCCAAGAGGCGCTTTCCGCCTTTTTTGAAGGTGACACCGCACTTGGAAAAAGCTTACTTCGAGACTTGGTAAATTCAACGATCGGTTTTGAGGGCCTAGCCCAAGAAATGAATAAGCCAAGTAAAAGCCTTCATCGCATGCTTGCTCCTTCTGGGAATCCCACCATGGAGAACTTTTTTCAAGTGATCCACGTAATTCAAAAAAATGAAGGGATCAATGTTCAATTAAATGCATTGGCGAAAAAGAAGTCAAAAGTGCGCCAGAGGGCGCTCGCTTAAATATGGACATCAATCATCACGGAAGCGATCAACAATAAACAACTGATTGAGCTTGCCTATGCTCAAGAAGTTCGGTTGGTGAAGCCGCATGTTCTTGGTTGCAAAAATACTAAATTAGAGCTGCTGGCGTGGCAATTAAAAAATAGCTCTGAAGTAGCGTTAACAAATGACTGGCGTACTTTTGAGCTGCAAAAAATTACTAATATTGTTGTCAAAACTCAAACATTTTTAGGTATGAGGGCTACCAAGTCTAACGCTCATCCTGGTTGGACTCAAATCATCGCAAAGATAAGTTAGAAAAAGATTGCGCCTCTTAAATAGGATTGGTCGATTCCCTGCGCCCGCTATGTGGTTTTAGTATTTACTGAAATGTAAATAATCATTCTAATACTATGTATCGGGACCTATTCGTAATGTAATGAATGTCTTGACATTGTAATTAAGTACATTACAATGATAAAAAAGGTAGCCATGATCACATCGTTTGCTCATAAAGGGCTAGAGAGCTTTTTTATCAAGGGTAGCTATAAGGCTATTCCTGCGCAGTTTGGTACCAGAATCGAGCGAATTTTAGATCGTTTAGATTCGGCGATCATGCACGAAGATATGGATTTACCGGGATTTAAGTTTCATGAATTAAAAGGAAAGCGAAGAGGCGTTTATTCGGTTACTGTATCCGGAAATTGGCGAATAACTTTTCAATTTGATGGCGATAGTGCTGTCGAAGTGGATTTGGAGGATTATCACTAGTGAAGAAAATAATGAGAAGTTTAAGAAATCCAAGCCGAAGACCGACTCATCCAGGCGCCATTTTACGCGAGGATGTCTTGCCTGAACTTGGTATTACTCAGGCGACTTTTGCTAACCATTTAGGTGTGAGTCGTTTAACTGTTTCAGAGATCCTTCATGAAAAAAGAGGCATTAGTGCTGAGATGGCGGTAAGACTCTCCAAGGTAATTGGCGGGACGCCCGAGAGCTGGTTGCATATGCAAGAAGCGGTTGATTTATGGGAAGTTGAGCAAAAGTTTAGGAGTAATCCAGCTATGGCCCCAATGGCGATGAAGCCTTTGCTGGCAGCAGCCTAATGCCCCATAATTTACAAGACCAGATATGCGATTTAGGCGAGAAATGAAGCAAGGGTTATGAATCCTATGGCGGGACGATATTGCTCCTCATATCCGATGCCAGAAAAGATTTAATTTCAAGATTTTGAATGATTGCTCCATGGGAGATTGAGGAGCTAAAGCTTACTGAAAAATATGTTGTAGTAAATTTCTCAGGGCATCTCTGTTGGCAGTCTATACGGCACTAACAGTCGCCGAGTACTTGGATGAAGGTTGCTGGGCGGGGTATAGCTATACACATAAAAATATTCAAAAAGTCCCCAGAAGAATTTAAATTAGCACAACAATACAATGAGAATATTAATAAGACTCAAAGGAAGATGATGTCAATTTATTTTTTTAATCTGGTAATAAAGATGGGTCACTGATTTTGAGTACACAGACGCAAAGAAAACTTTTTTCAAGTGATTCAGGTAATTCAAAAGAATGAAGGGATCAATCATCACGTAAGCGATCCACAATAAATAATTTATTTTGCTTGCATACAATTCACTAGGCAATCACCGATATACATTTTAAAAAGATAGAGACACATGAACCCATCAATTCAAACAAACGAGCATTCCCACGCACAGCAAACGATTCAGGCCAATGGCATCGATATCGCCTTTCGTTTTGACGGCCCCGAAGGAGCTCCTGTCATCTTGATGGCAAATAGCTTGATGTCAGACTACAGCATGTGGGACTGGAATGTGCCAGCGTTAACAGATCGTTACCGTGTTCTGCGCTTTGATAAGCGCGGCCATGGTGGATCCGAAACAACCCCAGCCCCCTATAACATGGGGCAATTAGCAGACGATGCCGTTGCTTTATTAGATGCCCTCAAGATTGATCAAGTGCACTTTATTGGCTTATCGATGGGCGGCATGATTGGTCAACAATTGGGCGCTCGGTATCCAGAGCGTATCCGCTCATTATCTTTATGCGACACCGCAAGCGAAATGCCTCCACGTAGTTTGTGGGAAGATCGTTTTGCACTAGCGCGCAAAGAGGGTATTTCAGGCTTAGTCACCGGTACGATTGGGCGCTGGTTTACGGCGCCATTTATTGAGCGTGCCCCTCAGGATATTGAGAAGGTGCGTCAAATGATTTTGGGTACAGGACTTGAGGGTTACTTAGGTTGTGCCAGCGCAGTGCGCGATATGGCACAAACCACCATGCTTTTGAAGATCAAAGCACTTACTTTGATTGTGACTGGTCGCCAAGATCCCGCTTGCACCGTAGACCAAGCGATTGTGCTCAATCGCATGATTGATGGCTCTCAGCTGGTGATTTTGGAGGATGCTGCCCATTTATCGAATATTGAGCAGCCAACGGCATTTAATCGTACTATTCGCGATTTTATTGATACAGTAGACGATTCTCTATAAGAAATGCGCATTGACCATGTCTGAAAACAACACCGATCTATCTGCAACACAACTCATGGCAATTCGGAGTGCTGTTTTAGGCGCTGCCGCTAAAGTGCCTGGAGCACTCATTGGCATGGATGTTCTATTCATTGTTTTAGGCATGATCGGTGTCGCTGGTCAAACCCTGTTCTCTTTTGTGAGCATCAATATCGTCGGGGCATTCTTAATCCTGGCTGGGGCATTACAGGCTAGTCATGCTATGAAATCCCATGGCTGGAAGAGTGTTGGCATTCAGATGGTTTTGGCGGTGATGTACCTTGTTGCTGGTTTATTTACTTGGCTATTTCCGATTCCTTCTTTAGAGGTCATCACATTGTGGTTAGCGGCTATTTTCTTCGTTACGGGTGGACTTCGTTTGCTGTCGGCATTTCAGCATCGGCATTTTCAGGAATGGTTTTGGCTGTTGCTGTCATCGGCAATTTCTATCTTGATGGGCGTGCTCATCATGAATGGCTATCCACAGAGTAGTCTGTGGTTACCAGGATTGCTCATTGCCATTGAATTACTGCTACAAGGCTGGTCATTGCTATTCCTAGGTTTAGCTGCGCGCTCGATTACGAAATAATATTGAAGTAACCCATTAAAAGAGAAGCAACTTAAGTATGAAAAAAACCGACCTCTACAAAAACCTCGGCTTAGCCACTGCCCAGCGTATGAAAAATGCTGCAAAGGTGCCTAAGCCCGGCACGGCGGAAGAAGTAGCCAAGGCGAAGAAAGATTTAGCCAGCACAAATCCTTTGCTGGCCTCCCTTATGGGTAAGACCAAATCGAAGTAGTTGGTGGTTGGTCATGCGCGGCGATATAAATCCCGCCCAGGCAATTTCAGGCAATGTCAGGCCATCCCAGGCAGTTGCTACGCTTCTCTTATTTACCTTCCCCCTTTGAAATACTGAAATTAAGCTTTGCAGTCAAAAAACCATTTCTTACTCATTGATTTTTTAAAGCTTTTTGCCGCTTTACTCATCATCCTGCACCATTTCTCAAGTTATGGGCAGTTGGCAGAAGATGCGAAGAGCTTACTGCCGGGCTTGATGGGCTTCTTGTTCGATTACGGGCGTTATGCAGTCCAAATCTTTCTGGTGATGGGCGGTTATTTGGCTGCTCAGTCTTTGAGCTCTCAAACCAATTTAAGAAATCCCCGAGCGCTATTGAAATTGATCTTCAATCGCTATCTGCGTTTATTTACGCCCTACCTAGTGGCATTACTGTTGACGATTTGCTGTGCCTGGATAGCGCGATTTTGGGTTCAGGATGAATTTGTAGGTGAGTCAGAAACCTTGGGGCAATTGCTGGCGCATCTATTTTTCTTGCAGGGTATCTTGGGCCTAGACTCGATATCGGCTGGGGCCTGGTACGTCGCTATTGATTGGCAACTATTTTCTATACTAGCGATTCTGATGGGGCTCTTGCCCAATTCTCGTTCTTTGATTTGGGTGGCCACTGGGTTGGCTGTCACCTCACTGCTGTATTTCAATCGCCATAGTGAGTATGAGAATTACTTCATCTACTTTATTGGCTCTTACGGTTTAGGCGTATTGGCATACCTAGCCAAAAATCAGGGTGACGCAGTGGGCAGTCCTACCGTGGATACCATCGTGACTTGCCTAGCGCAGGGATTGTTCGGTTTGATTGGGGTAGTCATTCTGATCTCCAGTTTGCAAGACCTTTGGATTCGGAATTGCTTAGCCTATTTCGTAGCGCTCGCTTTGATCATATGGGGTAGCAGGGCTTACAAAGATGAAAAGCATGCCCGATTTCATACTGCAGTGCTCACTATTTTGTGGGGTAGCCGTAGGTCCTACTGTGCTTTTTTAGTGCACTTTGCATTCATCCTGTTGGCTAACACTATTTATATTGCCTGGGGAATGCATACTCATCATGATGGTCTAGTTGCACTCACTCTGATGCTAGTGGCAGTGGTGCTAAGTTGGGTTGCTGCAAATTATCTCTATCAATTAGTAGAAATACCGTCTCGTAAACTCAAGCTCAAGCTCAAGCTTTAGATACCCATATCTTTTAGAACGCGAAAGATCTCGCGATACGCCTTAGGCGGTTTGCTCATTTCTTTTTCCTTACGCGCATTACGAATAAGTGTGCGCATATTCTGAATATCCATATCTGGATATTGCGCAATCATGGCAGTAAAGGCCTCATCATTGGCAATCAACTTGTTGCGATAGGATTCTAAAAAATGCAGTTTGGCAGTTTCCGCCTTACTGACCCCCTGGATCGCATCCAATCTTTTCTGAATAGTCTCTAGCTCTTCTTCATCTAAAAAGCGCATGAGCTTTCCAAGATACTGTTTATGACGACGAATGGCTTCAAAACTCTTAATCTTGGGTGTTTCAGCAATAGCTACTTTGATCGCCTCATCCATCGGAACGCTTTTGAGTGCATCGCTACTAAGGGCGGCCAGAACCTCAGCTAATTTCTGGCGCTCCGTCATTTGACGCTTCAGTTCAGACTTACTGGGACCTGTATCCAGATCTTCTTTTTTTGGGGTCCGGTTCTTCTCGTTAACGTGCATGTGACCATTTTAAACGGATATGAGTCTTATCCCCTGTTTCCGACCTCGTAAATGATTGATACTATGGTTCTTATGATCATTTCATCTTAAGCATATGACACAAGCATTGCCCCCTCAATCCTACGACTACATCATTATTGGTGCGGGAAGCGCTGGCTGTATGCTCGCCAAGCGTCTGACTGAGAACCCTGCCAAGCGGGTGCTCTTGATTGAGGCGGGTAAAAACGACAATTACATCTGGATCCATATTCCGGTGGGTTATTTATATTGCATCGATAACCCTCGAGCGGATTGGCGTTTTAAGACCGCAGCTGAAAAAGGACTGAATGGCCGATCGTTGCTCTATCCCCGTGGTCGAGTACTGGGTGGATGCTCATCGATCAACGGCATGATTTATATGCGAGGTCAGGAGGGGGATTACGCCTCTTGGGTTCAGGCAACCGGCGATGCGTCTTGGTCTTGGAAAAATGCCTTGCGTCGCTACAAGGAATTCGAGGACTATCATGGCGCAGCGAATGCGTGGCATGGCAAAGGTGGTGAATGGACTGTATCGAAGCAACGTTTGCGTTGGCCGGTCATGGATGTCTTTAGGCAGGCGGCAATAGAGGCGGGTATTCCTGCATCAGACGACTTTAACCAAGGCGACAACTTTGGGGTTGGATACTTTGATGTCAGTCAGCGTAAAGGCTGGCGACTCAATACTGCAAAGGCATTTTTGCGAGATGCGGCTAAGCGGCCTAACCTCACGGTGATTACCGAAGCCATCGTGAATAAGCTGTTGATTGATCCGGCCAGTAAAAACTGTTATGGCGTGGAATACATTCACGATGGAAAAACGATTACGACCCATTGCGATATTGCGCATCAAGGTGAGGTGATTTTGAGTGCAGGCGCGATTGGTAGTGTGCAAATTTTAGAGCGTTCGGGAATAGGTTCTGCAGCGCACCTTCAGGAATTGGGGATTCCGGTAGTGGCTGACTTACCCGGTGTGGGTGAAAACTTACAAGACCATTTGCAATTGCGCATGATCTATAAAGTCAGCGGTATCAAAACACTGAATACCAAAGCCAATTCTCTGTGGGGAAAATTGCTGATTGGGCTGGAATACATTCTCAAGCGTTCTGGCCCAATGTCGATGGCGCCATCACAGCTAGGGGCCTTTGCTTATAGCTCGCCTGATCAGCCATCCGCGAATGTGGAATACCACGTACAACCTTTATCCCTAGAAAAGTTTGGCGAAGACTTACATGCCTTTAATGCCATCACTGCAAGCGTCTGTAATGTACGTCCCAGCTCGCGAGGCAGCGTCCACATTAGCTCCTTAGACCCAGAGGCTCCACCAACCATTGCGCCCAACTATTTATCGACTGCAGATGACCGACAGGTAGCTGCTGACTCTTTAAGACTCACACGAAAGATTATCCAGAGCGCTGCACTAGAGCCTTACTCGCCAGAGGAATATAAGCCTGGTCAGCAGTATCAAACGGATGAAGAGTTGATCAAGGCTGCTGGTGATATTGGCACTACGATTTTTCATCCGGTCGGTACTTGTAAGATGGGGCGCGATGATGACCCGATGGCCGTACTGGATTCTGAACTACGGGTGCGCGGTATGCATCATTTGCGGGTTGTCGATGCTTCCGCAATGCCAACGATTACCTCGGGCAATACAGCAGCGCCGACTATGATGATTGCACAACGCGCCGCAGAATTACTAACTGGTGAATAATTCGGCACGTCAACAACTACCAGCAAGCCATCTGCTACTTGCTTTAGCAATTGTGGCGGTTTGGGGTACTAATTTTGTTGTGATTAAAAATTGCCTTGCTGCGTTTCCGCCATTTTATTTTGCTGCATTACGATATTTATTTGCCTTACTGCCCCTGGTATTTTTTCTGCCAAAGCCAAAGGTGTCATGGGCTAACTTAGGTATTTATGGCTTAGCGACTGGGGTGGGGCAGTTTGGGGTGATGTATTACGCCATTCACAATGACATTTCGCCTGGTTTGGCATCTTTAGTCATTCAAACCCAAGTATTTTTTACCATTGGTTTTGCCATGTTTTTCGCTAAAGAAGGCTTGAAACGTTACCAAGCAGTTGCAGTGGGCGTGTCATTTATCGGTTTGGTCATCATTGCCATGCATACCGATGCCACCACCACCTTCCTGGGCTTGGCCTTAGTCGTCTTTGCGGGCCTCTCCTGGGGCATTGCCAATACTGTGAGTCGCCGAGCGGGCTCTATTAATATGTTGGCCTACGTGGTCTGGGCTAGCGCCTTTTCCATTCCTCCCTTAGTGTTAATAGCACTGATGTTCGAGGGTGGAGCCGAGCATTTATGGGAAGTCACTTTGGCAGCATCTTGGGGGGCTTGGATCGGAGTCTTATGGCAATCCTGGGGAAACACACTGTTTGGTTATGCGGCCTGGGGCTGGCTTCTTTCAAAGCATCCCGCAGCCTTAGTCGCACCCGCTCCCCTACTGGTACCCATTTTTGGAATGGGGGCATCCGCTTTTTTCTTGGGCGAGGCTTTGCCAGGCTGGAAGCTGATGGCCGCTGGATTGGTCATTGCTGGCTTGATTGTTAACCTCTTTTGGCCCGCACTTGAGGCTCAGTTTCGCAGGCACCCTTGAGCACTTTATCTTGAGGTACTAGTGTAAAACCCTAATTCAAAAGACTATTTTTGCCTTTGAATTAACGTTAAGATAATCGTTGGATAGAAGTTGTACATAAAATTAGTACTTAATTAATTAGCCCTTTTCAGTCATGGAGACTTTATGAATATTCGTCATCACATCTTTGCAGTAGCTGCTATTGCAATGCTTTCAACCGGTGCTTACGCAGCGGATATTAAATTTGGTGTTGCAGGACCCTTTACCGGCGGCTCAGCTTCCATGGGCGTGAGTATGCGTGACGGTGTGCGTTTAGCTGCTAAAGAGATCAATGCTGCTGGCGGCGTTAACGGTAACAAGATCGTTCTCGTTGAGCGCGATGATGAGGCAAAAAATGAGCGCGGTGTGCAAATTGCTCAAGAGCTGATCAATAACGAGAAAGTAGTGGCAACCTTAGGTTATATCAATACTGGTGTTGCCTTGGCTTCCCAGCGTTTCTATCAAGAAGCCAAGATTCCTGTCATGAACAACGTTGCTACAGGAACTTTGATTACTAAACAGTTTCCTAATGCACCTGAAAACTATGTTTTCCGTAACGCTGCCCCAGACGTCATTCAGGCTCCGATGATTGCTAAAGAAGCGGTCGAAAAGCGTGGCTTGAAGCGCGTTGCGATTTTGGCTGACTCTACAAACTACGGTCAGTTAGGCCGTGAAGACTTAGAAAAAGCATTGAAGACTTATGGCGTTACTCCAGTAGCAACGGAAAAATTCAACTTAGGTGACGTGGATATGACTTCCCAGTTACTCAAAGCCAAAAACGCCGGTGCTGACGTAGTTTTGACATACGCAATTGGGCCTGAGTTGGCACAAATTGCAAATGGTATGGCTAAATTAGGCTGGAAGAAGCCAATGATTGGTAGTTGGACGTTGTCTATGGCCAGCTTTATTGATACTGCTGGTAAGAACGGTAACGGCGCAACTATGCCAGAAACGTTTATTCAGTCACCTGCAACAACGCCTAAGCGTAAGGTGTTTGTCGATACTTACCTCAAAGAGTTCAAGCCAAAGAACGGCATCATCGCCTCTCCAGTATCCGCAGCCCAAGGTTACGACTCTGTGTACTTGTTAGCCGCTGCCATCAAGCAAGCAAACAGTACTGAGGGACCAAAGATCTTGGCAGCATTGCAAGATCTAAAGACTCCAGTAGATGGCGTTGTGATGACTTACAACAAACCATTTAGTGCAACAGATCACGAAGCGATCAAGGCAAAAGACGTGGTGATGGGTGTCGTTGAAAATGGACGCGTTGAGTTCTTAAACGCAGAAGACGCTACAGCTAAAAAGAAGTAATCAGCGTAACTTATGGGGGTTTACCCTATAAGTTTATATTTAGCTGAAGATCTATCAAAACGCCGCCTATAAAGCGGCGTTTTGCTTACAATGTTGAATTCTTCAATAAAACAGTTTTAAGTATTTTTTTAGGTCAATCATATGGACATGTTTGCTCAAATCCTCTCTAGCGGTATCGCAGTAGGGATGATCTACGCGGTAATCGCTTTCGGTTTCCAGCTTACCTTTGCTACTTCAGGTACCCTGAACTTCGGTCAAGGTGAGGCGCTGATGCTAGGTGCTTTAGTTGGACTGACTTGCGTTGAAACCTTTGGCATGAACTACTGGGTCATGTTGCCTGTAGTCTGCTTATTCGGCATGGTGCAAGGTGGTTTTGTTGAATTAATTGGTGTGCGTCCAGCTATCAAAATTAAATCTGAGTTTGGTTGGATTATGTCCACCATTGCTCTTGGTATTATTTTCAAGAATTTTGCAGAGAACATTTGGGGTCGTGATGCATTGCCATTCCCATCCCCTTTGCCAATGGAACCTATGGAGTTTTTAGGCGCCAATATTTTGCCAATGGAAATCTTAGTTGTCGTAGGTGCTTTGGTGATGATGTTATTGGTTGAATTTTTTAACCGCAAAACTATTTACGGTAAAGCAGTAGTAGCGACGGCAAATGACCGCGATGCTGCAGGCTTGATGGGTATTAATACCAGTCTAGTGATTACCTTCTCTTATGCCTTGTCATCTCTGACAGCGGCATTCGCAGGTGTGTTGATTGCACCATTAACATTGACTGGCGCAGCGATGGGCGGCGCCTTAGGCCTCAAGGCTTTCGCGGTTGCCATTATCGGTGGCCTATCGAGCGGTATGGGAATCATCGTCGGCGGATTGATTCTGGGGATTGTGGAAACAGCAACGGGTTTCTATATCTCCACCGGCTATAAAGATGTTCCAGGTTTGATCTTGCTCTTGCTTGTATTGATGTACAAGCCTTCAGGTCTATTTGGTAAATCTGCGATCAAGAAAGTTTAATAATGAAATTGAAGTCTCTAATCCCCTTATTTATTGCTATCGTCGGGCTAGTCTGCTTACCCCTCTTTATTCATAACCCGTATTACATTCACCTAGTTGAAACCATTCTGATTTACACCATCTTGTTATATGGTTTAGATATTGTTGTTGGTTACGTTGGGCAGGTGTCTTTAGGGCATGCTGCCTTATTCGGAATTGGCTCTTATACGGCAGGTGTCTTGTACTTTCATTTGGGTTTACCTATTTGGGCAACGATTCCAGCATCCATTATCGTAACGGCGATTTTTGGTGGCATTCTTGCGCTACCGGCACTCAAGGTGATTGGCCCTTATTTGGCTATGGTGACATTAGCCTTTGGAACCATCGCGCAGATCTTGATTAATGAAATGACTTGGTTAACTGAAGGCCCATTAGGCATCAAGATTCCAAAGCCAGAGTTAATGGGTGTGCCAATGACTAAGGCAGAATTTTTCTGGTTAGTTTCTGCGATTTTGATTATTGCCATGATTGTGGTGGATCGTCTTGTTAAGTCACAAATTGGTCGTGCTTTTGAGGCCTTGCGTGACAGTCCGATTGCATGTGACTGCATGGGCGTGTCGGTATATCGCTTTAAGGTAATTGCATTTGTAATTAGTGCGGGATTTGCTGGTTTGGCAGGTTGCTTGTATGCCTATTCAGAGCAATACATTTCACCAAACACTTACAACAACGAACTTGCAGTGCTATTCCTGCTGGGCATCATTATGGGTGGACGTAAGTCCCGCTTAGGTGCGGTGATTGGTGCGGCCATTATTGTGCTCTTGCCAAAACTGCTCGATGACATCAACTTGTTCCGTATCGTTGCATCCATCATTGCCATCGTGGTGGTAGTGGGCGCGGCAATGGCCTTGTCCAAAAAGGTAACTACTATTAAACGGGTATCAGTTCCGGTTGCTGGTGTCGTAGGTTTGGCTGCATTCTCATTTTGGCTCAATAGTATTTCTGACTGGCGCTTGAGTATCTTTGGCTTCATGATCTTGCTGGTGGTGTACTACTTGCAAAACGGTATCGTAGGTTTTGCGAAGAGCTTCTATCAGTCCATGGTTGGTAAAACTAAGGTAACGCGCGGTGAAGATGCTGGAAAGGTCGATGACTCCGTCAGCTTTATTAGTGATGTAGCCAATAAAGGTAGTGGGGAAGAGCTGCTCAAAGTGGATTCAATCTTGATGCAGTTCGGCGGTCTCAAGGCATTAAACAACGTTGATCTGAGCGTGAAGCGTGGCACTATTCATGGCTTGATCGGGCCTAACGGCTCCGGCAAGAGCACGATGATGAACGTGCTAACCGGTATTTACATTCCTACCGCTGGTAATGTTTTGTATGCGGGTGAGAGCGTTGTTGGTAAGACTTCTTCTGATATCGCCATATCCGGCATTGCCCGTACTTTCCAGAACGTGCAACTCTTTGGTGAAATGACCGCAATCCAAAATATTTTAGTTGGCTTGCATCACACATTTAAGTCCAATATCGTTGATGTAGCCCTCAACCTTGTGCGCTACAGAAAAGAGGATCAGGAAGCCCATGCCCGTGCAATGGCGCTCTTGAAGTTTGTCGGCCTAGAAGATCTGGCAAATGAAGAGGCTCGCAACTTGCCTTACGGTAAGCAACGCTTACTGGAGATTGCCCGTGCCTTGGCATTAGATCCACAACTACTCTTATTAGATGAGCCCGCTGCTGGTTTGACTGCTCCTGACATTAAAGAGCTCCTGCGTATCATTCGCAAGATCCGTGACAGTGGTATTACCTTCATCTTGATTGAGCATCACATGGACGTGGTCATGTCAGTGTGCGATACCGTTTCTGTATTGGACTTCGGTCAGAAAATTGCAGAAGGTAAACCCGCTGAAGTTCAAGCAGACGAGAAGGTGATTAAAGCCTACTTGGGCACTTAATCACTCGAACCCTATATAAACGGTAAAAACCATGTTATCTATAAAGAATCTTGAAGCAGGCTACGGCAAAGTCAAAGTACTGCATGGCATCAACATTGATGTTCCTAAAGGACAAGTCATTACTTTGATTGGCTCGAACGGCGCAGGTAAGACAACGACGATGCGGGCTATTACGGGCATGATTAAACCCACTGGTGGTGAAGTGACCTTGAGTGGCGAGAAGATTGATGGTTATGACTCTCACAAAATCGCCCGCCTTGGCTTGGCTCATAGTCCAGAAGGTCGTCGTGTCTTTACGACGATGTCAGTTAATGACAATCTTTTGCTTGGAGCCTTCCCCCGTTTTACAGGCAGCCGTCCAAAGGGTGATATTAAGAATGATTTAGAGCGCGCTCTAGAAATGTTCCCCCGTCTAAAAGAGCGTCGTAATCAGCTAGCCGGAACCCTATCGGGTGGTGAGCAGCAGATGTTAGCGATGGCGCGCGCTGTGATGTTAAATCCAGAGATTATTCTCTTGGATGAGCCGTCAATGGGCCTAGCACCAATCTTGGTTGAGGAAGTCTTCAAGATCATTTCTAATCTGAAATCTCAAGGGGTTACGATGTTACTGGTTGAGCAGTTTGCAGCCGCTGCACTGAATGTGGCTGACTATGGCTATGTACTTGAGAACGGCAAGATAGCTACTCACGGACCTGCCGATAAGCTCAAAGACGATCCAGCAGTTAAAGCCGCTTACTTAGGCGGTTCTGGCGGCCATTAATTTACTGCGGTTTTATTTGAGTTTCGCTGTTTTGAAAAGCCCTCTGTGAGGGCTTTTTTAATATCTGCCGTTAGATCAAAGACCTAAGCAATAAATGAGATCGAGAGGTTTAAGGCTAACGCAGCCTTGATGAGAAGACCTAGGGCAACGGTCAGTGTCAGCAGTGCAAAGATCAACTGAATATGGGAGCCACGCATTCTGTAGCTTAGTAGTTGCCCAAATAAAAGACCACCCAAGGCTGCTATCGCAAAAGGCGCTGCAAGCTCAATATTCAGAGCTCCCGTAAAACCAGCGAAGATCGCACCACCACCGGTAATGATGGCTAATACCCCAAGGGAGGTTGCCACGATTGATTTGATGGGTAAGTCGGTATAGCGCTTAAGTGCAGGAACGATAATAAAGCCACCACCAACCCCCAGTAATCCCGACAAGAAGCCCGCTAGGCTGCCTGCTAAAAGTAGGGCTCTTGCGCAAGGCAGTGTCCAAGTGAGTTTGCCAATCGCTGCGTTCATTAGACAGGGTGGAGCCACCCGCAGCTTCTCCGGAATTTTTCGGATTTCTCTAGAGGCTTCTAACAATAGGCGCACGGCGACTAACAACAAAATAAGCGCAAAGAGAATCTGCAATGGTGTATTCGGAATTTGTGGGGCAATCCATAGGCCTAATGGAGAGAGCGCTAAGCCGAAGAGTGCCATAAAGCCAGCGGCTCTGTAGCGCAATGTGTTATTTTTCAGACCCAGTATGGCGCCGACGCTTGAGGCTAGTGCTACAGCACAAAGCCCAATAGGAGCTGCTTGAGCGATAGTAAGGTGTGCAAAAAATACCAATAGGGGCACTGACAATATGCCACCTCCCGCTCCAGTAAGCCCCATCAAAATACCGACAATGATGCCTAAGGCTGGAATGATGAGGGTTGTGTAGTCCATTGATAATTATTGTAGATTAATGTAGTAGATTAATATAGTATATAAATATATATATTAATAAATGCAATCAGTCACATCGTCACTTAAAGGAATACCTTGAAGCCAAACCCACAGGCCATCATTCAGGACTTTTTTGATCCAGAGACTTGGACCTATACCTATGTTGTTTATCAGCAGACGGGTAGTCCTTGCGTCATTATTGATTCAGTATTGAACTATGACCCGAAGTCAGGTAGAACCAGTACCCAATCAGCGGATGCTGTGATTGCCTTTATTGAAGCGCATCAATTACAAACTACCTGGATCTTAGAGACGCATGCCCATGCCGATCATCTGACGGCGGCACCCTATTTGCAAAGTCGTTTAGGGGGGAAGATCGCTATTGGCGATCAGATCACACGGGTGCAAGGGGTTTTCAAGGAAGTATTCAATTTAGATGAGCGCTTTAAACCAGATGGTGGGCAATTTGACGCCTTAATCAAAAACGGAGAATCTCTTAGTTTTGGGGCGCTTTCATTAAGTGCTTTATTTGTACCGGGTCACACCCCCGCTTGTATGGCTTATGTCATCGGTGATGCTATTTTTGTTGGCGACACCTTATTTATGCCAGATGTAGGTACGGCTCGATGCGACTTTCCTGGAGGAAATGCGAGTCATTTGTTTCAATCTATTCAAAAGATCTTTTCCTACCCCAATGACACCAAGCTCTATATGTGTCACGACTATCCACCAGAGCATCGTTCAGCACTCTGTATGACGACGGTTGGATATGAAAGAGCGAACAATATTCATGTTCATGATGGCGTGAGTGAGGCAGACTTTATCAAGATGCGCACTATCCGAGATGCCACATTAACCATGCCAACGTTAATTTTGCCCTCTATTCAGATTAATATGCGGGCCGGACATTTTCCTGAGCCAGAGAGTAATGGGGTCTCGTATCTCAAAATTCCTCTGAATGCGTTGTAATTCTGATGATCAAGATGAATTTCAAGCTATCTACAGCAGAGTTAAAAAAGATGCAATCCTCAGCAGACGAAGCTTGTCAGTTGTTGAAAGTTTTGTCGAACCGAGATCGACTGATGCTCTTATGCGAGATGAGTCAAGGTGAAAAATGTGTCGGCGAGCTTGAGGCTGCCCTTAACTTACATCAACCATCCCTCTCGCAGCAATTAACGGTCTTACGCAAACATAAAATAGTGAAGACGCGTAGAGACGGAAAGCAAATTTACTACTCGATAGCGAGTCAAGGCGTAGTTGCCATCATTGCCTTGCTGTACAAGCAGTACTGTAAACGCTAAGTAGAAGAAATCTCTTTTAGTAACTGAATACGAGCTTTCTAGCTCTGGTGGAATGTAATAAAAAGACGAGTGTAAATACAATGCCGACTAACCAGTGTGTCATGATGACAAGGTCACGCATTCCTTCGGGTCCGTAATACAGTAAAGCACCGGTAATAAATAGCGTCAGTAAAAAAGCCAGCTGGCCGATACCACTCAATAGCTTTCGCTTTGACTTCAAGCCAGCCTTCAGGTGATTGGGCAATATTGAGCCCAAAGCAATAGACGCGATCATTGCAGCAATACCATGCCATACCAATATCGAGTGCGAACCCAGCAGTAAGCTTTGTATTTGAAATTCATGGCCCAGTAGATACATGACCCCAGTGATCGAGGCACTCCACATACCTAGTAGGACAAATGGTCTTTGCCATGAAGGCATTTTGCCTAAGCGATTGGATATAGTCATTGGGTGGGTACCTTAATAGATTGGGCTGAGAAATAACGTAAGCAGGGATGATGGGTGTTACCTGAAATACTGACAACCTTTGTCAGCGCATCGGCAAAAACACACTTTGGCGCTATTACAGAATAGGATTGCGAAAAATGAATAGACGCTTGGCTAACTGGATTAACAATAGGACTACTGCTTTGTTTATATGTAGCTCTTGCTCCCTTAGCAAAGTAAAGCCCACTGGTGGCCATGGCTCCGTTTTGTAGTGTTCCTGCATTGAGCAGAGCAGAGGGATTGCAAGGGTTTCGAAGATAGATTGTTTTTGCTGTGTCTCCAAATAGGCGCATATCTCCACCAGCGTTGACTAAGGCACTGTGGATACCAGCGCTTTGTAATGCATTGACTGCCATATCGACAGCAAAGCCCTTGGCAATACCGCCAAGATCAAGGCACAGTGGTTTTGAAGAGCGAATGAGGTGGTCTTCTAAAAAAAGGACGTGCTCGATACCACCAAATTCGGATCGTTCATTACGGTAATGTCTAGGGAGCAAGTCAGAATGAACTAGGTGCTGACCAATGCCACAATTAAATAAACCATTGGATTGCTGATGTAGCTCTTGCGCAGTGCGAAGGACGCTTGCTGTCCAGGGATCGATGGAAATGGATTGCAGATGCGCGAGCGTATTGATTTTGGATAGCTCACTGCGAGCATCATGAAAACTCATCAGTGCCTGTACTTTTGCAATTGCTTTAAAAGCACTCTCTATTGCCTGCGGGGTATGCAGGACATCAGAGGTAGAGATTTCTACATAAGTACCCAGTAGAGGTTTGCAGCGAATCATTTTATTTTTGTAGCTAGAGTAGGATTTTTGAGGGCTAGGTTATACAAGACCGTAATTCGCTTTACTCCATCCGTCAGATGCTTACAGGAGAGAGTAGCCCCTCCAATATTTTGAATATCTTGATTGAGCTTGATGGGGTCTAGTGCGGTTTTACCGATAAATTGTTTACGCCATTGGGCTTGGTCTACTTCGTAGCCATATGACTCCACATATTCCAGGATCTCAATGCCAATGACCCCTCCGGAGGGATTTAATGCTACTGCGTACGTAATCATTTCATGTTTACCCACTACTTCATCGACGATAAACCAAGAGCCATCGACCGCCTTCCAGATGCGCTCTCCCTGAAAGGGATGGCGAACACTGGAGGCACTACGCATTTTTTCTTGGAGATCATCAGTCACGATGATGGGATTTTTTTGCAGTGACTTATTGGGCATCAGTAGTGCCTGGGCCTGCTCAATCGAGACATAAATCTTGGCATGCGCAATGAGTGGGGCACTGATTAGCGCAAGTCCGGCCAGAGCTATGGGGTTTGGTTTCCAATTCATCATGATCAGTAGGCTTAATTGAGCGGAAAGCCGACCTTGACAATGAATTCATTGACAGAGTGGCTATCCCATACGCGCGCATTGGAGCATTCTGCTTCACCTCCGCCCATGCAAGTATTTCCTTTGAGTTGATAACGCCACGCACCAGTAACCCACCAGTCTTTAGCGGCGTAGTGCATATTGGGACCAACAAAAGTAGCGCGTTGTACTTGGTTACGCAGGTTTAATTCTGAATAGTCATTATGAAAGCGGGCCTCGACACCAGCAGACCATTTAGGTGCAAAGCGATAGCTAGCACCTACTAAGAAGTCCAGCATAGACTCAGGCACATTACCATTTTCGACAAACTTTAGCCGCTCATTTGCTAGCACCACATTGCCCGCAAGAATCAGTCGATCATCAATAAAGTTGGATTGTAGGAGCAGTCGAGCTTCAATCTCATTTTTATTTCTTCCGATGGTAGGTTCTAAATAGAGACCAATGCCTACGGGGGAGGTAACGGGGTTGGTAATGCGATAGATAGCTTCTAGAGAGCCACCTTCAATTCCACTTTTTCTGTAGGGGGTAGCTGGATCATGGCTGGATGGAACGCCATAACCTCCAGTACAGCTTGGACTATCGCCGCAAGCTTCGGGGTTGGTGTAATTTTGACTGGCATTGGTGTAATAAGAATTGATATACCCAGCAATCTGTAAATTATTGGTGAGGCCATACTCCAATTCAGTGCGTGCGGTCCAAGCGTCATAGGTGCCTGCTGCCTGTTGTTGATTCAGTTGTAATCTTTGCTCAAATTCCAGCTTACCCTTGGGTTGAAGGTCTAAGGTGTAAATCCAACCAAATGCTCCCTCTCCAGCGTTAGCAAACGAGAAGTGGAATGCGGCTACCAATACTAAGGTGAAGGCTATCAGTCTTTTGATGGTTAATTTCATGGTGTCGTCTCAGTGAAATAGATGTGTGGGTGCGGTGAGTTACTTAAAAAGACTCTCATTAAATAAGAATGATTCTCAATATACATCAAATAGGAATGATTCTCATTAAAAAATGAAAGACCTTGTTAGTTCCAGTGTTCGCGAACTTCAACTATTGCAAGCGGCTAGATAGCCGCTATGTAATAAGATGCAAACCTATGAATGCAGATGCTCTTGAGAAGTTAGTGTTGATGAAGATGCCATTTGGTAAGCACGCAGGGCGAGCGCTTGCCGATTTGCCAGGCAATTACCTAGCGTGGTTTGCTCGCGAAGGGTTTCCTAAGAACGAGTTAGGAGAATTACTAGAATTAATGCACACCCTAGACCACAATGGCTTACGCGGTTTGCTGGCGCCAATTCAGCGAGCGCATGGCATTCAATCTCGCTTGCGGGACCGAGATTGATCTCGGGATTTATTGCTTAGCGGGGATTTGACAGCGGTAAATGAAAGTCGATCCCAGTTCTCTGTATGAGTTCCGAGTAAGAGATCAAGGGACTCACTTGGGCTTCATTGGTATTTTCGATCCAGTAGACCCAAGCCAACTGCTTAGCTGGGTCATAGACTAATTTGTAAAGATAAGCAGGGATGGTGACCTTACTTTTGCCAATGCTGCCCCTATTTCCAGTTGAACCCGTAAAGACATAGATATCACCATCCACTCTTTTGGCGTACATTCGAGTTGGCTCCTCAACGCGTTTCGCCCAGATACCCTGATTATTCTGCCTTGCCTGCGGCATCATATTGGCCAGAGAAAAGGATTGGGCCATACCTTGCTCCCCAGTCATATCACCAGCAGGGACATTATGGCCACGGTCATAACCACTGCCCCGGTAGTCTGATAACAGGGCACGCTCGTGAGCAGGGACCCTCGCTTCCTCATAAAACTGATTGGTGCGACGGGGGCGAGTTTGAGTTAGCTGCCTCCCATTCAGTCTTTCAACGGTATAGATGGGTTTTTTATCCGTCGGCGAATAATAAACAGCGAAATCATCAAAACAGAGGTCTCGTCCGATGAGCGAAGTAGTAGGGGTTTGTCGCTCAGGGAAAAGATCTTGGCACTGGTCAAATAGAGCCAGCGCACTCAGTGGAAAGGCTAGACTGAGCAATACACAGAGTTTGACTATGGCATTCATGAGTGGGTAGTGTAGGTGTGCATTAAAAAGTCAGCTACTTTTTTTAACTCGAGCTGCATTCTCTGTGGGTACTATCTGTAGTGAAATCCAATTCTTTAAGTACTAAATGTACGGGCTCACCCCCTTTTTTATCCATGAAAATAGTAAAAAAGTCTGTTTTACCTCTGTTTTTTATGATGTGAAATAAGTGCGCACTAACTCTTATAAGTGATTGATTTTAATCAGATTAATATCAATCAATGAATGCTTAGAGGGGGTAATACACAATTTAAGATCAAAAAGTAATAAAAATAACTTTCTTTATTCTTGACTAGATATAAGAACCTTCTTAGGATGACACATGTTTATTAATTATTGCGGTGCAACATAAATCAGTTATTTGGTTTCTGGTGTGTAGCAAGACCCTGAATGATTACAAGTTTTATAGCCAAATTAAATGACCTGAGATTAGCGCAGCATACGAGCGCTAGTAGCAAGGCTCTATTGGCGTATGCCTTATCTCCTATCTACCGCGTGATAAATGGTTTAGTGCTGGTCTCGGTTTTTGCCATCGTGGGGCTGTGGTTGTCCGGCAATGGAACTCAGGCGGGTGCTTTTGATTTAGCGCGCGTCTTGGTTCCTGAGGAAGCAAGGCAAATAGTCTGGAATCAGGGATTTGGCATATTGGATCAGTACCAAGAGCCGGCTCAGGCAGCCCCAGCCGATAAAGAAATTATCGCGGTGATGTACGGTAAGTTCATGGGTGGCTCCGTAGCTAGCTCTTTATCTAAGCCCGCAGCCATCCCAAAACAGCAGGCCATCGCCTTACTGATGCCCTCGGTAGCCAATGCTCAAGTAAGGCCTATTTCTCATTTATCGGATCGGATCCCAGCATCCAAGATTGATCCGCAAGCCCAAGACTCGAAGCTGATGGTTTCTGTTCAAAATCAACGGGCGGTTGCAGACTTTTTTGAGAAAAAATACAAGCTCGACCGTAGCAAAATTGAAGGGTACGTCTCCAACACAGTATTGATCGCTAAAGAAATCAACATTGATCCGGTGCTTTTACTCGCAGTCATTTCGGTGGAATCCAATTTCAACCCATTGACCAAGAGTGGGGCAGGGGCAGAGGGCTTGATGCAGGTGATGACCTTAGTACACAAAGATAAATATGCTCTTTATGGCGGCGTTGACGATGCGATCAAGCCTGAGGTCAATATTCGAGTCGGCGCTTATATCTTGAAGTACTTGATTGCCACAACTGGTTCATTGCGCGGTGGCCTTAAGTACTACGTAGGTGCCGCCAATGCGGAGAATGATGGTGGTTATGCAGATAAAGTGATGGCAGAAAGAAATCGCTTGATTGTCTTGTGTCAATCGACGCCAACACCAGGCAGCCAAAATAAGCTCACACTGAATGGTAAAAGCTTACGTTCTTAATGCTTGCGCAAGCTTCAGTCATCAAAAAGGCCGCTCAATGAGCGGCCTTTTTTATTCAAGGGCTCCAACAAAAAGGCTTAGTTCACCCCGTGGAGCTCTACTTCAAAGAGCAAAGTGGCATTTGGCGGAATAACACCACCTGCTCCCCGTGCCCCATAACCCATTTCCGCGGGAATAATCAGGGTGCGTTTACCGCCAATTTTCATACCCTGCACTCCTTGATCCCAGCCTTTAATAACGTGACCAGCACCCAAAGGAAAGCTGAACAGTTGTCCGCGATCCAAAGAGCTATCAAATTTCTGACCTTTATGATCGGCTGCTTTTTCATCAAAGAGCCAGCCGGTGTAATGTACGTCTACCCCATTACCGGCTACTGCTTCTTTACCATCACCAATAACGGTGTCTATTAGCTGTAGTTCACTCATGTTTTTCTCCCTCTTTGGCTTAAATTGATTGGCTAGTATATTCTGGGTTCTATCTTTTGTTTAAACCTATCCCTATGACCAATTTCTGGCCCCGCTCAGCTTATAAGACCCTTACGGTCGATGCAGATAATCAACTTCTGGTGACGGATGCCTTTTTACGCACCTACCTACTTCGCCCAGAGTTACACCTAGTACCAGAGTCCTGTGATGCAGAGCGTGCCTTGCATCAACGCCTGACGAATAATCCTCGTGAAATGATTTCTGAATCAGAAATTCTGGCGATGGCTGACGCAGACATTCAGGTGAACTATCAAGTGTGGTTAAGGTATCGCACTAAGCTTTTGGCGGCTAGCTCATTAGAAAATTTCTACATGAGTTTGTTTGAGGGTGACGGGGTCGATGTACCCCCTCTGTTTATTGCACAATTAGCGCAAATTTTTATTAGACATATTTTGGGTGAGGATTGCCATCCGCTAGATGCCCGTATGGGTGAACTCTTTTTCCGCACGCAGAAAATCAGCGTGTTGGAGGATAGTATTGTCATGGGCGCGGATGAAGAGGTGGTGGATCGCAATGCCAAGGCTGGTGAAACTGGCGACATTATGGATTTGCTGAAAGGTAAATCGATGACGATGCGCTCGGTCGATTTAGATGTGCTTTATGAAGACAACGCCGATTTATATTGGGATAAAAACGAAGATCATGATTTCGCTGTGCAGCTAAATTTCGGGCAGCCTCCCATTAACCATTTTTGCCGTGTATTGGAAAAATGGATAGAGCACTTCTTGGGAGTAAAAACACGCATTACGCCAATGCAACAAATTAACGATCCAAAGTGGTCATGGCATGTAGGGCTTGATGCTAGCGCAACAGAAATTCTGAATAAGCTTTATAACAAAGAGCCAGTGGATACAGATGAGCTGCAAAAAGTCATTTGCTTGTTCCGTTTGGACTTTATTGAAGAGGCCGCTGTCTCGGTGGCGCAGGCAGGTAAGCCGGTATACATGGGCATTGCGATGAGCGATCAAAAGCAATTAAAACTTAAGCCGCAGAACCTGCTATTTAACTTGCCGCTGGCTAAAACGTCTTAGGTTTGCTTACCTCTGGTATTGCCTAAGCTGATTGCGTGCGATTATTTTTTCTATTTTGAGCGCCTAACCAGAGTAGTGCTACTGCAGTAATCAATACCGGGACTAGCGAGCCAAAGTTCAGGATATTCCAGCCCTGCGAGGTGATGATGGCGCCCGAACCAAATGAGGTGAAGGCCATCGTAGCAAATACAAAGAAATTGATGGCTGCCTGTGCCTTGTCACGCTCTTCCGGGCGATAAGCAGTCATTGCCAAGGAAGTGGCTCCGGTAAATAAAAAGTTCCAGCCTACGCCTAATAAAAAGAGTGCGATCAGGTATTGCTGCAATGCCACGCCTGTGAGTGCAATGGCGATGCAGGCTAAATTGAGTAAAACACCAACCCCCATTATTTTGAGAGTACCAAAGCGCTGAATCAATGAACCAGTAAAAAATCCAGGAGCAAACATGCCAATAACATGCCACTCTAATACCAGAGCAGTATCTGAAAATGGGAGCCCACAAATTTGCATTGCAAGTGGGGTCGCCGCCATCAGTAGGTTCATCACACCGTAACCAAGAGAGGCGCCAATAATGGCCACCATAAATACCGGTTGTCGCAAAATAACTTTTAGGTCTCGACCTGCCGAGAGCGCATGTTTAGTTTTGAACTCATCGGGGAAGTGAATGTACTGCATCACGATAATGCCAATACAGCCCGCAACCGAAAGCGTGAGGTAGGCGCCCAAAAAGGCCGTATCGAATATATTCTTTGTCCAAGATGCCAGATTAGGCCCAATGACTGCCCCTAGAATGCCGCCAGCTAAGACCCAAGATACCGCCTTGTCTCTTTGGCTGGCCACCGTAAGTTCTGCAGCCGCAAATCGATACAGTTGGCCATTGGCGCTGTAATAGCCTGCGATGAAGGTACCTAGTACCAGTAACCAGAAATTTTTTGAGTAAGCGGCGTAGGCACATAAGAGTGCTGAAAAGACGGCAACCAATAGGCCTAATTGAAAAGATATTTTTCGACCAAAGTAATTTTGGGTTTTAGCCACAATCGACGTTGAGAATGCGCCACCAACAACATAGCCCATAACGGGTAGTGTCGCCATCCAGGCTACGGGGCTCAGGCTCAGCCCTACCAACCCATTAATGGCGATGAAAGTGACATTATTGGTCAGAAACAGGCCCTGACAGAGAATCAGCAGTACGAGGTTTCTATTAAAGAATGGGATTTTTTCTGTCATAGGCGTCAGTTTACGGCTTATCTCCCAGGGTTTTACCTTGGGGTAACCCGATACATTCCCATTCATGAGCCAATTTGGTGACGATTAAGCCCGAATCTGCACAGGGTGATGATTTAAAATAGAAAGGTAAGCCCTGTATATCTAAAGCTTCTTGCACAAAAAGCGAAAGTCTTTAGTAAGGGGCATTACCCAAAATTTATCCATATTGAGGAAATATCCATGGCTTCAGAGAAATCAAAAATCATTTACACGCTAACAGACGAAGCGCCCTCCTTAGCGACCTGTGCATTTTTGCCGATTATCCGCACCTTCACTGAACCAGCCGGAGTGGAAGTGGTGACAAGCGATATTTCTGTTGCAGCTCGGATCTTGTCAGCTTTTTCTGACTATTTAACTGATGCGCAAAAAGTGCCCAATAATTTGGCCGAGCTGGGGCGCATGACGTTATTGCCCGATACCAACATTATTAAATTACCAAACATTAGTGCCTCAGTCCCTCAATTATTGGCAGCTATTAAAGAACTGCAAGGCAAGGGGTATGCATTGCCAGAGTTTCCGGATGATCCTAAAAGCGATGCTGAAAAAGCAATCCGTGCGTTGTACTCTTCTTGTTTAGGTAGTGCAGTAAATCCAGTGTTGCGTGAAGGTAATTCTGATCGCCGCGCACCGAACGCAGTTAAGCGTTACGCTCGTAAGAATCCCCATTCCATGGGTGAGTGGAGCCAAGCTTCGCGCACTCACGTTTCTCATATGCATGGCGGTGATTTTTATGCCGGTGAGAAGTCTATGACCCTGACTAAGGCATGTGATGTGAGGATGGATTTGGTGACTAAGAGTGGCAAGACGATTGTGCTCAAAGCAAAAGTTGCTTTGCTTGCTGGTGAAATCATCGATAGTATGTTTATGAGTAAAAAGGCGTTATGCGAATTTTACGAAAAAGAAATTGATGACGCCTATAAGACTGGCATGATGTTATCTTTGCATGTCAAAGCAACGATGATGAAAGTTTCTCATCCGATTGTCTTTGGTCACGCTGTGAAGATTTTCTACAATGAAGCTTTTGCTAAGCATGCTAAGTTATTTGAAGAATTAGGCGTTAATCCCAATAACGGCATGAGTAGTGTGTACGACAAAATCAAAACGTTGCCAGAGTCCAAGCGTGAAGAGATTTTAAAAGATTTACATGCCTGTCATGAGCACCGTCCCGCATTAGCTATGGTTGATTCTGCCAAGGGTATTAGCAACTTACATTCCCCAAGTGATGTGATCGTCGATGCCTCAATGCCAGCAATGATTCGCGTGGGCGGCAAGATGTGGGGTGCTGATGGCCGCTTACACGATACCAAAGCAGTTATTCCAGAAAGTACCTTTGCGCGTATTTATCAAGAGGTTATTAACTTTTGTAAAACCCATGGCAACTTTGATCCCACTACCATGGGTACTGTACCGAACGTTGGCTTAATGGCTCAGCAGGCTGAAGAGTACGGTTCACATGACAAAACCTTTGAAATTGCTGAAGCTGGAGTAGCTCGCATTGTGGCTGATGACGGTACGGTATTGCTAGAAGAGAATGTAGAAGAGGGTGATATCTGGCGGATGTGTCAAGTCAAAGATGCGCCGATTCGGGATTGGGTCAAGTTAGCAGTCAATCGTGCACGCCTCTCTAATACCCCAGCGGTATTTTGGTTAGATGAATACCGTCCGCACGAAGCCGAGTTAACTAAGAAAGTAAGTACCTATTTAAAGGATTACGATCTAACGGGCTTAGATGTGCAGATCATGTCGCAAACCCGAGCTATGCGTTACACCTTGGAGCGCTTGATTCGCGGTAAAGATACGATTTCAGTAACCGGAAATATTTTGCGTGATTATTTGACCGACTTATTCCCAATCATGGAGCTAGGAACCAGTGCCAAGATGTTATCGATCGTACCTTTAATGGCGGGCGGCGGCTTATTTGAAACGGGTGCCGGCGGCTCTGCCCCTAAGCATGTTCAGCAACTGGTTGAAGAAAATCATTTGCGCTGGGATTCTTTGGGTGAGTTTTTAGCCCTAGCAGTTTCTTTAGAGGATATTGGCGATAAAACGAGCAATCCTAAAGTGAAGATCTTGGCGCGTACTTTAGATGAAGCAACCGGTACCTTATTGGATAACAATAAGTCCCCTTCGCCACGTACAGGGGAGCTGGATAACCGCGGTAGCCAGTTCTATCTAGCGATGTATTGGGCACAAGCTTTGGCCGCGCAATCTGAAGATCAGCAATTACAGGCCCATTTTGCCCCCATTGCCAAAGCCTTGGCCGAGAGTGAGACAAAGATCATAGAAGAGCTCAAGGCGGTGCAAGGTAAGCCAGTTGATATCGGCGGTTACTTTGCAGCTGATCCTGAAAAGTGCAAGGCAGTAATGCGCCCCAGCGCGACTTTAAATCAGATTCTGAAAGCAGCTAGAGCAAGTTAACTCCGAAAAAACCGCATTGGCATCATAAAAAAGGCAAACCTGCGTGTTTGCCTTTTTAGTACTCATCTCTCTGTGTTGTCAATGAAACTGATCAATTGGATTGTAATTACCTTAAAGTCAACCTGGTCAATAGGGGCCCGTACTTGTAAAAAATGTTTGTAAAAGTAGGCGCAATTGAAATTCACAAAAATTGTTATGATGGCAAACATTACTTTAAATAGTCACTTAAATAAACTTGCTATCTTGAATCTCAATTTTTGGGGGAAATATGTCTCGCATTTTAAAACTTATTGTTATTAGTGCATTTTCGGTTTTATGCACGGCAAATGCCTTTTCTCAATCCTATCCAAGTAAAGCAATTAAATTGGTTGTGCCATTTCCCCCTGGTGGCCTGATAGATACGGTAGCGAGGTTGGTTGCAGCTCCGCTATCAAAAGAGTTAAATCAAGCGGTCATTGTTGACAACAAACCAGGTGCAGGAGGAAACCTAGGTGCGGCTGAAGTTGCAAAGGCGCCCGCAGACGGATACACGTTATTGATGGCCTCGGCACCACTGACTATTAGTCCAGCGCTTTACAAAAATCTACCCTACACACCAGGCGATATTCAAACTTTGTCAATTTTTGGTGAATTACCAAATGTGTTGCTTGTAAATCCGGAGTCTGGAATAAACACTGTAGCTGACTTAGTTAAAAGAGCTAAGACAAATCCGGGCAACCTGAATTACGCCTCCAATGGCAATGGAACATCATTGCATTTAAGTGCTGAGCTATTGAAGAATCAGGCAGGAATTTATATCGTGCATATTCCGTATCGTGGATCAGCATTAGCAAACGTAGCTCTGATGTCTAAAGAAGTTGATTTTATGTACGATAACTTACCTCCTGCTTTAGGGCACATTAAAGCTGGTAAGTTGAAGGCGCTTGCAGTAACTACTGCAAAAAGGAGTGCAGCCTTACCAGACACACCAACAATGCAAGAGGCGGGTTATCCAGGGTTTTCAGTCTCCGCATGGTTTGGATTGGCTGTTCCTAAGGGGACTCCACCAGAAGTAAATGCCCGGCTTCAAAATGCGATTGAAAAAGTGTCATCTCAGAAAAATTTTATAGACTCTATTACTAAGTTAGGCGCTTCAGTTGATTATTTAAACACAGCACAAACAGCTGAATTTATGCGGGTAGATTCAGAGCGCTGGAAAAAAGTGGTCAATTACGCAAAAATCCAATTGGATTGAATAGGCTTTCTTAGTTCAGTGCTGTAAATGCCCCCAATATAGTGTGCGATACATAGTAGATATTTCAAATTAGGCAAGTAATGATTAATAAAAAGATTGGATTAATAGGCCTTGGTGCCATGGGTCTTGGCATGGCAGGGTCTTTGAGGCGAGCAGGGTATGAAGTTCATGTCTGTGATACCCGTAAAGAGATAGCGGATGCTTTTGCAAGGCAAGGTGGGGTTGCACATGATTCACCAGCAGAGCTGGCGAAACAAGTAGATGTTGTTGTCAGTGTTGTTGTGAATGCAGAGCAAACTGAAGAAGTCTTATTTGGTCAAAATGGAGCTGCAAGGGCTATGGCTAAGGGCAGCGCTTTTGTCATGTGCTCAACAGTTGATCCCAACTGGTCAATCTCCCTTGAAAAGCGGTTAAGTGACTTAGAAATTCTGTATTTGGATTCACCGATCTCAGGCGGATCAGCTAAAGCTGCAAATGCGCAGATGACAATCATGAGTTCTGGATCGCCACAATCGTATGCAAAGGTGGGTGAGGCATTGGAAGCGATGGCTGCCAAAGTTTATAAGTTAGGGGATAAAGCTGGCGCTGGAAGTCAAGTAAAGATCATCAATCAGTTATTGGCAGGGGTGCATATTGCTGCAGCTGCAGAGGCTATGGCACTTGGGTTGCGTGAAGGAGTTTCTGCAGAGGCTCTTTATGAAGTGATTACTAATAGTGCTGGCAATAGCTGGATGTTTGAGAATCGAATGGCGCATGTCTTGGCCGATGATTACACGCCTCTATCAGCGGTTGATATATTTGTAAAAGATTTAGGTTTGGTCTTGGATACAGCGAGAGCCAGTAAGTTTCCTTTACCTCTCTCATCTACAGCACATCAAATGTTTATGCAAGCATCTGCTTCAGGCTTTGGACGAGAAGATGATTCGGCTGTAATAAAGATTTTCCCTGGTATTACTTTGCCGAAAAAGAAATGACAAGTTTATTGAGAAAGCCTTTATTGGGCTGTATTGCCGATGACTTTACTGGCGCAACTGATTTGGCTAATAATTTAGTCAGAGGTGGAATGAGTACGGTGCAAACCATTGGCATTCCTCGGGATTCAAAGGTTTTACTTGATGCAGATGCGATCGTAGTCGCATTAAAGTCTCGCACTATATCTAAAGATGATGCCATTACACAATCGCTAGAAGTACTATCTTGGTTGCAATCTCAAGGTGTTCAACAAATTTATTTCAAGTACTGCTCAACTTTTGATTCTACTAAAGAGGGTAATATTGGGCCTGTTATTGACGCATTACTTACAGCGCTAAATAGTAAATTTACTATTGCATGCCCAGCATTTCCAGAGGCTGCAAGAACAATATATCGGGGGCACTTATTTGTAGGCAATGAATTGCTGTCAGATAGTGGCATGAAAAACCACCCTCTGACACCAATGACCGACTCTAATTTAGTGCGCGTATTGCAATCTCAAACTAATCGTAAAGTAGGTCTTGTAGACTATGAGACGATATCAAAAGGGGCTGAAGCGATTTCTAGCAAGTTTTCGAGCCTTCAGTCTGAAGGTGTTGAAATTGCAGTTTTAGATGTTCTTTCTAACCAGGATCTGCATTTTATTGGTTCTGCAATCGCGAATATGCCTTTGATTACTGCGGGCTCTGGGGTAGCGATTGGATTACCAAGAAATTGGGGTTTAGGGCAATCAAATGAAGCCTCTAGTGATGGCTTTCTAAAGCAGGCTAAGGGTTATCAGGCGATTCTTGCGGGTAGCTGCTCCCTTGCTACCAATAGTCAGGTTGATCATTTTAGAAAGGCAGGTAATCCTTGTTTCTGCATAGATCCATTTGCGCTTGATACGGGCGAAGACGTAGTGCGTCAGGCGATTACTTGGGCGCAGTCATTTATTGGGCAACGACCCCTACTCTTTTACGCTACCGCTCAACCTGAAGAGGTAGCGCAGGTGCAGACTAAGATCGGCATTGATCGCGCAGGACTTTTAGTGGAAATGACTCTTGCTCAAATTGCTGTTCAGCTTGTGGAAATTGGCATTCGGCAACTTGTTATTGCTGGTGGAGAGACTTCTGGCGCAGTGATCAAAGCTTTGAAAATTGACCAAATGAATATCGGTCCGCAGATTGCCCCTGGTGTTCCTTGGACTTCTGCAGTAGTGAATGGTGAGCAGATTCATATTGCTTTGAAATCAGGCAATTTTGGGGGTGCAGATTTTTTTGAGAATGCCTTTAGGAGGCTTAATGACTGAATCTATCTTAAGAGATGAAATCTGTAGAGTGGGTTTATCTCTTTATCAGCGCGGTTATGCACACGCTACGGTAGGCAATATTAGTGTTCGGCTACCTGAAAACGATGGTTATTTGATTACTCCGACAGATGCCTGCCTTGGAAGCATGGATCCCAACACTTTGGCTAAAGTTGATATGAATGGAGCTCAAATTAGCGGAGATAAGGCATCAAAAACTTTAAATCTGCATCGCTCTATTTATGCGGCAGATCCTACTGCACACTGCGTTATTCATAGCCACTGTACGCATTTAGTAGCGTTGACGCTAAGTGGGGTTTGGAGTCCGGATAATATTGTGCCGCCGATAACGCCTTACTATGTCATGAAAGTAGGACATGTTCCGCTCATTCCCTACCATCGGCCAGGAGATCCCAAGGTCGGCGAATTAATTGCCTTAAAGGTCAAGGAAATGCAGGCGAAAAATACTCCGATTCAGGCTGTGATGCTAGAACGACTGGGTCCGAATGTATGGCACCATAGCCTTTCAAAAGCAAGTGCTGTTTTGGAGGAGCTAGAGGAAACAGCACGTTTGTATTTAATGACTAAACCATCATTGCTAACCGATATTCAAATTCAAGAACTGCGGGATCAATTTGATGCCAAGTGGTAGATTTTAGAAGAACTTACGCCTAGAAAATTCTCAGTTTATGTAAACGAGCTGCAAATCATCGGTATGATTTGCAGATCTTATATCTATAAAGAAAGTCTTCGTTAAAAAGGGCTTGAGCTCAAAAAATAAGGCGTTGACCTTAATTAGACCGCTTTTAATCGAACCTGCTTATCTGGCTCACAACGGTAGTAAAGTAATGACTTAGGCCTATTTATATAGCTTTCCTTTTTCCTTTCATCTAAGAGGTTCTTATATGAGTCAATATGACCATAAATTACTAGCCAGTGATATTACCCCTAAGGCAGTGTTTGATAATCGACGCACACTCATCAAGTCAGCCGCAGCGGGAGCTTTTGGTTTAGCACTTGCCCCTTGGTTTTCTCGAGAGGCATTAGCCAATGGTGGCCAAAAGTTACCTGCCACACTAAATCCTAACTTTGCGGCGAGGGATGACTTAACGAGTTATAAAAATATTACTACCTACAATAACTTTTACGAGTTTGGAACAGATAAGGCCGACCCAGCTGCCAATGCGGGAAGCTTGCAAACCAGGCCATGGACCGTCACGATTGAGGGTTTGGTCAAAAAACCGGTCACCTTGGATATCGATGCCCTACTGAAATTAGCCCCTATGGAAGAGCGTATTTATCGGATGCGCTGTGTCGAAGGTTGGTCTATGGTCATTCCTTGGGATGGCTATTCTTTATCTAAGTTACTCAGTCACGTTGAGCCTTTGGGCTCAGCAAAATATGTTGAATTTATTTCTCTCGCAGACCGTAAGCAAATGCCAGGCTTACGGAGTCAAATCATTGAGTGGCCTTATCGCGAGGGCCTGCGTTTAGATGAGGCAATGAATCCCCTAACGCTCTTAACCTTCGGCCTTTATGGCGAAGTCTTGCCTAAACAAAATGGCGCTCCGGTGCGGATTGTAGTGCCCTGGAAGTATGGCTTTAAAAGTGCCAAGTCGATTGTCAAAATTCGTCTGACTGAAGAGATGCCTAAGACTAGTTGGAGTCAGTTTGATGCCCGTGAATATGGTTTCTATTCCAATGTAAACCCATTAGTCAACCATCCACGTTGGAGCCAGGCTAGCGAACGTCGGATCGGGGATCCTAAGGGCATGTTTGCACCAAAAATCAAAACAGAAATGTTTAATGGATACGCGGATCAGGTGGCAAGTATGTACTCCGGTATGGACTTGAAGAAATTTTATTAAGTCAGTAGCGTGATTGTGTATTTGATGAAGCCTCTTATTTTTCTTGCGGCATTGATTCCTTTAGGTCGCTTGATATGTCTTGGGTGGGTAGGTGACTTGGGCGCCAATCCCATTGAGTTCATTACTCGCTCCACAGGCACTTGGGCTTTGGTATTTTTATGTTTGACCTTGACGATGACGCCCTTACGCCTCATCAGTAATTCAGTAGCCTGGGTTCGTTATCGCAGAATGTTAGGGCTTTTTAGCTTCTTCTATGCTTTCCTACACTTTGGTATATGGCTGTGGTTGGATCAAGACTTTGATCTTTCCCAGATGTGGAGTGATGTGGTGGAGAGGCCCTTTATTACGATGGGATTTATTAGTTTAGTGATGCTCACCCCACTAGCAATGACTTCTAATCACTGGTCACAACGTTTTCTAAAGCGGCGCTGGTCTACATTGCATCGATTGATTTATGTGATTGCCTGTACGGTAATGCTGCATTATTGGTGGCATAAGGCGGGTAAGAATGATTTTGAATCAGCAAGTATTTATGGGGTTATTTTGTTCTTACTCTTATGTTGTCGGATTCCCTATATACGCAATCGCTTGCGTTTGAATAAACATGCTTAAATTACTTCAAGTAAATATTTTCCTGACGATTTATTTAGGATTGACGACACTCGCTTTGAGCCCAATGCAGGTGAGCGCACAAGCCAATGCTCAGTTGGGGGAAGCGATGGCAGTAAAAACAATCACTACGCTCGATGTCCCGCGCTATTTAGGAACTTGGTATGAAATAGCAAAATTTCCGAATTGGTTTCAGAAAAAGTGCACGAGCAATACGAAAGCAATTTACTCCACAAAGATGGATGGAAATCTACAGGTGCTCAATAGCTGCCAAATAGCCAATGGCGAAACATCCCAAGCCATTGGTGCGGCACGCCAGATTGGGGCGCCAGGTTCACCTAAGCTCCAAGTGCGATTTGCGCCAGAGTGGCTCTCGTTTTTACCTTTTGTGTGGGGCGATTATTGGATTATTGATTTGGATGCCCAGTATCAGCTAGCAGCAGTCAGTGATCCTCAAAGAGAGTATCTTTGGGTGCTCTCGAGAACGCCGCAAATAGATCCTAAAGTTTACAGCGATCTATTGCAGCGCTTGAAGCAGCAGCAATTTGATGTCAGCAAACTTGAGCTGACACCCCAAAAGAATTAGCATGACACAAAGGCGTATTGGAGACTACTTACTTCCGCCGGGGATTGATATCTTTGAGCGAGGCTGGTTGTCTGCCAATAATATTTTTTTATATGATGATCACAATGTAGCGCTGGTAGATTCTGGATACTGCGCTCATCAGCAGTTGACAATCGATTTAGTAGCTAAAGCGCTAGAGCGGCATCACTTGTCAACGCTCAATACCATTGTTAATACGCATTTACATTCCGATCATTGTGGTGGCAATGCAGCGCTCGTTGAGAAATTTAGCTGTGACATCATGATCCCTGTTTCAGAGGCAACTGCCGTCCAACATTGGGATGAGGATTTATTAAGCTATCAAACTTTAGGACAGGTATGCCCGAGGTTTTCTTATCAAGGACTTTTAGTACCCGGCGAGACTATCGTTTTGGGTTCTTATCTGTGGCAGATATTAGGAGCCCCAGGACATGATCACCATTCGGTGATGCTCTATCAAGCAGATCATCAAATGCTGATTTCAGCCGATGCCCTTTGGGAGAATGGCTTTGGGGTAATCTTTCCGGAGCTCTGGGGTGAGGGTGGTTTTGAAGAGGTTGTTAAAACATTGGAATTGATTGAGGGCTTAGCAGTATCGCTAGTCATTCCCGGGCACGGTAAACCATTCACTAATGTCCAAGAATCAATCACTACCGCAAAGTCACGCTTAGATTATCTGTCCAGCAATCCCGACAGAAATGCGCGTCATGGCGCTAAGGTGTTGTTGAAATATAAGTTACTAGAGTGGCGCAGTATGCAGATGGCACAAGTGCAGCATTGGATCTCTAGAACACCAATATTCAGTCATATTCAACAGCAGCTTAATATGACTGAAGAAGAATTACAGGAATGGCTGCCTCAAGCTTTAGTAAAGTCTAATGCCGCTAAGATTGAGCAGGGTTATTTAGTCAATCTAGACTAAAGATTAAAATCAGTTAAGAAAAATACATCAGAAAAGACAGTCAATAGATGGAGTATACGAAATGATGGAACACGCGGAACAATCGAAACAATCGGAAAATTCAGAACATACCGTGTTAGTCACTGGCGCAACAGCTGGATTTGGTGAAGCCACTGCACGACGATTTTTGGCTAGCGGCCATCGGGTCATTGCTCTGGGTAGGAGAGTGGAGCGCTTAGAGGCTCTCAGGGTTTCACTTCCTACAGCGCAACAGAATAAATTACTGACTTTATCGGTCGATGTTTGCGATAGTAAGCAGGTAGATCCATTGGCGGCAAGCTTGCCTGCTGAGTTTGCTGGTGTGACGATTCTGGTCAATAACGCCGGATTAGCCTTAGGCTTAGAGCCTGCGCACCAAGCAATATTATCTGATTGGGATCGGATGATCGATACCAACATCAAAGGCTTAGTCCACATGACGCGGGCATTTTTGCCTGGCATGGTTGAGCGCAAACAAGGGCATGTCATTAATCTGGGATCAGTCGCAGCTAATTACCCCTACCCTGGTGGCAATGTTTATGGTGGAACGAAAGCTTTTGTGCATCAATTTAGTTTAAATTTAAGGGCAGATCTCATTGGGACGCCAGTCCGTGTAACTTGTGTCGAGCCTGGCATGTGCTCTGGTACGGAGTTCTCTCATGTTCGCTTTAAGGGTGATGACGATAAAGCAGATAAGGTGTATAGCGGCGTTCAGGCACTCAGTGCGGATGATGTAGCAGAGGCTATTTTTTGGTCAGCAAACTTACCAAGCCATATGAATATTAATTTGATGGAATTGATGCCCGTTCAGCAGTCATTCAATGGATTTAATGTACACCGTGGGGCCATCTAAATAAGGCTTAACCCTTCCACTGATAAAACTTGGGATAGTGCCGCATTACTACGGGGCCATCAAAATCCCAAGATTTGCAGGTCCCCAAGTAAAGCGGTGGTTTATCGTCACCGGAGTCCAATAGCGCTCCAGGTATCGATTGAAATGCAGCGGTTGCCATGCTGGCCAATAGCTCTCTGAGATGAGTGCATCCCTGAATACCACCTAAGTGGGTATTAATTGTTTTTCGCCAACCTTTGCCGATTTGTTCACCAATCAGGGCATCCATGGGTGGAATGACTTGTGGGCATTCAGGATGGGGATGTTTATCCATTACCACTTCAATATCCTGAAGCACTAGTTGTGTGTTTAAGGTTACTCTGACCCACATGTCATGAAATGCCTCCCCGGGCTGCCAAGTGCTAGCACCAGTCGTAAAGGGATTGGATTTGAAATCCCGTAAATGGGCCTCGATATCCCATAGGCCGTCTTCCCGGGCATAGCCCTGGAAAATAATTTCACGAGTGTGTAAGTGGCTTCTAGGTGCAGGTGATGAAAGCATGGGGATCTCTAATTCCAGTAGGAAATATCAAAAGTATGACATTTATCATAATGGCTTCTTACGCCCTTAGAAAATATGTGTTGCTTTGTAGTATGCTCAGCAAGATCTATGTCTAAACCACTTCCACTTGAAAAAATACTTTTTAGCCAAGGCTTTGGTACCAGGCGTTATTGCAGTGATTTGGTGTTGGCAGATTTAGTGATGGTCAACGGGGCTTTAGCAGAAGATCCGGATGAGCGTATTGCTACTGAGGGTTTGGTCCTCAATGTAGAAGGCAAAGATTGGGAGTTTCATGAAAAAGCGTATCTCGCTTTTAATAAGCCCCCAAACTATGAGTGCTCTCATAAAACCACTCATCACCCCAGTATTTACAGCTTACTCCCTAAGCCATTCGTGGAGCGTGGCTTACAGTGTGTTGGGCGCCTTGACTTTGATACAACAGGTTTAATTTTGATGTCAGATGATGGTCAATTTATTCACAAGATGACAACGCCAAAGAAAAATATTGGGAAGGTATACGAGATCACCACCCCAGAGCCTATTACTCAAAAGCAAATAGACCATTTGTTGCGGGGAGTTGTATTGGATGATGATCCCAAGCCATGTTTCGCTACTGCATGCCATCAACTCAGTGACAATACCTTAGCGATGACGATTGTTGAAGGCCGCTATCATCAAGTTAAGCGCATGATGGCTGCCGTAGGTAATCATGTAGCGCAGTTGCATCGAACGGAAATAGGCCAATATGTCATGCCTGCAGATCTTGCTGAAGGCGAGTGGCGCTGGCTTTACCAGGATGACTTAAAACAGTTATCACAGAGTGTGGAGCATTATCATGCCAAAACCTAGTCTCTTGCCAGTAGATTTTAATTTTCTGGAGGCTGTGCCAGATTGGCAGTTAGCTTCGAGCGGTCAGGAGATCTCTCGTGAATTTACTTTTAAGAACTTTAAAAGTGCTTTTGCTTTCATGACCCTTAGCGCAGACTTTGCTGAAGAGCTCAATCATCATCCAGATTGGACTAACTGCTGGAATAAAGTCGGCGTCCGCTTAAGTACCCATGACCTTAAAGGGTTGACTGATCTTGATATCACCATGGCTCGCGCCATGGATCAATTTGCTCGAGATATCACTCATCAAAATTAATTAATGCTCTTGTTCATCCTCTTCTTCAGAGTTCATGCTCATGAGAATAGTGGCTAAGAGACCGTAAACCACTTCAGTAGCAATCATTCCATCTTCGTCGAGCTCATCGATCAGATCATTTAAACAATCTTCGGTTGGCTCGTTCAATAGGGTCATGGCGCATTTGCACCCGTAATCAAAATCTTCATCATCTGGGGTTGATGTCTCGTTGGTCATGCTGGTCCTTTATAGGTAATGCCGTAAGGATTGAGAATAACGCTTTTATTGCATTCTTAAAAGCGCTTTATCCCCCCAAGGACATCAGCGCTGAATGAACCCCATATTCACCACATCCGCTACACTACAAATATGATCAAATTCATATCATCGACAGCAAGGGCTGTGCAAACTCAACGCATTCAGTCAAAGCCTCTCTTGATCGTAGTACTTGCTAGTATTTGCGCTGTAACTGTTCCCAATCGGGTTATAGGACAAACTTTCTCCCCTTACACGCCGGCTCAGATTCAAGAATTGAATAGTCAATCGATTGCACCAGTAGAAACACCTGCAGGCCCAATATATTCCGGTATACAGCCAGCGAACCCCATTCCAAGTCAAAACAAAAGCCCTAGCTTAGATTCTCGATACTTCTCAAATCCTCAGGGTGAAGAGCAGGCACAATCACAAGAGATGGAGTCGGCAGTACCGTTTGAGGCCGTACCTTCAACGATTCAGTTTTAACGGCTGTAGTCAACTCTAGCTGTTACTATGAACTTCATCATTCCATAAAAGACTTTTTCATGAAATCACTCATCCTTCAGTTAGCTGTAGCGATCCCCCTTTCATTTGTTACATTAGGGACGGCATTTGCTCAGGGAGCGCTACCAGTCAATGCGGCTGCTTCTGTCAATGGCACAATTATTTCCAATGACACGGTAGAGCAGGGCATACAAGCGGCTTTGGCACAAGGTCAGACAGATTCTCCAGAATTGAGGCAGGCTGTATTAGGAAAGTTGATTGAGATTTCACTACTCTCGCAGCAAGCGGAGAAAGATGGTTTGGCCAATTCAGATAAAGCCAATCGTCAGCTAGCGATGATTCGCCAGAATTATTTAGCGGACTTAGAGTTGGCCACCTATATTTCAAAGAATCCAGTAACTGAAGCGGATATGCAGGCTGAGTACAACCGAGAGATTGCTTCCTTAGGTTCGCAGGGCATGATTGTTGAGTATAAAGTGAGT
The DNA here is from genome assembly GCF_002797575.1 of Polynucleobacter brandtiae. Taxonomy (GTDB): domain Bacteria; phylum Pseudomonadota; class Gammaproteobacteria; order Burkholderiales; family Burkholderiaceae; genus Polynucleobacter; species Polynucleobacter brandtiae. Next base: position 30,080 of record NZ_PGTX01000002.1, on the reverse strand, counting down.
GATATTGCCGTCGCTACAGAAGCAGACGCCCAAGCGGCTTTAGCCAGAATTAAAAAAGGCGAGGCATTTGATAAAGTAGCTAAAAGTGTTTCATTAGCGCCAAATAAGGTTCAGGGTGGCGCGGTTGGTTGGGTTCAAGCAGGTCAGACTATGCCACAAATTGCAAATCTATTAGGCTCGATGGCTAAGGGGCAAGTTTCACCAACGCCCATTAAGATGCCACAGGGCTGGTCTTTAATTAAGCTTGAGGACAAGAGAACTAGTAAACCACCAAGCTTTGAGCAAGCTAAAGCGGCTATTCGTAATGGCATGATCCAAAAGAAACAGTTTGAATTTTTATCCCAATTGCGTCAAACCGCCACAATCATTGTTCAGTAATGATTCGATAGCTAGTGGTATTTCTCTATCTGAATCATTCGTAATTCAGGGTAGATTAGATTGCTAGATCGGTTGTAGGTTCATTAGTGAGTTCAGCAGTTAGTTCGGCAGCATGTTCAGTAGTGTGTACATTATGGATTTGATATTCAATTACATAGGAGCTAGCCATGATTCAGAAGAACGCAACAAAGGTAATGGATGCAGCGCAAGCAGTGGGTCAGGTAGTGTTGACTAGCACTCAAGAAATTGCGCAATTAAATCAACAGGCCTCTCAGGAACTCTCTGCCCGCCTACAGGCGAAAGTGACTGATCTGATGAAAACCCAAGATCCTAAGGCTGCTTTTGAGTTTGTGCATGCACAAGTATTGCAAGACGCTGCAAAAGAAGTGACGCAGTACCAGGCTAAGTTATGTCAGGCTTTAGCCAGTAGTAATCAAGAGTTGGTCAAGATTGCTGAATCGATGATTAAAGAATCGCAGCAAGATTTGATTCATTTTGTAAATGAAGCTACTCAAAATGCCCCGTCAGGTAGTGAGCCCTACCATTCGATATTTAAAGGTTCTTTCAGTAATGCATTACAAAACTTTGAATTAATTCGTGCTGCTATGGCTGACTCATTTGGTAGTTTTGAAAAGAGTATCCAGAATATGAGTAATCTTGCGGGTACTCAAAAAGAAACAAGCGCTAAGACTCGGGGTAAAAAATAAGCCTAATAGCTTAGGAGCTAAAGGAATCTAGGATCCTTGATCTAGGATCGTTGGTCCCAGATCAAGGATTACAGTGGCTGCAGCGGGAGGGGTCTGCTAATTTGAGGACCTTCATTCCTTCGGTGTGCTGGTGATCACACTTGAGGCAGCCCCAGATCTTGGCTATCTCTTGCTCAGTTGGCAATCCACAAGCATTACAGGGAAGGCCTCGCTGAATATCTTTAATCCAGTAGCCCGGGGTTTGGCACCCCGGACAGACAGAATTCATCTTCTGGATAAGATCAAGGGTGGCTTTGCGAATATTCTCCATGCGCGTGGGGTTGGCAAAAGCCCTCAGATCATTTTCTATGAAGACCGCGCCTTTGGTGGAGTGCGCTTGAGCCCATTCAAAAGCATCCTTTAACTCGATGAGGTTTTTAATACCCTTGCGAGACTGTGGATGATATTCATCTGTCGGCTTGATCACTAATTGATGCGATGGAAAAAGAGCAGATTGAGAAAACTGGATGACCTCTTCCCAATGACTGAGGTAGCTACTATTACTTTGAGCGGGCGCACCAGAAAAGCCAATGATTTCAAATTGATGCTGGTGGTCAAGCAAAATGACGAGTTCATTATTCCAAGGGATCACACCGGTATACGGATCGGCAACAAAGGCGCCCTCATTTGCTAGTCCTAGGTTAGTGCCAAGCAAATCCATACCGATAATCACTTTCTTACGAGCAGCATCTAACTGTGTTCCGTATCGAGGCGTTTCACGAGTGAACGTACCTAACTGATCGGTGTCATAGGCATCGGTATGCTGGACTTGACAGCCAGTGAGCGCAAGCATTTCAGAGGCAATCACCATTTCTTTGCCATGTTTGGTGAGTAAGCTAGCGGTCCGATTAGAAAAGAAATTCATACAGTGCTCCATACAGAGACTCATCCAGGGATTGAGTAAAGCAAAGTACTGCTGTGATGATCATCTTTACAACAACTGCTTAGCAATCCAGGTGTAAAGCGGAATACCTATGATGATGTTAAACGGAAAGGTTAATCCTAAAGACATGCCCATGTATAGTGCTGGGTTGACTTCAGGCAGAGCATGTCTGAGCACAGCGGGAACTGCAATATAAGAGGCGCTAGAAGCAAGCACCATGAGTAAGACAGTATCCCCCAGTGGCAAGCCTAGCAATTTACAAAATACGAGCGCTAAGAGCGCATGCGTCAGTGGTGATCCTATGGCATATAGCAAAGTAATCGGTGGCTTTCCTTTGAGGCCACTGAAATTTCTAGCTGCCATCAGACCCATATCGAGTAGGAAAAACGCCAGCATTCCCTTGAACAGATCAATCGAAAATGGCGCCATGAGTTTTTGGCCGGCATCTCCACTCATCAGGCCTACTATCATGGATCCAAGCAGTAATAGTTGGGCGCCATCCGTGAATGACTCATGCAATACCTTAGATAGACCTGTGACTGGCTGGCCTGTTCCATGACCTGACGGTTGTGCAGCTCTTGCTTTGTTAGCCATGATGATGGCGAAGATAATCGCTGGAGATTCCATGAGCGCCATCGCAGCAGCCATGTGGCCACCATAGCCAAGACCTAAGTGATCTAAATATTGGGTAGCAGTAATAAACGTGACAGCACTGACAGATCCATAGGTAGCGGCGATCGCAGCTGAATCAAAAGCATTTAATTTTTTTCGTAAAATCCAATAACCAATAATCGGAATCACTATTGCCAACAATATAGCCAAGCCTAATGAGAGCCCGATTTCCGTTGTAAAGCCAGATTTGTGGAGGGCAAATCCACCCTTTAAACCCAGAGCCATTAATAGATAGAGCGATAAAAATCGGGAAATAGGCTGCGGAATTTCTAGATTCGATTTAACGGTGCCCGCAAAGACGCCAAAGATAAAAAATAAGATGGCAGGATCAAGAAAATTAGTCATGTTGTGAGTTTAACGGTGGATCATCAAGGTGATGATCGTTTGATGATTGCCTCTACTAGGGGGTTAGCAATCTTTTTCTCAGATAGGATGGCGTAGAAATATTCGTAAACATCGCTACAGTGGCCTAGTGCCTCGATGTGATAAGTTTCCTTCAATTCTTTTTGCACTAGGTTAACTGCAGGAAAAACGCCCATACCACTAGCGGCAAAGGTTTTGAGTAGGGCGCTATCCTCAAATTCTCCGACGATATTGGGAATAATATTATTTTTGATAAACCATTGGTCGATCAAAAATCGAACCATGGAGTGGGAGGTGGGCAGTAGGATGGGTAAGTGATTTAAGCAGTCTGGAAACCCGCCTTTTACTTCTTTAAGCCACTTTTTAGAGCCATACCAAGAGATAGAGGATTTAGTCAGCTCTTCACTATAAACATTGAGGTTTTTGTTATTGGGCGCAGGGCGATCTGACAAAATAATATCGAGTCGATGTAATGCAAGGTCTGCCAATAAATCATCAAACTCACCCTCGTGCACAATAAGATGAATCTCTTTCATTTGTAGAATAGGTTCAAGTAATTGACGCGCAATGAGCTTGGGTAAACCATCGGATACCCCAACAGTAATTTTTTGTTTGGGGGCCTTAGCAGCATCCCTGACTGCCTCGGGCAGTTTCTCTCCGAGTGAAAAAATTTGATCAGCGATTTCTAAAGCAGCAAAACCAGACTCCGTCAGCGTGATGCCTCGCCCCGCGGGTTTAAACAAGAGGAAGCCTAGTGACTTTTCTAGCTCATGCACCTGTGCGCTGATCGTCTGAATGGCCATATCTAGACGCTCAGCAGCCTTGGACATACTGCCTTCTTTTGCCACTACCCAAAAGTAGTACAGGTGTCGATAGTTAAAGGGCATGGTCATATTCAGGTTTTTTCGAAAGTAAGTTCAATATATATCTTCTTTTTACTAAGCTCAATCAACCTTACATTAACCCCATCAGTGCTCATGGTATTCGTGGGTCAAATATTAATTAAGGAAACTCAATTGGAACTCTTTAGCCCAGAATTTTTTTCGGCCTTACTGGCCATTGTGATGATCGATTTGGTGTTGGCGGGGGATAACGCTATCGTCATTGCGATGGCAGCCAAAAATCTCCCCGCTCACCTACAGAAAAAGGCAATCGTTTGGGGGGCAGTAGGCGCAATTGTAGTGAGAAGCGTCATGACTCTCTTGGTTGTGTATCTATTGCAGATTCCAGGGTTAATGTTGGTTGGCGGTTTACTCCTGGTATGGATTGCCTACAAGTTGCTTAACCCTGCAGCAGATGATGGAAAGGGGCATGGCGCTGCTTCAACCACATTCTGGGGGGCAATGAAAACGATCGTGATTGCGGATGCGGTGATGGGTTTAGATAACGTCTTAGCAGTTGCCGGCGCATCAAATGGTAGTTACGTACTCGTTGTATTAGGCCTACTGATCAGCATTCCAATTGTGATTTGGGGATCAACTCAAATTTTAAAGCTAGTAGAGCGTTACCCATCAGTTACCTACCTCGGAGCAGGTGTTCTGGCATTTACTGCTGGAAAGATGATTACCTCAGAGCCTCTCACACAGGAATTTCTTCAGTCTTACAGTGCCGCATGGGAATACGTCATACAAATAGCGGTTGTACTTGGAGTTTTATGCGGTGGTTTTATCAGAAGCAGACTGGCGCTAGAGGATGTAATCGCTTCCTCAGTAGTAAACCCAGGCCCTACTGACGAAGTAGTAACAATGCAGTCTTCTCAATTGAAAGGAAATACCATGAATTCCATTCTAATTCCGGTTGATGGTTCTAAGAATTCTGATTTAGCAGTTAAGCATGCAATACGAGCATATGGGCACAATCCCCAAACACATATTCATCTATGTAATGTGCAGCCAAGCTTGCATACCCATATCCGTAAATTCTTAAGTAAGCGCTCCGTTCAAGATTGGCAAGCCGATTGTGCGCTCAAAGCGACAGAGTCTGCATCACGTCATCTCGAAAAAGCAGGCGTTGCATTCTCTTCTAGTTATGTTTGTGGAGATAAAGGTACAGGTTTATATGATGAGGCGCAGCGACTTCAATGCAATCAGATCGTGATTGGGACTTCTAAAAAGCACTCAGTAAACAGGCTCTTTGAAAACTCTACAACTGCTAAGTTGCTGCAAATCAGTGATATTCCAGTAGAGGTAGTTACTGGTAGTGCCTTGCATCCACTAGAGCGTTGGGGGATTCCTGCCTTAGGCGCTGGCGCTGCCACTGCGTTGATGGCAATTGTGATTGATTAACTTTATCCTGCTGTTCTCTCTTTGGCCCTCTTAGTGAGGGCCTTTTTTTATCTACAGTATCAGTAAAAACCAGAAATATAATCAATTAAATTCACCTTTATTGGGAATATAAATAACCCTATAGTTCATGACATGAGCAAAGTTAAAGGGGTGATATGAATTTAGTTTTAGAGGCAGGGGGTGTTATCGAGCCTGAATTCAAAGTATTTGTTCAGAACCGGGTGCAGTTCTCTCTGAAGAAATTATTTTGGTTAGTCCATAAAATAAAAGTGAAATATTCAGTTGAGGTGCACTCTAGAACTGCCTGCAATCAAATCTGCTCTATAGAGATACAAACTGTGAATTGCCGTCCTATCGAGGTGAGCATTACTGCGAAAGATCAGCGCACCGCACTCGAAATGGGCTTAAGGAAAATACATAAATTACTGCAAAAAACCTTTCATCAGAGTCAGCAATATGGGCGTATTTCTAGGCGGATACTTCGTTAAATCTGGTGTACTCATGTATTAATTCATGCATTAATTCACCTATGCGTGACTGAAGGATCTGTGTTCAGTCACTCTATCAGTCTGTTAGATGACCAGGGTTGAATCTAATTTGTTAATTGATCTAGCCCCTTTGTGACACCTTAAATAAAGTGATCTGATGAATTTGTTGTCCTATTTCCAGGCTTTTGCGTTCAAAACTGTATCGGCGCTCCAAATTAGAGGTATTTACTCCGCCTTGACTAGATTAAGGGCTTGATAATGGAGGATTGTGTTTGCATTTAAGAATATTCGCCATGAGACGATCTAAGCCCCTTTTATTTGCTACGACTTGCCTTTGGTTTGCGGGCAGCGTTTTTGCACAAGGGCAAAAGCCGCTGACCGTCAACGAATTAATTTCAATGGCAATCAACTCTAGTCCGCAGGTATTGGCAGCCCGAGATCAATCTCAAGCGATTAAAGGTCAGCTTTCAACGGCTCGCGCTATTCCTAATCCTGATTTTGAGATTAATACTGGCCAACAACGATCAGTATCCGGGCCCCTAACAACCGGCAATGTGTCATCTTGGTCGGTAACGCAACCATTAGATATGCCTTACACCCGCTTTCCTAGAGTGAATGCTGCCGAGGCTAACGTTCGTGCGGCAGAAGCGGGTCGTGTTGCTTTTGAGATTGAAATTATTTCCAAGGTGCAACAGCGTTTTTATGAGGTGATGCGGCGTAATGCTGAATTAAGCGCGGCAGAGGCGGACTTGGATCTGACCAAACAAATTCGTGATCGTATGCAGATCCGCTATGACGTTGGTGAAACCGCACGTTTCGAGCTGATTAGAGCCCAGACAGAATTCTTAAATGCGCAGATTAATGCCGAATCGAGCAAGCTGCGGGTAATGCAGGCAAAAAGTATGTTGAGGCAGACAGTGGGACATGGCTTGCCTGCAGACTATTCGGTGGTGACGCAATCTATTCAGATTGAGGCGCTTCCCCCTTTAGCCACGTTAATACAGGAGCTACAAACTCAAAGCCCAGAATTACAGCGAGCCAAAGCTGAGGTCGAGTCTACTGAATCTAGACTGAGTTTTGAGCAAAACTCACGACTACCTCGAATTTCATTGAAGGCTCAGCAATATAACGATCCGAATTTTACGGATCGACAGTATGGCTTGGTGTTCAGTATTCCTATCTGGGATTTTAAGGGCGGCCAAATTGCTGAAGCACAGGCAAATGCTTCTAAAGCTAAAAATCTTCTCAATGCACAAAGTCAAAGCTTAGAGCAGCAAATGGAAACAGCCTATCAGCTGTACCAAATGACAAGCTATCAAGTCAAAATATTGGATCAAGAGGTAGTTCAGCTAGCTTCTAGTGCCAGAAGAATTGCTGAGGTGTCCTATCGTTATGGTGAGCGCGGTATGTTGGAGTACTTAGATGCCCAAAGAACCTTTAGGTTAGCCCGAAATGATCTAATTAGAGCCCGTTTTGATCTAGCCTCAGTATTAACGGAAATACAGCGCTTAAGGGCAACACCAGAGCTAATTGCAAAGATAGAAAGTGTAAGTCAATGAAGAAAAAATTCATTTTGGGAATGAATGTTATTAAAAGTTGGTATGTTCAATATATGAGCATTGCTAAGGTATACGCAAGAAGATGGGTTGCCGACATCATCAATGCCCAAAATAATATGTACACCCTGACGCATGATTGGTTTACTTCACATGTACCAAGCATTGCAAAGCAGTATGACAAAACGCCTCAGTGGACTCAAAAAGGATTGTTTTACTTGCCATGGTTTTGCGTATTTTTGCTGATTTTAAATTACTTCAATGTCTTTGATCCCAAGCCTTCGGTCAAATTAATTCAAGATCCGAACATCGTGGTCGTGAATAAAGATTTGCGGAATATGATTACAGAGGGTCGAGTGTATAGCGGCTCCTTTGTTGAGGAATTACGGGCTTCAGGCCGCATAGACTTTAATGAACTCTTTCTTTCTAGAATTGGGGCAAATGTCACCGGTCGTGTTTCAGATATTTTGGCTATTCCTGGCCAAGCAGTCAAGCAAGGTGACATTTTGGCTAAGATCACTTCTACAGAATTGACTCAATCCCAGTTATCTTATTTAAAGGCAAAGAGTGCAAGCCTACTCGCTGACCAAGCAGCCAATCGTGCCAGAATTTTGTACAAGGAAGATGTGATTGCTTTGGCAGAATTACAGAGGCGTGAAGCTGAAGCCAATAGTGCGAAGGCTGAGTATCGAGCCACTAACGACCAGTTACGAGTGCAGGGCATGGATCAGCCCAGTATCGATCGCCTTGCAAAATCAGGCGTCATTGAGTCTATCAATAATGTCATCGCAACTATACCCGGTCAGATTGTTGAACGTAAAATCAATAAGGGCCAAGTTGTACAACCTGCAGATGCACTCTTTACGGTTGCCGACTTAAGTACCTTATGGGCTATTTCAGAAATTCCGGAGAGTAATGCCTATTTAATTCGCAAGGGTCAAAAAGTTTCCTTGATTATTCCTGCTTTACGCAATACGGAAGTCGAAGGAGTCGTTGCACACGTTGACTCTATTGTGAACCCTCAAACACGGACCGTGATTGTCAGAATGGAGATCTCCAATCCAGACGGCCATATTAAGCCAGGCATGCTAGCAACGATGTTGATTGAAAGTCAGCCGACAGAAAGACTATTAGTTCCTCTTAGTGCGATTATTCGTGAAGATAACCATGATCATGTCTTTATTCGTGAAGATGGCGACAGATATCGAATGGTAGCGGTGAAGTTAGGCCCCGAAGGTAAAGGCTATCGACCAGTACTTTCCGGAATTAAGGAAGGTCAAGATATCGCAGTCAACGGTGCATATCATTTAAATACTGAGCGTAAGCGGCAGTTGAATGGTGGTTAAATCATGATTGAGAAAATTGTCCGCCTCTCACTGCAGCAGCGTTTATTGGTCATTATTATTGCTGCTGTTTTATTTATTGCGGGCTTATTGGCAACAAAGCGTTTATCAGTGGATGCTTTTCCGGATGTAACAAATGTACAGGTACAGATTGCATCAGAAGCGCCTGGCCGATCCCCAGAAGAGGTTGAGCGATTTGTTACGGTACCAATTGAGTTGGCGATGACAGGTTTGCCAGGCTTGATAGAAATGCGCTCCTTAAACCGCAATAATCTCTCTGTGATTACGCTTGTTTTTACAGAAAAAACCGATTTGTATTTTGCGAGGCAATTAGTCACTGAGCGTTTAATTGAGGTAGGCTCAAAAATGCCGATTGGTATTACACCTGTTTTGGCTCCTCCTTCAACGGGATTGGGTGAAATCTATCAGTACACCCTAGATCATCCTTCGGATGGAACAAGGCAGCTTACGATTGAAGAGCTAGAGGAGCGTCGAACTATCCAAGATTGGGTAGTGCGGCCAATGTTGCGCTCTATCTCGGGTGTGGCCGAGATTAATACGCAGGGTGGGTATGCGCGGGAATATCAGGTGCTAGTCAACCCAGAGAGATTGCGACACTATCAAATTAGTTTGCGTGATGTGTATGAGGCTCTCGCTAGAAATAATGCTAATTCTGGCGGTGGACAGTTACCCTCCTATGCTGAGCGTTACTTGATTCGTGGTGTAGGTTTAATTACTAAACCGGAGGATATCGAGAAAATTATTCTCAAAGAGGTCAAGGGCACGCCAATTTATGTGAAAAATATTGCAGAGGTTGTTATCGGCAGTGAAATTCGACAAGGCGCAGCGATCAAAAATGGCTATACCGAGAGCGTTGCTGGAATTATTCAAATGATTCGTGGCGGCAATGCCCGCGATGTCGTTAATCGTATTAAATCTAAAGTCGCGCAAATTAATGAGGGCAAGCAATTGCCTGATGGCTTGCAGATAGTTCCGTTTTATGACAGAACGGATCTAGTCGATGCTGCCATGTTTAACGTTGCTAAGGTATTGATTGAGGGTGTGATCTTGGTGGTGATCTTGCTCTTTTTATTCCTAGGGGATGTTCGCTCATCACTCATTGTGGTGGCAACCCTAATCCTCACGCCGCTATTAACATTTTTGGTAATGAATCGCTATGGTATTTCCGCTAACCTGATGTCTTTAGGTGGTCTTGCTATTGCCATTGGCATCATGGTCGATGGTTCAGTGGTCGTAGTTGAAAATACTTTTGGTAAGTTGGGCGCCAAACTCAAAACAGGTGAATCGAAGAACCGCATCATTTTAGAAGCGGCAACTGAGGTCGGTAAGCCAGTACTCTTTGGGGTAGGCATTATTATTTTAGTGTTCATGCCCTTGTTATCGCTTGAGGGCATGGAAGGAAAAATGTTTGCACCGATGGCCATTACGATTGCGATTGCATTGACAATCTCACTGATTTTGTCTTTTACACTCTCCCCAGTCTTATGCTCTTATATTCTGAAGGGTGGTAATGAAGATGACACTAAGCTAGTAAGTCGGCTACGAGCGCCATATGAGCGCTGGTTGCACTGGAGTCTGTCTAATCCTAAGTTAGTGCTTAAGCGTTCGTTTATTGCGTTAGCCGTCAGTATTTTAGGCTTCGTGATGCTAGGTAAGGCTTTTATCCCAGTGATGCAGGAAGGTTCTATCACGCCAGTCATCGTACGAGCCCCCAATATCTCTTTAGATGAGTCAATTAAATTAGAGTTTGAGGCGATTAAGCGAATCATGACGATACCTGGGGTCGAGATGGCTGTTTCTCGTTTGGGTAAAGGAGAGTCGCCCGCTGATCCTGGTCAGCCTAATGAGTCCGATCCGATTGTTACCCTAAAGCCTATTGGCGATCGACAGCTGAGCCAAGAAGAGATCGCACAAGAAATTCGGAGTAAGTTAAAAACGCTTCCGGGTATCGAGCTATCGATTTCTCAACCTATTGCTGCTCGAGTTGATGAGATGGTTTCTGGAGTACGCTCACAAGTCGCCATTAAGATTTTTGGTGATGACATGATCATCTTGCAAAAGCTAGGTGCTCAAATTAGCCAAATTTTGAGCAAGATGAAAGGTAGTAATGACTTACGTATTGAGCAAGCCTCTGGTCAGAATTACCTTAACATCACCATCAGGCGAGATGCTATCGCCCGTTATGGAATTAATGTTGCTGATGTGAATGAGGTAATAGAAACAGCAATTGGCGGCAAGCAGGCGTCGATAGTGTACGAGGGGGAAAGGCGCTTTCCTTTGATGTTGCGCTACCCATCTTCTTATCGAGATAAGGTCGATGCGATTGAAAATATTATTTTGCATTCACCGGATGGCGCCCAAGTATTGATGCGTGATTTAGCAGATATTGCATTGGTAGATGGCCCTGCGCAAATTTCTCGAGAGTCCGGTAAACGCCGCCTGGTCGTTGGTGTGAACGTGGAGGGTCGAGATTTAGCTGGTTTTGTGAGCGAGGCACAATCTCAAATCGCTAAAGAGCTTGAATTGCCTCAAGGCTATACCTTGCAGTGGGGTGGTCAGTTTGAAAACATGGAGCGGGCTATGGCGCGGCTGATGGTGATTATTCCGCTGACAATTTTAGCTATTTATTTTTTATTATTTATGCTGTTTAAGTCATTAAAGTTGGCAGGTTTAATTATTTTGGTGCTTCCATTTGCATCGATTGGCGGTGTCTTCGGCTTATTTATTACTGGTGAGTATTTGTCTGTGCCAGCCGCTGTAGGATTTATTAATTTGTGGGGTATTGCAGTATTAAATGGAGTGGTATTAATATCCTTTATTAAGCAACTGCGTGAAGACGGCTACTCAATGGAAGACGCCTTACTTCATGGTTGTGGGCATCGCTTTAGACCAGTAATGATGACTGCTTCTGTAGCGATGTTAGCTTTAGTGCCAATGCTTTTTTCTGGCGGCCCTGGCTCTGAAGTAACCAGGCCACTTGCAGCTGTTGTGATTGCGGGATTAGTTACCTCCACAGCACTAACATTATTAGTGCTCCCTGTTTTGTATAGATGGTTTGAAGATAAAGAGGTGGAAGCATGATGGAGGTCAAAGCGGTCGTTCGGCCCAATAAATTAGCAGCTCTTCGCACTGCGCTATTAGAGGTTCCGGGATTTCCGGGTATGACAGTGACGAAGGTTGAGGGCTGTAGTGCTGCTAACCGCACCGAAAAAGTCAATATTAAGGATGAGTTAACAGATTACTCTGCCAAGATCAAAATAGAAATGATCTGTAATGATGAGGCTGCACAGGTTTTGATGGATCGGATCGTGGCCATTTGTCAAACGGGTCAAATAGGGGATGGCATCGTATGGTGCACTGAGGTTCCTAAAGCTTTCTTTATCGCAAAGAGCAGCCTCTAATAACAATTCTGCAGAAATGGTTAGAATGCTTACTACCCTCTAAGGGGTAATCAGAGCGAATAAGGATTGAAATATGGGTGGTATTTCTCAGTGGGAACAGCTCAATGTGGAGCTGACCGCCGCTTTAGGCGGTTCTGTTCATTTCGATACGGCCCACCAAGCGGTCTATGCCTCCGAGGCATCGAATTATCGTCAAATTCCGATTGGGGTCGTCACCCCCAAAAATACCGAAGAATTTATTAAAGGTATTGAAATCTGCCATCGAAATAAAGCGCCCGTACTGATGCGTGGAGCGGGTACTTCTATGAATGGCCAGACTGTCAATAACGCAGTCGTGTTTGATATCTCCAAATACTGCAATCACATTCTGGACTTAGATCCTCTGGCTGGTTCGGCGACTGTTGAGCCAGGTGTGATTTGTGATTCATTGCGTGATGCAGCAGAAATACATGGCTTAACCTTTGCACCAGATCCGTCTACGCATAGCCGCTGTACCTTAGGAGGCATGGTAGCGAATAACTCTTGCGGTGCACATTCTGTGATGGCGGGTAAGACATTAGAGAATACGGAAGCCTTAGAAATTCTGACCTATGATGGCGAGCGATTCTGGGTTGGCCCAACCTCTGATGAAGAGTTGGAACAAATTATCGCAGCGGGCGGGCGTAAGGGCCAGATCTATCAAGATCTACTGACTTTACGCGATCGCTATGCCGAGCTGATTCGTGCGCGCTTTCCGAATATCAAGCGTCGTGTCTCGGGCTATAACTTAGATCAACTACTACCAGAGAACGGTTTTAATGTTGCCCGCGCTTTAGTAGGAACAGAGGGTACCTGCGCGCTCACGCTAGCTGCCAAAGTAAGGTTAGTGAGAAGTCCCCCAAAGCGGGTAGTACTGGTGCTCGGCTTTGAGGATATTTATGTCGCGGGAGATGCAGTACCGGAATACCAGTCCTTTGGCCCCATTGCCATCGAAGGTTTAGATTACAAGATTATTCGTGGCTTGCAGCAGCGTAATTTAGCTAAAGCAGAGATTGACTTATTGCCTGCAGGTAATGCATGGGTCGTCGTTGAATTTGGTGACGACACAATAGAGGGGGCAATTGCCCAAGCTGAAAAGGCTGAGCAATATTTCAAGACTAGAACGAAAGGTCCGCAGCCTTCCACCTGGTTGGTTCCTGATGCGCAATTACAAAAGCGCATTTGGTCTATTCGGGAGAATGGCGCTTCTGCGACCCATCTTTCGATTGACCCCAAGGGTCCAGATCCGGTAGTGGGTTGGGAAGATGCCGCTGTTGACCCTGCCCGTTTAGGTGATTACTTGCGCGCATTTCAGGCACTGGTCGACTCTTATGGTTATGACACCTCCCTATACGGCCATTTTGGTGACGGTTGTGTCCATGCCCGTATTACATTTGATTTCCGAACCGCAGAAGGGGTGGCTAAATTTAGATCATTCATTCGCGATGCTGCAACGCTAGTGGTTTCTTTTGGGGGCTCATTAACGGGTGAGCATGGTGATGGTCAGGCCAGAGCTGAATTCTTACCCATTATGTTTGGTGAAGAGTTAATGGGTGCAATGCATGAGTTCAAGCGTATTTGGGATCCACAAAATAAGCTTAATCCTGGAAAAGTAGTTCATCCCTATCGCGTGGATGAAAACCTACGCATGGGCCCAGAATATAAGATTGTCAATATTAAAACCCGTCTCAATTTCTTGAGTCAAGAAGGTAATGGTTTTCAGAGAGCGGTTGAGCGTTGTGTTGGAATGGGTAAATGCCGTAGCGAGAAGGTTGGCACGATGTGCCCCAGTTATCGCGTGACCAAAGAAGAGCGTTTCTCAACTCGTGGCCGCTCACGACTCTTTTGGGAAATGCTGCAAGGTGAAATTATTAAAGATGGATGGGAAAGCAAGGAGCTTAAAGATGCCTTGGATACTTGCCTATCTTGCAAGGGCTGTAAGAGTGACTGTCCTGTGCACGTAGATATGGCCTCCTATAAAGCCGAATTTTTATCCCACTATCACGAGAAGCACGGCAGACCGCGCCAGGCCTTGACGATGGGGCGCATTGGCGATTGGGCTCCTCTCGCTAGCCGGTTTGCTTGGCTGGTTAATACGGTGATGCAAACACCTGGCTTATCGTCTTTTGCCAAATGGGTTGGCGGTGTGGCCCAAGAGCGTAGTCTGCCTCGGTTTGTAAGCCCCTCCTTCAGTCAGCAATTTAAGCCAGTGGCTCAAAAGGGCGTTGATCAGAAAAAAGTCATTTTGTGGGTAGATACTTTTTGCGAGCATTTCCATCCGGGGGTGGCTAATGCAGCAGTAGAGGTTTTAGGACATGCTGGTTTTGAGGCTACGCTACCAAAGACCCCTTTGTGTTGCGGTCGGCCTCTATATGACTTCGGTTATTTGGATTTAGCCAAGCAAAAGCTTGAGAAGATACTCGACGCACTGGGTGATCAAATTGATGGCGCCCAAGATTCACCAATAGCAGTAGTGGGACTTGAGCCAGGGTGTATGTCGGTCTTCAAAGATGAATTGTTGAAATTTTTCCCGCATGATCCGAGGGCGAAATTACTTTCATCGAGCACGTACCTACTGGGGGATTTTTTACATGAGCACGGTTACACCCCACCGCCTTTAGATTGCAATATTTTGGTGCACTCACACTGTCATCAAAAATCACTATTTGGCACTAAGGGTGATGTAGCCCTGCTGACAGCCTTAGGTGCACAAGTCAATTACATCGATAGTGGATGTTGTGGCATGGCTGGGTCTTTTGGTTTCAATCCAGAACATGTAGAACTCTCAAAGGCAGTGGGTGAGCTAGTACTTCTGCCAGCGATTCGCTCTACCGAGCAAGACACCATTATTTTGACAAATGGCTTTAGTTGTCGAGAGCAGATCGAGCAAGAGACCGGAAGGAAGGTTAAGCATTTGGCCGAACTTCTGCAGATGGCCCACCAAGCCTAGAGTCTTAGTAGGCATAGACAAATAAAAACCCCGAATTGAATTCGGGGTTTTCTTTAAGAGCGAATTAAATAGTCAAAGGCAGAGAGTGACGCCTTTGCACCTTCGCCCATTGCGATGATGATTTGCTTGTAAGGGACTGTTGTGCAATCACCCGCAGCAAACACACCTGGCATAGATGTTTCACCCTTCTGATCGACGATGACCTCGCCGCGTGGGGATAAGTCGATAGACCCTTTAAGCCAGTCGGTGTTCGGAAGTAATCCAATTTGAACAAAAATACCTTCCAGTGCAATGTCATGCATCTGTTGACTAGCCCGATCTTCATATCGCAAGGTAGTTACTTTATTGTCGGCCCCTAAAACTTCTTTACTGAGAGCATTAGTAATGACGGTGACATTGGGCATGCTGTACATCTTCTTTTGCAAGACCGCATCAGCGCGCAATTTAGTATCGAATTCGACTAAAGTGACATGATTAACTATTCCAGCCAAATCAATCGCCGCTTCAACCCCTGAGTTTCCTCCGCCAATGACAGCAACACGCTTACCTTTGTATAAAGGGCCATCGCAATGCGGGCAGTAGGCGACACCCTTACCACGGTACTCTTGTTCACCGGGTACATTCATTTCACGCCAGCGTGCGCCGGTACTCAAAATAACGGTCTTACTTTTGAGGGTTCCACCATTTTCTAGTGTGATTTGAATTTCTTCACCAGACTTACTAAGACCTGTCGCTTTCTGAAGATTCATGATCTCGACATCGTAAGCTTTGACGTGCTGCTCTAAGGCCATAACTAACTTTGGACCCTCTGTTTCTTGTACAGAGATAAAGTTCTCAATACCGACAGTATCTGCAACCTGACCACCAAAACGCTCAGCCAGAATACCGGTTCTAATACCCTTTCTAGCGGAGTAGATGGCTGCCGAAGCACCGGCAGGGCCACCACCAATGATGAGAGAGTCATACAGCGCTTTGGCGCTAAGTTTTTCTGCATCACGTGCGGCTGTATTGGTATCCAACTTTGCTGCTATTTCTTCAACGGTCATTCGTCCCTGACCAAATACCACGCCATTTAAAATGACGGTTGGGACAGCCATGATTTGGTATTGATCTACCAGGCCTTGAAAAAGGGCTCCATCAATCATTTCATGCTCGATATTGGGGTTGATGGCGGACATCAAGTTCAGTGCCTGAACAACATCGGGGCAGTTGTGGCACGACAAAGAAATAAAGGTCTGAAAGTGTAGCTTTCCAGTCAGTCCTCGAATGCTTTCAAGAATGTCTTCCTCTACCTTGGGTGGGTAACCACTAGATTGCAGAATAGCCAGGATAAAAGAGGTCATCTCATGACCCATAGGCAAACCTGAAAAAGCAATACGCGCCGCTTCATCCGTCTTGCCAACTGTAAAGCTAGGTGTATTTTTGCTATGGCCTGAAGTTTGAATAGTAATTTTGTCAGACTGCTCTGCTACTTCATTTAATAATTCGAGCATTTGAGCCGAGGCTGGGCTGTCATCTAGCGTAGCGGTAAGCGTAACTGGACTGACAATCTTTTCAAAGTAAGTTTTTAATTGGGTTTTGATATTGGTGTCTAACATATAGTGCTTTCTGTACTTGAATGGCAATAAGATTTGATCAACTTTGATGAATCTATTGGAGAGGAGATTGACATCACCTCCTCTCCAATAGACTCTCCTTGGAGAGTCTGACTGGTAGTGCTGTTGTAGCTTTAAATACTTAGATCTTGCCTACGAGGTCTAAAGAAGGTGTCAATGTTGCAGCGCCTTCTTTCCACTTAGCTGGGCAAACTTCACCTGGGTGAGCAGCGGTGTACTGAGCAGCTTTAAGCTTACGTAATGTCTCGGAAACATCACGAGCGATTTCATTTGAATGAATCTCAGCAGTTTTAATGATGCCTTCTGGATTGATGATGAATGTGCCACGTAATGCCAAACCATCTTCATCGATGTGTACACCAAATGCACGTGTGAGGGTATGCGTTGGATCGCCAACCAATGGGAACTTTGCTTTACCTACTGCAGGTGATGTCTCGTGCCATACCTTATGTGAAAAATGCGTATCTGTAGTAACGATATATACCTCAGCTCCCATCTTCTGGAACTCAGGATAGTTCTCTGCAGCATCTTCAATTTCTGTTGGGCAATTGAAAGTAAATGCAGCAGGCATAAAAATGAGTACGGACCATTTACCTTTGAGTGTTTCGTCAGTGATGGTCACAAACTTACCATTGTGGAAAGCTTGGGTTTTGAACGGCTGAACAGCAGTGTTAATGATGGACATGTTTTTTTCCTATAAAAGTTGAAATATTGTTTCGCAACGATGTTATTTTAGGCGGTATTTATATATCTGCATAATAATTTAATTTAATATTGGTAATCTAATTTATAGATCAACAAAATGGCTTATGAATGCCCTTTTTACCCCTGATGGGCTGACTCGATGCCCCTTTCTTTTTGAGTCGCAATTCCACAAGGTTCTGCATAATGGAGAAATAACAAAAAAGTGGCAATTCTTTAATGAATCACGCAGCAATTGACAACCTTTTAGGAGACTTGATCTTGAATAAAATGACATTACTGGCATCGTTTGGAGCTGTGTGCATGACGCTAGCGGCAACGTCCGCCCATTCTCAAGTCCCCACTTACCCAGACAGGCCAGTAACCCTCATCGTGGGATACGCTCCGGGCGGCGCAACCGACCGAGTTGCCCGTATGGTCGGCAAGGTACTAGCAGATCAGACAAAGCAGACTTTTATTGTTGAAAATAAAGCGGGCGCCAATAGTAATGTTGGGGCTGAGATGGTTGCACGCGCCAAGCCGGATGGCTATACCTTGTATGTTGGTTCAATCGCAAATACGATTAATCACTCGCTGTACAACAAACTCAATTTCGATCTCAACAAAGACTTTAAGCAGGTCGCGCTACTAGCGTTGGTTCCCAATATGTTGGTGGTGAACCCCAACTTGCCCATTAACTCCGTTAAACAATACATTGCTTACGCAAAAGCAAATCCCGGAAAACTGACTTGCGCTTCTTCCGGTAGCGGCTCATCCATCCATCTCTCTTGTGAATTATTTAAGATCGATACGGGCACCAATATCCTACATATTCCTTACAAAGGAAGCGGTCCTGCAGTGGCGGATTTATTAGGTGGTCAAGTAGATTCCATGTTTGATAATCTGCCTTCCTCAATTGGTCAAGTCAGGGCAGGTAAGTTGCGCGCTCTTGGCGTCACAACTGCTACTCGTGTCCCTTTTGCACCAGAGATTCCTACGCTGATTGAGCAGGGTATTCCGGGTTTTGCAGTGACATCTTGGTTTGGCGTCATGGCGCCAGCAGGTACACCGCAGGTAATATTGGATAAGCTCAATCTAGAAATTAATAAAGCGCTCAACACTACTGAAGTGAAGGCAAGTTACTTTGCCGCTGGATTTATTTCTCCACCTGCCCCAAATTCTCAGCGTCAATATGGGGATTTTGTTACTAGTGAAATTGACCGTTGGAATAAAGTTATTGCCGCTGGCAATATCAAGGTAGATTAAGCGATAGCTTGGTTACATCATTAACAAATACCAGTAATAAGGTTTTCAGTGCACCCAATTGATTTTTTCTTTCGTGCGGCCAAACGCTCTCCAGAGCGGATTGCGCTAGAGAGTCCTTCTGAGCAGTTAAGTTATCAAGTCCTAGCGCAAAGAGTGCAAGCTTTAGCCTGTGCTCTGCAGGCAATAGATCCAGAGCCACAAAGTCGAGTGGCTATTGGCGCAGGAAACACCCTTGAGCATGTCACGGCACTGTTGGCGGTATTAGCGGCTGGTAAGGTGTGGGTGCCCTTAAATGTACGCAGTACCCCATCTGAGATTGCTCGTATTACTGCCACCATTGAGCCTAGTATTGTTATCACCGATGGCAAAGGGGCTGAACTGATCGGGCCGGGTCTTTTTACTTGGCTACGCTTAGATCCGGGTTTTGAATCGGATCATTGTATTGCTAGTTTGTCCTTGCGATATGCTGGTCAGGTGCCCAGCATCAATGCAGTAGATGAAGAAGGTATTCAGGCCATCAAGTTCACTGGTGGTACTACTGGAGTACCCAAGGGTGTGATGCAACCCTATCGTGCTTGGATGGCGGGGATCATTAATCAAATCAATGGTTGGCAAATTACACAAGAGGATTGTTATGTGGTGACAGCGCCAGTCACGCATGGCACATCAACCTATCTTTTGCCGCTGTTGGCACAAGGTGGCAAGCTCTTATTTTTGGATAAGACGGATCCCTCATCAGTCATTCAAGCATTTCGAGAGCTAGGTGGCACGATGAGCTTTATGCCGCCCACCCTCATCTATATGGTGATGGCCTATCCAGGCGTTTCCAAGGCAGACTTTCCGCGCTTGCGGAATCTGATTTATGGCGGTGCCCCCATGCCCGCTGAAAAAGTGGATCAAATTAGAGCATTCTTTGGTGAGGTATTGGGTACAAACTATGGACAAACAGAGGCGCCACAGGTTGCTACGATCATGCCCCCTTCTGGATTTGCTGATCCCCGCAATCGCGGCTCTGTTGGTCTTTGTACTTGGCTTTCAGACTTAGCGATCATGTCGCCAGCTGGTACGATCTTGCCAGAAAATACGATTGGCGAAGTAGTCATTCGTGGCCACTTAGTCATGAAGGGGTACTGGCGTTTACCTGAAAAAACAGCTGAGACCTTAATTGATGGATGGTTGCATACCGGCGACGTTGGTTTGATTGATGAACGTGGTTATTTGTTCTTAAAAGACCGTATTCGTGATGTCATTATTACCGGCGGATTTAATATTTATCCCACAGATGTGGAAAATATTCTTTCTCAACATCCCGCAGTGTATGAATGCGCTGTATTTGGGATGCCTGATGAAAAGTGGGGTGAGGCAGTCCACGCCGCTATTCAGCTCCGGCCTGAAATGACTTGCGAGCCAGCAGAATTGATTGCCTTTGTTAAGGAGGCGCTTGGGTCTGTCCATGCTCCCAAGGTAATTCATTTCTTTGACAAGCTACCCGTATCCTCTGTTGGTAAGGTACTAAAAACGGCTATTCGAGAACAGCTCACGAGCCGCTAATGGTCTTTAGGAATTTTAATTTATTTAATGTAATCAACCGATTTAAGGTGACCATATGAGTAGTTCTGCTAATAAAAAAATACCCGCTACGAAGTTATGTGCTCATACATTGACGAGCATGCATTATCGTGACGCTGATTTAGTTAATGACTTGTTGGGTAAAAAGACGTTTACAGAAGTCATGTTTATGCAAATCATGGGACGAGAACCACGCGGTGTAGATATGCGCATATTGGATGCCGCATTAATTACTTTAATGGAGCATGGCTTTACCCCCAGCGCAATTGCGACACGCATGATCTATATGAGCGCTCCTGAGAATTTGCAGGGTGCAGTCGCTGCTGGCTTAATGGCTGTGGGAAGTCAGTTTGTGGGCACTATGGAAAATAATGCGGTGATCTTGGAGCAGTTAGTTCAATCCAAAGATCCTGCTGGTTTAGCTGAGTCCATCGTGATGGATATCAAGAAAAACAAGCAGCATTTACCTGGATTTGGACATCATCTGCACAAGCCGGATGATCCACGTTCTATTCAGTTACTGGCGTTAGCTGAGGCTGAGCCTGAGCTACCTAAAACCTATTTGCAAGCATTGCGATTGTTGGCGGCTACAGTAGATCGTGTGTATGACCGACACATCACAATCAACGCCACAGGGGCAATAGCTGCGCTGCTCGGAGAGATCGGTGTTCCTCCTCGTCTGATGCGGGGCTTTGCAGTGATATCTCGAGCAGCAGGACTTGTTTCACATATCGCTGAAGAGCAGCAAGATCCTGCCGGTCGATTTATTTGGGAAACGATTGATGATGCCATTCCTTATATTGGGAATGGTCCAAGCGCAAAAAATAATCCACATGAGTAACGATAGGGTCAATCCTAAACCTGCTGTATTGGTCACGGGAGGTAGTGGCGGTATCGGGCGCGCCATTGTGCAGCGTTGTCTAGAAGATGGCTATCAGGTAGTTAATTTAGACAAAGTAGTTCCGCATCAAGTGCTCGATGGTGAAACGGTATTTCAAATAGATTTAACGGATACTCAAGAAATCCAAGATGTCATGCACAAAATATGCTCAGATATGACAGTGTTACGCGTTGTTAATAATGCAGGCTTTATTCGTCCTGGCGCTCTAGAGGATGTTTTGCTGGAGGATTTTGATGCTGTATACGCGCTCAATTTACGTGCACCGATGTTAATTTTTCAGGCAATACTGCCTTCGATGCGTCGGGCTCGATTTGGCAGGGTAGTAAATATTGCTAGTCGTGCAGCGCTGGGTAAAGCTGATCGTACAGTCTACTCAGCAACCAAGGCTGGCTTGTTGGGGATGACACGCACCTGGGCCCTAGAGATGGCCGCCTTTGGTATTACTGTTAACGCCATAGGGCCAGGACCAATTGCGACAGCATTATTTACTTCAGGTAATCCACCAAATTCACCTAAAACCAAAAAAATTATTGAATCGATTCCAGTCCAGCGGATGGGTCAGCCTGAGGATATAGCGCATGCAGTATCTAGTTTTTTGGATGAGCGCGCAGGTTTTACAACAGGCCAGGTACTTTACGTCTGTGGCGGCATGACAGTCGGCCTTGGACAGGTGTCCTAAGCTTCATGGCTTGTGCTATTAATTTATTGCATTCTTATAAAGGTGTATCAGTATGATTTATCAAATAGCTAATTTACTATTACAGGCTTTGGTGAGCATCATTGGGGGTGCTTGCTTAATTCGTTGTTACATGCAATTTTTTCATATTAATTTAGGCCGAGCAGGAGGCTATCAAATTAGCGGTTATTTACTCAGTCTGACTAACTGGATCATCATGCCTTTGCGAAAAGTGTTACCCAGTATTGGTAGGCTGGATTCTGCAAGCTTAGTAGCGGCCTACTTGATAGCCTTATGCAAAATTGGTGTTTTGTGGTTTTTAAGTGGTGCGCCGGTTATGGTGGGTAGTGTGCTGCTGATGAGCGCCTTTGAATTGCTCAACCTCTTTTTATCTGGAGTCATTGGCGCTGTGTTTGTGAGCATCATCCTCTCGTGGTTTGCTGCTACTTCAATGGTTTACTATTTCGTGGCTGCATTGACAGAGCCTTTATTACAACCATTTCGTAATGCTTTGCCAAAAATAGGAATGATTGATTTATCTCCTCTGGTGCTCTTGATAGCTGTACAGATTCTGCAAGTGCTTGTTGCTAGTGTGCAGACGACTTTATTGTCGATGGTTTCCTGAGTGTATAGATAACCCTCACCCTTGAGGGCAGTTAATTTTGGGCGGGGATCATTGTGGCTACCTCAGTAGCCTCCAGAATTAAGGTTTTCACGTTAGGATTTGTTAAACGTACTTTTGCGCCCTGGAAGTACACATCCGCCTGAGTCATACCCAGAGTCAACACCTTAAATGGCGGTCTGCCATAAAAAGAGGTGCCAGCACCGGGCTCAAGCAATTTGTTTTGAATCTTTCCGGAGGCATCAACAACACATACAGTCTGCTTAGTTTTGGCTTGCACATAAACCATATCAGCTGATTTACGAGGTGCCTCTGGCTTGTAGCTCAGAATGCCCTCTTCAGCCGGGCAAGCAAGGGATACATCTGTTGTAGTCAATAGTGCCACAGCAGCTGGCGCTACGGGGGCCGTTGTTGGTTCAACAACAACCACAGAAGGGGCCGGCACAGGCACGGGATCTGTAGCTACAGTCGTTGTTGCTGGAGCAACCTCAATCACCTCTTCCGTTATGACGATCCCTTTATCTGGCGCATCTGTAAAAAATAAAGGGCGTAAATTGATCACTGAAAATACAATTACAGCAAACAGACTTAATCCGATAAACAATTTCCGGGGTACTAACTTGGTTTTTGTTGGAGCCAAATCATCAGAAATTTTTGACGGGCTAGCATTCACTCGTTCTTTATCCGGGGCCTCGAGTTTTTGAGGAGCGACCTCAACAGCACTAGGGATATTGCCCTCAAAAGCATCTTGCTCATTCAGGCCTAATAGACTCGCTACTTTCTTTGCAGCAGTATATTTAACTTGTGCACCATAAAAGGAACTCATTTCACCATTCTCTATTTGCTCAATTTGGCGAGTCGAGAGGCAGGCTTTCAAGCCCAGTTCTTTAGTGCTCAAGCCAAGCTTTTCCCTGGCGCTAGTAAAAGCCTCTTTCTGAATCTGCGCAACCTTTGTGTTGGTACTCACAAAAGTATCTTTGACTGTTGAGTCGACATCATTTTCTGGTTTCTGAAGGAAAATAAAAAGAGCTGTAAATTAACTCTCAGCTTATCAACATAAAGCGTCAGTAGTATTACAGTCAAAGCATTTTGCAACCAAGACATTAATCTAGTCTACTCGTATCTGATTCCATACCCTAACTTTATTTATCTTATGCATTTCGTCTGCATCTAGCTTGGCGGCAAGTACCATCCGCGTCTAAGTATGAGATAGGGCGGTTCTGCTGCTGACAGTATTTAAGTACTAATCCTTTAGTAGATAAGAGTGGGTTTCCTATGTAAACCAGGACCCCACCACAGGCTTTAAAGAGCTATTTCTGACAATGCATGCGGTAATAATAAGCCCCGCATAAGCGAGGCTTATTAACCTTTGTATTGCTGGAGGGTCAGGCGCGATTCGAACTCGCGACCAACGGATTAAAAGAAATTATGCCTTTACAAATCCTCATATAAATCAATGCTTAGTAGTTGGCTAAAACGGGTGTGCGATTGAGTGTGCGATTACCTCTCAGTAAATAGTTCAAAGCCCCAGGAAATGATAGAGCATCCCGATTTAAATAATGTGTAGTATATTACACAATTTGTGCTATAGTCCACTTATGAACTTACGCGAAATCGGTCTCAAAGTCGGGCAGCGTCGAACTGATCTGGGTTTATCTCAAGATCGGCTGGCAAAGCTTTGCGGTCTCTCAAGATCGACCATTCATCATCTAGAGAAGGGTAGTTTGAATGATTTGGGCGCAGCTAAGTTACTGTCTTTGCTATCGTTGCTGGGTTTAGATGTGATTACTCAAGAGCATCATCAAAAGCACCATGGCCTTGATATGGCAAGTAAGACGGCAAGCGTGAGCTATAGGACAAAGTTACATAGTAGTGACTTATCACGTTCATTGGCGTGCGGAGAGTTGCCTGAAAATATTTACCCTCATGTGGCATCTTTATTGGATGAAGCGCCATTAGGGATTATTGTGTCTGCAGTTGAGGAAGCGGCAAAGATTAATCACGTGGCACCCAAGGTTATTTGGAAAAATATTCATCGGTGGGCACATGAGATGCATTCACCAAGATCGGCTTGGGCTTAATCTATGAGTAATATTATGGAGCGCGATCTTCCTGAAGGCGCATGGAAAGATTTGCTACCCCATGCGCTTTCGATTATTGAAGATATTAAGAGCCACGGAACGCCTGACCCATTCTGGACTTTTGGCGGAGGTACAGTGTTGATGTTTCGTTATCAGCATCGTCTTAGTAAAGACATTGATATTTTTGTCCCAGATCCTCAGTATTTAGGATTTGTTACTCCGCGCTTGAGTGATGTAGCTGCTGCGGTAAGCGCTGACTATGTTGAAGATCAGAGTTCTTACGTTAAGTTAATTCGTCCAGAAGGGGAGATTGACTTTGTAGCATCCCCAAACCTAACTGAAGCGCCATTTGAGATGTGGAATATTGGTGGGCAGCATATTCGGGTGGAAACTGCCGTAGAGATCGTGGCTAAGAAATTATGGCATCGAGGTGATAGGGCGACTGCTCGTGATTTATTTGATCTGTCTTTAGTTATTGAGCGTGAACCTGAGGACTTGGTAAAGTCTGCTAAGTTCTTGCGAAAGAATGCTGAGCAATTTATTAGTCAGATTGCTAGCAGGGCGGCAGTATTAAAAGCCCAGTTCTCTGAAATTGATGTGCTTAATTACAGACCAGGTTACGACGAGGCTGCGCAAAGAGCGGTCACATTCCTAGGCTCACTTAAGTGAATATGGATTTGATGCTGGTTTGCTAGCAAATAATAGGTCTTAAGCAGATATAAAGAAGCTTTTTTGATGGATGTCATGGGTAATAAAAAGCCCCGCAGAAGCGAGGCTTGGTAATGCTGGTGGGTCGGGCGAGATTGGCTACGCCGAAACTTCGTTTTCGAACTCGCGACCAACGGATTAAAAGTAAAAGTGGCTCTTCAAAAACCTATATGAATCAATGCTTTGCAAGCACATAAAAGTGGTGTGCGATTGAGTGTGCGATTGCTTATTAGTGCCTAGTTTGGATCTGTGGGGCGCATCAACACTTTCGAGCAGGCTACAAGCGTTACTTTAAGTAACGGTGGAGCCTCGAGTAACAGTGATTCGTCCCAAGGCCAAGTTCGCTGGTTAGAATCGTGCTGGGCAGGCCAAACTCTCATGTAAATTGATTAGATGGGCTGTGATGTAGGTTCATCATTAATCCGTGTGTTGCTTTATGAATAAAACGCCCTCAAACGAGGACGTTTTAATGAGTCCTAAATCTTTTTTATTTGTTAGGTGCTTTAGCGTAACGTAAGTAAGGTAGTTTTACGTCAATTTCACCAAACCGTGTTTTTGCTGCTTCATTAGATAGGTTCAGGGCAACGATCACATCCTGACCAGGTTGCCAGTTTGCTGGCGTAGCAATAGGCACCCCATCAGTCATTTGTATTGCATCGAGCGCTCTTAGTATCTCGGCAAAATTACGCCCAACTGACATAGGATATGACATTGTTAAGCGAATCTTCCTATCTGGCCCAATGATAAATACAGTTCGAACAGTAGCCGTGTCTGCAGGAGTTCTACCGTCTGCAAGATATGCCTCTGCTGGCAACATATTGTAGAGCTTAGCAACTTGAAGTGATCTGTCGTCAATGATAGGAAAATTAGCCGGTACACCAGCAGTAGCCTCAATATCGCGTATCCACTTGTGGTGTTCTTCAACGCTATCTACCGATACGCCCATCACTAAAGTGTTTCTCTTTACAAATTCTTTAGCTAACAATGCTAAAGCGCTAAATTCAGTAGTGCAGACTGGTGTGAAGTCTTTTGGGTGTGAAAACAAGATAGCGTAATGATCCCCCATTTAATTATGCAGACTTATTTTTCCAGCAGTTGAGTCGGTTGTGAAATCTGGCGCAACATCATTGATTCTTAGTGACATATTGAAGTTCCTTTTAATTTTTTAGTTCATTCATTAGGCGTCAACAAAAGAGCCTATGTTTTGATCTAGATCAAATGAATTTAACCTTTTTCTTGCACAATTTATCTTCCTTGGTGATGTGTACAGTAGTTAATTAAATATATTATTAATTTATAAAATGATTGTGTTTAATCAATTGCGGCTTAGAAGCTTAAAAGTAGTGTGCCTTCTCACCACTAGAAAGTACTGTTTTCTTAATGATCTGATGAAAGAGTCACCTTTATGCAATACAGCAAAAACACAATAAAACCAAGTGCGTATTGGAATCCCTTGCTAGCAGGACTTGCCTTAGGCCTTGTTCTCTTGCTCACTTTTGTATCTACAGGTCACGGACTTGGCGCTACAGGCTTCACCACACGACTAATAGCTTGGCTTGGAATGCAAGTTGTACCCGCTGCCACATTGGCAAATGATTATTTAGGCGGAATGGCTGAGGACACTTATCCGCTAAATGCATGGATTAGTTGGCAAGTAATTGGCTTAGCCATTGGAGCACTGGTATCTGCATATCTAGCACACCGAATATATTTTCAATTAGATGGCAAAGTATTTCTTGGCGGTGCAAAGCGTCCAATCACCGCTTTATTGGGCGGATTGTTGGCTGGTTTCGGGGCACGTATTGCAGCCGGCTGTACAAGTGGCCTAGGTTTATCAGGCGCTGCTACTTTAAGTATTGCTGCTTTTGTCTTCCTAGCAACTTTTTTTGCGGCTGGAATACTGGCTACAAAGTTGATGAAAGTAGGTCAATAAGATGAATGAAATCATATCTGGATTAATGCTTGGTTTTGGTTTCGGTTTTGTATTGGAGCGGGCAGGATTTGGCAACCCAAATAAGTTGACTGGTCAATTTCGGTTTACTGATTGGTCTGTTTTTAAGGTGATGTTTACTGCTATTGTATTTACCGCTATCGGATTGATGGCTCTGAAATACTTAGGTTATATACAGATAGATCAGCTTTTCGTACCCCCGTCATTTTTGGGTGCCGCTGCTTTGGGCGGTGCACTGGTAGGGGTAGGCTTCGCAATTGGCGGCTATTGTCCTGGGACTTCAATAGTGGGTCTAATGTCCGGTCGTATAGATGCCGGTATCTTCCTGATTGGTCTGCTGTTAGGAACTGTAATATTTTCTCTTGCTTATCCTGTAATTGAAAGTGTGACGTCCTTGGGGGAATATGCCCAAGGAGATACCCTCATGGTATTGCTCAATACGAGCGATATTTATATCAATATTGCCATGGTGATAGCTGCCATAGCTATTTTTATATTTGGTGGCTGGATGGAAAAGCGCTCTAGTGGCACCGTTTGCTCGAAATAAATTTAATCATATTCAAAAAGGATATTAAATGTCTACGAAATTAAAGATTGCGGCACTCTCAGTAGCATTGGCTGGTCTTACAGCAGCTCCGCTAGCACATTCAGCCGATACACCAGTAAAGGCCCCTACAAGTTCGGAACAAAGCAATCCATGCGCTCCCAAAAAGAAAAAAGCAACCAATCCCTGTGGCCCAGCCAATCCATGCGCCCCTAAAAAGCGCAAAGCTGCTGAGTAAATATAAGCAAAATGACCATCCTATTTTTTTAAATTTGCTATGTTGATGAAATCTACTCTTTGCCTTTCTGCTCAAGAGATATTAAATATCTACGAACGCTATGCTAAAAAAGGGGTGACGCTTTCTGAAGTGGCACTTTGTGGAGCAAAAGAATTTATTGAGTTAACCCATTACCCAAAGAATGATGTTGTCGACCTTGTGAGTGGGTATGAGTTTTATTATCATGCCCACCCGACATCAAGCACGGCTAGTAGGGAGCATGGTCATTTTCATTTATTTCAAAGGCAAAAGAACCAGACATTTATCCATTTAATCGCCATTTCTTTAAATCCGCAAGGATTACCAGTGAGGCTATTCACATGCAATCAGTGGGTGACAGGCGAAACTATGGTTGAGTCAAGTAAGGTCATTGAGAGCTTAAAAGATTTTGATCTTGAACTGAAAGGGCGCCTCGGACCCATTGCTAGATGGGTAACTGCTATGACTACATTATATTTCTATGAAATGAGCGCCTTAATCCATGCTCGTGATCAAAAATTAATCGACTTAGAACCAGCTTTTAGTAGTCGCAGTCAGTTACTAGAGTCTAAGCAGCATCATGAGCTGACGCAATGTGATATTGAATTAATGGCTAGTTTTTCTCAGCATTTAACTATTACTAATTACTAAGGAGTGGGTATGAAGAAGATACTGTTTTTATTAATCGCTTGCATAACGTTATTTTTCAGTACGGCACATGCTGTGAGTCTACCTGGGCCAGTGGTTAGTACTGAATGGCTGGCAGCCAATATGACAAATGTACAAATTTTAGAGGTCAGGGGAGATGTCGCAAGCTATACCCGTTTGCCTGAATTTGAAGTGGATAAAAAGACCGGCAAGAAACTATTAGTGGAAGTAGGTGGCCATATCATTGGTTCTAACTTCCTTGATTTTAAAAAGGTCAGAGTAGATAGATTAATAGATGGTAAAAAAATTAAATATCTCATACCTGAAAAATTAGACTTTGAAAAAATAATTCAAGCTGTTGGTATTAATTCAGATAAGCCCATTATTTTGGTTCCAGTTGCTCTAGATATGTCTGATATCGACGAGGCACTTCGTACCTATTGGCAATTTAAGGTATATGGCGAAGATAATATTGCAGTGTTAGATGGCGGCATGGCTGGCTGGTTATCTGAAGGTCGTGATTTTTCCACTGCTTCTGCTGCTAAGTCGATCGGTAATTGGACGGCAAAGGCGGAGCGTCAAGAATTGATTGCAAATTCAGAGCAAGTGGCTGCCGCATCAAAAAATGGCCAATCTACGTTAATTGACGCACGGCAACCTGCACAGTTTCTAGGTTTGAGCAAGCGGGACTATGTTCTGACTTATGGCCATATTGCCGGCGGCAAGCAATTCGCTCCCGAGTTACTTGCAAAGTCGAAAAAAGGCGCGCTCTATTTTTGGGATAAGAATACCTATCAAGCTTTATTTTTAGCAAATGATATTAGCACCAAGATGCCTGCAATTAGTTACTGCAATAGTGGTCATCTGGCTGCTGGTGGATGGTTCGTTATGTCTGAGCTTGTTGGCAATCCATCAACTAAGCTTTATGACGGCTCTTTGTATTTATGGACGCTTGAAGGGCGTCCGACTGTAGGCGTTCCACTTAATTAAGTATTTTAAATTTATCAACTTGGAGAAATCATATGAAATGCAATATTGGAACTATGGATCGCATCATGCGCATCAGCGCTGGTTTGATACTAATTGGGTTGGCTGTAGGAAATGTTATCGGTAGTTGGGGCTGGATCGGTATTGTGCCTTTAGCTACTGGCCTCATCAAATTTTGTCCTTTATATCCAATCTTGGGCTTGAATTCTTGTGGACAAAAAGGAAGTAAAAAATAATCCTATTAAATAAATACCGCTTATCTCCTCTTGGGAAATATGATGGTTGAATACTAATAAAGTAAAGACAAAATGATTGATACCCTAATGTTGAGCCGTATCCAATTTTCGAGCAACATCACATTTCATATTCTCTTTCGGTAATCGTCCCCTAGGTTAACCGTCCTTGAAGGTAGAATTTTCTCAATTAGAGGAGTTCTGCATGAAACGTTCTAAATTTACCGATTCCCAGAT
>NZ_PGTX01000001.1 GCF_002797575.1 Polynucleobacter brandtiae | reverse complement strand
TAGCCACCTCTGCAACTGGTGCTTTATCGGCTTCTTGCAAAATCCGAACAATCTGCTCATCCGTAAATCGGGCTCTCTTCATGTACTACTCCTTTTAGTCAAGGAGGAGTCATTATCTCTAAATTAGTTTGGTCTGAAAATCCCAGGACAGGTCACCAGGTATGAGTAAGTTAAAAGATGGTGAGAACCAGGCTCTAAGAAATATCCAGAATCCGCCTAAAGCTGATCTTTTTGTAATTAATGTAGCCTTTTCTCAAATTCAAGATCCTGCTGCAAGACAATACTTAAATCAACTGCCCACCTCATTCTCGTTAACTGATCAACAAGTAGATGATTTGAGAGCAGCTGCCAGCGCAATTTTATTGAATTCATCCGAGTTTCAGAGGCTGACTAAAGAGCTGAATGCTACTGTAATTGAGGGGCCAAAATAAAGGCACCGTAATTACCAATGCTTTTTATAATTTTCTACTACATCAGTGTGCTTAAGCTTCCAGGCTTTTTTGCAGGCAGATAGCATACCTACCATGCCTGAGGTCGTCCAAGCGATGGTGAATAAACCAGAAAAAGAAATCATGAACGGCAATACCTTCCACCCATCAGGAAGAATATCAGCGATGAAGCCCACAGTTGTGTAGCAACTTCCCGAAAAAAGTAGCGCATCAATAAATTTCCCTACCAAGCCAAAGCCAAATAGGCCGACGGCCCAGATAAATATTTCTGCAATGTGTAGTAAGGCGACTTGAGAGCTTGCAAAATAAAAATTAAGAAAAATGCCATCATAGTTTTTTGCGTTTGTAAGAACTTCTTCCCTGATGTCAAAGCGAACGCATATCCTCATCAGAATCGAGGAATGGAAAATTGTAATGATCCCTAAGCCGACGAGACCGATCAGTAGCTCTCTAAAAAGGGCAAATGAAAAAAACTGAGTGCTAAGGTTTTCCATCTGAAGATTTCCTATAAATTGAGTATGCCTTACGTTTCTGGTTAAATAATTATGCACGTAGCTTGCTTGGAGAGGGTTTTTAATAGTCACCTAATAAAAAAGAAGCCATATTCTCACCCTTAAGATTTTCTTTATTAGAATGGACTTGTGCATAAGCAAATTAATACCCAGCCTCCTGTTAACAGAGTGATCGCCAGACTCATTCTATCGATAGCAATTTGTATCTTGGGCCTGCTCTCTCTTCAGGCTGAGGCAGGCGATGATTACACCCTGAATCGGTCATATTTCATTGATAGCAGCAATGGGATGAATTTAGAGCAGGTGCAACAAGAGCATTTCACCGCTTATGATGGCGTTTTATCGGGTGGGTACAGTAATTCAAGTTATTGGATCAAGCTGAGGATTAAGGCAAGCACTCAAAATCTGATTCTCAGAATACGCCCATTATTTATCGATGAAGTAAGGCTTTTTGATCCAGCCGATTTCAGTAAAAATCGAGTGACAGGGGATATTCATCCTTGGTCTGATGCTGATTTACCTTCTACCAGTCTCAATTTTGTGCTGCAGTCCCAGGCGCAGCCACGTGATGTTTATCTTCGAATTAAGTCATTACATAGCTATCTCATATACACAGAGATCCTTCCTAAAGCGGAGTTTATTTTTGTTGAGGAAATCGAGGGTCTTATATATAGTTTTTATTTCACCTTTGCCCTAATTATTGCAATCTGGCTTAGTGTTGCCTGGATATTTTCTCGTGATTTTGTTTTAGGTATTTTTGCACTTCAGCAGCTAGCTACTGTACTATTTCTATTTTTACTGCTTGGATATGGCAGAATTTTTTTAGAAAAATATATTGCACCTGATGTATTAAACATTGCCTCTTTTTGGGCGCTAGCAATTTATCCTTTGATTGGCGCTCTAGCAAACAATGCTTTACTTTTAGAGTATAAAATCCCTCAATTTTTGCGTTGGATTTTGCGTCTCATTATTGTCGGATGCCTTACGGTGATGACATTGATGTATTTTGGTCAAGTAGTCTTTGCGCTCAAGCTGAATGCGATGGTGGTGCTTTTTGGAAGCTTCGTTTGGGCCATCGGCGCCCTAATGGCCCAAATGCAGGTAGATCCATCCCAAAAGATTTCATTAATGCCTACTATTGTGCTGAAGTTATATTTTCTAACCATCGCCATCGCTTTTTTTATCCCCGTCTTACCGTTATTGGGAATTATTCAAGGCGGAGAGGCATCGATCCAGATCCTGCGTTTATATAGCATTATTAGCGGCCTGATGATCTTCATTCTGCTTCAGTATCGTGCTAAGTGTTCCCTCAGATACGAAATCCAAAGATCAAGTAACTTAAAGAGTCAGGCTGATCAAGAGCGTCTATATCGTGAGGAGCAAAATAAACTCATGAGTATGCTGACTCATGAAATCAAAACCCCTTTATCTGTTTTGAAGCTCATCGTGGATGAAAAATTAACTGGGTCTGATCTTGAGCCCCACGCTAATCGCGCATTGAAAAATATCAACACTGTAATTGGTAGATGTATGCAATTAGGTAAGCTAGATGCTCGCGAGTTACAGGTGTATTTATCCGATGTCAATATTCAAGAGCTCATCCATGATATTTTGATTGATAAAAAAGATTCACAGCGTCTAGCTTTAGAAAACACTGTTTCATCTACCGTCCCAACAGATAAAGATCTTTTAAATATTATTTTGTCGAATTTAATTGAAAATGCTTTTAAGTATTCCGCAGCTAATTCAGTAGTTAGGCTGACCTCTAGCTATGCTCGGCAGGGCGAGATACCAGGAGTTGAGTTTGTCATTAGTAATCACATTGGCATATTTGGTTCTCCTGACCCTAGGGAAGTATTTAAGCGTTACTATCGCAATGTATCGGCGACTAAGATAAGTGGCTCCGGCTTAGGCTTATTTTTAGTGCGGGAGCTTGTGGATACCTTACGCGGCACAGTTACTTACCAAGATGAGTTAAATCAAGTATCTTTCAGAGTATGGCTACCCATTTAAAAATTGCCCTTGTAGAAGATAACGATGATCTCCGTGAGCTCCTTACGAGAGATATTGTTCGTGCAGGTCATCAAGTCCAATCAGCTGATTGCGCTGAGGCTCTAGATGACCTGATGGTTGGTCAAAGCTTTGATTTATTAGTTCTGGACGTCAATCTTCCAGGTGAAAATGGTTTGAGTATTGCCCGTAGATTTAAAGCGGCTAATCCCGATATTTTTATCATTATGGTGACTGCTAGAGTGGAGATTGAAGATCGGGTGGCAGGGTATGAGTCAGGCGCTGATATTTATTTACCAAAACCAGTCTCGAGTTCTGAATTAACCGCAGCAATTTCCAGTATTGCCAGGCGAGTTGTTGTCAGCGACCAACAGATTCAAGCAATTTTGAATATAAAAAGTATGACCCTAATCGGTACGCATGCGGTTGAGCTTAATAAGCTTGAGGTGGCTATGTTAAAGGCCTTAAGTGAGTCTACAGATGGAAATTTACCGTACCATCGCCTGCTTGAAATCTGTGGGGATGAGGTAACGGAGGCTTCAAAGGCAGCTCTTGAGGTCAGAATTGTGCGCTTAAGGAAAAAGTTTATTGATGCTGGCATTGCTGAGCGTGTCATCAAGGCTCTACGCGGTGATGGATATCAACTTCTTAGGCCAATTCGAATTTTGTAGGTTTTTGTAGGTTTCAGTAGGCCTTGGAAAGCTTGCTTAATTGATGCGGGCTATAAAAGCATTAAATAACTGAGATAATCCTTCATTTATATATTCTATAAACCTTTTTTGAGTCACACATCATGAACATAATCTGTATTTCAATATCTGCATTGGTAGTCTTTTTCGGATTACCTACCAACGCCTTTGCACAATCTCAAGCAAAAGTAATGCCAGCTGTTTCAGATGAGTGGCGCTTCTCAGTCTCACCTTATGTTTGGGCGGTGGGTGTTTCAGGTGACGTGACTACAAACAAAGGTCGATCAACGACCGCTAACCTCGATACGAATAGTGTGATTAATGACCTCAGAGGCGGCGCCATGATTTCGGGTGAGGCGCACAAAGGTAATTGGGGCTTAGCCATGGACTTTATTAATGCTAATCTTCAAAATAAACCTGCAAAAACAGCATCTGGCCCCTATCCGGCAGATCCAGCCGTCACTGTTAACGCTGATTTGTCGACCAAGGTCAATTTAAAAGACACTATCCTCTCAGCTGCAGCGACTTACACCTTTTTAAATAATTCTTCTATTTATGCAGATGCTTTACTTGGTGCGCGTTTTATTTCCACCACGGCCTCTGTAAAGGCAAACCTGACCGTTACTGGCACTGTTGATGGTCAGCCGGTAGCCAATGCATCTATCACTCGCTACCCATCAATGACTACCAACACCACGGATCCTATTATTGGTTTCAAAGGTCGTTATCGCATTGCTGATAGCACTTGGTTTATCCCGTTCTATGGCGATATTGGCTCAGGTGGTGGCACAACTAATCTCACTTGGCAAGCCATGCTGGGTGTTGCTAAGGCGTATGACTGGGGTGATGTTTCTCTAGGCTATCGTGCTCTTTACTACGATATGAAGAGCACCGGTTCTTTGCAAAAGGTAACCTTTAGCGGCGCGATTCTTGGCGTAACTGTTTCCTTTTAATTCCTCTTATTTTTTTTACCTAATTTATTTTATTTATGAATATTACTCAGCGCTTACTTCTCCCTTTGGCTGTCATTGGGTTTGTTGGTTTATCGGCTACTGGGGTTTCTGCCCAAAGTGCAGTAATGGTGAATGGTGCGAGCTCTCCAAAAGCAGAAGATCTTCGAGGTCTTGGTGATGTCACCGTTTCTGCCACTAAATCACCTAATGCTCAGTCAGCTGAGCCGAAAGATAGCGCTGTTGATATTGCAAAAAAATTGGCCAATCCGATTGCCAATATGATTTCTGTTCCATTTCAGTATGAGTTCAGTCGCGGGGTTGGTAAAAATCAGGGTGGATCAGAGCAAACCTTGCTTTTCCAGCCCGCTGCTCCATTTAACTTAGGTGGCGGTGATGTCTTCATTGTTCGTCCGATCGTAGCTGGTGTGCGAGAGACGAGTGTTAATGGTTACTCAGGGTATGGCATTTCTAGTGTGACCTTGGAATCTTTTTATGCACCCAATACCAACTCTTCTTGGATTTGGGGTGTTGGTCCTTACGCCCAATCTCCCTCTGGTAACAGTGGAAAGTTTGGCTCACAGCAGACCGGCGCAGGTGTCACTGCTGTTGTGCTAAATCGACACGATTCTTGGACCTATGGTTTGTTGGGTTATCAATCCTGGAGCGTGGGGGGTAATCCTGCTTTTGGTACACAAAATAATCTATATGGACAACCATTTGTTGCATACACCAATAAAGATGCATGGACATTCTCTGCAAACATGGAAGCCCAATACAACTATGATGTGCGCCGTACGTCAAACCCACTCTATGCTGGCGTTTCTAAGTTGCATGTTTTTGATGGCGTTCCAATCTCCTTCAGTGCTGGACCCATTTACTATGTAAGTAACACTCCCGGTGGCCCATCAGGTTGGGGTGCTCGTGCTACCGCTACCTTAGTTATTCTGAAATAAGCTCATTCAATTAATTGAGAAGATCCTCATGAAATTTGCACCAAAACTAATCTCGGTACTATTGATGGCGCAATGCGCGGTCACCTTTGCTAAAGGCAATGCTGACACTATTTTTTATGGTGGCCCGATTGTGACTGTTAATGCCAAGAATGAAGAAGTGCAGGCACTTGCTGTTCAGGGTGGAAAAATTGTTGCCGTGGGAACTAAAGCCGATGTGACTAAAGAATGGCAGTCAGGTAGCACGAAGGTAATTGACCTTCAAGGTCAAACACTCATGCCGGGCTTTGTTGAGCCACACGTACATATTTTAGTGACTTCAGTATTTGAAGGTCTTGGTTTAAATTTAAGCAACTTTACTTTGCCATATGACACGATTCAATCTTTAAGTCAGAAAATGAAAGTGGCTTTAAAGGATGTTCCTCCGGGTGGCTGGTTAATTGGATTTGGTGTAGATCCGTCGCGTACGTCGCCTTTCATGGCTGAACTTACTGCGAGCGATTTAGATAAAATTTCTAAAGATGTTCCTATTTTTGTGGTGAATCAGTCTGGCCACATAGCGTATGTCAATCACAAGGCAATGGAGTTGGCTGGGATTACTGATTCATCCCCAAATCCTCCTAGCGGCGGTATTTATGTAAAAGATAAGCAAGGAAGACTTACTGGCAAGCTCGTGGAGCCGCCCTCCTACCTACCATTTATGGCCAAGATGCCAAACCCAACAGAAGCTCAATTATTTGGCGCTATTGAAGCCACACTTAAGAAAATAGCGTCTACAGGTGTGACCACTGCATCTGAAATGAGTGTTGGCGGTAACTTTGGCGTTGATAAAGAAGCTGCGATTTATAAAGCAATCTTTGCTAAGAAAGCCTCCCCTATTCGGGTGCGCGGCTACTTATGGGGTCAGGCGCTGCCTGCAGGCTATAACAATATTAAGCCCAATGAAGGCGATGACCATTTACGTTTTATTGGTGTGAAATATATTTCTGATGGATCTACGCAAGGCCTAACAGCTGCATTGAATGCCCCTTACTCTTATCCCAAGGGCTCGAAGTGGAGTGGTGCACTTGACTATCAGGATGCGGAAATTTATAAATTAGCAAAACCCTTTTTTGATCAAGGCTGGCAAATATCTACTCATGCCAATGGTGATAAGGCTATTGATCAAACATTGAATAACTATTCCAAGTTGTTAGCGGGAAATCCGAATCCAGGCGAGCGCCGCTTGCGTATCGAGCATTTCACCGTCAATACCGAAGATCAGGTTAAAAAAGCGGTGTCTTTAGGTGTAGTGCCCAGCTTTACAATCGGCCACATAGACTACTGGGGCTCAGCTTTCGACCAACATATCATTGGTTCTGAGCGCGCTAAGCGGATTGATCCAGCGGGTGACTTTAAGAGATTGGGTGCACGATTTACATTACATAGCGATACCCCTGTTTCCAATGTGGGTCCATTGAATTACATTACAGAGGAAGTCACACGTTTATGGCAACTGCCCCCAAGGAAAGTCTTAGGGCCCACTCAAGCCGTTTCAGTTGACGATGCCATTCGTGCGATTACGATTGATGCAGCATATCAAGTATTTGCTGACAATATTGTCGGTAGCTTGGAAGTCGGTAAGCAGGCTGATCTTGTGATTCTAGAAAAGAACCCGCGCAAGATATCGCCTGACAAGATTCGGAATATTAAAGTCAAGGAAACTTGGATAGACGGTAAGCAGGTTAGTCAAAACTAAGACTAGGGATTGACAACGTAGTGTCGCTGTAAAAATGCCCGCTCAGCGGGTATTTTTATAAATATGAAATGTAATTCAAAGTAACAAGAGAAATATCATGCGTAAATTCAAATTCAAAATCAAACTCAATATTATTTGCATTGGCCTATGTAGTCTTGTGACTGGCACGGCCTATGCAGTTCAGTTGCTTGATCCTCCATCAACACCTAAGGTCACCAATATCACCGTCTTTGTTGCCAAGAAAATTGTGACAATGGATCCAGCTATCCCAAATGCAACGGCTGTTGCCGTAGCGGATGGCCGTATTCTATCGGTAGGCTCACTTGCTGATATGAAGCCTTGGACGGATAAATATCCAACCCAAATTAATCGTGAGTTTGCAAACAAGGTAATTTATCCAGGCTTCGTTGAGCCACATGCACACCCTTTGCTAGCTGGAATCTTATTCAATAAGCCCTTGCTAACTCCATCTCCTATGCCAAATCCTTGGGGGGCTGCATTTCCCGGAGTGGCTACTTTACCGGCGGCCCTGTCCCAGCTAAAAAAATACTCTGACGATATTAAAGATCCCACTAAGCCTCTGTTAGCTTGGGGTTATGACGTCGTTGCAATGGGTAAGGTCCCTGACCGTCAGATGTTAGATCAAGCCTCGAGTACTCGCCCCATCATTGTTTGGGACATATCGGGTCATGACATGTACGTCAACAGTGCAATGATCAAGGCTTATGACATTACTCCCGAGAAAGTAAAGAGTATTCCAGGGGTCGGACTTGATGAAAATGGTCAGTTAAATGGCCGCTTTTTAGAGATTCCCGCCTTGATGTTCATCATGAAGCTTGCTGGCAAAGATATATTGAGTGCTAACGAGATTCCCAGGGACTATTTATATATTAATGATTTGATGCAGCAAGCAGGCATCACTACTTCAGGTGATTTGGCGTTTGGTAGTCTTAATATTGAAATGGAAACCAAGTTGGCTAAGGCTTTTACCAGCTCTGCGGTAGGTGACTTACGCATCGTACCTGTTGTTTATGCAGAACCCTTTATTGAGAAGTATGGAGATAAAGCAATTCAAGAGGCTCAAAATTTGAGTCAGATGGATAACGATCGTTTAATTTTCCAGGGTGTGAAGTTTTACAGTGATGGCGGTTATTTGCCGGAGACAATGCGGATGGAAAATCCTGGCTACGTTGATGGCAGCCTGGGTTCCTCTAACTATAAGACAGCGCAAGATTTTGCTGGTGCAATGAGGCCCTGGTGGGATGCAGGCTTTCACATTCATATCCATAGTAACGGTGATAAAGGTAACCAAAACTCAGTTAATGCCTTACAGCTAATGCTCGATGCAAAACCGCGTTTTGACCATCGCTATACGATTAATCATTTTGGTATTCCATCAACTGCGATGGTGATGAAGATTAAGACTTTGGGTGCTGTAGTCAGTGCCAATATGTCTTATATTTCTGAGCGTGCAGAGTTGGAGTATCCAGCCTTAGGCATGGACCGCGCTTCTTATGCAACTCGTCTGGGTACTTTGGTTCGAAGCGGTGTGGTGACATCCATACATTCAGATGCTCCCGTATCCGCGCCATCACCACTGAAGGAGGCCTGGACTGCCGTTACCCGAAAAGACGTCTATAAGGATGGCAAGGTCTGGGCTCCAGCAGAAGCCGTTACCGTACAAGATGCAATGAAGATGATTACGATCAATGCTGCTTACACCCTGGGTGTGGAAGATAAAGTTGGTTCAATCGAGGCGGGTAAATTTGCAGACTTTGCAGTATTGGATCAAGATCCACAAACTGTGCCCGCTCTGAAAATTAAAGATGTGGCTGTTTTTGCAACCGTAATCGGTGGAAAAGTAGTGCCCGTCTCAGAGACTAAAAAGCCAAGACCATTCAGATAACCAAACTAGCGTTTATTCTAAAAACCTATCTTGCCTTAATGAGATAGGCTTTTCGCTAAAATAAGCAATATTCCATCATGATCTTGCGCACCCTCACTCTTGTCCTGCTGTTCGGTATTAGCTGTATCTCTTTTGGGGCAGAGGATGAGGGTAAGTATTCGGAAGGATTCTTGCGCCTGGATAACGTATCTCAGGACTATTCAAGAAATCATGTTTTAGAGTTTTGGGGTTATCACAATTCCGCAGGCTCCTCCAGCTCAGTGGATACGCTGAAGTTGCGCTACTACCAGCCTATTGACCTTGGAGAATTTAAAGGCACTATGCGACTGGATACGGCCTATAACTCAAGCTACGGCCCCAATCTTCCCCAGCATTCAGCAGGTCAATATGACGCTGGCAATACCATGCTCACTGTTTGGGGTAATCACCCTGGAATTTTTCGTCACTGGGGTGGAAATTTAGGTGGCCGTGTAATTTTTCCATTTGGTAATAATGGTCAGTGGGCGATTGGCCCGCAGGTCGGTAGCTCATTTGTGCCGCCAAATGGCAAGGACTCCATCTTGGCGGACTTCTCCCCTTTAATCCGTTACATGTATGGTTTTGATGGTAAAAATAATTCTTTTGCGAATAATCCCAGGCAACCCCCTTTAGTACGTACTCTGCAATTATTTCCTACCATTGGATTGCAGATCACTCCAAGCACCCAATTGCGCCTCTGGGACGAGAATGGCATTTATTACAACTCTGCGGGTGGTGGGTGGTTTGTACCTCTAGATGCTATGGTGACCCAGCGGGTGAATAAGAACTTCTTATACGCTGTAGGTGCTTCTAAGCAGATGGTTCAAACCTACAATCAATATAACTGGTCTTTATATGGAAAAGTTTCATTCACCTTTTAGATGTAAGCCATCTAGTAGGAAATGGTAGGGTTTCATATATGAACTTTGCTAACTTAGAAAAAATTGCTTAACCTAAATTAAGGGCAACATGAACTATCAATTTATCCTCAAGTCTTTACCAATTCTTTCCGTCTGCTGTTTGTCAAATTTGGCATTAGCAGAAATTCAGATCCTTAAGGCCTCTACCATCATTACGATGGACGAAAAAAATCCTCGAGCAGAAGCTATTGCCTTTGATACAGATACTAAAAAGATTACTGCGATCGGAGCCTTAAAGGATGTTCGCGCAAGTGCACCTAACGCCACAGTAAAAGACTTAGGCTCTACGGTATTAATGCCGGGCTTTATTGACCCTCACAACCATCCCATCCTTTCAGGGCTTTCAACTCAGGAACCTGCCTTCTGGGTCGCCCCTTATGTTGGTTATAAAACCTGGGCAGACGTACAGGCGAAAATCTTGAAAGAAGATGCTAAGGGCGCACCGGGTGTGCCATTGGTATTTAATGGTGTTGACCGACTATTACAGAAAGCCCCACTTCCAACGCGTGATGTCCTTGATAAATTGACTCCCAGTGGTCGACCAATCATCTTGCTCGATAATTCGGGACATGCGGTGTATTTCAACTCGGCCACTATTAAGCTGTTAGGTTGGCAGGGCAAGAAACCACCAGCTGACCCTGTTGGCGGAAGCTATGGACGATATAAAGATGGCACCTCTAACGGCACAGCAAATGAATCTGCCGCCCTATTTGCAGTTGTGGGACCCATACTTCCTAAAGCAATTCCTCATGTATTGCTTTCTGGTGCAAAGTGGTACGCCCTGATGGCCTCAAATGGCATAACCTCGACTTCAGAGCATACCTATAACACCGGGCAATACAAAGGCTACTTAGCTCTTGCTTCGACTCCGAATAGCCCAATGAGAATGCACGTTTATCACATGGCGATTGAAGCCGACGCGGCAGATAAAGTGACTTGGCCCGATCCCAGCATGGTGCGTAAAAACGGCATCAAACTTTGGGCAGACGGTAGCCCTTGGTTGGGCACAGTAGCTACAAGCTTTGGCTATCTAGATAATCCACAAACTCGCAACGCCGGCATTGTTTTAGGGCCACTGGGCGAGAAGGGGATGAACTATACCCGCAGCCAGCTTGATGATATGTTAGATAAGTTTGCTCCTATGGGTTATCAAATGGCCTTTCACTGTAATGGTGATGTAGGGTTTGACGTAGTACTTGATGCCTATGAGCGTGCCCTTGCCAAATACAATTTACTTGGTACAGATCATCGCTGGCGTGTCGAGCATTTGGGAGCAGCCCGCGGCGATCAATTTAAGCGCGCTGAAAGTTTAGGCGTAACAGTTTCGTTGGCGCCTTTCCAATATATCTATTGGGGAGACTTGTTGGACGGTACGATGTTTAAGCCAGAGTATGGTGCGCAGTGGCAGCGTATGAATGACGCATTTAAATCTAATGTCCATACTTCGTTTCATAATGACGGCTCTGTATCACCCCCTAATACTTTGAGAAATATTCAGCGGATGGTGACTCGGACAACAGATGCTGGAAATGTTCACGGAGCTAATCAGGCAGTTACTTTAGATCAGGCACTGAAAGCCTCTACCATCAATGGAGCCTACCAGCTCAAGCGAGAGAAAGAAATTGGATCACTTGAGGTTGGTAAATATGCTGATTTAGTGGAGCTTTCTGCGGACATTACTGCTGTGAAGCCCGGCGAGATACTTGAGAAAGTAAAAGTAAATGGAACGTGGCTTGGCGGCAAGAAAATTGATACTGCTCAATTTATTCAAGAAGTGACGGCGATTGATCCTTCAGAACATCAAGGATTAGCTGCGGATAGCTTAAAAACAATGCATAGCCATTAATCTCGATAGATGCTTAGAATAAGACCATCCCGAGATGGTCTTATTTTTTAGAATCATCAGATATTCTAAATAGATACACTATGCTGTTTTTGAAATCCTGAAAAATGAGCGCCGTTAGAAATATCAATTTATATAAAAGAATTAAATATGAAGCCTGTAATCATTTCTCGTAGAAGACTCATTAGTAGCGGCGCAATATTAGCAGTAATGCCAAGCCTGGCATTTTCTCAAGACAATAAGCTGGTATATCAGAGCTGGACTCAAGCACAGCTCAACGACCAGTTTAGCCAAGCTTCCTATATTGGGAATGTGAAACCAGTGATTGAGGGGTGGGTTGCTAACAGTACTGCGGTGCGTAAACAATTTCCACCTAAAACTTTCCATTACGGCACTGAGTCTGATGAGAATTTAGATGCCTTTATTTCTGAGGGTGCTAAAAATCTACCAATCATGGTCTTTATTCATGGCGGCGGATGGACCGAAGGAAATAATCAATATTTTGAGGCGCCTGCTGCAACCTTTATTAAGGCCGGTGCAATTTATATCGCAATCAATCTGACAAATACCCCGCCTAATACGATTCCCGGAATGGCAAAGCAGTGTAGAGAGGCCATTAAATGGGTTTGGAAGAATGCCACCTCATTCGGGGGCGACCCAAGTAAGTTATATGTTTCAGGCCATTCATCAGGAGGTCATCTCGCCAATATGATGCTAACCACTCAATGGTCAGATTACGGTTTGCCCGCAAATGTACTCAAGGGTGGCTTAGTAATGAGCGGTTGGACTGACCTTTATCCTGTCTCGCTATCAGATAGACAGAAATACCTCAAGTTAGATAAAAAGACAATTGCTGAATATAGCCCGATCAATCGCCTAGATAAAGTGCGAGTTCCAATCCTTATTTCCTGGGGCGCGCTAGAGAGTCCATACATGCAGCAGCAATCGGCAGCATGGGCAAAAAAATTACAATCCGTGGGAAGGTTGGCTGGAGTCTATAAGGTAGCGGGCACAACGCATTATGAAATGTCAGACCAGTTAAATAGTAGTAGCACTCAACTGGCTAAGGCTACCTTGGCTATGATGGATTTAATCAGCAACTAATTTTGACCCGTGTTATTGGTTTAGTGCTGCTTTAGGACAGCATTCAAACTGTTACAGCTGGTAACGGTGCTTAGGTTAAGTTAGACACTAAATGGTTGCTGTAAAAATTCACCGGTTCGGAAAACTTGAAATCGGTTGCTGGGCCATTCAGTATCTAGCTGATGACTACGCAAACACCACGCACCGATAACTTGGCTGCGTAAGCTATTGCAATCCTTTCGGTTTTCTTTAGGTGTCTGCTCTCATAGCATTAATCTGGTGAAGGCTAACTGAATAGTATTTCATTGCTTATAAAAAGATGTATATACTAAAATTAGTTAATAAAAAATAGATAAAAATAGATAAAAATAGACTGTTGAATTAGTCAACTCTAGCTGTATCCCTTGAAAGAAAGAACGATAATGAAAACAAAGATTCTCACTCTTGTGCTATCTCTTGCACTAGCAGCTTGTGCTATTCCAGTAACGCAATCAGAAATTCAGCAGGCGAAGTTTACGCCTCAACCAAAGCAGACTGAAATAGATAAAGAAGTTAATGCATTTCTAAAGATGAAGATCAGTAATCCTGAGGCGGCTAAAAAGGAATGCTCACCACCCCGTAAGGCATGGGCTAGGGACTTAAGTTATAAACCAGCTAATTTTGGTTGGTTAGTAGTGTGCGATGTTAATACGAAGGATGGTCAAGGAAACTTCGGCCCTTTAAATGCTTATATGTTCTTATTTACAACTAGTGGCGTAATGACCTATGACTCATCTTCTTTTGTAAACATTAATAACAATGTGCAATTTTTGGATCTAATAGGAAAATAAGGTAGTTCTAGTGTGAGTGACCCTGTGAGCCATGGGCGACTCTTGTGGAAGCGGGGTCAACCTATTGTGGTGATTTATCAATTAGTAAAAGTAAATTCGTGGTGTCGGTTTGACCTGACGGTGGAGGGAGTGGGTCACAAGCATTACTTTAAGTAACGACGGAGGGTAAAGCTATTGAAAGTTACATAATATATCGAGCTAAAACCCATCCATATTGTTAAGTACAGATAACTTAGGTGATATAAGATTGATTCGTTTGCAGCCATTATTTATTGTGGAAAAAGCCTTTCTACTAATCGACCCAAAAAAGATGACAGTTCATTAAAACTCTTATTAAAGAACATTTTTATTCATCGGAATGTAGCAGTGTAGGCCGCCTACTAAACCTCAGCAGACTAAAAATAGGTCATAAATCGAACTGCCAACACCCGAGTCTGTATAAAGCCGTTCTTAATTTCCATATCCCTGCCGTATTGAAGAGAGAATCTTCCAAGTGCTGTATGAGCTTGTCCACTCAATAAAAATCTCTGGGTATTGACAACATTATTTTGATAAACATTATTGATGGAAGTGGCGCCCCCAGCTGCATAGATATAAGAGGCACCTACGGTAAAGATATCGTTAATGCGGTAAATGGGGCCTAATTGAGTATTGGTCAACGGCTTCTGATTAAGCGATGTTGTTGCTAATGTGCTGCCAGAAGGAGGGCAAGCAACGCCACACTGCCCGTTACCGCCGAACCACATTGTGTCAACTGCAATCATGCCATCAATACGATCTGTAATAGGCGCTTGAAATCCTATTTGTAGGTCCATCCGATAGCGGTTCTCACTGACATTAAAAGCA
The DNA here is from genome assembly GCF_002797575.1 of Polynucleobacter brandtiae. Classification (GTDB taxonomy): domain Bacteria; phylum Pseudomonadota; class Gammaproteobacteria; order Burkholderiales; family Burkholderiaceae; genus Polynucleobacter; species Polynucleobacter brandtiae. Next base: position 743,607 of record NZ_PGTX01000001.1, on the reverse strand, counting down.
CGTTGACTGGAGTAGCCTCCAGTGGGCGCTATTAAATATCCTCCTACTGCAAAATAAGTTCGAGTTTGTTTATTAGCGTAGGGCCATAATGCAGTCACTAGAGTGAGGTCTCCAATACCAGTATCGGTTGGATTGTTTGCCAATGACCCAGCTGGCCTTGTGTTTCCATAAGGCAATTGAATATAAGAAGCTCCTGGCAAATCCCCAACCGAATATGTCCTCACATAACGGGCGATGGTGCTTTGAGTATCAATAACGGGATTAGCATAGATGGGTAATCCTCCCCTTTTTAACTGCCCTCAGAGGTAGAGTTAGTTAAGCAACCATGGCCAGTCGCTGTTTTGGGGTAAGTGCCACCCCATTTTTATAGAAAGTTGAATTTTCTGTAGCGTAGTAACTCACTGTAAAAGTGTTTTTATCAGGAGGAGGCGCCACCAGATCATTTGGCTGTAGATCAATTCCCCAGCTTAAAAGGGGTGAGCTCAAGATCACCAAAAGAAGGGAAGTTGTTAACCGATACATAGCGCTGTTATTTTAAGAGGGTAAAGATATTTTGCCCTATCTTTGAGCTACTGTTTTTTGTGAAGGGGCGCAAAGGTTTTTGGGCCTTTTAAACCCCAAAGCAAGCTTCACGTACACTTCATGCATGAAATCTAAACTCAATAGCCTGACTGGCTGGCTTCGCGATTACCAGGTCCTTGCGCGCTACAGAACGCAGTGGATCTTAGCGGCAGTATTTTTATTATTAGCAGCGGCAGCCACTTTGGCGGTACCTCTAGCATTTCGGGGGGTAGTCGATACTGGTCTGACTAGTGCTGCCATTGATCGCCAGTTTATCTACTTACTCCTATTGGCGGTTCTATTGGCCCTAATGACGGCCAGTCGCTTTTACATGATGTCCTGGTTGGGTGAACGTGTGGTGGCTGATATTCGTCAACGCGTATTTGAAAACGTATTGCGTCAGAGCCCAAGCTATTTTGAGACTCTGCAAACAGGGGAAGTATTGTCGCGTCTGACTAGTGATACGACCGTAGTACAAACTTTAGTAGGGTCTAGCATCTCTATTGCACTGCGCAGTTTGGTGATGTTAGTAGGTGGTATGACCATGATGCTAGTCACCAGTGCATGGCTGGCTGGAGTGATGATTGTTCTGCTGGCATTGATCGTTTTACCGCTTTGGGCGCTGGGCCGCCGTGTACGAAAAATGTCGCGTGCAAGTCAAGATAAAGTGGCTGATACCAGCGCAATGGCCGGGGAAGTCTTAAATGCAATCACGACAGTGCAAGCCTTTACCCGCGAACCCCATGAGCAACTGCGCTTTAATGCCGCAGTAGAAGTCGCTTTTCGTGAAGCAAGAAAACGCATTACGATGCGATCCATACTGACTGCAATGGCGATTGTCATGTCGTTTGGAGTGATCGTTTTTGTATTATGGATTGGGGCGCAGCAAGTCACCGCCGGAATAATAACCTTAGGAGAGCTTACCCAATTCGTACTCTATGCGGTCCTGATTGCCGGATCAATTGGCGCACTTTCTGAAACTTGGGGTGACTTACAAAGGGCCGCCGGGGCGATGGAGCGTTTAGTAGAATTGATGCAAGCAACACCCGCCTTGATGGGTGCTAGTTTTGACCGAAATACTCCTCAATCCGTGAGCTCAAACTTCAATTTAGACACGAAAAATAACCAAGTCAATGCAATAGCACTCAATGACATATCGTTTACTTATGCATCGCGTCCAGATGCTCTGGCGCTCAATCACCTATCCTTTGCGGTTCCACAGGGCACTCGATATGCCGTGGTTGGCCCCTCAGGTGCGGGTAAAAGTACTTTGTTTGCGATGCTATTACGATTTTATGAGCCAAGCTCAGGCCAAATAACGATCTTTGGTCAAGATATTACGCAATGGCCCGTAAGTGAGTTGCGCAATCTGGCTGGTATCGTTCCGCAAGAGCCGACTATTTTTGCATCCACTGCCATGGAGAATATCCGCTATGGCAAATTAGACGCAAGTGACGAGGAAGTAATTGCTGCTGCGAAGACCGCCCATGCCCACGAATTTATTATGGCCTTACCGCACGGTTACGGTAGTTTTTTAGGTGAGCGAGGCGTGCGTCTGTCGGGTGGCCAAAAGCAGCGAATTTCGATTGCTCGTGCGATCATTAAGAACCCACCCATATTGCTATTAGATGAGGCTACTAGTGCCCTTGATGCAGAATCCGAGCGGGAGGTGCAATGGGCATTAGATGCGGTTTTGCCAGGGAAAACATCCCTGACGATTGCCCACCGATTAGCTACAGTGCTTCGAGCAGACTGCATTCTTGTGTTAGATGAGGGTCAGATCGTGGAGCAGGGTAATCATGCTGATTTAATCAAGCAGGGTGGCCTATATGCACGCTTAGCCCAACTGCAGTTTGCTTAAACATGACAGATTAATCAATCTTTAAATGTGAGCAACCGTTCATTGAAGTGTGTTTTTAAACTGCACGGCGCAAAGCTTCAATACGATCACTCAGTGGTGGATGACTCATGAATAAATGCTTCAGTCCGCTCGCCATACCACCAGAGATGCCAAATGCCTCTAACTGTTCTGGCAAATGTGGTTGATTGGATGATTTTTGTAAACGTTCTAGTGCGCTAATCATTTTTTGCTTACTCTCTAGAGAGGCAGCTCCGGCATCAGCACGATATTCTCGTTGGCGACTAAACCACATTACGATGGCGCTTGCCAGAATGCCAAGTACTAATTGTGCAATGATGGTGGTTACCCAATAGGCTGGGCCATGTCCGCGCTCTGTCTTAAAGACGGTACGATCAATAATGTGGCCAATGACTCTGGATAAGAAGAATACGAAGGTATTAATAACCCCCTGTATTAAGGCTAAAGTCACCATGTCACCATTTGCAACGTGACTGACTTCATGCGCTAACACCGCCTCCACCTCCTCTTTTGTCATCCCGTTTAGCAGGCCTGTGCTAACAGCAACTAAGGCGTGATTGCGGAACATGCCTGTTGCGAATGCATTAATATCCGGTGCGTCATAAATGGCGACTTCTGGGGTGCCGATACCGGCAGCAGTAGCTTGTCTGTGAACTGCGCCAACCAGCCATTGCTCTAGCTCATTACGCGGTTGCTCAATGACGCGCGCTCCCGTACTGTGTTTAGCCATGGTTTTCGACATTGCTAAAGAAACAAAAGATCCCGTCATACCCACCACTGCGGAAAGCATTAACAATGAAGGCAAATCTATACCGATGCCCTCTTGATCCAGAATGCGGCCAAGACCAAAGACATTAATGATGACCGTGATAACCAACATAATGGCAATGTTCGTCACTAGAAATAGAAAAATGCGCTTCATATCCATCGCCTCCTAAGCTTTTGATGTAAGCTGACACTCTATCCTATGCTATTCATAAAGCCCCCATTTATTCTAGGTATATAGCCTTTTAATGGCGAGGGGAATTTCTTGCATCAGTAATGTGGGATGTGTTATTTCACTACCTTAAATAGGATCGACTGATGACGTTCAGACCAGGCCTGTATTTGAGATGCATGCTGACCAGTCGACTGTCTTAAGAAGTCAATACTGAGCTCTTGCGTCGCCTCTTTGATTTGTTGATTCAAAATAGCACCACCCGTATTGGTGCGGTCAGTAAAAATACTGTGGGTGCCACCCTCGTACACTATTAAAGACTTATTTTTACTGCCAATGGCGTTAAAGATATCCAGACGATCTTCATAACCGCTGTAATACCCAGGAATACGAATCGTGTCTTCAGTGGCAGTGATGTGCAGCGTTGGAATATCAATTGGCCCCAGAATATCTTGCAATGCTGTTTGCCCATAAAAAGGGGGAGTAGAAATCAGAATGGCAGCCGTGATGCGTGGATCACGGAAATTCATGGGGATGCCGTTGCGACTGACGCGAGCACCAGAGGCTAGTAAGGCGGTATTAGATCCATACGAGTGCCCAGCAACAATAATATTTTTTTTATTAATATTAGCGCCTGACGGACTCTCCAGTAAGCGTGTGAGAGCAAATTGAAGGTCACCCGTTCGAGCGATCGCTTCCTGATCTTGGGCCGCCTCTTGTAGTCTGGAAATTAGACTAAATGGATTGCCAAACCAAATAGAGCGATCACTACCAGTATGCTGAACATGCATGCTAGCAAAACCACGACTGGCCCAGTATTGGCCTAAATAGGTATACCCAAAGCGAGAGCCACCAATACCATGCGAAAAAATGACTAGAGGCACTAGACCATTTTCTTGAATAGTTTGCGGCATATATAACCGAATAGGGACCGGGCGATTTCGTGCAATATCTACCCAGTCTTGATCGTCGACATTAAATAGCTCGCTAGCTCCAGAGTTATCACCAAAGCTATTGCCAAAGCTATAACTCGGCTGTAGTGAGAGCGCGGGTAAAGCAAGGTAGAGCAAAGCAGATGTTGCTCGCCTCAAAAACTGTCTTCTACTGTCTCTAACCATCGTTGTATTTTATCTTCAGAGGCGCAAAACATACTTGGAATTACTATTTTAAGTAACTACTTCAAGATACTTCTGGCATAGCCAAAAAATCCGTATGACCAATTTGGCACTCAGTAGCGTGAGCACGACTAACGCTCCACTGATTAACGACAGTCTGACTAACAAGCTGGGTTTCTAGTGCTGCCGCTGCGCTGCCACTAGCTAAGCTTTCGATTAAAAATCGATCCTGATCTGTTAGTAACCAAGGACTTAAGGCAGAGCATGTTTTAAATCCTCTTTGCTGAAGTAGTGACTCTATGATAGCAATTGCATGCGGGCCCGCAGCAGCGCCAAAGCCTTTATCCGTTTGTTGGTGATGATGAAAGGCTTTCAAGACTTGGGCGTCACTAGCTTCTGGTGGGCTCCAGTTTTCGAGGCCGTTATAGGTCAAGACGGTATATAGCGGTTTTGATAATGCATTGCAAAAGCGGTGCAACCATTGTTCTGCAACCAGATCAAAAAAAGCAGCAGCAGTAATCAGATCAGCCGGTAGGGCTAATACAGATTCAATATTCTTGGCTAAATCATCACAACGAAATTCAATCGTGATGTGCTTATGTTGTTTTACGATCGTAAGGGGTTCTATTGCGCTAATAGAGGTCTTGCCTTGAGTAGTGTTTTTTTCTGGCACTTCATCGGCCCACCCTATTAAGACGCTACGTGCTTTTTGAAGTAATACTGGATCGTTATCTACCAGCGTCCAGTGTTGATCCTTAGGTAGAAAAGGAGCTAGTGCTCTTAAATTAGAGCCCGTTCCAGAACCTAGATCAATTAGGCGTATTGCCCCCATGCGGGTTGATGCGATATTTTCCAGGTAGCGCACTAACGTTGCTTGTAACGCCCGGTCACGTGCCCGGTGATCGGCAGGCTCCCGTAAGGCCAGCCATTGTGAAGAGAATTCAGTCATCGTAGTTTGCTATTCAGTTCAATTGGGTTTGGAGGTCAGATGGTATTGCTGGTTTACGATTTCTGTAAACCGCCCCCCTTTTTCATAGAGGGTATCAAAGGTACCAGATTCAATAAGCTCCCCAGCATCCATGACTAAAATCTGATCTGCTTGACGGATTGTACTTAGGCGGTGGGCAATGACAAGTGTGGCACGGGTACGGATAAGTTCATGTAATGCCTTGAGTAAGCTATTTTCTGTGGTGCTATCAAGTGCACTCGTTGCTTCATCCAGTATTAAGATGGGGGGATCTTTTAAGAGTACACGTGCAATCGCCAGCCGTTGCCGCTCTCCACCAGAGAGATGGCGACCTCGCTCTCCAATGATCGTATCGAATCCTTCAGCCTGGCGCTCAATAAAATCCAGTGCTTGTGCACGTAAACAGGCCGCTCGCATTTCATCTTCAGTAGCCTGGGGTGAACCAATGCGAAGGTTTTCTGCAATAGATCGATTAAACAAGAGCGGTTCCTGAAAAACCACCCCAATATTACGGCGTAATGCCGTCAGTTGAAGGTTCCGAATATCACTTCCATCAATCGTAATCTGACCAGACTGAGGATCAAAAGCCCTGTAGAGCAGACTCAGCGCAGTGGATTTTCCAGCGCCTGACGTTCCCACTAGAGCTAGCATTTGTCCAGGCTTGACCGTAAAACATACATTGTTCACAGCTTGATGTTGATTGTTATAAGAAAAATACACGTGACGAAATTCAATGAGCCCAGTGCATCGGCCTGGATCAATCGCCCCTGGTAGATCTTGAATTTCTGGATCGGTATCTAATACTGAGAAAAACTCTTGAAGGCGAGGGGTATCCATGGCTAACTTATTCGCAAAGGTCACCACCTGTTCTAACCGTCCAATCACAATTCCGGCGAATGCAATAAAGGTAACAATTTCACCAACAGTAATAAGTGATTGGGTGTACAGCCACACACCTAAAATGACGATACATAAAATGCTCAGCGTAGTTGCCGAACGCGTGAGTACAGTCACAATTGCCCACCAAGAGAGGACTGGCAGTTGCGCCCCTAGCACCCGCTGGCTGATGTGATGTAGCGCTTTTACTTCTGTCTGTATTCGGGCAAAGCTTTGCACTAAGGCGATATTACTTAAGGTATCTGATGCCAGCTCCGCCAAATCAGAGTGATGGCTTTCAATTTGGTGTTGCAGCTTTTGTGTTTTACGCAAAATGAAATGAGTCAAAATGCCGAACACCATACACAATACGATTAATACAATAGCTAGGCGCCAATTAATATACAGCGCTAAGGGGATAAGCACTGTCAGGGATACTATCGCGGCTAAATGCTCTCTGAAAAAACTAAGCCAAATCCACCAAAGAGTGTCCGTTCCGGCCAGCATGATTTTCATGAGGCGACCGGAGTGCAAGCGCGATTGTTGGGCTAGTGGCAAATGTAATACGTGCTCAAAGTATTCACTGAATACCGCATGACGACGACGATGAGCCAGTCTATCTGCAAATAAAGCGACTAATGTTGAGCAAATAATCGTAAACAGGCCAAAACCGATCCACAGAAGCAGTAGTGGCCAAACGCTATTCCAAACAACATCTCCTGACGTTCTTGGTGCGCTGGAAAGCTGATCAATTACATGCCCAAACAGCACTGGCTCTGCAAATAGAGCGATTGCTAGGGTGACATTCGCTAATGCCAAAATCCAGCCTAGTCGACGATCTGATCCTAGCTTTTCTAGTACGCGTAAATACAGGTGTAAAAAGTTCATTGGTTGTTACTTAAGTTCACTATGCTGTTTTGAGTGCTGGTAGATCTAAAACAAGCAATACCGTAGGCGGCATGATTTCTTCAGGTAAAGATAGCAAATGGCGTCGGAGCATAAAACGACCAAGCCAAGGCTGAGAACTCAGAACTGCTAATGGAATAGCCAGAATCAGACCGCTGAAAAAGAGTAGGCCGTAAGCTAAGGCTTGTGGGTACGTTTTGTAAAGCATGACCGAGAGGGTGACCCCTAATAACGTATGTGGCCAAAATTGCCGGATGGCTTCTAATAAGTGGATGCTGTGATCATCTCGTGACTGAGCCATCCATCCTTGTTTTTTACCCAGGATGAGTCCCACCATAAAGAGACTGTGATTGAGCCAAGTAATTGGCGTCATGAGTAAGGCAAATAGCACTTCAAGAATCAGGCTCAAGCTAAACCGATAGCCTCCACCGAAACGCTGCCGCTCTTGTTTACGCAACAAGACATCTAATGCTCCCGCTATCTTGGGTAAGTACCACATTACTAAAGCGATGCTTAGTAGGGATGTCATTGGGCCAGCATTAATAAAAGTTGATGGTGAGGTGCTGATACTAATGGCAACAGTGCAGATCACCATTAAGGCAATCCAAGCTGGTGAGCCTAAAAACATAAATATAGCAAGCAACAACTGTAAGCGACTTAATAATGTAAGCTTAGGCAATGTGAGTAATTGAACATACTGTAAATTTCCTTCACACCAGCGTAAATCACGACGAATATACTCAGTTAATGTTGGCGGATTTTCTTCCCAACTTTCATCTTCTTGCGGATAGATGCGCACTTCAAAGCCTGCTCGGCGCATGAGGACCGCTTCGATTAAATCATGACTCAAGATAGGGCGGCTCGCACCAGAGCGTAACGGTAGTTGAGGTAAATCACAGTGAGCTATAAACGGGGCTAGTCGTATCAAGGCGTTATGCCCCCAATAGGGGCCGCAGTCCGCTTGCCACCATGCTGAGCCCATAGTGTATGAACGCATACCTAGGCGCATCCCAAACTGAAAGAGACGGGTAAAGGCACTAGTTGAAGGAAGGCCTACTACTAAGCCTTGCAAAATCCCTAATCGAGGGTTCGATTGCATCATGCGGACCAGCCGCACAATTGCGCTAGCGGTCATAAAACTATCGGCATCTAAGGTGAGCGCAAATTCGTGTTGGCCGCCCCAGCGTTTACAGAAATCGGCAATATTGCCAGCTTTATAAGCAGTGTTGTCTGTGCGACAGCGATAGATTACCGAGAATTGTTTTTCCCAGCGTTGCGCTATGGCTAAAAAGCATTCTCTTTCTTGCGCTGCGATACTGAGATCATCCGTATCACTCAGAATATAAATATGGAAATGCTTACTCACAGCATTATCTGTATTTAATACTGAGGCAGAAAGTCCTTGCAGCATAGCGTCGAGATTACGCACAAGTCGCTCGGGTGTCTCGTTGCGGATGCAGAGCAAAATAGCGGTTGATGCTGTGACTGTCTGACCATCTTGACTATTTTGCTTAAGCATCTCTGCTGGCAAAATGTGGGCGACAGGATTAGATGACAGCTGGCATAGCAACAGACCAATAATGGCATTCCAAAAACCGATCACCATCCAAGGCAAGGTAACGCCTACTAAGACGAGTAGCGCAATATGCAGCATCAATGGAGTTTGAGGTGTTAGCGCTTCATAAATGAGCCAAAGCATCAAAATGCAAGTGCATAAGGTCAACCCCGCAAAAATAGAGCGGCGCACTCTGACATTATGTTTGGTGGGGAGGTTTATCGACATATTTAATAGGGTATTTAAGGCAACCTTGAGGCGCAATTCAAATAGCAGAGACTAGCTCACTTATACTGTAAAAATTGCATATGCAGTATAGGTTAGTGACTGTCATCTCACCTGAAGCACACGCTATATTTGATTAAAACACCTGGGATTCATTCGTGTCATCTACTTCCAATCATTCTCCTGCTGCACTGGTCAGTCGATCGCTTTGGTATACAGGCCCTGAGCGTACTGAGATTCGTACTGAAGCGCTCAAACCATTGCCCGCTGGCTTAGTACAAGTGCGCTCTGTGTTTGGGGCGCTCAGTCGTGGTACTGAGTCCTTGGTTTATAGGGGGCTGGTTCCAGAGAGAGAGTTTGAACGTATGCAAGCCCCCTTTATGGAGGGTATTTTTCCATACCCAGTCAAATATGGTTATTCCACCGTAGGTCGTGTGGAAGTGGGTCCGCCTTCTTTAGTCGGTAAATTCGTTTTTAGCCTAACCCCGCATCAAACGCTTTATCAGATAGATAGTAAAGACGTCATGTTAATTCCGAGTGAGATCAAGCCGGAGAGAGCGGTATTAGCTGCCAATATGGAAACGGCGCTTAATGCGGTTTGGGATGCAGCACCTGGGCCAGGTGACAGAATAGCCATCATTGGCGCAGGAGTAGTAGGGTGCTTAGTTGCTTATTTATGCGCGCATTTACCGGGTACTGAAGTAACGCTAGTAGATATCAAACCTGAACGTGCAGGTATTGCACAAGCTCTTGGTGCGCGCTTCTCTTCACCCGAATACGCACCGGTCGATTGCGATATCGTTATTCATTGCAGTGCAAGTACGTCTGGCTTGGCAACTGCGCTGGCATGTGCGGGAGACGAGGCGACTGTGCTTGAGCTTAGTTGGTACGGCGCGACTTCCGTTAGCGCTCCGCTAGGGGGCGCGTTTCATAGTCGTCAGATTCGGTTGCAGTCCAGTCAAGTGGGGCATATTTCTACATCAAGACGTCCACGCTGGACGTATCGCCGCCGGCTAAGTGCAGCGATTGGGATGCTCAACGATGCGCGTCTAGATGTACTGCTGACACCCGCGGTAGAATTTGATGAGCTACCCGCACACTTACCAGAAATTCTTGGACAACAGAGTGATGCACTTTGTTGTCTTATTCGCTACCCTTAAGGAGTCACCGTGTTTACAGTTGAAGTACGAGACCACATCATGATCGCCCATTCCTTTCGTGGGGAGCTTTTCGGGCCTGCCCAGGCTTTGCACGGAGCAACCTTTGTTGTTGATGCTGCCTTTATTTCAAAAGAATTAGATGCCAATGGCGTTGTAATAGATATTGGTCGGGCACTTGATGTGCTGAAGGCGACTCTCAAGCCTTTAAATTATTCAAATTTGGATGAGCGTCCAGAGTTTGAGGGTATCAACACCACTACCGAATTTCTAACGAAATATATTTTTGACCACTTAGCAAATGCAGCCCGTAGTGGGGGCTTAGGCCGTGATGGTAGTCAATTACATGCTATTCGAGTCACTATCTCTGAATCTCATGTGGCGCGTGCTTGGTATGAAGCGGCCATTCATTAATATTGGACTCAGGCGTTAAAACACAACAGCTGATCTTTGTATATCCAGGGGACTTAGCCACACCCACCGGTGGCTATGCCTACGATCGACGCATCATTCATGGGCTAACACAATTAGGTTGGCAAGTAGAGCTTCTGAGCTTAGGGGATGGTTTTCCTTATCCCAGTCAAGAGGTTATTACTTCAGCCCGCCAACTATTGCTCCATCTCAAACCTGGTATCCCGATCGTGATGGATGGCCTGGCTTTGGGAGTCTTGCCTGAGATAGTTGCTGAGCTGTCGCTGTCACACTGTGTTATCGCCCTCATCCACCATCCCTTAGCTTTTGAGACAGGCATCAGCACTGATCAAGCGGCAGCATTCAAAGCGAGTGAGGCGCTAGCCCTTAGTTGTGTCAAACAGGTCGTTGTCAATAGTCCCACCACTGCGAAACAGGTATCGCAATTCTTAGGTGTGCAGTCTGGCAATATTGAGCTGATTCTTCCGGGCACAGATCGTCAGGCAATAAAAAATCGCAGTGAAGAAGTATTCAAACAATCCGATGGGAGGCTCCACCTACTATCGGTCGGCTCCGTCATCCATCGCAAAGGCTTTGATGTTTTATTGGAGGCTTTATACCCATTAATAGCGCTACCTTGGATGCTGTCTATTGCAGGGGACATAACGCGCGACCCCTTCGCTTATCAGCAACTGGAGAAAAATATCGTTCGCTTCGGTTTGCAAGATCGTGTACGTGTATTGGGGGCTGTCACTGAAGAGCATCTCGAAAATTTATATTGCCAAGCAGATGTTTTTGTTCTTGCCTCCCGCTTTGAGGGTTATGGCATGGCCTATGCAGAGGCTATTGCCCGCGGCATACCTGTGATTGGTACTAACGCTGGAGCAATTGCGGATACGGTACCGGCCAATGCAGGCTTATTGGTTCCCCCAGATGATGTGCGGAGTTTGACGATCGCTTTACAAAGAATGATTCAAGACGAGGAATGCCGCTTAGCCTTATCACAGGGAGCATCTGAAGTAGCTGCTCTGCAAACTACCTGGGAAGATTCATCAAAGCGTTTCTCTGAAGTGCTGTCACGCTTTGTGGGATGTTGATTGCTGAGCTAAATAATACGTTGATCGCTCAAGTCACAATCTAAGAGGATGTCATCACCCAGAAGATGGGTTTGTACTTTGAGGCGTGTAGCTTGACCCATGTGTTCAATAGCAGGAAGCTGAAAGCTAGGTCGTCCTGATCCCATAATGATCGGGGCAGTGATGATATGAAGACGATCCAAGCAACCGGCCTGCATAAAATGCGACAAGGTCAGAGCGCCCCCTTCAATTAGCATTCGGTGAAGACCTTGCTGACTTAAGCTATTTAAAATCGCATTTGCCTGAATGCGACCCTCAATCATTGGCAGAGTCAGCACTTCAACTCCGGGGGGAGGAGTCACTTTACTGCCTTGTGCAACGATCCATATTCTTCTGGTGCCATCCGAGTGCCACACTCGAGATTGCTTACCCAGCCTGCCTTGAGGATCAATAACGACGCGGGCTGGACTTCTACCTTGCACTAATCTGACATTTAACTGTGGATCATCTGCAATTGCTGTACCTACTCCAATAACAACGGCATCTACTAAGGCGCGTAGTCGATGTAGATGAAGGAGGCCAGAAGGGCCGTTTACATACTTAGATTGACCTGTGACTGTAGCGATACGACCATCCATCGTTTGCCCAATTTGCCCAACCACCAGCATGGAATCAATTGCCGCTGTTCTGATGGGCTCAAAAAGCGCCTGAAATTCTGAGGAAGGTAATGTGTCAGCGCCAAAAAAGAGGGATAGAAATTCTTCCCAGCGATCATCTACCCCTTGAGATTCAGAGGCTTTAGGGCTAATTTTCTGTGAGGAGTAAGGTTTGGATGAGGCCAAAGTGTAAAGCTCTTATAGATGGTTATAAAGCAACGGTCTCATCTGAATAATTTACCATATGGTGTCATAATTAGTTTTCAGTTAGTACATTTGATACATTTTTGATAGTTTTTTTGGCTTAATTATTTATGGCAATACCCGATCCCCTGGTTCATGTTGACCGCGCAATTTCTGAGTTGCGCAGAGGTGCTGCCGTAAGCGTGATTGGTGAAAAAAAGCACCTTTTAATGGTTGCTGCAGAAGCCTTGACTCCTGAGCAATTAGAAATGCTGGGTAATTATCAGGCTGGCGAAGCTGCACTTGTGATCACAGGTACCCGCGCAAATGTATTGGGTATCGACAAAACTGATCGTGCAGTCAGTATGGTCTCTCATCCCCAGGGACTGACACTGGACGTGATTGAGTGCTTAGCAAATCCACTTGCAGCTTTAATGAATCATCCCAGTCTAGATGGTCTTGTAGTGAGTGATGCCGGCGATTTAGCGCAAGCTGCTATTACGCTATGCAAGTTATCACGCCTTCTTCCTGCAGCTCTCATTATTGAGGGGGCGCAAGCTGCTCCTGATACCTTAGTTGTGGAGGCCAGCGAGATTCAATCGTATATTAGTAATGCCGCTGAATCATTGATGCAGGTGAGTGAAGCGCAGGTACCTTTAGAAAATGCAGAAAATGCACGCGTAGTTGCCTTCCGTCCTCGCGATGGTGGCATTGAACATTTAGCAATCGTTGTTGGTGACATCGATCCTGCAGAACCTATCTTAGTTAGACTCCACTCCGAATGTTTTACAGGTGATCTTGTTGGCTCTTTGCGTTGCGATTGCGGCAATCAGTTAAGAGGAGCTATTACTGAAATGTCACGTGTCGGTAGCGGAATTCTGTTGTACCTTGCTCAAGAGGGGCGGGGTATTGGTTTGGTCAATAAGCTTCGAGCATATCAATTGCAAGATGCAGGATTTGATACGGTGGATGCTAATTTACAGCTAGGCTTTGATGCAGATGAGCGCAACTATCTTCCTGCTGCTCAGATGTTGCGTAAGCTCGGTGTGCACCGCATTAAGTTGCTAACGAATAATCCACTGAAGGTAGCGGCTTTAGCTCGACACGATATAGAAGTGGTGGAGCGGATATCCCACACCTATCCCGCTAACAAGCACAACGAAGAGTATCTCCAGACTAAAGCTATTAAAAGTGGACACCTCTTTTAATTACTACGCTTTCTAAATGGGCTTAGCGCCCAATCCACATCCGCTGAAATACACCATCCTTTTTAATCAAGAGATGGGCCATTGCTGCAGCAATATGGGCAGAGGCAATCCCGACTAGTAGTAGTGCGAGGTAACCATGTATTTGAAACAGCTGTTTGGCAAGCGCTTCATCCTGAGAAATACCAGGCATGGATGGTAGATCAAAGCCACCGACAGTAATTAATGCTGGATAGGCGGTCACACCGGCCCAACCTAGTAGTGGCACCACTAGTAATAAGAGATACAGCAAGCCATGAACGGCAGCAGCTAATTTTATATTTACAGCGGAGACGCTTGAAGGGTAGGGCGGGCGCTGAGAGTTGAGCTTAACCAGTAATCTCAGAACCATCATTAGCAAGACAGTAAAGCCAATCAGCTTATGCCATGCATACAGGGTATCTGTAAGGGCATCCCAAAGATTGGCCCCTGATCTCGCTATCATCCAAACGCCCAATACGAGCTGTATGAGTACCAAGCAAGCGATGAGCCAGTGGAGTAAACGCGCTACTAAAGAGTAAGTTGATCGCATCAATATTCCCCCTATTTTTCGCTAGTCTAAACCACATCCCCCTTTTTTAATTACAAATTGTGCTGCGTAGTGGGTGCCCTAAAGGTGACCCATTCTTCTGCAGCGGTGGGGTGTACTGCGAGCGTGGCATCCAAGTCTTTTTTAGTCGCCTTCATTTGCAAAGCGACTCCCAGTAGTTGAATCATTTCTCCGGTGTCGTGGCCGATCGAATGAAAACCCAGCACCCTGTCAGTGACTCGGTCAACGAGCAGCTTAAATAAAACCTTACTATCTGAGCCCGATAATGTGGCCTTCATTGGCCGAAAAACCGTGCTGTAAACATCCAGCTTTGGAAATTGCTTTAATGCTTGTTCTTCTGTTAATCCCACAACACCAACTTCTGGAGTTGTAAAGACTGCGGTTGGAACTAAATCATGAGCCACTACCCGTGGCGTTTTCCCAAATACGGTATCTGCAAAGGCATGCCCCTCACGAATAGCCATTGGGGTCAGATTAACTCTATTAGTTACATCGCCGACAGCATAAATACCGGTAACAGTGGTCTCGGAAAAGGGATTGACGACAATAGCTCCTTGGTTATTCAATGCGATACCAATCTTCTCTAAGCCCAAAGCAGTGGTATTCGGAACCCGTCCAATAGCGCGTAAAACACAATCTGAGTCCAGAAGGGCACCATCATTTAATGCAACCGTAAACGATCCGCCCTCGTTTTTGATGGCCTTAATATTGTTAGAAAAATGAAGATTAATTCCGGACATGAGTAATTCTTTGGTAAGTTGCGATTGAATATCCTTATCAAATCCCCTGAGAATGTTTTCACCTCGAATGACAACGTCTACTTCAGACCCAAGTAATCGAAAAATACAGGCAAACTCCAGGGCAATATACCCAGCCCCATGAATGACTACTTTTTTAGGTTGCTTCTCTAGGTCAAAAAATTCATTCGAGTCGATTGTGTATTGAGCGCCTTCATAACTATCATTCTGCACTGGTACGCCACCAGTAGCTATTAGGATGGTATTGCCGGTAAGCATTTCTTTGTCTGACAGTTGAATCGTTTTTGAATCTACGAAACTGGCATGACCTTCATAAATAACTACACCAGCGGCAAGAAGATTTTTCCGATAGATTGCTTCTAATCGGGCAACCTCCTGATCTCTTTTCAGTTTTAATGTCGACCAATCAAAGCGCGCGTTATCAAAGTCCCAGCCATAGCCTTTTGCCTCCTCAAAATCATGGGCAAAACGACTGGCGTAAACCATCAGTTTTTTTGGAACACAGCCCCGAATGACGCAGGTGCCACCCAGTCTATATTCCTCAATTAATGCAACTGAGGCCCCATGGTTAGCGGCGATACGTGCTGCCCGCACACCACCGGATCCCCCACCAATAACGATTAAGTCAAAATTTTTCATAGTTACCTAAACAAAGAAGTGAAATGGAAGCCTATTGTTAAAAGTTTTTACTTGCCAACACTATTTTGCAAATATGCTCAAGTCGTTCGATATGCTCGTAGGCACTCCACGGGCTAGAGTCAATAGCAACAACCCCATGACCTTTGATGCCGACGATGTCGTATTTGATGTTTCCTTGCTTATCTAAGGCTAACTTAGTAAAGCACTCATCCGCGAGTTTCTGGCTGGTTGGTGGGACATCTCCCACGTTTGCAGCTACCTTTGTATAGCGATTTAATTCTGGAAAGTCAGTACTGATAGTGGAGAGATCAATGCCAGCATGCATTGCTGCAATACAGTAGGTAGGGTGTACGTGGACAACTACACGAACTTCATCTTGATGTTGCCCCATCATTTTTTGAAGACCAAAATGTAAGGGAATTTCACCGGAAGGTGTGAGTCTGCTACTAATAGCGGTATGCTCCATCTCTTCCCATGAATATTCATTTGACTCGGAACCACTGACGATCTTAATTTTCTTAAATTGATCGGGCTGCAAGGTCTGCTTACGAATACCACTAGGCGTAATATAAAAATGATCTCTGTCGTGATGTCGAATACTGACGTTTCCATCACGACTGGTAATCCAGTTCCGCTGATAGGCATCCAACATGACATCGCAAATAGTTTCTAACATATACTTTTCCTTCTATTTATAAAATATGGTGGCAATGCAAAATGAAATATTCTTCAATCCACTGTACTCTTTAATTCTTTTGTATTGATGATGAAAAAATGATTAATAAAGATACCGAATATTTTTCTCAAAAAATTCAAAACATGCTTGAGGATGAAAGCCTAGAAGTGCATCTGATGCCACCCTCTCAAGCTTTCACGATCATTTATTCGACCACCCCTGCATCAGACCTCGCTAACAAATCCACTGCTTTTCATAGAACAAAAACGACAATCAACGGTGATGCTGTTCTTGAAACAATTATTACAAATGAAAAGCAACTAACAGAAAATATAGGTTTTGCTATTTACCTTGTAAAGTTCGCGGATTATCAAGTGACAAGCATCTTTAAGGGCTGGAGTCTTACCTGCAAGAAATGTCACTCAATAATTAAGGGGGCAATATGGCAGGAAAGCCCTGATACCTGTGTTACGACGGTAGACAGCGTGGTTTGTGGACATCTATTTACAAATGCAGAGAAGTTAAAAGTCAGCGTTGAGCTAAATAATTAGTTCAATTAAAAATTGCTTCTTGCCGCTTTATTGCTAAACAGCGGCTAAATTGGGCTCTTGCTTATAAAAAAGCAAGAGTACCCTGTTAAAGCGATTTCTTCTTATCTGTCGCTACCGCCCAGTTGCCTCTGAGGGCAAAGTAAAGCCCGCCTACCCATAAAAATACGTGTAAGTTGTCGTAAAGAATAACTTGGGTCAAACTTTCGGGCTTCGATACTATCCAAATAACACCTGTTGAAATAGAGCACATAGTGATGCCGCTAAATCTCGTAATCAAATCGCCTAATTCAGCTACATAGGGAATGTTACGTATCAGATTAAGTGAGGCGAGGCCTCCAATTAACAGTCCGGCGCCAGCCGCGATCTCACCGTAAGTCACTACCCACCACACAAGTTTAGGTATGGCAAAGGCCGCCCCAACCGACGGATCAAAGGGTAGCTTACTTAAGCCTTGCTCGAGAAATACCACTGCGAGTGGAATGCGCAGCAATAAATGACTCCAACTGAAATCCGGCAATAACTTCCAATAGATTTTTAACGTCTGCTCTTTCATTTTCTTTTATTTTTCTTTAATGGCTGCCAAATTGTCAAGCAAGCCTAACTGTCTCGCGTATTAGATGGTGGGTGGTGAACTTTTTATCAGTTGAGAAAGGTATGAATCAACTTGGTCAATATAGAGCAGAAATGAGTATTGTGCTTAAGCCACGCCTACCATAGGCTTTAGCTACTCATCTATTAAGCCAGGCTTTCATAAACGGCTTCAATGACTGCATTTTCAGCCCCTTTTGATCTATCAAACAAGCTCTTTATAAAGTGCGTATGATTTATGTTTATTAATGAACTTAAAAAATACAGGCCTACAGGCAAATGTTGATATCAAAGAACTTAGCTCCTATCGCTGTATTCATTTGTCTATTTAGCGGTAGTTTTTCTAGCCTGGCATTAGAAATAAGTGACCTTGCCCTTGAGGGTGAAATTAAGTATTTGAAGGTGAGACCTGATCCTGGCGCTTATTCTTATGAGTCTCGGGTAAAAATTACCCCCCAAAGCCTAGAAACGGGGAGTGTGGAGATTGCTACTTGCCACTATCAATTAGACCCAATTGCTAAGGTAGTCATTGTTTTTAATCCTGAGCGCATACAGGCTATCGCTATTCAAAGTTTGGACAAAATGACCTCGGCTGTGGTTAAAGACAATGAAGTAGTGTTGACGGATGTCGAGCGGGGTGCCTCAATCTGTATTGGTTTGAAGTCTAGGGCGCTGGATCAGTTAGGGGATGGTCGTTTTAAGCTGAATGCAGGTCCGCTGATGCGTCGTTACTTTGACGGTTACTTGCCCATGGCTGCTAAATTAAGGGTGGATTGGCCGGCTAATATGTTGATTTTAGAAAAAACATCGCCTGCTGAGAAGGACGGTATTGACGTTGTGAAAGGTAATGATGGTGTGCAGTTAAATATGATTTTTGCAGGAAAAATGACGGCACAAATTTTTCTAAAGAAAACTGATTAAACTTTCAGTTCCTTGAGTTTTTGACATTATTTATGGCTCTTCGCAATTCTCCTAATCAGATACAAGATCTCGATGATCTGAGTCAACTCGGAAGTATCGTTTGTGACAAGCGAAGAGGGCAACGTTCGCTAGCTAAGAAGTCTAGGCGTAATCGTCATTATGAAAAGCAATTTATTCGCAATACTCTGTTACGGGCAACCCTAGCTGAGCCCTTAAATTAGGCCATTAGCACTACCTAATTAACATTACTTCGGCATCAATAGTGCATCAGCATTGCTTCACCATTAAACGCTTATTAATCTATCAATAGTTAACAAATAGGAAAAAACATGTTTAGTCATATTATGTTGGGTGCAAACGACCTAGAAGTTTCCAGAGGTTTTTATGATGCTGCTCTAGGGGCTATTGGAATAAAGCCAGGTACCTTTAGCCATGACAAATATTTTTATCGTGGACCAGGTGGCGTATTTGCAATTACAAAGCCGATAGATGGAAATGAGGCTACCCATGCTAACGGCGGCACCATTGGCTTTGCTGCGAAGTCTTTGGCAGATGTGGATGCTTTTCACGCCATCGGTGTTGCCCATGGCGGAACTTCATGTGAGGGCGACCCTGGTTATCGTGAGGGTGTAGCGGGCACAGTTTATATCGCCTGGCTAAGAGATCCAGCTGGCAATAAAATTTGTGCAATGCATAGACCTCCTAAATAAGAGCATCCAATAGGTCGGGGATATTAGAAAATAATTTCAATTGAAACCCATTGCTTCTAAGTGATTTGCCATGGGTTTCTTTTGTTATTCCAGGCCTAGCCTGTTTTTACCCTTAATTGGCTTAAAGTTTCGTTGTCTACTTTTAATCGAATACCCAGCTCACCAGAATCTAAGCTGACCGGTAACTTTCTTAGGCTGATCTCCAATGACTCAATAGCGAGATAGCTAGCGCAGGCTTGAATGATGAGTGTTAATAGCCTCTCTTGAGTTTCGTAATGGTATCCTTTTGCCAATAGCTCGATATCAACAATGAGTGGATCGTAGTCAAAGACATGTTCCATCTTATCCTCGGAAATCATGATGAGCTGTGGATCAATCCATAAGGTCATATCTAAAAGATGTTTTTTAGGTATTGTCGCGTGAGGAGCATAGCTTCCAATCTGCGTGTTTAATTCAAGATTTCTTAATTCTATAGTCGCTATGGAGTTCATAATTTTCTTTAAATGATTTAGCACGCTTTTGACATCAATTGGATATACTGCTTAAACAGTAACAAAGAAAATAGTTCTTAAAAATGGCGGAATGGCAGAGTGGTTATGCTGCAGCTTGCAAAGCTGTATACCCTGGTTCGATTCCAGGATTCCGCCTCCACAATTTACTGTAAATTCGTTACCGTAAATTGGCTTTAATAAAACTCTGGATATCATCAAAAGTTCGCTCAATACTTCTTTTGATTGAGATGAGTTTTTTATATAGATTCATTCGTCACTTTTTGATTGCTATTTGATTTTGTGATTATTTATTGCCAATCAATGAGTTTGCTGGGATTAGCTCGACAAGCTCCTCAAATGTTGTATAGCCGGTAATCGGACTAAAACTTCTTGGTGAAAAGTTCTTCTCACCAATGAGCATGGCTGGAACGCCTTGAAAGCCGTATGTCTTGAACTCGTCAGCATCTAATAGGGTTTGCTTGGTTAAGATGCCGCTATTAAGGCCATCACGTAAGCGCTCGGCATTCATATTTACCTGCGCAGCAATTTCTAGTATTTCTTCTTCAATGCTAATATCAACAGCTTTTGAAAATACGGCTTCAAATACAGCAAGCGCGAAGGGTAAAGACAAGCCCTGCTGGTTTGCATAACAAGCACTTTCTTGTGCTAGCCAAGTATCCTTTAGTAGTACTGGGGCATTTAATGTCAGCGTATTTTCTTGGGCAATAGGCTCAGCTAAGGCAATGGTTAAATTTTCGACATAGCTCTTGCTGGGCGCAGCGTTCTCGCGCGAAGTATTCAACTCGGGCGCTCTCCATAAAACCTCAATCTGATTTGAATAGTGTTTCGTCAATTTCATCAGTGCTAAGGTTTGAAGATAGGAGTAAGGGCACTCAAAGTCGCCCCAAATTTGTATTTGAATCATTGAATTGGCTTATTTTTAAAAGATGAGTGATTTATTGTTGCATACATTTCTCTTAGTTGACCCCTAAATTGCCCAGCTTTCAGCGGCCCAATTGCTTCATTAATAGGCTGAATGTCCTTTTTTTCGCTCGAGCAAATTAAGACGAGTCGGTTTAGAATTTGCTCTTATGATTGGACGCATCAAGAGAAACCAAGCCGTAATACAAGAGCCTTTTTGCTTGCCTGCTGAGGTGGTCTGTCCTTTGTGTTTGAGATTAATTCCACAATCCCAGCAAGATGCGCATCATTTGGTTCCAAAATCCCGCGGTGGTGTTGCTACGGTTTTGTTGCATCGTTTGTGTCACAGACAGATCCATGCGCTTTTAACGGAAACGCAATTAGCTCGTCATTACCCCAGCATTGAAGCATTGAGCGCTCACCCAGAAATCATTAAATTTATTGATTGGGTTAAGGATAAGCCCGCTGATCTCAATGCGACCATTCGACGTAGTCGTGACAAAGGACGCTTATAAAAGCGCGCTCAATGGATAGTCACCATCAGAAAACCATTGCCCCTATGCCCGATCCTATAGAAATCGCTCTAGTAGACAGCATTCAAATGCCTCCAGAAAACTTAGTAGAGCGTCTTTGGCAAGAGTTGACACGGGCTACACACGATCGTCATCATGACTGGAAGACACCGGCTTTAGCGACTACGGGAATAGATGGCACACCTCAAGTTCGCACCGTAGTCTTGCGAAACGCAGACCCAGTCTCGTGGGCATTAGCCGTATATACCGATGCACGAAGCCCCAAATGTGCAGAGTTAATGAAATCGGACACCGCTCAATTTGTTTTTTGGAGTGCCAGATTGCATTGGCAGTTACGTATATCCACGCAGGCAAGAGTGCACACCTCAGGCGCATTAGTGGATGCCGCTTGGCTTAAGGTAAGCCAGTCGAGGGCCTCAAAAGATTATTTGAGTCGAGTGGCACCTGGAAGTCTTTTTTTAAATGATGCGGAAGCAGGTCAAAATAGCCAAAATAAGCAAGAGAGCCAGAAGGGTAAAGATCATCATTTAACTGTACTGACTTTTGCAGTGCAGTCAATGGATTGGCTATCTCTTGGTCGTGAGAGCCATATCCGCGCGCGAGTCACGCCTGATGGTCGAGTTGTCCATCTTCAGCCTTGAGAATTGGACTTACTTGGTAGTACAGGGCCACTGGGTACTTAAAGCATCAAAGACATTGGATGCAAAGCCTGCATGTATGAGTGATGGATTATTTTGTATGAATGTCAAAATGACCTCTACTTTTTGACGCATAACAGTTTTTGTTGGAATACAGATTTTTTATCATAGCGCGCATTATCTTCAACGCCAGTAATGATGCCCAGGCACAGTCCTGTATCAAAATCTTTTGTGTTCTCGTTGCTCAGAAATGATTGGCAGGCTTGGATTATTCGTGCCATCGCTGCCATCGTCGACGTTGGTGGCGCTGTAACAGAAATTGAATGATTACTATTTTCCATGGTGTGTCCAGTATTGAGGCAAGCCATTAAAAAAATGACCGCGCCTGTTTTGATTATTGGTCTATTTGGATAACTTAAGAGATTCATCAGATCTTTTGTCTATTTTCCAGAAATGACTAGCTGTTTTTTTAAGAACTCAGCTGCTTGACTAATGGTGGCCTTATTTTTCTCCCGATCGACCATATAGTTTGCTTCTTGCATTAGTGTCACATCAATAGCGGATAGCAGTGGGGAGATGGCTTTACGTAAGAAGTCATCATTAGCGCGCTTTGGCGCTATGAGAACGACTGCGTCATACGAAGGTGCTGCATTTAATGAGTCAGTCAGAATGCGTAACTGTTGCGCTTGAATGCGACCGTCACTTGAAAATGCAGAGATGACATCTACTCCATCACTTTCTAAGGCGCGATACATTAAGGTCGGCGTAAACGACTTTTCACTTTTAAATGATAGCTTGTAGGCTGACTTTAGTAGCGCCCAATCGGGCCTACTTAAGAATTCAAGATCTGAGCCTAGTCTGAGATTAGGGGCTTTTTCAGAGAGGTTGTTGATGGTAGTGATGTTGCTATTTTGTGCTTGATGCTCTTTCATGGCCAATACATAAGCATTCTCAAACCCTAAACTACCGAGCAAAGTAACGCCGTATTGAGTATGTAGCTCTTGACGGAGTTTCGCCATAAGCTGCGCGCGGGGCGGCCTTGTGGTGTGGCCTAATACGTTACTCCAGAGTGTTCCAGAGTAATCTACATAAACATCAATTTCATTATTAGCAAGCGCTTTAAATACTACTGCTGATCCTAGACTTGTACTCTGCTGAACACTGGCTCCCATGGATTGCAGGCGATCATCAATGAGTTGAGCAAGAATAAATTGTTCACTAAAATTTTTAGCCCCTACGACATAGTCATGTTTTGGCCTGCTAAGGGCTGGAACTAGGGCTGACAAGACGCCAACTACTAATATCAATATTCCTAAAGAGAGCCTCTTTCGTTGCCGAAGTACTAAACCGGTTTCGACTAAGCTCAGTGCGAAATCAGCCACAAGAGCCAGTATTGAGGCGGCAAGACAGCCGAACAATACCGACACCCAGTTTTCAGTTTGCAGGCCGGAAAAGATATAGTTGCCCAGACTAACTTGCCCCACTGAGGTTGCCAAAGTAGCTGCCCCAATAGTCCACACCGTTGCTATGCGAATACCAGACATGAGCACTGGCGCACCAAGCGGTAATTCAACTTGCCATAATTTTTGCTGGGCAGTCATACCAACGCCATCTGCGGCTTCAATGACTAAAGGATCTATCCCAGACAGGGCGGCGACTCCATTGCGCAATATCGGTAGTAGGGCATATAAGGCAAGCGCCAATAGCGACGGTAAAAAACCAAATGCTGGCAATGTAAGCGAAAACAAAGCATCTGTTATTTTTGATAGGCCGAGTAATAGCGGGTAAAACAATGCTAACAAGGCCAATCCCGGAATTGTTTGAATGACACCAGCGCTACTGAGTAATGCATTACGCCAATAGGTGCTTTTAGTGCAAATAATCATTAACGGAAAACCAATTACGAACGCAAGCAGGATCGCTGATGCCGATAGCAAAATATGCTGAGTCAAGTAAAGCGGTAGCTGGCTCCAGGCTAGTAAAATTTGCTCATTCATGGGCTTTAGCCTTGAGCATTTCTTGTAATTGCTTTGCTTGGCGTAAGGGAACATCCATCATTGCTTGGACATCAGTATTCGTTTGCTCTAGCGCTAAATGAGATGGAAAATCCGCCATGATTTGACCTGCTTTAATGATGATGATTCTGTCGGCCAGTAGCAGCGCCTCTTGGATATCATGTGTCACCATTACCGTTGTCAGCTTAAGCCTTTCGTGTAGTGCGCGACACTCTCTTCCTAAAGAATCGCGTGTTATAGGGTCTAGTGCACCAAAAGGCTCATCCATTAACAAAATAGGAGGGGAGGCGGCTAAAGCGCGGGCAATGGCAACTCTTTGCTGCTGACCACCAGATAATTGGTGTGGTAGCCTGCTCTCAAAATGCTGCGGTAATTCCACCATTTTGAGTAGTTCTTCTATCCGCTGCTTAATCTTGTGTTGTGACCAGCCTAAGAGGGTTGGCGTGATGCCAATATTTTCAGAAATACTTAAATGCGGAAATAAGCCCGAACCCTGAAATACGTAACCAATTCCCCTGCGCAAAATAGGTGGGCTCAGCGAGCTTGTAGGTATTCCATTGATTCTGATTTCTCCGCTGCTAGGCTGAATGAGCTGGTTAATTGTTTTCAGAATTGTCGTTTTGCCAGAACCGGAGGCCCCTAGTAAAGCTATAAATGATTCAGTGGCGATGCTGAGTGAAACGTCATTAATAACGGGATCAACTGAGCTTTGATAGCGCTTACTGATGTGGTCCAGCTCAATCAAAAGAATTCTCGCTTTAAAATTAGGGGGGACAAAGTGAAAATTGTTATCCAGCACTACCCGTTGGGTTAGTAGTCATTAATAGCAATAATGCCACCAAGGCTATTAAAATCGGATTTTAAATGCGGAAGCCTGAAATCGCAATTGACTGATTGAATCGCGCTACAGGTCTAATTGACCCAGATACCTGCCTTGCTCTGCAAATTCCACCGATTAAGAACATAATTTACGGGTAATGATCATTGGAAAAAATAATGAAAAAACAACTAGATACTTTTAGCGATCGTATTGCCTACGGCATTACTAGATCATTGCGTTTATTGGCAGATACTTTCTTTTCTAAGCGTTACGGGCATCGCGCAGTTGTGCTTGAGACAGTGGCAGCGGTACCGGGAATGGTTTCTGGTATGTGGATACACCTTAAAAGCTTGCGGCAAGCGAAAACAGGTTACGGACCAAAGATCCGAACTTTATTAGGCGAGGCTGAAAATGAGCGCATGCATTTGATGACGTTTATTGAAATTGCACAACCCACTAAATTAGAGAGAAATTTAATCTTATTTGCACAGTTTCTTTTTTGGCATTTTTACTTTGTGCTTTTTGTCTTCGCACCAAGAACGGCCCACAGAATGATTGGCTATTTTGAGGAGGAGGCGGTCATTAGCTACACTCAATATTTAGAGCAGATTGATGAAAATCCTCACTTAAATATTGCCGCACCCAAAATTGCAATTGATTATTGGAATTTACCAGTAGACGCTAGATTGCGTGATGTGATTATTGCAGTACGGGCCGATGAGCAGGGGCATAGCGAAGTAAACCATGCGTATGCTGATGAGTTTGATGCCTTGGCATAAATGAACATAGTTACTGCGCGCCTCTGATGGGTTATGAGCTGGTTTGGTTTAAGAGGGACTTGCGTTGTCAGGATCATGCTGCACTAGTGCAAGCTGCACGTCTGGGTGCTGTGCGTTGTATTTATGTTGTTGAGCCTGAGCTTTGGCTGCAGCCAGACATGGCTTTGCAACATTTTGAGTTTGTACATGAGTCATTGAGGGTGCTCGATGCAGACCTTCGCCTTCAGGGCGGCTGTATAGAAATTCATCAGGGTGAGCTAAGCGAAGTGCTGCAACGCCTATGGCAAGAGGCTCCTTTTCACCGCCTGCATTCACACGAAGAAACTGGTAACGGCTTTACTTACTCGCGTGATTTAAAGGTGGCCGCCTGGTGTCAAGCGCATCAAGTACATTGGACTGAGTATCCACAGTTTGGTGTTGTGCGAGGTATAAAAAACCGCAATTTATGGCAGGGGGCATGGGAAAAGCACATGGCAGCTCCTATGCAACATCCAGTGGGCCTTACTTTTTGGAAGAGTCCTGGCTTAGATGTTTGGCAAATGAAGGCTCCAAGTCACCTGCAGCACAACCCACCACAAAGATTAAGAGGCGGAAGGGCGCTTGCCCTTGCAACGCTTCATAGCTTTTTGAATGCCCGCAGCCTAGGTTATCGAGGTGGCATCTCTTCACCACTGTCGGCTCCCAATGCTTGTTCGCGCATATCCGTATATTTAGCTTGGGGGTGCATTAGCATGCGCGAAGTTGTGCAGCAAACCTATGAATATATGGAGCAGTTACCACCACAAGCCATCAGACATCGAGCGGGCCTATCTGCTTTTGTCAGTCGCCTGTATTGGCACTGTCACTTTATTCAAAAGTTAGAAAGTGAGCCTGCTATTGAGTGGCGAAACATGCACTCTGGTTATGATGGGCTTCGTGAGCATGATTTTAATCAAGCGCACTTTGAGGCCCTCAAGGCAGGTAGAACCGGTTGGCCGATGGTGGATGCCTGCGTTGTCATGTTGCGAGAAACAGGGTGGTTGAATTTTCGGATGCGAGCGATGCTGGTTTCTGTTGCTGCCTATCCTTTATGGCTTCATTGGCGCCCGGTAGGGGAGTGGTTGGCCACTCAGTTTCTAGACTACGAGCCAGGTATTCATTGGAGCCAACTGCAAATGCAGTCAGGTACGACGGGAATTAATACCACCCGGGTTTACAACCCTATTAAACAGGCCCAGGATCACGACCCCCACGGCCGTTTCGTGCGGCAGTGGTTACCACATATGAGCGCAGTGCCTCATTCCTGGTTGTTTGAGCCTTGGCTCATGACGCCACAGCTTCAGGCAGATGCTGGCGTTCAGGTTGGGGTTGAGATAGCGCTACCAATAGTAGATCTTAGCTTGGCGACAAAAGAGTCTAAGAGCCGGATTCATAGCAGGCGTCAACAGCCAGAGGTGAGGGCTGGCAAGCAAGGCGTTGTTGAAAGGCATGCTTCACGTAAGAAGCCAATTAAACGCAAGAGCTCCTCATTAAAGAAATCTGACTCTAAAGAGCAGCTAGGCTTTGATTTTTAACGGCGAAACTGACGGCTTCTTTGGCCTTATGCAGCAGCAGGCCACCCCTACACTATATTTATTAGGGTGTATTAACGTCTAGCAGATAAGGCATATGGGTGTTTTTGTACCATGTTCATTTGCCTAGCACCTTCTTCTCTGGTTTTCAGATAGTATTACCGTAATACCGAATTTAAGTACTAAATTAGCGCAGTTCAGATTGCCTCTAACCTTAAACTTTAATATGCAAACCAGCAAAACAACCCCTTACAAATTAGCCATTCTGATTGGTTATGCGCTAACGCTGATTGGTTGTTTAATGTTGTTGCTGGGCTTGATTGGTGCCTACGATTTTGAAATTTTTTCGTTCGGAATTTCGTCTGGCATAAGAATTATTGCTTCTATTGCTATATCTGGTTGCTTAATTAGCGCTGCCACGCATTTCTTTTTTGACTTACAAGAACAACAGA
The DNA here is from genome assembly GCF_002797575.1 of Polynucleobacter brandtiae. Lineage (GTDB taxonomy): Bacteria > Pseudomonadota > Gammaproteobacteria > Burkholderiales > Burkholderiaceae > Polynucleobacter > Polynucleobacter brandtiae. The sequence goes on along the minus strand of NZ_PGTX01000001.1, from coordinate 716,267 downwards.
CTTAAGGAAAAAACATGTTCAAACCATCAGACTTTTTTATTATTTTGGCAGTGATGCTTTCATTTGTTGTTTCAGCTTATATGTGGTTTGTACTGAAAGACCAGATGCAGGCAATCTTCACAGCGATTTGGATCCCAGCAATATTTACATTTGGGATCTATTTCAAGCTGTGCGCACTGATGAGGAAGAAATCATGATATTTAGTGATCTCCTCTACCCAGCAATATTCATCTTTTTGCTACTAATTATTGGACTAGTCCTCACGGTTAGAGAGTTTCAGGACAAAGATTAGTTGAGAAAGTATGCTTTTAAGGTTTGCTTGTGAGAATGCCGCTAATTAAGCAGAATCTATCAAAAAGGCTTAATATCTAAACATGCGCCGTATTTGTTTACTTATCTGCCTAAGTTTATTTTCCAGCCTCATTCATGCGGCGGGCATGCCTGTAGCTGGCTTGAGTAAAAGTATCGCCCAAGAGGTAGCGGTTGAGCACGCAGCCTCTGATCTCGGTCATACTTCCCACCATGCTGGTCAGCATGACCCATCTAATCACTCCGATAAAGACCATCCTGGTTGCGATCTATGTATAGCAGCTATTCCCCATCAAGACGCGTCTCATAGTCTTAGTGACATTCCAAATGGTGCACCCTTAGGAAATGCTTCCTTAAAGGATTCGGCGCCAACCCAGTTACTCGCAAAACCACCTATTTCTTAAGTTCAATCCCGTAGTCCGTCCAAAATTTGGGCGCTTTGAACTTACTTACAGAAAATTAGGAGTTTCGTATGAAAAAAATCATATTTGCAGCATTGTTTGTAGTTGCCACTGTGGTTCATGCCTCGGGCGAATGGACTAATGCACAGGTAATTCGGGTTGATGCTAGCAAAAGCCGTTTATTTTTAAAGCATGACGAAATTAAATCAATTGGCATGCCTTCGATGAGTATGTCCTTTGATATTAGTAAAAGCGTTGATATCTCTAAATACCAACCCAACGACCAAATTCGCTTTCAGCTTAAGCAAATTAACGGCTATATGGAAATCAGCCAGATAGAGAGGGTCAAGTGATTAAGCAATCCTTACTGACTGTTTTGATAGTGAGCTCTTTTAATGCCATGGCGGCACCATTAGCCTATAAGGACGGCATGATGGGAATGGCTGATTATTCAAAAACTAGTACAGATTTAGGGTTTAACTACTCTGTTACTGCAAAAGATGCCATCGGCATTACCAGCGTGTATCAGCAAACAGATAGTAGCTCAAGAACATCTTTGACCAATGAGCTCGCCTACACTCGCCTTGCGCATCGCTGGAATTTATCGGATGCACAAGCTAACGTTTGGTTATTTTTAGGCGCTGGAGAAATGAAGACTAATCAATCAGCTACTACAAAGCCGACTGTATCTCCCGGCATTCAGGTGGATTATGAGACCACCCGAATTTATGGGGCTGCAACGGTTAAGTCATCATTTGCTAATAACGCCAGTAGCATCAATACCTCATTTAGAACGGGCTTTTCATTTTATGAAACTAACTACGATGAAGCGCAGCCATGGCTCATTATTGAAGCAAGGCGCATGTCTTTTGTATCACCAAAATATGAGTACACCCCCATGCTGCGCATTATCGACAAAAGCTACTTTTTGGAATTAGGGGCAAACCTACAAGGCCAGCCTCGTATTAACTTTATGTATACCTACTAACTTTTTAGGAAAAATGATCATGAAAAAAATGATATTTGCTCTAGCCCTTTCGGCTATCTCTGTTCAAGCGTTTGCAACCACCACGATGAGTTTGACGGTAAATGGTCTAGTTTGCGCCTTCTGCGCCCAAGGTATTGAAAAGCGCATGAAGGCACTACCTGAAACTGCGGCGGTCACTGTTGATTTGAAAAAGAAATTAGTTCTAGTACAAGCTAAAGAGGGTAAAACCTTAAATGAGAAACTCATTAAAGAAGAAATCGTTGATTCTGGATTTGAGGTGGTCAGTGCTAGCCTGATTCAGAAGTCGATTGCAGAGATCAATAAATGAACAAGCGATATTTTGCTAATTTGATCACTTTACTATCGAGCTCTTCGACTCTGATTTGCTGTGCTCTTCCCGCTCTACTAGTATCTATTGGAGCTGGTGCCACTCTATCTGCTGCAGTCACTATTTTTCCCAAGATCGTTTGGGTGAGTGAAAATAAAGAGCTGATTTTTGGATTTTCTGGTGCCATGTTATTCATTAGCGGCATAGTGCAATATCGATCAAGAAATATGGCCTGTCCAATTGACCAGCGAGAGGCATGCAGATCAACAAGAGCAGCCTCCAAGTGGATCTATCTATTGAGTTTGGGGCTTTACCTGGTCGGTGGATTCTTCGCCTTTATTGCACCGATTATCTTTAGTTAGTGAAGTGTAGAAATTTAAAGTGAGATAAAAATAGTGTCGTTCCATGGCTGGATGCTCAACCAGCCATGGAATTTGATGCCTTAAAGCGATTTACCATCAAAGTCGCTGGCGGCATGACGCTCAAGCAGTTGCTGTAGAGGCTCACCCCAAGTGCGGTTCACAATACGACCCCGCTTTACCGCTGGACGTGACAGTATCGTATCGGCCCAGCGTTGAACGTTGACATACTCATGAACACTCAAAAATTCCCCAGCACCATAGAGCAATCCTTTGGCTAGTGCGCCATACCAGGGAAAGCTTGCGATATCTGCAATGGTGTAAGTATCACCGGCTAAATATTCACTGACTGCCAGGCGTTGATCCAAAACATCAAGCTGCCGCTTTACTTCCATCGCGAATCGATCAATCGGGTATTCCATCTTAAAGGGAGCATAGGAATAAAAATGACCAAAGCCACCCCCTAAGTATGGAGCGCTACCCATTTGCCAAAATAACCAATTCATTGTTTCTGTTCGAGTTGCAGTGTCTTTAGAAAGAAAGGCATTAAATTTCTCTGCCAAATAAAACAGAATAGATCCCGATTCAAACACGCGAATAGGTGTTGATGTGCCACGATCAAGAAGAGCGGGAATTTTAGAATTGGGATTAATTTTGACAAAATCAGAGCCAAATTGATCAGCGTCCCCAATTTTAATGAGCCACGCATCGTATTCTGCGCCCTGATGACCCAGAGCAAGAAGCTCCTCAAGCATGATGGTCACTTTGACGCCATTGGGGGTGCCCATGGAATACAGCTGTAAGGGATGTCGCCCAATAGGTAATTCTTTTTCCTCTCTTGCTCCAGCGGTCGGCCGATTAATACTGGCGAACTCACCCCCATTTGGTTTTTCCCAGGCCCAAACTTGAGGGGGATTGTATTGGGTTGAATCTGTCATTTTTCTCTCCAGGGGTAGGTAAACAGCTATATTTTATTAGGCTAATTAGCTAGCATCATAAGACCAAGCACTGATGCAGTGTTCGTTTTTCAGTTTGCCTGATTCTATCGATATACCTAGTGGATACATCGATGATGGGCCCCATTTGATCGAATGTCGCATCGTCATAGGGTTGTGTTAGATTGACTATCTATATCGGCGGACAATTAAAAAATAAGCCATCCCCCAGGAGAATTTAATGATTAAGCTATTTTTTCATCCCTCACCAAACCCACTTAAAGTGGCACTTTTTTTGGAAGAGGCAAACATTCCATATGAGGTAGTTGCCGTTGATACTCGTAAGGGTGAGCAGCACCTACCTGATTTTATGCGGATCAATCCAAATGCAAAAACGCCAGCTCTTTTGGATGGTGATATTCGGGTTTTTGATAGCAACGCCATCCTAATTTACTTGGCAGAAAAATATCAACAATTTTTACCAGGAAGCACTCCTCAAATTAAGGCAGAGATGCTCTCATGGCTTATGTTTGTAGCCACGGGCATCGGACCCTATTGTGGGCAAGCTGTGCATTTCAAGCACTTTGCACCTGAGCCAAAAGAATATGCTGTGAATCGCTATGATTTTGAAGCTTGGCGTCATTGGAAAATTATCAATGAACATTTGGCGGCTAGACAATATATGGTGGCTGATAGCTACTCCATAGTCGATATGTCTGTATGGGGTTGGGCCAGGGTTATTCCATTTGTATTGGGAGCTGATGCTTTTGAGCAACTACCCAATGTCAAGCGATTGTTAGATGAAATTAATGCTAGGCCTGCAGCTCAAAAGGCTGAGGCCATTAAAACCCAGCATGCTTTTAAAGTAGAAATGGACAAAGACGCATTGCAAAATCTCTTTCCTGCCAATGAACGCCTAAATAAATAGTTTACATTTGTCTAATTAAATATTAAAAACAAAACTTAAGGGTAATCCTTATACTTTTCACGGATATAAAAGAATAGAATTTTAATGTCTATGAGCGGTTTCCGACACATTGAGGAGTAGAGTGGATTTAGAGCACCCAGATCAATTGATAGAATTAAGTTATATCAGTAAGGCGACCCAAGATATGGGTTTGTCCAGCTTGATTCATTTATTTGATGTCTCTCTAAAATGGAATGACGACCACGGTCTCACGGGCGTTCTTTTTTATGAAAATCAATTTTTCTCGCAAATTATTGAGGGCAAAAGAGCCGATGTTCAAGAGATTTGGGGAAAAATTCAGAAGGACTATCGGCATCAGATTGTTCGCCAGCTTGCTTTTAATAGCATTCAAGAACGAGCCTTTCCGAATTGGGGTATCCGATTCTATGGCGGTGATTTGATCGCTAAAGATGTTCCCCATCTGACAGGCCTACTCGATGGCATTCCTAATCATGATGTTGAGCTGTTGGCAGCGATGCGCTCCGTATCAGATGGAGCTAAAAAGCAATAAAAAAGGGAGCAGCAATGTGCCCCCTCTCTTTACTGTTCAACTCATGCCTCACCAATACAAGTTATAGACTCAGATCCGCATTCATTACCTTAGTCCATGATGCCACAAAGTCATCAATAAACTTTTTCTGATTGTCGTCCTGTGCATAGACTTCAGCATAGGATCTCAAGACCGAGTTAGATCCTAAAACAAGATCTACTCGCGTTGCTGTCCACTTAGTTTTTTCTGTCTTGCGATCAACCACATCGTAACTATTTCGACCGGTCGGCTTCCACGTGTAGCCCATATCAGTCAGAGCGACGAAAAAGTCATTGCTTAGAACGCCCTCCCGATCTGTGAATACTCCATGTTTCGTGCCACCGTAGTTGGTGCCAAGGACCCGCATACCGCCGATTAAGACGACCATCTCTACCGCACTGAGACCCATCAATTGTGTACGATCGAGTAGTAGCTCCTCGGGCGTAACAACATAGTGTTGCTTAAGCCAGTTGCGGTAACCATCGGCTAAGGGCTCTAACACTTCAAATGACTCAATGTCGGTCATTTCTGGTGTGGCATCTCCTCGTCCAGCAGTGAAGGGAACTTGCACAGAAAAACCACCTGCTTTAGCGGCTTGCTCAATACTGATATTGCCCGCTAGAACAATGATGTCGGCAATACTTGCTCCGGTGTCCTTGGCGATAGTTTCATATGCAGCTAAGACAGCGGAGAGTCGCTCAGGTTCATTACCCTCCCAATCTTTTTGTGGCGCAAGACGAATGCGAGAGCCATTTGCACCCCCACGCTTATCTGAATCTCGATAAGTGCGAGCGCTATCCCAGGCAGTATTAATCATATCAACGCTAGATAGACCTGCAGCTAAGATTTTGGTCTTCGTTGCCTGAATATCGTACTGTGTATTTCCTGCGGGTACTGGATCTTGCCAAATTAAATCTTCCTTGGGAACATCTGGCCCAAAGTACCTTGCCTTTGGACCCATATCACGATGGGTTAACTTAAACCAAGCTCGTGCAAAGGTCTCAGAGAAGTAGGCCTGGTCTTGGTAAAACCGTTCCGAGATCTTGCGATACTCCGGATCCATTTTCATAGCCATATCGGCATCGGTCATCATTGGGTTGCAGCGAATCGTTGCATCCTCAACATCGACCGGCTTATCTTCTTCTTTGATGTTGATGGGCGCATATTGCCAAGCACCCGCAGGACTCTTAGTGAGCTCCCACTCATAGTTGAGTAGTAAATGGAAGTAGCCGTTATCCCATTGTGTGGGGTGGGTTGTCCAGGCGCCTTCGATACCGCTGGAGACAGTATCTCTACCAATACTTCTAGTCTGATGATTCATCCAGCCTAGGCCCTGCTCATTAATATCAGCAGCCTCCGGTACAGGGCCTAAATTAGCGGCATCACCATTACCATGTGATTTACCGACGGTATGACCACCTGCAGTCAGGGCAACAGTTTCTTCATCGTTCATTGCCATACGCAAGAAAGTAGTACGAATATCTTGAGCGGTTTTTAAGGGATCAGGGTTACCATCAACACCTTCTGGATTGACATAAATGAGCCCCATCATGACAGCAGCTAATGGGTTCTCCAGATCGCGCTCACCGCTATAGCGACTACCTTCACCACCACTTTTTTGTAACCATTCTTTCTCAGACCCCCAATAGACCTCTTTCTGTGGATGCCAAATATCTTCACGACCAAATGAAAATCCGAATATTTTGAGACCCATAGATTCATAGGCAATAGTGCCAGCCAGAATCATTAAGTCTGCCCAACTAATTTGATTGCCATACTTCTTTTTAATAGGCCACAGCAGGCGACGGGCCTTATCTAGATTGACATTATCGGGCCAGGAGTTCAGTGGAGCAAAGCGTTGATTGCCTGTGCCTGCACCCCCGCGACCGTCTGCAATGCGGTAGGTTCCAGCTGAATGCCATGCCATCCGGATCATGAGGCCGCCATAGTGACCCCAGTCTGCTGGCCACCAATCTTGGCTATCCAATAGCAATGCCTTCATATCCTTCTTGAGGGCATCGACATCCAACGTTCTTAGCGCATCTCGATAGTCATACGAAGACCCCATGGGATTGGTTTTGGCATCTTGTTGATGCAATATATCCAAATTGAGTGACTTGGGCCACCAAGCGGGGCTATCCCCTTGTTCGGTATTGGCCCCATGAGCGACTGGACACATTCCTTTTGACGACATATGAATCTCCTATTGATTGAACTACTGTGGATTCATCATGCGCTTTAAGTGAGCATAAGCCTAACGATTTAAATAAATATCCCTTATCTAATAAAGCGATAGTGCTGGAACTAGTATCGGGACTTGAGCAGCTTGCTCAAGCTGCTCAAGAGTGATCATGCATTTCATGTGCTTAATGTGATTTGGCAGAAGCAGTAATTTTTTCAGTGTAAGCAATTGCTAGAGCTGAAAAAACAAAGGTCAAGTGAATTAAAGTCTGCCACATTAATGTTTTTTCATCATAGCTTGATGCATTAATAAACGTTTTTAATAGGTGAATCGATGAAATTCCAATGATGGCAGTTGCTAACTTTACCTTTAGAACCCCAGCATTAACATGAGACAACCACTCTGGTTGATCGGGGTGATTTTCTAGCTCTAAGCGAGAGACAAAAGTTTCCCACCCACCTACGATGACCATGACGAGTAAATTAGAAATCATGACAACATCAATGAGTCCCAGTACCACCAACATAATTTCAGTTTCAGACGGCATTCTCTGAACTAAGAGTGAAATGAGGTGCACTAGCTCTACCCAAAATTGCCAAACATAGACTGCTTGAGCGACTACTAAGCCAATGTATAGCGGCGCCTGCAACCACCGCGTCATAAAGATCCATTTTGGTAATGGCTTTAGTTTTTTCTCTAAATCAGAAAGTTCAACTGGCATAATATTTTTATCCTAGGGGTAAATTCTTGACGTGAAAATATTCAATATTTAAAAGATCATACTTTCAATCTAGCTTGAATATTACCCCAGCTGTATGACTTTATTGTTCTGTGCTTTGGTGGCGGTTCATCTAGTCGTCTCCGCACGCCCAAGGAGTGGTTTGATTACTGCTGCAAAGGGCTTCAATAGTAAAAAACCGCTTCTGTATTTCACCAGAAGCGGTTTTTTTTGATCGAGTGCAGATTATTTTTTGGTGGGCGCCTTGGCAAAACGTAAATAAGGAAGCTTAATATCTAGCGCGCCAAATCGCTCTTTGGCTGCTTCATCAGTTAAGGCTAAGCCCACAATCACATCCTGACCTATTTGCCAATTGGCTGGGGTGGCAATTGGTGCGCCATCAGTTATTTGGATGGCGTCTAAAGCGCGTAAGATCTCAGCAAAATTACGACCCACTGCCATTGGATAAGAGATCGTTAGGCGAATCTTTTTATCGGGTCCAATAATGAATACCGTTCGAACAGTCGCTGTATGGGCTGGGGTTCTACCGTCTGGTAGATATGCTTCTGCAGGCAACATGTTGTAGAGCTTGGCAACCTCTAATGAGCGATCATCGATGATCGGGAAGTTGGCTGGCACACCAGCAGTAGCCTCAATATCTTTTTTCCATTTCAGATGCTCTTCAACACTATCAACAGAGACGCCCATCACTTTAGTGTTCCGCTTTTCAAACTCCGAAGATAGCTGAGCTACAGCACTAAATTCTGTGGTGCATACGGGTGTGAAATCCTTTGGATGGGAAAATAAGATAGCGTAGTGATCGCCAATCCATTCATGAAGTGTTAGCTTTCCAGCTGTAGAGTCGGCAGTAAAGTCGGGTGCAACATCATTTATTCTGAGAGACATTATTTATTTTCCTGAAGGTAAGGGGACATGATTTTGTAGATCACTCATTACTGTAGTCCTATTGTGCGTATTGCAAGCGATTAAAAAGTGATGCACTTATATTCAGCTGGAATATAGGCCTCACCAGCAACGATCATTAGGCTATATTGCTTTAATTCAGTGATATTTCTGATCAGAGTTACGTAAATGTTCAATTTTAAGATACAGAATAGTGGCAGATAAGCCAAAGGTAATGATATTGGCGACCAGAATAGGGCCACTACCGATCCGAATGCCATAAATGATCCACAAAAAGACTCCGAATGTAAATGCGGTATACATTCCCAATGAGATGCCCGACAGATCGCGGGTAGTGATTGAGCGATAGGTTTGCGGAATGAAGGCTGCAGTCGTAATGGCAGCTGCTATGAAGCCCAGGATGTTATCGAAATCCATTAGTGAACAATGACATTCTTTAGTTGGTCATCTTCAATAATTTCAGTGACGAGATCCAGTCGGATTCTGGGATTGGTTTGAGAGAGCAAATGATTCTTTTGCGCTAATGAGATTGGTAAAAGCTCCGCGAGTCGATTCGACACCCAGCCGCAGTCATCCATCTTATATGGCTCTTTAAATGGAGCATCGCCCAATAAATCTTCTTTCTTAATCACCGAGATGATTTCTTCTAAGAGGGTAGCTACTTTCTGATGTTCTGGTGGAATTGCCATGAGGGGATCGTTATCCATCATCGCTACCTCCCCCAACCACAGACCGTCTGCTTCTTGTTTGGCGCTGATAAGCTTAAAGCGTCTGGTGCCGAAGGACTTGGTCATATACAAGGCGGGCTGAATGGGGTCAAAGTCTTCAATTTGAGCAAGCGTACCCATTGGAGAGAAAGCCGCTAATGGGTTATCTGAGCTCAGATTATCTTCATTAACGATGCTGATGACGCCAAATTCTGTTTTTTCGCGAAGACAGCGCTTCATCATATCGAGATAGCGCGCTTCAAAAATTTTCAAGGCAATGATGCCATCTGGAAAAAGAATGGTGCCTAGGGGAAATAAGGGAATTGTTTGCGTGTCGGCAATGGTATTAGTCATCATTCAAATGTAAAGGATTTAGGGAAGTTTTGCTGGCATAGCTCTAAAATAAGAGGATGTACGATCTTCCCTTGCCGGATCACCACTGCTATGGCCCCTCTCCAGATCCACTACTTTTAGCTCAATGGCTGGGAGAATCCAATGCGCTGACATGTTCGATTCTGAAAAATCTGCAAGCTGGTCAAGAATTGGTCCCGCAACTTGATATTGTGAATCCTCCCTATTGGGAATTTGGGCACCTCACCTGGTTCCATGAATTTTGGGTTCAGCGCAAGGGTAGCGATCAATCCCCATCTGCTTTACAAAATGCCGATTATTGGTTCAATTCCTCAGATATTGCTCATGCCGATCGGTGGAGCATTGCAATGCCCTCAATTGATGCATTGCTAGAATTTAATGCACAAGTCGTCTGGCGCACCCAATGTCTCTTGAAGCAGGCCTTATCAGCAGAGGATCTGTACTTTATTCAGCTGGCGATCTTTCATCAAGATATGCATAATGAAGCATTCGCCTATATGTGGCATACGCTAGGGTATGCCGCTCCGTTTGAGCGCTTCGGTAAAAAAGAGGTCTCGCCATCCACATCCCCCTCTAATGCCTATATTACATTTGCAGAGACTACGGTGTTTGCAGGTTCAAGGCCGTACAGCGGCTTTATCTTTGATAATGAGAAGTGGGAGCATCCAGTAGCTGTACCTGCCTTTTCTATTGCACAGCAGGCCGTCAGTAATGCTGCTTACTTAGCGTTTCTTGAGTCAGATCAGAATCAATCAAAGATCAACCCTTTAATTCCTCTGGGGCATTGGAAAAAAGAAGGTGCAGTCTGGATGGAGCGTACTTTTGATCAATGGAGTCCACTCATCCCTCATGAGCCGGTTCGCAACATCGCTTATGCAGATGCTGAGCAATATTGTCAGTGGGCAGGCGTTCGCATGCCTACCGAGTATGAATTAAGCTTACTACTGTCACAAGAGAGCCAGGTATGGCAGGCTTCCAATTTATGGGAATGGACTACCAGCGTCTTTGCACCGTTCCCGGGCTTTACGGCGGATCCTTACGCGGATTATTCCCAGCCTTGGTTTGATGGTAGCTATCAAGTGCTTAAAGGGTGGAGCGCCTACACGCCTGAGCGTATGCGACGTCCGGCACTGCGTAATTTTTATAAACCTAGCCGCAGCGATCACTTTTGCGGCTTTCGTACGTGTTTGCTCTAAATTGAGTAAGCTACTTCCTTAATCAATCTCTCAATTAAATGAATATTTATGTCCTATAACGGTCGTCTCACCTCTTTATCTCACGGCGGCGGCTGTGGCTGCAAAATTGCGCCGGGCGTTCTCAGCGATATTCTGAAAGCTTCACCAATCCGCAATATCCCTGCTGCATTACTAGCTGGGTCTGACAATAACGAAGATGCAGCTGTTTATCAGATCAATGAGAACCAGGCGATTGTGGCGACTACCGATTTTTTTATGCCAATTGTGGATGATCCATTTGAGTTTGGTCGGATTGCAGCAACCAATGCCATTTCAGATATCTATGCCATGGGCGCTCAGCCCTTATTTGCACTTGCTTTGTTGGGCATGCCCATCAATGTTTTGCCACTAGAGGTTATTCAGCAGATTACGGCAGGTGGAGAATCTGTTTGCAACGATGCCGGCATCATGATTGCCGGTGGTCACTCCATAGACACAGTTGAGCCTATTTATGGCCTAGTCGCGATTGGCGTGGTGGATCCTAAAAAACTCAAGCGGAACAGCGGCGCCCAATTAGGCGACAGTATTATTTTGAGTAAGCCATTGGGGGTTGGGATTTTGTCTGCTGGATTAAAGCAAGAAAAACTTTCAGATGCCGGCTACCAAGAGATGATTGCCTTAACAACAAAGCTCAATAAACCAGGTGTGGCATTGGCCCAGCTCGATAGCGTACATGCCTTAACAGATGTGACTGGCTTTGGCTTAGCTGGACACCTTCTCGAGCTAGCAAGAGGCGCTAAATTAGAGGCGCAGCTGGAATGGAATGCCATTCCGGTAGTGGAAGAGGCAATCAAATTAGTTCAGGCAGATATTTATACGGGGGCGTCTACTCGTAACTGGATTGGATTTGGCGACGAGGTGAAGCTAGCTCAGCATATCGCGCTTTGGCAACAGAATGTCTTAACGGACCCCCAGACCAGCGGTGGATTATTGATTTCTTGTGCGCCAGAAGCAGAAGCAGAAGTACTCTCTATTTTGCAGGCAGGTGGATTTAATAGCGCGAAAAAGATTGGCCAGTTCGTCTTGGGATCTGGGGTCTCAGTCGCGTAAACAACTTTAACTTTTTTACTTCTATTGAAATTATTCAGAAATTGAAAATTAATATGAAAACGTTTCTTCGATATGCTGCGGCTTGTTTTATTTTTGGTGTGATGGGTTTACAGGCAAACGCCCAAAATGTTTTGCGAATCTCTGCTATTCCTGATGAGGCGCCAACAGAACTGCAGCGCAAATTTAAGCCTTTGGGTGATTATTTAGCAGCAGAGACTGGGATGAAAGTAGAGTTCACTCCCGTGACTGACTACGCTGCTGTTGTTGAGTCTTTGGCAACTAAAAAGATTGATATGGCTTGGCTTGGTGGCTTTACCTATGTTCAGACAAAAATTAGAACAAATGGAACAGCATTACCGATCATTCAACGCGTAGAAGATGAAAAATTCAGAAGCGTGTTCATCGTCCCGGCTGACAGCACTGTCAAGACTTTGCCTGAGCTCAAGCTTAAGGGCGGCACCATTGCGTTTGGTTCACCATCATCGACTTCTGGCCACCTAATGCCGCGCTACTTCTTAATGCAAGCTGGCGTAAACCCAGATAAAGATTTTAAGAATATTGCTTTCTCAGGTGCACACGATGCAACCGTAGCGTTCGTAGCTAGTGGTAAAGCAGATGTTGGCGCATTGAATATCTCTGTGTGGGATAAATTGCTTGAGTCAAAAAATCCCAATGCATTGAAAGTAAAAGTGCTTTCTACAACGCCAACTTATTTTGATTACAACTGGACTGTTCGTGGAGACCTGGATCCTGCACTGGTCAAAAAAATTAGCAATGCATTCCTAAAATTAGAGGCCAGTAATCCTAGTTATAAGGAGTTAATGGACTTACAGCGTGCGACTAAGTATGTGACTACCAAGTCTTCAAACTATGACGATATTGAAAAAGCTGCGCAATCTGCCGGTTTAATTAAATAACTCCGGTGAGCCAAGTAAGTCATTAAGAAAAAGTTAAATAAGCAAATGGATTTTTCAGTACAGCAGCTCAGTTTTCAGCATACAAATGGCGTTCAAGCCCTTAAGAACATCACTCTTTCGGCTAAAGCTGGGGAGTGCATTGCAGTGATTGGGGCATCGGGCTCGGGTAAGACATCTTTACTCAGCATCTTAGTTACCGCTTTAAAGCCAACTGGTGGCTCTGTAGCACTCAATGGGAAGAATCCGTGGAGCTTGTCAAGCGGTGAACTCAAGCGACTGCGTTCGCGCATCGGTCTAGTTCATCAGGCTCCACCCATTCCATCACGTCAGCGTGTGATAACGGCAATTTTGGCAGGGCGCCTCGGTCAATGGCCACTATGGAAATCCATCGTCTCTCTGATCTATCCCTTGGATATTGCTGGTGCCCGCGCCTGCCTGGAGCGATTAGATTTATCGGATCGGCTATTTGAGCGGTGTGATTGTCTATCAGGCGGCCAATTGCAAAGGGTAGGAGTGGCAAGGGCTTTATATCAAGCACCTGATCTGCTGTTGGCGGATGAGCCAATATCCGCTATGGATCCCGTTTTATCGGATCTCATTATTAGTGAGCTGATGAATGAGGCTAAGGAGAGAAAGATTACTCTAGTGGCTAGCCTGCATGCTGTAGATGTAGCCCTACGCTGGTTTCCTCGCATTATTGGTGTTCGCAATGGTGAAATTGCCTTTGATCTTCCTGCTGAGAAAGTTACGCAAGACTTACTCAAACAACTGTATTCCTCTGAAATGGGGATGCTTCCGATGCAAAATCACCCCACCATTGCCTAAAGAGTCTGCAATATGGCGACCACAGTAACTCGATCTTACCTAGGCACCCTTGATCCTGCTGCCCCCTATCGCCTTTTGGGAATAGTCTTGGGACTCTGCTTGTTGTGGCCTCTGCTGCAGTTGGCACAGTTCAATCCCTTGTTGTTGCTGGACCCCAATAATATTCGGGTGTTTGGTGATTTTCTAATTCAATTCTTTCCGCCCAATCTACAGGTAGATTTTTTGGAATTGGTGTTGACGGCAACGATCCAAACCTTAGCAATGGCGACAGCAGGTATCGCTTTAGCGTTAGTAATAGCGGCACCTTTAGGACTGATTATTTCTTATAGCCTATCCATTTCTAGAATTGGCCCTGCCTCGTATCATCCTTTTGCGCAAAGTGTTCGCTGGCTTGCTCGCTTTTTGATGTTGGTGTTACGGGGAATTCCCGAGATTGTTTGGGCCTTATTGTTAGTAAGAATTTTTGGACTGGGCCCCATTGCAGGGGTGCTTGCTATTGCCATTACTTATGGCGGTATGTTGGCTAAGGTCTACTCTGAGATTTTAGAGTCAGGTAATACTTTGCCAGCAAGGGCGATCTTACTAGCTGGTGGGGGTCGCTTAGCGGCCTTCTTTTATGGAATGTTGCCAGGCTGTGCGCAGGAATTAGCTTCTTACACGGTTTATCGTTGGGAGTGTGCCGTCAGGGCGTCCGTCATTATGGGTTTTGTGGGAGCGGGCGGTCTTGGGCAGCTGATGGATCAGTCGATGAAGATGCTCAACGGTGGTGAGGTCTCCACCATCCTGATAGTGTTTCTTGGCCTTGTTCTTTTGGCTGACTATATTAGCTTGTTCATTCGAAAGCAGCTCGAATGAAGATACAGGCCAATAGTGAAGCGATCAAAACTGTCATCCATTCAATTGGCACTGAGCCTGCCCGTCTGTATTGCATCCGATGCCTGATTACCTTGGGCCTCATCTTGGGCTTAACTGTACTGAGTTTTATGTATCTCTCGCTTAATCCTGCTGCTTTATTTACCAGTGAGGCATTGAGTAGCCTATTTGGGTTTGTGGGGCGATTTTTCCCACCAGACCTTAGTGATGATTTCTTGAGGAAAATTGGTGCCGGTTTTTTAGAAACCATTGCTATTTCTGCCTTAGCTACCCTGACCGCTGCTGTACTGAGTATCGGCCTAGCATTACCAGTGGCGGGGCGCTTTGGTTTGCCCGCGAAAGTTGTCGCTCGTTTTATGTGTAATTTTTTACGTTCTGTGCCAGAACTAGTTTGGGCAGTTTTAATGGTGTTGGCAGTAGGGCTTGGTCCGTTTGCTGGAACACTTGCCCTGACTTTACATACTACCGGGGTGCTTGGGCGTTTATTTGGCGAGACTTTAGAGAATTATCCGCCTGCCGCCAGTAATGCATTAACCCTCAGCGGCGCAGGGCCCATAGACGCTTTCTTATACGCCACCTTCCCAGGCATAGCACCACAACTCCTATCCTATAGCCTTTATCGTTGGGAAATGAATATCCGAATGGCGACGATTTTAGGGTTTGTTGGGGCCGGTGGTTTAGGGCAAATGCTGTTTTATGAATTATCTTTGCTGCGTGAACCAAAAGCCTCCACTGTAATTATTGCTATGTTGCTACTAGTTTTTTTAGTGGACGCCATCAGCAATCGATTACGCCGAATACAAATGCATAACTTAGGTTAATAAATCATGACTCAGGCTTCAGACACCACTCAAGAAATTATCTCTGGACTGCAGGCAAGTACGCCATCGATTTCTCCTAAGTTTTTTTATGACGATATTGGCTCTCGCTTGTTTGAGGTGATTACCTTGTTGGATGAGTATTACCCAAGCCGTACTGAGAAGTCTATTATGGAGGCCAATAGTCAGGCAATTGCCCTTGCCGTTGGTCAGTGCGATGTGCTGCTAGACCTCGGTGCAGGCAATTGCGCAAAAGCCAGCGCGTTATTTGATTCAATCAAGCCAAAACAGTATCGGGCACTCGATATTTCTAAAGCGTTTTTAGAGTCTGCGGTGGCAGATTTGCAAAAACGGTTTCCGATGATTGAGATGCAGGCACAGGCCTTTGACTTAATTCAGCCTTTGGATTTTCCGGATCTCATCAATCAGCGTAAAACATTCTTTTATCCAGGGTCGTCTATTGGTAATTTTGATACTGAGAGTGCAAAACGATTTTTTGAGAATATCGCTAAGGTATGTCAAGGTGCTGGTGGCCTGTTAATTGGTGTGGATCTGATCAAAGATCGGGAGGTGCTGCATCGTGCTTATAACGACTCTCTTGGAGTAACCTCAGCCTTTAATCTCAATGCATTGCTTCACATTAATCGATTGATTAATGCTAACTTTGATGTACGCGATTGGGAGCACCACGCTATATTTAATGAATCTCTTTCACGCATTGAGATGTACTTACGTGCCGTACGTGATGTCCAGGTATCTTGGCCCAGTGGGAAGCAGTCATTTCAGAAGGACGCGCTTATTCATACGGAAAATAGCTACAAATATACGATTGCCAATTTTACGCAGATGCTGCTGGACGCAGGCTTTAAGAGTGCGCAGACTTGGACTGATTCAAACTCACACTTTTTGGTGTGTTATGCCAGTGCTCAGTAAGACGGAATTTACTAAAGATTGGATAGAGCGCATTTCAAAAGCGGGCTTTATTAAGCTTTGGCGTGCATGAATCTGTTTTTCTAGGGATCGATAAAACCGAGGCTCAGTTTCAGCTCGATGAAGTAAAGCAGCTAAAGCTTTTTCATCACCCACAGGGAAGTAAGCAGAATAAGACTCACCTAGTAGCCCCCGATTTCCAGGAATGTCAGAGGCAACTACCGGTACCCCAATTGCAATCGCTTCGGATACAACATGAGCTCCCCCCTCCATGAGGCTGGTAATTACCATGAGATGACTGCGCGCCAGCCTCTGCAATGCTTGGGCATGACTCACTTCATCCAGCCATTCATAACGGGGGAGTTTAGCTTGATATCTGATTGCCATCTGCCGCATATCGGGACTCATGGCTTTACCTAAGTGCTGAACGCGAATAACGCTCTCAGAGGGAAGCTCTGCAAGACAGCGTGCGGTGCAAAAAGGATCTTTCTCTGGGCGTAGATGACCGATAACACTAACCAGAAAACACCGCTTTAAGAGGGGCTTACGCGAAATTGCCTTCACTGATTGATAAATGACATGCACCTTCTTCTGTAGTGCCTTAGGGATGATTTCCATAGCGGCCGACTGGAGTAATACGATCTTATCCGCCAGCTGCATTGAGATCAGTACCTCGGGATGTTGTTTGATATCTCGATAAAGATCAGTCCCTGTCATCATCAAAATGACAGGCTTATGAGGGTACTTTTGCTTAAAGCGCAAAATGGAGTCATGGCTTCGATAAGCATGTAGTGCAATGAGAAGGTCTGTATCGCCTTGAGCCCATGACTCAGTTA
Organism: Polynucleobacter brandtiae; assembly: GCF_002797575.1. Taxonomy (GTDB): domain Bacteria; phylum Pseudomonadota; class Gammaproteobacteria; order Burkholderiales; family Burkholderiaceae; genus Polynucleobacter; species Polynucleobacter brandtiae. The sequence continues at coordinate 699,064 of NZ_PGTX01000001.1, read as the reverse complement.
TTCGAGATGAGTAGCCTAATTTCTTTAAAAATCTATCCCAACGCTGAGCAGTAATGCGATTGCCATGTAGGCTGCCTACCGGAGCAGGAGTCACGATATTAATTTTGATCTTGTTTCGGGAGGAGGAGGGTTTTATAGTCATCGCTACCATCTTACCTACCCCAATTCAGCTTGTCTTTGATGAAGTTTAGAAGTGAGCTCAAATACTCTAGATTTAGTAATAGTGCGTAAGCTTTTCTGAATCAGCTTATAGATGTCCAGATCAAACTCAGGTTCACCAGATTCTAATAATTCTGCAATTTCCTCTTCATTCATGGCGGTACCTAAATAGCACCAGTGATCAATGATATGAACCACGTTTCCCTCTTGGATGCCGATTGGTCCCTTAAAAGTCCAGTGGGCTACCTTAAATTTCTCAAGAACCGTAGTAAGTTTAATGTTGTGTAATTCATACGACTCTTTGGCAATACAGGCACCCTGGCATTTTTTTACTTGGTATCCAAAGCAGGGTTGATCTTTTGTGAGTTTTTCAAGACCTAGCAGACCAAGGCATAAGTGATTTCGTTCAGCTATCGAACTAAGCATTATTTTTGCCTCACGCCGACTGTAAAAAAGTCCAAATAGATTATCTTGCCTTCCGGGCTTCAGTTGATGGTGGGTTACCAACTCTGGAATGAGGACGCCAGCAGAATTAGTCGTTAATTGCCAGGCACATAAATCCTTAGATCTTCTTAATTTGACATTTAGTGTGGGCAATCGCTGCTTAATCAGCTTAGATTCTAGTAATAGAGCGCCAATTTCGCCGGCTGTTTCAATCCAGTCAATGTCCCTTACTTGCATGGCTAAGTTCATTTCCTTTCGCTTAGAAAGGGCGCTTTGAAAATGGCTTAATACACGGGTGCGAATCGAAATACTTTTGCCAATATAAATTGGCATTTTATTTTCACCATAAAAAATATAGACCCCAGGTTTTTCAGGTAGCAGATTCATGAGATCTGGATCAATATGGCTCGGTAGGCTTGAGTTTCCCAATAAAGATTGAGCGGCAGCATAGAGCTCTTCTGAGCCTAATTTGCTGATACAGCAATTCCAAAACTGCAGTAATAAATCAGCATCTCCTAGGGCGCGGTGACGGCTACTCACTTTGAGTTGATGCGCCTGAATTAGGGTATCTAAGTTATGCCTTACTTGATTTGGAAAAAGCTTACGGGATAACTTGACGGTACATAGTACTTTGGGTTTGAAGTCAATTCCCACCCGCTTGAAGGATGCTTTTAAGAATCCATAGTCAAAGCGGGCATTGTGGGCAACAAAAATCTTCCCCTCTAATTTTTTAGATAATGCGCGACTGATTTCTTCAAAGTTTGGAGCATTAGCCACCATATCAGGTCGGATACCGGTGAGCGCTTGAATATTGCTTGGAATACATGTTTCTGGATTTATGAGCTGTTCCCAAACATCTATTTCGCCCTTGTGTAGTGTGACGATTCCAACTTCCGTGATGCGATCCCGCTCAAAATTAGACCCGGTTGTTTCTATATCAACAAAAGCAAGTTCTGGAAAATCATCGGATAGGGTTTTCATTATTAGAAAAGGGCGCTGACATACGCCTTAAGAATACATTCGATTCAAAACCTTAGCCAGATGAAAGCCACTCATCCATGCCCCCTCTACTGTGGACGTTCTTAACCAGTCACCACAGAGTGCGAGTTGATTTTGTGTATCTAAGCCATAGTTTGACTGGCTTTCATTTTCTAATTTAGCGTAACGCCATAAATGTGTTTGATATAAATCACATTCAGCGCCCGTTAAGTTTTGGAAGGCCTCTATTAATAAAGGCTCTACTTCATAGTGACTGAGGTCAAGATGCTCTTCAGACCAAGCAGGGTTAGCCTGGGCTACCCATGTTTCGTATCTTGAGCGTTCAGGTTTCGTATTATCCCTAGCGATCCAAGAGAAAATATGGTCATTGATAAAAGCACCATCAAAATCAAGCGTTAAGGGATTTCTAAGGTAAGCTAAAAAAGTCCAACAGGGCTGCATCTGAACTTCACTGCACATCACTTGAAGGTTCTGTGAGTTTTTTCCAATGAGGTTCTTCGCTTGGGCTGGAGGAGTGGCGCAGATCAAAAAGTCAAACTGGTGAGGTAGTACACCAGATTCTTTTGAGGAGACTTCCCAATAACCATTTATTTTGGTAATTTCCGTAATAGTCTGAGAAAGTTCAAGTACAACATTCTTTGCTAGATACTTGGCGGGGGAGCTCATTTCTGGCACGCCAACGTATCTTTTTTTGGTGGGATCTGAGTCTACAATCTGACCGTGGGTGTAGCTGACGATCTTGCCCAGCCAGGGACTAGCAACTCCAGCCTGAATCCACCGCTGTACCTCTTCAGCAAAAAGAGGATCTTTTGCAGTGAAGTATTGAGCTCCATGATCGGCGCCCCATTTTTCGTAATTGCGGTGGCTCATGCGTCCACCCACACCATGACTCTTATCGAAGATGACTACTTTATGTCCTGCTAGTGTGAGTTGATGGGCGCAAGAGAGTCCTGCGATGCCAGCGCCGATGATGCCAACTTTGAGAGATTTCATTAAAAAGGATAATTCATTAAATTGAGCTATATTTTAATCCCTTTGGGTCTTGCCTGCTTGGCACAGGGATCTCTATTCCTCTAAAAGGAGGGGTGTTTCTAGCTGCACAATTTTCAATAAAAGACTATATTGATATCTCGTAGTGTTGTGAATACTTAAGCGCTCAAAAAATATGATCCGATTTCTTTTTCTTACTCTAGCGATGCTCTCTTCGCCTGTCTTTGCAGATCTACCCTCAGACTTGATTCAAGCCTGCCAAAGAGAGCAAGTCAAGGCGCATAGCAATCTGAACAAATCCCTTGTGGAAAAAGATTTTCAGCCCTATTGCGCATGTGTAGCCAAAGCAGTTTCCGATAAGCTCAACAATCGTCAGTTAAATGAGTTGAAAATGAATGGCTGGGATAATAAATCAAGCCGGTTTAAAGAGGCTCAACAATCAGCCGAAAAAGTATGCATGGTCAATGATGCCAAAATGAAAGCTTAGGGAATAGCATGAGTTCAAATTTACTGAGTTTGTATATCGTTGCTGGAATGCTGGGCATCATGTTATTTTTTACTGTTGCCGTTGCGCCTACGGTATTTAAGGTGCTGCCTCAAGAATGGTCAAGTAAGTATGTCAGGGCTTTTTTTCCAAAATATTATATTTTTCTAGGCCTTTTTAGCTTGCTGTCTGCCTATTTGATTGAGGGAAATGTGAACACCCTTCTTTTGATTTTGTGTACAGTTTTATTTTTGTTCGCACTGTTAATATTGATGCCGGCGATTAATCGCGCCGCTGACTCGGGGAATAAGAAGTACTTTGGACTCCTTCATGGCCTGAGTGTGTTGGTTAATTTGATTCAGTTTGGTATTTTTATCTACGTATTGCTCTACGAATAAAAATGAGACCTAGCCCCGCTGCTTTTCTCTGTAAAGATTAACCTTTCCCATCAATTCTTCTATGGCTGTGAGCTGCCACACCATCCTTTAAAGCCATTCGGACTGGTTTAGCAATCATGGCGACCGCAGTATTGATGGCCACTCTTTGTAGTGCTGAAGGTTTTTTTCGCTCAATAAACGCAAAGGCCCAATCAGGAAGATTGGCAAAGCCCGCCTCAGTAATGAGCTTAACGAACGGTTTAGTGGGCAAGCTTGCTGGAAAGTGGTCTAGTAGCTGAACGATACTCTTGGCCCGCTCCCCGTAATGAAGCTCCGATTTATATTGGCGAATGAGATGCAGTGTTTCTATTTTTGTCTTTGGTAAACCAGGGGTGCCCAATTTAGCGGCTAATAAAGTCATCTCATCAAAATATTGATCCTCTTGGCGTATGCTGATATTGCGATTTTTATGTGTTAAGTAGGAGCTTAAAAAACTACTGGTTTCAGTGCTATGTACCCAGGCCAATAGGTGGGGATCAGTTGCGCTATAGGGCTTTCCATACTCATCTATGCCCTGCACCTTCTGATGAATCTGATTAACTTTAGCGATGATACTTTCAGCCATCGATACTGGCCCGTATGTTGTAGCAGCAATAAAGAATGCAGTTCGACCTAGGCGTCCCTTAAGATCCTCTCTAAAGGTAGAGTGATCCCAGACTCCACCAAGCGCTCCCGGGTGAAGCGCCTGCAAAATTAAGGAGCTAATGCCGCCAATCATCATGGACATAAAATCTGCATGAATTTCCCAGGACATGGATTCGGGGCCAAATAGACCTCGGTCACCTGCTGGCTCTAAAAAAGCTACCGGCGGACCCTTGCTGCCCCCAACCATTTCACGAATGGCTTTGCGGATGGATTCTTCAATCATGGTTGACAACGCAATAGTAGTTTAATAGACCGCAGTTTAGGCTGGAATGCGTTTTGTTGTGTGTTCCCACATAAATCCCCGCCTGAACCTGAGGTCTCAATGAGCCATACATGCTATCGTGACCCTTTACCCTCATTAAGGACCAAGATTATGAATACACTGGACGCAATTCGCGCAAGACGGGCAGTGAAGCACTATGACCCGGCATTTACGATCCCAAAGGAAGAGCTAGAGCAATTAATTGACTTAGCAATGCAATCCCCGTCGTCTTTTAATATCCAGCACTGGAGACTAGTGAATGTCACAGATCCTAAAATCAGAATGCAATTGCGTGCAGCGGCTCATGATCAAGCCCAAGTAACAGATGGCTCTTTATTGTTCGTTGTCTGTACTGATTTGAAGGCCTGGGAAAAAGATCCGCAACGATATTGGGTTAATGCACCTAAAGAGGCGCAAGATATTTTGGTGCCTTGGATTAATCCATTTTATGCAGGTAATGAGCAGCTCCAGCGTGATGAGGCAATGCGTTCTGTGGGTATATTGCTGCAAACCATGATGTTATCTGCAAAAGCAATGGGATATGACTCTTGCCCCATGATTGGCTTTGACTCTGATAAGGTAGGGCAAATCATCAAGCTACCAAAAAACTATGCCGTGGGCGCAATGCTCGTCGTTGGCAAGGGAATTCAGTCTGCATGGCCTAAGCCAGGGTTTATTTCCAAGACTGAAATGCTGATAGAAAATCATTTCTAATTTAAGATTCTAAGAAAAAATAGCTGATCTTGGTCAGCTATTTTCTTATATTTTTTATTTATATTTTTCTGGGTTGGCCGTAAAATCATTCTATGAAATGGCTCCTATCTCTTCTGGTCTTGATCCACTTTTCGGATTTAGCCCAATCGACCTCTAGTTCTTTTGACGTGGATGTTGATGTATCAAGGGTGGGAAAAAATCTGAAAGTGCAAGCATCTTATCGTTTGCCTATCTCCTTATGTGCTGCTTATCAATTTTTGACTGACTATGATGGCGCTAGAAATATCCCGGGCATTATTGAGTCTAAGGTAATTTCTAGGGCGAGAAGTAAGGTTCAGGTGGAGAGGCTAGTCCAAGAGAGGATCCTCTTTATTCCTATCAATATACGATCGGTAGTTGAGTATTCAGAGTTACCAAATCGTGGTTTAGATTTTGAGCAAATCAGCGGCGATAACAATTTTTATAAAGGAACATGGCGCCTTACGGACGAAGGAAAGAAGATCCTCTTTCAATATCAGAGCTTAGTCGAGCCTAATTCTGTGATGCCAAATATTGTGATCGAGTACTTTATTGAAAATAGCATTCAGTCACGCTTCGAAAAAATGGCAGAAAATGCCTACCAATTTGCTCAAAAGTCTATCCTGTCTTGTAAGTAGGCTGCTTGGGTTGTACTGCCATCCACTGATCATCGATTTTGGCAAGTTCAACGCGAGATAGTAAGTGCGCCTCTTCCCAGTAGCGTCCAGACTCAACAAAGTAGCCTAATTTTTCTTCAGAGGCTAATGCCGCTTGTATGTGTTGCTGATCAAGTTGATCTTGAAGATTTTTGAGGTGTTGATTAAAGTCCTGCTCAGTAAGGGCCTGTAGTTGATCAATCGACATGCGAGGAAACATCAGCCTTGAAGCGGGTTGATCACTCAGGTTGACGCAAAGACATTGCTGCCCCACTGCTAGAGCTAATAGTCGGTTCGATTTAGCCTCGAGAGACTGCAAGGTCACATCATCTCTTAATGGATCAGGCGCGCCATTGCCATAAAAATGCGTTTGACTACCATCACTTGGATAAACCATATCGCAGCCAATGAAGGCCATTACATCTGGTTTAAGGGCCCCTAAGACCCAATAGGCTGCTGTATAGGCCATCGTTCCACCGCCATAGACAAAACCGCCATAGGCATTTTGGGTGGGCACAAAGTCTTTGGCAACAATCAGACGCTGGCTTGCTTGAATGATTGTTGGAGCATTTTCCGGGGGAAAGTCTTCAGGAAATACCAAATAATCCCAGTCCGATCGAATACGCCACGCATTGTTAATAACGGCAATGGTGTGTGTCGACTTATCCCATAGGGTATAGCGTGAGGCATCTGGTGCGCTGCCTACGACGATCACGACGCTTGGTTTTTTTTGGGAGATCATTGGTTTTAACTTAGGTATTTCATTCTATTTTAAGTCACCCTCTGCTTTTATAAGCCTGTTTTTATGAGCTAAAAGTATGTAGATGGATTTCTATTGTTATGATTTGAGGTAAACCAACTCAGTATTTATAACGGCAAAAAAAGCACCAAGGGTCAATTGTATGCATTCCAGATTTTATAGTTACGAACCCAAAAATGGTCACGGCTTGGCACATGATCCTTTTAATGCCATTGTGGGCCCAAGACCGATAGGTTGGATCTCGACAAAAAGTAATGCAGGAATCTGCAATCTTGCCCCATACAGCTTTTTTAATGCTTTTAATTATGTTCCTCCCATTATCGGTTTTTCTAGTATTGGCCATAAAGATAGCCTAAGAAACATTGAAGAGAATGGAGAGTTTGTTTGGAATTTAGTCACCAAGTCCTTGGCTGAACAAATGAATACGACTTGTACCAGCGTGGGTCCTGACGTGAATGAATTTGTATTGGCGGGCTTAGATACTGTGGCTTCCACCATCTTATCAGTCCCTAGAGTGGCATTAAGTCCTGTGAGCTTTGAGTGCAGGGCAACACAAATTATTCAACTCGAAGGTCTAGACAAGCAAAAAGTACAAAGCTGGCTAATATTGGGGGAGGTGCTAAATATTCATATTGATGAAGCGTTTCTAAAGGGTGGTATCTATGACACTGCTAGCGCTGGCCATATTTTAAGAGGGGGTGGTCCAGCAGATTACTTCACCGTAGGCCAAGAGCAGCTATTTAAAATGACTAGACCTAAATCAATCTAAATATGGTTACAAATCTTAAAATTGATGTTGTTTCCGATATTGCCTGTCCTTGGTGTGCGGTTGGGATTGGTAATCTGATGCAAGCCATCGACGCGCTGGGAATTCGAGAGAAAATTAATCTGGAGTTTCAGCCTTTTGAGTTAAACCCCTCCATGCCAGTCGGAGGCCAGGATGCGATTGAGCATTTGACGCAAAAATATGGAATGGATGAGGCGCAAGTAAAAGCAAATCAGGCGAACATTCGCGCTAGAGCAAAAACTGCTGGGTATGATTTTCATCCAGAGGGGCGCAAGCGTGTTTACAACACTTTTAACTGTCATCGATTGCTGTACTGGGCATTGCTTGAGAAAGGCTCTGGTGCTCAGCATCAGTTGAAGCATCAATTACTCAAGGCATATTTTGAGGATGCTAGCGATATGGACGAGATAAATACATTGCTTAATGCAGTGGACCGGGCCGGGTTGGATCGGGTAGCAGCACGGGAGATTATTCAGAGCAATCAATATGTTGACGAAGTGAAGGCTCTCGAGCGTGAATACACTCAGGCTGGTATTTCAGCGGTGCCAGCAGTGATTTTCAACAATCAATCGTTGATTTCAGGAGCGCAGTCTGTCGAGTCATATCAAAATGCGATAGAAAAAATACTAAGCGACTCAGCACACTCTTCATGAAAACAGCCGCTCAAAATAAGCCATTATTTGAGGGCTTTAGTCCAAAGGCGTTTACCTTTTTAGAGGCGTTGACAGATAATCAAAACCGTCTTTGGTTTAATGAGCACCGCTCTGAGTATGAGGATTATGTGCGCGATCCTCTGCGGGAATTTACGGTGACGCTTTCTGATTTTCTGAGGACTAAAGATATTCCTCTATGGGGCGATCCTAAAAGATCCTTATTTCGAATTAATCGTGATGCACGTTTTTCAAAAGCGAAGCATCCATACAACATGCATGCCAGCGGCTTATTTAGTATTACGGGCGATAAACATGCGCCTGGTGTTTTGTATTTTCGCTTAGATCCATTGGGGAGTAGGGTGGCAGCGGGGTATATGCAACCAGAGCCACACGTCCTTAAAAAGCTTCGTATGGGGATCCTTGATAACCCTAAAGCCTGGCTTCTCTTGGAGAAATCGCTTCATAAAAAAGGGTATGTGCTCGACTATTCCGATGCCTTAGCAAGGGTGCCCAGGGGATTTATAGATGCGCCTATCGAGATAGAGCATGCCCTCAAACTGAAAAGCTGGATTATTCGTAAACCACTTTCAAAAAAGGTAGTGTGCTCAACGGAATTAATTCAAGAGGTAGCTATTTTCGCTAAAGATCTGTTGCCATTGCTGAGTTTTGGTTGGCACTCCATTAGTAAATTTTCTGAGTAATGCCATGAAATATTGGATTCAAGCTGTTATCTTTGTCTTACTTGTGATGGCTAACGGCATTACTCGAGCCCAAGCTGATAACGTAGCTGCCGCTTCAGACTTGAAATTTGCTATAGAGCACATCGCTGTCAATTTTCAGAAAACACATTCCTATACGATCAAGCTAATTTTTGGCTCATCGGGGCTTCTCACTCAGCAGGCCATCAACGGGGCGCCATTTGGAATGTTGATGTCTGCCGATGAGCAAATGATTCATCAGTTATACAAAGCAGGTAAAACTGAGGATGCCGGTCAGCTTTACGCAATCGGCAGAATTGTTCTGATTCAGAAAAAAGAGAGCCCCTTTCGAATCAGTGCCGATAAGGAAAATTTGACCAAGGCCATTGAGCGGGCTAAGAAAATAGCCATCGCGAATCCTGAGCATGCACCCTATGGCAGGGCTGGTAAGGAGTACTTGCAATCTTTAGGTTTATGGGAAATGGCTGAGCCCAAGCTAGTCTATGGTGAAAATATCTCTCAAGCAACGACTTATGTTTTAACAGGCGCTGCTGATTTTGGAATTTCTGCCTTATCTTTAGCGTCGGCCCCACAACTAAAGCCACTCTCAAACTTTGCGCTGATTCCCGAGGAGCTACATAGGCCGATGCGGCAAAAAATGGTCTTGCTTAAGGGTGCTACTCCAGGCGTGAAGACTTTTTATACCTATTTACAGGAACCTGCCGCGCGACAAGTGATGTCTAGTTATGGTTTTGTATTACCCTGAACAGGAGATATTAATGGATGTCAATAGTGATTACAGCAAGCGAGTAGTGATTGATCATCATGATTTGCCGTGGGCCAAAAGCCCCCAATCCGGTGTAGAGCGAAAAATGTTAGATCGTATTGGTGACGAAGTGGCAAAAGCGACTTCGATCGTACGCTATCAGCCTGGTGCCCGTTTTCCATTACATCTGCATAAGCTTGGTGAGGAGATATTGGTATTGGATGGCATTTTGAGTGATGAGATGGGGGACTACCCTGCTGGTACTTACATCATGAATCCTCCGGGATCAGCGCATGCCCCATATACCGAAAGTGGCTGCATACTTTTTGTTAAGTTACGACATTTAGGGGTTGATCAGGTAGTGCGAGAGGTGCTCGATACTCAATCAGCTGAGTGGTTTCAGGGAATGGTGCCGGGCTTGACGGTAATGCCGCTCATGCGACAAGGATCTGGATCAACTTTAGTGAGGTGGGCACCGCAAACCTATTTCAATCCTCATCAGCATTTTGGTGGAGAAGAAATTTTTGTGGTGGAGGGTGTATTTGAAGATGAGCATGGACGATATCCAACTGGATCTTGGATTCGGAGTCCGCACATGAGTAGGCATCAGCCTTTTAGTAAAGAGGGCTGCACGATCTTTGTAAAAACGGGGCATTTAATGCAGTCCTAGAAGTTTAAGGCTTCTTTCCTGTTCACCATTCAATGATATTGATTGTAGGTTTATACGAGCTGTATAAAATGAATATGAATTGATATCGCGAGGTTTGGTAATGAAATTAAGCTACCAATTAAAACGAGCTTATAAGAGAGTGTGATGGAGCCTTTAGTTGGATTAAAAGTCATCGAGATGGGGCAGTTGATCGCCGGACCCTTTGCCGCTAAAACTTTGGGTGACTTTGGGGCTGATGTTATCAAAATTGAACCTCCAACAGTAGGTGACGCGTTGCGTAAATGGCGCTTATTAAAGGATGGAACTTCTGTATGGTGGCAAGTACAGTCCCGTAATAAGCGCTCTCTTTCATTGGATTTAAAGCAGGCTGAAGCGCAGGCGATTGTTCGAACCTTAGTTCAAGAGGCCGATGTCTTAATTGAAAACTTTCGCCCCGGCACCCTAGAGGGATGGGGTCTAGATCCCAATCAATTACTCGAGCTTAATCCTCAATTAATCGTCCTCAGAATTAGTGGTTATGGCCAGACTGGACCATACCGAGATAAGCCCGGATTCGGTGTGGTTGCAGAAGCTATGGGGGGCTTGCGTTATCTCACTGCCGAGCCTGGCAGAGTGCCTGTTCGAGTGGGGGTCAGTATTGGCGATACCTTAGCCTCGCTGCACGGTGTGATTGGTATTTTGCTAGCCCTGCAAGAGCGGCACCGTAGTAACAAAGGGCAGATTATTGATGTCGCTCTTTATGAGGCGGTCTTTAACTGTATGGAAAGCCTCTTGCCTGAGTACAGTGCTTTTGGTGAGATTAGGCAAGCTGCTGGTAGTGCGTTACCTGGAATTGCACCCACTAATGCTTACCTCTGCTTAGATGGGGGCTATATTTTGGTTGCCGGTAATGGCGACAGTATCTTTAAGCGTCTCATGCAAGTCATTGGTCGAGATGACCTAGGCAGCGATCTACAATTAAAAAATAACGAAGGCAGGGTAAAGCGAGTCTTAGAGTTAGATTTAGCTATTGGGGAGTGGGCTAGAACAGTATCGACAGATATGGCATTAGAGATGCTTGACTCTGCCTCTGTTCCAGCGGGCCGTATTTATACTGTTGCTGATATTGCTAAGGACCCCCACTACCGAGCTCGGGGTAACATTGCGTCTATTCAGATGGCTGATGGCAGTGCCTTAGAAGTTCCGGGCGTAATCCCGAAGCTTTCACGGACACCTGGATCGATCAAGACTATTGCGCCCAATATTGGCCAAGATACTGATACTGTTTTGCAAGAGATTGGTTTAGATCCCGCTCAAATTGCCGCCTTAAAGCAACGTGGTGTTGCTTTTAAATGCTAATCGATTCAATCACTGGGCTATTTACCTAGTTTCTCATTTAGTTACTTATTATGAAAAAAAGAATTTATTTCAATGACGTCGTTGCTAGGGATGGCTTTCAGATGGAGTCAAACTTTGTTCCCACGGAAGCAAAAATCAAGCTTGTTAATGAATTAAGCCATTGTGGCTTTGCCAAGGTTGAGGTGACTTCATTTACCTCGCCTAAGGCCATTCCGATGCTCAGGGACGCTGAAGAAGTAATGGGCCGAATTGAACGGGTATCGGGTGTTGAGTACTCAGTATTGGTTCCCAATCTTCGGGGAGCAGAGCGCGCTTTAGAAGCTAAGGCAGATGAGTTGAATTTAGTGATGTCTACTTCAGAAACGCATAACCTAGCTAATTTACGCATGACGAGAGAAAAAAGTTTTGCTGCTTTGTCTGAGGTCATTCGGCATGTCGGAGCTAGAGCGCCTATTAATGTATCTCTTTCAACCAGTTTTGGCTGCCCTATGGAGGGTGATGTAGCTCAATCAGTAATAGAGGAGTATGCCGATCGATTCGCTGCCTTAGGCGTGCGTGGACTCTCGATTTGCGATACTACGGGTATGGCCAATCCAGCCCAGGTGATCAGAATGGCGGAGTCCCTTCAGCAGCAATTGCCAAACCTACAACTGACGTTTCATTTTCACAATACTCGAGGAATGGGTTTAGCAAATGTCCTGGCAGCCGTTCAATCAGGCATTACCCGCTTTGATGGATCATTAGGTGGGCTCGGCGGCTGCCCGTACGCGCCAGGCGCCAGTGGAAATATTGCTAGTGAAGATGCTATTTATATGCTCGATGAGATGGGTTTTGATACCGGCATCGACATCCCCAGATTGCTGGATATCGCAAGAGAGCTCCCCAATATTGTCGGGCACGAAGTGCCTGGCCAAATGATTAAAGCCGGCTTAAATTGCAATTTACATTCTGCGCCACCCTATGTTGAAGCACTTCGTCATCCACCAAAGTGTGCTTAAATAAAAATGGGCTTTGATTCAGATTCGGTCATCCGGTAGTTACAATGGGTTACGTTACTTTTTAGAAAGAGCATATGTCATTTAATCACTCAGTAATTTGGATCGATCACCAAGAAGCCCATGTTATTTACTTTAATCCCACTGCAAGTGAGAGTGAAGTAATTAAAACAAGATCAACTCATAAAAATGTTCACCACAAAAGCGGCAATGTTTCTGGTGCGCGTGCTGAACCAGATCAAGTGTATTTGCATGAAGTCATTCAGGCGGTAAAAGAATCTAAAGAAATTCTCATCGTTGGACCAGGCTCTGCTAAGCTCGATTTAATGAAGCATGCTACGAAGCATGACCATGACACTGCGGATCGCGTAGTTGGCATAGAAACGGTGGATCATTCTACTGATGGTCAATTATTGGCTTATGCTAAAAAGTACTTTATTAAAGTAGACGCCCTTAAAGGCGATACCAGCATTACTGGCTAAAATTTGATTCCCCTGAAAAATGGGGAATTTCTTAATAATGCTGATTCTTTCTGCCTTCATTATTAATGGTTCATTGGCACTGATTGCTATTTTGTTCCACTATAAAGTGCTTTTCAGATTAGGAAAAAATCTTCCCAAGGTCGCTCACTTTGCTCCTCGGTTTAGGGTGCTGTTGGGAGTGGGTGCCATCTTTATTGCACATGTGTTCGAAATTTGGCTTTTTGCACTCGGATACTTTTTTACCCTACAGTTTCCGATGATGGGAAATCTGATGGGCGAGCTTTCTGGTCATGGCCTAATACTCGATTGTGCTTATTTATCCTTTGTTACCTTTACAACGCTGGGCTATGGAGAGATTGTGGCTCAGGGTTATCTGAGATATTTAACTGGTGTAGAGGCTCTTACGGGATTTATTCTCATTACTTGGTCTGCTTCATTTTTGTTTATTGAGATGCAGACATATTGGGATCCTAGAAAATCTAATCACAAAAATCCACCTGCATGATTTCTCAAGGTGGAATATTAAAACTCGATGAATAAGTATGGGATGATGCGATTTTTCTCAGCGTTATCCGCAATAATGTATTCCCTCTTATTGCTTGGTTGCTAGTCAGCTAGTTGGCTTGATGGAAGTGCAGTGCTGTTTGAATCGTTTGAAGGTGAATCTCTACGGTAGAGTGAATCTCCTTTCCGTAGCCACCGGCCATACTGAAGGCAATGGGAATCTGTCGATCAAGACCGTATTGAAAAACGCATTGATCTCTAAGGCGCATACCTTCTTTGCTAATACTGAGCTTCCCTAGCCGATCTCCTTCATGGGGATCTGCGCCGGCGAGGTAAATAATAAAATCAGGTTTAAATCGAGCATCCAGTAAAGCAAGACTGTGATGTAGAGCTACCATATACTGATCATCCTGACACTGATCAGGCAAACCAATATCTAGGTCACCAACTTCCTTTATGAATGGAAAATTATTTTCCCCATGTAGCGAGAGAGTAAAAATAGAAGCATCGTTTTTCAGAATAGCGGCCGTACCATTTCCCTGATGTACATCTAAGTCGATGATTGCGATTCTTAAATTGGTATTCACTTCTCTTTGTAGTGCTCGTGCGGTAATGGCTGAGTCATTAAAGACGCAGAATCCGCTGCCTTTATTACGATAGGCGTGGTGGGTTCCCCCCGCAAGGTTTACGGCGATACCCTCCTTGAGTGCAACTTTTGCAGCTGCTAAGGTGGCACCTGCAGATCTACGCGAACGCTCCACCATCATTAAACTCCAAGGGAAGCCAATTTCTTGTTGCTCCAGGGGGCTGAGTTCGCCTTTAATGATCTTCATCAGATAGCTAGCATCATGAGCATAGAGAATTTGCGTGTCTGTAATTGCTGGTGCCTCTTTAAGAGAAACCCCTGGTAATTGAGAAACCAGATTCCGAAGTTGGCTATATTTTTCCATCGGAAAGCGGTGCCCCGGTGGAAGTGGTAAAACATAGTGGTCGGTATAGAAAGCTTTCAACGAGGTCTCTGATTTTGTATAAGAAGATGAGTCTATTCGTTTTTTAATAGGTAGGTATGACACGCGCTGAAAAACTAGGATTTAAGGGAAACAAATCTACTTTGCCTAGCAAGCCCTGCATGGTTTGCGCAAGGGAAATGACTTGGAGAAAGTCCTGGGCAAAAAACTGGGAAGAGGTGAAGTATTGTTCCGAGGCTTGCCGTATGAAAAAGTCTAGTAATCCTCAATTTGGAGATGGTAAATGAAAGTATTGATTTATTGGTTTAGAAATGACCTGCGTCTTTCCGATAACCCAGCATTTACTCAAGCTTGTCTTGCTGCAGATTCTCTTTTGCCCGTCTATATTCATCAGCTCTCTAATAACGAATTAAACGAGTATGGTTTTAAAAGAGTAAGCCATCATCGTCAGGAGTTTGTTAGGCAATCGTTGGATCAACTGAGGCGGCAATTACGGGGATTGGGATCTGATTTATTGGAGTACGAGGGTAGGCCTGAAGTGGTGTTGGCGGAGCTTGCAAAAGTAATGTCAGCACAGGCGATTTACTGCGAGCAGATTGAGGCACCTCAAGAAATTGATCAGGTAGCAGTTCTTCAGGATCTAGGTATCGAGGTAAACGAATTTTGGCAGTCTAGCATGTTGAGCCCTCAGGATTTGCCATTTGATCTAGAGGCAATGCCAGATATGTTTACTCAGTTTCGCCGCGAGGTGGAGGCTGTTAAATTACGAAACGCTGAGCCAATTCCTGAGCCTGCGACATGCCCTCCGTTGCCTCAATCGATTGATGCCATTGGAGATAAAGCGTTGCCATCCACCTCACCACCTTTAGTCAACACCGGTTATCCAGGTGGCGAAGAGGCGGCAATGCTTCATTTAAAGCGCTATCTTGAGCTCCGTTTTCCGGATAGCTATAAGCAGACCCGCAACCAGTTGATGGGTCAAGATTTTTCTAGTAAGTTTTCACTTTGGCTAGCTTCAGGCTGTATTTCTGCTCGGGTGATTGCCTCAGAGCTTGCTGTGTATGAAACGCAATTTGGTGCAAATGAAGGTACGTACTGGCTTTGGTTTGAATTATTGTGGCGAGATTATTTCCGGTTTATTCATTTTAAGTATGGCAAGAAACTCTACCGCGCACAAGGCCTAAGCAAGCAAACCACAAAACCATTCGATTCCTTAAAATACAGACAATGGACTTCTGGAAATACAGGTCAACCGCTAATTGATGCGGGCATGCATGAGTTAGAGCGAACTGGCTACTTATCTAATCGCTTGCGTCAAGTCGTTGCCAGCTATTGGATTTATGACATGGATGGAGACTGGCGAGCGGGGGCAGCTTGGTTTGAAGCGCAACTAATTGACTACGACGTCTACAGCAACCAGGGAAATTGGCTCTATATTGCCGGTAGAGGCACTGACCCACGGGGCGGTAGACCATTTAATGTTGTGAAACAAATGCGTGACCACGACCCCCATGGAGTCTACCAAGAGCACTGGCGCTGAGCGTATCTTTTCTTAGATTTCTGCTACAGCAGCATATTGCTCAAGCACTTCTAGTGAAACTTTCTCCAACGCCTTCGCATGCGTGCTTTCGAGCTTGATCAAAGGGGCGCAGTTTGCTTCTAATGCCTCAATCCAGCGATTCAAACAAAGGCACCATTGATCCCCCGCTATCAGGCCAGGAAATTGGTATTCAGGCCTAGGGGTAATGAGATCGTTACCCCGCTTGAGACTAAATTGAAGAAAATCATTGGTGACAATGGCGCATACCAGATGACTTCCTAAATCTTGCTCATTGGTTTTACAGCAGCCGTCTCTGAAAAAGCCAGTCAGCGGCTCAAAAGAGCAGGGCACCAATGGCTGGCCAAGAACATTCGATGGGGAGTCATATTGCATAAAAAACTTTCTTAATTGGTAATGAGGTCGGATGATCCGGTTAATCAGGGGCTTGGGTATAGCTTATGAGATAGGGCTTTTCCATTGCGATCCACTTTAACTAAAACCATATCACCAGAGTTCACAACGGTACCCGTGAAGGATTGAATATTGACATGATGGGTCACCATAATGATGGGTGTGTTGGGGTGATTACGCTGTTCCTGCGCAATGAGTTTAGCTAAATCGTGGGTTTGTTTTTTGGACTGACTCATATCATCAAAGAATGAGCCTAAAGCAGCCTCCTTAATAACGGCACCCTTATCTAGAAGGGTGGCAGTGTCAAGGCAGCGGCACCATGAACTACTGAAGACTTTAGCTTGATCAATCCCTTGGGTGGTAAGCCAGACTCCGGTTGCTTTTGCCTGTTTACGCCCATATTCTCCAAGATTACGCTGAGTGGCGCATTGATTGAGTTGGTAGCCTGCTGGATCTCCATAGCCGGGAGCATCGGCATGTCTCATTAAAAGAACATGCTGACCATCTTTGAGGGCATCAGCTAATGGTAATTGGGCTAGCGTAGCAGTGCTTTGTAAAAATAGCAGTGTAGTGAGGGATAAAAAGAGTGATTTCATATATTTGACAGCCTACCAAGGCAACCTTTCTCCTGAATAGCTAATAAACGTACCTGAATCTTCCTTTTTTAGAGAAAGCAAAACATGGAGCATATCTTGAGCAGCCTCTAAGGGCGGCCTTCCTAGCTGCTCCCCTTTAAATGGCTTTGATAGCCTCGAATTCACCGTACCCGGGTGAAGCGCAATTAAAGCGGTGTTTGGTTTTGTCCGACTAAATTCAATGGAGGCCGTCTTTATCAACATGTTTAATGCAGCCTTCGATGCCCTATAGCTATACCAGCCGCCCAAACGGTTATCTTCGATACTGCCAACCTTGGCAGATAGAGTGGCCATCACTGCCCCTGCGGGATCTAGCAGCTTGGAGAAGGCTTTGATGGTGAGGCTAGGGCCTATGGCATTTACTTGCATCAGATTTTGCAACTGTTCCGCCTGAAGATCCCCGAGCTTTTTCTCGGGCATCCATTCGGAGGAGTGCAAAAGGCCAATCGTGTTGATGATGAGTCCAAATGGAGCGCTAGAGGATAAAGCAGTAGCAGCAAGCTCGATAGTGCTGAGATCTTGATAGTCAATTGGACAGGCAGAGTTCCGGTGGATGCCTTCAACCTCGGTGCAGTTAGGGTCATTTTCTAAAAGTTCAAGAAATGCTGATCCAATGGTTCCAGAAGACCCAATAATTAAGGCGCGAAAGGGGTTGGTGACTAAGGGCATAAGTGAGGCTTAAAAAAAGATGTAAACGAGTAAAGCCAGCTCCAACCAGTTTATTGAATAAGTCTTAAACTTGCTAGATGACAAACCAGATGCCAAAATCGCTCTCCGAAGCCGATCTATCTAGAATGATTGAGATGGCATGGGAGGATCGCACTCCCTTTGACGCCATAGAGCAGAACTTTGGATATTCTGAGCCCCAGGTCATTGCAGTCATGCGCAGGGAGTTAAAGCGTAGTTCCTTTAACTTGTGGCGTAAGAGGGTTACCGGTAGATCGACTAAGCATGTCGCGCTGAGAAGTAAGCTAGTTACGCGTGCCTATTGCGCAACCCAATATAAACATAAATGAGTGTAATGAAAAAGTTGACCTTGTTTTATGATGCGTTATGCCCCTTATGCCAGGCAGAAATTGTATTTTTGTCTGGACGAAATCACGCTGGCTTATTGAGTTTTGTAGATATTAACTCTGAGCAATATTCTGAAAAAGAAATCGGCATCAGTTGCCAACAAGCATTGGCATCTATGTATGCCCAATTTGAGGATGGCACCTTAATTAATGGTGTCGACGTATTTGTGGCAGCCTATCAAAGGGCTAATCTACCAACCTTAGCCTGGTTATTTTCTAGGCCGACTTTGCGCCCTGTACTTAATGTGGGATATCGATTTTTCGCAAAATACCGACATACAATTTCAGGGGTACTAGGGCCACCTGCTTTATGGTTAGCCAACAAGAAAAGGGGCTAAAAAAATGCAAATCTTTTTACAAAGAATGGCAAGCTTATTATTGGCGCTATCAGTTGTGGTGCCCCATAGCTTTGCTGGAGAAGCTGCCCATATTGAAAGTGCTATTTCGCAAGCGCAAACGCAGGGGTCTGGACGTCTAAATTTTTGGGGTCTTCATGTATACGATGCGACTCTATATAGATCCTCGGCAAAAGACTCTTCGGAATTTGCCTTAGATATCCAGTATCAAAAGTCTTTTAAAGGTACTGCTATTGCTAGCCGCACTGTTGATGAAATGAAAAATATTGGTATTCCTGAAGCTCAAGCCAGCGCCTGGGGAAAAGAGCTAGCAGCTGTTTTACCCAATATAGAATCCGGCCAGTCGCTGACGGCTGTTTATACCCCTAAGCAAGGTACTATCTTTTTTCATGATGGAAAAAAAATTGCCCAGATTGCAGGGGTTGATTTTTCAAAAGCTTTTTTTGGTATTTGGCTCGATTCAAAAACGAGCGTTCCAAAACTGAGGACGGAATTACTCGGAAAAGGTTGCCCACCCACATTAATTTCAGGAGCTTGTTAAATGAATTTTACCGCCACTGCCGCAAAAGCCTTAGTGGGATTTCTTTTGGCGCTTACCCTTGGGGCATGTTCTTCACCCCAGGTAGCTCAGTATGCCAATGAAAAACCCGTCCTTGAACTGAGTGAATACTTTAATGGCACGATTGATGCTTATGGAATCTTTACAGATCGCAGTGGTGCAGTTCAAAAAAGATTTACTGTACTCATGCAGGCAAGTTGGAAAATAGTTGATGGTAAAAAAGTGGGTATTTTGGATGAAAGTTTTGAATATTCAGATGGCACAAAGCAAAAACGTATTTGGACTTTGACAGAAACGGCGCCAGGAAAGTTTGTTGGTAAGGCTGATGATGTTATTGGTGAGGCGCTTGGCGAGTCATCTGGAAATGCTCTACATTGGTCTTACACTCTTGCTTTGCCAGTGGATAACTCGATTTATCACGTGCAGTTTAATGACTGGATGTATCTCGTTACACCTAAGGTCATGATTAACATAGCAAAAATGAGTAAGTTTGGAATTGATCTAGGCGAAGTGACTTTGAGTTTTTATAAGCGCTAATGTATTGATCATGATTGCAACCTATATTGCCTGCCGATCCCTCTGAAAGAGTGCTTTGAAAAAAATAGTGTCTAAAAAACTTATATTGATTTTGGGTGATCAGCTCGATATTGCCAGTCCAGCTCTCAAAAACATCGATATTGCCGTTGATGCGATATTAATGGTGGAGTCCGCTAATGAGGCTCAGTATGTTTGGTCTCATAAGGCCAAGATTGCCTTGTTTGTGTCGGCGATGCGCCATTTTGCAAAGCAGCTCGAGCAGCAAGGCCTGTCTCTGATTTATATCAAGCAATCCACCAAGACGATTGCTGAAAATCTTAAAGTAGAGTTAGTAAAAGGCAAATTTACTCATCTTATTTGTGTAGAGCCTGGTGAGTGGCGACTGAAACAGGCAATTGAAGCAGTAGCTTCTGAGGTCGGGATAGAGCTAGAGATGCAAGAAGATACCCACTTCTATTGCTCTCGTGAAGAGTTTAGCGCCTGGGTTGCTAACAAAAAAGAGCTGAGGCTAGAGTATTTTTATCGCTTAATGCGTAAAAAACACGGGATATTAGTAGACGGCGAAGGAAACCCAGAGGGCGGTCAATGGAATTTCGATAAGGACAATCGCAAGCCTTTCCCAAAAAAGGGCCCAGGTTTAATTAATCCTCCAGAGCTATTCGATCCCGATGACATCACCAGGGGGGTGCTTGCTGAAGTTGAAAAGCGCTATCCGGATCATCCGGGATCGTTGGCCAATTTTCAGTGGCCAGTGACTCGGAAACAAGCCCTTCAAGCGCTACAGTGTTTTGTTGAGCATCGCTTAGCTACCTTTGGGATTCATGAGGATGCCATGTGGACAGGCACTCCTTTTGGTTGGCACTCCCTCTTATCGAGCTCACTCAATTTGAAATTACTGAACCCTAGAGAGGTCATTAGCGCTGTTTTGGGTGCTTGGAAGAAATATGATCTCGATATCGCTACTGTCGAAGGGTTTATTCGTCAAATTTTAGGTTGGCGAGAATTTGTGCGTGGCATGTATTACCTAGATATGCCGCAGATGGCGAAAGATAATTTTTATCAGCACCAAAATAAATTACCTGCTTGGTATTGGAGTGGCGATACCAAGATGCATTGTATGAAAGCAACAATCGGACAGACGCTGGAGTATGGGTATGCCCATCACATTCAGCGTTTGATGGTTACTGGTAACTTTGCTTTACTGGCCGAGATATTACCTAAAGAGGTCTGTGATTGGTACCTGGCAATTTATATTGACGCAATCGAGTGGGTGGAACTACCGAATACTGCCGGTATGGCTTTATTTGCCAGCGGCGGGCGCTTCACTAGCAAGCCCTACATAGCCAGCGGTGCGTACATTAAAAGAATGAGTAATTATTGCGACTCATGCCACTACAAGCCTGATGTTCGATTTGGTGAAACTGCCTGTCCGATGACCAATCTGTATTGGAATTTTTTGATCAAGCATCGCAAGCAGTTTGAGGCTAGCCCCCGAACACGGCTTATGACGGCTAACCTTGCCAGAATAAGCGAGCCTGATCAAAAAGCAATCCAGATCCATGCTAAGGCGCTTTTAGCGAATTTAGACTCCGTATAGCCCAATTTGGGCAGCAATCAGGGCGAATTTTCTGGTTTTGTGTCACACTTCAGGCACGTTAATTAATGCTTTAAGGGTTGTATGAGAATTGAAGATAAAGATCCAGCAAGGCATGCTGGCATTGAATACCCCATGGAAGTAGGGGCTCCTGTTTTCGCGCCTATTAAAGTAGTCGAAGAAAAAGATAAGGCCGTCAATGTCGCCCGCCAAAACGCTAAGCTTGAATACGACCGCATTATGGAGCAAGCGGAAGTGCTGATGAAGCAGGCACGCTCTCTTCAGGCAAGGTTGGATGCTACCGAAATGGTTCACAGCGCTAAATATGGTTTTAACCCTATTCATGGTAAAACTTACCACCTCTATTTAGATAATCGCAATGGGGTTAACTTGTTAATTCAAAGCGGTCCTCATGAGTGGACATGTGGCATTCCAGATGCTTGGACCTATTCTATGGCGGTAAAAAAACTAGGTGATAGTACGTGGGCCATAGTAGAGGATGAAGATGCTGTTTCATCCTCAGTTACAGTAAGATAATTTTTTCAAAATAATAAGGTAACTTGTGACCACTGCACGAATTGTTAGTCTTACAGAGCTCGGTAACGCCGACGTGATCCAGTTAATTGACAAAGAGCTGCCTGCTCCTAGTAAAGGTGAGGTACAACTTCGTCAAACGGCTATTGGATTTAATTTCATTGATGTGTACCAGCGCTCGGGCATGTATCCCTTGGACCTACCTACTGGTTTGGGTCATGAGGCAGTTGGCGTAGTTCAGGCAATCGGTGAAGGTGTGACGCGCTTCTCGATCGGCGATCGTGTCGTGTATATGAACGCCGGTATTGGTGCCTATGCCAGTGCACGCAATGTCGCTGCCGATAAATTAGTTTCAGTGCCGGATAGTGTTTCAGATGAAATTGCGGCTACTGTATTTTTTAAAGCAATGACAGCGCAATATTTGGTTCAAAAAACATATCCCGTTAAGTCAGGTGATGTGGTCTTAGTTCACGCTGCTGCTGGTGGTGTTGGTCAAATATTGGCCGGCTGGGCAAAGTCTCTTGGCGCCTTTGTAGTCGGTACTGTAGGATCAGAGGCTAAGTTTTCCGCTGCTAAGGAAGCGGGTTGTGATGCCGTAGTCGATTACTCAAAACCTGACTGGGTCGATGCTGTTCTCAAAGCAACTGGTGGTCGTAAGGCTAATGTTGTTTATGACTCGGTTGCAAAAACGACCTTCTTGGGATCACTTGACTGCGCCGCTCCATTTGGTACGGTAGCTTTGTTTGGTGCAGCCTCTGGCCCTGCGCCAGAAATTCAGCCAGAGATTCTGAACAAAAAAGGTTGTTTATTCCTAACAAGGCCGTCAGTTTTTCCCCATAACGCCACCCCTGAACTGCTGCAGGAAAACGCTCGCGCAGTATTTGATGCAATTGCCCAAGGTAGGGTTAAGGTACAAATTGGAGCTAGATTTTCTTTGGAGCAAGCCGCAGAAGCACATAAGGCTGCAGAGAGTCGAAAAATTGTTGGGGCGATAGTTATTGCGCCTTAGTATTTTTCGGCGGTAGTGTACTGCTGCTGATAGCAACCCATGAGCCTCGCTTTTGCGAGGCTCATTCATTTACAAAGAGCGGGCACTTGATGTTTTGTATTGGTGCAGTGCCACAAAATGAGAGCTACTTTTTCTGAGCTATAGTTTCAGTATCAATGAATACTTGGAGAATTTGATGCACGTTTTTCGTCAATTTAAGGCCCTAATAGTAGGGCTAGTTTCACTAATACTGTTTGGGCTAAATGTGAGTGTGCACGCTCAAACAGCTGCGAAGGCGAATACTGCTAACAGCGTTGATGTTTTATGGCTTGGACAAGCGGGATTTCGGGTTAAGAGCCCGAATGGAAAAATAATCTTGATTGATCCTTGGATCACGGGAGGCCCTAAAACTCCGCCGATGTATAAAAATGATCTGGCTGCCATCGGCCCAGTTGATTTGTTATTAGTGACGCATGCCCACGTAGACCATATCGGCGATGCTCCAGCGCTGGCAAAGTTAAATAACACCAAGTTATACGGCCCAGCTGACATGGTGACCCCTCTTATTACGTTGGGTATATTGCCTGCAGATTTGGGTTTTCGTTTTAATAAAACGGGGCGTGTAAACCCCTTGCCGGGTATTAAGGTGACCGCTGTTCAAGCAGAACATTCGTCGCTATTGGTTTGGAAAAATCCAGCAACTGAAAAATTAGAATCTCATCCAGCAGGAGAGGCTATGGGATACATCATTGAACTGGAAAACGGTTTTAAGATCTGGCACATGGGTGATACGGGATTATTTGCAGATATGAAATTTATTAGCGAATACTACAAGCCCGATTTAGTGATGATTCCTATTGGTGGCAATTTCACAATGGCTCCGGATGATGCTGCATATGCCTTGCGTACATGGGTCAAGCCAAAAATGGTCATTCCAATGCACTACAACTCCAATCCACTTGCCAAGGGCACTTTGGCTGAGTTTCAAGAGGCGATGAAGGGAAGTGCCATCAAAATCATTCCAATGACCGAAGGTCAGACCGTTCAATTTTAAGTAGATCGATTTTTAAAAGAGGATCTCTTTGACTTCAATATCACCACAGGTGCTAGCTCAGCTAGCACCCAATGGCGTCCTGTGCGCCTCTGTTTACTTAGGTAACTTTTTGCTAGTCACTGGACAATCTTCAGATGGTGAGCTGACTGGGATTGCGCCTGATATGTGCCGAGCCGTCGCAGAGCGTCTTGGTGTTCCTCTCCAGTTATTGGGTTATAAAACGCAGGATGAGGTAGTCGAGTCGGCGGCGACTGAAAAATGTGGCATTGCATTGGTGGGGTCAGATCCCGCGCGCGCGAAATTAGTCACGTTTACTTCAGCGTATGTCGAGTTAGAGGCAACTTACTTAGTACCAGCAGGTTCTAGCATTACAAAGCTATCTCAAGTCGATCAACCCGGTGTTCGTATTGCTTCATTCCGTAATAGTGCTTATGACCTTTGGCTACAGCGCAACCTTCGCAATGCTAGTCTAATTCATGCTGATAGCTTAGCAGCCAGCAATGCCTTATTTGATCTTGAAAAGTTAGATGCATTGGCGGGCTTAACAACGGGCTTGGTCACTGTCTCCCAAAATCTACCCGGATCACGTATTTTGCCCGGTCAATTTACTGGAATACAGCAAGCGATATCTACCAAGAAAGCCCATTTGGAGTCTATTGCATTTTTAAATGCCTGCGTAGCAGAGTGGATTACCTCTGGTTTTGTATCCAACCTGATTCAAAAGCATGATGTTCGGGGCGTATCAGTAGCCTCCATCAATCAATAATCGATAGAGATTGAAAATGAAAAAAAATACACTGCTTTGTGGATTGGCATTGGCGCTATACCTCTTTAGCTACCATCTAGCATTCGCTCAGACTGATCAGTACCCTAATCGTCAAATAAAGATTGTTTCTCCGTTTGCCACGGGTGGAATTGCGGATGGATTTTCCAGGATTATTGCTCAAGGCTTGAGTGAAGCCTTCGGTCAGCCGGTAATTGTGGAGAATAAAACAGGCGGCGGTGGCAACATAGGCGCTGACTTTGTTGCAAAGTCACCTGCAGATGGCTATACATTAATCATGGGCAGTATTGGCACGCATGCCGTTAACCCTTATCTTGTTAAAAATATGCCCTACAACCCGCTTAAGGATTTTGTACCGGTGGCTTTTGTACTCGATGCCGAGGGTTTACTTGCCGTGAATCCTAGCCTGCCAGTAAAGAGTGTTGGTGAACTGATCGCCTATTTAAAAGCAAATCCGGGCAAGGTCTCTTATGGCTCTGGTGGAATTGGTACGGCTAGTAATTTGGCGGGAGAGGTCTTTAAACTCGCTGCTAAGGTAGATATGACCCATATCCCTTATAAGGGAAATGCGTTAGCTATTACCGATTTAATCGGTGGGCAGACCCAATTGATGTTTGCTACGATGCCTACAATTCTTCCATACGTAAAAAGTGACAAGTTGAGAGGTTTGGCGGTGACAGGGGCAAGTAGGGATGCATCGATGCCAGATTTACCTACGATCAGTGAAACGCTTCCTGGTTTTGATGTCAAAAACTGGATTGGCTTATTTGCACCCGCTGGCACTCCTCCCAGTATTGTGCGGAAGTTGCATGCTGAGGTTGGCAAAATTATGCAGCAACCGGCGGTTCAGAAAAAGCTAGAGTCTGAAGGGGCTAAGTACTACGCGATGACCCCAGAAGCTTTTGGGGTATTTCAGAACAAAGAGTCTGTGCGCTGGGGCAAGATTATTAAAAGTGCCGGTATTCAGCCAGAATAGAAGCTTTTAAGAAATTTGGCTTATAATGGTATAAGCTATTGAATTATAACAAGTTTTCTTGTTAAATTACTGTTTTAGGCGGTTTGACAGCCTCCAAGGGCTCTCGAACTTTGCTTGGGGTGATTGATTCAGGCCAATTACTTCAATGACAGCCACTACACCCTTTCTCCCCAGCGCTCTCTTGCCTCAATTAGAGGCTCGTGGCGTTACCTGTATCCGAGGGAATCGTGAGTTGTTCACAGACCTGAGTTTGACCCTATCTGCTGGCGAATGTTTGCACATTCGCGGTGAAAATGGTGTGGGGAAAACGAGCCTGCTGCGTTTACTGACTGGCTTATCTACCCCTGAGTCTGGAGAAATTCTCTGGGCGGGCAAGCCAATTCAGGATGAGGCGCAGTCATACCGTCGCCAGCTACTATTTCTGGGTCATCGCGATGCGCTCAAAGAAGATCTCACATCGCTTGAAAATTTATTGATGTATGCGGCCATTGATGACCTTAAGCTGACAGAAAAAGATGCTCTTGCGGCCCTGTATCAATTTGGTTTGAGGGCTCGCGCAGATCTTCCGGTGAGTTGTTTATCAGCCGGACAGAAAAAGCGGGTCTTGATGGCACGAATGGTGTCTAGGAAGGCCGACATCTGGATTTTGGATGAGCCATTCAATACGTTGGATATTGCTGCCGTTCAAGAACTGCAGCAGTTAATTGCGGGGCACCTCAAAAATAATGGGCTAGTCGTTTTTACTAGTCATCAGCATATAGAGATACCTGGTTTACGGGTGCTGGATTTATGAATGCTTTGATTGCCATTATTCGGCGTGACCTTCTTTTAGTAATGCGTCGTAAAAGTGAGGCGTTAACAGCACTTTTTTTCTTTGTCATTGTGACAAGCCTATTTCCATTAGGTATTGGTGCCGATGCCGTGCTGCTGAAAAAAATTGCACCAGGTGTAATTTGGGTTGCAGCCTTACTTTCGACCTTATTAGGGCTTCAGAGAATGTTTGCGGCGGATTACGCTGATGGGACTCTAGAGCAATTGGTCTTATCACCCAATGCTTTCTCCGGCCTCGTGTTTGGGAAGATTTTTGCCCATTGGCTTGTGGCTGGTTTACCCCTGGTCTTGCTCGCCCCCCTCATTGGTATCCAGTTTGGTCTGGATTTCGACTCTATCAAGGTATTAATGGCGGCCCTCCTCTTGGGTACACCTGTTTTATCATTGGTGGGCTCTATTGGCGCTGCATTAACTTTGGGGGTAAGGGGTGGAAGTGTGTTGATGAGTCTTATTATTCTGCCGCTCTATATTCCTGTATTAATTTTTGGTGCTGGTGCGGTCTACTCCAACAGTGCAGGAATGGATATTTCAGGATATTTCTCGCTACTGGGCGCCTTATTGATTTTGGCGCTGGCGTTTGTGCCTTGGGTTAGCGCTAATGCTGTAAAAATTGCGATTGAATAATGAATGCAAATAATGTGCGTACAAAACAGATGATTAGTTGGTTTAAATTCTCCAGTCCAAGTACCTTCTATCCGTTGGCCGGAAAACTAATTCCTGTGTTTTGGGTACTCACAATTATTTTTGGCGTCGCAGGTTTGTGGATTAGTTTTTTTGTTGCTCCAGTTGATGCGGTGCAGGGTCAAGGCTATCGCATTATTTTTATTCATGTACCGGTTTCCTGGATGTCTATGGTGATCTATCTAGCGATGGCTGCGTGGGCTGGTTTAGGTTTAATTTTTAATACCCGTTTATCCGCAATGATGGCGCAGGCACTTGCACCGATTGGCGCTTGGATGACTTTTCTTTCTTTATGGACTGGCGCATTCTGGGGCAAGCCAATGTGGGGGGCCTGGTGGGTATGGGATGCCCGCTTAACTTCGGAGTTAATTCTTTTATTCTTATATCTAGGCTTTATTGCCTTGCAGGCCTCTATTGACAATGTTCGTCGCGCAGATAAGGCTGGAGCTATTTTGGCCTTGGTTGGAGTGGTAAATATCCCCATTATTTACTTTTCAGTGAAGTGGTGGAATACCTTGCATCAAGGTGCATCGGTGTCTTTAACTAAAGCGCCGGCGATGGCCCAAACCATGCTGTGGGGAATGCTCTTAATGGCTTTGTGTCTTTGGATGTACTCAATTGCAGTAGGGTTAATGCGTGTACGCGCCATCATTTTGGAGCGTGAGGCTCATACTGCTTGGGTAAAACAACTAAACGGGGTAGTGCGTTGATGTGGAATAGTTCATCTGAGTTCTTCGCAATGGGGGGTTATGCCCTTTATGTATGGTCAAGCTTTGGTGTGAGCGCCCTGGTTTTTTTGATTGAGCCCTTGACTGTTCATGCGCGTCATCAAGCGGTTGTGAGAAGGCTTCAACGTGAAGCGTTGGCTGAGCAATTGGATTTAGAGGGTGCAAAGTGAGTCTGACATTAAAGCCAAGACATAAGCGTTTTGCCATCATTATTGGCGGGCTAATTGCCGTTGTATTGGCAGCAGTTTTGATTCTAAATGCGCTCAATAGCAATATTGCTCTTTTTGTTACCCCAAGCGAGGTAGCCGCAGGCAAAGCGCCCCAAGGACAAGCTTTTCGGATTGGCGGAATGGTGAAGGAGCAGTCAGTAAAACGCGACGGCTTGACTGTTCATTTTGTGATTACCGATATGGTTAAGGATATACCGGTTGCTTACACCGGTATTCTGCCTGACTTATTTAAAGAAGGTAAGGGTGCCGTGGCTCAAGGACGATTGGATGCCAATGGGCAATTTGTTGCTAGCGAGGTACTTGCTAAGCATGATGAGAACTATATGCCTCCTGAGGCAAAGCATGCGCTTGAGCAAGCTCAAAAAAATGGAAGTAAACCATGATTACTGAGTTTGGTCACTACGCATTAATACTGGCTTTATGTGTTGCGATTATTCAAGGGGTACTACCTTTGGTAGGGGCGCACCAAGGTCGACGTGAGTGGTTAATGCTGGCTAGGCCAGCGGCACAAACCGTTTTTTTATTATTGGCAATTGCTTTCGTGACTCTGTCATGGAGTTTTTACGTGAATGATTTTTCTGTCCTGTACGTTGCAGAGCATTCAAATTCACAGCTACCTACGATGTATCGACTATCAGCAGTTTGGGGTGGTCACGAGGGCTCTTTATTGCTGTGGGTTTTCTTGCTATCGACTTGGACTATTTTGGTGGCACAACTCTCAAAATCCTTGGATGATTTTATGGTTGCGCGGGTCATTGGAGTTCTAGGCCTGGTTATCACCGGCCTACTGCTATTCATCATCACGACATCGAGCCCGTTCGAACGGCTTTTTCCTGCGGCGCAAGATGGGCGATCTTTAAATCCGCTCTTGCAAGATCCGGGCCTCATATTTCATCCACCTATGCTTTATATGGGTTATGTTGGATTTTCAGTTGCTTTCGCTTTTGCGATTGCCTCTTTGCTTTCTGGCAGGCTAGATGCTGCTTGGGCGCGTTGGTCGCGCCCCTGGACCACTGCGGCTTGGGTGTTTTTAACGCTAGGTATCGCGCTGGGATCATGGTGGGCTTATTACGAATTAGGTTGGGGTGGTTGGTGGTTTTGGGATCCCGTGGAAAATGCCTCCTTCATTCCTTGGTTAGTAGGTACGGCCCTTTTACATTCCCTTTCAGTCACCGAGAAGCGGGGTGGATTTAAGAGCTGGACCGTTTTGCTGGCCATCTGTGCTTTTTCACTGTCATTACTGGGAACATTTTTAGTGCGCTCTGGGGTCTTGACCTCAGTGCATGCTTTCGCAACTGACCCTAGACGGGGTGTATTTATTTTGATTTTTCTAGTGCTAGTGGTTGGGTCATCATTAGCGCTGTACGCATGGCGTGCCCCCAAAAGTACGCTGGGTGGCAAGTTCAGCCTCACTTCCCGAGAAACATTTATCTTGCTAGGGAACGTCTTCTTAGTAGTCTCTGCAGCATCTATTCTTCTGGGTACTTTATACCCCTTGTTGATTGATGCTTTGCACTTAGGCAAGATCTCTGTAGGCCCTCCCTACTTCAATAGTGTCTTTGTTCCCATCATGGTTCCTTTGCTGGTGTTAATGGGAATTGGCCCTTGGACGAGTTGGAAAAACTCGAATCTGTTGACCGTTATCAAGCGTTTATGGGTTGCCGCTTTAGTGGCAGTCATTGCAGCGGTATTGATTCCACTAATAATGGGCTCCTTTACCTGGCTCACTAGCTTGGGATTCTTATTGGCATTTTGGGTGATTGCATCTGGTGTGCTGCAATGGATTCGTCAAGCAAAAGTGGGTAAACCGACCCGCTCATTTATGGGAATGCAGCTTGCCCATCTAGGTATCGCTGTTTTTGTTATTGGTGTCACGATGGTGGGTGGGTACCAAGAAGAAAAAGATGTGAAGATGCACGCCGGAGAAACTGTGAGCGTAGGCGGTTATCAAATTCAGTTGCAAGGGGTTGCTGCTGTTCCAGGACCTAATTACAAAGCAATGCAAGGTACTTTTTTATTGATGCGCAATGGGCAGTTAGAGGCGACCTTATATCCTGAAAAACGAAGTTACTTTTCGTCTACGATGCCTATGACCGAGGCTGCAATTGATGCTGGTTTAACGCGTGATATTTACGTATCACTTGGTGAAGAGTTAGATGACAAGGCCTGGGCTGTGAGGGTGTACTACAAGCCTTTCATAGATTGGATTTGGGGCGGGTGTTTATTGATGGCTTTAGGCGGTATGTTGGCGATGTCCGATAAGCGCTATCGCATGAAATGGCGTAAGGCGTCTGTGTGAAAGCTAAATTTCTTATTCCTTTTGTGTTGTTTGTGATTTTGGTTGGATTTTTAGCGGTTGGTTTAAATCGTGATCCGCAAGAGGTACCCTCACCCTTAATTGGAAAATTAGCCCCTGCCTTCGAGGTACCTCAACTTGCGAACTCTAAAAATACCTTCTCTCCAGAAAGTATGAAGGGTCAAGTTTGGATATTGAATGTCTGGGCCTCTTGGTGTGTTGCTTGTCGCGAAGAGCATCCAGCATTGGTCGAGCTAGGCAAATTAAAGCTAGCACCCTTAATTGGTTTGAACTATAAAGATAAGCGAGATGATGCATTGGCTATGCTTGCTCGTCAGGGTGATCCCTATACGCTATCTGCGTTTGATGGCAACGGCCGTGTGGGTATCGACTATGGTGTCTATGGTGTTCCTGAAACTTACATTATCGATAAGGCAGGCATCATTCGTTTTAAGCAAATTGGGCCAGTAACCACACAAGTGCTCAATCAAAAAATCATCCCCTTATTGGCTGAGCTTAAATCGCGATGAAATCATTGTTTGTCTCAGCTATCTTTGTATTCATGGCTTTTTGCACCGTGAACCCTACATTGGCTACAGATGCTGTTCCGCTGGCGGATGATCCAGTCACTGAGCAGCGATTAATCTCAATTTCCGAGGAAATGCGTTGTTTAGTATGTCAAAACGAATCGCTTGCAGGATCACGCTCGGATTTAGCAAATGACTTACGCCGTGAGATTCGTATTCTGGTTAAAGAAGGCAAGACGGATGATCAGATACGAAGCTTCATGGTAGAGCGTTACGGTGATTTTGTGTTGTATCGCCCACCGGTTAAGCCTATTACTTGGTTGCTGTGGATAGGCCCTTTTGCCATTTTGCTGCTGGGTATTATGGGGCTTATTCTTTATTTGCGACGCAGAAATCAAAGCGTACCGAGCGCGACACTTTCTGCTGAAGAGAATCGCCGCATTGATGCGCTGCTTAAGAATGTAAAATCCAGCTCTTCTGAAAGTCCCCATGACTAGTTTTTTAATTGCTGCTTTTCTTTTATTGATTTTGGTTTTAGCGCTGCTTTTGCGTCCATTTTTCTTTTGGGGCCTAGAGCAGGGAACTTCGCGTCGGCAGATGAATGCTTCAATTTATCGTGAAGAATTGGATAAATTAGAGGCCGAGCGATTGGCTGGTGTTGTGGATGAGGTGATTTATGAGCAAACTCATGCTGAAATGCGCCAGCGTCTTTTTCAGGATACTGAAGTAGCTGATGATTTAGCGACAGTTCGGTCCCCTAAAAAAACCATCGTTGGTGTTTGTATTTTTGTAGCGCTACTTTCAATCGGCTTCTACTTTGTACTAGGCGAAGCTACTCGTGTTGCCGAGCAAAAGATTCAACAGCCGATGAATCAAGAGTCTGTTGAAAAGATGGTGAATGAGTTTGCTACGAAGCTAGAAAAAGAGCCGGACAATTTAAAGGGGTGGGCTATGTTAGCGCGCTCTTATCGTGTTTTGGGTCGCAATCAAGATGCCGTGAATGCTTATGCTCGTGCTGGTTCTTACATAGACTCCGACCCACAGTTATTGGCAGACTATGCAGATGCACTGGCAAGTAACGCCAATGGAAGCTTCGCTGGTAAGCCAATCCAGTTGATTAACAAAGCACTGGCACTCGACCCAAATAACTTGCTAGCCTTATGGCTCTCTGGAACGGCTGCTTTTGGTGCGCAAGACTACTCTGGCGCAATACAGTCTTGGGAGAAATTAGCCAAACAATTGCCGCCGACTTCTGATGAGGCGCGTGGTATTGCGGAGTCGATCGCAGAAGCCCGTTTAAAAGGCAGGCTTCCTCCTGCATCTACCCCCACTCCCGTTCCTATGGCAGGCCTTAAGGGTATCAGTGGAAGTATATCGATAGCCCCCGAATTGAAATCCCAGCTCAAATCAGGGGATGTTTTAATGGTGATTGCTCGTAAACCGGGTGAGCGTATGCCGGTTGCTGTTTTGAGGGCGCCCCTCACGACATTCCCGATGAATTACCTATTAGATGACGCTTTAGCAATGAGCCCGAATACGCTGATTTCTGCATTAGCAGAGGTAGTGGTCGAGGTACGTATTTCTAAAACCGGTATGGCGATGCCAGAAGCTGGGGATTTGATCTCTACAGCTAAAACCGTGAAGGTAGGCTCCTCTAATGTTCAGTTGGTAGTCGATCGAGTGCGCCCTTAATCAACCTCGACCTACAAAAGGCATTTTGCTGGCCATGATGGTCATTGAGAGAATATTGCTTTCCAGTGGTAATTGAGCCATATGGAGTACCGCTTGACCTACGTGATCTACATCCATTAGTGGCTCGGCTTGATTTGAGCCATCAGCCTGCAAAATACCGGCTGCCATCGGGATTGTCATCTCTGTGCCCGCATTGCCGATGTCTATTTGGCCGCAGGCAATATTAAATGCACGTCCATCCAGAGCAATAGATTTGGTTAAACCCGTAAGCGCATGTTTTGTGGCGGTGTAAGGGGCAGACATAGGACGAGGTGCATGTGCAGAAATAGAGCCATTGTTGATAATTCTGCCGCCTTGCGGGGATTGCGCCTTCATCATTCGAATTGCTTCTTGCGAACAAAGAAAGGCTCCGCATAAATTGGCGCTAACCACATTCATCCACTGCTCATAGTTTAACTCTTCCATTGGGATGGCGGGAGCCCCAACGCCGGCATTATTAAACAGCACATCAATACGCCCAAAGTAGTTTTGAATTTCCAAAAACAATAGTTTTACATCTTCTGGTTTTCCGACATCAGCGGGATGAATAAGGCAGTTTTTCTCTGTTCCGCCAATATCTTGCATTGCCTGCTCCAGGCGAGTGAGGTTTCTACCGGTGAGCACCACCTGAAAACCACCTTGTAAGAGTGCTTTTGCCGCTGCCTTACCAATACCCGTTCCAGCACCAGTAATCAGCGCGACTTTATTAAAAGGGCGTGTCATGATCTTCCTATACATGTTTCTAAAACGCCTATCTTATCGCGATTATTTTTATGCAAATTGATTATGGGGTTGATGAGTAGGTCAGGGGCATAATGGCAAAAAGAGAAGACTTCCGATGAATCTTATACGTAAAAATATTTACAACCCTGCGGTGATTGGGATAGCTACCTTGCTTTTAGGCGGGCTCCTTTTCGCCGTCCTTTGGATTTTGGTTCCTCCCCCACCTCGAGCAATTGAGTTGGCGACGGGTTTTCCAGAGGGTCTATATCAAGCGTTTGGCAAAAAACTCCAGCATCAACTTTCAGGCGAGGGAGTTTCACTGACGTTGAAAACAACAGGCGGGTCAAAGGATAATGTTGCCTTATTAGAGGATCCAAACTCAGGAGTAGATTTTGCAATAGTCCAGGGCGGCGTAGCTGATATCGCGAAGCACTCTAATCTCGTTTCTATTGCAGGCATTTTTTATGAGCCAATATGGGTCTGGTATCGAGAGTCAGCATTTAAAAAAGAAAGTGGTCGCTTCACTTTATTAAGTCAGCTGAAGGGAAAGCGCGTATCTATTGGCAGTGAGGGGAGTGGTACCTTGGCTTTAACGAGCGAGCTTATGAGGGTCAGCGGATTAAGTATCGATGATTTCTATGCTGAAAAATTAAGGCCAGATGAGGCGTTAACAAAGTTTAGTAATGGAGAATTAGACGTTGTTTTTTTAGTCAGCGCTGCTGAGGCACCACTGTTGAAAAAATTCTACCAAATTCCCGATATTCGTCTAATGGACTTTGAGCAGGCAGACGCCTATTTGCATCAGCTCCCTTACTTATCTAAGGTCAGGGTTCCTAGAGGGGTCCTGAGTATTGCTCAAGATATTCCAAGGCGAGATATCGAGGTATTGGCTGCAACTGCTACCTTAGTGGGCAGGGACAATGTGAGCCCAGCATTGGTGACCTTACTCTTGGGTGAGACTTATGATATTTTAAAGTCTTACGCCTATCTTCAAAGACCCGGAGACTTCCCCTCTGGGGTTGGTCTAGATTTTCCTGTCCATTCAGATGCTGAGATTTATCTCAAAGACGGACCGTCCTTTTTACATCGTCACTTACCATTTTGGACGGCAGTCTGGATTGGGCGCTTCGCAAAAATCGTGATTCCTCTATTGGTAATTTTAATTCCCTTGTTTACTTACATTCCTGCTATCAAAAATCTGTTTCTTCGGCTTAAGCTTTCCCGGGTGTATGAGGAATTAAAGGTGATTGATAAAAATGCCCTCAAACCGGAATTAAAGCAGCAGAATTACCGAGATTTAGAGGATATCGAGAGGAGGGTAGGTCAAATCCAAGTCTCTATGCTAGATGCTAAGGAGCTTTACGACCTAAAGGGGCATGTTGGTGATGTGCGGAACCGCCTTAATTTAAATCCTTAAGTAATGATTTAGTGGGTGATGCTCTAAAATGAAATAATGTCTTCTTTAAGTCTTTCGCCCCCCCTAACTCCTGTTGGAGAAATTGCCCGATCATTGCGAGGCGATGGCTATGCAATTGTGTCACCTGAGGAAGTTGCAAAGATTGCAGGGGTGTCACTGACTGATTTATTAAATTTGAACTCCTTTTGGGAGGGTTTGCCGCGTGATCCTTATTTAAAGGATGGCGGTAGATACCGTTTTCGCCGCCATGTTAGTTATGAGATTACGAATGACGCCCTTGCCATCGTTCCTCACCGCGCCCACTGGCAGTCGCTTAACTATAATGCCCTGCACGGGGGTATCGAGCGCTGGTTTGAGCCAACACAATCAGCGCTGATCAATAATCCAAGCTGGAAATCATTACTCATAGGTATTGCCCATATTTTAAGTGGGATCAAGCCAGTTAAAACCTGGTTTGTAGAGGCGCATCAATTTAGGATTGATACTACCGATGGAATTGGTCGGCCCACACCGGAGGGTGCACATCGCGATGGGGTAGATTTTGTTGCTGTCTTTTTGGTGGATAGAGTGAACGTCAAAGGTGGAGAGACTCGCATCTTTGAGGCTAATGGCTCTGTTGGTTTAAGGTTTACATTAGCGAAGCCTTGGTCTGTATTGCTCATGAATGATGAAAAAATGATTCATGAATCTACTCCTATACAGCCAATTGGAGCCCATGGTCATCGCGATACCTTGGTGCTTACCTTTCGATCTAATGGCTTTCAAGATTCTCCAAATCATAGTCAATAGTCAGCGTTGATAAAAAGCCTAATGCGTTTTAAGTCAAGTAATTACACCCCTTTTATGCTGATGGCGCAAACATGCGCTTTATTGGGTTTTGCTTGCTATGCCGTAGTGCTTACTACTCTGCAAGATGAATGGCGTCTTAGTAACTTGCAGTCAGGCTTGATTGCGAGCGCCTTTTTCTTTGGTTATATGTTGATGGTGCCGCTAGCTACCGCATTGACAGATCGGGTCGATGCAAAAAAGGTATATCTCATTGGTGGCATTTCTGCTGCTTGTGGATTGATGGGCATGGCTCTTTTGGCCCACGACTTTTGGACGGCACTATTTTTCATGGCTTTAAATGGTGCTGGATTAGCGGGTACATATATGCCGGGCCTGAAGATACTCTCCGATCGGATTAAAACAGGTGAGCTTACTCGGCATATTGCTTTTTACACGGCATTTTTTGGTATTGGCACCGGCTTTTCTTATTTGATTTCTGGGTGGATTTTAAATACGCTTGGTTGGCGATATGTATTTGGATTGATTTCTTTAGGTCCACTTACTGCGCTGTTGATTGTGTTGTTGTTCATTCCAGCACTAACTCATGAAAAATGGCAGGGTCCATTTCAGATTCGCTTGAGTGATATTTTTCCAATAGATAAGTGGCGCTTGGTTTTACAAGATAAAACTGCATCAGGTTTCATTTTTGGTTACACCGCGCATACGGTCGAGCTTTTCGCATCACGTAGCTGGATTGTGGCTTTTTTTGCATTCTGCGCTTTAGTTTCGGGCGACTCTTTTTTATTAACCGCTACAACTCTAGCCGGGGTAATTAATTTCTTTGGCGTGCCTGCGTCGATTATTGGCAACGAAATTGCTTTAAAAATTGGCCGTCAAAAATGGATTTGTATAGTGATGCTTACTAGCGCTTTATTTGGCGTTGCGTTAGCCGCATCAACTGGCCAGCCATGGTGGTTAATTGTGGCATTAGCAACAGGGCACTCTATTTTTATCATGGCCGATTCTGCTACCTTAACGGCAGGCTTAGTAACAAGTGCAAAAGAGAACATCAAAGGTGCAGCAATGGGCCTACATTCTTTAATGGGTTTCGGAGGGGGGCTATTCGGGCCTGCAATATTTGGTTTTGTACTTGACCTTACAGGTTCGCGTACCTCGCAGATATCTTGGGTGTGGGCCTATGTGGCTATTGTTATCTGGGGGGTACTTTTTGTGATCTATGAGCGTCGGAATGGCTGGGGGTCCAACGAGCATCGGATCGATCATTAACTTAGTGCGTAACGGCAGCAATACCTAATTGAAGCGTGGAGTAAAAATTTTCTTTTGGTAATCTTGTAAGTAAACCGCCACGCATTGCCATCTCAAAGGGCTGATAGGCGAGCTCACAAATAATTAACCGTATATTTTTATTTTTACAGACTTTTTCAAGCTCAAGAATTGCATCGATACCTGATGAATCAATATAGATGACGTTCTTGAAGTCTAAGATTAATATCTCAGCGGATAGATCTGCCTCTATTTTTTCTAATAACTTCACTGCTCCAAAAAAGATTGCGCCGTACAAGCGTAACGCAGTAACTTTCTCTTGATATAGCGCTGGGATCGGAAAGTCTGCTGGATTAGCGTTCTCATAGCGGGTTAGGCTTGATATTCTGTACATAAAGGTAATGAAAGCTAAGAGCAGTCCTACCTGAATGGCAACTGTGAGATCCATTGCAATGGTGAGAAAAAACACACTCAACATGATCATTCGGTAAGGTAGTCGAAATTGTTTTAAATCGATTAATTTTTTCCACTCACCCATATTCCAGGCAATAAAAATCAAGATTGCGGCTAGAGTAGCCAAGGGAATATCTCGAGCAAGTGGAGCGCCAAATAAAATAATAATGAGTAGAGTGATGGAATGTACGATCCCAGCAATAGGCGTATTGCCTCCACTCTGTATATTGGTGACTGTTCTTGCAATAGTTCCCGTTGCTGGCATACCGCCAAAGAAGGGAATTGTAAAATTAGCAATACCTTGAGCCATTAACTCTTGATTTGAGTCATGACGATCCTCAATTAAACTGTCGGCAACTCGTGCGCATAAAAGCGATTCTATGGCCCCAAGTAGGGCAAGGGTGACTGCAGGGATAATTAAAAACTGGGCTGTACTAAAGCTGATAGAGATCCATTGAAAGGTTGGTAAACCCGCTGGAATACCGCCATAACGACTACCAATCGTATCAATCGGTAAATTAAGAGAGCTTGTCAGAATAGTGGCTACAGTCATAGCAACCACTGTTCCAGGTAAATGGCGCAAGTAGCCTAAATGGTTTTGAAAAATCCGCCATGAAATCAATATCGCTAAACTGAAGAGGGATATCATCAAGGCGCTTTGATTAAACGTTTCAGCAGCAGAATATATGGCTTGAATAGATGCAAAGAATTCTGCAGGCATATTGTTTATCTTCAGACCAAAAAATTCTTTTATTTGGGATAAGCCAATTAAGACTGCAATACCATTTGTAAACCCAATAATGACCGCCACTGGAATAAAGCGAATTAATGTTCCGAGTCGAAATAGTCCCATCAGAAATAAAAATACGCCAGACATTGCGGTAGCCAATAGCATATTGGCAATACCATACTGTTCAACAATGCCATATAGGAGCACAATAAAAGCCCCAGCAGGCCCTCCAATCTGAACGCGGCTACCACCTAGCAGAGAGATAAGCCCGCCAGCAATAATTGCAGTAAAGATCCCTGCCTCTGGTTTTAGTCCGCTGGCGATTGCAAAAGCCATTGCTAGCGGCAGTGCAACTACACCAACTGTCAAGCCGGCTAAGAGGTCTTTTGTAAACAGAGAGCGGTTGTATTCCTTAAATGCATTCAATAACTTAGGGGAAAAGGGCTTCATTTATTGAGGTGTACTTAATTGACTCGACTACCTATCCAATAAGCAATCGCGGCCGATGAAGCGGTAACGCTGGCACCCCAAGCAATATCGATCAATGCCAGGCGGATTGGAAAGTCACGGATGACAGCCAAATTTGTGAGGTCGTAAGTCATATAACAAAAGAACCCAAATAGCGCGCCATACTGCAATGCGTAGATCCAGGACTGTTTTGATAGAGCCGGAAGAGTTACAAAGATAGTCACGCCAAGGGCGTAGAGGAGATAAAAACCGAGACCTGCTAGAAGTCTTGGCTCTGGGGCCATTAATGAGCCCATTTCAGCGCGATATAAATTCTTGGCAATACCAAGCAACCAAATCAAATCGATTACCAGTAGCGATATGAGAAAAGAAAAATACACCACGAAGTACTTGACCAATTCTGTCTCCTTTTTATCGCTTTACAGAAAAGCAATAAGGTTTATGATGAAACGAAGCAACTTCCTACAATTTAACAGGAGTCATTATGTTTAAGCACTTATTAGTACCGGTTGACGGTTCAGATGTGAGTAAAAAATCACTCAAAAAAGTAGCTGCGCTTGCTAAATCGGATAAAGCAGCAATTACTCTAACCTATGTTTCAGATCCTACGCCACCTATGGTTTACTCGGACAGCACGATGGGTTACGGTATTTCTCAGAAGGATCATCAAAAGGTGTGCGCCGCATTTGCCACGGATGTTTTCAAAAAATCGATTGCTTTATTGGGTGCGGGTATTAAGGTAAACACTGTACATATTTCTAATAGTGATTTATCTGAAGGTATTTTGGATGCCGCCAAGAAAGCTAAAGCAGACGTCATTGTGATGGCGTCACATAAGCGAACGGGCATTAAGGGTCTATTGCTGGGTAGCGAGGCACACCAGGTTATCGTGCACGCTAAGTTACCTGTATTGGTGCTAAGTTAGGTTGACTAAGCGCTTAAGATAAAGGGATCCTTGACGATCCCTTTTTTATTGCACTTTTTTTGGTTCATGTATGTTGCTTTAATTTTTGATGGGCGTACCGAGTAGTAATATTTCTCGGGTGAGTAGGCCGCTGTCGCTATCACGCATATTCCACAAATCTAATTGAGTTTTAGGACTATAAGGGTCTACATAGACCCCATCTTTTCTGAGCTCAAAATGGAGATGAGGGCCGGTGGATCGACCCGTTGACCCGACGTATCCAATCTCTAATCCGCGTCTCACCTCGTTACCAATGGCAAGTTCTGGGTTGTAGTTACTCAAATGGGCATAGTAAGTACGGTAATTGCCTGGATGCTCTAGGATGATGAGATTGCCAAATGCACCGCTGTAGCCCAGATGAACAACCTTACCGGTCGCGACACTAAAAATCGGGGTTCCTATTGGTGCGGAGTAGTCAATTCCCATATGAGCGCGATAACGCTGTTGGAGCGCCACTACAGGCGCCGTTCCATTTTTTGGCGCTGCCACCTTTTTACTGGATGCTCGCACGCTTCCAACACCGCGCGATATACGTCGATAACTTAAGGGGTTGGTCCAAAAAGTGCGCTCGATAGATTCTCCGCTGGCAGTATAGAAGCCTCCAGGGATGTCGCTGCGAGCGACCCAAAAAGCGCTAGAAAATATCTCCTGAGAAGAGGGG
Source organism: Polynucleobacter brandtiae (assembly GCF_002797575.1). Taxonomy (GTDB): domain Bacteria; phylum Pseudomonadota; class Gammaproteobacteria; order Burkholderiales; family Burkholderiaceae; genus Polynucleobacter; species Polynucleobacter brandtiae. The sequence continues at coordinate 659,102 of NZ_PGTX01000001.1, read as the reverse complement.
TCAATAATCTCGGCAGCCCAAATTTGTGCCCAGCGCTCTTTGTCTCCAAAGTCCACGATGAGGCGAACAATGCTTCTTGTATTTTCAAGAGCATTATTCTCTTCAGGGTATATTTGCTTGATGACGGAATTTAATTCCCACACAAGCTCAACTGGTAATTGATCGCCGACTTTTTTGGGATCATATAAAACATCATTTAGTGGAATTTGAATCTCTGTAAAGCGTTTAGATTCTTCCTTTAAGGAGTCTTGTTGAATTAGAAATCCACCTGCTACAGAGGGTGTAAATGTCCAAACTTCTGTTTTTGAATCCTGCAAGGGGCCATTCATGATGCTGAGCGATTCAAAGCGATCTCGAGCTCCTAAAGCAAGAGCATAGGGAATGCAGTTGCCGCGCATACGGTCGAAGAATCCTTTGGATTGAGTCTTGAAGAATTCATTAAAGGAGCGATCCACTACACCAATATTGGCGGGTAAATTACTCTCATTAAAGCTCCTTTGCATACATCCGCGTTGTATGCGGTAATCAAAGTTATCACCCTCTTCTCTACTATATTGACCATCTACCCGCTTAAACAGCTCGGGATTTAGACTCATACTTTTGGAGGATTTGTCGATGAAACTATCTTTGAATTTGATGCCACTCTGTACGGTTGATGCGGCTTTTTGCTTTACTTGGGGCGCTTTTCGTTTTTGGGTTGCCGGATTTGCTTGCTGTGCTTGAGCGCTAGATACAAGCACAGATTCGGACAGCATGATTAGTCCGACGAAAATCAGCCCAGTAACGTTGAGCGCTTTTATCAAAAAGGACATGAATTTCTAACTATTTTTTCCACACGCCAATTATCCAATATTGTGGATCTTTTTCTTGATATTTATGTTGTAACGCAGCAATTACTATTGTTTAGTTTAATCTCGAGTTAAAAAAGTTCTCGATACAATATTTTTATTACATACAGGAGATGTCATGCCCATTATTGAGTCAGTATCCGTAGCAGCAGTGGCTATTCCGTTAGATAAGGTCACATCTTTTTCTACTCGTACAGTTTCTGAGCGTCATTATTGTTTGGTAAAAGTGCGTGGTAAAGATGGTAATGAGGGCATCGGATTTTGCTATGTTGGTAGCGCAGGCGGTGATGTAGCTAAAGTTGCCGTTGAGCAACTATTAGCGCCCAAATTAATTGGCCAAAACAGTCATCGTAGTGAGGGCTTATGGATGGAAATGTATGACGAATCTATCTTGCAGGGCCGATCTGGGGTGGTGATGCGGGGTATTTCTATCTTAGATACGGCGCTATGGGACTTAAATGCCCGCGCCGCCAAATTACCACTGCATCAATACTTAGGCTCCGTGGTGGATGATCGTGTTCCTGCATATGCCAGTGGTGGCTACTATTTAGATGGGAAGACCCCGGCTAAGTTAGGTAAGGAGATGGAGACCTACGTAAATCAGGGCTTTAAAGCCGTCAAAATGAAAACAGGCCGCCTATCCCCAAGAGAGGAAGAAGCGCGCGTTAAAGCAGCTCGTAAGGCCGTAGGCGACGACGTATTACTCACGCTCGATGCCAATAATGCATGGCGTGATTTACCTACTGCCCTGGAATACATCCGTCGTTTCGAGCAATACAACCCTTATTGGATTGAGGAGCCATTTTCCCCGGATGCAATAGATCTTCACGCAGCCCTAGCCCGTCAAACCACTATTAACGTGGCTACTGGTGAGATGGAGGCAGGCCGTTGGCGCTTTAGAGAGCTTATTGACACTGGCGGTGCTGCTATTTTGCAGCCTGATGCAGCCGTATGTGGGGGCATTACCGAGTGGCGCCGTATCGCAGTCTATGCGGATGTAAAGGGGGTCACCGTCTGCCCACATTGGATGCATGATTTACATGCTCCTTTAGTAGCCGCTACTCCTAATGCCCGTTTTGTGGAATTTTTCTTAGATGACCAAGTGTTGAACTTCCGTAGATTAATTAATAAGCAACTCACTTTTAAAAATGGGGATCTTATCCTACATAAGACCCCTGGTTTAGGATTCGAGTTTGATGAAGCTGCGGTTAAAAAATATGCGGGTAAAGCTGCTTGGACAAAAGTGATGTGATCAATGTGCCAATAAAAAAATCCCGCCTCAATGTGCGGGATTTTTTTTGCACCAATCTACTTGGCGTCACAAATTAGGTCGATCGAGGATTCAGTTTAAAGTGAGTCATTGTCTGGGTGATGAGCACTAATCCAAAACCTACAAACCCGATTATGTCAGCCTCAGTTGAAGGATAGGCAAGCGCCACTCCAGCGGCCACCATGATTACGCGTTCGAAGATTTTCGTCTTCTCAATAAACCAACCCTGCAGGCCACCAGCTAAGCAGATGATGCCAACTACAGCCGTGAACGAGATCCAAGCAATCTCCAGCCAATTTGCCTGCTCAAGGGCGGCTGTTGAGCCCATCAACAAAAGGCTAACCCCGGACTTATCTAGAACAAACATGAACGGCACCAAGATAGCTGGTGCAACATATTTCCATGTCTGAAGGGTAGTTTTGTAGGGGTTCCCCTTGCAGATCGCTGCGGCAGCAAAGGGAGAGAGTGCTGTTGGAGGAGAAACCTCAGACAGTACTGCGTAGTAGAAAATAAACATGTGAGCAGCAAATGCCGGAACGCCCAAATTAATTAACGCTGGCGCAGCGATAACAGCGCAAATGATGTAAGACGCCGTTACCGGAACTGCGAGCCCGACCACCCAAACTACTAAGGCAGTGAAGATGGCAGTAAGCAACAACGAGCCGCCAGCATACTGAATGACGATAGAACTGAACTTCAAGCCTAGACCGGTGAGTGTGACAGTACCCACAATGAGGCCTGCACCAGCGCAGGTGGCTGCAATTGCGAGTACACCAGTAGAGCCTGATGCTAATGACTTAGTAAGGTTTGAGTTGTAGAGACCCGCAAGTATTGGCTCTTTACCCTTAAACCAGGCCCAAGGAATAATGGCAGTATCTTCACGCAGCATGCTAGAGAGGGCCGAAACCACTGTCGCCCAAAATACAGACATAACTGGTGAGAAGCCGAACAGCATAAAAACGACGATCGAAATGAGTGAAAAGAAATGAAACCAGTATTTTTTGGTCAGCTGCCAAGCAGTTTCAGCCGCATGAAATTGAATGCTCTTCATGCCATATTTGCGCACATCAATTTCTACCATGACAAATAAGCCAAGATAGAACAAGATAGTTGGAATGGTCGCCATCAGCAACACATCTAGGTAGGATATCTTTAAGAAATCAGCAATTAAGAATGCGGCTGCACCCAGTACTGGCGGGGAAATAATAGCGCCTAAGCCACCTGCAGCTAGCAAGCCACCCGCAGCATTTTTTTCGTAGCCTACTTTTTCTAGCATGGGTGCTGCTACAGAGCCAACAGTGACTGTAGTCGCCACTCCTGAACCAGAGGGGCCGCCGAGTAAGAACGAAGACATGACGATAGTTCTTCCTACGCCAGAGGATTTTCCACCCATAGCTGCAAAAGAGAAGTCGATGAAAAACTTACCAGCGCCAGTGAACTGTAAGAAGGCGCCGAAAATGGTGAAGAGAATAATGAGGGTGGCGGAGACATCCACCGCTGTTCCATAGATACCCTCAAGCGTCATAAACATGTAGCCTACTAGACGATCAATTTCATATCCCTTATGGGTCCAGGGTGCTGGCAAGTAATTGCCGAATACAGCATAGAGTAAGAAAAGGGCGGTTACGCCGACCAAAATCATGCCATTGGTTCTTCGCACGCTTTCTAAAATCAATGCAATTAAACCAACACCGATGATGACGTCAGTGGAGTTGGGTGCCGTATTTCTATCCATCAAATCATCGCCACCACTCAGAATGTAGTAAGCGATAAATACCGACCCAATTGCAAATACGATATCCCACCACATCAAACGATTTTTAAAACGGGCAGCTATCGGAAAGCTCAGAAATACTAAGAAAAGAACCAAGGCGACGTGAATGACGCGTAGCTGATGCGTTGGAACAATTGAGTAAGCAGCATAAAGATGGAATAGGGACATGCCAACCGCTACCAGAGTAATAAACTTTGCCAAAAGACCTTTGTAGTCGTTTGAGTCTCCCTCCTCTTGCTTGATGAAGGCATCTAATTTTTCTTGTGTTTCGTTATCAATCACGGATTGAGTCATGTCTCTACCTATTTTTTTGTATTTGTAAGTCTATTAAATCAAAAGAGTGGGACATACCCACTCTTGTTATTACTGGTGCATTGCTAATACGTTCTATCGCTTAATTGACCTTAACGTTCTTTTCTTTAAAGTATTTTAAAGCGCCCGCATGAAAATCAATTGGTGAGGATTTCAGCTTTTGATTTTCTAGAGTCACGTTAATGTACTCAGCATGGGTGCGCACCAAATCAATTTTGTTATCAAATACGGCCTTAACAATTTTGTAAGCTTCTGCTTCTGGCATATTAGCGTTTACAACAAGAATGTTAGCAACGCCAGCGACCTTATTAGTTTTACCCATACCGCTGTAGGTTTCTTTTGGAATATCAGCAGCAAAGTACAGATTTCCATACTTCTTATTCATTGCAGGTACTTCAGCAGAAGTATCAACCATCACAATTTTCATACCAGGGCTATTGGCTAGGTCAGTCACTGCTGCGGTAGGCAGCCCACCAACCCAGAAAAAGGCATCAATCTTGCGATCTTTTACTGCATTGACAGATTCCGCTACGCTTAAACGTTCACGCTTAACATCTTTGTCTTTGTCTAGACCGGCAGCCTCAAGTAAGCGAAAGGCCATCACTTCAGTTGCGCTTCCAGGGGCGCCAGTACTAATGCGCTTGCCTTTAAGATCTTTCATTGACTTAATGCCTGTAGATTCAACGGTGACAACATGCATTAGATTGGGATACAGAATCATTAGGGTGCGCAGATCTACTTTTTTGCCTGCAAACTTACCTTCGCCGATTTGAGCATCTTTTGCGGCATCAGCCATTGAAAAGCCAACATAGGGCTTGCCAGTACCGATGAGGTTGAGGTTATCAACGGAACCTCCAGTGACCTCTGCTGTTGCAGCCATTCCTGGCACCTTACTTGAAAGTAAGGCTGCGAGTCCACCACCCATTGGGTAATAAACGCCGCCTGTACCACCAGTTGCAATCGAAATATTCTGTGCCTGAGCACTTCCCCAAAGTATTGAAAGGGATAAGGCAATGATTTTTAATAGTTTCATAGTTGTCTCCTATAGTGCGTCTATTGAATTAAAGGCCCAGCATACTAAAGTTAATACTTTTGAGCTCTCCAAGCAACTTCGCTTGTTGCTCTGCGCTCAATTGCATGAGTGGTGGTCTTACACGTAACCACTCAGAATCATTACTGTAACTGGCAACAGCGGTTTTCATCCCGGCAATCATTTGGTATTGAGCAAATATGGAGCGTACTTGATCTAGGTCAGCCTGACGTTGATCTGCATCAGATTCTTGCCAATGCGATGCTAATTCTGCAATGGCCTTAGGGTTTACGTTAGCTGTAGCGGAGATACAGCCTACGCCGCCTGCGCGCAAGGCACGCATTAAAAACACTTCGCTGCCAGCATAAACTCGAAAACCCGATGGAGCCAAGAGCTTAATCACCGACTCTGTATAGGCCCAATCACCGGAACTATCTTTCATTCCGACAACCGTTTTTGGATACTCTTTTGTTAGGCGCTCTAGTAAGGAGAGGCTTAAATTAATTTTGGTTACTGGCGGGATGTTGTAAATATAAACTTGTAATCGCGTATCACCAACTTTTTGGATGACTTCTGAGAAGTAAGCAAACAAACCATCATCAGTGACATCTTTGTAGTAGAACGGGGGCAGCATTAACACACCCGCACATTGATGCTCAACGGCGTGGCGAGTCATGTTGACTGTGGCATCAATCGACGTAGCACCAGTACCCGGCATCATGTGTGCTGGATTGAGGCCGCCCTCTACCAGGGCAGTTAAGGTACTCATTTTCTGTGGTGCAGACATGGAGTTTGCTTCGGAGTTCGTACCGAAGATGGCCTGTCCTACTCCATTGGATTCAAGCCATTGACATTGCTTGAGTAATTTTTTTGCATCAGGATTGCCGTCTAATGTAAAGGGGGTTAAAACGGGTGAGAGCACTGCAGGCAGTGTGGAGGGATGCGGGGACATAGTCATATTTATTCCGGGTTAATTAGTTACTTCGGTTGGAAGTGTCTGTTGATTATAAAAAGCTTCCAAGTTATCTAGTGCTAAATTTGTCATTAATTGTCTGGTTTCGAATGTGGCGCTGCCGATATGGGGTGTCAGTAAGACATTATCGAGTTTTAACAACTCAGGATTGGGATTGGGTTCATTTTCAAAGACATCAAGCGCTGCTCCAGCGATTACTTTTTGTTGCAGCGCAACTAAAAGGGCGGCTTCGTCGATAACACTGCCGCGTGCAATATTAATAAGGTAAGCCTTTGACCCAAGTGCTGCCAGTACTTGGGAATCAATCATTTTTTCTGTCTCAGGATTAGCAGGGCATGCAAGAAATAACACGTCGCAAGCCAGCGCTAATTCAGCAATGGAAGGGTGGTATTCGTAAGGGATGTTCTTTTGGTTTGGCCCAGTGTATGCAATCTTGACCTTGAAGGGCTCGAGGCGTCTAGCTAGATCCTGTCCAATTCGACCCATACCAGCAATACCAACACACTTACCGGCCAAGGTAGTGGTCATCGTGAATGGCGCCTTAGCCCATGCCGCTGTTTGGACAAACTCTTGCGCTTGCGGGATGCGACGTAAAAGTCCAAACAGCATGCCAATGGCTAGTTCACAAACGGCATCATTTAAAACGCCTGGCGTATTACTAGCCTTAATGCCTTTTTGTTTGAGATAGGCTAAGGGAAGGTTGTCGTACCCTACCCCACAAGTAGCAATCATTTGAATGCTAGTAACTTGCTCAAGAAGAGATTGGGGAATGACGGTATTGGAGCGAGTCAGTATTGCGGTGAAGTTGCCTGCCGGTGGCTTTCCCTCAGGATCAACTAACTTAATAGTCTTGAGTCGTTTGTCAATTTCTGCCTGCATAACGTCTGGAAATTGACCAACCTGTAGTACAGAATTGACGGGGATCATGTCTCGCTTACTTTTTTATTGAAATAATCAAATCATTGTAAGAGGATTTATAGTCTTATTTAAATATTCAAGGAGAAATCAGATGTTATTTACCCCAGCAGAAACGAAGGTTGTGATTGTCGGCGGCGGGACGATGGGTGCCGATGTCGCCGCTGTCTGCGCACGGGGGGGTTGCGCAGTGCAGGTTGTTGAGCCTACAACAGAGCGCAGAGCACTTTTACCTGATTATTTTGCCAATACCTTGAGTGATCTAGGTTATGAGCATCGCATCCACTTACTATCTGTTGCAGGCTCCCTAGAAGAGGTCGATTGGTCAGATATTGATTTAGTGATTGAATGCGTGCCTGAGCGCGTTGATATTAAGCAAGCGCTCTTTGCTAAATTAGAGAAGTTAGCTAAGCCCGAGACAGTGCTTGCAAGCAACAGTTCCAGCTTTCCGATTAGTGAAATCGCGCGTGGTTTAAAAACGGCTGCTCGGATGATTGGCCTACATTTTTTTATGCCCGCCCATTTGGTACCCTGCGTTGAGGTAGTTTATGGCGAAAAAACTTCCCCAATGGTTGGTGAAAGTTTATCTAGACTCATGACAGCCTGTGGCATGGTGCCTGTAACTGTAAAAAAGGACTTGCCCGGTTTTTTAGCAAACCGATTGCAACATGCTTTATCGCGTGAAGCTTTTTCAATGGTAGACGCTGGAATTGCTACGCTAGAAGACATTGATAAGGCGGTACGTTTTGGTTTTGGCTTTCGCTACCTCGCCGCGGGTCCAGTGATGCAGCGTGACCATGCCGGTCTTGAGATTCATGGTGCAGCAGGAGCCAGCATCTATCCCTCCTTGAATAATTCACCTAACATTGCTAAGTGCTTAAGTGAGCGTGTGGCCAGTGGCAAGCTAGGTATGAAAACTAGTGAAGGATTTTTCCCCTGGACTTCCGAATCAATTAAGGTAGAGCGCAAGCGTTACGACGACATTCTTCGTGCCGGTCTTCAGATTATTCAAAAAGAGCTACCTGAAATTAAATGATGGAGTGACTGAGGCCCTATCGACTGAACTAAGTAATATCTTTGAGATTTAGTTTTCTGAGGTGGGGGGCAAGTTGATAGGTGATGGCAACTACTGCGATAGTTGCAACACCACCAAAAATAATAGATGGCACCAGACCTATGAGACTCGCAGCTATACCAGATTCAAGAGCCCCTAATTCGTTTGAGGAGCCAATGAAGATGCCATTGATTGCACTAATTCTGCCGCGCATATGATCGGGTGTGGTTAGCTGCATAATGCTGCCGCGAATGACTACCGACACTGAATCGCAGCAACCTGAAATACCTAGAAAGAGGGCGCAGAGCCATAAACTACTCGATAGGCCAAAAGCAATAATGGCCAAACCAAACCCGGCAACAGATATAAAGAGATACTTCCCTGAGTCAGTGAGAATAGGCCGTTTGGCTAAATAGATCCCAGTGATAACAGCGCCTATTGCAGGGGTTGATCTTAAGATGCCAAGTGTTTCTGGGGCAGCATTGAGTACTTCTTTCACAAAGGCGGGCAAGATCGAGACGGCGCCGCCGAACAGTACAGCAAACATATCCAATGCCATGATGCCTAGTATGAGCTCATGCTTTTTAACGTAATGAAAGCCTTCCAAAAAGCTTTTTAAAAACTGATGAGATGAATCATTCGTTTTTTCTTGAGCAACATTGATAAAGGTAATCCCATACAGGCCAAATACTCCGCATAGAGCAGCTAGCAGGTAAGTCTATTCTAGGCCTGCAAAACCAATCATGATGCCACCCAATCCGGGGCCTGTTACAACACAAATTTGAAAGGCAGATGATGCATAGGCGGTGTATCGGGTCAGTTGATCACGGGGAATGATTTGTCCAAATAATGCTTGATAAGAGGGTCTTAATAAGGCTCTGCCAACGCCAATGAAAGCGACTGCGGTATAAATCAGTGGGATGGGTGGCGAGAAGTAGCCCAATGCAATAGCCGTTAAAAATAAAGCGACAGCCACATGAATCATGCAAGCAATTGCAGCAATCCATTTTCTAGAGTAATGGTCAACTGCATGCCCAGGGTAAAGCGCTAAGGCAAAGTAGGGAATGAGTTCGGCTAGACCAATGAGGCCCAAAGATATGACGCTATTGGTAATTTCATAAATATGCCAGCCTACAGCGACCATCGTGATCTGGTAGCTCAGTGTTGCGCCAACGCGGTAGAATAATAGGGTTCTAAAAGCTTTGCTGGGATTCATGAATTCTCTTATTTTACAAGGCATTCATGATTTATCCTTAGGGAATGAAGAAGATCATTCGTATTTGGGATTTGCCTATCCGCCTATTTCACTGGGCTTTGCTTATTTTCATCATTATCAGCTTTGTTACAGTAAATGTTGGTGGTGATGCGATGGCGTTGCATGCTCTATCGGGTTACTGCATTCTCACGTTGATTATTTTCAGAATACTTTGGGGATTCTTTGGCTCTCATCATGCCCGCTTTGTTAGTTTTGTTCCGAGCCCTCGGGGCTTATATCGATATCTGAAAGGCCAATCGCCGGCAGTTTTAGGTCACAATCCTTTAGGCTCTTTATCAGTGCTTGCCTTAATCTTCTCGATTGGGCTTCAAGCGGTAACTGGTCTATTTTCGAACGACGATATTCTGTTTGAGGGGCCTTTTGCAAAATATGTTTCCAACGCTACTGTTGCGATGTTCAATTCGATACATCATTGGAATGATGTAGTTTTATTGGGATTGATTGGGGTGCACCTAGGCGCTATTTTTTACTATCAACGATTTAGACATGAGAGCCTCATAAAGCCGATGCTGTTTGGCGATAAAGAAATTGACCCAAGCGAAGAGGCAAAGTATCTGCCTGCTAGCTTAGGTCAAGATTCTAAAGATGGGGCCTGGCAACGCGGTACAGCCTTGCTAGTGCTTAGTCTGATTGGCGTTATCTTGGGCTATTTCATCACGCGTTAATTATTTTTTCTTGAAGTCATCATGACAATTCTTGCATGTTTGGCCAGCCGCACCAAAAGCCTTTTTGATTGCCTCCTGATCACCTGACTGTGCAGCTACATTTAGGTTCACAATAGCGAGCTGCATTTTTTCACTAGCGGATTTGAACTTCGCGTTATCTGACCAGACTACTGGTAATGCGTTACCACCTTCAGTACCGGGGCCAAACGCCTGCCATGGCAAAGCCGATAGTGTAGCTACGATCGCTGCATTCTTGGCAACCTCATCTTTGTTGTATGGCGTTTCACCCTTTACCACAGCACCAATTTTGCCAAAGGAGTTGGCCATTACTGTGTAAACACTCTGACGATACTTTATGGCATCTTCAGGCTTTTTAAATTGGGCAAAAGCAAGGCTGGATGCCGCTGCTAAAGTAGCGATCGTTACTACTAGGATAGTTTTTTGTGATTTCACGTTTACTCCTAAATGAAGTTATGGGGCTTTAGCTCAACAAGGTCATGAGCTAATTGAGCATACTACTGAATGATGTTGCTACAGCAGCATTTGTAAGGGTAGCGTTATTAGGTAGATAACACCTTTAAAAAACCCTATTAGAGGCTCCATCCAGAAGCTTCCAATTACTCCGGTAAATACTAGCGCTAGTACGATGAAGAAGCCCCAAGGCTCAATCTTCCCCAGGGCGATCGATTGGCGAGCTGGCAACAGTCCAGCGAGAATTCGGCCACCATCAAGAGGGGGCAGTGGAAACAGATTAAACACTAGTAAACCAAGGTTCCAGCTGATGCCGGCCTGAGACATGGAAACTAAGAAAGGTTCATTTACCCCCAGCCCAAAGAGTGTAATGAGTAATATTGCCCAAATCAGTGCCTGAATAAAGTTGGAGCCTGGGCCGGCTAAGGCCACCCAAATCGAATCAATTCTGGGATTCTTTAGTTTGTCAAAGCGCACAGGTACTGGCTTGGCATAGCCCACCAAGAAGGGGGAGCCAGTTAATAGCAGTGTTAACGGAATCAGAATGGTTCCCACAGGATCGATGTGCTTTGCAGGGTTTAGGCTCACCCTGCCTAATAAATAGGCAGTATTGTCACCCAGTCTTCGGGCAGCATAGCCATGGGCCGCCTCATGAACTGTAATGGCAAAAATCAAGGGAATCGCATTAATGGCGACAGCTTGGATAGAATAGTCAGTAATCATGACAATATGATATCTACAGGAGTGAATAAAGTGACTGATGAGAAAAAACCAGAATCAAAAATCCCGGCTAAGGTAACGCTGGCTAAGCCTGCTGCACGTCCTCCGGCTCCAAAGGGCCCATCAGGCCCTGGTGGCAGGCCTCAGGCTGGATTTGGTGGTGGAAAAGCCATGATGCGTAAGGCTGGTCGAGGCCGATAGTGGATAATTAGTCCGTTAATGAATATATTCAATAAGGATTCAGCATGAACGAATGGCATAAAGAGTCGAAAGACGAGATCAATAAAAAAATCATTACCCTCATTGTGATGTTGGCAGTTGCAACGAGTTTGGCTATTTTGTTTGCACTGGTTGCCGCTCATATTGGTTACGTATTCGGCTAGTTTTTACCTGCAACAGCGGTATGTCCTACCCTGTCCTAAGCCAGCACTGATTTAACTTTTCAATAAGACATTAAGTATGTGGCTATCTCTGGTTGCAATTTTTTTCGGAGCCGGTACCGGCGCCTTGCTTAGGGCTGGATTCAATCTAGTGACTGTAGGTGCTACTTTAGGAACTGCTTCAGCACTGCCTTTGGGTACGTTGATATCCAATCTAGTGGGTGGCTATTTCATTGGTATTGCAGTAGCGTTCTTTGGAAATAATGCGCATTTATCTCCTGAGTGGAGGCTACTTGTCATTACTGGTTTTTTAGGCGGTCTAACCACCTTTTCCAGTTTTTCTGCCGAAGTGGTCGGCTTAATGCAGCGTGGTGAGGTTACGTGGGCACTCGCCACAACTCTGTTTAATTTAATTGGATCCTTCGCATTAACCTTTGCCGGTATTTTGACTTACCAAGCTCTGAAATAGGCGTATTGAAGTAGCTGCAAGCTACGAGTGATTTGCTAGGGCTTGATATTTCCTACCTTGACTACGGCGCTCCACTTAGCAGCTTCAGACTTAATTAACGCGGCAAAGTCGGCAGGGGTTCCTCCGCCGATTTCATTGCCTTGAGAGAGCATTAGCTCTCTCAGTTGAGGATCCTTTAAGGCTTCATTGGCAGCGGCATTGAGTTTTTCAATAACGGCCTTTGGTGTTTTGGCAGGTGCGATAAAGCCTTGCCAATTGAGCACTTCAACCTTAGGAAAACCCGCTTCAGCAAAGCTAGGTAGATTCGGAAAGAGGGGTGATCTCTTTTTGCTAGTGATAGCAATGGGATGCAGCTTATCAGCCCTAATGCTGGGTACTGCGGAATACATCTGATCAAACATCATATCGACATTGCCGGCCATCAGATCGGTTAGTCCTGCAGAGCCACTTTTATAAGGTACGTGGATCATCTGAATGCCTGTATTTTGCATAAAGAGTTCGGCCGAGAGTTGATGGCTTCCACCAATTCCCCCAGAGGAAAATGTTAGGGTGCCAGGCTTAGCTTTAGCGGCTGCAACAATATCTTGAATCGTTTTGTATTGCGAATTGGGGTTGACCACCAGAATGAGCGGCCCCTTTTCTATCAGAATAATAGGGCTGAGATCTGTTTCTGGGTCGTAACGCAAATTACCAAATAAGGTTTTATTCACTGCTAATGGTGCAAAGTTACCCATACCAATCGTATAGCCATCAGGAGCAGCCTTAGCAACAAATTCCGTACCGATGTTTCCACCCGCACCAGGCTTGTTATCAATAATGATTGGCTGCTTGAGAATGACACTCATTTTCTGGGCTAATTGCCTACTGCGAGAGTCTGCACTGCCCCCTGCACCGTAAGGCACGATTAAATTAATTGGTTTATTGGGGTAGTTAGTTTGCGAAATGACCGCACTTGACATCATTAGAGTAAAGGCGGTGATTGCAATAAAAAACAGGCGGAAGATTTTCATATAAAACCGAACAGTCCTAAAAGTGCACCTAGTCCTATCAAATAGAGGGGGTGCCAGCGAGTAAAGATGGTTAATCCAATGGTGAGTATGGTGAGAATGTAGGCGGCATCAGTGTGGTTAATTTGTAAGGCAATCTGCCATGCCGAAGTTAGCACGAGTCCAATAGCAAGAGCTGCAGCTCCGTACTGAATGACTTTCTTTCGATGCTCGTCATGCATATTGGTGATGAAGCGCTGAAGAAAATAAATCAAAATTGATGATGGCCAGGCGATCGCAAGAGTTGCCAGAAATGCCCCCAGAACACCATAAACATGCCAACCTATTAGGGTGACTGTCATGAAGTTAGGTCCAGGAGCGGCTTGAGCAATAGCAAAATAGTCAGCAAAGGTTTGTACATCAACCCAACGTTCTTGATTTACTGTTAAGTCTAATAGACTTGGAAGTAGGGCATTGATCCCCCCAAAGGCAACTAGAGAAAGAGCGGAGAGCTTGAAAAATAAGCCAAGCAAAATACCCATTACCTAGAGGCTTTCTTGTGGGCTAAAAATATAGCCAATGGAGCGGCAATGAGAACCACCCAGCCAAGACCGAGATGAAAATAGCTTGCTGCGATCACAGTGATAGCCACCACTAACAACATGGCGGGATATTGCAACTCATCACGCAACATCTTTAGTCCTGTAGAGGCAATTAAACCTACGCCTACAGCAGAAATACCACGCAGAACGCCTTTTACAGAATCTAGGTAGCTGTAATGCTCGTAGAGCAGGGCCAGAAGTAGCACTAAACAAACTGGACCCAAAGTTAACCCTAATACTGCTGCGAGTGCACCTTTAGCTCCAGCAAAGCGGGATCCAACACAGACAGCCAGATTAACAATGTTGGGGCCGGGAACAATTTGGCATATCCCAAGAATGGCGCTGAACTCTTCTGAGCTCAGAATCTGATCTTGCTCCACTAGGGTTCGCCGCGCCCAAGGAAGAACCCCGCCAAAACCAGACATGCCGATCTTACTAAAACTAATAAACAGTTGGGCGGGGGTGAGTGTTTTCAAAAATGAGAAGACTAATTAATTAGGGTTTGAAAGGATGTGGAACGGGTTTTTGTTCGAGCCAGGCATTTAGGGTCTGGGTGATGCCTTGAGAGAATGCTTCAAAAATAGGCTCTGCAATAAAGCCGAGGTGTGGCGTGACTAATAAATGAGGCATATTGCGCAAGGGGTCGTTAGCCGGCAGAGGCTCAACGTCAAATACATCTACTGCAGCTTTGGCAGGAGAGCCCTTTTGCAGTGCAATGCTTAAGTCTGACATATTGATCAGCGCCGATCTTGAAGTGTTGACTAGAATGGAATCTGGGCGCATCAAAGCCAATTGATCGGCACTGATAATGCCTTTAGTTCCGGGCCCCGCGACTAAATGGAGGGTGACTACTTTGGAGGTACTTAGTAATTCATCTAAGCTAACAGAGATAGCATTTTGAGCGGCAGCACGCTCAGGAGTCATGCGCGGGCTCCAGGTTACTACCTCCATTCCGAAAGCATGACCTACTCTGGCTACTTTGCTACCGATAGCGCCCAAGCCCATGATGCCAAGACGCTGCCCTGACAGCATCGGCAGTACTGATAATTCATTACGCCAACCACCATTTCCAATCAGCGATGTTTGGTTGATTAAATTCTTGGAGGCAGCCAAAATTAAGGCCCAAGTAAGCTCAGCCGTAGTTTCTTTTGACGGGCCGCCTGGTGTGCATGCCATCGGAATATTTCTGGAGACAAGTGCTGCAGCATCGAGCGTGCCGTTACGTTCACCAGTAAACATCAGGAATTTGAGCCTTGGTAATCGGGCAATCATTGCCTCATCAAAAGGAGAGCGATCCCGAACGATAGCAATAGCATCAGCTTCCTTAACCGCTTCATACAAAGCTTCGTCGCGTAACGGTTCATGATGGATGGTTAGGTTAGATTTTTGATCTAACGTTTCCCATTGCGAGAAGCGACGTAAAGCACGTTCATAGTCTCCAAGGATGACGATATTAGGTAGTGAAGACATAGGCCAGTTCTGTATGGTTATATAGTGAATTAATCAGGTGTGGAGAGTTGCAAGATTTGCCTTAAATCAGAGGCGCTACCCAATTGCCAGAGAGCGGCAATCAGTTGACGGGTTTTTTCTTTGCCAATCACGGGCTCAGTCAAGGTGGTGAACTTTTGTTCAAGCTGGGCATCACTCATTGGGTTTTCTACCGACCCGATCGCATTTTTCACGAAAATATGAACCTCTTTACCATCCTTCATAATTGCTTTTACGTCTACAGATGCTTCACTGATAGAAGTATCGGTTGTCGCATTTACTTTGGCTCGCAAAGCAATGACATCGGCACGATTCACAATGTCATCTGCATACTCACCTTCGCCAGCTTGACCAAAAATTAATCCAACCGCACAGCCGTGATAGACACTGAACTTCCCTTCAAGTCCATCCTTAGGCGTTTTCTTGCCAGTGAGCTCCAATACCAATGGATGTACTCTTAGTTCAATCCGCTCGACATCGTCCGCTTTCACCCCTTGGGCGCGTAACTGAGCGCAAGCATCAATCGCAGGATGAATCACGATGCCACAGGCAAATGGTTTGTAGGTATTGAGTGAAATCTCAAATGATGTGCCAAGTTCACGGTCAATTTCTGCCCAGTCACACTTAGTGGAAACAGTTTGCATAAAACCACGCCCAGCTTCCAATGCCTTTGGGCTTGCTGTAAAGCCATGCTTTGCTAATAGAGCGGACAGCTGTCCAGCGCGAGCAGCACCACCAGGATGGAATGGCTTAGTCATCGTGCCAAACTGTTCACGCATACCTACTGGCTGAGATGCGGCAATCCCTAATGCCATGGTCGTTTTATGTAGATCAAGACCCATCAATCGAGAGCAAGCCGCTGCTGATCCCAGCATACCGGTGGAGCCAGTAATATGCCAGCCGCGATGATAGTGATCCGGATACATTGCATTACCAACACGACAGGCTACATCAATCCCCAAAACAAGGGAGTCAATCAGTTGGCGGCCATTCACATTAATATGTTCCCCGAGCGCCAATATTGCCGATGCCACTGGACCAGCAGGATGAATGACCGTTTTGAGATGGGTATCGTCAAAGTCAAAGGTATGTGAGCTGATGCCGTTAACTAGGGCTGCACCACCCATATCTACCTTCTCTTTGCGACCCAAAATACTAGCCTGCGGGGCTGGCTGGAATTCACGAATGGCAGCTAAAGAGGACTCAACACTCTCATGCTGAGTTGCGCCAATAGCGCAGCCTAACCAATTCAAAAAGGTGCGATGTGCCTCATGATCAACTTCTGCTGTCCAGCCTTGACTGGGGTGTGATGTTACAAATTCAGCGAGAATTTTAGTGACTGGTGGAGCGTTTAAATCAGCAGCAGTTGCGATTACTTGAGACATATTTTTCCTGTTAGCGATGGAGGTAGTTATTAAAAATAGAGTGGGTTATTAATCAATTTCAATGTGACGGTCTTTAGCTACTTTTGCCCATCGTGCGATATCTTCTTTAATGTAATTTGCAAATTGTGGCGGCGTCATCGGCATGAGCGTCATGGCCTCATTGGTCATTTTTTCTGAGAAATCTGGAAGAGCAAGTACTTTATTGAGCTCAGCGTTGAGTTTGGCAACAATAGCGGGCGGCAAGTTGGCTGGACCCACGATGCCATACCACTGCTGACCATCAAAGCCGTTATAGCCTAGCTCCTTAAATGTTGGAATGCTGGGTGCCGCAGGGCTACGTTTTGATCCTGTTAGGGCTAGACCTATTACGCGATTGGAATTAATGTAAGGGAGTGCTGCAAATAGCGTTGGAAACATGGCTTGGGTCTGTCCTGCCAGAAGGTCAGTGTAGGCTGGCCCTACCCCACGATATGGAACATGTACCATAAAAATGCCAGTGGCAATTTTGAGTTGCTCTACTCCAAGATGGGTGAGTGTTCCAGGACCAGCAGAACCATAGCTTAATTTAGCAGGATTTTTTTTGGCGTAATCAACAAATTCTTTGAAATTCTTAACCGGTAGCTCGGGATTAATGATGATTACATTCGGCGTCGCACCAATCATTCCGATTGGGCTAAAGTCTTTAATGGCATCGTAAGGCAGCTTTCGGACGGCGGGATTGGTCCCGTGACTTCCGACATAGGCAACCATCAGAGTATATCCATCGGCTGGTGCTTTTGCCGCGGCTTGTGAGGCAATCGTGCCACCACCACCGCCAATATTTTCTACTACAACAGTTTGCCCAAGCGAGCGTGATAGTTTTTCTGCTACAGCACGTGCGAGATTATCGAGGCCTCCACCAGCAGCTACAGGAGCAATCAGCTTGATTGGCTTTATGGGATACGCTACAGGAGCAGTCTGCGCAGTTGCCCCCAGGCTAATGAAGCCTAGGCTTATAAAAATAGCGTGGAGTATTGAAGAGGGTGTTATCCGATGGGGGTGATTGGGCATGTCTCGAGCCTTGGTGTATTGGTACTATTTTTTTAATTGTGAAGCAAATTCTACTCCTGTTGCTACATTTTCTTGCGGCATAAAAAGCTTCTTAATTTAAGACTTGCTTTGCTGTTTTAGGACTTTAATTTTTTTCGAATGGACTGTTCAATCGGGATCGATTTTAAATTGGGCTCCAGTGACTCTCGTTCATCAAAAACAAAACAGGTACCGCTGTAGTGTGCAGAGCCCACTTCCTCGAAATACTTTAAGATGCCACCTTCTAATTGGTAACTATGTTGCATCCCAATCTCGCGCATATAGAGGCCTGATTTTTCACAGCGTATTCCCCCGGTGCAAAAGCTCACTAATGTTTTGTCGGATAAAGCCTCTTTTTGAGCCGTGATTGCTTGGGGAAACTCTGTAAATTTACTAATGTTGAAATGCAGTGCATTCTCAAAGGTGCCGTATTCCACCTCAAATGCATTACGGGTATCAATCATTACCACTGGGCGTCCCAAATCATCAGTTCCCCGATCAAGCCATTCTCGTAATTTTTGGGGTGTAATGAAATTAGCTCTACCTTCTTCAGGACGAATCGTGGGGTGATTCATGCGAATAATCTCATTCTTTATTTTGACGAGCATCTTTTTAAACGGCTGCTCTTCAGACCAGCTATCCTTAGTCTGCAAAGCGCTAAAGCGGGCGTCTGTCTTTAGCCAATCTAAAAAATTATGCAATTCAAGCTCTTTGCCAGCCAAAAACAGGTTGATTCCTTCCCCAGTTAATAAGATGGTGCCTTTAATTTGGCGGGAATTGCACTCGGCAAGTATTGCACTGCGTAGCTCCGTCAATCCATCTAGGCTCACAAATAAATAGGCTGCAATGTTCAGGATGGGTTTCATGATTGTTTTATTTTGACTCCAACCGCCATTATCGAACAGGATGGCTGCGAGGGTGGTAATCTTGGGCACTTAACTGAAGGAGATGCGGGCAATGCAGATTTTTATAAAGATGGCTAAAAAAGCCTTGATTTTGGGCTCAGTTCTGTTGGCTGCTAGCTCAATCGTGAGCGCCCAAAGTGCTGGAGTAGCGACTTGGCCTACCCAAAAGCCTATTCGTTTAATTGCGGTATTCCCCCCGGGCGGCTCTGTGGATCAGGTGGCTAGAGTGCTAGCCCCAGCCTTGCAGGCAGAATTAAAGCAAAACGTGATTGTTGAAAACATTGGTGGTGCATCTGGTGTTATTGGGACTGCTGCAATGACACGGGCCGATCCAGATGGCTATACCTTTGCAGTAGTGTTCGACACGCACGGGGTAAATCCTAGTTTGAAAGATAGGCTTCCTTACGACACTATTAAAGATATTGCACCAGTAACCTTAATTGGTACATCGCCTATGGTCATTGTTGCAAGTAAGAGTTCTGGCATAACAAGCTTTAAACAGCTAGTAGATCAATCGAAAGCGGGGAAGCAATTTAGCTACGGTTCAATTGGTATTGGTAGTCTTGGACATTTGGCAATGGCTCGTTTGGCAAAACAAGCAGGATTTGACTGGAACCATATTCCCTATCGTGGCGGAGGACCTCTAATGCAAGACATTCTAGGTGGACAGGTTCAGCTCGCTATTGGTTCGGAATTTTTAGTCAAGCCTCACATTGATAGCGGCGGTGTCATTCCCTTGGCAATTACTACCAGTAAGCGATCCGCTGCTTTACCAAACGTACCAACTATCGCTGAGAGTGGCTTCCCAGGATTTAATGCGCCAGCATGGTGGGCAGTTTTAGCTCCTGGTAAAACACCTCCTGCTATTGTCAATGCGATGAATCAGGCGGTAACGAAGGCCTTAAAAACACCCTCTGTTGCTGAAAAACTGAAATCACAGGGAATTGAAATTGTTGCTGGAAACCCAGAGACCTTACGTGATTTCATTGGCAAGCAGATTGCCATATGGGGTAAGTTTGTTATTGAAAACAACATTAAAGAAGCCCCTTAATTTCTTCATTCCTTAATTAACACCTGACTAAATATTTAAATATGAACGAGCGTTTAATTCCTTATCAACCAATGGATTTGGCAGAACCTGCTGCACTAGTCTCCGCCATTCGCCAAAGGCGCGGTGGGCAATTTATCAATCTAGATCGAATGCTGTTACATAGCACCCCGATTGCCGAAGGCTGGAATCACTTTATTGGCGAGATTCGCAACAATCTATCCCTAGATCCTAAGTTGCGTGAACTAGCTATGTGTGGGGTTGCGGTACTAAACGGTGCCGAGTATGAGTTTTTTCATCATGCGCCACCATTTATTCAGGCGGGTGGTACAGAAGAGCAGGTGCAGGCATTGCGCCTTATTGGACAGACTAGCTTTCCAGCGGAATGCTTTAGCCCAATAGAGCAAGATGCTGCAGCCTTAACTTTTCAGATGACGCGCAATATTCAAGTCGACAGCGCTTTAATGAAAAGGCTGCAAGCTACCCTTGGCAATACGGATACAGTAGAGTTAGTAACCGTGATTGCAGCCTACAACATGGTCTCTCGTTTTCTGATTGCCTTAGATGTCAATCCGGAGGATCACCCTCCTGGATAATTTATGACTAAAGATGCTTCTATCCAATGGGAAGAGGGCGACCAAATACAGACAGCTCTTTGGCATTCTGAAAATGGCATAGCACCCCATAAAAAAGTAGTTCTTGGGGATGACACGCTAACTGCAGATATTGCCTATCGCCTAGCTTGTGAGGGTACTGCGATCTTGTGGCGGGGTGATTTTCAAAATGCCCGTCAGCTACTACAAGCGTTAGTAAGACGCGTTGATAGGCCTTCAAAAAAATCAAAGCGAGCAGATAAGAGTATTGTCGCCAATGTTGAGAAGACTGCTCAACAGTTTGCCCTCGACACCTTCAATTTACATCGCCTTACGCAATCCCAGCGTGCTCGCATTTTGGGGATGATATTGATTGAATGTACTTCTGAGCACACGATCCCTTTGAGGCGGGCGCCGGTCGTAACTCAGGCATGTCTTGAGGCGTATGGCGCTTCTGCTCAGGCGTATGTTATTTCCTTGCGAGAGCTCTTGGGAGTAATCAGTGCTTATGAATGGCGCAAAAATGGTTTGCCTGTCCTTGCCGATGAAAATGGTGAGGCAGTTTTTGTTTATCCCCACTATGGTGTTTTTTCTCCCATTCGTGGCGAGTATATTGAATTGGTTTGTGATGCACCCTTACCTAAAGCACTTGATGTGGAATCGATTGCTTTTGACATTGGTGTTGGTAGCGGGGTTTTATCCATCATTTTAAATATGCGTGGATTGCAAAAAATTATTGCTACAGATTTGGATGATCGCGCGCTAGCCTGTGCTAAAGAGAATATTGAGCGCTTGAATTTAGCAAATCAAGTCAACGTTGTTAAGGCCGATTTATTTCCTGAGGGAAGAGCCTCATTAATTGTATGTAACCCCCCATGGTTACCAGCCCGACCTAGCTCCACCTTAGAGCGTTCTATCTATGATCCTGGAAGTCAGATGCTTAAGGGTTTCATTAATGGATTAAAAGAGCATCTATTCCCCGGGGGTGAGGGTTGGCTGATTTTGTCCGACCTTGCTGAGCATCTAGGGTTGAGGACTCGAGCAGAGCTATTGGAGTGGATTGAGCAGGCAGGATTAAAAGTACTTAGTAGGAGTGACACAAAGGCAAAACATCAGAAAGTATTCGATGAAACTGATCGGCTCCATGCTGCTAGAGCGGCTGAAGTAACTTCACTATGGCGCTTAGCGACTAAGTAATTAGCATCCCAGTGTTACATCCTCTTTTTAAGAAGGGTTGTTTATATCGATTGCTTTGCATAAAATAGATGAGAATCATTATCATTTAAAACTATGTAGGGCGGGCGTAGGTATGACGTTGTTAAGGTATTGGAGTAGTGCTTTTAATGGTGATACCTCAATCACTCTGATTGCGGTTGTTACTGCAATTCACTTGAGTATTTTGGGGTTTGCTGCATCATTTAAAAATAGTGGCGTAGATAAGTTCACAGAACAAGTCATTTCTTTGGGTCTTACTCGAGAGAATTCTTCAAAGAGCGCTTTAAGGTCGTCTCCTGAAAATCGACGAATTAAACAATCGGTCGATCGCGCTACTAAGGTGTTCGGTGCGCCGATGGCTTTTAGTCATCAAAAAATAGAATCTACTAGCCCAACTGTAGATGTTGTGGCAGAGTCTACTGCGCCAGCAATCTCCTCAAACACTAATATCCCATTGAGTCAGCGTGGCATTCTGGCAAATCCTCAGCCACCTTATCCGATAGCTAGCAGGCGTATGGGTGAACAGGGCTTTGTTGAGCTAAAGATGTGCATCAATCACCAGGGCTTAGTTGACGGGCTTACATTAGTGAAAAGCTCAGGATTTTCACGGCTAGATCATGCTGCTTTAGAAACAATCAAAGAGTGGAGATTTTCTACCTTAGGGTCGAGAGGATCAGGTACCCCCGAGTGTTATCGCCTCCCAATCCACTTTACCCTGGAGACCTAAGTTGAGTCATAACATACCCGCATTGAAAGTAACATCTAATGCGTCTAAAGATACTTGGGGTAGGGTAATCCAAAGTACCTCTCTAATGGGAAACGATCGATCGATCATCATTCTGCATGAGGGTCACAGGTATCAGCTAAGTATTACCAAGCTAAGAAAGCTTATCTTGACTAAATAATTTTAAATTTATTTTTAGCCAGCAAAAAGTATATTGATATGCCAATAGCCAGCGATTTTTTATTTTTATCACTGGAGATTGCATATGAAGTTACAGAAATTAGCATGGGCACCAAGATTGGCATTGGCCCTTGGATGCTCGGCATTGACATGCGCCAATGCTCAGGAAATGGATCTGCCTAGAATTGATATTGTGGGTAAAGAAGTAAATGCGCTATCAAAAATTCCGGGGACAGTCGACATCATCAATCAAAAGCAGTTGGAAATTCTCCAGCCACTTTCATTGCAAGATGCCTTAAAGACCGTTCCTGGAGTCCATGTTCGAGGTGATGAGGGTGCTCTTGGCGCAATTCCAAATATTGGCATTCGGGGGTTGAATCCAGGTCGAAGTCAAAAAGTATTACTTTTAGAGGATGGTGCGCCGATACACCCCAGTTTATTTATTTCCAACGCCTCCTATTACAGCCCACCGGTAGATCGGATGAGTGGTATTGAGGTATTAAAGGGTGCATCTGGGTTGCAGTATGGCCCGTCCAATATTGGCGGTGTTGTTAATTATCTGACTAAAACACCGGAAGAGGGTTTTAAAGTAACTGCTAAAGCTGGTAACTATGGGTATCGCTTAGCGCAAATTGAGGCTGGCGGTAAATCGGAATCCAATGGCGCTATTGCTGGTCTGAATGTAATTAAGTCTGAATCGAATAGTTATCAGAGTAATGGGTATGAGATGACCGACATTCTTTTTAAGGGCGGCATGAGTATTGCCAAAAATCAATGGATGAGCTTGAAATACACTCATTACGATAATGATATTAATATTTCTTATGTAGGATTGAGGCCCAATCAATATAACAATAGAACATCATCAAATCCTGCACCAAACGATAGTTTTGTTACTCAGAGAAATGCGGTGGATTTAAATCACTCTTGGGATATGAGTCCTGATGCCAAACTCAATACATTAGTCTATTGGAGTAAGCTGGGGCGTGATTTTTGGCGCCAGAGTATCAGCTCTCGCTCGGCTGACGGGACTATTTTTAAGCCATGCAACGGCAGCTCCGAATGTATGTTCGGACGTAATCGAGAGTTTCAGATGTTGGGTATAGATTCTCGTCTCATGCATGCATTTAAAGCATTTGGCCTTCGAAATGAGGCGGAGCTCGGAGTGCGATTGCATACTGAGACGCAGTCCAATCAGATGTTGGCATCGACTAGCCTGGCTAGATCAGGAAGAATTACTACTCACGAAGAAAATAAGGCAAATTCAGTCGCGTTATATGCCCAGAATCGGTTTTTAATCACTAAAGATTTTGCTGTAATTCCGGGCATACGGGTAGAAAGCTATAACCAGACCCGAAATAACGTGCTTACTGAAAAAAGCGGTGGCGCCAAAAATGTAGAAACAATTCCGCAGATTGGCGCCACCCTGCAAGTGACTCCTGATCTTCAGTTGTATTCCAGCATCTACAAGGGATTTGCTCCTGCACAACTTGCTACTGCAGTCAGTGAGCAGGGGGTTGATCAGCAGCTGGATCCTGAGCGATCGACCAATATGGAATTAGGCTTAAGGGGAAAAAATCCAAGCTTTACTTATGACGCTGCAGTTTTTAGTATGAACTTCAGCAATCAGATTGTGAATCAAAGCTTAGCAATGGGGATCAACAAAGCCAATGGTGGAAAAAGCTTACATCAGGGTGCCGAGTTGGCATTGGGACTTTTGTTGGGTGCCGGATGGAGTGTCAATGGTAATGCAACCTATATTCCCGTTGCAAAGTATGTTGGTAGCTCTTCTATTGGAGTGGATGGTAAGCGCATACCCTACACACCTAAACTCATTTCAAATTTAGGATTAAATTATCAGCGCAATGGATTTAACACCTTGCTCAGCGTGAACTACATTGATTCACAGTTTCCTGATTCAGCAAATACGGTGGCATCTAATACTATTGGCACCTTAGGCGAGATACCTGCAGTAGTTACGGTTAACTGGACTGCAAATTATGCGGTCAACAAACATTGGAAAGTGTTTGGAGTGATTAATAATTTATTTAATAAGCGCTTTATTTACAGTAGAAGTCCAGATGGTATTTTTGCGGGCGCACCTTTGAATTTTCAGGCGGGTATGAGTTATCAATTCTTCTGAAATATTATCTGGGGAGGTGAGGGATCCTCGGATTTCCTCGCCCTAGTTTATTTAGCAAATAGTTGACTTGGGTCTTCGAATGCCTTGAACTCCAATGCGTTACCAGCAGGATCCAAGAAAAACATCGTTGCCTGCTCGCCCACTTTTCCCTGAAAGCGAATTTGTGGCTCGATGATGAATTTCATATTAGCGGCTTGTAAGCGCTTGGCTAGAGCATGCCAGTCTGGCATTGTTAACACAACTCCAAAGTGTTTTACAGGCACCTGTTGCCCGTCCACTTCATTTGCACTTGCGTGCCCACACTCTTCTGGTGCAAGGTGAGCAACAAGTTGGTGGCCAAAAAAGTCAAAATCAATCCACTCCTCAGAGCTTCGACCTTCATCACAGCCTAGAGTTTCCCCATAAAAATGGCGGGCTGCTTCTAGGTCATTTACTGGAAAAGCTAGGTGAAATGGTTGAACGTTGCTAGACATGGCTTTTTTCCATAATGTAGTTAAAGTTGAGTTTGCTCAAGTATTTTGATTGCTAAAGTTTAGTATATTGAGCTTATAAAAATAATGATATCAACTGGAGACAAAATGTTTACTTTCTCATTTAGTAAGGCTGGTCGCATCATCCTATATTGCGCCTTAGTCATTGGATTAAATGGAGTGGCTCATGCGGCTTATCCGGATAAGCCAATTAAGCTAATTGTTCCTTATCCTCCAGGCGGCGCTACAGATGTTATCGGCCGTATTCTGGCTAAGAATCTGGGCGACGCATTGGGCCAACAAGTGCTTGTAGATAATCGTGGGGGTGCTGGCGGTAACATTGGGGCAGAAGCAGTAGCGAAGTCGAGCCCTGATGGCTACACACTTCTAATGGGTGCGGTTACCTCCCATTCAACTATGGCTACGTTAGAAAAAGGAAAACTGCGCTACGATATTCTGAAGGACTTTACTCCTGTCATGATCGTAGGCTCTGTTCCGTTGGTCGTGGTCGTTAATCCTAATGTCCCAGTAAGGACATTAAAAGGCTTAGTTGATTATGCAAAAGCTAATCCCGATAGGCTCAATTACGCTTCATCTGGTGCTGGTGCGCCACAACGTATGGGGGCAGAGATTTTCCAAAAAGAGGCGCAAATTAAAATCACACACATTCCCTATAAAGGTAGTGGCCCGGCCATGACGGATTTAGTGGCGGGACAGGTCAATATGATGGTGGAAACCGTTCCTGCTGCATTGCCTTTTATTAACGCGGGGCAGCTACGTCCACTAGCGGTGACTACATCTAAGCGAATTTCAATGCTGCCGGATGTGCCTACTACCGCTGAGTCGGGCATGCCTGCTTTGGAGGTAAGTTCTACTTTTGGTGTGTTAGCTCCGGTAGGTACACCCGTTGCCATCATCAACCAATTGAATGCAGTGATTGCTACACTGCTAGTTAATCCAGAAGTTAAGGAAGCATTCTTAAAGCAGGGTGTTTATGCTGCTGCACCAACCAATCCAAAGCAATCTGCATTGTTGTTAGCCGCAGAAGTTAAGCGCTGGGAAAAAGTAATTAAAGAGGCTGATATTAAGGCCGAGTAAGTTTATTTTAAAAGCAAAGAATATGCCATGACAAGCAAAGATAAAAAAGATAACTCAGAGCAAAAAATAGCCCCTGCAAGTGGTTTACGTAAGGGCTTAACAAGCTATGGTGATAAAGGATTTTCTTTATTTTTGCGTAAAGCGTTTATTAAAGGTGCAGGCTTTACCAATAGTGCGCTTGATCGCCCTGTCATTGGCATCATTAATACGGGTAGCTCATACAATCCTTGTCATGGCAATATGCCGCAATTAATTGAGGCAGTAAAGCGTGGTGTGATGTTGGCCGGTGGATTACCGATGGATTTTCCGACAATCTCGATTCATGAAAGTTTTGCCGCTCCAACCAGTATGTATTTACGCAATCTGATGTCGATGGATACGGAAGAAATGCTGCGTGCTCAGCCAATGGATGCCGTTGTCATGATTGGTGGATGTGACAAAACGGTTCCTGCGCAGATGATGGGTGCAGCATCTGCTGGGCTTCCCGCTATTCAGCTAATTACTGGCTCTATGTTGACAGGCTCACATCGTAGTGAGCGTGTTGGAGCTTGTACTGACTGCCGCCGCTATTGGGGTAAGTTTCGCGCAGGTGAGATTGATGAAGTAGAAAAAGATGAGGTAAATGATCAGCTTGTTGCGAGCGTGGGAACTTGCTCTGTGATGGGTACCGCCAGTACGATGGCTTGTATTGCTGAGGCATTGGGGATGACAGTGCCCGGTGGGGCAACTCCACCTGCAGTAACCGCAGATCGCATTCGTATTGCTGAAGAGACGGGCACTCGCGCTGTGCAAATGGCTAAAGATGGTGTCACTATCGACAAAGTGCTGACTGCGGATGCATTTGAGAATGCGATGCGTGTTCTTTTGGCTATCGGCGGATCAACCAATGGAATTGTTCACTTGGCTGCCATTGCAGGTCGTATGGGCCTTGAGATTGACTTGGATGCCCTCGATAGAATGGGTAATGAAACCCCAGTATTGGTAGACCTCAAGCCTTCAGGTGATCACTACATGGAAAATTTCCATGATGCAGGTGGTATGACTACACTCTTGCGCGAACTTAAGCCCTTATTAAAGCTCGATGCAATGACAGTCACTGGCCGTACTTTAGGCGAAGAGATTGATGCAGCGCCACCAAGCTTCAAGCAGGACGTCGTGCGCAAGTTAGATAACCCGATTTATCCTCGCGGCAGTATTGCTGTATTGCATGGTAATTTAGCGCCTGGGGGAGCCATCATCAAGCAGTCTGCTGCTGATGAAAGATTGATGGAGCATGAGGGGCGCGCAGTTGTCTTTGAGAATTCGGAAGACCTGGCAAACCGAATTGATAGTCCTGAGTTGGATGTAACAGCCGATGACATTTTGGTCTTAAAAAATATTGGCCCTAAAGGTGCACCTGGTATGCCAGAGGCGGGATATATTCCCATTCCACTGAAGTTGGCGCGTGCTGGCGTCAAAGATATTGTGAGAATTTCAGATGGGCGTATGAGTGGTACCGCCTTTGGAACAATCGTTTTGCACGTCACTCCAGAGGCTGCTATTGGCGGGCCCTTGGCGCAGGTAAAGAATGGCGACCTTATCCGGTTAAGCGTGAAAAACCGTGAGATCAGCTTACTCATATCGAATGAAGAGCTGGAGCAACGCACAAAAGATAATCCGATTATTGAGCCTACTGCAGAGCGCGGCTACCTTAAATTATTTTTAGATACCGTTACTCAAGCAGATCAGGGTATCGACTTTGATTTTTTAAGGGCGGCAAAAATGGTGGGCAAAATACCAAAGTGTTGACCAGGCTAGGCAGTTAATTGACGTTATTTTATCCATAAAGTAAAACGCCATCCTGGTGGGTGAGGTTAATTAGGGTCAGTATCAGAGGCAAAGTTATAAATGCTCAAGACTTTAAATGCCTGCTCTGATGAAATCGATCAGATTGATAAGGCTGTCTGTTTTAGCAAATATATGTAGAACCGTTTTATATGTAGGTCCTCGTGCAAACCATTCAACCTGAGCAGTGGCAAATCATAATTGAGTCCATCTATAAGGCAATCTAAAGGCTGACCCCCTAGTCTTGCAAATCATAACGTTCGCCTATTTAGGCTTGAACTTGAGAGGTGGTGGCGCCATTGGCTTGTGCAGGTAATCCCATGGATCGGATTACTCACCATTTGGGCAACATGGGGATTTAAGGTATTGATGACATGTCACCAATCGAAGGTGATATGTCAATAAAACTGCTAATAATTGATGTTATTGTCAGTAAATCCGCATATTCTTCGTAAAACTAGAGGGCTTCGACTCTTATGGGTGAGTAGAAGTTAGGTAAGATGATATTTCCCGATCGGGAATATATGCCTATAATTCAAGCAATAATTCAATAAATTTCCCGATCAGGAAATTATGTTGAAAAAATAGGCAGATTACAGTAAAATTTCCCGATAAGGAAATAAATATGAGTACACAAATTCAAAACTCTCTAGATCTAGGCCGCTTGGTGCGTGAGACACGCAAGCGCTTGAAACTAACTCAACCGCAACTGGCACTGGCTGCCAATGTGGGGGTCAGGTTCATCGTTGAGTTGGAGGCTGGTAAATCTACCCTCAGATTAGAAAATATTCTGAGGGTGATTCAGGCCTTGGGCGGTGTATTAAGTATGGATGGTATGGATTCCTTCATTAGCAATAAACAAGAAGAAGTGCGCTAATGGTTCGAGAGCTAAATGTTTGGTTTTTTGGCGAGTGCGTAGGAGTTCTCACTCAGGACGCAGGTTACCTATCTTTTCGGTACCTGCCTGAGTGCTTGGAATCAAGCCAAGCTAAGCCGCTTTCTCAATCTCTGCCCTTACGTGCCGAGCCCTTTGAAGATAAAGTCGCAAAACCTTTTTTTGCTGGACTATTGCCTGAGGGTGATAAACGCGCTGCAGTCGCAAACATCTTAAAAGTATCGAGTAAGAATGACTTTGCATTATTGGATGGCATTGGGGGTGAGTGTGCAGGTGCTTTGATTTTGTTAGAGCCTGGTCAAATACCACCAGCAGAGGCGCATGCAAGTGAGTCTATAGAGTGGCTAGATGAGGATCAATTACTTGCGGTGCTTGAGAAGCTACCTAAGCGACCCTTACTTGCTGGAGAGTCTGGCTTAAGACTTTCGCTTGCTGGAGCTCAAGAGAAGCTGCCAGTGGTTGTTAGGGAGGTGCCAGTCAAGGATGACCTGAATCATTTTGAAATTGGTCTGCCGAAAAACAATATCCCAAGCTCGTACATTCTCAAGCCTGAAATAGCAGGCATTGATGGCAGTGTCTATAACGAAGCATTTTGTCTTGCTCTAGCTAGGGAGTTAAAGTTTGATGCTGCCGCTACCAAGATAG
The DNA here is from genome assembly GCF_002797575.1 of Polynucleobacter brandtiae. Taxonomy (GTDB): domain Bacteria; phylum Pseudomonadota; class Gammaproteobacteria; order Burkholderiales; family Burkholderiaceae; genus Polynucleobacter; species Polynucleobacter brandtiae. The sequence goes on along the minus strand of NZ_PGTX01000001.1, from coordinate 629,676 downwards.
GTCGCGCAAAAGATAAAACATTCTTATTGGTAGAGCGTTATGACCGTTTTCTAGAAGATGGGCAGTTAAGGCGATTGCATCAAGAGGACTTCTGTCAGGCCTTGGGTGTTGCGCCTGAGCTCAAATATCAGAATGAGGGTGGCCCAAGCATTGCCGATGGATTTGCACTGGTTCGAAAAGTAACCACTCCAAGTGCTCCCAATTTATTGCGATTACTGGATTACATTATTTTTAACTGCCTAGTAGGCAATAACGATGCTCATGCAAAGAACTTTTCATTGCTCTACAGTCAAAGCGGAATTCAATTGGCCCCACTTTATGATGTTTTATCAACGGCGGTCTACTCAGATCTGAGTGCCAATATGGCTATGAAGATTGGTAGTAAATATCGCTTTGATGAATTGCATGCACGTCATTGGGTGCAGATGGCTGAAGCGGCCCAGTTGGGTGCGCCTCAACTAAAAAGAAGAGTGCTGGAGATTGCTAGTGAACTACCCAATTTGGCTAAAGAACTACAGGCTAAATTTGAGTCCAAGGGTTGGAGTCACCCCATCATTGCCCAAATTGTTTTTTTGATTGAAGGGCGTTGTACAACAATAACCAATCGTTTTTCAATGGCGGGGTAACCAAGCAATGATGGTTTATAAATTTACACCTGCTAAGTAGTCGAAAGTAGCTGTTCGCAACATGCGCCTAAAACTGCCAATTTTTTTGAATTAAACGACCCATTTGAGTTGTCTGGATTCAATCTAAGGGATCCTGCTATGAGAGTATTTCATGCAAGACAGCATAATAAAATTACTGCTGAATATGGAATGATTTCATTTTCGGAGGACTATAAGTCACCATTGCTATGGTCCCATTATGCAGAGCAGCATGCTGCAGTATGTCTGGAGTTTGAAGTGCCTGACGATATGCTGCTAAAGGTTGGGTATAGAAAGGATCGATTTAAGCTTGATGGTCAAACAAATTTAACCGCAATGCGATATTTAATTCGCCAAGTAGCACCATTGGCTTTAGTGATGAATAAAGGCTGGGTCCATCTGAGAGCTTATCCCCTGTGGCTGCGCGGTTCACAAAACTGCGAACCCCTTTATCTGTAAGCCTTCCATTGATACCCCCAACCATGTTTTTTCCTCAGTTCGATTTCGCAAGAATACCCCCAATAATACCCCCAGCAGTTTTGGCTACAGATGAATTAAGAAAGACCACAATGGACGTGCAGGCCTTTATCTATAAAGAAAAACGCCACCCTGGTGGGTGGCGTTAGACTGTTACGTACTACAAAATGGTGGAGCCGGCGGGAATCGAACCCGCGTCCGCAAATCCTCTACAACAAGTTCTACATACTTAGTCATATCATTTAATTTAGCTAGCTAGTCACAGACTGACATGTTCCACGCTGGCGATTCACTAAATTTTCGAACTATTCCTCGTGACGCGAAATAATCTTATCTCTTGTAAATGACCCTGATGTAGCTTGCGCTACCTGACCCAAGAGAGAATCAGTTCAGGGGCAACCGCAATTAAGCGGCTAGTGCGAAACGTTCGTCGTTTGCAGTTATTACATTCCCATTGATTTACGAGATAACGGGTCCTCGGTATGCCCTTGATGCTTCGTAACCCACGTCGAAACCATGTCGGCCCCAGAGTGAAAGCATTGGATATTCTATTTTAAGGCTTTCGATCTCAATTTGTTGGATATCTTTAAATTGAGGTCATATCCCTGCTGGGATAGATGATTTGCATTAGTTCACTCGGGTGCTCAATTAAATAATCCGCCCCCCATTCCTGCGGAGGTTCATCACATCCGCAATAGCCATAGGCCGCTGCAATGGTTTTCATACCCGCCGCCCTGCCTGCCACGATGTCTCGAATGTCGTCTCCAACATACAAAGCCTTTGTAGGGTCGACATTAGCGATTCTGGCGGCATGCAAGATAGGTTCTGGGTGGGGTTTTGAGTAGGGTGTGGTATCCCCTGAAATTGTCGCTACGGCTCTCTGACGCAATCCCATCAGATCAGTCAAGGGCTTGGTAAATCGTTCACTTTTATTGGTGATAATGCCCCAAGGTGTTTGCGCAGCATCCAACTGGTCCAGTAAATGGGCTATCCCATCAAATAATTTGCTGTTAACAAGGAGCGCTTTTTCATAATTACTGAAAAATTCATCGCGCAGGGCATTAAAGTCCGGGTGATCCGTACCCATAGCAAATGCCCCGAAAATAAGACCTCTGGCTCCTGCGGAGGCTCTTGGACGAAGTAATTCGTAAGGTTTGGGTTCGAGCTTACGCGCAATGAGGAGTTGATTGGCGGCCGCAACTAGATCCGGCGCGGTATCAGCTAGGGTGCCGTCAAGGTCAAAAAATACCCCGCTGTAAGGGCTGATTAGCCTGTCAGTCATTTGCGCACGGCAACCATGTAATTAACATCAACATCAGCACCCAAACTGTAGACTTGAGTGAAGGGGTTGTAGCTCATCCCTTTCATTTGTAGCATCTCTAACTTAGCCTGGCGAGTAAATGAGACTAACTCTGAAGGTTTAATGAATTTTGCGTATTCGTGGGTACCTTTGGGCAGCATTCTGAGGATGTATTCAGCGCCAATAATGGCAAATAGGTAAGACTTTGGATTGCGATTAAGGGTGCTAAAAAACAGGGTACCACCGGGCTTGCACAGCTTTGCACAGGCTTTGACTACGGATGCGGGATCCGGAACATGCTCCAGCATTTCCATGCAAGTGACAACGTCATACTGCTCTGGCTCCTCTTCAGCCAATGCTTCAGCAGATATAGCGCGATACAGAAGACTTGCCCCAACCTCTAGAGCGTGGAGCTCAGCAACTTTAAGGGCTCTTTCAGATAAATCAATGCCGCATGTCTGAGCGCCGGACTGAGCGATGGATTCAGCCAAAATGCCGCCACCACAGCCCACATCTAAAACCCGCTTGCCTTGAAGGTCGACAATAGACTTAATCCAATTCAGGCGCAGGGGATTGATGGCATGCAGTGGTTTAAATTCACTATTGGGATCCCACCAACGGTGTGCTAGAGCACTAAATTTAGCGATTTCTGACTGATCGACGTTCATAGTGATTGATGCCTTTGGCGAAGGAGAGTGAAATACGAATATAGCGGAAATAAAAAAGCCCGCAGAAGCGGGCTTTTTTACAAGTAAAAAGAATTACTTAACAGCGGCTGTACCAACAACTTCGATGTCGGTACGACGGTTCTTGGAGCGACCTTCAGCAGTTGCATTACTTGCAACTGGGTTGCTCTTACCTTTTGATTCTGTGTAAACACGGCTACCATCAACGCCTTTGCTTACTAAGTAAGCTTTAACGGACTGAGCACGACGCTGACCTAGGGCCATATTGTAAGCATCTGTACCAACGCTGTCGGTATTACCAACAGCAATAATTACTTCTAACTTGATCTTGCCTAAGTCTTTAGCGATTTTATCTAAAGTAGCCTTGCCTTCTGGCTTCAATGTGGCTTTGTCAAAATCATACAAAGTATCAGCTTGTAAAGTGATTTTGCTCTGAGTTACTGCAGGGGCAGCAGCAGCTTTTTTAGGGGCTAACCAGCCATCGCAATTTGCAGAAGCAGTTGCGGGAGTCCAGTTGTTGTCACGCCAGCACAATGTGCCGTCGCCGTTCTTCCAATTCAAATTAGAGCTGTTTACCCAGTTATCAGAAGCCATTGCTGCAGAAGCAGAAACGGTAATAACAGAAGCAAGCATCAGTTTTAGGGTTTTGTTCATTTTTGTCCTCAAAAATCTCTTTTAATTAAAGTCAAACTTAAATGTAATTCGCCCTACTTTGAAGCAAATAACTGCAAAGCGACACATCTCAATTTCTTACAAACTGTCAGAATATTAGCATAGGGGCTAGCAGTCATCAAAATGATATTATTTATAAATGGAACAAGCCGCTAAAGAAACACTACCAATATCCCTCGAAGACGAAATGAAAAGGTCCTATCTGGACTACGCAATGAGCGTGATCGTCGGCAGAGCCTTACCAGACGTACGTGATGGCCTAAAACCAGTCCACAGACGTGTTTTATTCGCGATGTATGAATTAAACAACGATTGGAACCGCGCTTACAAGAAATCTGCTCGTATAGTTGGCGATGTGATTGGTAAATACCATCCCCATGGCGACTCTGCGGTGTATGACACCATCGTTCGGATGGCCCAAGACTTCTCATTGCGCTATATGCTGGTTGATGGACAGGGTAACTTTGGCTCTGTGGATGGTGATAATGCCGCCGCGATGCGATATACCGAGATTCGCCTGCGTAAGATTGCTCATGAGTTACTTGCTGATCTAGACAAGGAAACAGTCGATTTCGGGCCAAACTACGACGGTAGCGAGCGGGAACCCTTGATTCTTCCTGCAAAAGTACCTAATTTGCTCATTAATGGCAGTTCAGGCATTGCAGTCGGCATGGCGACCAACATTCCACCCCATAACTTAGATGAGGTAGTTACAGCCTGTCTATATGTGTTGCACAACCCAGATTGCACGATTGATGAGCTGATTGAGATTGTTCCAGCTCCGGATTTTCCTACTGCCGGGATTATCTATGGCGTTCAAGGAGTGCGCGAGGGTTATCGCACTGGGCGAGGTCGCGTGGTAATGCGGGCCAAAACCCACTTTGAAGATCTGGATAAAGGCTCACGTCAATCCATCATCGTTGATGAGTTGCCATACCAAGTGAACAAGAAGAACTTGCTTGAGCGCATTGCCGAGTTGGTCAATGAGAAGAAGATTGAAGGTATTTCTGATTTGCGTGATGAGTCTGATAAGTCAGGCATGCGCGTGGTCATTGAGCTAAAGCGTGGAGAAGTGCCTGAAGTAGTGCTTAATAATTTATATAAGGGCACTCAGCTGCAGGATAACTTCGGTATGAATATGGTGGCGTTGGTAGATAACCAGCCACGCCTGTTGAACCTCAAGCAAATGCTCGAGTACTTCTTGCAGCATCGTCGCGAAGTCGTTACTCGCCGCACTATTTTTGAGTTACGCAAAGCACGTGAGCGAGGTCATGTCCTCGAGGGCTTAGCGGTTGCTTTAGCCAATATTGATGAGTTCATCGCCATCATTAAAGCAGCTGCTAATCCTGTTGTAGCCAAGAGTGGCTTAATGAGTCAGGCCTGGGATTCGTCCATGGTGCGTGAGATGTTAGCACGCGCAGAGACAGATACTCCAGGCGGCCGCAATGCCTATCGACCAGAGGGTCTACTACCAGAGTATGGAATGCAGACGACTGGCTTGTATCGCCTGTCAGATAGTCAGGCGCAAGAAATTCTACAAATGCGCTTACAACGCTTGACAGGTCTTGAGCAAGACAAGATTGTCAACGAGTACAAAGTGGTGATGGAAGAAATTTCTGACTTACTTGATTTACTAGCAAAGCCCGAGCGTGTTACTTCGGTAATTGAAACCGAATTAAAGGAAGTTCAAGCTGAGTTTGGTATTGCTGGTGGAGATAGCGGTCGACGCTCATTTATTGAGATGAATGCGACAGAGCTGTTCACAGAAGATCTGATTACTCCGCAAGATATGGTGGTCACTCTTTCCAATACGGGTTACATGAAGAGTCAGCCGCTGAGTGAGTACCGTGCGCAAAAGCGTGGTGGTCGCGGAAAGCAGGCTGCCGCAACTAAAAATGAAGACTGGATTGAGACACTTTTTGTCGCTAATACGCACGACATCATCTTGTGTTTCTCGGATCGTGGCCGTATGTATTGGCTCAAGGTCTGGGAAGTCCCTCAGGGTAGCCGGACCTCGCGTGGTAAGCCTATCGTGAATATGTTCCCCTTAATTGAGGGTGAAAAGATTACAGTGATTCTTCCAATCAAGGGGTATCAGGATGATCAGTATGTCTTTATGGCTACCAGCTTAGGAACTGTAAAGAAGACTCGCTTGTCTGACTTTTCAAACCCTCGCAAAGCCGGAATCATTGCTGTAGATTTAAATGAAAATGACTTTTTGGTTGGTGCTGCTATTACGGACGGCAAGCATGACGTGATGTTGTTCTCGGATGCCGGAAAAGCAGTACGCTTTGATGAGAATGATGTTCGCCCAATGGGTCGAACAGCACGTGGTGTACGTGGTATGAATTTGGGTGAGGGCCACCAAGTCATCGCTATGCTGGTTGCTCCAGCAGAGGCAACTGATGATGCTGTAGTTTCTGGTGCTGGTGCTGGTGCTGGTGCTGGTGCTGAAGCAACAGCTGGCGAAACTAATGAGAGCGCCGTTCCAAATAGTGTTCTGACTGCAACGGAAAATGGTTTCGGTAAGCGCACCCCAATTGGTGAATACACTCGCCATGGCCGCGGAACAAAAGGCATGATCGCTATTCAGACCTCAGACCGAAACGGTAAAGTAGTCGCTGCTGCATTAGTGTCCCCGGAAGACCAGATCATGCTGATTACCACTGGCGGTATTTTGGTGCGCACACGCGTTTCTGAAATTCGTGAGATGGGTCGCGCAACTCAAGGGGTTACCTTGATTAATGTGGATGAGGGCACGCGTTTGTCTGGCTTACAGCGCATTGCTGAAGGCGATTCAGATGATGAAAATGATTTAGATGATGCCCAAGAGGGAGAAATTTCTGCAGATCCAATGATTGATACCGCTTCCAACGAGGCCGGTGATGCTTAATCTGCGTTGGCCTAGGGGTAAATAATTCATCATGACGTTTGACCGCCGTATTTTTAACTTTGCTGCGGGGCCTGCGGCTTTACCGGAGGTGGTACTAAAGCAGGCTGCTAGCGAGATGCTTAATTGGCAAGGCTTGGGTGCCAGCGTCATGGAAGTCAGTCACCGCGGTAAAGAGTTTATGGCGCTTTACGAAGAGGTGTTGCATGACCTGCGCACCTTGATGGGCATCCCAGATTCATATGAGATTTTGCTTCTTCAAGGGGGTGGTTTAGGTCAAAATGCCGCCATACCAATGAATCTAATGGCACTTGGAAAGAACGGCCCCAAAGCTGATTTTTTGGTCACAGGGATCTGGTCAGAAAAATCTTATAAAGAGGCTGAAAAATATGGAGCGGCACATTTAGCCGCTACCTCGGCGCTGGAAATATTTAACACGATTCCTGATGAAGCTTCCTGGTCGCTATCGGATGATGCTGCCTATGTGCATTACTGTGCGAATGAGACTATCGGTGGCGTAGAGTTTCCGGGGGTGCCTGAAGTCGGTGGTCGGTTGTTGGTTGCTGATATTTCTAGCAATATTCTCTCCCGTGAAATAGACGTCACCAAATGCGGAGTGTGGTTTGGTGGCGCTCAAAAAAATATTGGTCCGTCTGGCGTAACGATTGTGATCGTACGTAAAGATTTAATGGGTCACAGCATGAGCATCACGCCATCTATTTGGGATTGGTCAAAGCAGGCTGCTACGCAATCGATGCTCAATACGCCCCCTACCTTTTCTATTTATATGGCTGGTCTTGGCTTTAAGTGGTTGCTAGCGCAAGGCGGCGTGCAAGCAATAGAAAAACAAAATCAAGAAAAAGCAAATTTACTTTATAGCTTTTTGGATCAAAGCAGCTTGTATGAGAATCGAGTCACTAAGGCATATCGATCCAGAATGAACGTAACTTTTTTCTTGAAAGATGAAAGCCTCAATGCAGCATTTCTGGCGCAATCAAATGCTGCAGGGTTGGTTGCTTTGCGGGGCCATAAAGCGGCTGGCGGTATGCGCGCTAGTATTTATAACGCGATGCCACTAGAAGGTGTGCAAGCTCTAGTGGAATTTATGCGTGACTTTGAAAGGCGTGCTTAATGAATTCAAAAGTGAGCTCTGAAGAACAGCGCTTAGCGCCTATTCGCGACAAGATTGATGCATTAGATGCGCAGATCTTAGAGTTGCTGACTCAGCGCGCTCAAGCTGCGCAAGAAGTTGGTCATATTAAAGGGGGCTTTGCCTCGCCCGTCTTTAGGCCAGAGCGCGAGCGTCAGGTAATAGCGAAGTTGCAAGAGACCAATCAAGGCCCTTTGCTACCAGACGGTATCGCTGCAATATGGCGCGAAGTGATGTCGGCCTGTAGAGCTCTGGAAGCTCGCCAGACTATTGCCTACCTTGGGCCGATTGGCACATTTTCAGAGCAAGCAGCACAGACTTATTTTGGTCACTCCATAGCGGGCCTTCCTTGCAATAGTTTGGATGAAGTATTCAGGGCGGTTGAGAAGGGCGCAGCCCAATTTGGTGTTGTGCCTGTCGAGAATTCTAGTGAAGGTGCTGTTTCAAGAACGCTAGACCTGCTTTTAGACTCTACTATGCGCATTAGTGGCGAGTTAGTACTACCCATCCATCATCATTTATTAACGGCGACTGGAGAATTAAATGGGGTGACTACTGTTTGTGCTCACGCCCAAGCTTTGGCTCAGTGCCAACAATGGTTGAGTGAACATGCACCTCATCTTAAGCGTCAAGCAGTAAGTAGTAATGCAGAGGCAGCGCGCATGGCAGCGGGTGATCCTAGTTTGGCAGCAATCGCAGGTATTCCTGCGCAAGTAGCTTATGGGCTGCAGGTAGTAGCTTCGCAAATTCAAGATGATCCCCATAACCGTACACGCTTCGTTGTCATTGGTCACTACGCATGTCAGTCCACTGGTCAGGATCAAACTTCCTTAGTGCTGTCAGTCGATAATCAGCCTGGTGCTGTGCATCGTCTCTTGGAGCCTCTTGCAAAGCATGGAGTTTCGATGAATCGATTTGAGTCTCGGCCTGCACGTAAGGGCACTTGGGAATATCACTTTTATATTGATGTGGCTGGCCATGCTGAGGATGCAAAAGTAAGCAAAGCTTTGAATGAATTAAAAGCAATGGCAGCCTTTTATAAAAACCTGGGTTCGTATCCGCATTCTGTGTAAGCGCTGAGTGAGAACAAAAGCGATCTATTTCTATCATGACAACTAAGCTCGGTTTAAAACATATTCAGGCAATTGCGCCATACGTTGGAGGGCGCCCTATTAGTGAGGTTGCTCGGGAGTATGGTTTGGATGAAGCTAAAATTGTCAAACTTGCTTCGAATGAGAACCCTCTTGGTATGCCGAAGTCCGCGCAAGAGGCAATGCTCAAGGCTGCTGGTGATTTGGGTCGTTACCCTGACTCCAATGGTTTTGAATTAAAAAAAGTACTGTCTGAGCGTCTTGGAGTTCCCTCGGGCTGGGTAACTTTAGGCAATGGCAGTAACGATATTTTAGAGTTGGCGGCTCGTGCTGTCGCGCAAGCTGGTGATGAGGTTATTTTTTCGCGACATGCCTTTGCGGTTTACCCACTAGCAACCCAAGCCGTTGGCGCAAAAGCGATTGAAGTTGCCCCAACAGCTAGCTATGGCCATGACTTACCTACCATGCTAAGCGCTATTGAGGCTTCTGGTGATAAGGCAAAGCTGGTGTTCGTTGCAAACCCCAATAATCCTACCGGCAGTTACTTGAGCGCTCAAGAAATTGAAGCATTCCTGCTGGCAGTACCAGCACACGTTGTGGTGGTTTTAGATGAGGCATATAACGAGTATCTGCCTGTAGAGCAACGTTACGATGCTATTGCTTGGATCAAGCGCTTTCCTAATATGATCCTGTCGCGTAGTTTTTCTAAAGCATATGGTTTAGCTGGTTTGCGTATTGGTTACGGAGTAGCGCAGCCTCCGCTGACAGATTTACTCAATCGCATACGTCAGCCATTTAACGTTAATAGCCTTGCGCAAGCTGCAGCAATTGCCGCATTCCAGGATGTAGAATTTTTGCAGCAAGGATTTGAGCTTAATCGTGCTGGCTTAGCTCAGTTGACCGAGGCATTTGATGCCCTTGATCTGTCTTATCTTCCCTCGGCTGGAAACTTTGTTTTAGTCAAAGTAGGTGATGACGATGACGCAGGTAATCGCATGAATCTAGAATTGTTAAAACGTGGAATCATCGTCCGGCCGGTAGGAAATTATGGTTTGCCACAGTGGTTGCGAATTTCGATCGGACTACAAGAGGAAAACGCGGCATTTATTCATGCGTTGCGGGATATCGTCGCGCAGAATAAAGTACTGACTGGATGACGGTGATGAATTCAAAAGTTAACTACGGAACCGTCACTATTGTGGGCGTTGGTCTGATTGGCGCCTCACTTGGCTTGGCTTTGAAACAAGCAGGTGTTGTCAATACGGTATTAGGGGTTGGGCGTAGTACAGCCAATACAGAGCGAGCCCTGAAGATGGGTGCAATCGATCAAGTGGTTGATCTTGTAGGGGCCGCTAAACAATCTGATGTGATTGTGCTTTGCGTTCCCGTTGCACAAATGCGAGCAGCCTTTGAAATCATGGAGCCCCATCTTCAGCCTCGGACAATGTTGACTGATGCTGGCAGCACCAAAGGGGATGTGATTCTGGCAGCCAAAGAAATTTTAGGTAAGAAGGCTTGCCAGTTTGTTCCAGCACATCCAATTGCTGGTGGGGCACAGCATGGTGCTAATGCTGCTAAGGCTGATTTATTTCAGGATAAGCAAACTATCATTTGCCCATTGCAAGAAAACTCACTGCAGGACACCGATCTGATTGAGGGCTTTTGGAGGTCAGTCGGCGCACGGGTAAAAAAGATTTCTTGTGTGCAGCATGATGCGATCTATGCAGCAGTGTCACACTTGCCGCACATCTTGTCTTATGCCTTGATGGTGAGCATCATTAATTCAGAAGACGTAGATCAAAAGTTAGAGCATATTGGCGCTGGCTTTAAAGATTTCACTCGCATTGCTGCTTCTAGCCCTGAAATGTGGCGGGATATTTGCCTGGGGAATCGCACTTCAATTCTAAAAGAGCTTGATCAGTACTTATTAGTTGTTGGCCATATGCGCCAATTAATTGCTGAAAACGACGGCGCCGCTATTGAAAAGTTATTCAAAAAAGCAAGTCAGGCCCGTCAAGATTTGGATACCCTTTAATGAGCAGTTCTTCTAGTATTCAGATCGGTCCATTTAGACATGCGCATGGCGAGATTGTTTTGCCTGGTTCAAAAAGCATTTCCAATCGAGCGTTATTGTTAGCGGCCCTTTCCTCTGGCACTACTACACTCCATAATTTATTAGATGCGGACGATACGAAAGTGATGCGAAACGCCTTGCGTCAGTTGGGTATTTCAGTGACAGACCAGGATCACCACATCTGCATTATTAAGGGGTGTAGTGGCCAATTTCCAGTACGCGAGGCAGATCTTTTGATGGGCAATGCAGGGACTGCTATCCGGCCGTTGACGGCAGCATTGGCCATGCAAAGTGGTAACTACCGCCTATCAGGCGTAGCCAGAATGCATGAGCGTCCTATTCGTGATTTGGTGGACGGGCTACGTCAAATTGGCGCAGAAATTACTTATGAGTTACAGGCTGGTTATCCGCCCATCCAAATTTCTACATCCCAGATTAATATCCAAGATATTGTGAAAGTGCGCGGCGATGTGTCTAGTCAGTTTTTGACGGCGCTGCTGATGGCTTTGCCTTTGGTGGCAAAAGAGCCAGTCAGAATTGAAGTCATTGGCGAGCTGATTTCTCGTCCTTATATCGAGATTACCCTTAAATTAATGGCTCGATTTGGAGTACTCGTAGATTGCCCGGATGCACAATCTTTTGTCATTCCCGCAAATACATCGGGTGCCGTTTATCAAAGCCCTGGAGCGATACTGGTTGAAGGCGATGCCTCTTCTGCATCCTATTTTTTGGCATTAGGGGCAATTGGTCGTGGACCTGTCCGGGTGCTGGGGGTTGGTAGCGACAGTATTCAGGGCGACGTTGCTTTTGCCGATGCATTGGCACTTATGGGGGCAAAAATTACTGCAGGTGATGGTTGGATTGAGGTTGCTGGTGTTCAAAATGCCAGTGGCAAACTGAATGCCATTACGATCAATTGCACTGAAATTCCCGATGCGGCAATGACGCTTGCTGTTGCCGCACTATTTGCAGAGGGAAAAACGCGCTTGAATGGCATTGCCAGTTGGCGCGTGAAAGAGACGGATCGTATCGCAGCAATGGCAAAAGAGCTTAAAAAATTAGGGGCAGTAGTTCAAGAGGGGGATGACTATATCGAAGTAGAAGCTCCCATGACCCTGGCTGATTGGCGATCACCGCCAGAGGGCATCGATACCTACGATGACCATCGTATGGCAATGTGCTTCTCTTTAGCGGCTTTTGGACCAAATCCGCTGAAGATTAACGATCCTGATTGTGTTGCCAAGACCTTCCCCGCTTATTTTGCAGAATTTGCTGTGGTCGTCAGTTAACACCTTTATTGCCATGAACTTAGCCCCAGTGATTGCAATTGATGGCCCAACAGCCTCTGGAAAAGGGACGGTTGCATCCCTGGTGGCTGAAAAGCTAGGCTTTCATTATTTGGACAGTGGGGCGCTCTATCGCTTAGTTGCCTTGGGTAGTCAAAAAGCAGCAATTGACCCCGAAAATGGCCCTGAATTAGGCTTTTTAGCCCAAAAAATGCTTATTTCATTTAAAAATGGTCGAGTTTTGCTAAATGCTGAAGATGTGACGGAGGCAATCCGTACTGAGGAGGTAGGCTTGCGGGCCTCTAAGATTGCCGTTCACCCCGAAGTAAGAGATGCCCTGGTGGCTGTTCAGCATGGTTTTAGACGGTCCCCAGGCCTGGTAGCTGATGGGCGAGATATGGCAACGGTGATTTTCCCTGACGCAACGCTCAAGGTTTTTTTGACCGCAACGGTGCTAGCCAGATCAGAACGTCGACATAAGCAATTGATAGCTAAGGGAATTCCTGCTAAACTAGTTAACTTATTGAGCGATTTAGAAGAGCGTGATGCTCGAGATAGCAGTCGAGGAACTGCACCTCTTGCAGTCGCGGAGGGCGCGAAAGTGCTGGAAACTTCAGAACTATCGATAGATCAAGCAGTTCAGGCGGTCTTAGGCTGGTATCAAACTTAGGTTGCTTGAGTAGTGTGTAATGCAGTTCGCAGTAAAGCAGTTTGCAGTAAAGCAGTGTGTAGTAAAGCAGTAGTTTTGGTGTCTTTAGAAACTCTACAACGCGATTATCTAATTTAGCGTGTTTCTTAAGGCTTTTATAACCTAACCCGTCGGATCTTCTGGCGGCACAAAGTGAATATACATGTCTGAATCATTTGCAGAATTATTTGAAGAATCATTAACCCGATCGAATATGAAGACCGGCCAAGTTATTTCGGCTGAAGTCCTTCGCATCGACCATAACTTCGTCGTTGTTAACGCTGGCTTAAAGTCTGAAGCGTTTATTCCTGTTGAAGAATTCCATAACGACGCTGGCGAGATTGAAGTAGCTCCCGGTGATTTCGTTTCAGTTGCGATCGACGCACTTGAAAACGGCTATGGCGACACCATCCTTTCCCGTGACAAAGCTAAGCGTTTGGCTTCATGGATGAATTTGGAAAAGGCACTCGAGCAGGCGGAAATCGTTACTGGTACTGTTACTGGTAAGGTTAAAGGCGGCTTGACTGTCATGGTTAACGGCATCCGCGCATTCTTGCCTGGATCACTCGTAGATACGCGCCCAATTAAGGATACAACTCCTTATGAAGGCAAGACCATGGAGTTTAAGGTTATCAAGCTTGATCGTAAGCGTAACAACGTAGTGTTGTCACGTCGCGCGGTTGTAGAAGCTAGCCAAGGTGAAGAGCGTGCGAAGTTGATGTCTAACCTTAAAGAAGGTAGCGTTGTTGTAGGTATCGTGAAAAATATTACGGACTACGGCGCATTCGTTGACCTGGGTGGTATCGATGGCCTCCTGCACATTACCGATTTGGCATGGCGTCGCGTGCGTCACCCAAGCGAGATGTTGACTGTAGGTCAAGAAGTTACCGCAAAGATCTTGAAGTTCGACCAAGAGAAGAACCGTGTTTCACTCGGTGTGAAGCAGCTTGGTGATGATCCTTGGGTTGGTATCGCTCGTCGCTACCCACCAAATACTCGCTTATTCGGCAAGGTAACTAACTTGACTGATTACGGCGCGTTTGTTGAAATCGAAAGTGGTATCGAAGGTTTGGTACACGTTTCCGAAATGGATTGGACAAACAAGAACGTTGCTCCAAGCAAAGCAACCGCACTAGGAACTGAAGTTGAAGTGATGGTTCTGGATATTGATGAAGATAAGCGTCGTATTAGCTTGGGCATCAAGCAGTGCAAAGCAAATCCATGGGATGAGTTTGCACGTGGCCAGCAAAAAGGTGACAAACTCACCGGTGCAATCAAATCGATCACTGATTTTGGTGTATTCATTGGTTTGCCTGGCGGTATCGATGGCTTGGTTCACCTCTCAGACCTTTCATGGAATGAGCCAGGAGAAGAGGCTGTTAAGAGATACAAAAAGGGTGATGAAGTCGAAGCTACGGTATTGGCCATTGATGTTGAGAAAGAGCGCATCTCTCTTGGTATTAAGCAATTGTCTGGTGACCCATTCAACAACTACACATCAGTGAGTGACAAGGGTAGCCTCGTTACTGGCACTGTAAAAGCAGTTGATGCTAAGGGCGCAACCATTCACTTGGCTGATGAAGTTGAGGCTTACTTACGTGCTTCAGAAATCTCAACCGATCGTGTTGAAGATGCACGCAATGTATTGAAAGAGGGCGATAGTGTTACTGCCATGATCATTAATATTGATCGTAAATCACGCGTGATCAATCTTTCAATCAAAGCAAAAGACAGTACTGACCAGCAAGATGCAATGAGCAAGCTCCAGGGTGATGCGCAGTCCGGCACAACCAACTTGGGTGCTTTGTTAAAAGCAAAGATGGACAGTAAGGGCTAAATCAAGATCGCCGCTTCCTTTGTAGGGAGCGGCGTTTTGTCATTGATAGACCATGTCAGATCAAGAGCAACAAGCAATTACTCGCTCAGAGTTGGTAGAGAGTTTGGCGGAGCAGTTTCCCCAGTTGCTGCCTAGGGATGTCGAGTTGGCTGTAAAGACTTTATTGGACACCATGACTCATGCCTTGGCCGAAGGTAAGCGTATTGAGTTACGTGGTGTTGGTAGTTTTGTGTTGCATCATCGTCCCGCGCGTACTGGGCGTAATCCTAAATCTGGTGAGAAAGTACTCATCCCAGAGAAGCGAGTTCCCCACTTTAAGCCTGGTAAAGAACTTCGCGAGCGTGTTGATTACAAGCCGCTTAAGCAAGTGAGCCCCAAAGAGGGTTCTGGTGGTTAGCCGCGTTACATTCACCCAGTGGTCCGTTCGGGCCATTTTTTTATTGAGCCGTTGAGTCATGATTCAGATCGCTACCTCATGGCTGTTAATACTGCCGATATTATTTGGCATCGGATGGCTAGCATCACGTTGGGATTTGCGTCTTGAAAATCGTATGGATGAGCGTGAGCGGATGCGACAACAACGTTCCACATTTAAAGGTTTGAGTCTTTTATTAAATGAGCAGCCTGATCAAGCTATTGAGACTCTGGTCAAGATTGCACAGCTCGACCCTGAAACAATTGAGTTACATTTTTCTTTGGGAAGTTTATTCCGCCGTCGCGGTGAAACTGAGCGTGCGATTCGGGTGCATCAGCACCTTGCGAATCGTGATGATTTAAAGCCGCGAGATCGTGATCACGCTGCATACGAGCTAGGCCGTGATTTTTTAAGAGCGGGCTTATTGGATCGGGCGGAGGCCTCTTTAAATCGTGTGGGCGAAGGTAAGTTTTCCGCCCCCGCCAAAGAGAGCTTATTGGAGATGTATCAGATCGAGCGCGAGTGGCACAAGGCAATTGTTGCTGCAAGTGAGCTAGAGAGTTTGCAGGGCAAACCACACCGCGTTGAAATTGCTCAGTTTTATTGCGAGATAGGTCAGGAGGCGCTTAGACGGAAAGATTTATCTGAGGCTGAGCAAACCATCGCACTGGCACTGCAGGCAGTGCCTAATCATGCTCGCGGATTGATCTTACGAGGCGATTACTTCATGGCGCTTGAACGTCCAGCGCAAGCAATAGAGGCTTGGAGTGTTATAGCGGCCAACCATCCTGCGTACATGCATTTGTTGGCAGATCGCTGGATGGCCGCACACTCAAGCCTGGATAAGGCGGAGCAAGGATTAAGTGTGTTGGATGCGCTACTAAAAACTCAGGCGTCTGGCGAATTGCTAGATATTGTTCAAAAGCATATGACCCAAATTCGGGGTGCTAAAGCTGCTGAGGCTATGTTGGTGGATGTAATGCAATATGCACCTAGCTTGAGTGCTTTGTCTAAGTTAGCTGAGACTCGCTTGATGTTAGCTGAGAGTAATGGCACACCAGAAAGAATTTCTGATTTAGTAGCGACACTGAGTTTATTGAAACAACGTACGACTAGTCTGGCTCGCTATACCTGCGGTAATTGCGGCTTTCGTGCACGACGTTTTTATTGGCAATGCCCAGGTTGCAACCATTGGGAGGCTTATTCACCAAGACGTAATGAGGGCGCTGTACCCAGTGGACCCTCAATGTAATTAAAGCTCAGATACTTAAACACTTGGAGATATCTTGAAAGTCACAATCATTGGTAGCGGTTACGTTGGTTTAGTCACTGGCGCTTGTCTAGCGGAGCAGGGTAATCATGTTTTTTGTTTGGATGTGGATCCTAAAAAAATTGAAATACTAAACTCGGGTGGTGTTCCTATTTATGAGCCTGGTCTCAAAGAAATGATCGAGCGTAATCGTACTGCAGGTCGCTTGCAGTTTTCTACTGATATTGCCGCCTCAGTTGCTCATGGCGACATTCAATTTATTGCGGTAGGTACTCCCCCTGATGAGGATGGATCAGCAGATTTGCAGTATGTAGTAGCGGCAGCGCGCAATATTGGACGTCATATGACTAGCCCAAAGGTAATCGTCGATAAATCTACAGTTCCTGTAGGCACTGCTGAAAAGGTCACTGCAGCCATTGTAGAAGAGTTGACGAAACGTCATTTATCGTCAGATCTATGTTCAGTCGTTTCAAATCCAGAATTTTTGAAAGAAGGTGCGGCAGTAGAGGACTTTATGCGGCCTGACCGCATTGTGATTGGTACTCAAAATACACCTGCAAGCGTACGCGCCAAAGAGCAGATGCGCAAACTCTATGCCCCCTTTAATCGTCATCATGAGCGCACCTATTACATGGATGTAAAAAGTGCAGAGTTGACCAAGTATGCCGCTAACGCCATGCTGGCAACACGCATCTCTTTTATGAACGAGTTGGCTAACTTAGCTGATTTAGTGGGTGCTGATATTGAAGCTGTCCGCCAAGGAATTGGCTCAGATTCTCGTATTGGTCATGGGTTTTTGTATTCAGGAACAGGTTATGGCGGCTCATGCTTTCCAAAGGATGTATTGGCCCTTAGCAAAACAGCAATTGAGTACGGCAGAGATCTCAAAATTCTAGATGCTGTCGAAGCAGTCAATCAAGCCCAGAAATATATTTTGGTTGAGAAGATCGAAAAACGCTTTGGTAAAGATCTTTCGGGGAAAAAGTTTGCTTTGTGGGGCTTGGCATTTAAGCCGAATACTGACGATATGCGTGAAGCGCCTAGCCGAGTCATTATTCAAGAGTTGGTCAAGCGTGGTGCCCACGTAGTAGCTCATGATCCAGTTGCGATGCCAGAAGCTAAACATTGTCTGGAATTGGACTTTGCAGGCAATCCAGATGGCTTGAAAAGAGTCTCTTTGATTGATGACCCAATGTCTGCTGTGGAAGGCTGTGATGCTTTGGTCATTGTGACGGAGTGGAAGGCATTTAGAAGTCCAGATTTTGATCTTATGAAGGCTAAATTAAAGAGCCCAATTATTTTCGATGGAAGAAATCTCTATGAGCCTCAAGCTATGCAAGAATTAGGTATTGAGTATCAGGGTATTGGTCGTCATAATTAATCCATTCGTATTTAGTGAACATTCAGAAAAAATAAGTTACCTCGTGGAAAAAGCAAACCCAGAACAATTTTCTAAAGCCCGGTTACTGGTGGTGGGTGACGTAATGTTAGATCGCTATTGGTTTGGCGATACCAGTCGTATTTCACCAGAAGCACCAGTGCCGGTGGTTCAAGTAGGCAAGATAGATGAGCGCTTAGGTGGAGCCGCTAACGTTGCCCGTAACGTAGCCGCGCTAGGTGCTCAGACCACTATCTTGGGCGTAGTGGGTGATGATGAGGCGGGCAAGCGTATTTCCGAATTACTACAGTCGAGCGATGTCGATAGTCAGCTAGAAATCGATCCCAAGGTTCCAACGACTGTGAAGTTAAGGGTAATTGCTAGGCAGCAACAGCTGATTCGCTTAGATTTTGAGGAGGTACCTAGTGAGGCAGCCTTAGCCCATAAATTAGAGCGATACGAAAAGCTAGTAGGTAATGCAGATGTCGTTATTTTGTCTGACTATGGCAAAGGTGCGCTAGGTCAGGTGGCTCTCATGATTAAACAGGCGCGTGCTCAGAAGAAAATGATCCTAGTTGACCCCAAGGGTGACGACTATGCTAAATATCGTGGGGCTACCGTGTTAACCCCAAATCGCAGCGAACTTCGTCAAGTGGTTGGTCGATGGTCAAGTGAAGAAGAGCTTACGCAAAAAGCGCAGGCCCTACGTCGATCTTTAGATCTCGAGGCTTTATTGTTGACGCGCTCTGAAGAGGGGATGAGCCTTTATACCGAAGCAGGCGTTAGTCATGTCAAGGCGCAGGCACGCGAAGTGTTTGATGTATCCGGGGCTGGTGATACGGTGATTGCTACGCTAGCAGTCGCTTTAGCGGCTCAGTGGCCACTAGAAAGAGCGATGGCTCTAGCCAATCGTGCGGGTAGTATTGTGGTCGGTAAATTGGGGACTGCCACAGTGACTTCAGAGGAATTGCAATGACGATTATCGTAACCGGTGCTGCTGGGTTTATTGGTGCCAATATTGTTCAGGCTCTTAATGCTCGTGGTGAAAAAAATATTATTGCCGTCGATGATTTGCGACCTGCAGACAAATACCGCAACCTCGCTGATTTAGACATTATTGACTATCTAGATAAAGATGCGTTTTTAGAGGCATTCAAAAGCGGTAGATTGGGCAAGATTAAGGCGGTGTTTCATGAGGGGGCTTGTTCAGACACAATGGAAACGGATGGAATTTTCATGATGGCGAATAACTTTCGCTACACCATGGATCTCCTAGATATTTGTACGGAGCAAAAAGTACAGCTGTTATATGCTTCATCAGCAGCAACCTATGGGGGCTCCGACGTATTTGTCGAGAGTCGTGAACATGAGAAACCGCTCAATATTTATGGCTACTCAAAGTTTTTATTTGATCAAGTAATGCGTAAGCGTTTTGCCGAAAAGTCTAATACTGCACAGGTAGTGGGTTTTCGTTACTTTAATGTATACGGACCTAGAGAGTCGCACAAAGGTCGTATGGCTTCGGTAGCCTTTCACCAATATCACCAGTACAAGGCTAATGGTCAGGTGAAGCTGTTTGGTGAGTACGGTGGTTATGCTGCTGGTGAGCAAAGCCGCGACTTTGTCTCGGTAGAGGATGTTGTTAAGGTTAATCTATACTTTTTAGATCACCCTGAAATTAGTGGCATTTTTAACCTTGGTAGTGGTCATGCGCAACCTTTTAATGATGTGGCACATGCGGTAGCTAATGCCATGCGTAAGATCAATCAAGTAAAGGCTGCAAGCTTAGAGGACTTAGTCAAAGAAAAGGCAATTGAGTACATTCCTTTTCCGGAGGCGCTCAAAGGAAAGTATCAGTGCTTCACTCAGGCGGATTTAACAAAGTTGCGAGCTGCGGGCTACGGCGAACCCTTTTTGAATGTGGAGCAGGGTGTCAGTCGCTATATTACTTGGCTGTCAGCCAATGCTGATTTCTTAGCAAGCCCTCTTTCGTGATGTAAAAGTAGTCAACAATTTCTCTTTGTACTCGTTTTAACTGATCCACTTGCAATTTCTGCAAGTGGATTTTTTATTCACAGATGGAGAGAGAATGAGTCGATCATTAAATTTTGGCAACGCCCACGGTCTTTTGCAGGCATTAGTATTTTCAGTAATGTTGGCAGTTTCAGGTTTAAGCGGTGCTACGCCGATCAACGTCAATACCGCGACCCAGTCGGAACTGGAAAGTATCAAAGGCATCGGACCGTCTAAGGCAAAAACAATCATTGCTGAGCGATTGGATGGGGGACATTTTCAAGATGCCAATGATCTACAAAAGCGGGTTCGTGGCATTGGTATGAAATCAGTGGAAAAAATGGTGGACAACGGTTTAACTATTGAGGCACCAGGCTCCTTTCGTGAGCCTAATAGCCGTACCGTTAAAGAGGGCACAAGCTCTACTAGACGGGGCTCACGCAGCCAAAACGGTTCTCGTAATAGTTCGGATCGAGGCGTTCCAAATCGTCGAAATTAGCCTATCTGATGCTTAAGTCTGCTTATGGCTAAAATAGGTTCATGAGCATACCTTCTTATTTGACTATTTCACAGACCGTGGGGAATACCCCTCTAGTTCGTTTGCAGCGCATTCCTGGCCTTGAAAATGAATCTCGAAATAATCTGATTTTAGGAAAGATGGAAGGTAATAATCCAGCCGGGTCGGTAAAGGACCGACCTGCGCTGTCGATGATCATGCGCGCTCAAGAGCGTGGCGATATTAAGCCAGGTGATACATTAATCGAGGCTACCAGTGGTAATACAGGTATTGCTTTGGCCATGACTGCCGCAATGCTTGGTTATAAGATGGTTTTGGTTATGCCCGAGAATCAAAGCATCGAGCGTAGACAAAGTATGGCCGCCTATGGGGCTGAGTTAATTCTGACCGCAGCGTCTGGGGGTATGGAATTTGCCAGGGACTATGCCTTACAGTTACAAAAAGAAGGTCGAGGCAGATTGCTAGACCAATTTGCTAACCCTGATAACCCTCGGGCTCATATTGAAACCACTGGCCCAGAAATCTGGCGTGATACCGATGGGCAAGTGACTCACTTTGTTTCTTCTATGGGCACTACGGGCACGATTACTGGTGTATCTACATACCTCAAGTCCATGAATCCCGACATTCAGATTATTGGCGCGCAACCTGAAGAAGGCTCTCAAATACCAGGGATTCGTAAATGGGCGCCCCAGTATTTACCTAAAATCTATGAGGGTGATCGGGTTGATCAGATTGAGTACGTGTCGCAAGCCGATGCCGAAGAAATGGCGCGTCGTCTGGCTGCTCAAGAAGGTATTTTTTGTGGAATCTCCGCAGGAGGTGCGTTGGTTGTTGCCTTAAGAATAGCGCGTCAAGTGGAAAACGCTACCATCGTATTTATTGTGTGCGATCGCGGTGATCGTTACCTCTCGACAGGGGTTTTCCCAGCCTAAATCTGCTTTTTTTTCTTTGCTTTATTTTTCTTAGGATGTGATATTGCTGGATTAGTCAGAGACTCTCCCTTGGTGCCTTTCGAGTATTTTTGGTCAAGGATAGCTGGCACTACGCTTTGATTTTTATATCCCAGTGCCTCTGCAAAATCTGCAACACTTTGTGCGTAAAAATAGCTGCGGTTATATTGAACGATTGTCAGAAAGTTATTTAAGCCGACAAAATATTGCACCTGATCATTTCCCTCTTTATCTGGATAGGGTAAATCAACAATCAGCGCTTTGCTCTGAGGCTCTACACCACCAGCCTGTAAGTCACCCCTATTGCTGCTGAGAATGCCTTTATCGATCAGTTCTTGAACGGTGTATTTCAGAACGGGCTCGCCATCAGCAAGAGATTTAGCTGAGTCTATGCCTGACTCTTTAATTGGGAAGGATATGGGCATTCCCGTTTGCCATCCATGCTTTTTCATAAAGTTCGCCACGCTGACAATTGCGTCCCTTGGACTTTGCTTCAGATCAATACGCCCATCGCCATCCCCATCTACTGCAAAGCTACGGATGCTGCTGGGCATAAATTGAGGTAATCCGATGGCGCCCGCATAGGAGCTGTTTTGATTAAGGCAGCTATCAAAACGATTTGAATTCACCTCTGACTTATTGTTTTTGATTACTCGCCCACCCCCTGCATCAGACCAGCACAGCAAAATCAACTCCTGCAGTTGATCTTTGAATAATTGCTCTCGTGCTGCTTTGTTGGGGGTATCTGGGTAATTAAAGGCCAGTGTAAAAAGCACATCCTTCACACGAAAGCTGCCCGTTTGTCGCCCATAGATCGTTTCAATACCAATAATGGCCACAATCAATTCAGCCGGTACCCCATATTCCTGCTCAACTTTGGATAGGAACGCTTGATGTTGCTCCCAAAAGACTCTGCCGGCATTAATGCGAATCGGTTCTACAAAGCGTTTGCGATAAGCAAGCCAATTCTTTTTAAAGGTACCAGATGGGGGTAATACCAATTTTCTAATAGACGGAATAGTTTTAACATCAGAAAAGCCAGATTCAAGCGCCGATAAGGAAATGGCCTGATTTTGAGCCACTTGAGCTAGTAATTGACTGAGATTTTGGGTAAGACGAGACTCGGAGGCGATATCCTCAGACTGGTTTACGATAGGCTTCTGAGGTTTTGCCTCTTGGGTGGGAACACTTGAGCAGGAGATTAAGCCCGCCACTAAGAGCAGTATTGAGGCGGAGTAGAGGAAACGAGCATTCATTGGATGGCGAGTAGGTAGGTATTCAATGGCTTTTATTCAATCAAAAAATGATGTTGTCGCAATGAAGGGTTTTAAGTAATGACTACAGGATACATAACTCACCCTGATTTTCTCAAACATGAGATGGGCGCTCATCATCCCGAGTGCCCAGAGCGCATTCAGGCGATTAATGATCAATTGATTCGTAGTGGAGTGGATGGCTTCCTTGAGCACCTAGAGGCACCACTGGCAACCGAAGATCAGCTCGAATTGGTGCATAGCCAAGATCATATTGCTTTTGTTAAAGAGTGCGCACCGGCTAGTGGTTATCACATGCTTGATGGCGATACCATTATGAATCCACATACTTGGAATACCGCTCTGCGCGCAGTAGGCGCTGCGATTGCTGGTGTGGATGCTGTCATGAAGGGCGAGGTAGAGAATGTGTTTTGTGCTATTCGTCCTCCAGGCCATCATGCTGAGCCAACGCGTTCTATGGGGTTTTGTATTTTTGATAGCGTTGCTGTAGCAGCCCGTTACGCAATGCAGGAGTATGGAATCGAGCGGGTGGCAATTATTGACTTTGATGTCCACCATGGCAACGGTACAGAAGCAGCATTTTTTAACGACCCTAATGTATTGATGTGTAGCTTTTTCCAGCATCCCTTCTATCCTTATAGTGGTTTAGATGGCGCCAAAAATATGGTGAATGTTCCACTACCAGCATCTACTCGCGGTGATGTTGTGAAATCGATCGTAGAGGAGCAATGGTTACCACGTCTACGCGATTTTGAGCCCGAGCTGATCATGATTTCAGCGGGTTTTGATGCCCATCGCGAGGATGATCTGGGTCAAATGGGTCTTGTGGAAGATGATTACGCGTGGATGACTAAGAAGCTCAAGGAGGTTGCGAACCAATATGCTCAAGGTCGCATTGTCAGTTGCCTAGAAGGAGGATATAACTTATCTGCTTTGGGTCGTAGTGTGGTGGCACATGTGAAGGCGCTTGCTGATATCTGAGGGATTCATCATCTAGATTTTTAGAGATAAAGTAATTTAATAATAGGGGTGCGAATGGCAAATATCTTTGAGCAAGGTTTAGAGCGTAATGCTGCAAATTACACGCCCATTACCCCTATTTTGTTTTTGGAGCGTTCTGCTCAGGTCTATCCAGATCGCTTAGCAGTTGTTCATGGCAACTTGCGCCAAACTTGGAGTCAGACTTATGAGCGTTGCCGTCGTTTAGCCAGCGCCTTACAAAAACAGGGTATTGGTGTGGGTGACGCAGTGGCAGTAATGCTTCCCAATACGCCACCAATGATAGAGGCTCATTTTGGAGTGCCAATGGCAGGTGCAGTATTAAATGCGCTCAATACCCGTCTTGATCCGGAATCAATTGCCTTTATGTTAAATCACGGTGAGGCTAAAGTCGTCATTGTGGATCCCGAGTTTGCGGATGTCATGAAAAAAGCATTGGAGATTGCCAAGCGTGACAGTGGTCGCGATTTCATGGTTATTGATGCACAAGAAAAAGAGTTCGATGTCCCAGGAGAGCGTTTAGGATCGCTGACCTATGAGCAGTTTTTAGATACCGGGGACTCCCAATTTGTCTGGCTAATGCCGTTTGACGAGTGGCAAGCCATTTGCCTTAATTACACCTCAGGCACTACTGGCAATCCAAAGGGTGTGGTTTACCATCATCGGGGGGCTGCGATCAATGCGATTTCTAATATTTTAGACTGGGATATTAATAAACACCCTGTGTATTTATGGACTTTGCCAATGTTTCATTGCAATGGCTGGTGCTTTCCATGGACGGTTGCCGCACGCGCTGGTGTCAATGTTTGTTTGCGCCGGGTTGATGCGGAACATATTTTTTCTGCAATTAAGATTCATGGAGTTACGCACTACTGCGCTGCTCCTATTGTTCATAACTTGCTAGTCAATGCACCTGACGCACTAAAGGTGGGAGTTCCTGCTGGGGTTAAAGGTTTAATTGCTGGAGCTGCACCCCCTGCATCCATTATTGAAGGAATGGAAAAATTAGGATTTGATTTAACGCATGTCTATGGTCTAACCGAGACCTATGGCCCAGCCGCAGTTTGTGTTCAGCAAGAGGATTGGGATGACCTGGAGATTGGCGAGAGAGCGCGTCTGAACGCTCGCCAAGGCGTTCGCTATCATCTGCAACAAGCAATTGCAGTGCTTGATCCCATAACGCTAGAGCCTGTAGTTGCCGATGGTGAGACTATGGGTGAAATTATGTTTAAGGGAAACATCGCCATGAAGGGTTACCTTAAGAATGAGAAGGCAAGCAAAGAGGCCTTTGCGGGCGGCTGGTTTCATTCAGGTGATCTAGCGGTGATGAATCCTGATGGTTATGTCAAAATTAAGGATCGCAGTAAAGACATCATCATTTCTGGCGGCGAGAATATCTCATCGATTGAGGTGGAAGATGTCTTATATCGTCATCCCGCAGTCATGGCTGCTGCGGTAGTGGCTAAGCCAGATCCAAAGTGGGGTGAGACACCCTGCGCATTCCTGGAAATTAAAGCGGGTGCGAAGGTGACCGCTGCTGATATTGTGGCACATTGCAAGCAGCATTTAGCTGGCTTTAAAGTGCCCAGGGCAGTAGTCTTTGGTGAGCTCCCAAAGACTTCGACTGGGAAGATTCAAAAATTCGAGTTACGTAAACGAGCGGGTTCTGCCTCGGCAATTGATGTCTAGCCTAAGATCGTCATAGGCGGATAAAATAAAGAAATAACCTCCAAAGTAAAGAATAAACGATGAAAATCTTGGTAGCAGTAAAACGCGTTGTAGATTACAACGTCAAAATTCGAGTGAAGTCAGATAACACCGGCGTGGACATTGCGAATGTCAAAATGAGTATGAACCCATTTGATGAGATCGCAGTAGAGGAGGCGGTGCGCTTAAAAGAGGCGGGGATCGCAACTGAGATTGTTGTTGTTTCTGCTGGTACTACTCAGTGCCAAGAGACCCTGCGTACTGCTTTAGCGATCGGGGCGGATCGCGCAATTTTGGTTGAGGCGGATGCTGAATTACAACCCTTGGCGGTAGCTAAGATTCTAAAAGCGCTGGTTGAAAAAGAGCAGGCGCAAATTGTGATCTTAGGCAAACAAGCGATTGATGATGACAGCAATCAAACGGGTCAGATGCTGGCTAGCTTATTGGATGTACCGCAAGCCACCTTTGCCTCAAAGGTAGTGGTTGCCGATGGTAAGGTCAGTGTGACTCGTGAGGTAGATGGTGGATTAGAGACTATTTCCTTGGTGTTGCCGGCAGTCATTACTACTGACTTGCGTTTAAATGAGCCACGTTATGTTACGTTGCCCAACATTATGAAATCCAAGAAGAAAACTTTAGAGATTACGAAGCCTGAAGATCTGGGTGTTGATATTGCCCCACGCTTAAAGACGATTAAGGTCGAGGAGCCACCAAAACGTTCTGCTGGCGTGATGGTTGCGGATGTTGCTGCATTGGTTGATAAACTTAAAAATGAAGCGAAGGTAATTTAAATGACTGCTCTTGTTATTGCTGAACACGATAATAGTTCCCTCAAAGTGGCGACACTGCATGCGGTAGCGGCTGCTTTACAGTGTTCACCACAAGTAGATATTCTAGTTTCGGGAAATGGGGCCACCGCAGTAGCGCAAGCGGCTAGTCAAATTCTGGGTGTTCGTAAGGTGATCCAGGTCGATGATGTGAGATTGGCCGATCAGTTGGCCGAACCTTTAGCTGCTCAAATTTTAGCGATCGCACATCAATACGAGTACATTCTTGCTCCTGCAACTGCCAATGGAAAAAATGTATTGCCTCGAGTTGCTGCTAAATTGGATGTTGCTCAACTGTCTGATATTACAAAGGTAGTTGCCAGCGATACCTTCGAGCGTCCGATTTATGCGGGCAATGCTATAGCGACGGTTCAGTCTAGCGATCCGATTAAAGTCATTACCGTGAGAACTACGGGTTTTGATCCAGCAGTTGCTTCTGGAGGATCTGCGCTTATTGAGAGTCAGGTCGTAACTGCTGATGCAGGACGGTCTAGCTTTGTAGGGCGTGAGCTTACCAAATCGGATAGACCTGAGTTAACTGCCGCCAAGATTATTGTTTCTGGTGGACGTGGCTTAGGATCTGGCGATAAGTATCAAGAGCTCATAGCCCCCTTAGCTGATAAGTTAGGCGCTGCACTTGGAGCATCACGTGCGGCCGTCGACGCTGGTTACGTACCCAATAACTACCAAGTGGGTCAGACGGGCAAGATCGTTGCCCCACAGCTTTATATCGCTGTTGGAATTTCTGGGGCGATTCAGCATCTTG
The DNA here is from genome assembly GCF_002797575.1 of Polynucleobacter brandtiae. Lineage (GTDB taxonomy): Bacteria > Pseudomonadota > Gammaproteobacteria > Burkholderiales > Burkholderiaceae > Polynucleobacter > Polynucleobacter brandtiae. Next base: position 602,762 of record NZ_PGTX01000001.1, on the reverse strand, counting down.
CTGGCATGAAAGACTCTAAGGTAATTGTGGCTATCAATAAAGATCCAGAGGCACCCATTTTTAGTGTTGCTGATTATGGCCTTGTTGCAGACCTCAATGTTGCCGTGCCTGAATTGATTGCCACGCTTACCTAAACTATTGGAGTGCCCATGCCTTATGTAGCCCCAGTTAAAGACATGCTATTTGTAATGAATGAACTGGCCGGTTTATCAGAGGTAGTAGGCTACCCTCAGTACGAGCAAGCAGGTATTGATATTGATTTAGCGCCGGCGATTTTAGAGGAGGCGGCAAAATTTAATCAAGATGTTATTGCCCCCCTCAATTGGCCTGGCGATCAAAATCCCAGTACCTTGCAAGACGGAGAAGTGCGTACGACCCCTGGTTTTAAAGAGGCCTTTTCTCAATTTGGGATGGCCGGTTGGCAAGGGGTTGTGCACCCAGCTCAGTTTGGCGGTCAAGGATTGCCAAGACTAATTTCGGTAGCATGCTTCGAGATGGTGAACTCAGCAAATATGTCATTTGCCTTATGCCCAATGCTGACCGATGGTGCCATTGAGGCTTTGTTGACTGCTGCTAGTTCGGTACTGCAAGAGTGCTTTGTTCCCAAGATGATTTCAGGTGAATGGACTGGCACCATGAATTTAACAGAGCCGCAAGCAGGCTCTGATCTGTCTATGGTGAGGACCCGTGCGCTTGCGCAGGCTGATGGTAGCTACAAAATTATTGGCACCAAAATCTACATTACCTATGGTGATCACGATATGGCCAAAAATATCGTGCATTTAGTGCTTGCACGTGTGCCAGGTGCACCCGAGGGTATCAAAGGAATCTCATTATTTGTAGCGCCAAAATTCATGGTGAATGCTGATGGATCTCTAGGTGAGCGTAACGACATTCAATGTGTTTCCTTAGAGCATAAGCTGGGTATTAAGGCGAGTCCCACTGCAGTGTTGCAGTTTGGTGATCATGGGGGAGCGGTTGCATATCTTGTGGGCGAAGAGAATCGTGGACTGGAATACATGTTCGTGATGATGAATGCCGCTCGATTCTCTGTCGGAATGCAAGGTGTTGCGATTGCTGAGCGCGCTTATCAAAAATCAGTGCAATACGCAAAAGACCGCGTTCAAAGCCGCGATCTCAATGGGTCACCAGAGCCAGTTGCCATCATCCACCAACCAGATGTGAAGCGTATGTTGATGACGATGCGCGGCTATACAGAAGCATCAAGGGCATTGGCATACTATGCAGCCGCTGCAATCGATATTCAGCATGCCTCCCCTGATGAATTGATGCAAAAAGAGCATCAAGCTATTTATGAATTTCTGGTGCCGATTGTCAAAGGCTTTTCAACCGAAATGTCCATTGAGGTTGCTAGTTTAGGAGTTCAGGTGCATGGCGGTATGGGCTTCATTGAGGAGACTGGCGTTGCTCAATACTATCGAGACGCACGCATTCTTACAATTTATGAGGGTACTACTGCTATTCAAGCAAATGACTTGGTTGGTAGAAAGACTGTGCGGGATAAAGGGGCTACCGCCATTCTCCTTGCGGGAAAGATTATCCAGACCGAAAAGGCTTTGATGGAAATGGGCACTAGAGATGCTAAGGCTACATCTATACAGCTCACGCTCGCTCGCCAAGCATTCGAATCTGTTGTCGTTTATATCGTTAGCAATGCAAAAATAGATACTAAGGCTGTATATGCTGGCAGTGTTGCTTACCTTCGCTTATGCGGTTTGGTGCTAGGTGCATGGCAGATGAGTCGCGCCTTATTGGCAGCGCATCGCCTGCGTGATCAGGATCCCAGCTTTTATGATGCCAAGATTGCAACGGCACGTTTTTTTGCGGAGAATTTACTTCCGCAAACACAGTCTCTAGCGACTTCTATTTTAGAGGGTGGTCATTCTACTAATGCGTTAGCAGTAGAACAATTCTAAGCAGTCTACTTACTGCGACAATTTTCTCGACTCTTGTAATTGGGAGATAAAGAATTGCTCAAATGCAATCGCTAAAAAGGTCATCATTACGCCAACGCCCAATACTAGTGAAAAGATCACTGTGAGCACCACCAGCCAACCAGACCGAGTTGCTTTTTGCGGTTCGAGACCGGGGTTGAACTGCGCATCCCACTTTTCATCAGGACGCAAACCAAATACGATAGTAGTGAGCCAGCTAGCCTCAATAGCAATAAAGCCAAAGGTAATTAAGACCCAGCCTGGGGCAGAGTGAAGATGTGATTCTTTCAGAATTTGCCAACCAGCAATGCCGCCAATAAGTGAAAGCATCTGCGCCCAACCCCAGAATGACCTGAGGCCTTGGAGATAAAGACAATTTAAACCAGTGCCCGGAAAGAATAATCCGAGGGAGCAAAAAAGGAGTTTGTATTTTTTCATTGGAGATTTCTAATTTCTGTGGAGATATGATGCAGTAATTTACCTAGACTGATTATTTTTTTGTATAAAACTCAGTACCTCACGATCAGCGCCAATCATCAGCAGCTGATCACCATTGCGAACGATTGAGCGGTAATCATTCAACTCGTATAAAAAATCATTTTCAAGTTCCATGCGTTGAGGGGTGCAGGCTATTTTTGTACTGGCAATTTGATCTAGTGTGAAGCCACGGGCATCTTCATTAATGCGGGCTGTAAAGCGATTGCAACCAGTTGAACCACTAAGGCGCTCACCGTTGCCATCAAATTGGATCTGAATCGGGTTGCCGTTATCACCCAGAGGGATTTGTCGGGTGCGCACTTCACCCTGGGCATTGGGTGCTAAATTCCAGCGGACTAGCTCCCACTTCGTATTACGCAGCTCCCTGCTTGGGGGGCTTATTTTGGCTGTGCAGGCAGGGATGACGTTTGCGCAGGCCGTTAACAGGCTCAATCCAGCGCAAGTCAGTGCTACAAGCAGTCTATTTAAGCCATTACTAGGGGGTGTAAAACACATTATTTTGACTAACATTTTTTGTAAGTTATTGTTTCTAATGATGATTTAATGAAAAAAGTAATCCGTTAATATGACGCTCTGTAATGGATCAGCGTTTAAATAGATGGATGCAACACGGGTTTTCGTCTAGAATATGAGGTTTCCCGCTATACCGTGCGATTATTTTGTTAATTTGTATGTGCAGTTGGACATCTAGATTTCGTAGTACTTTCATTGGGTTTGTAATGAACCTGTTTTCATTTTAGATTTTAAGGAATAAGTATGGTCGTCATTCGACTGGCACGCGGCGGTTCAAAGAATCGTCCTTTTTATAGCATCGTAGCTACCGATAAACGTAATCGTCGCGACTCGAACTTTATCGAACGACTCGGTTATTTCAATCCACAGGCAGCAGCAAATGAGCAGTCAATGCGTATTGCTCAAGACCGTTTGACCTACTGGACTGGCGTTGGTGCACAGATCTCCCCAACAGTAGTGCGTTTGATCAAAAATAATCCTGCAGTCTAAAGACTTTATATCCAAAGACCTTCTCATTAGGAGAGGGTATTTGGTTGCGGAATCGACTGGCAGTAACGTTTGGGGAGCTGAGGTGGAGTCATCATGAGTACACCCTCCCTAAGCGAGTTGATTGAGATTGGCGTAGTTCAAGACGCCCAGGGCTTGCAGGGTCAGATTAAGGTTCGCCCTCATTCTTCAGATCCGGTAGCCCTTTTATCCAGTAAAGCAATTTGGCTTTCCCTAATTCCTCGCAGGCAAGAGGGCGTGGCTACGTCCCTGGAGCAAGCATCGTTAACGTTGTACAAGGTGAAACAAGCCAAGATGCATAGCGGTACGGTATTGGTGACTCTGGATGGCGTGACTGATCGCGATGAGGCTGAAGCCTTAAAAGGTGCTCGTATTTTGGTTGGGCGCGATGTCTTTCCAAAAACAGAGGGCGATAGTTATTATTGGGTTGATCTTATCGGCTGTGAAACAATCAATCTCCAAGGTGAAAAGCTGGGTGAGGTGATTGATATTGCTGATAATGGTGCCCATGGCATCATCTCCATCGGAGATGCGCAAACAAAAACAGTGAAGCAGCTTGTTCCGTTCGTGAAGGAGGTGCTGCAGAGCGTAGATTTACCGAATAAGCTCATCACATTAGATTGGCAGCCTGACTGGTAGGAGTTTCAATTTCCACTATGCGTTTTGATGCCGTTACTTTATTCCCAGAGATGTTTACTGCTTTAACGCAGTGGGGTGTTACTGGTCGCGCGTGCGAGCGCGGTCTTGCCAGTGTGAACCTCTGGAATCCCCGCGATTTCTGCTCTGATCCCCGTAAGACTGTCGACGATCGCGCTTATGGCGGTGGCCCAGGCATGGTGATGATGGTAAAACCCCTAGAAGACACAATCCATGGGATTAAAGATGCGCATGATGCTCAGGGAATCATTTCCGGGCCAATCTGCTTGTTGGCACCACAAGGTGAGATCTTTTCTCAAAAAATAGCATCTGATATTTTGAGTCGGGGTAATTTGACCTTTATTTGCGGTCGTTATGAAGCAGTGGATCAGCGTTTCATTGAACGTAATGTGGATTTACAGCTTTCTATGGGTGATTTTGTAGTTTCTGGCGGTGAATTGCCAGCAATGACCATGATGGATGCGGTGATTCGGCTTATTCCTGGAGCGCTTGGGGATGGCGAGTCAGCAGTCCAGGATAGCTTCATTAATGGTCTTTTGGACCACCCGCACTACACCAGACCCGAAATATATGAAAATTTGTTGGTACCGGACGTGCTTTTAGGTGGACATCACGCTAAAATAGAACATTGGCGTCGGCAAAAGTCTTTAGAGTTGACGTTAAGGCTAAGGCCTGATTTAATTAAATCGGCCAGAGCTAATGGGTTGCTAAGTCGTGAAGATGAGCAATTTCTTCGTACTTTGTAAGTAATTGCAAGGTCGAATTAAATGTCAATGTTCTGATTTAGTGAAATGTTTTAACTGCATCCTCTGTCTGGTCCGTTGATGAAAGTCTCGGGATTAAACGCTGACAAGATGTTTAAGGATTAATAATGAATTTGATCGAAAAAATTGAGCAAGAAGAAATTGCTCGTCTAACTGCTAACCGAGTACTTCCTCCATTTGCTCCTGGTGATACTGTCATCGTTGGCGTGAACGTTGTTGAAGGTACACGTAAGCGTACTCAGGCATTTGAAGGTGTTGTGATTGCTAAGCGCAATCGTGGATTGAACTCCAGCTTCATCGTTCGTAAGATTTCATCTGGCGAAGGTGTAGAGCGTACATTCCAAACTTACTCACCATTGATCGCTAGTATTGAAGTTAAGCGTCGCGGTGATGTACGTCGTGCAAAGCTCTACTACTTGCGTGATCGTTCAGGTAAGTCTGCGCGTATTAAAGAGAAGTTGCCTGCACGTAAGGTAAAAGTTGTCGCTCCAGCAGCGGTATAACAATTGCTTTAGTGTCATAGAAAGGCGGCCTAGGCTGCCTTTTTTATTGCCTTAAAATAACCCATGCCTAAAATCGATAACCCCCTAGAGTTGGTGGCCAACATTGCCACTCCAGCTGGTTTTGATGCGAAAGCAGTTCCTATCGATCGGGTTTGTAGTAGCCAACCAAAGGTGCCGCTAGATTCTCAGAGCGCTATTGTGATCAAGGAGCGCTTTAACGCACCTCCGCAATGGATTCCGGAAATCACTGATGAAAATCGGCATGTGATTGCTGCTGGAATTATTTCCAAACGTCAAACCATTGGCAAGGAGACTAGGGCATCAGTACTGATGCCTTTGCTTTTAAAGAATGATGGCCTTTCCGTATTACTTACGCAAAGAACAGACCATCTGCATGATCATGCGGGTCAAATTAGCTTCCCGGGTGGACGTATGGATCCTGGGGATACTGATGCTTACGATACGGCCCTGCGAGAAAGTGAAGAGGAAATTGGTCTGCTTCGAGAGCATGTGGAGATTATTGGTCATTTACCTCAGTACCTAACAGTTTCTGGATACAGCGTCACTCCAGTTGTGGGTTTAGTGAAACCTCAGGCAGAATACGTATTGAATGCCTTTGAAGTGGCAGATGTTTTTGAAGTGCCCCTACATTTTTTAATGGACCCTGCAAATCATCAGGTACGGGTCTGGGAGAGTGATTTGGGCGGTCGTCAGTTTTACTCTATGCCCTATGAAAATCGTTTTATCTGGGGTGCCACTGCTGGAATGTTACGAAACCTCTATCACCTACTAAAAGCATGACTTTCTTTTCTATTCTCTTTGCCCTTATCGCTGAGCAATATCGCCCAGTTACCGCCAATCATTGGATTGCGCGCATCTCTATTCGCTGGTTAGATTGGGTTGCCAGTGAGTTTGGCGGCAAGACCGAACAAGGGGCCTCTCCTGTGGGCGCTCGGATGGCCTGTTTGGTTGCCTTCATTCTGCCGACCTTTTTGGTGTTTGCTCTTTATGTTGTCTTTATGGTGACCTATCCAATCTTAGGATTTTTATGGAACATATTGATTGCATATCTATTTTTTGGTTTTCGCCAATTTAGCCACTCTTTCACAGCTGTTCATGAGGCGATTACAAACCACGATTTACCGGCTGCACGTCTCGCTCTCTCAGCGTGGTACGGACCTGAACTAGATGCTTCCAATCTCACGGAGGCCGAAGTAATTTCTTTGGCCTTAGAGCGTGCCATCATCGGATCTCACCGCCATGTATTCGGTGTTCTCTTTTGGTTCATGATGCCAATGGGCCCAGCAGGGGTGGTGCTCTATCGTCTGGCTGATACTGCGGCTCAGCGCTGGTCAGAAAAAGGTGATTTTAATTTGAGTGAGTCGGCTCGACATTTCTTCTTTGTTTTGGATTGGATTCCATCACGGATTACTGCCATGGGCTTCGCAATTGTGGGTAATTTTGAGGGCGCAGTTTATGCATGGAGACACCTTACTCAGAAATGGTCCGACTCTTTATCAGCGGTTATTTTGGCTGCAGGTAGCGGTGCCTTAGGCGTACGCTTAGGCGAGCCGATGAGTGAGCCCGATAGTGATGAAGCATTGCGTATGGCTGAGGCTGGAGAGCCTGTTTTTTATGAGGTGGGGCTAGAGCCGAATGAGCGTACGATGCGCTCCGCGATTGGCCTAGTATGGCGCCTGGTTATCGCTTGGATGGCTTTATTGCTAATGCTGACCACCGCTCTTTGGCTTGGCTGATTCCCTGAATCTGCGTATCAGCTGTTTTTGAATCAGAACGAAGTTGTCTAAATAGCGCCAGTCTTTCAGGCGCTATTTCATTTTTATCGACTGCAGCACGGATGGCGCACTCTGGTTCGGTTTGGTGGGCACAATTATGAAAGCGACATTTGCCCATATAGTCTTTAAATTCCCTAAATGCGTGCTCCAACTCACTCACGGACATATGCGCTAAACCAAACTCTTGAAAACCGGGGGAATCTATTAAGGCCCCTAATTTTCCACCGGCATCTCGCCCCCACTCTTCAGGTAGCTCAAAATAGCGACAGGCAGTTGTTGTATGTTTACCGGTATCCAAGCGCACGGAATACTCTTGAGTGATGGCGGCAGCATTAGGTACCCATGCATTTAGAAGGCTAGACTTACCCATGCCGGACTGACCAACAAAAACCGATATCTTGCCTTGTATCGCTGGACGTAAAGCTTTGATAGATGCCGCATCAAACTTGGCTGATACCTCCGTGACTGGATACCCCATACGTGCATAAGGCGCAATAATCTTCCGAGCATGCTCTAGATTGTCTTTGAGGTCAGATTTATTGAGCAGAATGTGTAAACCAATTTGATTAGTCTCCGCAGCAACCACAGCCCTACCTAAAAGATCGGGTGAGAATGCCGGTTGCGTCGCCAGCACAACTAATATTTGATCTACATTGGATGCAATGAGCTTGCTTTTGAAGGCATCTGATCGATAGAGTAGGTTTTCTCTTGGCTCAATATGGATGATGCGTGCTTGATCTAGGGAGGTCATCTCCAATAGCATTCGATCGCCAACTGCACCAATATGTTGCTTAGCTGGAGTGCTTACCTGGATGAGTTCCCCAGCAGGAGATTCATTACCATGCCCGTCTTGTACTAAGCGCTGTGCTAAGTAATGCCTCCCATAAGAGGCGGTTAAGAGCGCATGAAACTGTTCCATTAACTCTGGTGGTCCTTAGCTTAATCGCTTGAGGTTTGCAATCCGGAGCGGAGCGGGTGGATGCGAGCTATAGAAGGCCGTATAAATCGGGTCAGGTGTCAGTGTCGAGGCATTGTCCTGATAGAGTTTTACAAGGGCAGAGATCAAATCACTTGCAGAGGACTTATCAGCCGCAAATCCATCGGCTTCATACTCATGTTTGCGGGATGCCAAACTAGACAGTGGAGTGAAGAAAAAGCTAAAAACAGGTGAAACTAACATGAAGAGGGCTAGCGCCAGTCCGCCGTTATATCCGTTGGGATTAGGTGTGACACCTAGGCCGCTATAGAACCAAGCTTGTGTACTTACCCAGCCCAATAGTGCAAACATAGCAAAACTCAGGACGAATGAAACCATCAAACGTTTACGGATGTGCTTGCACTTGTAATGACCCAGTTCATGAGCGAGTACTGCTTCAACTTCGCCGGGGTTCAGTTTCTCAATTAAGGTATCAAAAAATACAATTCGTTTCGCTTTGCCCATGCCGGCAAAAAATGCATTTCCGTGCGCACTACGTTTGCTTCCATCCATAACGAAAAGACCCTGGCTTGCAAAGTCGCAACGTTTTAATAAGGCCTCAATCTGAGTTTTTAAAGCACCTTCTTCTAAAGCCTGGAATTTATTAAAAATCGGGGCAATCAGTGTTGGAAAAATCCACTGCATCAGTAGGCTAAATACAGTTAAAACTCCCCACGCCCACAGCCACCAAAAGTCACCTGCCTGCGCCATTAGGCTCAGAATGACCCAAAGTAATGGGACGCCAATTGCTCCGCCCACACCAAGACCTTTAAACATATCGCTAAAAAATAGGCGTGTGTTCATGCGATTAAATCCGAAGCGCTCTTCTAAGTAAAATTGTTTATACCAAGAAAAAGGTAGATCAATGATTCCAGAAATAATGACAATGGATATTAGTAAGGCAATTTGCTGGGCGATACCCTCGCCTAATAATTCCAGCAGCCCCATATTGAGAATCTGCAGGCCACCCATGAGCGTGAAGGTAATCAAGATAATGGCACTAACCCCATTTTCTAAAATACCCAATCGAAGTTTAGCGATTGTGTAGTCGGCAGCCTTTTGATGCTCCACTAAAGTAATTTGGGTGGCAAATTCTGTGGGGACCGAATGGCGATGAAGTGCGACATGTCGAATTTGACGTTGAGATAACCAGTGGCGTAGACCGAAGCTGGCGATGAAGGCGATTAAAAAAATAATTGTGAATGTCATGAGATCATTATAAGTATGAGTGAAAAAAACAGTACCCCAGCAATAAAGCCAGCGCCAGCCAGTGAATACCTCATTTGGGTGGATATGGAGATGTCAGGCCTTAACCCTGAAAAAGAGCGCATTCTAGAAATTGCCATGATAGTGACTGATGCCCAGCTAAATACGATTGCCACCGCCCCTGTTTGGGTGGTTCATCAAGATGATGCCCTGTTAGACCAGATGGATGCTTGGAACAAAGGCACTCATGGGCGCTCAGGCCTGATTGATAAGGTAAAGGCTTCGACCTTGGACGAGGCGACTGCTGAGGCAGAGTGTATTGCTTTCTTAAAAAAATACGTTAAGCCGGGTGTCATTCCCATGTGCGGCAATACGATTGGCCAGGATAGACGCTTCATGGCGAAATACATGCCTAAATTAGAATCATTCTTTCATTATCGAAATATTGATGTCTCCACCTTAAAGGAGCTCTGTAAGCGTTGGCATCCTGAGTTAGTGAAGGGATTTGCTAAAAACCAGGCCCATACTGCCTTGGCAGATATTCAGGAATCGATTGAGGAGTTGAAGTACTACCGCGAAAAATGGATTGTGCCGCTGCCTGAGTAAACGACTTCAAAGGAAAAGGGTTCAACGGTGAACCCTTTTTTATTCGCATAGTTATTTTTTGATAGCGCTTTTAGGCCTAAAGGCCTTGATGATCGCCTCATTTGTTTCGATATAAGGACCGCCAATCAAATCGATGCAGTAGGGTATTGCAGCGAAAATGCCGGGAACGATCGATTTCCCCTCGGGATCTTTGAGGCCCTCAAGGGTTTCCTTAATAGATTTTGGTTGACCGGGCAAATTAATAATGAGTGCTGTGTGACCTTCAATTTCACGTAGGACAGCAGTCTGGCGCGACAAAATGGCGGTAGGTACAAAGCGAAGGCTAATTTGACGCATTTGCTCGCCAAATCCGGGCATTTCTCGGGTTCCCGCGTCAATAGTGGCATCAGGGGTTACATCTCTCAATGAGGGGCCTGTACCGCCTGTAGTGAGGATTAAATCGCATCCTAACTCGTCCGTGAGCTCAATAATCGTTTCCGTAATGACTTCACGCTCATCTGCCACTAATCTTTCGTGAAATACGCAGGGGGTGTTGAGCGCACTCATGAGCCAGGCCTGCAGGGCTGGTATACCTTCGTCCGTATAAATGCCTTTACTTGCCCTATCAGAGGCTGAGATCAAGCCGATTCGAATTTCATTGGGAGTGGATCTTATCCAAGTTGCATTTGGCATCATGTTTCTATTCTAGCTATTATTAGGGCATGTTTACATACTCATCAAATCAGTTTCAAGAAATTATTAATTTCATGCTCAAAGAGGCCAAAAGAAGGGGTGCCTCGGATGCGGTAGCAGAGATTTCTGAGGGGCAGGGTCTCTCGGTCACCGTTCGTAAGGGAGAGGTTGAAACCATTGAGCAGAGCTTGGATAAGCAGGTCGGCGTGACTGTCTTTTTGGGGCATCGCCGGGGTAATGCAAGCACAAGTGATTTTTCTCAAGCTTCGTTACGAGCAACGGTCGAGGCTGCATACCATATAGCCCAACATACGGCAGAAGATGTTTGCGCTGGCCCCGCTGAAAAATCATTATTGGAAAAGCATCCACTGGACTTGGATTTATTTCATCCATGGGATCTTGATTCAGCTACGGCCATTGAGATCGCTCGCGTTTCTGAGGGTGCTGCTTTTGCAGTCAGCAAACAAATTAAAAACAGTGATGGCGCCTCAGTGTCTGCTCATCATGCGCATTTTATGATGGGAACCAGTAATGGGTTTATGGGTGGATATCCATTCTCGAGGCACTATATCTCTTGCGCCCCTATTGCTAATGAGGCCGGTAAAAGATCACGTATGCAAAGGGATGACTGGTATTCCAGCTCCCGCATTCCTAAGGAGCTCGCAGATCCTGCTTCGATTGGTATTTATGCCGCAAAACGGGCTCTTTCACGGCTGCATGCCAGATCATTATCTACCCGTCGCTGCCCAGTTATTTTTGAAGCACCATTAGCTGCAGGTATATTGGGCGGCCTTGTGCAGGCTGTTTCAGGTGGAGCCTTGTATCGTCGCTCCAGCTTCTTACTCGATAGCCTAGGTAAACAAGTGCTGCCAAAGCATATTAGCCTTCATGAGAACCCACATTTCAAGGCCATGACAGGAAGCTCACCATTTGATGAGGAGGGTGTCAAGACCTCCGCTCGTACGGTAGTGGATAGAGGCATTTTGCAGGGCTACTTCTTATCTACGTATTCTGCTCGAAAGTTGGGTATGGAAACTACAGGAAATGCCGGCGGCTCTCATCATCTCACCTTGCAAAGCCGTAAGACTCCGAAGGGTGGCTTACCAGCGCTATTAAAAGAGATGGGTACTGGTTTGTTGGTCACGGAGCTCATGGGTCAAGGGGTCAACTATGTCACTGGTGACTACTCTCGAGGTGCATTTGGCTATTGGGTTGAGAATGGCGAGATACAGTTTCCTGTGGAAGAGGTCACCATTGCTGGTAACTTACGAGACATGCTGTTAGATATTCAGGCTATTGGCAGCGATACGCTAATCAGGGGCACGAAAGAAACCGGCTCTATTTTGATTGGCTCGATGACGATCGGCGGAAAATAAATCATCGGGATTAAAAAATAAATACAGTATTAACTAGGGGGTAGAAGATGCAAAGACGTTCCTTTTTAAAGAAAGCCACTTTAGGTGCGGGCGCAGCTGCAGCGACATTATCTGCACCAGGTATTGCACAAGGCCTGCCAACCCTCAATTGGCGTTTAGTTTCTAGCTTCCCTAAATCCTTAGACACCTTATTTGGTACGCCAGAGGTGTTTGCTGCGGCACTGAGAAAAGCTACTGATGGAAAATTTAACGTCAAGATATTTGCAGCTGGCGAAGTGGTGCCAGCATTGCAAGTATTAGATGCCGTACAAAACGGCACTGTTGAATGTGGCCACACTGCGAGCTATTACTATATTGGAAAAAATAGCGCCTTTATTTTTGACACGGCCGCACCCTTTGGAATGACTGCACGGCAACAGTCTGCCTGGATGCTGCATGGTAATGGCATGAAGTTAATGCGCGAACTATATGCGAGTTACAACATCGTAAATTTTCTGGGTGGTCAAACGGGCACTCAGATGGGCGGTTGGTTTCGTAAAGAAATTAAATCTCTTGAGGATTTAAAGGGACTTAAATTTCGTATTGCAGGTTTTGCAGGTCAAGTACTTGCCAAGCTGGGAGTGGTTCCACAGCAGCTACCTGCTGGAGAAATTTATTCAGCCCTAGAAAAAGGCACGATTGATGCTGCTGAATTTGTCGGTCCATATGATGATGAGAAGTTAGGCTTGGCTAAGGTTGCAAAGAATTACTATTACCCCGCCTTTTGGGAGGGTGCTGCCGGCCTATCATTTCTAGTGAATAAGAAGCAGTGGGATACCTTGCCGCCTTCATATCAAGCTGCCTGGGAGGCTGCCTGTTTTCAGGCGCATACAGATATGTGTGCCAAGTATGACGCCCTCAACCCCCCAGCTTTACAGCGCCTCATTCAAAGTGGTGCGGTATTACGGAAATTTAATAACACCATCTTGGATGCGTGCTTTAAAGCTTCTCAGGAAACCTATGCAGAAGAGGCGATTAAAAACCCTCAGTTTAAGAAAATATTCGACGACTATCGTGTGTTCAGAAACATGGAGGCTCAGTGGTTCAACGTAGCCGAACAAGCTTTTGCCCAGTACAGCTTTACTAAAAAGCTTTAAAGAGCCTCTAACTGCTATTTATTTTCGATCAAGCGTAATAAAACTAAAGGTCATTTCTCCCTCGGAGGCGGGGATGCGCTCGACCTCCGTCCATTCGGATACATTCGGTATCGCAAAGAAAGTATCGCCACCGTCTACATTAATATCAATTTCAGTAATGTAAAGGCGATCCGCTTTTGGGAATGCTTGAGTAAATAGTTGTTCGCCGCCGATTACAAATACGCGCGCAAATTCGCTCAGGCCATTAAGTGCTTCATCTAGTGAATGGACTACCTCAGCACCCGTCAATTGCAAGTCTAGATTACGACTAACAACGACATTGCGACGACCCGGAAGAGGGCGGCCAATGGACTCCCAGGTTTTGCGACCCATAATAACTGGGTGACCCATGGTTACTTTTTTAAAGAACTGTAGGTCCGCGGAGATTTTCCAGGGCATTTGATTATCTCGGCCAATGACGTGGTTGCGGGAGCGGGCGACAATCATAGAGATGGCTGGTTGAGTCATATTATTTTTTTCTTAAATAGCTACAGGCGCTTTGATAGCTGGGTGACATTCATATCCGACGATTTCAAAATCTTCGAACTCATAATCAAAAATAGAATCTGGTTTTCGTAATATTTTGAGCTTAGGTAGTGGGAAAAAATCCCTTGATAACTGCAAATCTACCTGCTCTAAGTGGTTACTGTAAAGATGGCAATCGCCCCCGGTCCATACAAAGTCACCGACTTCAAGATTACACTGTTGCGCCATCATATGGGTTAGTAAAGCATAGCTTGCAATGTTGAATGGCACACCTAAAAAGATATCGGCACTCCGTTGATAGAGTTGGCAAGACAGCTTGCCATTGGCAACATAAAATTGAAAAAATGCATGGCAGGGGGCCAGGGCCATGCGAGGAATATCAGCTACATTCCAGGCGGATACAATAATGCGACGAGAATCCGGATTTTTTTTGAGTGTCTCTACAACTTCTGCAATTTGGTCAATATGTTTTCCGTCAGGCGCAGGCCAAGAACGCCATTGATAGCCATAAATAGGACCTAGATCCCCATCAAGAGCAGCCCATTCATTCCAAATAGAGACGCCACGCTCTTTGAGCCAGTTGTTATCAGTACTCCCTTTGAGAAACCAGAGTAATTCAAGAATGATGGATTTGAGATGCAGTTTTTTGGTGGTGACCATCGGAAAGCCCTCGGCCAAATTAAAGCGCATCTGGTGACCAAAGACGGAGATAGTGCCTGTGCCGGTTCTGTCTGCTTTTGGGACACCCTTGGAGAGGACTTCCTTCATGAGATCGTGATATTGATGCATAAGGTTCTTTTGTTAAATCAGGTAGTAATAAGAAGTGCTTACCCGAAAGTAGGAGGGCTCACCCCAAGGGCTTTGTGGAGCTTTGGCGAGGTAGTGGTGTATTGCAATTGGATTAGTTTCTCGGGGGCTAGGTAGGCTGCTGCCGCAAAAGCAGCTAAGGCTGCCTCATGAAAGCCTGAGAGGATCAATTTCTTTTTCCCGGGGTAAATATTAATATCACCCACGGCATAGATACCAGCAGTGCTAGTTTGAAAAGTCGCCGTATCTACTGCAATTTGTTTTCGATCAATATCCAATCCCCATTGGGCAATAGGGCCTAGCTTTGGGGATAGACCATAAAAAAGCAAAAGAGAATCAAGCTCAATTGCATGAATTTCACCATCGATACCCGTCACGGAAATTTCAGTTAAGAAGCCATCCACGGATTCATAACTCGTGATTTGGCCAATCTCTAACTGAATGAGTTGCTCAGCACAAAGTTCACGCAGCTTAGCAACCGATTGGGGGGCTGCTTTGAACTCGTCGCGACGATGAATTAAGGTAATGCTCTTTGCCTTACCTAAAAAATATAAGGCCCAATCCAAGGCTGAATCACCGCCACCACAGATCACTATTTTTTTTCCAGAAAACTGTTCAGGATCTTGTACTTTATAAAAAACCTGCTTATTTACAAAATGCTCAATACCATCAAGATTGAGGGTGCGGGGCTGAAACGCACCGACACCGGCTGCAACAAAAACAGTTTTACTCAAAAACTGTTGGTCTTGAGATGTCACAATCTTAAATCGGCCATCTGTTTGTTGTTCAAGAGTAGAGACCTCTTGATTTAAATGAAACTGTGGTTTGAATGGCTCTATTTGTTTTAAGAGATTATTTGTGAGCTCGCGACCGGTACACACTGGCACAGCTGGAATGTCGTAAATGGGCTTATCTGGATAGAGCTCCATGCATTGACCACCCACCTGGGGTAGAGAGTCGATGACGTGTGTTTTTATTTCCAACAATCCGAGTTCAAAAACTTGGAAGAGCCCCACTGGACCGGCACCAATGATGACTGCATCGGTTTCAATGGGGGAGTGCAATTTATTTCACCAATTGATCAAGTTTATTTTTGACATCTTTCCATTCGTCCGCATCCGGTAACCCAGATTTAGATTTGGTAATGGATGTCCATGATGCCGATAAATCAGCGTTGAGCTTAATGAAAGATTGTTGGTCACCGGGCACATCATCTTCGGCATAAATTGCATTGACGGGGCACTCTGGTACGCACACTGCGCAATCGATACACTCATCTGGATCGATGACCAAGAAATTGGGCCCTTCGCGAAAACAATCTACAGGGCAGACGTCTACGCAATCGGTATATTTACAGCGGATGCAGGCTTCAGTAACAACGTAAGTCATGATGGCTCGGATAGGAGGCGCCCAAAATCAATGGACTGCCAAGTTGTAAAACCCAATTTTAGCCGAATCAGCCTATTTTTCAGGCAAAGGGGTCAATTTACTTGAGGTAAAGTCTCGCTATGAACACACAAACCAACACTAGCCTTGCCCATAAACCGAAGATTTTGGTCGCAAGGGCGATTTTCCCAGAGGCGCTAGTCAAATTGGAGGCGTTTTACGAGGTACATTCCAACCAGTCTGATCAGCTTATGAGCGCTGAAGCCTTGCAAAAAGCCCTTTCTGATGTTCAGGGAGCCTTAGTTACGGGAAGCGAGCGTATTGATGCCTCAGCTCTAGCATTGGCCAAGGACCTCAAGGTGGTCGCTAATATTTCAGTTGGGTACAACAATTTTGATATTCCCGCTATGAATGCTGCCGGGGTAATGGCAACGAATACCCCCGACGTTCTTACGGATACAACCGCAGACTTCGGTTTCGCTTTATTGATGGCTACTGCAAGGCGAATTACTGAGTCTGAGCATTGGGTCAGAGCGGGGAAATGGGATCAATGGTCCATTGTGAATAATCCACTGGGGATGGATTTGCATAATAGTACTGTAGGCATTATTGGTATGGGCCGTATCGGGCAGGGCATTGCAAAACGTGCGCTCGGTTTTGGTATGAAAGTGATTTATCACAACCGTAGTCAATTATCTGCAGAGGATGAAAAAGCCTGCGGTGCAAGTTACGTTGCAAAAGAATCGTTGCTACAGAATGCGGATCACGTTGTGTTGGTATTGCCTTATACCGCACAGAATCACCATACCATTGGCGCTGCAGAAATTGCGCTAATGAAGCCTACTGCAACCTTGGTGAATATTGCCCGTGGCGGTATTGTGGATGATTCGGCTCTAGCACAGGCGCTGCAAGCTGGAAAAATATTTGCCGCTGGCCTTGATGTATTCGAAGGTGAGCCTCAAGTGCATCCAGAGTTACTGAAGTGCAGCAATATTGTTTTAGCCCCGCACATTGCCAGCGCTACAGAAAAAACACGCAGAGCAATGGTTGATCTTGCAATTGAAAACTTGCAAGCGGCGCTAGATGGGAAAGAACCACCTAGCTTAATTAATACTGAAGTATTTTCTAAAGCTTAGTCTGATTCAATTTCTTCTGGTAGTTCGCGGATAGCCAATTCAATACCACCGAATTTCCCCGCAACCCAGTTATATACTTTGCAGGCAATCCACAGCAAAGCAAAGCCAAGGACAGCGTTCAAAATTAAAGCTGACAGCACAGTAAATCCAGGAATTGAACCATCACGGATGAAGGCTACAAAAAGAGCGAGTATCACTATGGGTGCCGAGAAGCAGAGATAGACTAACACCAGTGTTTTGGCGGTGTGCATTGGGTCTACGTAGACAAGTTCTTTTTTAGTGAGTTTCATAATGGGGCAATCTTAAAGCAGTCCGTCAAAAAGCGCTACATCTACCCAGTCTCCGCTAGCTACATTGCCCTGATCGTGATGCAGAATGACAAAACAATTCGCCTCACTCATCGAGCGCAAAATGCCCGCACCCTGGCTGCCGGTCAGTCTGACAGTAGGTTTGCCATCCAAGCTGCGTTCTAAAATGCCTCGCTGAAATTCTGTACGACCAGGTCTTTTCCGAATTGGCGCCTCAGCCATCGCCTGCATTAGTGGGGGCTCAGTCTGACTTGCGCCATTTAGTTGCAATAGGGCAGAGCGGACAAACTGATAGAAAGTCACCATGACTGCAACGGGATTGCCAGGCAGGCCAAAGAAGAGAATCTTTCGGTCAGTAGTTTTTGCGCCAACCGACTTTAGTGTTCCAAAAGCCATGGGTCGACCTGGACGCATGGCAATCTTCCAAAATCCAACATCTCCTAACTCTTGCATGATTTGCTTGGTGTAGTCGGCCTCTCCAACGGAAACGCCGCCCGATGAAATTAGTACATCTGCCTTTGTGGCAGCCTCAGAAAAAGCAGTCCTCAGGGCACTGGGGTCATCACGCACAATGCCGCAATCGATGATCTCAATATTTAATCTATTGAGCAGGCCGGTAAGACTATAGCGGTTACTGTCATAAATACTTCCGACATCAAGGGGTTGCCCTAGCGGGCGCAGCTCATCACCGGAGGATAGGATGGCGACCCTAAGCTTGCGATGAACTACGAGGCTGTCAATCCCTAAGGATGCTGCTAGCCCTATATCAGATGGCCGTAATAAGCGACCTGCCAAAATCGCAGGCTTACCACTTTGTAAATCCTCGCCACGCAAGCGTCGGTTTTCTCCGCACCTGACTTGATTTTGCTTAAAAGTCACGAGCACATCGCTCGCAGTATTGGTGGTATCAGTGAGCTCTTGTGGAATGACGGTATCGCAACCCTGGGGCATTAGGCCACCTGTCATTATTTTTATACATTCACCTTGGCCGATACTCCCAATAAAGGGTTTGCCAGCATAAGCCGTACCGACCACTTTGAGCGTGATGTCCTGGCTATCATCGCCCAGACAATTGCCATTAAAGGCAAAGCCATCCATGGCGGAGTTATCGGCTGCAGGCACATCTATTGGCGAGAGTAAATCTACTGCCAAAATACGATTCATTGCCTGATCCAAAAGAACGGATTGGGTTGCCGTTAAATCGGAACCCACTAAGGACTCTTGAAGTAGCTCGGTTACCAATCCGGCAATCGCTTTACGGGCCTCATCGACGTGCAATGAGTCAGTTAACAAAATAGCATTATTTGGTGATGCAGGGCTTGCGTTGCTCATGAGGATATTTTTTCTAATGCATCGAGCTCTTGGGGTGTGTTGACGTTAGCAAAAGCGTGAGGCGCATTAAATACAACGGTTCCGCTGAAGACCTCTTTAAACCAATGGTCAATTTTGAGATCACCTTTACTCAAAAAATCATTCAGTAAGTGCTCAAGAGTATTACGCATTAAGCAAAATACAGGCTGCGCCCACACCTTACCATTGACCTCCTCTGAAGAGGCATAAACC
The DNA here is from genome assembly GCF_002797575.1 of Polynucleobacter brandtiae. Taxonomy (GTDB): domain Bacteria; phylum Pseudomonadota; class Gammaproteobacteria; order Burkholderiales; family Burkholderiaceae; genus Polynucleobacter; species Polynucleobacter brandtiae. The sequence continues at coordinate 583,872 of NZ_PGTX01000001.1, read as the reverse complement.
AAATCTAGATTCTCCGCTTCCAATTTTGTGAGCATTCTCTCTGCAAGATCTAGTGGCAATAACGGGGAGTCACAAGGAGAGGTTAATAGGTACGGTGTTGCACAGTGCTTTAGTCCGATAGAGAAACCTGCCAACGGACCCGAGAAATCTGGAGTTTCATCCATGATGACGGGATAACCATAGTGAGCGTATTTGGTGATGTTGCGATTAGCATTAATGAGAATGGTGTCTACCTGCGGCTTCAGCCGCTCTATAGCAGATTCAATTAATGGTTTGCCACGAAAGGGGATTAAGCCCTTGTCGATACCCCCCATTCTTTGGGCGCGACCACCTGCCAAAATCAATCCAGTAATTTTTTGACTAGACATCGTTAGCCACCAATGTAAGACATTTCGACTTTTCGCGTGCCAGAAAGTTCAGCAGTATGAGATCCCCGAATTTCTGAATAGTGATCCTTGCGTCCTGTCCAGGTAGTCATGACAGCATTCGCGATTTCTAAATCACTTTTACCTGAGCGTAAAAGAGTTTTGAAGTCAAAACCCTCATTAGCGAACAAGCAAAGATATAGCTGACCATCAGTAGAAATCCGAGCACGCGTGCATTCGTGACAAAATGTCTGTGTGACACTTGAGATCAGGCCAATTTCACCAGAACCATCTAAGTAGCGCCAGCGCTGAGCCACCTCACCATAGTAGTTGGCTTGAATGGGTTCAATTGGAAAGACTGCATTAATTCTTGCCACTACTTCTTTTGAGGGAAGAACCTGTGCCATATCCCAGCCATTGGAGCTACCCACATCCATGAACTCTATAAAGCGAAGCGTAATACCGATTCCTTTAAAGTGCCTCGCCATGGCGATAATTTCCTGGTCGTTTGTCCCCTTCTTTACCACCATGTTAACTTTGATGTTCGTAAAGCCGGCTTCTTGGGCTGCGGCAATACCATCCAATACATCCGTTACCGGAAAGTCCACATCGTTCATTTTTTTGAAGATGTCATCATTTAAACCATCAAGACTAATGGTCAAGCGATGCAGTCCAGCAGCCTTAAGCGCAACCGCTTTCTTGCGCAAAATACTGCCGTTGGTAGTGAGCGTTAAATCCAAGGGCAGATCATCCACTGTGCGAATCTTGGCAAGCATTTCTATCAGTACTTCAAGATTTTTTCGAAGTAAAGGTTCGCCGCCAGTAAGTCGAATCTTTTCAACACCAAGCGTCGCAAAGATCGAGCTTAATTTAGCAATCTCTTCAAAGCTGAGAAGCTCATTATGGGAAAGGTAAGGATAGTCTTTATCGAATATCTCTTTAGGCATGCAGTAAGTGCACCGAAAGTTACACCGGTCTGTTACAGAGATGCGTAAGTCGCGTAACTGACGTCCGCGAGTATCTTTTGTGAAGGCATTAGGAGTTTGGAGCTGTCCTGGAATGGATGGCGTCAAACCTTTGCCTTCATCTAATCGAATGGGGATTACTTTTTCAACCATGACTCAATTATGGCTTTGAAATGGGGTTTCTGCCAAACTGTCAGATATCTTTTTGGGACACTCGACAGTTTGGAGAAGTGGGCTTAACCCTTGTTTTCTGGACCAGTCTCTACCATAACCATTGGCGCAGCAGATAAGCTGACTGCTGGCTTAGGCGCTCTGCCGAGCTTGATGGTTTCTGGTTCAACTTGGGTTGAAGCTTGCTTGGCGGTGTCAGTTGAAACCCAAACCATGCCAGCAGATTCAATAACACTTTGCAATGGCTTCTCTTCGAGCGCCTGATAGGCAACCTTCGGAAGTTCAGGCATAGGCTTTACGATCACTTCAAGTGCTGGAGCCGCTACAGCCAATGTAGGCGCCGCAGTATTTGCGGGGCGATTACTTTGGCGTGGAGCACGCGGCTCTCTTGGTGCACGCTGCTTAACTTGAGTTGGCGCAACAATGGCGCTGCTAAAGCTTTGAGCAATGTTTTGAATTGGCATAGAGGAGGATGCGCCACCCATTCCTACAGGCGGACCTGAGAAGGGACTTGGTGCAGCTGCCGTAGTGGCTATCTCGACACTACCTTCTGTACGCTCACCACGTTGACCACGACCGCGACCACGACGATTGCGACCACGACCACGACGTTCTTCGCCGTCTGCGCCTGTAGCAGCATCGGAACTCACTGTTGCTTCTGTTGCTGGCGTTACCGCAGCTTGATTTTCTGGTTTAGGATTATTTTGGTTGCGGTTACCGTTACGGTTGCGTCCGTCTTGACGCCCCCTACCTTCGCGCGGAGCAGTTGTACCCTCGGCACTAGCTACTGCAGTGGCTACTTCGCCATCTGCTGGACGCTCGCTGCGATCATTGCGTTCCCCGCGACGGCCTCGATTGCGATTGCCATTGTTATTGCCATTGCGGTTATTTGGATTGCGACCGCGTGGCGCGCTAGCTGCAGGCTTTACTTCAGGTGCTGGTGACGACGAAAATAGTTTCTTAATAAAGCCAAATAAACCACCGGTACTCTCAGTGGCGATCTTTTCTGTGCGAGCAGGGCGTGGCTGGCTCACTGGAGCTGGCTGATTAGGAGTAATTCCTTTGACAGCAGCTTCAGGGCGAGCTTTGACTTCCGCATCTTTACGGCTCACAGCGGTATCAGTTTCGAGTTCGCGCGCAGCTTCTTCGGCCATGACATAACTAGCCTTTTGATCGTCAAGACGAGGATCATCATGACGTAAGCGCTCTAGTTTGTAATGTGGCGTCTCTAAATGCTTATTAGGAATCATTAAGACGTTCACTTTAAAGCGTGACTCAATCTTGATGACCTCTGCGCGCTTTTCATTTAACAAGAACGCAGCCACTTCAACTGGTACTTGTGTATGAATGGCAGCAGTATTTTCTTTCATTGCCTCTTCTTGAATAATACGAAGCACTTGCAATGCAGAAGATTCTGTATCGCGAATATGACCAGTGCCATTACAGCGTGGGCACGTTACATGACTACCTTCAGAGAGGGCGGGACGTAAACGCTGACGAGACATTTCCATCAGGCCAAACTTAGAGATCTTGCCCATCTGAACACGTGCACGGTCATGACGGAGGGCATCGCGGAGGCGATTCTCAACATCTTTCTGTGCTTTACTCGATTCCATATCGATGAAGTCAATGACAATTAAGCCACCCAAGTCACGCAAACGGGCTTGACGGGCAATTTCATCAGCGGCTTCTAAGTTAGTGCGCGTAGCGGTTTCTTCAATATCGGAGCCGCGGGTAGCGCGCGCGGAGTTGACGTCCACCGAAACCAGGGCTTCAGTATGATCAATGACGATTGCGCCACCAGATGGTAATGGGACCGTACGTGAATACGCAGTTTCAATTTGATGCTCAATTTGAAAGCGTGAGAACAATGGAACATCATCCTGATAGCGCTTTACTCTTGGCAAGTTATCCGGCATCACTACTGACATAAATGCAGCGGCTTGCTCATAGATATCATCTGTATCGATGAGGATCTCACCGATATCGGGTTGGAAATAATCACGGATCGCACGAATCACTAGACTAGATTCGAGATAAATCAATAATGGTGCCGAATTTCCTTTGGCTGCCTCATCAATGGCGCCCCATAACTGCATGAGATAACTTAAGTCCCATTGCAGTTCAGTAGCATCACGACCAATACCGGCGGTACGAGCAATGATGCTCATTCCCTCAGATACTTCTAACTGGGACATTGCTTCACGCAACTCTTGACGGTCTTCGCCCTCAATGCGGCGAGATACGCCACCACCACGGGGGTTATTTGGCATCAACACCAAATAACGACCTGCGAGGGAGACGAAAGAGGTGAGGGCAGCACCTTTTTGGCCGCGCTCTTCTTTTTCTACCTGAACAATAATTTCCTGACCTTCGCGCAAAGCTTCTTTAATAGACGCATTACGAACATCAACACCTTCTTTAAAATAGGTGCGGGCAACTTCTTTAAATGGCAAAAAGCCATGACGCTCTTCGCCGTAATTGACAAAGCAGGCTTCGAGCGAGGGCTCAATGCGAGTGATAACACCTTTGTAAATATTGCCTTTGCGTTGTTCACGACCGGCAGCTTCGATATCAATATCGATGAGTTTTTGACCATCGACGATGGCAACTCGCAACTCTTCTTGTTGAGTTGCATTAAATAACATGCGTTTCATAACACTCTCCTAGTGGGGAGTGCGTCGTTGCGCGCTGCGTTAGGGACAATTTAGATGCCGCTTTGGACTGGGTCCAGTAGCGGTTTTTGAGTGTGGATCAAACAAACCTAGACATACTTTGTCTAGCACACCGAACAAACTGTTATTTACCGGTGCCACACTTGACGATCGCCGCAGAGGCCTCCTTTTGGCCATCAATGCAGGCGCGCGCCTAAAAACTGTCTTCTAATGCGGGTCGCGGCATACGGCACACCAACCCTGCGCCTCATTAAACGGGGGAGGGGCAACCCCGGGAGTCAATTAAGGGCGACTCCAAGCTCCCCGATCTAAATCTGAGTTCAGATTGTGATCCAAGCTGATATAAATTAGCTAGAGCATTGATTATACGGCACAAGTTGAATGACAATGGGGTATTGTTAAGTCCCTCGTCGAGGTGGCGAGAGAGATAAATCATGAAATCCGAACCCATTTCCCACTCTTTAGGGCCTAAACCCCCAGTTTCTTCAGTTTCCCCGACGGCTCCCGCTGTCCACCTTCAGACGATCAGCCCCGAAGAGGCTGGCCAGCGTCTAGATAACTACCTCTTACGCTGGGCTAAAGGCGTACCCAAAAGCCACGTGTATCGGATTATTCGCTCTGGCGAAGTGCGGGTGAATAAAAAAAGGGCGGAGCCAACAACCCGCTTGGTCGAAGGTGATGTTGTCCGTGTTCCACCTGTTCGAATAGCTGAACCCGCCCAAATGGCGATTGTCAATACTGCTCAAACCAAGTCTAGGGCACAGGGCTACTCCGACAAAATGCCGATTTTGTATGAGGATGACGCTTTATTAATTGTTAATAAACCTGCTGGTTTGGCAGTCCACGGCGGATCTGGGATCGCTCTGGGGGTCATCGAGACCTTGCGGATTACTCGTCCTGAACTCAAATTCATTGAGCTAGTACACCGTTTGGACCGAGATACCTCCGGTGTTTTGCTGCTAGCTAAAAAACGCAGTGCTTTGGTGGAGTTGCACCGCCAAATTCGAGAAGGTCAGACTGACAAGCGGTATTACTTATTAGCCCATGGTGAAGTTACTCAGGGAGCAGGGGTGATGCAGCTGAAATACGCTTTGCATAAATACTTACTACCCAACGGGGAGCGTCGCGTCCGTGTTGATCCGGATGGCTTGCCAAGTCACACGGCTTTACGGGTTATTAAAACGCTTCAGCGCGAGAATGCCACCATTACTCTAGCCGAAGCTCAACTCAAAACAGGGCGCACACATCAAATTCGAGTGCACCTACAGAAGTTGGGGCATTCCATCTTAGGTGACGACAAGTATGGTTTTGAGGATCAAGATAAAGTGGTTAAATCAAAGCGCTTGTACCTTCATGCTCACCTCGCTGGTTTTACCCATCCTCGAACGGGAGAAAAGATGCGAATCGAGTCGCCACTTCCTGTGGAATTTGCAGCAATGATGAAGTTATTTGAAGTCGCTAGTGAAAAAAGTGAACCCATTAAAGTAGCCACATGATTGAGAAAACAAAGTCGGAAAGACGTTATGAGCTGATTGTGTGGGATTGGGATGGCACTATCATGGATTCCACGCCAACGATTGTGGAATGTATTCAGCAGTCATGTCGTGATTTGGGCTTTAAGGAGCCTGACGACACCCTGGCAAGCTCGGTCATTGGCTTGGGAATTCATGACTCTTTGAGAAGGGCGGTTCCTTGGATTGAGCCAGCCCACTTTCCTAAACTCACTGAGCGATTCCGTTTTCACTATCTAGCCAAAGATCACGAACTCCATTTATTCTCGGGTATCCGCGAGTTACTGCAGGACCTGCGCGCAGAGGGTTATTTGCTTGGCGTCGCCACTGGCAAATCACGCGTGGGGCTCGATCGATCCTTGGACCATCATCAAATTAGTCATTTATTTCATGAGACTCGTACTGCGGATGAATCATTTTCTAAGCCCCACCCAGGCATGCTCTTGGAATTGTCTGATGTGATGCAGGTACCAACACGGCGAATGTTGATGATTGGCGACACCACCCATGATTTAGATATGGCCGCCAATGCGGGAGTTGATGCAGTCGCTGTAACGTACGGCGCGCACCCACCAAGCATACTTAAAGAATCGGCCTCACTGACCCATGTGGATGATGTGTCGCAACTGACCCGTTGGCTTAAGCAGAATCTCACCGTTAACTAGTTTGTTCAAAAGGAATTATTAGGAATGGATCCAATTCAATCTGACGGCACTAAGCAATCTTGGGAGCGACAAGCCCTTGAGCATTTATTGCTTGAAAACTTAAAAGAGACTCGCAAGGCACGTCGCTGGAAGGCGTTCTTTCGTGCGCTGACCTTGCTGGTTTTTGTGGGCGTTGTTCTTGCGATCTTTGATTTTCGTCTACCTGGGCATGGCATGGGTGCTGAGAAGCACACTGCACTAGTTACTTTAGAGGGTGAGATTGCTGCAAGCTCAATGGCCAATGCTTTGGATATCAATTCCTCTTTGACCTCTGCATTTGAAAATGAAAATAGTGCAGGCGTAGTACTACGTATCAATAGCCCTGGGGGCTCACCAGTTCAGGCGGGAATGATTAATGATGAGATTCATCGTTTACGCAAGCTGTATCCCAATAAGCCGTTTTATGTTGTAGTAGAAGATATTTGTGCTTCTGGTGGTTACTACGTAGCCGTTGCTGGGGATCAAATTTTGGTTGATAAAGCTAGTCTAGTTGGCTCTATTGGCGTCATCATGGAGGGCTTTGGATTTACAGGTCTGATGGATAAGTTGGGCGTGACTCGTCGCATGATCACTGCGGGCTCTAATAAAGGCATGATGGATCCTTTCTCTAAGGAAAATCCTAAGCAAGTGGACATGATCAAAGCAATGATCGATGAGATTCATCAGCAATTTATTGCGGTGGTGAAAGAGGGTAGAGGCGATCGTCTCAAAGAAACCCCCGACATGTTTTCAGGTCGAGTTTGGAATGGTGAGCAGGCGATTAAAGTGGGCTTAGTTGATGGGTATGGCACCGTCGATACGGTAGCTCGCGATGTCTTTAAGGCCCCAGATATTTTGGACTACACCATGAAAGAAAACTTTGCAGAACGAGTTGCTAAAAGATTCGGTGCCGAGGTGGGCGCCTCTGCTGGCAAAGCCTTGTTAAGGGCGCCGGATCTAAGGTAACAAAAAAATAACGGACTGAAATAAACCGAGCTCAGCCCAGTTGGGCTAAGTCAGGTATGGCCTGATCAAATCGATTAGGCCAGCATTAAAAATACTGCTGGCCGGTTTTGCAAGGAAGCACAGGCTGCTTCATTGGGATAACGTCTGCGCCAATCAGTAATCGACAATGTCGCAATCATCTCTGATGGGAGGCTCAGGTCCATACCAAGGCAGAGTAGTGTTTGGGGTGACAAGGCATTGAGGCACGCCATTAGCATGGCCGTGTTGCGATAAGGCGTCTCTATCCAAATTTGGGTCTGCTGTAATTTTCTTGACTCAATTTCCAGCTGCTTGAGTTTGTTAATGCGATCTTGTGCATCGTGAGGAACGTAGCCTTGGAATGCAAAGCGTTGGCCATTTAAGCCGCTAGCCATTAAGCCTAATAGGATGGCGCTGGGACCTATCATTGGCTTAACTTTGGCGCCAAGCTTATGCGCTGCTAAAACTAATTCAGCGCCAGGATCTGCGACTCCTGGAACTCCTGCTTCTGACATCAAGCCCATATCCTTACCAGCCATCAAGGGCTTTAATAAGTCCATGGGCTTGATCGCATCACCATATTTTGCATTACGATCAACTCCACGCCACTCACTCATCTGCATTTCTTGAATTGGGCATGCAAGTGGTGACACCGTGTCTACTGCCTTTAAAAAAGCCCGCGCAGTTTTAGCATTTTCCACAATCCAGTGGGTCAGTTTGGCTGCTTGATTAATCGTTTCGCTTGGAAGTACCCATGGTAATTGCTCTACTCGCGCTTGCTCTCCCAAAGTATTGGGGATTAAAAAAAGAGTACCTAAGCTTATGCCCATTATTTTTTTACCTGTTTTTTGATTCAATGATTTTATGGAATGGAAAAACCAGCATCACGAAGAAGGCCGCTTAAAGCAATGAGGGGTAGGCCAATCAACGCAGTGGGATCATCGCTGCGGATGAATTCAAGTAAAGCGATTCCCATCCCCTCTGATTTTGCGCTACCGGCACAATCATGGGGTTCTTCTGCCCTTAAATAGGCCTCTAGGGTTTGGTCAGGCAAATTGCGGAATTTCACTGCCGTTGGGACATTTAAGCTTGTCTCTAATTCACCATGCATGAGGCAAAGCGCCGTATGAAAGGTTACATTAGCACCCCGCATCAATTGCAGCTGAGCTAACGCCCGCTCAAAGTTTCCAGGCTTACCGATTGCGGCCCCATAAAGATCGGCCACTTGATCAGAGCCAATAACCCAAGCTTGAGGATGATCTTTGCTGACCGCTTTAGCTTTTGCGATTGCAAGCCTTAAGGCCAGTTCTGTGGTGCTTTCATGAGGCAATGGAGTTTCATCAACCTGTGGTGCTATTACGGTAAAAGGGATGCCAAGGCGCGCAAGAAGTTGGTATCGATAGGCTGAGGTCGATGCCAATATCAATTTTTTTTCAGAATTACTCATTACTTCCGGTGCTTTCATTAAGACCATCATTTAGACTCTTACTATGAATCGTAATCAAATTTCACCTCAAGTTAAACTATCTACAGATCCGAGCGCTTTGCGTAGGGTAGATTTTTGTGCTCCTGTGACTTACAAGGGGGCTGGTTTTTTAGAGATATTAACAATGCCACGTTTGCTTGATGAGGCCTCCTCTATTGTGGCGGGGGATGGATTTAATTGGAATATCAGTACGCATTTTGTAGATTCTGCAGTTGCACAGCGATCACAAGTACTTAAGCTGGGCCTAAAAGGGCGAATTCATTTAATCTGCCAACGTTGCCTTCAAGATTGCGCTGTGAACTTGCTGGAAACGCGCCAATTTGTTTTGGTGGCCTCGGAAGAGGAGGCAGACGCCTTTTCCATGGAGGACGATCAACAAGAGCCATTAGTGGCCAGCCAGCATTTTGACCTTTTGGAGCTTTTGGAGGACGAGATACTCCTTTCCCTGCCTTTAATCCCTATTCATACGGATAGTGCCTGTAAGGCGCATGCCTCTTCTTTTGGGGATTCTGGTGAGGAGTCGAGTAAGCCTGGGAAACAAGAAAATCCTTTTAACATATTGAAAAATATGAAGAAAAATTCTTAAAGGGGCATTTTTTGGTGCGGTAGTTACAGACTTTAAGTAGTGAAAATCATAGATTGATTGAAATTTCCATGCTAGAATATCGGCTTGCTTAGGAGTTCAATATGGCCGTCCAACAGAATAAAAAATCCCCATCCAAACGTGGCATGCACCGTGCACACGACTTTTTGACCGCACCTGCTACGGCTGTTGAGGCCACAACAGGTGAGGCACACTTACGCCATCACATCTCACCTAATGGTTACTACCGTGGCCGTAAAGTAGTGAAAACAAAAAACGACTAATTTTTTAGTCTAAAAGATAGAAGCGGCTCCATTTAAAGCCGCTTTTTTCTTAAACAAATCAATTGTTTCAATCCACGATTTTATGAGTGTCACACTTGCCATCGATGCTATGGGCGGAGATCATGGTTTGATTGTGACCGTCCCAGCCTGTTGTGATTTTCTGGAAAAACATGCTGATGTAAACATCACCTTAGTAGGTGATGCTGATTTGATCAGGCAAGCCCTAGATCGATTTCCCAAAGCGCCCACCGAGCGTATTCATATTGTTGCCGCTAGCGAAGTCGTCTTAATGGATGACTCGATTGAGATAGCCTTACGCCGCAAAAAAGACTCCTCAATGCGCGTGGCCATACAGCAAGTGAAGAACGGCGTGGCTGATGCCATCATTTCCTCTGGAAATACCGGCGCCTTGATGGCGATTTCTCGTTATATTCTCAAAACATTAGATGGCGTTGATCGCCCAGCCATTGCTGCTGCGATCCCCAATGAAAAAGGTTTGGGCACTACCATGCTTGACCTTGGTGCCAATGCCGATTGTGAGCCAATGCATTTAGTGCAATTTGCGCAAATGGCTAACGTGATGGTGCAAGTGGTGGAGGGTAAGCAAAACCCTTCCATTGGCCTTTTGAATATCGGGGAAGAGTTGATTAAGGGTAACGAGGTTGTGAAGCGGACAGGGGAACTTCTTCGCGCAAGCAGCTTAAACTTTTATGGCAATGTTGAAGGCGATGATGTTTTTAAGGGCACCACAGATATCGTAGTGTGTGATGGCTTTGTGGGTAACGCTGTGCTTAAGGCGAGCGAGGGTCTGGCAAGGATGATGAGCGGTTTGATTAAAAGTGAATTTAATCGATCTTGGCTTACTAAGCTGATGGCTGTCTTTGCCATGGTGCCTTTGCTGCGTGTGCGCAAACGAGTAGATCATCGGCGCTACAACGGGGCGGTACTATTGGGGTTGCGGGGTTGTGTTATCAAAAGTCATGGCTCCGCAGATCGGATTAGTTTTGGTTTTGCTCTGGACCGCGCCTATGAAGCGGCAAAAAATCGTATGGTCGAGCGAATTGCGCAGGCTTTTGTTACGGATAGATTGTTATGAATACCTATTCACGAGTAGCGGGAACAGGAAGCTATCTTCCTGAGCAACGGGTGAGCAACCAAGACCTTGTCGAGCGCCTAGCAAAGATTGGTATTGAAACGAGCGATGAGTGGATTATGACTCGCAGTGGTATCGCTGCTCGCCACTTTGCAGCTGACAATCAACTCACTAGTGATTTAGCGGTGAAGGCGGCGGAAGCAGCGTTGATGAGTGCAGGCTGCACCTCTGCAGATCTTGATCTCATTATCCTGGCAACCTCGACTCCGGATCATTTGGGTGGATTTCCGAGCACCGCTTGTGTTGTCCAAGATAAATTAGCCGCTCACAATTATTGCGCAGCTTTTGATGTGCAGGCTGTCTGCGCTGGTTTTACTTATGCGCTAGCAATTGCAGATGCATTTATTCGTACCGGTAGCTATAAAAAAGTATTGGTACTTGGTGCGGAAACATTTTCTCGTATTCTGAATTTCGAGGATCGTACTACTTCAGTTTTATTTGGGGATGGTGCTGGCGCCGTAGTCTTGGAAGCTTCTACTGAGCCTGGAATATTGGCCACTGCTCTACATGCGGATGGTTCCCAGCGAGATATTTTGTGTGTTCCTGGTCGTGCTGGTCACGGTCAAGTGCACGGCTCTCCTTTTATGACAATGGATGGGCCCGCAGTATTTAAGTTGGCAGTGAAGGTGCTTGAGCAAGTTGCCCATGAGGTTCTTGAAAAAGCGAATCTCAAGCCAGAGCAGATTGATTGGTTAGTACCGCATCAAGCTAATATCCGGATTATGGAGAGTACGGCTCGCAAGATGAACATGTCTATGGATAAGGTCATTGTGACGGTGCATGAGCATGGCAACACTTCGGCCGCCTCTATTCCGCTTGCTCTGGATGCAGGTATTCGGTCTGGGCAAATTCAGCGCGGTCAACATCTTTTATTAGAGGGTGTTGGCGGTGGCTTTGCTTGGGGCGCCGTAGCCGTTAAGTATTAAAGAGCTTCGTTCGATTTATTTATTTACATAACTACTCATAAAACTTGGCGACTGATCCCATGACATTTGCTTTTGTATTTCCAGGCCAAGGCTCCCAAGCTGTTGGAATGCTCAATTCAATCTCTGGCCGTCCTGAAGTGCGTGCCACCCTACAAGAAGCCTCTGAAGCTTTGGGTGAAGATATTGCAAAGATGATTGCGGAAGGTCCGGCAGAAACCTTGGCTTTAACTACCAATACACAGCCCGTCATGCTCACGGCAGCAATTGCGTTTTATCGTGCTTGGTTGGCCGCTGGTGGCGCGATCCCTAAAATAGTCGCAGGGCATAGCCTCGGTGAATACTCCGCTTTGGTTGCAGCTGGTGTTATTTCGTTTAAAGATGCCGTACCTTTAGTGCGCTTTCGTGCTGAAGCTATGCAGTCGGCAGTGCCAGTGGGTACAGGCGGTATGGCCGCAATTCTGGGCCTAGATGATGCCATCGTGAGCACTCTTTGCGCAGAAGCGGCGGCGCTCTCTGGCGGAGTAGTTGAGGCGGTAAACTTTAATGCGCCAGGGCAGGTAGTAATCGCTGGCGGTAGTGATGCGCTTGCCAAGGCTTGTGAGTTATTAAAAGCAGCCGGTGCAAAGCGTGCGCTGCCCTTGCCTGTCTCAGCCCCTTTTCATTCATCTTTATTGCAGCCAGCCTCTGAAAAGCTCAAAGCCTATCTGGCCAATGTTGAGTTTAAGGCGCCTACCATTTCAGTTATCAATAATGTGGATGTGCAAACGTTGCAGGATGTTAATGCTATCAAGGATGCCTTGGTGCGCCAAGCTGCGATGCCGGTGAGATGGCATGAAACGATTAATGCGATGGTGCAGCAGGGCGTGACTCAAGTGATGGAATGTGGACCTGGCAAAGTACTGGCAGGCTTAACTAAGCGTATTAATGACAAGGCTATCGGTATACCAATGTTTGATGAGACTAGCCTCAATGATGCGCTAGCAGCAGTGAAATAATCATTCAGTAAGAACGAAAGACAAAAAATGAATCTCGATTTAAGCGGACAAATTGCACTAGTAACTGGCGCATCGCGTGGTATTGGTCAGGCGATTGCAGATGAGCTTGTGAAATGCGGTGCTAAAGTGATTGGTACAGCCACCTCGGAGGATGGGGCTAAAGCGATCAACGCCCGTTTACAAGCGAGCGGTGGCCGGGGCGAAGTATTGAATGTTACGGATCCAAAGGCATGTGAAGCCATCATTGATTTGATCGTGAAGGATTTTGGTGGAATTGGTATTTTGGTCAATAACGCGGGCATTACTCGTGATCAATTGGCTATGCGAATGAAGGCCGAAGAGTGGACCGATGTCATTGATACCAACTTAAGCGCTGTGTTTCGTTTGTCCCAAGCAGTGATGCGGCCGATGATGAAGGCGCGTACGGGTCGCATTATTAACATCACCTCGATTGTTGGTCATATGGGTAATCCTGGGCAGGCGAATTATGCCGCTGCCAAAGCAGGTGTTTCTGGTATGACTCGTGCTTTAGCTCGCGAAATCGGTAGCCGCAATATCACGGTTAATTGCGTAGCCCCAGGGTTCATTGACACTGATATGACGCGTGCTTTGAGTGAGGAGCAGCAAAATGCCCTGAAGGCCAATATCCCTTTAGCGCGCCTTGGCAGCCCCGAGGATGTGGCTCAGGCAGTGGCATTTTTGGCCTCTCCAGCTGCGGGATACATCACTGGTAATACCTTGCATGTCAATGGCGGCCTTTATTTAGCCTAAATATAACTAGAGATTTGGTCATTTTTTGGCGGATTTGCTAATTTAGCTCGCCAAGCTGATAAAATTCCTTCATCATTTTTTTACAACCCTTGGGGGATTTAATGGATAACATCGAACAACGCGTTAAGAAGATCGTCGCTGAGCAATTGGGCGTCGCTGAAGGAGACATCAAGAATGAATCTTCTTTTGTGAATGACCTGGGTGCAGACTCTCTTGACACTGTTGAGCTCGTAATGGCTTTAGAGGATGAATTTGGTATTGAGATTCCGGACGAAGAGGCTGAGAAGATCACTACAGTTCAGCTCGCTATAGACTTCGCTCAATCCAAAGCTCAGGGTTAATTCCCTAGCTTAGTTCAAAGCAAATACTGTGTCAGCATCAAATGGCCGACGCCGGGTAGTTGTTACCGGTTTAGGTCTGATTTCTCCAGTTGGTAACTCTGTTGATGTAGCTTGGTCCAATGTCCTTGCGGGCAAGTCGGGCATTGCTACCATTACTAAGTTTGACCATACACCGCTGAGCGTGCATTTCGCTGGCGAAGTTAAAGACTTTAATGTTGAGGAGTATGTGTCCGCTAAGGAAGCGCGGCACATGGACACGTTTATTCATTTTGGTATCGCCGCTGGCGCACAAGCTATCCGTGATAGTGGGATCGTGGTCACAGAAGAAAATGCAGAACGTATTGGCGTCATGGTTGGCTCCGGTATTGGCGGTCTGCCAATGATTGAAGCGACGGGTGCTGAATTGTTGGCACGTGGTCCTCGCCGTATTTCCCCGTTCTTTGTGCCTGGATCCATTATTAATATGATTTCTGGGCACTTAAGCATTTTATTTGGGCTTAAAGGCCCAAATGTAGCGGCAGTCACTGCCTGCACAACAGGTTTACATAGCATTGGTTTGGCAGCACGCTTGATTCAATACGGTGACGCCGATGTCATGGTTGCTGGTGGCGCTGAATCTACTATTTCTGCTTTGGGTGTTGGCGGCTTTGCCTCGGCTCGCGCCTTGTCTACTCGCAACGATGACCCAGCAACTGCATCACGCCCTTGGGATAAAGACCGTGATGGTTTTGTCTTGGGTGAAGGTGCTGGCGTCCTGGTTATTGAAGAGTATGAGCATGCCAAAGCACGCGGTGCTAAAATTTACTGTGAGCTTTTAGGGTTTGGTATGAGTGGTGATGCATACCATATGACTGCCCCTAATATGGATGGCCCACGTCGTTGCATGGTTAACGCAATGCGTGATGCAAGCCTGAATTCAGATCAAATTCAATATATCAATGCCCACGGTACATCAACTCCACTGGGTGATAAAAATGAGACTGGTGCTATCAAGGCGGCCCTTGGTGATCATGCCAAGAAGGTCTTGATCAACTCTACAAAATCTATGACCGGTCACCTTTTGGGCGGCGCAGGTGGGTTGGAGTCTGTATTTACGATCTTAGCTTTGCATCATCAGAAATCCCCACCAACGATTAATATTTTCAATCAAGATCCCGAATGTGATTTGGACTACTGCGCCAACACCGCTCGTGACGTGAAAATTGAACATGCCGTTAAAAACAACTTTGGCTTTGGGGGTACTAACGGCACCTTGATTTTCGGCAAATTGACCTAATATCTACTTTAGGTTGTCTCCTTAATACATTGATTCATTACTGGTTTTTACCAAGTAGGCCTATTGCATTATGAAAAAGTACTTAATTGCGCTCTTAGTTATCGTCAGCTTTGGGCAAATCCCCATGGTTTCCTCCTCCTTCGCGCAGGTGTCGAGGGTCTCTGTACCCGATTTCGCTGATCTCGTTGAGCGAGCTAGCCCTGCAGTGGTGAATATTCGCGTGACAGAAAAGGTGGCTGCCCAGCAATCACAGGGTGGTATTCCGGGAATGCCTGAAGATCAAGCGGAATTCTTCCGTCGCTTCTTTGGTGTGCCTATTCCGGGGTTACCAGGGGGACCGAAGCAAGCACAGCCCAACCCTGGCAAGCCACAAGAGTCTGATCGCGGCGTTGGGTCTGGCTTTATTATCGACTCTAATGGGTTAGTTCTGACCAATGCCCATGTTGTTGAGGGCGCCAATACTATTTATGTCACCTTAACTGATAAACGTGAATTTAAGGCCAAATTATTGGGGATGGATAAGCGCACTGACGTAGCTGTTCTCAAGATTGATGCTCGCGATTTACCTAGATTACCTTTAGGTGACTCTTCAAGGGTGCGAGTGGGAGAGTGGGTTCTAGCCATTGGATCTCCATTTGGGCTTGAAAATACCGTGACTGCTGGCATTGTGTCGGCTAAGAGCCGTGATACAGGCGATTACTTGCCATTTATTCAGACTGACGTTGCCGTGAACCCGGGTAATTCAGGCGGCCCTTTAATTAATACTGCTGGTCAAGTGATCGGTATTAATTCTCAAATTTTTAGCCGCTCCGGTGGCTATATGGGCATATCTTTTGCGATTCCGATTGATGAGGCAATGCGGGTTGCAGATCAGTTGCGCTCCAACGGAAAAATGACTCGTGGCCGCATCGGTGTGGCTTTAGGTGAAATGACGAAAGAAATCGCAGAAAGCTTGGGCCTAGGTAAACCTCGTGGGGCCTATGTCCGCAATGTCGAGCCAGGCGGCCCGGCTGCTGCTGGTGGCATTGAATCGGGTGATGTCATTCTTAGTTTTAATGGGCGTGATATTGCTAAGTCCACTGATTTACCCAGAACTGTCGGAGAGACAAAGCCTGGCACCAGTGCGGCGGTACAGGTTTGGCGCAAAGGGGCTTCGAAGGACTTAATGGTGAGCGTCATTGATATGGATGCTGGTCAAAGCCCTCTTAAGAAGGCGGATAGCTCAAATTCCGGCACTGGCAATGTTGGTACCCTTGGGGTGGCGGTAGCAGAGCCATCTGACGGAAAGAGGCGAGAGCTCAATATTCGTGGCGGCGTAGAGGTCACTGGCCTAGGTGAAGGCCCCCTAGTTCGGGGAGGGGTCCGTCCCGGTGACGTGATTATTCGAATTGCAGATACCGACATCACGGGGGTTAAGCAATTTGAGGCTCTATTAAAGGGTTTGGACGTCAATAAAACCGTACCTGTTTTTGTGCGACGAGCTGATAGCACCTTAATCATCCCGGTTAAGCCAAAATAGGTATTAATAACCCTTTTTAAGTAAAAGAATGGGCTTGGCGCCAATTTGGCGCCACCCATTACAATCAACTCAAGACGACTTTTTGCAGCGCATCATTGGGGTGCGTTCTGAAAAAGCGTTTTTTTGAATGACTATTTAGACGCTATGGATTTAATCCGAAATTTTTCTATCATCGCCCATATTGATCACGGTAAATCGACGCTTGCCGATCGGATTATTCAGTTGTGTGGCGGTCTTTCCGACCGAGAGATGGAGGCCCAGGTTCTGGATTCGATGGATATCGAGCGTGAGCGTGGCATCACCATCAAAGCCCAAACAGCGGCCCTGTCCTATAAGTCAAAAGATGGCAACACTTACAACATCAATTTAATTGATACCCCTGGGCATGTTGATTTTTCATACGAAGTGAGTCGTTCGCTGTCTGCCTGTGAGGGCGCTTTATTGGTAGTGGATGCTAGTCAAGGTGTCGAGGCACAAACCGTTGCCAATTGCTATATGGCTCTAGAGTTGGGTGTTGAGGTTGTGCCAGTACTGAATAAAATTGATTTACCTCAGGCTGATCCAGATCGCGCCAAAAAAGAAATTGAAGATGTCATTGGGATTGATGCATCAGATGCAGTGACATGCTCGGCTAAAACGGGCCTAGGCGTTCAAGAAGTCATTGAAGAAATGATTGCTCTTGTCCCTCCTCCAAAGGGGAGTCCCACGGATCCACTGCAAGCATTGATCATTGATTCCTGGTTTGATAATTATGTCGGTGTAGTCATGCTGGTGCGTGTTGTCAACGGCACTCTCAAAACAAAAGAAAAAATCACCCTTATGGCAAATGGCTCAAGTCATTTAGTCGAGCATGTCGGTGTATTTAGTCCGAAGTCTGTTGATCGTCCAGAGCTATCTGCTGGCCAAGTAGGATTTGTCATTGCGGGCATTAAAGAGTTAAAAGCCGCTAAGGTAGGTGATACCGTCACCCATTCCCCTGGACAGCAAGGCAGAGTCCCTGCCACAGCACCACTGCCTGGTTTTAAAGAGGTTAAGCCGCAAGTATTTGCAGGCTTATATCCTGTTGAGTCAAGTGAGTATGATCAGTTACGCGAATCCTTAGAGAAGCTGCAGTTAAATGATGCCTCGCTGCTGTATGAGCCAGAGGTGTCTCAAGCCCTAGGTTTTGGATTTCGTTGTGGTTTCTTGGGATTACTCCATATGGAGATTGTGCAAGAGCGCTTAGAGCGCCAGTACGGCATGAATCTCATAACTACTGCACCAACGGTGGTGTATCAGGTTGAGCATTCTGATGGTTCGGTCACACTGGTGGATAACCCGTCGAAGATGCCAGAGGCGAGCAAAGTTAACACCATTCTTGAGCCGATAGTAACGGTTAATCTTTACATGCCGCAAGAGTATGTGGGCGCGATCATCACATTATGTGTTGGTAAGCGCGGGGTACAAATGGACATGAACTACCTTGGCCGCCAGGTAAAACTCACATATGAGTTGCCTATGGCAGAGATCGTATTGGATTTCTTTGACAAAATGAAATCTATCTCACGCGGCTATGCCTCGATGGATTATGAGTTTAAGGAATATCGACCAGCCGATGTAGTGAAGGTAGATATTTTGATTAATAGCGAGCGAGTCGATGCTCTGTCGGTGATTGTTCACCGTAGTAATAGTCAGCATCGTGGGCGTGAAGTAGTTGCCAAGATGCGCAATATTATTCCTCGTCAAATGTTTGATGTCGCTATTCAGGCGGCAATTGGTAGCAATATTGTCGCCCGTGAAAACGTCAAAGCTTTGCGTAAAAATGTTTTAGCCAAATGTTATGGTGGAGACATCTCCCGTAAACGTAAATTGTTGGAAAAGCAAAAGGAAGGCAAGAAGCGCATGAAGCAAGTTGGTAATGTGGAAATTCCACAAGAGGCTTTCTTAGCTATTTTGCAGGTAGACGACTAATGAACTTCGCACTTATTCTATTTATCCTGGTGATCATTTCAGGTATTGCCTGGGTTGCTGATCGACTTTACTTCGCCCCGCAACGACGTGCTGTAGGCATCGATCGTATGCCTTTGTGGCTTGAATACACGGCAGGATTTTTTCCAGTGATTTGCGCTGTCTTTGTGTTGCGCTCGTTTATTGTGGAGCCGTTCAAAATTCCTTCGGGGTCGATGATTCCGACTTTACAGATTGGGGACTTTATTCTAGTGAATAAGTTCACCTATGGCATTCGCTTGCCAGTGATAAATCAAAAAGTAGTGGAATTGGGCTCACCAAAACGGGGTGACGTCGTCGTCTTTCGCTACCCCCGCGATGAATCAGTGGATTACATTAAACGGGTTGTAGCCCTGCCTGGCGATACGATCCATTATCAGGACAAACGATTAACAGTTAATGGTCAGCCTTTGCAGTACAGCGGTGGTGAATCTTATCTCGATCCTGAAAACATGCGTTATGCCAAGCGTTATACAGAATCCTTCCCCGCGGATTTGGGGGGTAATCGGCATGAGATTTTGAATGATCCTGAACGCCTAGCCGGTAGCTTTCCGGCCGAACGTTTTCCTGGGTTTGAGAATTGCGAATATCAAAATGCAGGTCTTACTTGTAAGGTACCAGCGGGGCATTACTTTGCTATGGGTGATAACCGGGACAACAGCGCTGATTCACGTTACTGGGGATTTGTGCCCGATAAAAACATTGTGGGTAGAGCTTTCTTTGTTTGGCTCAATCTTGGTAACTTAGGTCGTATCGGTGGCTTTGAGTAAAGCGATGAACGCTCGAGCCGTGATGGGAACTGGTCCTTTGCAGGCGCAGCTGGGCTATACCTTTAAAAAATTAGAATTGCTTAATCAAGCCCTAACGCATCGCAGCCATAGCAAGAAAAATAATGAGCGTTTAGAGTTTTTAGGAGACTCCATTCTCAATTGCGTCGTCGCAGAAATGCTTTACGAGCGCTATGCTGATTTAGATGAGGGGGACCTTTCACGTGTACGTGCTAACTTAGTGAAGCAACAGGCCCTGTATGAAATTGCTCAATCACTGTCCCTATCAGACTATCTACGTCTGGGGGAGGGTGAGCTCAAGAGTGGCGGATTTCGTCGGCCATCTATTCTCGCTGATACGCTAGAGGCTGTTACCGGAGCAATCTTCTTGGATGGTGGATTTGATGCTGCCAAAATCTGTTTGCGTCGACTTTATTCGATTATTTTGGCTAATGTAGATCCTAAGACTTTAGGAAAAGATGACAAGACTTTGTTGCAAGAGTGTCTGCAGAGCTATCAGTTGCCTTTGCCAACGTATAACGTTACCGGAACTACTGGTGCAGCACATAATCAGCAATTCGAGGTAGAGTGTTTAATTCCCAATTTGAAGGTATCGGTTAAAGGCGATGGTGCCTCACGTCGCGCGGCAGAACAATCTGCTGCAAAATTGGCATTAGTGCTGGCACAGAAAGCCTTGCTACAAGAGTTGGGTAAGCCGAAAAAAACGCGCGCTGCAAAAAAGAATGCAGCAAAAAAAGTAGCAACAGAAGAGCAGTTAAATCTTAAGCTGAAGGGCTAATCGTGTTTAGATGCGGCACCATCGCCATTGTTGGGCGTCCTAATATGGGTAAATCTACCTTATTAAATGCCCTGGTTGGCCAAAAAATAAGTATTACTTCTCGTAAGGCGCAAACCACACGCCATCGTATTTTAGGAATTCAGAATCGCGAGGAGGCGCAGTTTATCTTTATTGATACGCCGGGCTTTCAGACTAGATTAATGAATACTTTAAACAAGGCTTTGAACCGCACAGTGACAACTGCATTGCAAGATGTCAATGTTGCTTGCTATGTCGTTGAGGCTGGATACTTTGGTGAGGATGATAAAAAAGTATTACGCTTATTGCCTAATGATTTACCAGTGGTATTGGTGCTTAATAAATTGGATTTATTTAATAGTCGTTTTCAGACGCCTTCTGAGCGTGATCAAGCCTTGCTCAATTTTATGAAAGAGATGAGCCAGCCATGGAGTGATCTTGGTGGTCATGAGGATCAAAACAAGTGTGAGTTTTCCGAGATCGTTCCGATGAGCGCAAAAAGCCCTGGGGATGTTCAGCGCTTACTTGATGTGCTCGAAGGCTACCTGCCTGAAGGCGAAGCTATTTACGATGGTGATACGGTTACTGACCGTAGTGAACGTTTTCTGGCAGCTGAAATTTTACGTGAAAAAGTATTTCGTTTCACGGGTGAGGAGCTCCCTTACACCAGCTCAGTCGTGATTGATCAATTTAAGATGGATGGCAAGATGCGTCGCATTGCCGCAACCATCCTGGTGGATCGAGACAGTCATAAGGCGATGATTATTGGCGCAAAAGGTGAGCGCTTAAAGAAGATTTCTACCGATGCCCGTATCGATATGGAAAAGCTATTTGATGGCAAGGTTTTCTTAGAAACTTGGGTCAAGGTAAAGCGAGGTTGGGCGGATGACCGCGCCGAATTGCGAGCACAGGGTCTAGAGTAAATTCTATGGCTTCTATTCGGGTTGCTGACGAACCTGCTTTTGTCTTGCACAGCATTCCTTATAAGGAGACCAGTTTAATTCTGGATGTTTTTACACGGCAGTATGGTCGTATGGCCTTGATTGCTAAAGGTGCTAAGCGTCCACACTCTGTATTGCGACCAGTTTTACAGCGATTTCAGCCTCTCTTAGTTTCCTGGAGTGGTAAATCAGAGCTCAGGACGTTGACTAAATCAGAGTGGGTGGGTGGCACCCCCTCTCTAGTGGGCGATGCCTTACTTTGCGGTTTTTATCTCAATGAATTGCTGGTGAAATTTCTAGCGCGTGAAGATGATTACGAAAGACTGTATGACCACTACACCGACACCATCTCTGCGCTGTCTAATCTTGAGTTTCAATCCAAGGGCTTAGAGGAAATTCTGCGCCCATTTGAGTTAACCCTGCTCCAGGAGACGGGTTATGCTGCAGCCTTAGACCGCTGTGTCGAGACCAATAGCGCCCCGATATCGAATGAGCAGTATGTCTACCAACCCGAGCGTGGTGTGAGGCCAGCTCAGAGCGATGATCCCGGTCATTGGCCTGTTCTTAGCGGCAGATCTTTGTTGGCCATTGCTGTTGGTGACTTTTCTGATGTGGATACTCTTGCTGAGAGTAAGCAGCTGATGCGCTTTTTACTGGGCCTACATTTGCAAGATCAAGTGTTGACAACCCGTCAAATTTTAATTGACCTCAAGAAAATCTAGTAATCTATTGATATGCATACGACATCAACCACTATCCCAAGGCTAGAGCTTGGAATCAATATTGATCACGTAGCTACTGTGCGCAACGCACGGGGCACTGTTTACCCCGATCCTCTAAAGGCCGCTCGTTTGGCAGAGGCAGCAGGAGCCGATTTAATTACCTTACATTTGCGTGAAGATCGTCGCCACATTAAAGATGCAGACCTATTGGCCTTACGTCCTTTAATTAAAACCCGCATGAACTTAGAGTGCGCCGTTACTCCAGAGATGATTCATATTGCCTGTGAGGTGAGGCCTGACGATGTTTGCCTGGTTCCTGAGAAACGAGAGGAAGTCACTACTGAGGGTGGCCTTGATGTGTTGACCCATTTTGATATTGTCAAAGCGGCCACTACTCAACTTAAAGCAGCCGGTATTCGGGTATCCCTCTTTATTGACCCAGAACAAAAGCAAATACAAGCCGCTAAAGATGCGGGGGCTACTGTAGTCGAATTACACACGGGTCGTTATGCGGATTTGAATGGCGATCAACAGAAGCAGGAGTTAGAGCGCATTCGTAAAGCTGCGCAGTTTGGTGTGAGTATTGGTTTGAGGGTTAATGCCGGGCATGGTTTGCATGAGGGTAATGTAATCCCTATGGCAGGTATTCAAGAGCTATCGGAGCTCAATATTGGACATGCTATTGTTGCCGAGGCCTTGTTCAAGGGTTGGCAAAAGGCGATTACGGATATGGCGTTACTCATGGCCCAAGGCCGCGCGCACGCTTAACGGATTTTTATCTCCCCATGATTATTGGTATTGGTACAGATATCTTGCAAATTGAACGCCTTCAGGCCGCTTATGATCGAACTCAAGGGCGTCTTGCTGAAAAGGTATTGGGGCCCGATGAGATGATCGTCTTCAAACAGCGTCTTAGTAGAAATCATAAACGAGGCATTGCTTTTTTAGCTACACGCTTTGCTGCTAAGGAGGCTTTCTCCAAGGCTATTGGGCTAGGTATGAGAATGCCTATGGCATGGCGGTTACTGCAAACACTCAATGAGCCTAGTGGTAAACCGATCACCTCTTACCGAGGAGCCCTAGCAATATTTATGCAAGAGCGTAATTGGGAGGCTCAGGTAACCGTTAGTGATGAGCTTGATATGGCGATTGCGCATGTCATCGTGATTCAAAAATAAGCAAAAATAAGCAACTACTTTAATATTGAAGATCATCAATGAGTAAATCTAATATGAAGCCGGGCCCCATTACCCTAGATGTCATGGGTCTTGAACTGAATGCAGAGGATTGCGGCCGCATAAAACATCCTCTGACTGGTGGCGTTATTTTATTTGGTAGAAACTTTGCTAATCGTCAGCAGCTGAGTAGGCTGACGGCACAGATCAAAAGTTTACGCCCCGATGTATTGATCTCGATTGACCATGAGGGTGGACGGGTACAGCGTTGTAGGGTTGATGGTTTTACCCATTTACCAGCAATGCGTCGATTAGGTGATTTGTGGTCGATCAAGACTAAAGGTATCCATCCTGCTCAATCTGCAGCTACTGCAATGGCTGCAGCTACTGCTTGTGGTTATGTTCTGGCTTCTGAATTGCGATCCTGTGGTGTGGACTTTAGCTTTACCCCAGTCTTGGATTTGGATTTTGGTCGTAGTGCAGTCATCGGCGATCGGGCTTTTAGTCGTGATCCACAAATTGTATTTGCCTTGGCTAAAAGCCTTAATGAAGGTTTACGCTTGGGCGGCATGGCCAATTGTGGAAAGCATTTTCCGGGCCATGGCTGGGCGGAGGCCGATTCTCATGTAGCGATTCCAGTCGATGAGCGTTCATTAAATGAGATCCTCAACGATGATGCCAAACCCTATGACTGGTTAGATTTAAGTTTGTCGGCTGTCATGCCGGCGCATGTGATTTATCCAAAGGTAGATAAACATCCCGCTGGATTTTCTCAGGTTTGGTTGCATTCTGTACTACGTCAAGACTTGGGATTTGAGGGGGTGATCTTTAGTGATGATCTATCGATGGAGGGCGCTAGTGTTGCGGGCTCTGTTGTAAAAGGTGCCCAATTAGCGCTTGATGCTGGGTGTGATGCAGTGCTCATTTGTAACCGTCCCGATCTCGCCGATCAATTACTCAATGAGCTCACGGTGACAAAAGCAAAGCAAGCTGAGTCGATGACTCGTTTAAATCGTCTAATGCCTCAATCTTCAGCGCTATTATGGAGTCCTCTACAGAAGGAGGCTGAGTACCAACACGCTAAGGGCCTACTAAAGCAGCTCAAGCTTATTCAGTAATTAATAGTCGATAAGCAATACAGCATAAAAAAAGCCCGGCACGCCGGGCTTTTTACTGATAAGTTAAAGCGTTACTGATCAGTTGGCACGACTACGGTATTCGCCGGTACGAGTATCGATTTCGATCTTATCGCCAGTGTTGCAAAATAAAGGCACCTGCAATTCATAGCCTGTAGCTAATTTTGCTGTTTTTAATACCTTGCCTGAGCTAGTGTCGCCCTTGACTGCTGGCTCTGTATAAATGATTTCACGAACCAAAGAGTTTGGCATCGCTACAGAAAGAGCCTTACCTTCATAGAACACAACTTCACATGGCATACCTTCTTCTAGGTAATGCAATGCATCACCCATAAAATCAGATTCCACTTCGTACTGGTTGTATTCAGTATCCATAAAGACATACATTGGATCTGCAAAGTAAGAGTAGGTGCACTCCTTCTTATCAAGGATCACAACGTCAAACTTATCATCCGCTTTAAACACGCCTTCGTTTGGCGCTCCGGAAAGTAAGTTTTTAAACTTCATTTTCACAACAGAAGAGTTGCGGCCTGAGCGGCTATATTCTGCTTTTAAAACGACCATGGCATCAGTGCCGATCATTACTACGTTACCTACGCGGAGTTCTTGTGCTGTTTTCATCGTGCTAGTCCTGATTGCAGAGTAAATGATCTGCGGTTTATATCAAAAACAAGATTGTAACCGCCCAGTGGCCTAATCTGCAGAAGATCAGGCTACAAAGCCTAGTAGACGGGCAGTTAGACCGCCATCAGCCTGTTTTCTCAGTAAATCAGCACGCCAAGCCTGCGCATGGATGCTCCAGGGCTCTTGGGAGTGCATCCACTGGCTGGGTAGGGCCCATGTCATGGCAGCGGTAATGGTGATTCTCAGATCTGGCTGACTCTCCTTTAAATACAAATCCAGAAAAGCGGACAGTTTGACTTCATGTGCGCGATCCTCTTGTGGGTAGATGTTCCATATAAAGGGCTTGCCTGCTAGTTGCGCCCGAATAAAGGAATCTTCCCCTCGAACGATGTTGAAGTCACATTGCCAGAGCACCCAGTCGTATTCATCTTGGGATACAAAAGGAATGGAAATCAGTTTGAGGCAATCGGGGAGTGTGATGGTGTTGCCGGCACTCAGCCTTAATTGCTCTAACTGACCATGTGTCAAGACAATATCTACGTTTTCACCCAGTGTCCCAAGGTCGCTTAGCCACTTTAGTAAGGGGGCGCTAGGATAGCAAAAGACGCTAATCCGTCTGGTATTGGGCCGTAATTGTGACCAGCTTTGTTTAAGGCTTTGCGGTATGGGTGCTTTAACTAATTCAGGTAGCTTTGGAATGGGATCGAGCAAAATACCGCCGGCATTCGTCTGAAAGCCTGGAAAGAAAAAATACTTGGAAAGGCCGTGCGCCTGAGGAGAAGCTTTCCCATGAAAATCCACCACCCAAGGTTCGGCACTGAGATACTCTAAATTAATAATGATGGGCTTCTTGGGAGCAATGAGAAGACCCGCGATATAACGCTCGGGTAATTTGCATCCGAAAGCCTCTATAACAATATCGGGCGCAATAATGGGGTGGCGACTATGATCTAAGCTTGCTTCCCAGGGTAGTAATTGGATTGATCGTTTAAGTTGCTCATCTACACCAGAAGCGAGTAAATTAAGAGTTTGCAGGTCGTCACAAAAAATACGCACCTCTTGGCTGTGAAGACTTGTTAAGCTTCTCGCTAGACGCCAGCAAACACCAGCATCACCATAGTTATCGACGATTTGACAGAAAATATCCCAACGCATGAGTAATTCGCTTTTTGAAACCCTTTATCAGGATGTTAAACGGCTACCCGGATTACCGGGGGTCTATCGCTTCTTTGATGAAGCGGGACATATTTTGTATGTCGGTAAAGCCCGCCACCTCAAAAAACGGGTCTCTAGCTACTTTCAGCGAACGCAGCTTTCACCCCGTATTCAGCTAATGGTGGGCAAAATTGCTCGCTATGAAACTACGGTAACACGCTCAGAAACAGAAGCATTAATTCTTGAAAACAATCTCATTAAGGAGTTGGCTCCGCCTTTTAATATCTTATTCCGAGATGATAAATCTTATCCGTATGTGATGTTAACAGGGCATCAATTTCCAAGGTTAACTTCTTATCGAGGAAAGATTGACAAACGGAATCAATATTTCGGGCCATTCCCGAATTCATGGGCGGTACGTAACAGCGTGCAAATTTTACAAAAAGTTTTTCGCCTGCGCACCTGTGAAGATTCAGTATTTAAGAACCGCAGTCGCCCCTGTTTGTTGCACCAAATTCATCGTTGTAGTGCACCTTGCGTAGGGCGCTTGAGTGTTGAGCAATACGGCCAGGATGTAGCGCAAGCAAGTCGTTTCCTAAAGGGAGATCACGGTCGAGTCTTGTCTGAGCTTGAAAAAGAAATGCACGTCTACAGCGAAGCAATGGAGTTTGAGATGGCTGCAGTCTTGAGAGATCGTATTGCTGATCTCTCTGGTGTCTTACAGCAACAATCGATGGATACGGTAGCCGATGGCGAGGGCGATGTAGATGTAATTGCCGTTGCGCAAATGGAGGGTGTAGTTTGCGTGAACTTAGCCATGATTCGAGGCGGGCGTCACTTAGGTGATCGTGCTTATTTCCCCAAAGGCTTACGCTCCCAAGCTGGTGAGTTGCCGCCGCCCACAGAAATTTTAGAAGCGTTCATTGCTCAGCATTATTTAGAGGACAAAGTAGATGATAGCGAAGCTACGGCCAATCTCATACCCCCAGTCCTTATTTTGAATCATCCTTTACAAAGAGCAGGCGATGATGGGATGGTATTGGATGAGGTGCCACCAGAAAGCTTACATGATCTTCTGAATGCGCAGGCGGGTAAGCGCATTACGTTTTTGCATCAACCTCAAGGGCAGAGGCGTCACTGGCTTTCAATGGCAGAGGGGAATGCCAAGATTGCTATCGCTAAACGGCTAGTAGAGACTGGCGGTCAATTAGCCAGAGCAAGATCATTGGCTGATATTTTGGGGCTCGAGTTAGAAAGTCTAGAGCAGCTTCGAATTGAATGCTTTGATATAAGTCACACCTCAGGCGAGGCAACGCAAGCCTCTTGCGTGGTGTATGCAAAAAATACGATGCAAAATAGTGAGTACCGTCGCTTTAACATTAATGACATCACGCCTGGCGATGACTACGCAGCGATGCGTCAAGTATTGCAGCGCCGTTATGCTAACTTTCAGGAATTGCCGGTTGAGAAATTGCCTCAAGTCATTCTGGTAGACGGAGGTAAAGGTCAGGTAGAGATGGCAAGACAAGTACTTTCTGAATTCGGTATGGACATTAGTTTGATTATGGGTGTTGCCAAAGGGGAGGGGCGTAAGGTCGGCTTAGAAACTTTAATATTTGCTGACGGCCGTAAATCTCTAGAATTGGGTATTGATAGCCCCGCCTTATTATTGGTTGCCCAAATTCGAGATGAGGCCCATCGCTTTGCTATTACAGGGATGAGGGCGAAGCGCGCAAAAGCCAGAACGGTTTCTCAGTTAGAGGAAATTGAGGGTATTGGTGCAAAGCGTCGACAGAAGCTGCTCGCCCGCTTTGGAGGGCTACGCGGTGTATCTAATGCCACGATTGAGGAACTGGCTGGTGTCGAAGGCATATCTACAGCCTTGGCTGGGCAAATTTATCGACAGCTACATTGACTTCCTCAGGCCAGCCGATTGGTTTATCCTTTAGCCATGCCCTTTAATCTACCTATTGCGCTTACTTGGTTGCGCGTTGCCGCAATCCCGCTCTTGGTTGCAGTGTTCTATCTTCCGAATAGCTGGCTTTCTCCCCTTGAGAAAAATATTGTTGCCACGGTTATTTTTGTGTTCGCTGCGCTGACTGATTGGTTGGACGGTTTCTTGGCGCGCCGTATGAAGCAGGAGTCTGCGTTTGGTCAATTTCTTGATCCTGTGGCGGATAAGCTCATCGTTGCTGCGTCGCTATTAGTTCTGCTCAATATGGATCGCGTTCAGGTCTGGGTAGCCCTCATTATTATCGGACGTGAAATCACCATCTCTGCCCTTCGGGAGTGGATGGCGCTCTTGGGGGCTGGAAAAAGTGTTGCGGTTCATCTGGTGGGGAAGTTGAAAACGACCGCACAACTCATTGCCATTCCTTTTTTACTGCTAAATGACATTTTATTTGGTTGGCTAGATTGCGCCCGATTGGGGACTTGGCTTATCTGGATTGCCTCTTTTTTAACGCTTTGGTCGATGTTCTATTACCTGAAGAAGGCTTTGCCTCAGCTGATTGATAAAGCCCAATAAAGGCCGTTGCCTCAATTTATAAAAGGCTCTAGCAAATAATGTAGGTCTAATATTGCTGGTCTTTGCAAGTATTAGTGACCTTTAGCCAATTGTTTGTTAAACTGTTGCCCTGTTATGCGGGAATAGCTCAGCTGGTAGAGCGATACCTTGCCAAGGTATAGGTCGGGAGTTCGAACCTCCTTTCCCGCTCCAAGTTCGATGGGAAGCCCTGAAAAGCTTCCCATTTTTGATTTTAGTTTTCTGGCGCGTTGGCCGAGTGGTTAGGCAGGAGCCTGCAAAGCTTCGTACGGGGGTTCGATTCCCTCACGCGCCTCCAGTGATGCAGTTTGGCGGTGATGATGTTTCACCTAAAATATTTTATGCCAAGTATTTCGTCAATTTTTTTACTGGAGCGAGAGCATGATTCAAATACGCCGACTCAAATTCATTGCAGCAATAGCGGCATCTTTATTTTTGCTGCCTTCATGCGTATCCTCAGGCGACTCACCAACGGGCACTCCAAGTGAAGTACAAGAAATTCAAGCTCAACTTTTGGGTGATATGCCCTTACCTGCGGCATCCAGGATTATTGGCTCTGATTCCCTGATTATTGGGCGCGGCGATAGTTGGGTGGGTCGAGTTGTTTTGTCGGGCGTGCAATCTCCCACAGACATTTACGCCTTCTTTCAGGCGGAATATCCCAAGGTAGGTTGGACGACGATTAGTGCGGTGAAGTCTAAGACTAGTATTTTGGTTTTTACTAAAGGCGATCGCACAT
Source organism: Polynucleobacter brandtiae (assembly GCF_002797575.1). GTDB lineage: Bacteria > Pseudomonadota > Gammaproteobacteria > Burkholderiales > Burkholderiaceae > Polynucleobacter > Polynucleobacter brandtiae. The sequence goes on along the minus strand of NZ_PGTX01000001.1, from coordinate 554,577 downwards.
CTACAGTGGAAGTGACTGAGGGTTCTTTTGCTGGTCCAAAGACCATCATCACCATTACCGCATCGCCTAAAAATGCCAATGTGATTGCACCGATTAAAAAGTAACTTTTCCCCGCAATTGAAAAAGGCCTCACTAAGAGGCCTTTTGTTTAGGGTCCACGGCTTATAGCCCACCAGCCCGAATTAACCCAACTGCTTGTCCTTCAATAGCAAAATTAGATTGCCGGCTATCGACGAGAATATTTTTGAAGTCGGGGTTTTCAGCTTGTAGCTCTACCACCATGCCACCTGCAGTTTGCTTTTGGTTCCAACGTTTGACGGTAACTTCATCGTCTAGGCGAGCAACAACAATATCGCCATTACGAACTTCGGTAGTTTTCTTTACTGCCAAGTAATCGCCATCCAAAATCCCTGCGTCACGCATGCTCATTCCGACAACTTTCAGCAAGTAGTCTGCGCCCTTGCTAAACAAGCTTGGGTCAATCGGCACTTGTTTTTCAATATGCTCGATGGCCATGATGGGAGAGCCTGCAGCAACACGACCAATAAGGGGGAGTGTGAGTTGTTGAAGCGCGCCAGAGGGCAAAGACATCTGGCGATATTTATTAGGATTGTGCGATTGATTAAAGCGCTGTGGAATCCGAATGCCACGAGAGGTTCCTGGGGTCAGTTCGATATAGCCTTTTTTTGCCAAGGCACGTAAATGTTCCTCGGCCGCGTTAGCCGATGCAAAACCTAGTTGATTGGCAATTTCTGCGCGCGTAGGTGGGGAGCCGCCTTCATCAATGGCATTAGTAATTAAGTCCAAAATCTGACTTTGGCGTGAAGTTAGCTTTGGGAGGGCAGTCAGCTCCTCAGTAAATTCAACTGTATTTATGTCCATACTGGGATTGTATACAGCACAATTTGATAATTCAAGGAGTTTAGAGGGGAAGAAGCGGAAGATAATGCGATATGAGTCTACATTCACCAAATACTGAGCAATCTCCCCATATTTTGATTTTGGGCATGGGAGGCACTATTGCAGGGATTGCCCCTAACCCTGAGCAGAACCCCTTGCAATATCGTGCTGGACAGGTCGATATTCAGGATCTAGTAGGTCAGGTTCAACAGGCTGTTCCTGAAAATCTAAAGCTGATTGCTCGCCAAGTCGCTAACATCAACAGCCGAAATATGAGCGAAGAGCTTATGACAGAGCTTGGTTTAGTGGTTCAGCAGGCCCTCACTGACGCCGCAGTAAAGGGGATAGTCATTACTCATGGCACTGATACGATGGAAGAGACGGGTCTATTTCTTCAGGCGACATGTGGAAAATTAGCGCTTAAGCAAAGTAAGAGGGTGATTATTACTGGCTCTATGCTTCCCGGTAACGCACCACATGCTGATGGACCATCTAATCTGCTGGATGCCCTAGGGTGGGCATCTACCCCGCCAGAGAACTGTCCTGGCGGAATTTATGCGGTGATCAGTGGGCGTGGTTGCTTGGCGATGGATTTAGCAAAACGCCATGCTACGGCCTTGAATGCCCCCATACAGAGCTCCCCTTCTAGCGCTGTAAACCTGATTAACCCCTCATGGCTTTCTGGAGTGAGGGCAGTTCAGGCTGCCTGGATTGAAGATTTTCCGATCCCTGGCGCGGGTGATTGGCCTTGGGTAGAGATTTTGACTAGTCATGCCGGTGCCCGCAGTCAAACGATTAATCACTGGCTAACCAGCCGGGTTGAGGGATTGATACTGGCGGGCTCGGGATCAGGGGGGGTTCACGATGCTTGGAAAATCCCTCTAGAGGAGGCTCTTTTAAAACAAGTTGCCTTAGTCAGAACAAGTAGGACGGGGGCTGGGCATACTTTAGCTAACATTCCGGAAATAGATTTAGCGGGATGCATGGCCTCAGGGGCGCTTTCTGCTCCGAGAGCCAGAATTGCCTTGCAATTGGCGCTCTATGCAGCAAAGCAAGCAAAAATAGAGGGAAAAGGCCTGACTTGGCAAGATTTTTTTGCTAGAATAGCGGGCTTACCAGTAATTCAGTAAGGCAGTAAAAATAGCAGTAAATATGCAGTAACAATGCAGTTAATTCGTTGTAAGAAATACCTACAATTTGTTACTACCTTGTCACACTGGCGCTCATTTCACAACCATCAGAAATGAGTAACAACACCAGGTGACTTTATCCTTAAGGAGTGTTTGATGCGTCATTATGAAATCGTCTTTATCGTCCACCCGGACCAAAGCGAGCAAGTGCCTGCAATGATTGATCGCTACAAAGCGACATTAGCGGCAGCCGGTGGCAAGGTTCATCGTATCGAAGATTGGGGTCGTCGTCAGATGGCTTACATGATTGATAAGCTTGCTAAAGCCCATTACGTTTGTATGAATATTGAGTGCGACCAGAAAACACTGGATGAGCTCGAGCATGCATTCAAATTTAACGATGCTGTTTTGCGTCACCTCATCATCAAGACGAAGAAAGCTGAAACTGAGCCTTCCATCATGATGAAAGAAGTGAATCGTGAAGAAGCGCGCAAATCAGCCCAAACCGAAGCTCCTGCAGTTACTGCAGCAGCAGCGGCTTAAGTTAGAAATTTGAAGAGGAAGACAAGGATTAGAGAGCGAATCAGAGTATTGGAGCGGCTTTGAATCATTTCAGCCTTACTGCACTCTTGGTATCTAAAGACGCCATTCGATTTACCCCAGCCGGAATACCCGTCATGCATTGCCAGTTAGAACATAGCGGCGAAGTTAGCGAAGTAGGAGTAGCTAGGAAAATTCAGATGAACGTTGAAGCCATAGCAATCGGCCCAATACAAAAGGGTTTAGAGCAAATGGATTTAGGAGCCCAGGCAGTATTTGAAGGATTTTTAGCACCAAAGTCTCTACGCAATCAAAGACTAGTTTTCCACATCACCCATATTCAATTGAAAAATTAAAGAGGAAATCACCATGGCGTTTGGAAAGAAACCCGATTTCAAAAAGAAACCAGCTCAGAACCCATTGTTCAAGCGTAAGCGTTACTGCCGTTTTACTGTTGCTGGTGTAGAGCAGATTGACTACAAAGATGTCGATACATTGAAGGACTTCATTGGCGAAAACGCCAAGATTACTCCTGCACGTTTAACAGGCACAAAAGCAAAATATCAGCGTCAATTAGACACTGCTATTAAGCGTGCCCGTTACTTGGCTTTATTGCCATTCTCCGATCAACACAAGAAATAATTAGGAGCCCTCAATGCAAATCATTCTTCTAGAAAAAGTAATCAACTTGGGCAACCTTGGCGACATCGTTCGCGTTAAAGATGGTTACGCTCGCAACTTTCTAATTCCTCAACGCAAAGCCCGTCGTGCTACTGAAACAGCCATTGCTGATTTTGCAGTTCGTCGCGCTGAGTTAGAGAAATTAGCTGCTGAGAAATTAGCTGCCGCGCAAGTGGTCAGCACGAAGCTCAAAGACTTAGTTCTCGAGGTTCGTCAAAAAGCGGGTGTCGACGGTCGTTTATTTGGTTCTGTAACCAATCATGACATCGCTGATGCTTTAAAAGCAAAAGGCTTTGTGATTGAAAAGGCCTCTGTACGTATGCCTACTGGCCCATTAAAAATGGTTGGTGATCACCCTGTAGCAGTTGGAGTTCATACCGACGTTGTGGTCGACATCACTATTCGTGTTGTTGGTGAGCAAGCGTAATTTTTTAATCAGTAAGCTAGCCTCATGGCTGAATCCCGCACCCGTCCCCTTATGCCCAATTCCGGCATGATGGGGTCTGGGGATCCAGTCATTCAGGCTTTAAAAGTACCGCCACATTCTGTAGAAGCTGAGCAATCTTTGCTCGGCGGTCTACTGATCGATAACGCAGCCTGGGATCGCCTGGGTGGAGTGTTAACCGACAAAGATTTCTATCGCCCTGAACATGCTTTGATCTATAAGGTCATTCAGCGTTTGGTTGGTGATAATCATCCTGCTGACGTCATTACTGTTCACGAGGCTGTGAAGTCTGAACAGGGTGGTGATTTGGTCGGGATCGATTACCTGAACTCCCTTGCGCAAAGCACACCAAGTGCCGCAAACATTAAAGGTTATGCCGATATTGTGCGTGATCGCAGTATTCTGCGTCGCCTGATTGAAGTATCTGACAACATTGTTAACTCTGCATTTGTCCCCGAAGGGCGTTCAGTCAGAACGCTGTTGGATGAGGCTGAGTCCCGTATTTTGCAAATTGGTGAAGAGGGTAGTCGCAAAGCTGACTATCTCGAAATCGAACCTCTTTTAAGAACCGTTGTTGCTCGTATTGATGAGCTCTACAATCGTCAAGGTGGCAGCGACATCACTGGTATTGCCACCGGCTTTATTGACCTAGACAAACAAACGAGCGGCCTGCAAAAAGGTGACCTCGTCATTGTTGCTGGAAGACCCTCCATGGGAAAAACGGCGTTCGCCCTGAATATTGCAGAGAACGTAGCCTTGGCCGAAGGTCTACCAGTAGTGGTTTTCTCGATGGAGATGTCAGGTGAGCAGCTTGCCTCTCGTTTATTGGGCTCTGTAGGGCGCGTTGATCAAAGCAGAATGCGAACGGGTAAATTGCAGGATGATGAGTGGCCGCGCGTTACGGATGCGATCGCACGACTCAGCAATACCCAAATTTTGATTGATGAGACTGGCGCTTTATCGAGTTTAGAGTTACGCGCGCGAGCGCGCCGGATTGCTCGTAATTTTGGTGGCACGCTAGGCCTTGTTGTCATTGACTACTTGCAGCTCATGAGTGGATCGGGTTCTGAGAATCGTGCAACAGAAATCTCTGAGATTTCACGCTCCCTCAAATCCCTGGCAAAAGAATTGCAATGCCCGGTTGTTGCTTTGTCACAGTTAAATCGCGGTCTTGAGCAGCGCCCCAATAAGCGGCCAATCATGTCTGATTTGCGCGAGTCGGGTGCGATCGAGCAGGATGCCGACTTAATTATGTTTATCTATCGTGATGAGGTGTATCACCCAGACACCACAACTGATAAAGGGATGGCAGAGATCATTATTGGCAAGCAGCGTAATGGTCCGATTGGTACAGTGCGCTTAAGTTGGCAAGGCCCTTACACCAAGTTCGATAATTTAGCGGCAGGATCTACCGGCTACTCTAGCGGTGGATACGAACCCTTTTAAAATATCTACTAATGTTACGTAAAAAAGCCTCGCAAAAATGTGAGGCTTTTTTGATTACTGAGTAGAGAGTCTTCTAGCTTCCGTAAATCTAGCGGCCCAATATGGGGATGTAATGTATTCAAGTCGAACGGTGCCACCTGCGCTTGGTGCATGTACAAATCGGCCTTGCCCTACGTAAATTCCGGCATGGGAGTATTTTTCACCCGTTGTATTAAAAAAGATGAGGTCACCTGGTGCAGGGGCTTGATTGTCGACACTTTTGCCTTTGCTGCTCATCTCCTGAATAGTGCGAGGCAGTTTAATGTTCGCTGATTTGTTGTAAACGTAAGCAATAAGACCGCTACAGTCAAATCCTGCCTTAGGATTGTTTCCCCCATATCGATAGGGGACACCCACCAAGCCTACCGCAGCAATAGAAATATCCTCCGTTCCAACGCTAGCGTCTTGCTTAAATTGACTAACCTTGCTGGCATTGGAGCGGGCATTGAATGAGCTACAGCCTTGAATTCCAAATAGGAGCCCAATAAAAATGCCGCACCCGATAAGAGTGCGGCATAAGAAGGCTTGCTTAGAGTGCGTCAGCAGCATGATCCGCTAGGCGTGAACGCTCACCACGCGCCAGAGTCACATGACCGCCATGACGCCAACCTTTAAAGCGGTCAACCACATAGGTCAGACCGGAAGAGCCTTCCGTGAGGTAAGGCGTATCAATCTGCGCAATATTTCCGAGGCAAATAATCTTAGTTCCAGGGCCAGCACGGGTTACCAGGGTTTTCATTTGCTTTGGCGTTAAATTTTGCGCTTCATCAATAATGACAAACTTGCTTACAAAAGTCCTGCCGCGCATAAAGTTCATGCTCTTTACTTTAATGCGTGAGCGAATGAGTTCTTGGGTAGCAGCGCGACCCCATTCACCAGCATTATCTTCATTACGCTGTAGGACCTCAAGGTTGTCATCAAACGCACCCATCCAAGGCTGCATCTTCTCTTCCTCGGTGCCCGGTAGAAAGCCGATATCTTCCCCAACGGGGACAGTTGCACGCGTGATGATGATTTCGTTATAGCGCTTGCTATCCAAGACCTGCTCGAGACCTGCTGCCAATGCAAGAAGTGTTTTCCCGGTGCCTGCTTGACCAAGCAATGTAACGAAGTCTACCTCAGGATTCATGAGAATATTCATCGCAAAGTTCTGCTCACGATTTCGTGCTGTCACACTCCAGACATTATTTTTCTGGTGTGAGAAATCCTTCAAAGTTTGTAGTAACGCAGTCTTGCCATTGATCTCCCGTACCTGGGCATAAAAGGGTGTAGTGCCATCTGGATTTTCTTGGTAAACAAACTGATTGACCAGCATGCTTTGAACGGTAGGGCCAGTCACTCTGTAAAACATCGTGCCAGATTTTCCATCAGCCCAGCTTTCCATATTTTTGCCATGCTTTGGCCAAAAGTCTGCTGAAAGTACCAAAACGCCGGAGTACATTAAGTCACGATCTTCAAGAACTTGGTCGTTAAAGTAGTCCTCTGCCGGCAATCCTAGGGCTCGTGCTTTGATGCGCATATTGATATCTTTGGATACCAGCACTACCTCTTGCCCTTTACGTGTTTTTTGAAGCTCGCTCACTACTGCCAGAATGAGATTGTCACCCTTACCCTCGGGGAGACCCTCTGGTAATGTCAACGTCGTTAACTTAGTCTGAAAATATAGTCGGCCTGAAACATCTTGGTTACCTAACTTATTGAGTGGGATACCTTCATCTAGTGTGCCGCTTGTCCCGGATACCAGCTGATCTAGTGACCTGCTGACAGCACGGGCATTACGGGCAACCTCAGTCATTCCTTTTTTGTGGTTGTCTAATTCTTCCAGAGTGGTCATCGGAAGAAATAGATCATGCTCAGAGAAGCGGAACAAGGAACTTGGATCATGCATGAGCACGTTGGTATCTAGGACAAACAGACTTGGAGGTCCGGAGCGAGTCATGCGCCTTTGTTTTTCTGGAGCAATGACGGGTTTATTTCCAGCGCCCTCTGCTCGTAGGGATCGTTGATCATTTTTTATTTGCTCAAGTAATACTTCTGCTTCAGAAAAATCTTCATCACCATTCGTCCAAGCCGAAGTGTCACTCTCCATCACCAGAGTTTTGGCAGGAGCAGGAGGCTTCTTTAAATTAGGAGTGTCCTTTGCACTCAGCTTAACTTGACCAGCAATTTGTGTGGGGATGGGGGGTAATGGCATGCAGATCTCCTAGAAGAAAAAACCGTCATGCAAATTGCAGTGACGGTTTGTAGTGAAACTTACATTAAAAAAATCGATTAAGCGGAGGGGGTAGTTCATCAGGCTCGTACTATTGTGTTCAAGCTGCTGAGTTGAGCGGATTACCGGTCTTTCCAATCGCGTTCGGTGCATGTAACTCACTTTACCCGAAATTATGGTCTTTGCAAGTGCCCTAGATTAAATTAGTGTAAAAATTAATTTGCATCTTGAGCTGCTTGTAATACCTCTGTCACATGTCCAGGAATCTTAAGGCCGCGCCACTCTCTCACTAAAGTGCCAGAGGAATCAAAGAGGAAGGTGCTACGCTCAACGCCGCGTACCTGCTTGCCATACATATTTTTCATTTTCATAACGCCAAAAAGTTGGCATAGGATTTCTTCTGTATCGGCAGCTAACTCAAAAGGCAGCTCTAACTTACTGCGAAAATTTTCGTGAGATTTTAAGGTGTCTCTAGAAACGCCAACGATCAAAGTATTAGCTTGAGTAAAGGCTTCGATGTTGTCTCGAAATTCACCGGACTCGGCCGTACATCCTGGCGTCATATCTTTAGGATAAAAATAGATTACTAACTTCTTGCCTTTCGCGGAATCTGGCGTAAAGGTTAGATTCGACGTTGCTGGAATGGCGCATGGAGGCATTGGCTTGCCAATTTCTACAGTCATGATGATTTCCTTCTTTAATTTTTTCTAACGTTATATTTTTACTGTAACTTAAGCGGCTTGCAAAATCAGCTCACCGCTTCGATTGGCAATCTCACCCCAGGTGACCGGTTGAACGGCGAGTTTATCAAGTTGCTTAGTCGCTTCCCAAGACTGGTGAAGCTCTCCTACCGTGACTAGATCATGCCCTTGATTTAACCAGCCCGCCAATAGCTGCTCGAATGCGGGCAATAATTTCTGCCCCTCAAGCTCGGCATGCAGGGTGAATACTTGATCATTTGGATTGCTTTGGGTGATCTTCAATAGTTTTTGAACAGCGTCAAACGCGTTATCGCCATCAATTCCAATAAGCTCATCAAAGGTTGGTAAGGTGGTTGGGTACTGTACATGCTTCGCTTTACCCGATGGCAGCATCAAGCGATAAGGCATGAGATTGGGTGCAGATCTTCCATCGGAGGAGTACTTCAGTCCCCATTGATCGAGTTGCTCAAATGCGACTTCATTCATTTGCCAACCGGCAGCGCCATAGGTAGCGGGTATATGCCCAAAGATCTTGACAAAGCGATCCCAGCTTTTTTGCATTTGGGTTGTTGTCCAATGGGCATCTTTATTGCGGACGGCATCATGCCAAGCAGTATGGTCCCAGGTATGAATTCCGGTTTCATGCCCAGCTAAATCGATTGCGCGCATTTCATCGGCCGCTTGCTTGCCGATATCGGGACCGGGGAGCAGAACGCCATAAAGCAGTGTTTTAATGCCGTAATGCTCAACAACAGAGGTCCTACTAACCTTTTTTAAAAATCCTGGACGAAAGACCCGCTTAAGCGCCCAACCGGTATGGTCTGGTCCCAGACTAAATAGAAAGGTAGCCTTCAGGTCAAAGTGCTTGAGGGTGCGCGCTAAATTAGGGACGCCCTCTCTAGTGCCGCGTAAGGTATCAACATCAACCTTGAGTGCAATTTTTGCCATAAACCAGTGTACTTATTCGTTATCGACTAGGTGGCGTGCTTTTTCTACATCGTTTCGATAAGCTTCAAAAATATTCTTGAGGGCATCGTCCATGGAGGTAGTTGGCGTCCAGTCAAGTTCATTTATGGTGTTGTCGATAGCGGGTACTCGGTTTTGTACGTCCTGATAACCCTCGCCATAGTAAGCGCCTGAAGTTGTTTCTAAAATCTTGACATCATTTGCCGTCTTTGCATATTCTGGAATACTGCGTGCAATCGCTAACATTTGATTGGCGAGATCACGAACAGAAAAATTATTTTTTGGATTACCAATGTTGTAGATTTTGCCGTTAGCAATACCATCTTTATTATCGATAATGCGCACTAATGCATCAATACCATCGTCAATGAAGGTAAAGGCGCGCTTCTGGGCACCGCCATCTACTAAGTTAATGGGCTCGCCACGAACAATGTGACCTAAAAACTGAGTGACGACACGTGAGGAGCCTTCCTTGGCAGTGTAGATGCTATCGAGGCCGGGGCCGATCCAGTTAAATGGGCGGAAGAGCGTAAAGCGCAATCCTTCCATGCCATAACCCCAGATCACCCGATCCATTAGCTGCTTGGAGCAGGCATAGATCCAGCGCGGTTTATTGATGGGGCCGTAAACCATATTTGATTCAGCGGGATCGAATTCACCATCTTCACACATGCCATAAACTTCAGATGTAGATGGAAAAACTAAATGTTTTTTGTACTTCACTGCTGAACGAACGATAGGTAAGTTGGCTTCAAAATCGAGTTCAAATACTTTTAATGGCTGCTGAACATAAGTAGCGGGCGTAGCAATAGCCACCAAGGGCAAGATCACATCGCACTTACGAATGTGATACTCAACCCATTCCTTATTAATCGTGATGTCACCTTCGAAAAAATGCATACGTGGATGGTTGACTAGATCACCAAGGCGATCATTTTGCATATCCATACCGTACACATCCCAATCGGTTGTCTCTAGGATGCGCTTAGATAGATGATGTCCAATAAAGCCGTTTACACCAAGAATGAGTACTTTTTTCATTTTTACTGCCTCGTTTTAAGCTAATGTATTTTGCTGGGAAACCACTCTAATATTGCTATCGATCTTTGGTCACCACAAACGCCGAATGCTTGATTATCAACCACTTGGATGCCGAGCGTCCCAAGATCTAGCTTGGCTGGAAAAGGCCCCTCCAGGCTTGTTTTGGCAACAATCATCGTTCTTCCTTGCCAGTCTGTAAAAGCACCTGGATAGGGTGGGGCGACAGCTCTGACGAGATCATGTATCTGTTTAGCTGTCTGCGTCCACAAAATTTGACCATCAGAGGGCTTGCGGCCACCGAAATAACTGCCCTGGGACAGGAGATTGCGTTTTCTTGGAACTTGGCCTTGCATGAGTTCCGGCAGCACTTGCTTGAGAACCGTTACTGCCGCCTGACTCACCTTGCTAAACACTTCAGTAGCGTTTTCATCATGCCCAATAGTTACCGCAGATTGACCAACAATATCGCCCGCGTCCGGCTTGGTTTCCATGATGTGTAGCGTGGCACCAGTTTGGGTTTCACCATGCAAAATAGCCCAATTGACTGGCGCTCGTCCTCGGTATTTTGGGAGTAGGGAGCCATGCATATTCAGGGCGGCAATCTTGGCGCAAACTAAAATATCTGCCGGAATCATGTATCGATAATAAAAAGAGAATACATAATCCGGAGCCAACGCAGTAATCTGCGGAATAAGCTTTTTTAGTTCGCTCGCTTCTGGCGTGACATAAGGAATATGCCGCTCTTGGCAGAGTGCGATAACACTCCCAAACCAAATATTTTCATCGGGATCATCTTGATGCGTAATAACTAGGCCTACCTCAACGCCTGCTGCAATGAGTGCCTTCAAGCAATTGACGCCAACGTCGTGATAAGCAAAAACGACTGCGCGCAATTATTTTTTCTCTAAAACAGTTTGCACAACATAGCGGGGGCGCTGTCGTACTTGTTGATAGATGCGGCCAATGTATTCACCGAGTAAGCCTAAGCCAAATAGCATGACGCCAATCAAAAAGAAGGTTAGAGCAAATAAGGTAAAGACCCCCTCCACCTCAGCACCTAGAATAAATCGGCGTACGAGTAAGTGGATGAAGAGACTACCAGCGGCCATGGCTAGCAACATACCTAAAATAGAAAAGATTTGCAGTGGCATCACGGAAAAGCCAGTGACCAAGTCAAAGTTCAAGCGTATCAATTGATAAAGGCTGTACTTGGATTCTCCGGCAAAGCGCTCTTCATGTTTAACGGAAATCTCTTTGGGATTAGCGGAGAAGGTATAGCCGAGTGCCGGAATAAAGGTATTACTTTCATCACATTGCCGAACGAGGTCAACAATACGTCGGCTATAGCCACGCAACATGCAGCCTTGGTCGGTCATTGTGATGCGGGTAATTTTTTCACGTAAATGATTCATTGCACGTGAAGCAATTTTTCTAAAAAAACTATCTCGGCGATCGGCGCGAATGGTGCCTACATAATCATGGCCATTCAGTAGCTCATGGGTAAGAGCATCAATCTCTTCGGGAGGATTTTGCAGATCAGCATCTAGGGTAATGATGTATTGACCGCGGGCATATTCAAAGCCGGCCATGATCGCCATGTGTTGGCCAAAGTTGCTATAGAAAAGCACAGCGCGAGTTACATCAGGCCTAAGCTCGACTTGCCTGGCTAGAATTCCCGCCGAACGATCTTTGCTGCCATCGTTGACAAAAACAACTTCGTAGGCAAGATTGCGTTTAGAGGCAAGAGCATCAAGGGCGGGGTATAGGCGGTCAAAGAGTGCTTGTAAGCCATCCTCCTCGTTATATACGGGGATCACAATGCTCAGTTCGGGATTGCTCGCTTGGGTCGCTAAATTTGCAGTCATCCCCCAATTTTGCCTGATCTTGGTAGCTCCACTGAATTCTGAAGAATTCACCGTCTCAGCGCTTACTTATTTGCGTATTTCTTCAAAATACCAACCAGAGCAGCGGCTATGCGGCCGATGTCCTCATCGGCCATTCCAGGAAAGAGGGGCAGAGTCAAGATGGAGCGACCGATACGCTGTGCAATCGGAGTATCACTAAGTTGATAGCCCAGATTTTTGTAGAGTGTAAATCCAGTAATAGCAGGGTAATGAACGCCGGTACCGATACCGAGGTCTTTCAGATCAGTCATCACTTGTGCGCGATCCACTTGTAGTTGCTCTAGCGGCAACACGACCTGAAACATATGCCAGTTTGTATCGCTAAAGTTTTCTACCGGCAGTTCTAAGGAGAGGCTCTCCAAACTAGCGGCTTTTAGTTCACTACGAATTGCATCAAAATATTGGCGGGCTAGAGCGCCTCTTCTTGCTTGAAATTTGGGTAGCTCTAAAAGTTGATGCAAGCCAATCACGGCGTTAACGTCAGTAAGGTTATCTTTACCGCCCAACACGTCTACATCCATTGCGTCAATACCCTGGCGAGTAAGACCCTGTAATCGAAACTTTTCGGCGAGCTTGGCTTCTTCAACGCTATTAAACACGAGGCAACCTCCCTCAATGGTCGATAAGTTTTTATTTGCCTGAAAACTAAAGCTCACCAGATCACCGATGCCCCCGATTTTCTGTCCATGCCATTGCGATCCAAATGCTTGCGCTGCATCTTCAATTACCCGTAGCTGATGCGTTTTTGCAAGGCCATACAGTTGATCCATATCAACGGGCAGTCCTGACAAATAGACTGGCATGAGGGCGCGTGTTTGGGGGGTTATCGCCTGCGCTACCTTATTTAAATCAATGTTGCGGGTCACAGGGTCAATATCTACAAATACTGGCGTTGCTCCAACACTGAGAATCACATTTGAGGTGGCAACCCATGAGATTGGGGTAGTGATGACTTCATCACCCGGCCCGATACCAGCTACCTGAAGCGCAATTTTCATCGTAGCCGTGCCATTGGCAAAACAACGTACGGGACGCCCGCCAAAGTAGTCACTCAAGGCCGTTTCAAACTCTGCTAATTTAGGGCCAGAAGTAACCCAGCCTGAGCGTAGTACTTCAGCAACGGCATCGATTGTCTCTTGATTGAAATGTGGCCTAGTAAATGGGATAAAGGGGGTAGTGAGAAGTGTCTTTTCGTGATTCGACATGGCGAGCTTTCTGATTGAATTATTGAGCAGGGCTAACAGCTTCGGGATGCTTCACAATTACTCGCCGCGAGTCTCTACCCACCTCTTGCATCGGTACATTGAGTTTTTGCAATTCTGTATATTGCTCGGGAACCATCAATGCATAAGCGGTTACATCTTCTTTCCAGCGCTCAATAAATGATGCTAGTGTTGGCATCCATAAATTAGGTTGCTGTTGTACGCCAAATGTAAGCTCATCTGAAAACTCCACCATGATCATGGTCTTGCCTAAATAAAATGGCACTGTGTGATCTAGGATTCTGACGGAATAGAAATTCGTATTTTCCGGTATGCCCGCTTTCACCTGCTTCACTAAGTCGATCCCAGAGACAGCGCGCCCCAGAGCTTCGTGCCCTGTACCCGCAATCAGAGCACACAAGAAAAAGCCACTCGCAAAACTGCTGATACTGGCCAAGCTATTTCGCTTACTTTGTGCGAATGCCAGCAAACTAAATGACATTAGCGTGATCAGTGCCACAACAACCCAGTAGGTATATTGAGCATATGACTCAACTTCATCAGGCCTGGCTTGTCTTCCAACCTCACCTAAGAAGAAAAATCCAACGCCACCCAGAGCAACAAAGCACAGGGTTTGCACTTGCCAAGGCAGCCCGAGTCCTTTGCTTAGACCCAAGCGACGATCTAACCTATTGCCCACCATGAGGGCTAAGGCTGGGAAGATGGGGATGATGTAACCGGGAAGCTTGGATTGAGAAATACTAAAGAATCCAAGAATGACGACAAACCAGCAAGTTAACAACCAAGCACTAGAGAACTCGCGATTGCGTTCTTGCCATGCCTGCGTAATGGATCCAGGAATTTGGGCTATCCACGGCAAAAATCCCAGCAGAAGTAAGGGGAGAAAGTAGTAAATCGGGCCAGTTCTGCTGTGAGCTGTTTGCGTAAAACGTTGCAGGTGCTCATGAATAAAGAAGAACTCTAAAAACTCTGGATTGCGCTGCGCAATCAATACAAACCAGGGTGCGGTAATCACGAGAAACAGTAATACCCCACTAACAATATGAAGGCGCCTCCAAATTTTCCAGTCCCATGCCGTAATGGAGTAAAAAACAAAAACCATGCCTGGGATAGCTACACCAATTACCCCCTTAGAGAGCGTTGCTAGCGCCATAAATGCCCAGCAAGCCCACATCCAATTTCGACGAGCGTGCTGATGGGCAGAAGTCTGAGCCAACAAAAGACTGCACAAAGCGGCGACCAAAAACGCTGAAAGCCCCATATCCAAGGAATTCACATGACCGCTGATGACCCACATTGGGCTTGATGCCAGTACGAGTGCCGCTAAATAGCCCGCCCGAGGGCTAAAGATGCGGGCACCTGTGAAGCCGATAAATAGGATTGTGAGAAAACCAGTAAGTGCGGTCCAAAGTCGAGCTTGCCAGTCACCGATTCCAAAAAGATTGAATGCAGCGGCAGTAGCCCAAATCTGGAGGGGGGGTTTCTCAAAATACTTGTAGCCGTTATACCTAGGGGTAACCCAATCGCCCGTCACGAGCATCTCTCGTGCAATTTCAGCATAGCGGCCTTCATCAGAGGGGATGAGGTGGCGATAATTGAGGGTCCCGAACCATAGCAAGCCGTAGATCAGAACCAGTATCAAGAGGGTTGCTGGATTGAAGACGGCAGATTGCCTGCTTTGGCCAAATTGCATTAGTTGGCTTCCACAATCAGTGCCAATAGCACTTGGCGGCTTTCACCTACCAAGATGTTGTAGGTTCGGCAGGCTGCCTGAGAATCCATCACTTCAAAACCAATTTTGGCGTCAATAAGTGTTTTTAGGAGCTCTGGTTTAGGGAAGCGCTGGCGTTTGCCGGTACCAATCAGGATTAATTCAGGCTTCAAACCAGCCATTTGAGAGAAATCAGCTGCAGTGAGGTCATCAAATGTAGTGACCGGCCAATCCAATATGCCCCCGCCTGAGCTGACTAAAACCGCATGACTGTATGGGGCCTTATTGATCTCTACATAGCCATCACCGTAACCGGTAATAGTATTAATACCGGAATGGGGGTCTGATTGAAGCTTCATAAGGGACTCTCTGTCATAATTGTAGGATTATAGCTAGCTGTTTTTATCTAGATTTCAAGAACTTATCTCTTAATTTATTGTGAAACCGATCCTCAAGTCCGAAAAACTCAATCACGTCTGTTATGACATCCGTGGACCTGTGCTGGAGCTTGCGCAGCGTATGGAAGAAGAGGGTCATAAGATCATTAAATTAAACATCGGCAATGTAGGTGTTTTTGGCTTTGATCCTCCTGAAGAGATCCAGCTAGACATGATCCGTAATTTGGGTAATGCCTCAGCCTACTCCGATTCCAAGGGAATCTTTGCAGCCCGCAAGGCAATCATGCATTATTGCCAAGAAAAAGGCATTCAAGGCGTGACTTTGGATGATATCTACACCGGTAATGGCGTTTCTGAATTAATCGTTCTGGCAATGAATGCATTGCTTAACACTGGCGATGAAGTGTTGGTGCCAGCCCCTGACTACCCTTTATGGACTGCTGCAGTCAGCTTGTCTGGTGGTACACCGATTCACTATCTCTGTGATGAGTCAAAAGATTGGGCGCCCGATTTAGCTGATCTGCGCAAGAGGATTACCCCTCGCACTAAAGCGATTGTGGTGATTAACCCTAACAATCCAACGGGCGCCATTTACTCTACTGAGGTTCTAAAAGAAATTACGGAAATTGCCCGCGAGCATGATTTGATTTTGTTCGCTGATGAGATTTACGACAAGATGTTGTATGACCAAGAGCAGCATGTTTCTTTAGCGTCGTTATCTACCGATGTTGTCACCATTACCTTTAATGGCTTATCCAAAAATTATCGCTCCTGCGGCTATCGCGCTGGTTGGATGGTTGTCTCGGGCGATAAAGAAATGATTCGTGACTATGTTGAGGGTCTGAATATGCTCTCATCTATGCGTCTTTGTGCCAACGTTCCTGGCCAGTATGCGATTCAAACGGCTTTAGGTGGCTATCAAAGCATTAATGACTTAGTGGCTGAAGGTGGTCGCTTAGCGAAGCAGCGCGATCTTGCCTGGAAACTCATTACCGCAATACCGGGCGTCACTTGTGTGAAGCCAAAGTCTGCCTTGTATTTATTCCCCAAGCTTGATTCGCAAATGTATCCAATTGAAGATGACCAGCAATTTATTGCGGACTTACTTAAAGAAGAAAAAGTGCTACTGGTGCAGGGTTCCGGATTTAACTGGAGCAAACCAGATCACTTTCGTTTAGTGTTCTTGCCCCATGAGGATGTGCTGAAAGAGGCGATAGGTCGTCTTGCACGTTTTCTGGAGCGTTATCGTCAAAAACATAGTCGCAAGGCGGCTAGCTCAACAGCAACAAAGGCATTATGAAACCGATTCAAGTAGGCCTATTAGGCATTGGTACTGTAGGTGCTGGCGTATTTACAGTGCTGGAGCGTAATCAAGAAGAAATCGTGCGTCGTGCAGGTCGCGGTATCCGAATTCACACAGTTGCCGATCTGAATGTCGAGCGCGCAAAAGCATTGGTTCAGGGCCACGCTCAAGTAGTCAGTGATGCGCGTGCAGTCATTAATAACCCTGAAATAGATATTGTTGTAGAGCTTATCGGTGGCTACGGTATTGCCAAAGACTTAGTGCTAGAAGCGATTGCAGCAGGCAAACATGTCGTTACGGCGAATAAGGCTCTGATTGCCGTTCACGGTAATGCTATCTTTAAAGCAGCGCATGCTAAGGGCGTGATGGTGGCATTTGAAGCGGCAGTGGCTGGCGGGATTCCGATTATTAAATCGCTACGCGAAGGCCTCACTGCAAATCGCATCGAGTGGATTGCCGGCATCATTAACGGCACTACTAACTTTATTTTGTCAGAGATGCGTGACAAAGGTTTAGATTTTGCAACTGTCCTTAAAGAGGCTCAACGCCTTGGTTATGCAGAGGCAGATCCCACTTTTGATATTGAAGGTGTAGATGCTGCCCATAAAGCGACCATCATGAGTGCGATTGCTTTTGGTATTCCGATGCAATTTGAAAAAGCACATGTGGAAGGTATTACGAAGTTAGACGCGATCGATATTAAATATGCTGAACAGTTGGGTTACCGCATTAAGTTATTAGGGATCGCTAAGAAAACTTCAACTGGTGTAGAGCTCAGGGTTCATCCCACGCTCATTCCAACCAAGCGTTTAATTGCAAACGTTGAGGGCGCGATGAATGCAGTACAGGTATTTGGTGATGCTGTAGGTACTACTTTGTACTACGGCAAGGGTGCTGGCTCAGAGCCGACCGCCTCAGCGGTGATTGCTGACCTTGTAGACATTGCCCGTTTGCACAGTGCAAGCCCTGAGCACCGTGTTCCTTATTTAGCCTTCCAGCCAGATGCTGTGCGCGATATTGCCGTTTTGCCAATGGGTGAAATTACTACCAGCTACTATCTGCGATTACGCGTAGCTGATCAGGCGGGTGTGTTGGCGGACATCACTAAGATCTTAGCTTCCCACAATATTTCGATTGATGCTCTATTGCAAAAAGAGGCAGATGAAGGTGAAAGTCAAACTGATCTAGTAGCGCTGACGCACGAGACTAAAGAAAAGCATATGTTGGCAGCTATTCTTGAAATTCAGAACCTGAAAACAGTAGCGGGTGAGGTCATTAAGATCCGTTTAGAAAATTTGTCATAAAAAAGATTGATTACAAAACATGCGTTACCAATCTACCCGAGGCAATAGCCCACAGCAATCCTTCCTAGAAATACTGCTTGGTGGCTTAGCCCCAGACGGAGGTTTGTACTTGCCAGTGGAATACCCACAAGTGAGCCCAGCACAATTAGACTCATGGCGAAGCTTGACTTACGCAGACTTAGCATACGAAGTATTAAGCTTGTATTGTGATGACATCCCTGAAGAGGATTTACGCGCTCTATTGCGTAAGACCTATACAGAGCAAGTCTATTGCAATGGACGTAAAGCGGACAATGCAAAAGATATTTCACCTTTACATTGGCTGGGAGAAGAGGGCGGTACTCGCCTAGGTTTATTAAGCCTTTCTAATGGACCTACTTTAGCTTTTAAAGATATGGCGATGCAGTTGCTTGGCAATCTTTTTGAGTATGCCTTGAAGCGCTCAGGACAAAAACTGAATATCTTGGGCGCCACCTCTGGTGACACCGGTAGTGCAGCTGAATATGCTATGCGCGGCAAGGAAGGGGTGAATGTTTTCATGCTTTCACCTCGCGGCAAGATGAGCGCGTTTCAATCTGCGCAAATGTATTCTTTGCAAGACCCCAATATTTTTAACCTGGCAGTTGCCGGTGTATTTGATGATTGTCAGGACATTGTTAAAGCCGTTAGTAACGATCATGTCTTTAAAGTAAAGTATCGAATTGGCACAGTTAACTCGATTAACTGGGGCCGTGTTGTTGCGCAAGTAGTGTATTACTTCCAGGGTTACTTGCTAGCTACTCAATCAAGTTCAGAAAAAGTATCGTTTACGGTGCCCTCAGGAAACTTTGGCAATATTTGTGCAGGGCATATTGCCCGTATGATGGGATTGCCAATCGCTCACTTAGTTGCAGCCACCAACGAAAACGATGTACTGAATGAGTTTTTTAGTACTGGCGTGTATCGCGCACGAAAGTCAGCGGAGACCCTCCACACTTCAAGTCCATCAATGGATATTTCTAAGGCCAGTAACTTTGAGCGCTTTGTGTTTGATCTCGTTGGTAAAGACGGTGCACAAACCGCGGCGATGTTTAAGCAAGTGGATACCGCTGGCGGCTTTGATATTTCCCAAGAGCTTATTTTTCAAGAGATGGGGCAGTATGGTTTTCAATCTGGCCGAAGCACGCATCAAAATCGCCTAGATACAATTCGAAATGTAGATCAGCAATACAACATCATGATTGATACGCATACTGCCGATGGTGTAAAAGTCGCAAGAGACTACCTAGAGCCCGGGATTCCGATGATTGTTTTGGAAACGGCACTTCCTATTAAGTTTGAAGAAACAATTGAGATTGCTTTAGGTCGCCCTGCCGAGTGCCCAGAAGCATTTAAGGACATTAAGTCTAAGCCTCAGCGGGTCGAAAATATAGATGCAGATGTCAATCAAGTTAAAACATTCCTTGCGACGCACCTCGATTAATTTAGTAAGCCAGTTTACTTATTAGCCCATGACCAAAAAGCCCCCGATGTTGACTGCCCATGAGGCTTTGGAGCATCTTCTGTCACATGCTAAGCCTGTAGAAGAGCAAGAATCCGTTGCGATGCAATCGGCTTTGGGTCGAGTTCTTGCGCAAGACGTTAATAGCTTAGTGGATGTACCGCCAGTCGATAACACTGCCATGGACGGCTACGCAGTGAGTAGTTTTGATACCGCAATACCAGGAAGCATGCTCAAAATTGGGCAGCGTATTCCTGCGGGGTCCGTGGGGATTCAATTAACTCCCGGCACTGCTGCTAGGATATTTACTGGCGCCCCAATACCCTCGGGTGCCGACGCAGTAGTGATGCAGGAAGACTGCATCATCCTTGAAACCCATTCAGATCAGGTTCAGGTAACCATCGCACCAACGGCTGGTCAGTGGATTCGGCGTCGTGGTGAAGATCTCACGGCAGGGAAAACAGCACTTACTGCAGGTACTTTTCTGCGTCCTCAAGAGTTGGGTGTAGCAGCTTCCGCTGGTTTAACTCACTTGGACGTCAAGCGCCGCGTGAAGGTAGCCGCTTTTTTTACAGGGGATGAGCTATCGCTTCCTGGACAGCCGCTCAAGCCAGGTGGTATCTATAACTCTAACCGCGATACTTTATTAGCTTGTCTTCAATCGCTGGGATGTGAGCCAACGGATTTGGGTATCGTTCCAGATCGTCTTGAGGCTACTCGTGAAGCTTTGCGAAGAGCAAGTCAGGATCATGATTTGATCATTACTTCAGGCGGCGTATCGGTTGGCGAGGAAGATCATATTAAGCCAGCAGTCAGCGCTGAAGGCCGTTTAGATTTATGGCAAATCGCGATTAAGCCAGGTAAGCCTTTGGCTTTTGGTGCGGTACGTAAGTCGGGTCAGCCAGATGGTGGTGAGGTTTGGTTTATGGGTTTGCCGGGCAACCCAGTTTCCAGCTTTGTCACCTTCTTATTGTTTGTAAGGCCCTTTATTTTAAGGCTTCAAGGGCGCCCAGTAGTGACACCGCAGTCTTATCCTATGCGCGCTGATTTTAATTGGCCCAAGGCTGATCGTCGTAATGAGTTCTTACGCGTAAAAATCAATGACCAGGGTGGCTTAGATTTGTTTCCTAATCAGAGCTCTGGGGTGCTTACCAGTGCCTCGTGGGGCGATGGGTTACTTGATTGCCCGCCGGGTCAGACGATTCAGGTTGGTGATATGGTCAAGTACATTCCATTTAATGCACTACTGACTTAGCCAAACTTCGACTCCTACCCTCGACGCCTACCCCAGCCCCAATCTTTTCCATGAAAATCCAATTACGATTCTTTGCCTCTTTACGTGAAGGCCTTGGCCTCTCAGAAGAAAGTATTACCGTTGCTGACAATATCAAAACGATTGCAGACTTAAGAGCCTTTTTAATACTTCGCGGTGACCCTTGGTCTGAGGTACTAGCGAGTAACAAAGTGATTCGTTGTGCCCTGAACCAGCAAATGGTCAATGACATTACCTCTTTGGAGGAGGGGGCTGAAGTAGCTTTCTTTCCCCCAGTGACTGGCGGCTAGGATGTCAGAGGCCATCATTCGTATTCAGGAGGCAGACTTTGACCTTACTGGTGAAATCTCAGCATTGCGTAAAAATGATCCTCAGGTGGGTGCAGTAGTTACTTTTTTAGGCACCGTCAGAGATATGAATGACGGCAGCCAGGTGCGAGGCATGACGCTAGAGCACTATCCCGGGATGACTGAAAAAGCCCTTGAAGACATCGTTACGCAAGCAAGTGCGCGTTGGGATATTCGTAAAGCATTAATTATTCATCGTGTGGGCCCGCTACTACCGGAAGATCAGATCGTTTTGGTAGCAGTAACTAGCGCACATCGAGGCGAAGCCTTTTCAGCCTGTGAGTTCATTATGGATTTCCTCAAGACCGACGCTCCTTTTTGGAAAAAAGAAGAGACACCTGAGGGTGGTCGATGGGTGGATGCCCGAGTGTCCGATGACGCTGCAATCGCTAAATGGGATAAAGCCGAAAAACTAAAGCCGTAAAACTAAAGCCAAAAGACTAGTCATTTATTAAGCTAACTGTATTTTTCGGAATGTCAGATTAATTCGGGGAGCCACCAGTGTCTTAGTTTTTAATAGGCTATGGCGCCAGTATTCCTGAATCGGGGGGTGCATGATCAGCAAGCTGCCATTCTCTAAAAATAAAGAAACGGTTTCTTGATCCTCTCGATGACGAAAGGCAAACTTTCTTCTTCCGCCAAGACTAAATGAAGCGATTGGCATATTGGAATCTAATTCTTTTTCATTATCACTGTGCCAGCCCATACCTTCATCGCCGCTGTGGTAAAGGTTAGCTAGACAGGAGTTAAATTGACATCCCGACAGCGCCTCAGCTTTTGCTTTAATCAATAATAGGGCTGGGGTCCAGGCTTGAGGCTGACGTTCAATTCCGGAATAGGTGTAACTGCAATCAGGATCTCCTATCCATGCCACTTTTCTGCGAGTCGTCACTACTTTACCGAACATCATGACTTGATCTGGCTGCCATAAAACAGACCTGATGAGTATCTGTAGTAACTCGTTAGATTGGTCTTGAGGGAAGATTGCGCTGAGGTAGTGTGCTTGGCCATCCCTTGTTAATACGGATATCAAGCTATTAGAGCCTAGATCTTCAAAGGGTAAATCTGGTGTATTCATTCGTTAGGGCGGGTAAGAGCAGGAATTGGATAAAAACTCTAGAATAGACTTAATTGTTTATTTTAAGGTTTAGTGAGGTTAATGATGAAGGCACCGGCAGGATTTTGTTGTGGATCGGGCGTATGCATTATTAATGATGCAGGAGAGTGCTGGTGCGGCCAGATTTGGGATGGGGAAAAAATGAGTGCACCAAAGCTCATCATGAAGGACAGCAATAGCGTTGAGCCCCCCTCGGTAAATGACTCTACTAAGGCTAATTGACCTACTAAATAATTTATTTGATTTGGAGAACAACATGATTCAAAAATTACGTATTAAGCTAGCTCGTTGGATTTTAGGAAAGCACTGTCCTTGCTATCAAATGGGGCATCACTCGATGGTTGACTTTCAGCAACGTAGCGCTGATCAAATCGAGAAAGCCAGAAATATGAAAAGTGCCTCTTCCAGTTAGCGACCACACTAAACCCAGTACCAGCGAGTGAGATGAAATGAAAATCTGGCGAATGCGACGCAATTGCGCATTGTCCCCCCGTCAGTTGCTGCAATTTTATTTAGTGCTGGTCTGCCTCTCCTTGACGGTTGGCATCGGATTTTTTCTCGTTGGGGTAAAAATGATTTTGGTGTTTACAGCTATTGAAATCACTGCAGTAACGGTCGGATTTTTAATTTATTGCCGACATGCGCTCGATTTTGAAGAGATTGAAATCAGCGGAACTCGCTTAATAGTCAAAAAATTTATTGCCTACAAAGAAACCTGCTTTGAATTCAATACGCAATGGGCTAGAGTGATTCCTCCGCTAGAACACCAGAAGGTGTTTTATATCGAGCAATCAGAGCAACGGGTTGAGTTAGGTCAGTTCTTGCGGCCAGAGCCTTTGAGAATGTTGATATCTGAATTAAGACCTCGTCTGGCTTAATCGCATGCAAACCATCATCTGAAAAGGGTTACTAGGGCAGGCTCAGCAACTGGAAGAAATTAGTTCCATACTTCAATCTAGTGATTAGATTCACCTTTATTAATTAATCTCACATTTTCGACAAATTCAATATGGACATCACAACAGCAGTAAAGGCAGCCCTCAATACTTTGGTTGATATTGCCTCTCATTCAAACAGTGCTAGGCCCGTTACTGGATTGGAGCTAGCCCAACGACAAAATCTGTCGATCAGCAGAATAGAGCTCTTACTGAGCGCACTACGTGCGGCTGGAATAGTGAAGGGCACCAAGGGACGTCGTGGGGGCTACATCTTGCTGCAAGACCCTAGAATGGTGACCATCAAGGATGTTGTTTTGGCAATGAATTACATCAAAAAACGTAAGGTTGAGGCATGCGATATTGCTAGCGAACTTTATCAATCTTTGGAAGCTTACATGCTTAGTTGCATGGCTAACGTTACTCTGTCATCTGCAATCAAGGACTATGTTCCTCGCTTTAGTGACATGCAGTCTGTACCAGAACGTCAAGCGTTTATCAGCCCTAAGACTACGCCTGAAAAATTGGCTAAGGGTGAAGTGCAAAGGGTTGTTAAAACCACCTTCAAGAAAGTGGAGCAAGTGCCACTTGGACCAAACTCGATCTTTAGTTTTGGTGCTTACTTGGAAAAATCAAGCGCCTGCTAAATTTAGGTCTCGAAAAACGCCCGCTTCTGGGAACGAGGTAAACGCTTTAATCTTGCTTCTGCCTTAGAGGCCTCAGATCGATCCGAGTGAGTCTGGGTTGCTATCACCGTCACTGGCCGACGTGAACGGGTGTAGCGGGCTCCCTCACCTGAGTTATGGGCCTCTAGTCGATGCTCCAGGCGATTGGTAATGCCGGCGTAATAACTGCCATCAGCGCACTCTAAAAGATAAACAAGCCAAGTCAAGGTAGGGTTAAATTCGCTTTTAAATAGGATAAAACACTTGAAATTTTCAATAATGTCCTTATATTCTATAGGTAGATATCTACAGATCCAATAAGGAATCCAAATGAGAATAGATAAGTTCACTACTAAATTTCAAGAGGCGCTTAGTGAGGCACAAAGCTTAGCCCTGTCTAAAGATAATCAATTTATCGAACCAGCGCATCTGCTCATCGCCATGCTGCGGGATTCTGATGGTGGCGCAAAAAGCTTGCTCACCCGTGCCGGTGTCAATGTAGCCAGTCTAGAAAAAGCTTCTGAGAGGCTGATTAATAATCTTCCTGAAGTGCAGGGTACAAACGGCGAAGTGCAGGTTGGCCGTGACTTAGGCAATTGGTTTAACTTGTGTGAAAAAGAGGCCACGAAACGCGGTGATCAGTTTATTGCGGGCGAACTATTTTTATTGGTAGTGGCCGACGATAAGGGTCAGCTTGGCAAGATTGCGAGTGAAAGCGGCTTGAATCGTAAATCATTAGAGGCGGCTATTGATGTAGTCCGCGGAGGAGAATCAGTGAATAGTGCAGATGCCGAAGGACAACGTGAGGCCCTTAAAAAATATACAGTGGATTTAACTGAGCGAGCACGCTTGGGTAAGTTGGATCCAGTGATTGGCCGGGATGATGAAATTCGTCGCACCATTCAGATATTGCAACGTCGCGGCAAAAATAACCCCGTATTAATTGGCGAGCCTGGGGTTGGCAAAACTGCGATCGTAGAGGGTTTAGCGCAGCGGATTATTAATGGTGAAGTTCCTGAAACCCTAAAAGAAAAGCGTGTCCTCGTATTGGATATGGCGCTACTTTTGGCGGGCGCTAAATATCGTGGTGAGTTTGAGGAGCGCCTGAAAGCAGTGTTAAGCGATGTTGCTAAAGATGAGGGTCGCACGATTATCTTTATTGATGAGATTCATACGATGGTGGGGGCTGGTAAGGGCGATGGCGCTATGGATGCGGGCAATATGCTCAAGCCTGCCCTGGCTCGTGGTGAATTGCATTGCATTGGCGCCACTACCTTGGATGAATATCGTAAATATATTGAGAAAGACCCAGCTTTGGAGCGTCGGTTCCAAAAAGTCATGGTGGAAGAGCCTACTGTAGAAGCAACGATTGCGATCTTGCGTGGCTTGCAAGAGCGCTATGAGCTTCATCATGGTATTGAAATCACTGATCCGGCAATTGTGGCGGCTGCTGAGCTTTCTCATCGTTACATTACAGATCGCTTCTTGCCCGATAAGGCGATTGATCTAATAGATGAAGCAGGCTCGCGTATTCGTATGGAGATTGACTCTAAGCCAGAAGTTATGGATAAGCTAGAGCGTCGTCTCATTCAACTGAAGATTGAGCGTGAGGCTGTCAAGAAGGAAAAAGATGATGCCTCTAAAAAACGCTTAGCGCTAATTGAAGATGAGATTCAGCGCTTAGGTGCTGAGTATGCTGATTTAGAAGAGATTTGGAAAGCAGAGAAAGGTGCCGTCTTAGGCGCAGCACACATCAAGGAAGAAATTGAAAAGGTACGCGCAGATATAGTGAAGCTACAGCGTGCAGGCAAGCTGGAGCAAGTTGCTGAATTGCAATATGCTAAATTGCCAGAGCTAGAGGCTAAGCTGAAATCTGCCGCTGCTGCAGAGGCCAACAGCAGCAAAGATGGCGTAATTAAAAATAAGCTGTTGCGGACTCAGGTAGGGGCAGAAGAAATTGCTGAGGTAGTTTCCCGTGCAACCGGTATTCCGGTATCCAAAATGATGCAGGGTGAGCGCGATAAATTACTCAAGATGGAGGAGTTACTTCATCACCGAGTAGTAGGCCAAGAAGAGGCTATTCGTGCGGTATCAGATGCAATCCGTCGTTCACGTGCGGGTCTTGCTGAAGAGCATCGTCCCTATGGCTCATTCTTATTCTTGGGGCCAACAGGCGTAGGAAAGACCGAGCTTTGTAAGGCTTTGGCTGGTTTCTTATTCGATAGCGAAGAGCACCTCATTCGCATTGATATGAGTGAGTTTATGGAGAAACATAGTGTTGCGCGTTTAATCGGAGCGCCTCCTGGTTATGTAGGTTATGAAGAGGGCGGCTACCTAACGGAGAAGGTGCGACGCCATCCTTACTGCGTCATCTTGTTTGATGAAATTGAGAAGGCGCATCCTGACGTATTCAATGTACTACTGCAAGTACTAGATGATGGTCGTTTAACAGATGGTCAGGGGCGCACAGTCGATTTTAAAAATACTGTGATTGTGATGACTAGTAATATCGGTTCGCATCTGATTCAGTCTATGGTCGGTAAGAAACAGATTGCGATAAAAGATGCAGTTTTTGAAGAGCTAAAAACGCATTTCCGTCCAGAGTTTCTCAATCGTATTGATGAGATCGTTGTGTTCCACGGTCTAGATAAGGGAAACATCGCCAATATCGCCAAGATCTTACTTAAAAACTTGTCTGACCGGCTTGCGAAAATCGATATGCATCTTGATGTTACCGATGCGGCCTTAGCAAAGATTGCAGAAGTAGGATTTGATCCGGTGTTTGGAGCAAGGCCGCTAAAAAGAGCGATTCAGCAATATATTGAGAACCCTGTCTCGAAGATGATTTTGGAGGGGAAGTTTGGTCCTGAAGATACCGTGCCAGTCGATGTCGATCAAAAGGGTGACTTTATCTTCACTAAGTAATCGGTAGTAAACTCGGCACATGATTGATGCGCTACAAATAAGGCGTGCCAGTGATGTCCGAGTAGTTGGTTTAATCAGCTTGGCACACGGCAGTTCCCATTTTTTTCATTTAATTTTACCGCCGATGTTCCCATGGCTTAAAGCAGAGTTTGGCTTTAGTTATGCAGAGCTAGGTTTGTTGATGACGATTTTCTTTGTCGTCTCTTGCATCATTCAGGCAGCTTCTGGATTTTTGGTAGATCGTATAGGCGCTCGCCCAGTGCTGTTTATTGGAGTTGGGCTACTTGCCCTTGCTGCATTAACTTACTCACAAAGTAATGGGTATGCTATGTTGGTGATAGGGGCAGTGATTGCTGGTAGCGGTAATGGTATTTTTCACCCGGTGGATTACACCTTAATCAATCATAAAATTTCCCCGCCAAATTTACCCTATGCGTACTCTATTCATGGCGTAACCGGTTATCTGGGCTGGGCTGCCGCCCCAGCCTTTATGGTTGCAATGGCAACCCTTGCTGACTGGCGAATGGCCTTCTTATCCGCTGCGGTTCTAGAGGCGTTAATACTCTTAGTGCTGTGGTTAAGCCGTGAACGGCTCATTGACAATGTAAAAGAGCGCCAAGCAGAATCTGCGGCTACTCATGCTGCAGCAAACCCTGGTACTGGGGCGCTGACTACTTTTGCTTTTCTGAAGCTACCTGCCGTATGGCTGTGTTGGATTTTCTTTTTCTTTAGTATGTCAGCCACTACCGGCATGCAATCATTTGCCCCGAGTGCTCTTTTTCAAATCTATGGGCTACCTGTCAGTGCGGGTAATTATTTTTTGACACTAATGTCTTTGGGCGGAGCCGGTGGGATGCTGCTGGGTGGTTATTTTGCTAAGCGTTTTGCCAATCCGGAGCGCATCATCACCATCTGCTTTACGAGTAGTATTTTGATGGGTTTATTGTTGGCGACAGGGTGGGTTCCCTTTGATGGCATTGTCATCCCCTTTATTGTTATCGGTGCTGGCTTGGGTATTGCTGCACCTTCAAGAGATTTGATGATTCGTACCGCTACTCCAGCGGGGGCATCTGGCAGAGTTTATGGCATTGTGTATTCCGGAATTGATTTAGGCGCCGCTCTTAGTCCGCTGCTATTTGGCGTCTTCTTAGACGCCGGTTTACCTAAATTGCTATTTGTGGGCGTGGCATTGCTGCAGCTGATGATTATCTTGACTGGATTTAAGGTGGCCACTATGACGGCCCTTAAAGCTCAGTCAGTCGCTTAATTTCATAACATGAAAAAGCATTTCTGCTGTTAAAACTTTTTTATTAGCTGTCACAGGGAAACGTTTCACCTGTTGATCCCGATTTCCACATTATAAAATATTTATTTTAAGTTATTGATTTTATTGGATTATTAAATCTTAACAAGTCTCAATATAAATCTTGCATGCCGTTGTTTTCTATATAAACTCTTATATAAGACATAAGACTCACCGTCTCAATATTTTGTTTAATTTAGGGAGAAAACCATGGCAGATCGCAAAGCAGAAATTGCAGCAATTCAAAAGGATTGGGATACCAATCCCCGCTGGAAGGGCATCACTCGTGGCTATACCGCTGAGGATGTTGTTCGCCTGCGGGGCTCATTAAAGATTGAGTACACTTTGGCCAAACATGGGGCTGAACGATTGTGGGACTTAGTCAACAGTGAGGCTTATGTCAATTGCTTAGGTGCTCTGACTGGCGGTCAAGCAATGCAGCAGGTCAAAGCCGGTGTTCAGGCGATTTACTTGTCAGGCTGGCAGGTTGCTGCTGATGGCAATTCTTCTGCTGCAATGTACCCAGATCAATCACTCTATCCAGTAGATTCTGTTCCCAAGATGGTTGAGCGGATTAATAATTCCTTTCAGCGTGCTGATGAGATTCAAACGGCCAAAGGAATTCAGAAGGGGGATGCCGGCTATATAGAGTATTTCGCTCCTATCGTAGCGGATGCTGAGGCTGGATTTGGTGGTGTACTGAATGCCTTTGAGCTCAGTAAGGCGCTCATTAAGCAGGGCGCTGCAGGGGTTCACTTTGAAGACCAGCTGTCATCAGTAAAAAAGTGTGGTCACCTTGGCGGTAAGGTCTTATTGCCAACAGCAGAGTCAGTTCAAAAATTGATTTCAGCTCGCTTAGCTGCGGATGTTATGGGTGTACCAACCATTATTTTGGCTAGAACAGATGCTGAAGCTGCTGACTTAATAACCTCTGACTACGATGCAAACGATAAGCCATTCTTAACAGGAGAGCGCACTCCAGAGGGTTTCTATAAAACACGCAAGGGCTTGGATCAGGCTATTTCCCGTGGTTTAGCTTACGCTGCCTATGCCGATATGGTCTGGTGCGAGACGGGCACTCCCGACCTAGAGTTTGCTCGAGAGTTTGCAGAGGCCATTCGCGCTAAATTTCCTGGCAAGATGCTGGCGTATAACTGCTCACCCTCTTTCAACTGGAAGAAGAATTTAGATGATGCAACGATTGCTAAATTCCAACGCGAATTAGGTGCAATGGGTTACAAGTATCAATTTATTACCCTCGCTGGTATTCATTCGATGTGGTACAACATGTTCGATTTGGCTCAAGATTATATGCAGCGTGGCATGACAGCGTATGTTGAAAAAGTACAAGAGCCCGAATTTGCAGCGCGTGACCGGGGCTATACATTCGTCTCGCATCAACAAGAAGTAGGCACCGGTTACTTTGACGATGTCACGACTGTAATACAGGGCGGTAAATCTTCAGTAACCGCTTTGACAGGCTCAACAGAAGAAGAGCAGTTCCACTAACTTAGTACATCCCCTAGTTTTAGTGTTTATCGGCACCTAAATAACTCCATAAGAGTGACTTAGGTGCCTTTTTCATATACATTCTGCCTATGAATACTTGCCCCCTTTGTAAAGTAGTTCCCTCATCCGAAGAGGGTGAGTTAATTTGGCGTGGGGATGACTGCCGGGTATTCTTGGTAAACGACGCAGACTTACCTGGATTTTGTAGGGTCATTTGGAATCACCACGTCGCTGAGATGACGGATCTTAGCTATGGAGAGCGTGAGCACTTAATGACTCTGGTCTTTGCGGTAGAGGAGGCGATTCGTCATGTAATGAAGCCAGATAAGGTCAATTTAGCTGCCTTGGGGAATATGGTGCCCCACATTCATTGGCATGTGATCCCCCGTTATAGGGATGATGCTTTCTTTCCGGGATCAGTGTGGTCGCAACGGATTCAGGAAACATCAGCGTCTGCAATTGAAGCGCGTCAGCTCTTAGCAAAGAATCTATCGGCGGCTGTTAAATCTGCGATTACAGCATTACGCTAAACCAATTTTTTTAGTGCTTCGAGATATCTTTCGGGACTAAGGGGCTGACCCTCGCGTTGCGTCTCCCACATTACCTGCCCTAAACATTCCATGATGGCGTGTTGAGACTCATGCTCTGTTCCTAGTTTCTTCCAAAGCTGTGCCGAGATTGCTTTAATCCCAGGCGGCTGATCAATAGAGATTTGCTCACTAATGGATAAGTGCATCGAGAGATGTAAAAAAGGATTTGTTTCCCCACGCTCTGGTGTGTAGTCTTGCTCTACAGCGCTCTCTGGGTCTAGTAACAAAGTGTGATATTCGGGATGTTGGATCATCCAGTCGCTAGCAATCATTTCCATCGGTGCCAGAATCTGATTTTCTATTTTCTTTTTCCAGGTGTCACAGAAAAAACGCCGCACCTCTTCCCGTGTCGGATTAAATATGGCCACGTACTTTTCCTTTGCCAGTTTTTTGCTTAAAGCTGCAAAGGGGTTCGACAATGCATTGCTCGCATTCAGGGTTACGTGCTTTGCAGGTATATCGCCCATGCAAAATAAGCCAATGATGTGCGTCTTGTAAAAACTCCTTAGGTATACGCTTTAGTAGTTGCTCTTCAACCTTCACAACATCTTTTCCTGGCGCTAAGCCCGTACGATTAGATACTCTAAAGATATGTGTGTCTACTGCCATGGTCGGATGTCCAAAGGCCGTATTGAGAATAACATTCGCCGTTTTTCTTCCTACGCCTGGAAGGGATTCTAATTCCTCGCGAACTTGTGGAACTTCACCGCCATATCGCTCTACTAATAAATGGCAAGTCTCTTGAATGTGTCTACCCTTAGCATTAAATAATCCAATATGCTGGATGAAAGGCTTGACCCCCGCTTCGCCTAAGTCCAATAGTGCTTGCGGAGTGTTGGCGATCTTAAATAGCCCCCTTGTACCTTTGTTTACTGAAATATCGGTTGCTTGTGCGGATAGCAATACCGCAATCAAGAGTTCAAACGGCGAGCTGTATTCCAATTCAGTTTCTGGGTTGGGATTGTTCGCCCTGAGTTGCTCAAAAAAGGCCTGTCGCTTTTCGGGATTCATGATTACTTTTGCTGAGCGCGCGCAATAGCTGCAGCGATGATTGCACGCTTGCGCTCTTGCTCTTGTTTTGCCTCTTCAGACCGAGGGGATTGCGCATTGATTTCATCTAATTTAGCCGCAGCTTTTTTGGCAAGACGTGCATCATTATCTCGCTCTTCGCGATCTAATCTCGTTTCACGGGCATGGTAACGGCTGCGCGCTATGTCGGCTAATGGTACAGACCAGGCATCCCATCCAGTCTGGGTGCCAGTGACATCGATCATAGTGATGCAGTCAACTGGGCAGGGTGGAATACAGAGGTCGCAGCCAGTACACCAATCACTCAAGACTACATGCATTTGTTTTGAAGCCCCCACAATCGCATCAACAGGGCAAGCCTGAATACAGAGCGTGCAACCGATGCACGTACTTGAATCAATCAAAGCAATGGTTCTGGGGCGTTCTAATCCGCAGTCAGTATCGATCGTTGGATTGAGCTTAAAAGTAGCCTGAGGATATATGGGTGCCAGCACCTCAGACAAGCGCTTGATGCCTTCTACACCGCCTGGTGGACATCGGTTAGGTAGGGCCTCACCTGAGGCCAAGGCCTCAGCATACCCCCTGCAGTCGGGGTAGCTGCATTTAGTGCACTGGGTCTGTGGTAACAGATTTTCGAGACGATCAGCAAGTGTAAGCTGTTGCTGGCTTTGCATATTTTTCTGAATGCCCTAGAACTAGAAACGCGACCCTTAGGTCGCGCTGCTAGTTTATGCAGACTTCTGACCTTCTAGCTTTGGCGGCCGCGCTCTCGTTTTCTTCTGAACAGTCTGGTGCTCACGAATAAACGATTTAATTTTTGGGTACACTTTTTCACGCCAACGACGACCAGCAAAGATGCCATAGTGCCCAGCCCCAGCAACCTCGTAATGATCTTTATTGGGCTTAGTGATACCCGAACAAAGTGCATGGGCGGCGCGTGTTTGGCCGCTTCCAGAAATATCATCTAACTCACCTTCGATACTGAGCAGGGCAGTCTCGGTAATATCTTCAGGCTTTACTAATTTACCTGCCACTTTCCATTTGCCATCAGGCAAGGCGTAATCTTGAAAGACTATTTTGATCGTGTCTAGGTAAAACTTCGCATCCATATCAAGGACAGCGTTGTACTCATCATAAAAACGAATATGTGCTTTAGCATCTTGCTCATCTCCACGCACTAGATTTTGAAAGTAATCCCAGTGAGATTGCATATGATTTTTTGGATTCATGGCCATAAAGCCAGTGTGCTGCAAGAAGCCAGGGTAGACCTTACGACCTGCACCAGGGTAATTCGGTGGGACGCTGTAAATAACATGACTCTCAAACCACTCAAATGATTTTTGGTCTGCCAAGTCGTTCACTGCCGTTGGAGACTTACGAGCATCAATTGGGCCGCCCATCATGATCATGGATGCTGGAGTTTTCTCACCAGCAGTAGCCATCAAAGAAATAGCTCCTAAAGTCGGAACTGTAGGCTGACAAACTGAGATTACATGAAGGTTTTCCGCGCCAATGGTGCGGATAAATTCTTGCACATAATGTACATAGTCATCTAAACCAAATTCACCATCTTCAAGGGGTACAGTGCGGGCATCGATCCAATCGGTAATGTAGACCTTGTGATCTTGCAATAAGGTACGCACGGTGTCGCGTAGTAAGGTGGAGTGATGGCCAGACATCGGAGCCACAACTAAAACAACGGGATCCTCTTTAAGCTTCTTAATTACTTCCACATCATCAGAGAAGCGCTTAAAGCGAATTAATTTACAAAATGGTTTAGTGACGGTAGCGATTTCATGAATAGCAACATCTCGTCCGTGTGCATGCACTGAGCGAATACCAAATTCAGGCTTCTTATAGTCTTTACCTAGACGGTAAAGCAGTTCATAGCCAGCGGCCAATCTTTCAGAGCCAGGAATTTTTGAAGCTGGGTTAGAGGCATCTATAAAAGCAGCAGAGGCAGCGCGTGCCCATGAACTCACTGGCTCTAACAAGGATTTCTGAAATTCATGTAGTTGATATAGCATGTTGTCTCCTGGTATGGCTCAGTGTAACTGCTGTTTAGACTAAAACGCGGGCTATTGCGACTGCAGCTTTGTCAATATTGTGTGTATTGAGGGCGGCTACGCAAATGCGACCAGTGGAGAGGGCATAAATGCCATCCTCCTTCTGTAAACGCTCTACTTGCTCTGCGGTTAAGCCGGAGTAAGAAAACATACCACGCTGTTTTTCGATGAAAGCAAAATCTTGCTTTACCCCAGCGGCAACCAGCTTTTGAACGAGTCCTTGGCGCATTGCTTTAATACGATCGCGCATCTGGGCTAATTCATCTTCCCAGAGTTGACGCAACTCAGGCGAATTGAGCACGGCCGCCACAATAGCAGCACCATGAGTTGGGGGATTGGAATAGTTCGTCCGAATGACTCGTTTTAACTGAGATAGCACGCGAGTGCACTCATCTTTGCTTTGAGTCACGATGGAGAGGGCGCCTACGCGCTCACCGTAGAGTGAGAATGATTTAGAAAAAGAGCTAGAGACAAAGAAAGACATGCCAGAGTCAGCAAATAAACGTACTGCTATGCCATCCTGCTCGATGCCATCCGCAAACCCTTGATAAGCCATATCCAGAAAAGGAATAAGCTGTTTTTCTTTACAAATAGCAATCACTTGATGCCACTGCGCCTCAGTAATATCAGCCCCGGTAGGGTTATGGCAGCAGGCGTGCAGTAATACAGTAGTGAACTGTGGAAATGACTCTAACGATTTGACCATGCCATCAAAATTGACACCACGAGTCTCTCCGTCAAAGTAAGCGTACTCCAGTACCTCAAAACCCGCGGACTCAAAAATACCGCGGTGGTTTTCCCAAGTAGGGTTGCTGATAGCGCAAGGCGCATTTAGGTTCAGGCGTTTAATAAAGTCAGCGCCAACACGCAATGCACCCGTACCGCCCAAGCATTCAGCAGTTACGACACGACCCGCTTTAATTAGCTCAGACTCAGCGCCAAACAAGAGGTTTTGGACTGCACTGTTGTAAGGATTTGGTCCTTCAATTGGAATATAGCCGCGCGGGGAGCGCTTAGCCACAATAGACTCTTCCGCTTTAATTACCGCCTTTAAAAGTGGCACTTTGCCCTCGTCCGTGTAGTACACACCCACACCCAGGTTCACTTTATCTGCACGTTGATCGGCGACATAGGCTTCGGTAAGGCCAAAAATAGGATCTTTAGGGGCTAGCTGGACGGAGGCAAACAAGGTCATTGGGAGGTCAGTAAGTAGGTGTTCAGGGTTAAATAAGTATTTAAATCAATGCTTTATCGATTTGAAGTCGATAGAATTTATTTCAATCTTGGTATTTTGGCATCAGGTTTAGCTATTTCTTCATAAAAACGGCAAAATCATTGTTTGTGAAAAATTCGCTGTAGCTAAAAGCCACAAGTGAAATAATAGCTGAGATGCCCCCAAAGTACCCTAAAAAATCCTCTGTAGAGACAGAAAGTGCGTTAGCCCCCAAAGCCCAATCCACCATACAGGCTGACCCCTTAGGTGAAGCAGGTCACGACCTCGATCCTGCAAAGTTCGTTTCCTTCCCCGATTCCCCTTTTCATCTTTATCAACCGTTTCCGCCTGCAGGCGATCAGCCAGCCGCAATCGATGCATTGGTAGCTGGAATAGAGGATGGCCTGACCTTTCAAACGCTATTGGGTGTTACTGGCTCGGGCAAAACCTTCACGATGGCCAATGTGATCGCCAGAACAGGTCGACCTGCCATTATTTTTGCTCCAAATAAGACCTTGGCTGCGCAGCTATATAGTGAGTTTAGGGAGTTCTTTCCCAAAAATGCAGTTGAGTACTTTGTCAGTTATTACGATTATTACCAGCCTGAGGCTTACGTTCCTACGCGCGATTTATTTATTGAAAAGGACTCGTCCATCAATGAACATATTGAGCAAATGCGACTCTCGGCCACAAAGAGTTTATTAGAGCGACGCGACGTCATTATTGTCTCAACCGTATCGGCAATTTACGGCATTGGCAACCCTGGCGACTATCACAGTATGGTGATGACATTGCGTCCCGGTGACAAGATGAGTCAGCGTGATATTTTGATGCGTTTAATTGCGATGCAATACGATCGAAATGAAATGGACTTTAAGCGGGGTGTATTTCGAGTGCGCGGCGATACGATTGATATCTTCCCAGCCGAACATAATGAGTTAGCAGTTCGCGTTGAGTTATTTGATGATGAAATCGAAAGCTTGCAATTCTTTGATCCGTTGACAGGCAAAATTCGCCAAAAGATTCCGCGCTTTACGGTCTATCCAAGTTCGCACTACGTGACCCCTCGCGATACCGTCTTAAAAGCTATCGAGACAATTAAGGTTGAATTACGACTTCGTTTAGATGAGTTTGTGAAAGATGGCAAGCTTGTAGAGGCGCAACGTCTTGAGCAGCGTACTCGTTTTGATTTAGAAATGCTCAATGAACTTGGCTTTTGTAAAGGGATTGAAAATTACTCTCGTCACCTGTCAGGGGCCATGCCAGGTGAGGCACCGCCTACGTTAGTAGACTATTTGCCTAATGATGCGCTGATGTTCTTAGATGAGAGCCATGTTCTGATTGGGCAGCTTAATGCAATGTACAACGGTGATAAATCACGTAAACAAACCTTAGTTGAATTTGGATTCCGGCTGCCATCAGCAATGGATAACCGGCCACTGAAATTTTCTGAATTTGAAACCAAAATGCGTCAGACCATGTTTGTATCCGCTACCCCAGCGGATTATGAAAATACGCATACTGGACAAGTAGTTGAGCAAGTAGCAAGACCGACTGGATTAGTAGACCCTCAAATTGAGGTCCTACCAGCTAGTACGCAGGTAGATGATTTACTTGGTCAAATTCATGAACGAGTTAAGGTGCATGAGCGGGTCCTGGTGACGGTCTTAACAAAGCGGATGGCAGAGCAGTTGACAGACTATTTATCCGATCATGGCGTGAAGGTGCGCTATGTGCACTCTGATATCGATACTGTCGAGCGCGTAGAAATTCTGCGCGATTTACGTTTGGGTGTGTTTGATGTTTTGGTGGGTATTAACTTACTTCGAGAAGGTTTAGATATTCCTGAGGTTTCCCTTGTCGCCATCTTGGATGCCGATAAGGAAGGTTTCTTACGTTCTGAGCGCAGCTTAATTCAGACGATTGGACGGGCAGCGCGCAACGTTCGCGGCAAGGCAATTCTGTATGCCGATCGCATTACGAATTCTATGCAGCGGGCTATGGATGAGACCGACCGCCGCAGAACAAAGCAGGTGGCTTTTAACAAAGCGAATGGCATTGTGCCTCGTGGGGTCAAGAAGCGCATCAAGGACATTATTGACGGTGTTTATGACGTAAAAGAAAAGCGTACAGAAATGCAGGTAGAGCAAGAGCGCGCGCACTATGAGGACATGACCCAAAAAGATCTCTCCAGTGAAATCAAGCGCTTAGAGAAGCAAATGAACACGGAAGCTAAAAATCTTGAGTTTGAAAAGGCAGCCAGCACTCGAGATCGCCTGACCAAAGTTAAGGAGATGGCTTTTGGTGCCAGATCTAGGGATAGTGTCTAGCTAGGGCTAAAGATATTAACCCCTTGCAAATTTGTGTGGTTTATGATAAAGTTGAGTGGAATGGTCGGGTATTACCCACCTGGCTGTTAGCTGTCCATAACAATCCATTACCAAGGTGCCATATGAGACTTACAACAAAAGGTCGTTTTGCAGTAACCGCAATGATTGATCTAGCCCTCCGTGAAGCGCACGGACCTGTTACTTTGGCTGGAATTAGCCAACGACAGAAGATTTCTCTTTCTTACTTAGAGCAGTTATTTGGAAAGTTGCGCCGATTTAACATCGTCGAGAGTACCCGTGGCCCTGGCGGCGGTTATACCCTAGCCCGCAAGTCCGAAGAGATCAGTGTTGCAGACATTATTGTTGCGGTCGATGAGCCGCTCGATGCCACCCAGTGCGGCGGTAAGGGTAATTGCCAGTCTGATGAAGAAAACCATGGCCACTGCATGACCCATGATCTTTGGACGAATCTGAACTCCAAGATGGTTGAGTATCTCAGTTCAGTATCTCTGAATGATCTTGTTCAACAGCAAGAGGGTCGCGGCATAGTGATTCAAGACATGCGACACAAGAAAATTAAAGTTGAAGGTGCAAAGGCTCAAAAATCAGCCCCAGCACATTCAGTTAAGAAAGAGCTTGCTCCCAAGCGGCCCCTAATTAATTCTGTTTTTAATTTGGCTAAGCTGAGCAATTAAACCTAGTAAAGCCCTAACCATCTAACCCATAAGCCAATCATGAACGCACCACAAGACATTCCTCAGCAATCGATACCGATGTTTAGTCCAAAACACTTTCCTGTGTACATGGACTATTCCTCCACCACCCCAATCGATCCCCGTGTCGTGGATAAGATGATGCCTTTTCTGCGCGAGCAGTTTGGTAACGCAGCGTCTCGGAGTCATGCTTATGGCTGGGCAGCGGAAGAGGCTGTTGAGTGGGCGCGTTCAGAAGTGGCGCAATTGGTACACGCCGATCCACGAGAAATCGTATGGACCAGCGGCGCTACTGAAAGTATTAATTTGGCATTGAAAGGCGCTGCTCACTTTTACAAAGATCGCGGCAATCACATCATTACCGTCAAGACTGAGCACAAAGCCACACTAGACACTTGTCGCGACCTAGAGCGCGAAGGTTTCGAAGTGACCTATTTAGACGTGCTACCCAATGGTTTGATTGACTTTGAGCAACTCAAAGCGGCAATGAAACCGGGAACCATCTTGACTTCAGTAATGTATGTCAATAACGAAATTGGTGTCATTCAAGACATACCTGCAATTGGTGAGCTCTGTCGTGAGCGTGGCGTTATTTTGCACGTTGATGCAGCGCAGGCTACCGGTAAGGTTGAGATTGATTTAGAAAACACCAAAGTCGATCTAATGAGCTTCTCAGCCCATAAGAGTTACGGTCCAAAGGGAATGGGTGCTTTATTTGTCCGTCGTAAGCCCCGCATTCGGATTGAGTCTCAGATACATGGTGGCGGTCATGAGCGCGGTATGCGGTCTGGCACTTTGGCAGTGCATCAAATTGTGGGTATGGGCGAAGCCTTCCGTATCGCTCGTATTGAAATGGCTGAAGAAAATAAACGCATCCGTGCTTTGCGGGATCGTTTATTAGCTGGCTTAAAAGATATTGAAGAAGTGTATGTCAACGGCGATATGGATAATCGTGTTCCCCATAATCTCAATATTAGTTTTAACTATGTTGAAGGTGAGTCGATGTTGATGGCGCTTAAAGATTTAGCAATTTCTTCTGGCTCTGCCTGTACCTCAGCCTCCTTAGAGCCCTCCTATGTCTTGCGTGCGCTTGGCCGTAATGATGAGTTAGCGCATAGTTCGATTCGCTTTACCTTGGGGCGCTTCACTACGGAAGAGGAAGTGGACTTCACAATCAAACTGGTGAAAGAGAAGATCGCCAAATTAAGAGAGCTTTCACCGTTGTGGGAAATGTTTAAGGATGGCATTGATCTCAGCACCATTCAATGGGCTGCACATTAATCGGCTTTTAATAGAAATATAGAACAGTTAATAAGGAAATATCATGGCTTATAGCGACAAAGTAATTGATCATTATGAAAACCCCCGCAATGTCGGTTCATTCTCCAAGGCGGATGACAACATTGGTACCGGCATGGTTGGCGCACCTGCTTGTGGCGATGTCATGAAACTCCAAATCCGGGTTAATGATCAGGGCATCATCGAAGATGCAAAGTTTAAGACCTACGGATGTGGTTCTGCAATTGCTTCCTCCTCTTTGGTTACAGAGTGGGTTAAGGGTAAAACCTTGGATCAGGCATTAGAGATTAAGAACTCACTGATTGCAGAAGAATTAGCACTACCCCCTGTAAAAATCCACTGCTCCATTTTGGCTGAGGATGCTATCAAGGCGGCAGTTGCCGATTACAAAGAAAAGCATCCCGTTCAGTAATTGTTTGGTAAACAATGAGTAAAAATTAGGTTCTCAATATGGCTATTACCCTTACTGATAAAGCGGCGAAACACGTTCAGCGTAATTTGGATAAGCGCGGAAAAGGGTGTGGTCTTCGCTTGGGCGTTCGGACTACAGGTTGCTCTGGTTTAGCTTATGAGTTGGAGTACGTTGATGATGCTGCTCCCGAAGACACCATGTTTGAATCTCATGGAATTCAAGTTTTTGTAGACCCGAAAAGTTTGGCTTATTTAGATGGTACTGAATTAGATTTTGTGCGAGAGGGTTTGAACGAGGGCTTCAAGTTCCAGAACCCAAATGTCAAAGATGAGTGTGGTTGTGGCGAATCTTTCCGCGTCTGACGACTACTTTCGTTTTTTCGGTCTGCCGCAGCAATTCAAGATGGATTTAGCTTCGTTGGATCAGAGGTATCTGGCCATCCAAAAAGAAGTACATCCTGACCGTCATGCTCGTGGCAGTGATACAGAGCAGAGGCTGGCGATGCAAATGGCTACACTTGCCAATACTGCTCTCCAGACACTCAAAAATCCTATCCAGCGTGGGCTATATATTTGCTTACTCCATGGTGTCGATGCCCATTTAGAGATCAATACGGCGATGCCGGCGGCCTTTTTAATGCAGCAAATGGACTGGCGTGAGCAACTCGATGAGCAAGCTGAAGACTTGCCGGCATTGGAAGCACTCATGCTTGAGGTGGAGGAGTCCAAAAAAATAACCCTCTTGAAAGTAACTCAAGCGATTGATGACTTCAAGAACTTCGAACATGCCGCTGAATTACTTCGCGGTCTTCTTTTTATTGATAAGTTTGCCATCGAGTTAGATGATGCTATCTCGGCCTTGGTATAGCTTTAAACAGAATTCTTCATGGCCTTATTACAAATCTCCGAACCTGGTAAATCATTAGCCCCGCATCAGCGCCGAATCGCTGTCGGTATCGACTTAGGTACTACGAATTCTTTAGTAGCGATTGTGCGAGACGCCTTACCTAAGGTGCTTCCAGACGCGCAAGGCCGAGAACTACTGCCTTCGGTAGTGCGCTATCTTCCGGGCGGAAGAACGCAGGCCGGGTTCGAGGCCCTAGATAGTATTGTCAGCGATCCGAAGAACACGATTGCCTCAGTAAAAAGATTGATGGGGCGCGGCATTGCCGATGTCGAGCATATTGAGAGTGCTCCTTACGATTTTGTAGATGAGCCTGGAATGTTAAAGCTGCGAACAGTGGCCGGGGATAAAAGCCCGATTGAAGTCTCCGCAGAAATACTAGCGCGCTTGCGTCAGTTAGCAGAGGATTCGGTTGATGATGATATTGTCGGCGCCGTCATCACGGTGCCGGCTTATTTCGATGATGCGCAGCGACAGGCTACAAAAGATGCTGCCAAATTAGCGGGTATCGAAGTGCTACGCTTGCTAAATGAGCCAACCGCCGCTGCAATTGCTTATGGTCTAGATAATGCCTCGGAAGGTATTTATGCGGTCTATGATTTAGGTGGGGGAACATTTGATATCTCCATTTTGAGAATGAATAGAGGCATATTTGAAGTGCTCTCTACAGGTGGTGATTCGGCTTTGGGCGGTGATGATTTTGATCATCGCCTCTACTGTTGGGTGATTGAGCAAGCTAAACTTCCACCACTATCGATTCAGGATCATCGTAGGTTGTTGTTGTCTTGCCAGCATGCAAAAGAACAGTTAAGTCACAATCCCTTGGCGCGCGTGTATGAAACATTGACTGACGGTACGATTGTGAATGTAGGCGTTAGTCAGGCTCAATTCTTTGAAATTACGCAGCATTTAATTCAAAAAACATTGGTTGCAGTGAAAAAAGCACTTCGCGATGCAAGCTTGAAGGTTGATGAAGTGAAGGGCGTTGTCATGGTTGGCGGTGCTACACGCATGCCCCAGGTGCAGCGCGCTGTTGGTGAGCTGTTCGGTACAAAGCCCTTGAATAATTTAAACCCCGATCAGGTGGTCGCCTTGGGAGCAGCGATGCAAGCTGATTTATTGGCCGGCAATCAAAGCAAGGATGATGAATGGCTTTTATTGGACGTCATTCCACTTTCTCTTGGTATTGAGATGATGGGTGGATTGGTTGAGAAAATTATTCCTCGTAACACGCCAATTCCTGTTGCGCGTGCGCAAGACTTTACTACTTTTAAGGATGGTCAAACTGCTCTAGCGATTGCTGTAGTGCAAGGTGAGCGTGAGTTAGCGCAAGACTGCCGATCCTTAGGTAAGTTTGAATTACGAGGCATCCCGGCAATGGCCGCCGGCGCTGCTCGCATTCGAGTTACGTTTCAGGTTGATGCCGATGGATTGCTGTCAGTGAGCGCATTGGAGCAGGGCTCAGGTATACAGGCCTCGATTGATATTAAGCCATCTTACGGCCTGACGGATGCGGAGATTGCTCGAATGTTGCAGGATGGTTTTGCCTCTGCCAAGATAGATCTTTTGTCTCGGTCTCTGCGTGAAGAGCAGGTCAATGCGCAACGTTTATTGGATGCGGTACAAACAGCGCTTAACAGTGATCGTGCTTTGCTCAGTGTTCAAGAGCAAATAGCGATTGATCAGGAGATGGCTGCATTACAGAATATCCTGAATAATGAGGTCGATAGTGCAGTAGTCCGCAAGGCGGTCGATCATGCCGCAAAGGCTACCGATGAGTTTGCCCAGATGCGTATGAATGCGAGCATTCAAAAAGCATTGGCTGGTAAAAATGTTACTGAAATTTAATAGAAAAGAATCATGACCCAAATTGTTGTATTACCTCATAGTGAATATTGTTCTGAAGGTGCAGTCCTCGAGGTGACGCCGGGAACTTCTATTTGCGAGGCTTTGCTAGAGAATAATATCCCTATTGAGCATGCTTGCGACATGGTTTGTGCCTGCACTACTTGCCACATCATTGTTAAAGAGGGGTATAGGAGTCTGAATGAGCCTG
This sequence comes from Polynucleobacter brandtiae, assembly GCF_002797575.1. Taxonomy (GTDB): domain Bacteria; phylum Pseudomonadota; class Gammaproteobacteria; order Burkholderiales; family Burkholderiaceae; genus Polynucleobacter; species Polynucleobacter brandtiae. The sequence continues at coordinate 512,468 of NZ_PGTX01000001.1, read as the reverse complement.
ACGAAAATGAAGAGGATTTGCTAGATCGTGCGTGGGGCCTCAATCCACAGTCTCGCCTATCTTGTCAAGCCATCGTTGCCCGTGAAAATTTAGTGATTGAGATTCCAAAGTACTCCATCAATCACGCTAAAGAAAATCACTAACCAGCAGTATTGAACATAGTGGGGCCCAGTTCTTTATGAAGACTCAACTCAAAATAGGATTTTTGATTGCTAGCACGGCTTTTTTTGTTGGCTGTACTGGTAACAGTGATCCCTATTCTCAGAGTGCCTCCTTTCCGCAGGCTTATACCCAGAGCGCTGCCTTTGACAGCACTCCGCAACGAATATCTTCTGCCCAATTACAGTCATTAGTTTCTCCGATTGCACTTTACCCAGACTCATTGCTATCGTTAATGCTGCTGGCGTCTACTTATCCACTTGAGGTGGCTGAAGCCTATAACTGGCGAAGAGGTAACTCTGGTTTGAGTGGCTCAGCTTTACAAAATGCCCTGAAGGCGCAGTCATGGAACGACAGTGTTAAATCGTTGATTTCCTTTCCACAGGCCTTCAATATGATGGGAAGTCAATTGCAATGGACTCAAAATCTGGGCAATGCATATAAATTACAGGCCGCAGATACGATGCAGGCTGTTCAGATTTTACGTAAACGCGCTGTTCAAGCGGGAACTTTAAAATCAAATCAGCAAATGACAGTTAGCGTAGATGCTAGCGGTAACATCTTAATTCTTCCCGCTAATGCACAAGTTGTGTATGTGCCAAGCTATAACCCTACGGTAGTTTATGGTGCATGGCCCTATCCTGAGTATCCTCCTTACCCTGCTTACAATCCAGCATGGGGCGCTATGTCATTTGGTTTGGGTCTCGCTGTTGGAGAGTCATTTTGGTCAACACCGAGCTGGTCAAGTGGCACGATTAACGTGAACAACACCAACGCATCGGCACGATCCTCTAGAGGTTTAATTGGGCCCAGTAGCATTCAGAATCAACAACGCTTACTCAATGATTGGAAAAACAATGCCACTCCTCAGGATCGGCAAGATTTAAAGTCAGCCGATCAGAAGGCCAACACTGCTTTTCAAAAGGATGCAACATCCCAAGAGCAAGCGCAAGCGAATCGTCTGAATCAGGAGGCGCGTAATGATCAGCAGCAAGATCGAGCTAACCCGAACATTGATCGAGAAGCTGCACAAGAAAACGCCATGAGAGCTCAGGCTCGAAATGATCGTTTTGCCGATAGTCGATATGGTGGCCGAGGTGGATTTGGCGGCGGTCATATGGGTGGATTTAGACGCTAACCGAAGAAGGCATTACCCATGAATAAAGTTCGAATGATGTTGCTAGTAGTAATGCTGGGAGTAGGGATAGCTCCTTACTCTAGTGTATTTTCTCAAGTGAATTTACCTAAGAATGATGCTTCCACTCAAGCTCTAGTAGCGCTTTGTAAAGATCTAAATGATGTTGATGCGCAAAACTTCTGTTTTGGATTTGGGGAGGGTGTTTATCAATCCTACTTAGCTAATCGCAATCCTCAGCTCAAGCCGAACATCTGTCTCTCTTCAGAATCTGGTACGAGAGAAGCAATCTTGCAGGCGTTTTTGACCTGGAACCAGAGCCATTCTCAATTTAATCAAGAGCGAGCGGCTAAAACATTGATCCGTTTTTTCTCGGAGCAATATCGATGTCGGTAGATTAAAACTCGTATTGATGCCAATTTTTTATGAATACTCACCCCTGAGTCTATGTAAGATGCGCCTCTTTCGCAATGAACTGCTCTAGAAAGAGCCTTTTAATTTCTTGCGTCATATTTTGACGAGAGTGTTTTCTACGCTCTAGTAAACCTACTTTTCTGAAGATTGTTTTTCCAGAAAGTGGTGATATTGCTAATTGGCGATCATCTTCCCAGGCAATATTGGCAAGTTTTGGAACGACGGAGAAGCCGTGACCCTGTCGAACCAGTTCGATAATCGCCTCAACGGAGTTCAGCTCCATACTTTCTTGAATAATTAGCTTATTTGCTTTGATCGTCTGATCTACGAGGTGACCGGTCCAGGTGTTTCTTTCAAAGCGAATAAAGGGCAATTCGCTTGATAGTTCTCGAGGTATGCGCCTAGCTTTGCTCTTGAAGTTTGGATAAATCAGAATCATGGGCTCGGTATAGAGTTCGGTCCACTGTATGTTCTGGGGTAAGGTATACGGAGACTCGGTAACAATAGCGGCATCTAGTGCTCCCTCAATGAGTTGATCTAAAAAATTGTTAGATAAGCCAGCAATCAGCTTGATTTCCAGATTTGGATATTGCTTTTTTAATTGATTTAAGGTGCTACCAAAGGCTCCCATCAGTGTAGATACAAGCGCCCCTAGAACCAGTGTGCCGCTTAAATCTGATTTGAAGTTTGACCCCAGAGACTCATATCGAGCCACAATTTCTTGAATGGGTTCGACCAGAGCCCTTCCTTGGTGATTGAGAATAAGAGAGCGCTTTGTTCGGTCAAATAGCGTCACACCAACATCGGACTCTAATTGTTGAAGCTGCTGGCCAGCTGCTGCTGCCGTCAAACCAATCTCACGGGCAGCTGCAGCTACACTTTTGTGGCGGGTAATCGCTAAGAAATTTTTGAGAACTCGAATGCTGGACATGGGCTTGAAAGGGGTAGGTACTCTTTTTATATAAATAAATTCTTTATCTCAAAGAAAATTATATTCGATTTATTTTTTACTGTATATCGATATAATTTGTCTATGTCTGAATCCAATCTCAAAGTGAATGTCTGGCGTGGCACCGATCAGGGTGAATTTGTGGAATACCTGGTACCGCGCAATTCCAATCAAACCGTCCTAGATGTAGTGACCTATATTCAGAGGAAGCTTGACCCAACGCTGAGCTACCGATTTGCATGCAGGGTGGGTATGTGTGGATCCTGCGCAATGACAGTCAATGGTGTTGCCCGTTGGACCTGTAGAACACATGTGGCGAAAATTGTTGAGGGCGACTCATTAGAGATTGCCCCACTCAACAACCTGCCTGTCATAAAAGACTTAGCGACTGATATGCGCGAGTTTTTTAATAAATGGAAAGGTGCTGTGGGATTCTTTAAAGGTGAGCAAACACGCTTTGACGATTTTGCTCAAGTCAAGCCTGATTCTGAAGAGCGTCAATTGGCAAATGCCGGGATTGAATGTATTGGCTGCGCAGTTTGCTATGCATCATGTGATGTTGTTGCTAGCCGTACCGATTATTTGGGGCCAGCGGCACTCAATCGTGCCTGGACATTGACGAACGATGTGCGTGATGTGCAACAGCTAGATCGATTGCGCGCTGTAGCGGGGGATGCAGGTTGCCATACTTGTCACACCCATGGAAGTTGTTCGGAGCGCTGCCCAAAACAGTTGGCGCCAACTGCTGGTATTTCTGGTCTAAAAAAGCTTGTAGCAAGAGCTGCAGTGCGTGGCAGTAAGTGGGGTAAGTTATGAGCTCAACTATTTTGCAAGCAAAGCTATGGTATGCACAGCGTATCAGTGCAATGGTTTTAGGCCTATGCGTTGTCATCCACTTACTAATCATGTTCTATGCGATTCGGGGCGGCCTTACTGCGGGTGAAATATTAGGGCGAACTCAAGGTAATTGGATTTTTGCTATTTTCTATGAGGTATTTGTATTGGCTTGCCTGGTTCATGCTCCGATTGGTTTGGCTAATATTTTGCGGGAAAATTTTCCATATTCTTCAAAAGTAGAAATTTTCCCCTGGATCTTAGCTTTACTAATCATGACGCTGGGAACAACTGCAGTAGTGGGAGTCTTTTCAGGCGGGGTCGGCCAATGAGGAGTAGGCCAACCCTAGATCGTCGCGCTAAGTCCCACTCGTCTTATTTTATTTATATGGCACATCGTGTTTCTGGGCTACTGCTTGCTTGCTTTCTACCCGTTCACTTCTTTTTGCTCTCACAATCACTATATGGCGCAGATGAATTTGATCGTTATTTAAAACTGACTGACTTTTGGATTATTAAAGTCGGTGAATGGGGATTAGTCACTCTCCTGACGATCCATTTAATTGGTGGTGTGCGCTTGTTGATCATTGAATTTGGTACATGGCGCGGGTTACGCAAGGGATGGACTCAGGCAGCGATTGTGATGTCTATTCTATCGGGAATTCTATTTTTAGCATTAGCAAACTGATTGGAAATATGATGCAGCTACAAATGAAAGTAGTCGAAGAGGCTTGTAAAGAGCTGTATATTCGGGCCCTCAAAATACTCCCAGACGATATCAAATTAGGGATTGATCGACTGAATAAGTCAGAGTCGGATAGCCGTGCCCAGGTAGTGCTACAGACTATGGTGACCAATATTGCCGTAGCTGAGCGGGAGGACAACTTACTGTGCCAGGATACGGGTTTGCCTATTTATAACGTTAAGATTGGTCGTAATGTGGACTTTGATGGTGTTGCCTTAAAGGCGGCTATTCGTAAAGGGTGTGAACGTGCCACGACAGAGTATCCTCTGCGTTCATCAGTAGTTCATCCCATTACGCGCAAAAATAATCATACTTCTTGCGGTATTGATATGCCGGCAATTCATATTGACTTTAGTGACGATGATGAGTCTGTTGAAATTGAAATGATTCCGAAGGGGAGTGGCTCAGAAAATAATTCTTATTTGAAGATGGCTATTCCTGCTGAAGGAATTCTGGGAGTGAAAGCTTTCGTTATTGAGAGTGTAGTGGCATCTGGTGGAAAAACTTGCCCGCCTACAATTGTTGGGGTTGGCGTGGGTGGAACATCGGATTTATGTGTTGCTATGGCTAAGCGAGCTGCAACAAGACCGCTTGGTAGCGCATGCACTGATATAGAGGGTGCAAAATTAGAGCAAGAACTCAGTGCAGCGGTCAATCGCTTAGGTATTGGCCCTCAGGGTCTCGGTGGTGATGGTACTGCATTCGCTGTGCATGTTGAGTTAGCTGCAACCCACATCACTATGAATCCAGTTGCCGTGAATATGCAATGTCACTCTGCAAGACGCGCGCGCGCTACCTTTACGCCTGATGGTGTTAGTTACGGTTTTTAGGAAAGAATATGGCTCACTACAACCTCTCTACACCGGTAAGCGAAGCTAGTATTCGCCGTTTGAAGATTAATGACACCGTCACTTTACAAAACACTTTATTTGGTATTCGGGACGCAACTCAGATTCATTTATTTGATCATGGACGCAAGACGAAGTTTGACTTATCGGGCCATGCAGTGATTCATACAGCGCCTAATGTTCGTAAAGTTGAAGTGTGTGCAGAATTTCCGGCTGGCTATCAGCCTATTTGTATTGGTACAACAACCTCTGATCGGATGGAGCGATTTACAAGGCCGCTCATGACGCAAAATGGTGTTCGTATGATTGTTGGCAAGGGTGGAATGCGGGAGGCTTCTGCTGATGCATTTGCGCAGTTGGGTGGTGTTTACCTTGCAATCATCGGTGGTACAGCTGCATTAGAAACTACTTGGATAGAGCAAATTGAGGATGTAGATATGGATGACCTTAATCCAGAGTCCCTTTGGCGTTTCAAGATTAAAGATTTTGGGCCATTACTAGTGGCAATGGATAGTCATGGCGGAAGTATTTATCAGGAAGTTAAAAGTGATGTTGCTCGCAATGCTGTTGAAGTTCTTAAAAGTCTGGGGATTCCATCATGAGCACTGTGTCTAATATTAAGACTTTAGAGACAGATATTCTTATTTTGGGTTCTGGTGGCGCTGGTCTATTTGCGGCCCTCCATGCTCATCAGACTAACCCTGATTTGCATATTACGATTGCTGTCAAAGGGCTGCTAGGTAAATGCGGTTGTACACGTATGGTGCAGGGTGGCTATAACGTAGCGCTTGCTGAAGGTGATTCGGTCGAGCGGCATTTTATGGACACAATTGAGGGTGGGAAATGGCTATGTGATCAAGAGCTTGCCTGGACATTGGCCAATATTTCTATTGAGCGTATTCGAGAGCTAGAAAATGAATTGGGGTGCTTTTTTGATCGAAATCCTGATGGCACGATTCACCAAAAAGCCTTTGCGGGACAAACTTTTGATCGGACGGTCCACAAGGGGGATCTAACGGGTATTGAAATTATTAATCGCCTGGCAGAGCAGGTTTGGGCCAGAGGTATTCATCGGCTTGAGGAATATCGCGCAGTGGAATTAATTCATAGCGCTGATGGTAAATCATTAGCTGGAGTGTTGATGATTGATATGCAAACTGGTCAATTTACTTTAGTGCGAGCTAAAGCCGTCTTGCTTGCAACAGGCGGTGGACCAACAATGTATAAATACCATACACCATCGGGAGATAAGAGTTGCGATGGTTTGGCTATGGCCTTGCGTGCAGGATTAGTTTTGCGAGATATGGAGATGGTTCAATTTCACCCAACAGGGTTGTTGGCTGGGCCTGGTACACGAATGACTGGTACCGTTCTTGAGGAAGGTCTGCGTGGTGCCGGTGGATATTTACTCAATGGTGATCAAGAGCGTTTTATGGGTCATTATGATTCCCGCAATGAGCGGGCTACCCGTGACATTGTCTCGCGCTCTATTAATTCAGAAATTCGTGCAGGTCGATCATCGCCGAATGGTGGTGTTTATATTCAAATGAGTCATTTAGGTCCAGAAACTGTCCGTAAATTATTTAAAGGAATGGTTGAACGCTGCGCTGATAGTGGGTTTGATCTTGCTGAAGATTTGGTGGAGGTAGTTCCTACCGCGCATTACATGATGGGTGGTGTTGTATTTCGCCCTGACTGCAGTACCGACCTGCCGGGTCTCTTTGCTGCCGGTGAGGATACGGGTGGCGTACATGGCGCAAACCGCTTGGGTGGTAACGGAGTTGCCAATTCTACTGTTTTTGGTGGTATTGCTGGAGATGTAATGGCAAAGTGGGTTACCAACCAATCCCTAGCCCCATGCAACATGAGCGAAGTCATTGCCAGCATCCAAGCGCATGAGGCTCCGCTTTTGAGAGCTCCAGGTGATATTGAATCGATTCGTGACCAACTTGCAGAATGTATGTGGACCGACGTGGGTATCTCTCGAACACGGGAGAGCTTATTGCGTGCTCAAATGAAATTAGATGAGCTAGATCAGTCACTCGGTCAGATGGGAGTGGGAGATATTGATCGCGCATATAACCTCACGTGGCAAGACTGGATGAATCTACGTAACTTAATTTTAGTCAGCAAGACAGTGACAGAGGCGGCATTGGTTCGCGAGAATTCACGGGGGGCGCATTATCGGGAAGATTTTCCTGAGCCTGGATCTCTAGAGCGCTCTTATTTCACAGCAGTACAACTACGAGACAGTACTCTGAGTATCGAGAAAAGGCCGGTGTTATTTACCATGGTGAAACCAGGCGAAACGATATTAGTAGAAGAAATTGTTTAACTGTTGGCAGCCCTAATGATGGTGCTATCTTATTTTTGAGATTCTACACCCCTTACCGCTAGTACTTTCTGTGCTGATCATTTTCAGCGCCTATTTTATTTTTGGTGTGTCTGGGTTTGGCTCTTCTATCGTTGCAGTGCCACTGCTTGTGCAACTGTACCCATTAAAGACTGTTGTACCGATGATGGTCATTATGGATATTTGCGCATCTTTATATTTAGGGAGGAAAGTCTCTGGCGATGCAAATAAGTCAGAGTTGATTTGGCTAGTCCCATTCACATTAGTGGGCATGGGACTAGGAATCATTCTCTTAATTAAATCGCCAAGCGAACCTTTACTGCTTGCCCTGGGTATCTTTGCGGCAGGTAATGGTTTTCGTATTTTGATGCAAAAGTCATCCTTGACGCATACAGTAATTAACCGTTGGTGGGCATTACCTTTCGGTATTGCTGGCGGTATTTTTACCGCTTTATTTGCGACCGGCGGACCTATTTATGTCTCTTATTTAGGAATGCGCATTGGGAGTCCTAAAGTACTCCGCGCGACAATGGCATTTGCTATTTTTATGCTTACTTTTTTGCGGCTAGTTTTTATGTTGGTCGTAGATTTAATTCTGACTTGGGATGTATTGGTTTTGGCAGCAACGATGATGGTGCCATTATTTCTGGGGATTGCTGCGGGGACCAGGTTTCATAAAAGGTTAAGCCAGACCGCAATGAAGCGTTCAGTCGGTATGATTTTACTTTTCTCGGGATCGATGCTGCTTTTAAAGCAGCTGATGTAATGTATTGATGTTTGACTAATTGGGCTTGCAGGATTTCAACACTCTTTGAGTAAAAAAAGCGAGGATAAATCCTCGCTTTCTATTTTTCGTGAAGAAAGTAATTATTGAGCGCTAATATTGCGACCTTTAATCACTTTTTCCCAGTTCGCTGACTCAGATTTTATCTGTGCATCAAACTCTTTTTGAGAGCTAACTACTGGAGTTAATCCATTAAGATCCAGGCTCTTCTTCATCGCCTCTGAATTTACTGCTTTTACAGTGGCATCATAAATCTTATCTGTGATTACTTTGGGCGTGTTGGCGGGAGCCACTAAACCAAACCAACCGGTAGTTTCGAATCCTGGAATACCACTTTCTGCAACAGTTGGCACATCAGGTAATTGCTTGACTCGCTTTGCGCTAGTAACAGCAATGGGCTTAATTTGACCTGCTTTTGCAAATCCAGTTGCTGCTGTAAGGTTACCAACCATAAAGTCAATTTGTCCTGCAACAAGATCATTGATTGCAGCTGACTCACCTTTGTATGGAACATGTGTTGCAGGGATATTAGCGGAATATGTCAGATTTTCACCGGCCATATGGACCTGGCTGCCGATGCCTGCAGATCCAAAATTAAGATCTTTAGTTTTTGCGTAAGTAATAAACTCACTTAGATTTTTTACGGGAATCTTACCACTGACTGATAGCAGCATAGGACCGCTGGCGACATTGGTAATATTGACAAAATCTTTACTGTAGTTCACTGGCAGTTTCTTATATAGATTGGGGTTTACTGTCAGCATGCTTCCAGAAACCAGCATGATGGTGTAGCCGTCTGCAGAGGATTGCGCAACAAATTCAGCGGCGATATTACCCCCAGCGCCCCCTTTATTTTCTACAATAACATTTTGCCCCAAGTCTTTTGTGAGTTGCTGCGCCAGTAGCCTCCCTAAGATATCAGTGGTACCTCCAGCTGCAAATGGAATAACCAGCTTGATGGGTTTTGTTGGCCATGATTGGGCATTAGCTAGGAAGGGCATTGTGAGGGCAAGCGCTCCCGCTAATAAAACAATTCGTCTACCGAGTTGATGCTTCTTTGTTTTAAACATAGGTGTCTCCAGTGGGTGTGTGACCTTTGTATCTTAGTCGCTTTAACATCAAAAAATATGCACTACTTATATTGAATAGTTGTATGTATATGCATCAACACTGTCTCCCCCAATTTTTTATGAGTGCCACTTTGTATTCGTGGCATTTCATCATGAATTGAGTTTTACTGCTACTAGGGTATTGCATGTTATCTAAATCATCTATATGATTCAAATATGTCATCTATTTTGACCTCTAAAGCTACCTCAAGTCAAGGCCTAGAAACCCTGTGTTTTATGCGGGTTTACGGAGTCGTGTCTTTAATAAGATTGCAACCATGCATTTAGCTTATTCAGAATTGCTCGCATTGGCCGAAACGGGTCTGCGGTCTGCAGGCATCAGTGCAAAGACCGCTCATCAAACTGCCCAATTTTTAGCCCTAGCTGAACTCGATGGATTGGCCTCACATGGTTTATCAAGAGTTTCGCAATATGCTGCTCATGCCAAAAATGGAAGAGTGGAGCTGGCCCCTAAAGTTAAAGTGAAAACCTTTAAGTCATCTGCAGCGTTAGTTGACGCTGGTGATGGCTTAGCGTTTCCAGCACTTCGTTTGGCAACGGACTTATCTGTCAATTTAGCTTCTAAATCGGGCGTTGGGTTAGTTGCCGTCACCAACAGTCATCATTTTGGTGTAGCTGGCCACTATGTAGAGGCTGCAGCCCGTGCTGGTTATATTTCCTTACTATTTGGCAATACGCCAGCAGCGATGCCAATGGTTGGCGGATCCAAAGCTATATTTGGCACCAATCCTTTGGCTGCAGCTTTTCCGACCGGGAGAGGTAATCCCTTAGTAGTGGATATGTCTTTGTCTGCTGTTGCTCGAGGCAAGCTATTAATTGCCGCTAAAAAGGGCGAATCAATCCCTGAGGGTTGGGCATTAACTGCTGAAGGCGAGCCAACCACTGATCCGCAGCAAGGGCTAAAGGGCTTGATGGTACCAATGGGTGGGGACAAAGGTGCATTACTGGCCCTCATTATTGAGTTACTAGTAGTTGGACTTTCAGGTAGCCAGTTTTCTTATGAGGCTGACTCATTCTTTGATGCAAAAGGAAATCGCCCTCGTATCGGACAGTTAATTCTTACGATTGATGCAGGCTTAGCAGGCCCCGGCATATTTGCTAGCAAGATGCATAATTTTTTGCAAACATTAGCGGCGGATGCGGGAACTCGTTTACCGGGGCAGCGTCGTTTTCATCAGCGAGAGTCTGGTTTGAAACAGGGCATCACCATTTCAGATGTAGTTGTAGAGGAAATTCAGGCTGGCATCCGCCAGTCTTGGACTGGGTAGTTTCTAAAAACGAGATTGAAGAGGAGAAGGAAATGATCCATTTTGTCGTGCATGAGCCAGCAGATGGCGTAGGAGTAGTAGTAGTTGAAGGGGTAAAAGCGGGGGCTGACTTAATTGGTTGGGTTATGGATGGAGACCTCACCTTAAACATCAAGTCAGAAAGTGATATTCCGATTGGCCACAAGATTTCACTGAACGATTTCAAAACTGGTGACACGATCATCAAATACGGCGTTGATATTGGCAAGGTAGTAGCCCCAATTAAAAAAGGCGAGCACCTGCATGTCCAAAATGTAAAAACAAAGCGTTGGTAATCCAAGCTTGTAATCCCCCACTCATTGAGAAAGATAAGAAATGAATAATTTGAAAGACGCAACCTTCTTAGGTTATCGCCGTGAGAATGGCCGCATGGGTATTCGTAACCATGTATTAATTTTGCCCTTAGATGACTTATCTAATGCTGCGTGTGAAGCAGTGGCCAATAACATCAAGGGTACTATGGCTATTCCTCATTCCTACGGCCGTTTGCAGTTTGGTGCCGACTTAGATTTGCATTTCCGTACTTTGATCGGTACAGGTTGCAATCCGAACGTTGCCGCTGTCGTTGTGATTGGTATTGAGCCGCAGTGGACTAAGATCGTTGTTGATGGTATTAAGGCATCTGGTAAGCCTGTGGAAGGTTTCTGGATTGAAGGGAATGGCGACACATCAACCATTGCCTCTGCCAGCAAATCTGCTTACAACATGGTCAAGCACGCTTCTAAGCAAAAACGAGTTGCTGCCCCTCTGTCAGAGTTATGGGTATCGACTAAGTGTGGTGAGTCGGATACTACTTCAGGCTGTGGTGCAAATCCATCCGTTGGTGATGCCTTCGACAAGCTGTATGAAATTGGTTCTACATTAGTCTTCGGTGAAACTACTGAGCTTACTGGTGGTGAGCATTTAGTGGAAGCACGTTGCCGCACTCCTGAAATAAAGAAAAAATTCCGCGAGGTATTTGATCGTTATCAGGATGTGATTGAGCGTCATAAAACCAGTGACTTATCTGATTCACAGCCAACTAAAGGTAATATCGCCGGTGGTTTAACTACGATCGAAGAAAAAGCTTTAGGCAATATTCAAAAAATTGGTAAAAAATGTATTGTCGATAGCGTACTTGAAAAGGGTGAAGAGCCCAAAATAAGCGGCCTACACTTTATGGACTCTTCTTCAGCAGCTGCGGAGATGGTGACATTATGCGCAGCAGCTGGTTTTACAGCGCACTTCTTCCCAACGGGGCAGGGTAACGTGATTGGCAATGCTATTCTTCCCGTGATCAAGATTTGTGCCAATCCTAAAACAGTTCGCACTATGGGCGAGCATATCGACGTGGATGTATCTGGTCTCTTACGTCGTGAAGAAAATATGGATGAGGCGGGTGACAAGTTGTTGGATTGCTTACAGCGCACTGCTGATGGTGAGCTAACGGCTTCCGAGATTCTGGGTCACCGTGAGTTTGTATTAACTCGTTTGTACGAATCAGCTTAAGTTAAAAATGAAATCCCTGACCGCTTATCAAGAAGTAAAGCAAAAGATCACCGAAGATCTGGTCAGGGGTCGATTTTTGATGGGGCAGGCCTTGCCAGCTGAAAAAGATTTATCAAAAGAGCTCGATGTATCGATAGGAACTCTGCGTAAAGCAGTAGATGAGTTGGTAGCAGAGGGTATTGTGGTTCGTCGCCAAGGCAGGGGTACTTATGTTGCTGAACACGATTTAAAAAGACTGTTGTATTATTTTTTTCATGTTGTGAAGCATGATGTAGATAAAAAAGTTAATCCTCAGGTTGAATTGGTCTCACTCAATAGCGCAATAGCTAGTAAAGAAGAGGCTATGAAGTTGCGGATCAAAGAAGGCTCACCTGTTTGGAGGATTACTAATCGCCTCTCCTTAGAGGGGCAGTGCGTCATGATTGACCACATTACTTTAGATAAAAATCGGTTTAAGAATCTGACACGTGCTGATTTTATTTATCGTGAGGGTAGTATCTACCAGATGTATCAAATGAAATTTGACCAAACTGTAGTGAAAAGTAATGAACGCTTAAGGGCTGGATTGGCCGGAAAACAGTATGGTGAATGGCTCGAAGTTAGGCCTGATAGCCCTGTGCTGGTTATTCGCCGTGTTGCGCTTGGTATTCAGGATGAACCATTGGAATGGCGCATATCTACCCTGAATACCGATCAGCATGAGTATTTTAGTGAACTGGTTGTTTAGTTTTTATGCTGAGATTAATACAAAAAAATTTACTAGGTCTGTCGGTCTTTCAGTTTGCTTAAAGCCGTTATGCTCACGCAGTAGCCTAATGAATTTCGAGCGCTGATGCTCATGAACTGAAGATATCTCACTTCCTGGATAACTATTTATTCAGCACCATCCAAATCCGCAATAATTCTTCATGCCATGGATGTTGTTTTGAATTCATAAGCCCAATGTTGTAAAGTTTTCGATAAAGTGAAAGCGTCATTAGTCCAGCTTAATCTATTTTGGAAGTAGGGCCGCAATTCCTCTCCTATTCCACATCCCCACAATTCTAGATGCTGCTGCTCGCACCAAGCAATGGCTTTTAATAAGTGATTCTTTAGAAACTCATCGCCATTCGCTTCAATGGTGGCTCGATCCATTGGACAGCCATCGGAAAAGAGAATAAGTTTTTTATTTGAGCTTTGTCCAACATCACTTTTTTGTAAGCGTTCTGCTGCCCATAGCAGTGCTTCACCATCAACACTCTCTGTATAGATTTCAGGCCTCAATAGAGCGGCTATTCCTGATCTTGATCGCCGCCAGCTCGTATGAAAATTCTTGAAGATCCAGTGGGCACGTTCATTAAGTCGTCCTGGGTTTGCTTCCTGACCATTTTTTTTCCACGCCTTAAAAGGTCTGCCGCCTTGCCAGGCCCTAGTGCTGTATCCTAAAACTTCAGTTTGTATATGCGCTTGATCTAGAATTCTGACTAAAGCATCGACACAGCAGGCAATCTGAATACGCTGTTCCTTCATAGATCCTGAGCAGTCGATCAAAAGGGTAAATTTTGCCTTTGGCTTTGGGTATTGGTAAGGCTGCTTATGCAGTATCGGCTGTAATGGTGAAGTTGCAGCTCGAATAAGGTATCTCCGATCAATTAACCCTTCAGCTTCTGTCACCCTCCACTTGTTGTAAATACGTGTTGAAAAAAGCTGCTGATAGTGGCGGGTTAGTTTTGCCCATGGAATATTTTCAGAACTGAGTGCCTTGTTTAAATCTTCTTGGTAAATAGCTAATTGAGCAGGTCGAATTTTTTTCTGGGCTTCAATTTCAATATCATAAGTATCGTCATAAACATGATAATTATTGAGGGCTTGTCTTAGATAGAGATTTTTTTCATATGAGGATTGGCCAAGAACTGCACGATATGCTTGGTTTTTTTCCGTATTTGGAGGAATCCATTCGATCTGTAATAGTGAGGAACTTTGTTTTTTTCGCTTACTCCGAATGCTGGGATTATCTCGATATTCCTCTTCAATAAATTGAGCAACTAACCTCACTACCTCGATAGATACTTTTGAGTAAGCCGTTTGATCCTGACGATATTTTTTGAGTGCGACGAGTAAATGCCCGATGCTGTCGGCTATTCCTGCACGTGTAGACTCCACTATATCTTGTATCAGATGTGGCATTTCTTGGCCATTAAGCTTCATCCATACCGTTGAAAAGACGGTAATTAGTAAAAGTCCAATACTGCCTTCGACCCCACCCGTAGCGATAAATTGTTGTGTCCACGACATAAACTGAGTCTGAATATTTTGCCTGCTCCCCTTAAGACTTTTTGGGCAAATACTTTCAACTCTTAGCTGCTCCAGCACTTCAAATATTAGTGACTCAACCATTCCTGTCGGACTTAGCAATTTGTGTAAATCTGAGTCGGAATATCGTAAGCGTAAAGCGATGCCATCAATAAGCCCGCGTGGATATGACCAGGTAGCCTTTAAATTCTCAAGCTGGAGGTGGGGCGCGATTGAATCAAATGGCGCACCTCGATGAAATAATCTCCAGTCTCTAATTTGGGCGCTCATATCACCTGACAACGACCTGATCATCGCGCCATATTGCTTTTGTTCTTCGAAATCCTGATGATTTTGGGTTTGCACGCTTGATCAGTAGTTTATTGATTTAATGTTGTATCTGGATGAAGCTCTACAGCAAAGCACCTCTGGAAATATTCAGCAATCAATATCTTTTCCTCTGCTTCGCATTTATTTAAAAATGCTAAGGCAAATGCTAGATGAAAATCTTTAAAGATGCGCCAATTTTCGCCCCAGGTGATCAGGGTTCTAGTGGACATGAGAGTGGAGAGGTCCCCGGCCTCAAAACCCGCCCTTGTGAGATTGGCAAGAGCAATCATTTGTTCCGATTGTTCAGGGGAAAGTTCTGGGACTTTCGATAATAGGATCTTTTGTTCCTCCTGCGGCGCAAGATAGTTAAGGGCAGCAACAATGTCCCATCGATCCATTTGGCCATGATTGAGTAGTTGGGTTCCTTGATAGAGCCCATTCCAATTCCCTAGTCCAACAGTATTACTAGTGGCGAATATCCGAAATGCAGGATGCGGTTCGATCACTCTATTTTGATCTAAGAGGGTGAGTTTTCCTTCTCGCTCAAGCATGCGTTGAATCACAAACATCACATCAGGCTGACCTGCATCATATTCATCCAAAATCAGTGCAATCGGGCGCTGTAAGCTCCAAGGAATTAAGCCTTCTTGAAAGCGGGTAATCTGCTTTCCGTCTGCGAGGATTATCGTATCCTTGCCAATCAGGTCCATACGGGTAATTTGTCCATCGAGGTTGATGCGTAAACAAGGCCAATTTAAACGCGCAGCCACCTGCTCTATATGAGTAGATTTACCGGTACCGTGCATTCCTTGGAGCATTACCCTCCTATTGAAGGCAAAGCCAGCCAGAATAGCTAGGGTAGCTTCAGGATTTAATTGATAAGCCGGGTCCACAGGTGGAACAAGATCGGATAACTGGCTAAAAACCGGAATTTGAAAATCAGCGTAGCTTTTACATTCCGGGAAGATAGTGTGCAGTCCAACCAAGAGATCTGGCTGGGCATGAGTTAAATTGTGTGAACTAGGGCTTTCAGTCATCTTATCTACTTTTAGAGGTCTTAATATCTTGTGAAATATATTCCAGATTGGAGTTTATATGCTTGACTTTAACAAAATAACACCATTATTATCAATATTGTAGAACAAATCGTTCCATTTAATCGAATATTTAGGAGAGCTTTATGTCCCAGTCTGGCGCTAAATTACCTGTTGGCCCCCAAAAAATGACCCCATCTGAAGCCTTTGTGGAAACAATGGCCGCTAATCAGGTGACAGATATCTTTGGAATTATGGGTTCCGCTTTTATGGATGCAATGGATATCTTTGCCCCTGCAGGTATTCGCTTGATTCCGGTTGTTCATGAGCAGGGCGGTGCCCACATGGCTGATGGCTATGCGCGCGTTAGTGGTCGTCATGGTGTGGTGATTGCACAGAACGGTCCTGGTATTAGTAATTGCGTTACAGCTATTGCGGCGGCCTATTGGGCGCACACCCCAGTTGTAATGATCACGCCAGAAACGGGAACGATGGGTATGGGCTTAGGTGGCTTTCAAGAAGCCAATCAATTGCCGATGTTTGAAGAGTTCACTAAATATCAGGGACATGTAAATAACCCAAAAAGAATGGCTGAATTTACGGGCCGCTGCTTTGATCGCGCTATGTCAGAGATGGGTCCAACCCAGTTAAATATTCCTCGTGATTACTTTTACGGGGAAATTGAAGTGGAGATTCCGCAGCCAAATCGCTTGGATCGCGGTCATGGTGGCGAAAAGAGTTTGGATGAAGCGGCTGAGCTATTAGCTAATGCAAAATTTCCAGTGATTATTTCTGGTGGTGGCGTAGTTATGGGTGATGCGGTTGAAGAATGTAAAGCCTTGGCTGAAAGACTTGGCGCCCCGGTGGTGAATAGTTACTTGCATAATGACTCTTTCCCAGCCAGTCACCCTTTATGGTGCGGCCCTCTAGGCTACCAAGGCTCTAAAGCGGCAATGAAGTTAATATCCCAGGCTGACGTGGTGGTTGCATTGGGCTCACGCCTTGGGCCTTTTGGAACTTTGCCCCAACATGGCATGGACTATTGGCCTAAGAATGCCAAGATTATTCAAATTGATGCTGACAATAAAATGTTAGGCTTAGTTAAGAAGATTTCTGTAGGTATTTGTGGTGATGCTAAGGCCGCTGCAATTGCCTTAACCAAACGCTTAGATGGTAAGACTTTGGCCTGCGATTCTTCGAAAGCGGACCGTGCAAAAACGATTGCCTCAGAGAAGGCTGCTTGGGAAAAAGAGCTAGATGAGTGGACCCATGAAAAAGATTCCTTCAGCTTGGATATGATTGAAGAGCAAAAGCAAGAAAAAACACCAACTGGTGGAACTTACTTACATCCACGTCAAGTGTTGCGTGAACTTGAAAAAGCAATGCCTGCTGATGTGATGGTATCAACCGATATTGGTAATATCAATTCAGTAGCTAACAGTTATTTGCGATTTGAAAAACCAAGAAGCTTTTTAGCTCCGATGAGCTTTGGTAATTGCGGTTATGCATTGCCTACAGTGATTGGTGCTAAAGCTGCCGCTCCTGAACGTCCTGCGATTGCTTATGCTGGCGATGGTGCATGG
Organism: Polynucleobacter brandtiae; assembly: GCF_002797575.1. GTDB lineage: Bacteria > Pseudomonadota > Gammaproteobacteria > Burkholderiales > Burkholderiaceae > Polynucleobacter > Polynucleobacter brandtiae. Next base: position 495,104 of record NZ_PGTX01000001.1, on the reverse strand, counting down.
GCTATGAGTATGGTGGAAATTTTGACTGCAGTTCGTCATGACATTCCAGTAACAGCAGTTGTATTCCATAATCGTCAGTGGGGTGCAGAGAAAAAGAATCAGGTTGATTTTTATAACCGGCGCTTTGTTGCTGGCGAATTAGAGAGTCCAAGTTTTGCTACTATGGCCCAATCCATGGGTGCTGAGGGAATTATTGTTGATCAGCTTGATCAAGTGGGCCCTGCACTTAAGAAGGCGGTTGATATGCAAATGAACGAGGGTAAGACCTGTGTGATTGAGATTATGTGTACTCGTGAATTGGGTGACCCCTTCCGCCGTGATGCATTGTCGAAGCCTGTACGGTTCTTAGATAAATATAAGGATTACGTTTAAGTTTCAATTATTTGAATTTAAAAGACCCAGCCTAGCTGGGTTTTTTTATTTAATCTATTAAAAAATAGAGAAGTAGTCAGCTAAGCTTGGGCGAGCTCGACCCAACTTCTCTTTAAGCACTGTACCGATCGTAATAAAGCAGATGGGTTCTTCTTCACTAGAGAGTTCAAAAAGTATCCGAATTCTGTGGCTCTGCAGTGCTTTGCCACTAGATAGTCCAGAACCAAAAGCTAGCGCATTAGCGCTCAAAAGGATATTCTGAATAGCGCATCCTAATGAAATTAATTTCTCTTGCTTGCTGATTTGAATATTGGAGTCTTGATAGTTTGCAATAGCCAGTAAGAGGAGTGGCCCTCGAAATGCTTTATCTCTTGCTTCTTGTAACTGAGTTGAAGTGGCATCAGTATCTCGCTCAAGTAGGCATTGATAAAATACCTCGCCTAAAAGAGCCCGACTACTTTCCCCAATTTCTACAAAGCGCCATGGAACCATCCTTCCATGATCGGGAGCCGCATTTGCTGCTAGTAAGATTTGTTCTTTTTGCGCTAGATTAGGGCCTGGACTCCCCAGTCTTTTAGGGGATACATGGGTTCTACCATGAATGAGTTGTTCTGCAAATTGACTCATCATAGTAAGTTGTTGTTCATGAGACTCTTTGGTAATAGAGGTTTTGTGGGTGATTTGCCTCAGCAAAGAACATCCATCTTTCAGCAAGTAAGCCGATAACATTAATGAATAAGGATAGGGCAATCAGTGAGGTGTTCGGGTTGCTAATAGTGCTGGCGATGAGAATCATCGGCAAAACATAGGCGCATAAGAGAATCACTTTACGAATGTTACTGATGACCCGATCCGTTTGATGATGAAAAAATTCTCGAGTATTAAAGCTTCCGCCCATTAATCCCATCGATGTTTGACGAATAGGATTCCCTTTGATGCCAGTAGCTGAAGCCAAGGTGGAGACAGGCTTCAAGCCTTTATTGCGGCGCCAGATCCATAGCTTGAGATTAAGTGATATGAATAAGAGGATAAAGGCAAGAATCGATAAACTACTATTACTAATTCCGTTCATAGGTTCGCCCCAAAGAGCTAAGAGTAGTTCGAGCAAAATGAACCCTGAGCTCATGCCCAAAAGTATAAAGTTACTCATAGTCGAAGGATGTGACCATTCTTGGATAAAACGTATGCACTGATAGATTTTGGCGGTACAAATCCAAAGAATAACCGTAGAGATTAAGAGGGCGATCCAAAGCCACTGCGGAACTTGATTGAGGTAGGCGTAAAAATAAGCGAGGCAAGTAATAACCATTAATGCCGGCAAGACTATTACCTCTCTTGACAGCCAGGAGGTACGCCACATCGTTGCTGAACGCCAAGCACGCTCAGGCCGCCCCAAATGAAAGATAGATGCTACTAAACCCAGAATGAGAAGTCCAAGCCCAATGGGTAAGGCAAGATTAGTTAAAAAGGAGCTCGAAATAGGTTCAGCATTCAAACTGAATAAGGCTAAAAAAAATAGCAGGCCTTGAGCCATGCCTGCAAGGGTTGTAAAAATAATGATTGAAAATTGTGGACGCATTAGTTGTCATTCCTTGCTGCTTCAATAGTTTCCATAATCGAGCGCGGTAGATAGTGATTTGCTGGTTGGGTTTCCCATTCTGGCATCAACGCATACCCACCCCGTTCTTTAATTGCTTTACTTGCATCAGACTCGGGATCATGTACATCACCAAAAATACGGGCACTAGTTGGGCAAGCCATCACGCAGGCAGGCTTTCTTTCAGATTCGGGTAAGGTTTCGCTATAAATTCTGTCCACACACAGGGTGCACTTTGTCATTACTTGGCGTTCTTGATCAAGTTCTCTAGCACCATAGGGGCAAGCCCAAGAGCAGTAGCTGCAGCCTATGCATTTGTCATAATCAACCAATACAATTCCATCCTCTTTGCGCTTATAGCTAGCGCCGGTAGGGCAAACTGGCACACAAGGCGGCTCCTCACAATGCAAGCAAGACTTTGGAAAATGTACAGTTTGAGTATTTGGGAAGGTTCCAGCTTCAAAGGTTTGTACGCGGTTAAAAAAAGTACCACTAGGGCTGGCGCCATAGGCATTGAGGTCTGTCAATGGACCGGCTGACCCAGAGGTATTCCACTCTTTGCAGGACGTTACACAGGCATGACATCCAACACAGACATTGAGATCAATGACGAGGGCAAGTTGTTTATTGGCACTCATAGATTTCCTCCGGATTTTTTAAGCGACATTCCTGGCACTTCAAAAGCTTTTACTTGCGGCCATGTCTCTTTAGGCTCATTTTCATCTGCAGGGGCTAATCGAACTCTGACGTCATACCAGCCAGCTTGTCCAGTGATCGGATCAGAATTACTCACAGTAAAGCCACCTAAAGGGAGTTCTTCTGTAATTAGGTGATTCAATAAAAATCCCTTCTTGGACTCATCAGCATCACTGCTAAGACTCCAAGCAGATTCCGCCTTACCTATGGCATTCCAAGTCCAGACTGTGCCTGGATCAACTGCCTCTGAATGTCTTGCCATACATTTCACCTTACCCCATTGGGATTCAATCCACATCCATGCCCCATCTGCAATGCCGGCTGCTAAGGCGGTTTGCGTATTGACATATAAATAGTTATGGCTATGTATCTGTCTTAACCAGGCGTTTTGTGAGTCCCATGAGTGATACATCGCCATCGGACGTTGCGTGATGGCATTCAGAGTGAATTTATTTAAGTCAGTTACTTCATCTTCAAGTGGGGGATACCAAAAGGGGAGCGGATCAAAATATTTAAAGATGCGCGCCTTTAGGTGCTCAGGAGGTTGTGCTCCTGGACGCTTACCAGTAGCAGCTAGTCTGAATCTTTGTAAGATGTCGGAATAGACAGCAATCATGATGGGGTCATTTTTTTGTCGTAGGGCATTTTCCTTGGAGAAATCAAGGTATCCCTTATTCCAATTTCGCATGTATTGATGCTCTGGGGGCATGTGATATTGATGAACACAATTGTTCTCAGCATACTTTTCCCACTGATTGGGGTTGGGCTCACCTTTTAGTGGCTTGTCTCCATTCTCACCACGCCAGCCACCCAGAAATCCAATACCTGAATCAGGTGCAGTTTGAAAGCGAGTAATAAAGTCCGGATAGTCTTTAAACTTTCTCGCTCCTTCAGCAGTTGTAAATGCCGGAAACTTTAAACGTGAGGCCAGTTCAATTAAGACCTCTTGAAATGGCTTACATTCTCCTAGGGGCTCTAGTACAGGAATTCGTACAGAGTCCACTGGGCCATCAAATTCTGAAATAGGTCTATCTAACATACTCATGACATCATGGCGTTCAAGATAGGTTGTATCTGGCAGAACTAAATCTGCAAAATCCACCATTTCGGATTGAAATGCATCGCAGACGACTAAAAAAGGAATCTTAAATTCACCATCTTCATTTTTAGAATTAAGATGCTCCCGAACTTCCATCGTATTCATGGTGGAATTCCAGGACATATTAGCCATGAAAATCATCAATGTATCGATAGAGTAGGGATCACCCTTCACTGCATTTGTAATCACGTTATGCATTAAGCCATGGGCTGCTAATGGGTGCTCCCAGGAATAGGCCTTATCAATTCGCAATGGCTTGCCTTGAGAATCTAGAGCCAGATCTTCCGGCTGAGTTGGCCAGCCAAGCGGTGGCTTAGCAAGAGGAGTGTTAGGCTTAATATCATTCTCAGAAGAGGGTGGCTTTGCATTCGGAGGTACTTGTCTTGGATAGGGTGCTTTATGCCGAAAGCCTCCAGGGCGATCAATGGTGCCAAGTAAGGACATCAATACAGCTAGACCTCGAGTTGTTTGGAAGCCATTAGAGTGCGCAGATAGTCCTCGCATAGCATGAAATGCTACTGGCCTACCCGTGACGGAGTTATGTTTTTCACCCCATGAGTCAGTCCAAGGGATTGGCAATTCAAACTCTTGACCAAAAGCAGTATCAGCCATTTCAAGTGCAAGCTTACGGATCCTTTCTTCTGAAATACCGGTAATAGCTGCAGCCCATTCAGGACTTGTTTCGCTAACTTGTCTTCTGAGTAGTTCGAATGCGGGCACTACTTTTTTGCCTTCATGTGGACCAGGGCCCATCACATATTCACCCACCAATGTAGGTAAAGTTTCCTTGGCGAAGCAAGGTTTTGCACTTTGAGATATTTCATCCCATATGTATTTGTTATGGGGTAAGTCGCTATTCAGTGGGTCTGAGTCTGGGTCATACAAGAATAGCCCTTCTTCAGGCCCTGAATCCATACATACGAGTTGGGATGAGTTGCTGTAGCGCTTTAAAAAAGCCGCATCATATTTTTCTAGTCGGATTAACTCATGCATGAGGGCCATGAATAAGGCGCCGTCTGTGCCCGGTTTAATTGGAATCCACTCATCTGCAATCGCTGAATAGCCTGTACGCACCGGATTTATTGAAATGAAGCGGCCGCCTGCTCTTTTAAATTTAGAGAGAGCAATCTTCATTGGGTTGCTGTGATGGTCTTCAGCAGTGCCAATCATTACAAATAACTTTGCTTGATCTAAATCGGGCCCACCAAATTCCCAAAAGCTACCACCGATTGTGTAGATCATGCCTGCTGCCATATTCACCGAGCAAAATCCTCCATGTGCTGCATAGTTTGGTGTGCCAAATTGCCGGGCAAATAAACCGGTTAGCGCCTGCATTTGGTCGCGGCCAGTGAAGAGGGCAAACTTTTTAGGGTCGCTAGCGCGAATCTTTGCTAACCGTTCTGTCAGTATTTCAAATGCCTTATCCCAGCTAATTGCTTCAAATTCTCCGTTACCTCTTTCACTACCCGCCTTTCTTAGGAGTGGCTGGGTAATGCGTGCCGGAGACTTCTGTTTCATAATTCCAGCAGATCCTTTAGCGCAAATGACACCCTGATTAAGTGGGTGATCAGGATTTCCATCTATATAAACTAATTCACCATCTCGAAGATGCGCCCTGATTCCACAGCGGCAAGCACACATGTAGCAAGTTGTCTTTTTTATTTCAGTAGTTGGCGCTGTATTCTTAATAGGATCATGTACAGGTTCATTGGAAAATATTTTGAACATAGTTTTACTTAGAATTTAGATTTTTAGCAAGAAGAATAGCCATCGCAGTAGATGCAACTCTTGAAAAAACAGAGTCAGACCTAGAGGTCAGGACAATAGGAACTTGAGCGCCTAGAATTGCTCCAGCACATTCAGCTCCCGCCATGTAAACAAAGGATTTATAAAGAATATTTCCGACCTGTAGGTCGGGGACTAAAAGTAAATCTGGATCGCCAGCTACCTGGGATGAAATTCCCTTAATCTTAGCTGATTCCGCTGAGATGGCGTTATCAAAACCAAATGGGCCTTCAATGATTGCCCCAGGAAAAATAGGATTAGTTAGATGCTCGTCAACGATTTCTTTTGCATCAGTAGTCGATTGCATTGCCAGGTTAATCACTTCGGTTGCCGCAATCAAGGCTACCTTGGCATTACTTATCCCCAGTTTTTTGAGAGCGCTTAAGCTATTGAATAGTATTTCACGTTTGAGTGCAGCATTGGGCGCAATGTTGACAACTGCATCGCTTATTCCAATTAGCTTATGGTAGTGAGTTAGTTCAAATAAAAAGAGATGACTAATACGCTTGTCTGTGCGCAATCCATCCCTACTAACAATCGGCCCCATGAGTTCCTCGGTATGTAGGGAGCCTTTCATTAAGGCTAATACTTTCCCATCTTTCACCATTTCGACTGCTTTTTTAGTTGCCAATATTGGGTCATCGGGTGTGTCTACCGTTAGTGCGCCATCAAGTGAAATTTTGGCGCTCGCAGCAAGTTCCAAGATGGGGCCTATTGGGCCAATTAAAACGGGGCTACATAAACTCTTTTTAATGAGTTCGGCAACCGTCTCTAAGGCGGGAATGCTTAGGGGATAGACTACTCCTAAAGGGAGATCGCCCTTAGCCTCCTCGATGATTTTTTCTAATAGGGGGTATTCCACTTTGAGTTCAATCCTTGAAGGTTATCGCTCCAACACTTAATTAAGACAGTGTTCGAGAAATTTGCGCTGCAGCTTCTTTGAGTTTAGGGATATGCTCCATTGCCTGATTGAGGGGGAGTCTTGCTGTAGCAGCATGAACCGCAATAGCTGCTACAACTTCACCCATGGAGTCTCGGACTGGAACGGCAACACAGGAAACACCCAAAACATATTCTTCATTATCAACAGCATAGCCTGTAGAAACAATCCTCTCAAGCTCAGACTCTAGCAAATGATGATCGGTGATTGTTCTATGAGTAAATTGTTCAAGAGGTAAATTTTCTAGAATTCTAGAGCGTTCATCCGCAGATTTGAAGGCCAGTAAAAGTTTTCCACTTGCGCTGCAATGGGGTGGCAGCACTGTTCCCGGAGGCAAATGTAAGCGTAGGGCCCAATTTGCTTCAACTCTGTCGAGGTAAAACAGTTCACCGCGCCTAAGAACCGCGAGATTGCAAGTTTCCCCGAGGTCTGACACTAGCTTTCGTAGGATGGTATGTCTTATTGCAGAGGCTGAATCATGGGTAAGCGTGGATATTGCTAGCGTTGATAAACGCTGGCCGGGGGCATACGTTCTTCCCCCGGGTTCTCTGGCGACCAAACTTGCTTCTTCAAAAATAGCCAATGTCCTATGAAGGGAGGCCTTTGGCATCCCTGTAATTACCATTAGCTGGGCTAGGGTTGCCGGTTGTTTTAAGCCAACTAGGGCCTCTAGAATGACGACCCCCTTAAGCATTGAGGAGTTTTCACTAGAAGCATCCCTTCTTGCTACATCAAACTGGTCGTTAACTTCTAAATCAAGCATGGGTTTTAGATCTCATGAATTGTGTCGTTTTGTTCATTCTAATGGAGTTAAGCAGTTATTAAAAGGAAAAATGTAAGTATTTTTACTAATACGAAACAACTTGTTCCGTTCAGTAAGATGGAATATCCTTTGTAAAGTACATAAAAAAGACTAATATAAGTCTAGTACATAACTCAAAAGGAGATAAGGTCATGCGTATAAACAATATACTGGTCGCTACTGTTGTGTGGGTGCTCTCATTTGGTTTTATTCAGGCTGTTAATGCTCAGGCTTGGCCAACTAAGCCCATAAAATTTATCGTGCCTTATCCACCTGGTGGTGGGACTGATGTCATTGCGCGAATTATGCAAGAGCCCTTAAGTCAAGCTTTGGGGCAGCAAGTTATTATTGACAATCGGGGTGGGGCAGGCGGCTCCATTGGAACTGACATTGCAGCAAAGTCGCCAGCGGATGGTTATACAGTTCTGTTTACTCTTTCTTCACACACAATCAATCCGGCTATTTATCCAAAGTTGGCATTTGACACTGAAAAAGATTTCTTGCCGGTATCTTTGGTGGCCTCACTACCGCAGATCTTAGTGGCCAACCCAGATTTTCCAGCTAAGACAGTTAAAGAAGTGATTGATATGGCTAAAACCAAACCGGATGCAGTTTCATATGCATCTGTAGGTAATGGCTCTCCAGGACACTTGGCCGGAGCAATGATGGCCAACTCTGCAGGCGTAAATATGATGCATATTCCGTATCGAGGCGGTGGCCCTGCAATTACAGATGTCATTGCAGGGCAGGTTCCGCTGTTATGGGTGTCAATCCCAGCAGCAGCTAATTATGTTAAGACTGGCAAGTTACGTGCCCTGGCTGTATCAACAGTGAAGCGTTCCCCAGTTTTTCCGGAAGTACCAACAATGGCCGAATTGGGCTTTAAGGATTATGAGGTGGACTCTTGGTACGCTATGTTTGTGCCAGCAAAAACCCCCCAGATTATTGTCGATAGGCTGAATAAAGCTACCATCAAAGTTTTATCTGAGCCAAACGTCAAAGAAAAACTGATTGCGCAAGGCGCAGAAGCAGTAGGCAGCACTCCAGCTCAACTGGGTACGATAGTTACAAAAGAACTAGTTAAATGGAAAAAAGTAACTAAAGAAGCCAGCATCAAAGCCGAATAATTTACTGCAACCCCAAAAGAAATTCCTAACAAAGAAAAGCCATGACACCAGTAGAAAGCATTGTTGAGAAAGGGCGTGCAGCCCAGAAGGTTTATGAGCAATTTAGCCAAGCGCAGGTGGATTTAGTAGTAGAAGCAGTCGCATGGGCAATTTTAGAGCCCAAGCGCAATCAAGAGCTTGCAGAGTTAGCAGTTAAGGATACTGGACTTGGTGATGTTGCAGACAAGTTTAAGAAAAACTTTCGCAAAACACTGGGTCTTGTTAGGGACTTAAGTCATGCTAAGACAGTTGGGGTAATTTCTGAAGATTTAAAGACAGGACTGACGGAGTATGGCCGCCCAGTTGGTGTAGTTGCCGCTATTACACCCTCCACGAATCCGGGAGCCACTCCTATTAATAAAATTCTGAATGCCTTGAAATGTCGTAATGCTGTAGTAGTTGCACCTTCTCCTAAGGGGATGTCGACCTGTGCACGACTCTTAGAATTTGTGCATCACCAGCTTGATCAGGTAAATGCCCCGCGTGATTTAGTGCAAATGTTACCTTCCCCTATTACAAAAGACTCTACAAATGAATTAATGCGTCTAGCAGACCTAGTGGTTGCTACGGGCTCACAAGCAAATATTCGAGCTGCTTACACTTGCGGTACACCTGCGTTTGGTGTTGGGGCTGGTAATGTCTTAGTTATCATCGATGAGTATGCAGAGTTAGCTAGTGCGGCAAATAAGATCTTAATATCAAAGACTTTTGACAATGCAACCAGTTGCTCTAGTGAAAACGGTGTGGTTATTTGTGCCCCTGTATATGACCAAGCAATCGCTGCTTTAGAGGCTGTTGGTGGACTAATGCTGGATGTCGCGGATAAAAAACGCTTGCATGAAGTCATGTTTTATAACGGTAAGTTAACATCTACTCTAACTGCCCAGAGTCCAGCTGTTATAGCAGAGCGAGCTCAATTACAAAATCCTAAGGCAAAATCAGCTAAATTTTTTATGGTTGAGGAAGAAGGTTTTGGCCCCTCAGCGCCATTTTCTGGAGAGAAACTTAGTCCAGTCCTCACTGTGTGGAAAGTAGAAAATTTTGAGTCAGCAAAATCATTAATTTCTAATGTGTACTCCTTCCAAGGTGCAGGACACTCTGTTGGACTTCATACCTCTCAATCTGGAGATATCATGGAGAGTCGTGCAGCCTCACTCGCCCAGCAATTGCCCGTCGCGCGTATTATTGTTAATCAAGCCCACACTGTTGCAACAGGGGGTAGTTTTGAGAATGGCCTGCCATTTTCTCTGTCTATGGGGTGTGGTACTTGGGGGAAAAATAATTTCTCCGACAATATGACCTATCGTCATTATCTTAATATTACTAGGGTGGTTAGACCGATTGCTGAGAAGGTTCCCAAGGTAGAGGATTTGCTTAAAGGGTATTTCAGCCGTTTTCCTCAGTCTTAATTCTTTATTTATAACTACCTGTTTAGCAATTGCTAAAATTTAAAAAAGACGATCATGACTATTGCTTGCCATAGTTTGGGTGAGGTGTTGCTGCATTGGGAAAAAATTCAGGGGAGTAAAACTTTTTTATTTGCTCCTGAGACAAAGGTAACTTTAAGTTATGCACAACTGGCAAAAGAAGCGCGCTGCTTTTCAACTTGGTTAGATCAATCACGTATTAGTGAGCATGGGCACGTCGGCTTGTTTATGCAAAATGGTCGCCAAACATCCACGATATTTATTGCGGCAATGTCATGTGGTCGAGTAATTACTCCCCTTAACCTATTAGCACCTATAGATCAATTGGCTTGGGTCTTAGATCACAGTGATATTGAGCTCTTGTTTTACTCGCCCGACAAAAAAACTAGCTTATTTGCTGCCTTAGAAAAAACTAAGAGACAGTTTGTTGTAGTTGAGTTGGACCCTGATGCCCCAGTCGGACCATTTATGGATTGTCAGGAGGGCGTTCTTCCAAATGTGAGATCTTCTCAACCAGCATTACTAATGTACACATCTGGGACTACCGGAACACCAAAAGGTGTTTTGCTTACCCACGCTAATTTATTGCATGCCGCTCGATCAATGGCGGCTTGGCACTCTTTAACTCAGGCCGATACTGTTCTGAGCTCACTGCCCATCTACCATATCAATGGTCAAGTCATTTCTACTATCACTCCTTTTGTTTCAGGTGGAGCAGTTGTAGCGCCACACTCTTTCTCGGCATCAAATTGGTGGAATCTCGCAATAGAATATCGTTGTACTTGGATCAATATGGTCCCCACAATTATTGCCTATTTAATTAATGCTGCAAAAAGTGGGGGTAAGATACCCTCTCGTGAAGATCTGCAGCACATTCGTTTTGGGCGTTCAGCATCTGCACCCCTCCCACCTGAGCACCATCATGAGTTCGAGAATTTGTTCGGAATTACTGTGATTGAAGGTATGGGTATGACCGAATCTGCTTCAATGGTATTTTGTAATCCCCATGATGAAAGTAGGCGTTATGGCAGCCCAGGTTTACCGTGCGGAGTTGAGGCAAAGGTAATAGACCCTAGTGGAATGATGCTCGAAAATAATACTGTTGGCGAGATCTGCTTACGTGGCGGGAATGTTTTGGATGCATATTACAAAGCGGAGGCTGAAACTGCTAAGGCCTTTGATAGTGAGGGCTGGCTTAAAACCGGTGATTTAGGACTGCGTGATGAACAAGGTTTTTATTTTATTACCGGGCGTCTGAAAGAATTAATTATTAAAGGGGGCGAAAATATAGCTCCTCGAGAAATTGATGAAGTTATTTTGAAACATCCTGCGGTATTAGATGTAGCTGCGGTTGGCATTCCTGATAAAAATTATGGTCAAGAAATTATGGCTTGTATTATCTTAAAACCAGATATGAATTGCTCAGAAGAGGAGATGCGCACTTTTTGCTTACAGGAGCTAGGAAAGTTTAGAACTCCTAAAACCATCTTATTTATGGATGAGCTACCAAGAGGCCCCTCAGGCAAGGTGCAGCGCTTAAAATTACTGGATTTAGTTTTACAAAATACTTAAATAAGCGCACGAGCTATGACCCATAAAGACAAAATAATAAGGTAGCCTCCGAGTAATTTCTGTCTTAGTTGATTGTTCATCTTAACTAATTTTCCTGCTGCAATTATTTGCGTGATTGCTGCACTGATTCCTAGAATGAGGATAAGGGTAATTATTTCAGGGGTAATGCTATTTGCCCCATGAACTCCAATCCAAGCAGAGCTTAAGGTAACTAGGCTTACTATCGATGTTACTGATACAAATAAAATAGATATATCTACACAGAGACTGATGGGCAAGCCAACCCACATTGTTAGCAAGGGCATTAGAAGGGTTGCTCCACCCAATCCAAATAGTGCGGATGAAATTCCAGATATCGCTCCAACTACAACAAGTTTACAGGGCGAATATTTTTGTATACTTTCTGAATTCTTGATAGTGGGTGATTTGCCAATGAGTGTCCATATACCAATAGCGGCTATAGTCACTGAAAACCCTAGGCGAAGAATGTTGTCTGTCAGTTGAGTTGCCAGAAAACTGCCTAATAAAATAAAAGGAAGCGCGTTCAATATCAGAATGGTAGCAGTTGTTCTTTCTGATTGATGCCCGCTAACCACTTTGATTGCCCTTGGTAGCGAGCCAATCACGATAGTACATAAACTTCCAATGACAATCAGCTGGAAAGGTGGATGTGATAAGTTGGGCACAATTAAAAATGCGACATCTAAAGCTGGAACGATAAAAGCACCACCACCAATGCCAAAAATAGCCATTAAAAACCCAGTCGCTATTCCAATGATTGAGAACACGAAGTAATGCATTAATTAGCACCTACTTTTCCTAATATTAAATCTGATGCTCTTTCAGCTAACATTACAGCAGGCCAATTAGTGTTTCCAGAAGGAAGAGTGGGCATCGCTGAGCAATCAACCACTCGTAATCCTTCAACACCCCGTACTCGTAAGTGCGCGTCTAGGACTGCCATAGGATTGCTATCTGGACCCATTTGGCAGGTGCCAGTTGGATGAAATATTGTGGCACCACTATTTCGACAGAATTCTAAAATTTCTGCATCCGATTCAACATTAGCAGGCTTTACTTCCCTAGTAATGAGAGAGCGAAGAGGTTCAGATTGCGCTAATTTTCTAGCGAATTTGATTGCGGCAATACTGGTATCTCGGTCATATTGCGTTTCGAGATAGTTAGCAAGCATTTTTGGCGGTACTAGGGGGTCTGCGGACTGAATTCGAATATGCCCTCTAGATTCTGGTCTCAATTGACATACCGACATAGTAAACCCAGAGAAAGGGTGTACCTTACCCCCTGCCATTTCTGCCGATAAAGTGGCTAAGTGGAATTGAATATCAGGAGTTTTAGAATCGGCCATTACGCGAGTGAAGAGGCCGCCCTGATTGATGCCGATTGAGAGAGGGCCGCCGCGAAATAATAACCAATCTAGACCCATCTTTAATTGTCCAAACCAAGATGACAGCTGGTCATTGGTGGAAATACGTTGGTTAAGCTCATAAATTAAGCGGTATTGAAGATGGTCTTGTAGATTTTCACCGACACCAGGAAGATCCTGAATTACTGGAATATTAAATTGATTTAAAAGTTTAGATGGACCAATTCCGGATAGTTGTAGAATTTGTGGACTTTGAATCGCTCCAGCACTCAGAATTACTTCATGGCTCGCATGAATGATTTGTTTAATTCCTTTGCAAACTATTTCAATGCCAATCGCTTTTTTATTTTCAAAAAGAACTCTACATGCTTGGCTATTTGTCAGAATCGTTAGGTTTGGACGTGTCTTAGCAGGCTTAAGATAGGCCACCGCAGTACTACAACGAAATCCTTTGCTAGTGGTAAGTTGATAGTAACCCACCCCCTCTTGCGTGAGATTATTAAAGTCATCTGTACTGGGTATGCCCATGAGGTTGGCAGTTTTTTTGAATGCCTCTACAAGGGGGTGTTTTTTCGGTATAGATGAGGCTTTTAGAGGACCTGCTTGAGAATGCAGTGGTTCACCTAAGCGATCATTACCTTCAGCCTTTTTAAAGTAGGGCAGCACATCATCCCATCCCCAGCCCGGATTACCAAGGTCGCGCCAGCCATCATAGTCTTCCTTTTGACCGCGAATAAAAATTAAACCATTAATAGAACTTGATCCACCTAATGTTTTTCCTCTGGGCCAATAAATTTGGCGATTATTCATTCCGGGATCTGGTTCAGTTTGGAATTTCCAATTTAGCTTCGGATCCCACATGGTTTTTGCGTAACCGATTGGCAAATGAATCCATGGTGAGCGATCTTTAGGTCCGGCTTCAATAAGACATACTGAATTTTTAGGGTCTTCTGATAGACGATTTGCTAGAACGCAGCCAGAAGAGCCTCCACCTACGATGATGTAATTGAAGGATTGATTTTTCATTCGATTTTAATGCTTTCTAAGTCCAAGAATTTCACGTGCCTGCGCTGCACTTGCAACCGTACGCCCATATGTGGGAGCCAAGGAGGCAGCGTGGGCTCCATGCTCAGTATTGTCCCTTGCCAAGCGCGTTTTATTAAAACGCATATTGTCTTCAAGACCAGTTCTGATGTGACCTCCTAGCTCAAGAGTCCACTCATTGACTGTTAATTGATGGCGAGCTACGTCAGCAGCTGTCCATGTAGCGTCTGGCATCACTGTTTTTAACTCTGAAATCAAGAACTCTAGAATGGAGCATCTGGCAGGCATTGCGTTTGGTATACCCATAACAAATTGAATGTGAACAGGCGCCTTTAGAAGGCCCCTCTCAACTAAATTCGCTGCGTTATAAAGCATCGCTAAGTCAAAGATTTCAATTTCGGGCTTAGTTTCATATTTCAACATTTCACTAGCCAGCCCATCAACAAAATCTGGCGGATTCTCATAAATTCCATTTGGAAAATTGACTGAACCCGTTGCTAGTGAGGCCATGTCTGGCCTATGAAAAAGCATTCCGCCTCGTGCCGCTTGATCACGTCCGCGTCCTCGTGTTAAGAATTGCACAATTATTCCAGGGCAGTGCTTTTGAATACCTGCTTGCACAATTGCATACAGATCCGGATCCGAGCTAGGGCTTTCATCAGGATTTCGAACGTGAATGTGCGCTAAGGAAGCGCCAGCCTCAAAAGATTTATGGATTTCTTCAATTTGTTCTGAGGTTTTTACTAGTGGGCCGGGACAGTCCTTTTTGCGGGGGATTGCGCCAGTCATTGCTACGGTAATGATGACGGGATTAGAAATTTTATAGATCCTCTGGATAGGTTAGACGTTGGATTCAGATAAAGTATTTTGAATATCATCAGCAGCTTGTTTTAAAGGCGCGACATAAAAATCAATAGGGTTTAATTGAATACGTGGTGCCGGTCCATGCGCAGTAATTGTGGCAAAGGTTTTATTTTTTAAATTAGTAATGGGCACCGCTATCCCAATAAATCCGTCCAAGAATTCTGATTCATCAAGAGCATAACCATCTATGCGAATTTTTTCTAATTCGCGAAATAGCCCCTCATAGCTAGTCAGTGTTTTCTGAGTATGCCTTTGAAATGGCTCATTTCCCAGGGAGCTTCTCACTTGTAGATCTGTCATTCCAGAGAGAAATAATTTTCCACTCGCAGTGCAGTGAAGAGGAACTCGGGTACCCACATCGATATGAAGGCGAATAGGTGCGCTAGTCTCAACTCGATCTAGGTACATCACTTTATTGCCATCGAGAATATTAAAATTACAGGTTTCACCTATTTCCTCTACAAGGCGCCTCATGACCGCTACACGTTGGGATCGGATAGAGTCGACTGACAAAATATTAATTCCAATCAATCTCAACTTTGCACTGGGCTGAAAGCGTCTTCCATTGGGGTCACGCTCTATAAAACCTTGTGCCACCAGTGTATTTAACAACCTAAAAGCAGTTGGTTTAGCCAAGCCATTGCTGGTAGAAATAGCCTCTAGGGTAAGCGGGAACTCAGATTGGGCGATGGTTTCCAAGATTAAGAGGACTTTCTCAGCCATGCTAGATTTAGTCGAATCCTCAAATATTTCCGAGGGAGGGCTTATGCGGGAGAGCTTTTGTGGCATTGAGTGACGTTATTTTGATATTGAATGCTTTTTAAGGGTAAACACTTAAATCATTTCATCAGATGATACTTTATATTCCAATTTGTGTGTTAATTTATATTTCGTGTAAGTCTACAAAAAGAAAATTAATTAGCCTGCTCTACTTTCTAAATGTTCTTTCTTTGCCGTAAATAAGTGTGTTGGCTTAAATAAAAAAGGAGTTTGAAGTGATGATGAAATTTATAAAACGTGTGGCAGCAGTCGCAGTCCTTTCCAGTATGTTTTGTGGGGCCCCATTTGCACAGTCATCCCCAATAAAAATGAAAATTCAAGCTGGCGTTCCATCTGCCAGCATCTACTATGAGCTAATGAAAAATTTTGGGGATCGTGTCGACAAGATGTCAAACGGTCGCCTTAAGGTTGAGGTCCTACCAGATGGGGCTGTAGTTGGAGCCTTTGGAATTCTCGATGCCGTTGATAAGGGGGTTGTAGATGGTGGTTTTGCTTGGACCCACTACTGGTCTGGAAAAAACTCAGCTGCTGCACTTTTCTCTAACCCAGCATCCGGATCAGGCGTGGGCTTGGATCAAGTTTCACACATGTCTTGGCTTAAAAATGGCGGCGGTGATCAGCTCTACGATAGACTCTTTACTGAGGTTCTTAAAAAGAATATTAAGCCCTTCATGATTCAGCCCATGGGTCCAGACCCATTTGGCTGGTTTAAGCAGCCAATTAATTCAATTGCTGATATGAAGCCCATGAAATACCGATCCCCTCCAGGATTGACTGCGGAGATATTTAAAGAAATGGGTTTGACAACTGTTTCTATGCCTGGTGCTGAAATTGTTCCTGCGGCGCAAAGAGGGGTAATCGATGCAGCTGAGTGGATTGGACCTGCAGACGATATGATTTTAGGTTTCCAAAATGTATTTAAGCACTACTATCTCCAGGGCTTGCATCAATCAACAGACGTTGCAGAGCTTTTAATCAATAGAACCTTCTGGGATAAATTACCGGCCGATTTAAAGGTAATTGTTGAAACTGCAGTTTCAGCAACCATAGCTGAAACATATACATTCAACGTATACCGCAATGCTATTGCACTTGAAAAACTAAAAAAAGACCATGGGGTAAAAGTTCATGACACTCCTAAGGAGTTCTTCACCGCTTTTCAAACAGCAACAACTGTTGTGTATGCCCGTGAATCAGAGAAAAATGCTTTTTTCAAAGAGGTCTTAGACTCTCAGAAAAAATTTGCCGGGATAGTGGTCCCTTACTGGACCCAAATCAATGGTCTCTACTACAACATTGGCTCGACGGTTGTAGGCGGCAAGAAGTAGTAAGTTTTTTATGACTTAAAAAAAAGGTGGATATTTCCACCTTTTTTAAATGGAGCTGATAAGTGTCTGACATTAACCTTAATTTAATTGCTGTATCAAAAAAGATAGATTACATTACGACAATTTCGGGGAATATCGTCGGATGGATGATTATTCCTATGGTGCTGAGTTTGGCATATGAAGTCGTAGCTAGATATATTTTTGGAGCCCCTACTATTTGGGCTTACGACATGACATTCATGCTCTATGGCGCTTTTTTTATGCTGGGATCAAGTTACACGCTAAAAAATAAAGGGCATATACGTACTGATATGTTTTACGACGCCTGGAGCCATAAAACTCAGGCAATGGTTGATTTAGCGTGTTATGCATTCCTCTTTTTCCCCTTTACGCTTATTTTCACGCTAGTGGGATGGGAGTATTTTTATCAGGCATTTATTAATGACGAACGATTTGTTTCAAGCCCTTGGATGGCTATTACTTGGCCATTTATGATGACTCTTCCATTAACAGGTTTTTTACTGAGCATCCAAGGAATATCGGAAGTCTGTAAATGTATTGTGGCAATTAAATTAAATCAATGGCCTTTAGCCACGAAACAGGAAAGTTAATAAATGGACCAGCAAATTTTGGGAATTATTGGTCTTGGCGTATTACTTTGCGCCATATTCATAGGGTTTCCAATAGCCTTTACTCTCGGCGCAGTTAGTATAGTAATGGGGTTTATAGCTCTTGGACCAGTTGTATTCGATCTTGCAATCTTACAAACTTTATCAGTAATGCAGGACAGCGTTTTAGCAGCGATCCCATTTTTTCTTTTTATGGGGTTTTTGCTGGAGCAATCTGGAATTATGGAGCGCCTTTTCTACTCGATTCAGCAACTTTTTGGGGGTCTGAGGGGCTCTCTTTATTTGGCAGTAATTGTTACTGCCACTATATTTGCTGCTGCAACGGGTATTGTAGGTTCATCCGTTGTCTTGCTAGGAGTAATGGCTGCACCGTCAATGATTAAAAGCGGTTATGACACGCGCATGTCAGCAGGAGCAATCACAGCAGGTGGAACACTTGGTATTTTGATTCCTCCATCAGTGATGCTGATTGTTATGGGTCCGGTAGTGGGCGTACCAGCTACAGATCTTTTTGCTGCAGCGGTTCTTCCTGGATTACTTTTGGCATTTCTTTTTGCTGCTTACTGTATGGTTCGCTGCTGGATTAATCCCGCTCTGGGACCTGCGCTACCATTAGAGATGAGGGCAGTATCACTAAAGCCAGTTTTGATTGATTTGATGATTGGAATTGCACCAGTAATCGTTGTCTTACTTGCGACACTTGGCGTCATTCTTGCAGGTATAGCCACTCCAACTGATGCAGGTGCAGTTGGATGTGTGGCAACGTTTCTCCTGACCACACTGTCCGGAAGAATGTCTATTGCTAAGATCAAAAACTGTGTGATGCAGTCATTGCAGGTCTCAAGTATGATTTTGTTACTAGTTACTACCTCAAATTTATTTGGCGCAGTATTTTCTAGGCTTGGTAGTGCTGACATGATTGCCAATTTTCTCGCCTCTTTGCCGCTTCCACCGATGGCGATGCTCATTTTGATTTTACTTTTAATTTTTCTGCTAGGATGGCCACTGGAATGGGTTCCAATTGTCTTGATCGTAGTCCCTATATTTCTGCCAATTATTAAAGCTGCTGGTATTGATTTAATTTGGTTTAGTACGCTTGTGGCTGTTACGCTTCAAACTGCATGGCTTTCACCCCCGGTCGCACTCTCGGCTTATTTTTTAAAAGGCGTTGCCCCAACTTGGAAAATAACTGATATTTATGCTGGGATGTCACAATTTATGTTGTTGCAGGTCTTTGCGGTTATTCTGCTGTTAATTTTTCCACAATTAGCTACCTGGCTTCCGTCCATAAACTAGGCGAGACTTTTTAGTAACGTATATATCTTTTACAAAGTTAATTTATCCATGGAAAGAGATTCAGTAGTCTTAGTTACAGGAGCAAGTTCTGGTATAGGAAAGGCAGTAGCCTCTCGTTTTCTTGCCGAGGGTTATAAAGTTATTGCCACTGGACGTCGTTTCGAGCGACTCATTGAGCTTCGCGATGCCACTCCTGAGGATCAGAAGTCTAATCTTCTTATAGCTGAGTTGGATGTTACGAACTATTTATCAGTAGCAGAATTTCTTGCGCATCTTCCTGCTGAGTTTAAGAGCATTCAGATTCTAGTGAATAATGCAGGGCTTGCACTTGGACTGGAGCCTGCATATAAGGCTGAGCTGCTTGAATGGTTTCAGATGATTGATACCAATATTAAGGGCTTAATAAATATTACCAATGAAGTATTGCCAGGGATGATTGAACGAAATCATGGCCACATTTTTAATGTCGGTTCTGTTGCCGGGACCTATCCTTACCCAGGTGGAAATGTTTATGGCAGTACCAAGGCATTCGTTCACGAATACAGCTCAGATTTGCGTGCTGGATTAGCTAATACTGCACTGCGTGTTTCATCTATAGAGCCCGGAATGATCTCAGGTACAGAGTTTTCTAATGTGAGACTGAAGGATGATGAGAGGGCGGCAAAGGTATATGACGGTATTAAGGCGCTATCTGCCGAAGACATGGCCGAAACTATTTTCTGGGCTGCAAATTTACCTACTCACGTTAGTATTAATAAATTGGAGGTAATGCCTGTACAGCAGAGTTTTAGTGCCCCCAATTTTTATCGGGAAAAAGACCGGTAGCCGAGTAATAATGCTTGGGCTCTACCCAAGTGCCTTACCATTCCTTCACAGAAGCGCATTTAAGTACACAGTCATTTAAGTGCTTCAAGCTTGGCAATACTTCGAATCTGTTTAGAGTTATGATTGCAGGAATGTTATTTGGCCCAGAGGCTGGAGATGTTGCAACCGTAGTGAAGCTATTTCGCGTCGCTTTATTACTACCTGTCGTATTAGTGATTTCAATATTCTTTGGAACGCAAAAATCAACCAATACACTGGGCTGGGGAAGTCTACGTTTGATCCCCACATTTTTGCTAGGATTTGTCGCTCTATCAATAGTAGCGTCTATGCAAATTTTGCCAACCTCTATTACGCATTCTATTGGCGGAGTCTCGCGCTGGATGCTGGTAATTGCAATTGCAGCAGCGGGGCTGAAAACTAACTTTCAGGAGCTTGCCCAATTAGGTTGGCAGCCAGTAGTAATGTTGCTAGTGGAAACCCTATTTATTGCTGCAATTGGCTTATTTTTTGTTCTGAACATAATATAAAACAACTTATTGGCAGGACTTTAACGCTATGCTGTTAGTAATAGATTTAGAGTAAATTAAATCAATAGTGAGGGATGGATCGCTTATGTCTGGTCAGAGAGATTTTTCTAATCGCCGCAACTTCTTAAAAAATTCTATTGCTATTACTGCTGGAGTGGGCGCTACGTTAACAGCTAAAACATCTTTAGCTCAAAATACGAAGGCTGAATTTTTAGAGGTTGACCCATGGACAAAGACGCAAGGCTCGACCTTCATTAATCCCCCATATGGGTTGCCATCAAGGTATGAAAAAAGTGTGGTTCGTGTGCTTCCGTCGCCTGCACCCACATTCTTAACTGGCTCCAGAACACCATTGCAAAACTTACATGGAATCATAACGCCTAATGGCTTAGTATTTGAGAGGCATCATGCAGGTGTTCCTGATATCAATCCGGATCATCATCAATTAGTGATTCATGGGATGGTTGATAAACCTCTAATTTTAACGATGGAGGATATTGTTCGATTTCCATCGGAGTCACGAATTTATTTTCTAGAGTGTTCTGGTAATAGTGCGGCTGAGCTTAAGAAGGCTAGCGGGAAAACTGCACAAGAAATTCATGGGCTGCTATCTTGTTGCGAATGGACTGGTGTTCGCTTATCCACTATTTTTCAAGAGTCCGGTATTCAGCCGGGCGCTTTATGGGCTTTAGCTGAGGGTGCTGATGGTGCAGCGATGACCCGAAGCATTCCCATGAAAAAAATGATGGATGATGCCTTACTCGTTTATGCTCAGAATGGTGAAATGCTGCGGGCGGAACAAGGTTATCCCTTGAGGCTCTTCTTGCCAGGGTATGAGGGAAATATGAGCATTAAGTGGCTCCGAAGAATCAAATTAGGCGCCGAGCCTTGGCAAACCCGGGAGGAAACTTCTGCATATACTGATTTAAGGGCGGATGGTAAGGCACTTCAATTTACCTTTGCGATGGATGTAAAGTCTGTCATCACTCAGCCATCGGGAATGATGAAATTAAAGTCTAAAGGATTTTATGAAATTTCAGGGATTGCTTGGTCCGGTAAAGGCGGAATAAAAAAAGTAGAGGTTTCAACGAATGGTGGGAAATCTTGGGATGTTGCCACATTGCAAGAGCCGGTTTTGGATAAGTCTTTAGTGCGCTTTCGTTATCCTTGGATTTGGGATGGCACTCCGGGGGTATTGATGAGCCGTGCATTTGACTCTAATGGCGATATCCAGCCATCTATGGAAGCTTTATTAAAAGATAAAAGCCCCAACACTTTTTACCACAATAACGCGATTCAACCTTGGCGCGTAGCTGCAAGCGGGGAAATCACAAATGGCCGCTAATTCAATGATTCGTAGTGCTTTGGTAATTTTTATAATAAGCCTAGTAATAGCTTGCGGAAACAATTCTTACTATCAAGGAAAGTCGACAGGTCTTGGAAAGACAATTTCTGAGAATCAAATTCAAGCATGGAATATTGATATCAGCCCAACTGGAGCCGGTCTTCCGCCTGGTTCAGGAACTGCTAAATCTGGTGAGAAGCTTTATCAGCAAAAATGTGCGTCCTGTCACGGCGATAAAGGTCAGGGCGGTCCAGCAAATCGGCTGGTTGGCGGGGGTGGGTTAAACACAAATACGCCAATTAAGACCGTTGGTAGTTTTTGGCCTTATTCAACAACTATTTTTGATTATGTCAGAAGGGCCATGCCACATCAAGCACCGCAATCATTGAGTAATACGCAAGTTTATGAGGCTACCGCTTATATTTTGTATATGAATCAGATTATCACCAAAGATGAAGTGATCGACGCTCACTCATTACCACTTGTGAGGATGCCAAATCGTAGTGGATTTATTTCGGCTGAGAACTAATCTGAGTAAAAAAATTGGTGTTAGGCATACGAATCTTCCAATTCTTGCATCTTAATTGTATTCATCAGAAACAAAATACGTCGCTGAAAGCTTTTTCGCTCAATCACTTGATCATGCGGGAGGCTATCATGTTCGCGCAGAAGCTTAGTAATGAGCGGGTTGTAATGCTCGCGAACTGGGGACATCTCACTTCCTCGATAAAAATAACATTAGTAACAATTTATCAAGTACTGTCTACATTCGCAAGGATTATAAAAATATAACTTCATTACCGTTAGTTATATTGAGGAAAAGGCTGGCGGATAGAGAAAGTTATTTTTCCACAAAAGCACGTTCGAAGACATAGTCCCCCAAATGCCCCAAGCTTGGCGATACCTTGAAACCCTTTGTATCTAACATTGCAGCGGTTTCTTTGAGCATAGAGGGGCTACCGCAAATCATGGCTCGATCTACCGCTGGGTCTAGGGGTGGCAAGCCGATATCCTTAAACAGTTGACCTGATTCGATGGCGGTAGTTAGGCGACCCGTATGGGTGAATGCCTCTCGAGTCACTGTCGGATAGTAGATGAGTTTTTCACGGATGAGCTCGCCCAAGTACTCATCTTGAGTGAGTTCATGCTTAATGTAATCAGCATATGCCAACTCACTTACCAAGCGTACTCCATGAATCAGTACCACCTTCTCAAATTTTTCATAGGTGTCTGGGTCACGAATAATGCTCATAAATGGCGCTAAACCAGTGCCCGTACTAAAAAGATAGAGATGCTTTCCGGGATTCAAGTCATCGATCACTAGGGTGCCAACCGATTTCTCGCTCACCAAAATGGGGTCGCCCACCTGAATTTTTTGCAGGCGTGAGGTAAGGGGACCATCCTGAACCTTAATACTCAAAAACTCTAAATGCTCTTCATAATTCGGGCTAGCTACGCTGTAAGCGCGAACCAATGGTCTACCTTCTACTTCCAGGCCAATCATCAGAAAATGGCCGCTACGAAAGCGTAAGCCCTTGTTTCTGGTGGTAGTGAAGCTAAAAAGTGTGTCGTTCCAATGATTTACAGTAAGAACGGATTCGGAGTGATAGGCAGCCATAAGTGATGATCGGTGGTGACAAAGATCTAATTATCCTCATTCTTGGCAAATTTCTTTAGATATAAAAGAATTGAGCTTATAAAAAAGGAGTCTTTTACAGGGTGGCGTTCATTCCCTATGATGAATGCATAAACGCACTTAAATGAACGCACTTAAGGAATTTTGATGATTACAAAACCTGCTACTCCAAAGCCCCTCTTTTTCACCATAGCCCAATTATTTCTAGGTTTGGCGTTAATTAGCCTATCCACTCACCTGGCTTTAGATGGCGGCAGGTATCTAGAGGCCCTCAATGAGAGTGGTCTGAACGAATATCATGCTTTTGGCTTGCTAGTGTGCTTGAGCTTCCTTTCTGGAATCTTCTTGATTGCTCAGCATGTTCTATCGCAAGGCGACAGCAATTTTGACGAAAGCTTCGATACTGCCCTGCCTTATTAAAAACAGTCTAGACTGAGACATTCTCTTTTCAGGTGGTATTCATGAATTTAGTAGGCTCTCAATCCATATTTGAGCGAGGTGCTTGGTATGTCATTATTCAAGTTATCTTAATTGGCCTCATACTCTTTGGTCCTCGCGGATTTTTGTTGATCGAAAATCAGACTGCCTTACTGGCCCTATATTCTGTGGGGATTGGGGTCGCGCTACTCTCCCTTGTCATTATGCCGATTGCTGCTATTAATTTAGGGAAGAACCTTACTCCATTACCTTGCCCTAGGGACGATGCTCAGTTCGTTCAGTCCGGCTTATATCGTTTTGTTCGACATCCATTATATTTTGGGGTGATCCTAGCAGCGGTGGCCTGGCTTTGCTTATTTCCCAATATTTTTATCTTAGCGTATGTCATCGGACTAGGAGTGTTATTTGACATAAAAGCGAGGCGGGAAGAGCTTTGGTTGATAGATCGATTTCCTGCATACGCGAGCTACAAAGCAAGTACTAAAAAACTGATTCCGTATCTTTATTGAGACATTTTTACGACTGGAGTTTTTATGAGTGACACGCCATCAGTGCGACTAGTGCAGCAAAGTGATTATCAGTTTGCGATCTATTTCGATGAGGAGCAGAGCCCTATTTATGGGGATGAGCCACCCCCTTTAGGAAAATCTCAGGGGGCAACGCCATCACAATTCTTATTAGCTGGTGTGGCCAATTGCTTATCGGATTCTTTGTTATTTGCCTTGCGAAAATTCAAACAAAATCCTGAGCCGATTGAAACCAAGGCCCGTTGTGATATTGGACGAAACGATCAAAATCGCCTTCGTATATTGGCGATTGATGTAGAAATTCGTATCGGGGTGCCTGGTACAGCCCTGGAAAACCTTGATCGCGTGTTAGCGCAGTTTCAAGATTTCTGTACCGTCTCGTCTAGTGTGAATCTTGGCATTCCGGTCAACGTGACGGTCATTGACAGTGATGATCAAAAACTGTACCCAGTACTTTAACTAGTCAGTTAATAAAGTAAACAAAAAAGCCGCATATTGTGCGGCTTTTTTTGTACGGTCTCTTGCACTGTAGTTTTGAGAAACGGTACTGTGATGATTGCCTTTATTCTTCCTCGCGACGTAAATGCGGAAATAAAATCACATCACGAATATTGGGCACATCAGCTAAAAGCATTACTAAGCGATCGATGCCGATGCCACAACCACCAGTTGGGGGCATGCCGTACTCTAGTGCGCGAATAAAGTCATGGTCAAAGTACATTGCTTCTTCGTCACCAGCTTCTTTTTGAGCAACTTGTTTGCGAAAACGATTTGCTTGATCTTCGGCATCATTTAATTCTGAGAAGCCATTGGCAATTTCACGGCCGGTAATAAATAACTCAAAGCGCTCTGTAACACCAGGGCGTGTATCTGACTCACGTGCTAGTGGACTCACTTCGATCGGGTAATCAACAATATAAGTAGGTTCCCAGAGATGAGACTCAGCAACCAATTCAAAAAGGGCTAATTGGAGTGCGCCGATACCTGCGTTTTTAAGCGTTGGGCTATCTGGATTTTCGCCTCCCTTTTTCAATTCATTACGAATAAATGCCATATCCTCAAGTTGGACAGCTTCATACGACTTATTGGAAAGTGGGCAATATTTGAGGATAGCCTCAGTAATAGTGAGGCGTTGAAAGGGCTTGCTCAAATCAAGTTCGCGACCTTGGTGAGTCAATACGGCAGTGCCTTGCGCATCTATTGCTGCTGAGCGAATCAAGTTCTCCGTGAAATCCATGAGCCAGCGGTACTCTGTATAAGCCGCATAAAACTCCATCATGGTGAACTCAGGATTGTGACGTGGGCTAACGCCTTCATTGCGGAAGTTTCGATTAATTTCAAAGACGCGCTCAAAACCACCAACAACCAAGCGCTTCAGATAGAGTTCGGGCGCAATACGTAAGTACATCTGCATATCCAAAGCATTGTGGTGAGTAATAAATGGTTTGGCTGTTGCTCCCCCAGGTATTGGGTGCAACATAGGAGTTTCTACTTCCATGAAATCAGCGTCCAGCATATGACGGCGCAATGATGCAATCGTATTACTGCGTGCTCTAAAGGTATTGCGACTTTCTGGGTTGACGATTAAATCAACGTAGCGTTGACGATACTTAGTCTCTAAATCCGATAGGCCATGGAACTTATCCGGTAGAGGTCTCAAAGATTTGCTGAGTAGGCGTAGATTACTAGATTGAATTGAAAGTTCGCCTTTATTGGTTTTAAAAAGGTTGCCCTCAGCGGCAATAAAGTCACCCATATCCCAGTGCTTAAAAGCGCCATGAACATCCGTACCGCTGATCTCATCACTAATATAGAACTGTATCTGCCCACTGCGATCCTGAATCGTTGCAAAGCTGGCTTTTCCCATGACGCGCTTAAGAACCATGCGGCCAGCAACTTTGACGTGTATCCCTTTTTCAGCCAACTCTTCTTTAGTAAGGCTGTCAAATTGAGCATGAAGATCTGCAGCCAAATGGCTCGGCACAAAATCATTTGGAAAAGCAATGCCACCTTCACGAAGCTTTGCTAACTTCTCACGGCGCTCGGCAATAATATGGTTTTCATCTGCTGGTTCAGGCGAGGTATTAGGGGTGACTTGGTCGTTCATATTGGTCATTAGTAGCAGGAAATAAATTAAACGCCTTGTTTCAGGCTGGCTTCAATAAAAGCATCAAGATCACCATCCAATACTTTTTGAGTATTCGAGATCTCAACGTTGGTGCGCAAGTCTTTAATGCGACTTTGGTCTAAAACATATGAGCGGATCTGATGACCCCAACCTACATCTGTTTTATTGGCTTCGAGTTTATCTTGCTCAACGCGGCGCTTTTGCATTTCATGCTCATAAAGACGTGACTTCAGCATTGTCATTGCTTCTGCTCTATTACGATGCTGACTACGGTCGTTTTGGCACTGCACCACAATTCCGGTTGGTAGATGAGTCAAGCGAACGGCGGAATCGGTTTTATTAATATGCTGACCACCAGCGCCAGAGGCGCGATAGGTATCGGTACGGATATCAGCTGGGTTGACATCAATCTCAATCGAATCATCCACTTCAGGGTAGACATAAATACTGGCAAAGGAGGTGTGACGACCATTGGAGGAATCAAAGGGCGATTTACGAACTAAGCGATGTACGCCAGTTTCTGAGCGCAGGTGCCCATATGCATACTCACCATCGACTTTGATCGTGGCGCTTTTGATGCCGGCAACATCGCCATCTGACTCTTCTAGGATTTCGGTTTTGTAGCCCTTGCGCTCGCAATACTTTAAGTATTGGCGAAATAGCATGCTGGCCCAATCACAGGCTTCGGTTCCACCTGCACCAGCTTGAATATCGATAAAGCAGCTGCAAGGGTCCATCTCATTGTGGAACATTCGGCGGAACTCCAAGTCACCAACAATTTTGCTGTAGCTGTGAACGTCGGTCTCGATTGCACCAATGGTATCGAAATCACTTTCTTCTTTAGCCATGTCGAATAATTCAATGGCGCCAGTGATATTGCTATTTAAGGTAGTAAGTGTGGAAACTACGCCATCTAGTAATTTTTTTTCCTTACCGAGGGCTTGCGCTTTTTTTTGGTCATCCCAGATCGTGGGATCTTCCAGGATGGAATTGACTTCAGTAAGTCGGCGTGACTTTACTTCGAAGTCAAAGATACCCCCGAAGTGCTTGCTCACGCGTGAGCAGATCAGAGAGGGTATTTGAAATACTATTGAGTTGTTCGGCTTCCATGCCTCAATTATAAGGGCGTTATTGTTACCTAGCCTTCGTCATGAGCCTCAATCATGAGTTGCACCCGAGCTTGACCTTGAAAGCGATCAGTTACTAGGCGGTAAGCTAGCCTTGCTTGCGCTGGCAGGGGTGCCGTGTGATTGAACCAGACACCAGTAAAGGGCTTGCTGGTTGACTGAACATCGCCGATGGGACGTAGTTGAAGACGCAGATGCTTTTCTTTCATCAGGCTTTGCTGGACGATCTCGAATTGGCCATAAAAAATGGGTTGGGGGAAGCCTTGACCCCAGATTTCTTCGGCGAGAAGATCTCCTATTTCAGTAGTAAATTCCGATGGATCTAGGGCTCCATCATGAATATAGCGACGCTCAAGTAACTCATCACTGAGCAGCTCAATGGCAACCTTCTGAAATGCAGTGTCAAACCGCTCAAAATCAGCCTTTCGAATACTGAGACCCGCTGCCATCGCATGACCGCCAAATTTGAGAATAAGCCCTGGCTCACGCTTTGAAACAATATCTAGCGCATCTCGCAGATGAAAACCGTTAATCGATCTGCAAGAACCCCGCAATTCCTCGCCCGCGGCACCATCGGCTGGGGCAAATATGAGAGCGGGGCGATTAAATCGCTCTTTTAGGCGGGAGGCCACAATACCTACAACACCTTGATGCCATTGCGGATTCCAAAGGCAGATACTGTTGCGATCAGCCATCGTGCCAGCAATCTGGTCTTCTGCTAGGTGTGCTAATGCCGCTTCTTGCATGCCGGATTCAATAACACGACGCTCGCGATTAATGCGATCTAACTCTTGGGCAAGGCTGATGGATTCGTCTTGACTGTCGCTCAGTAGTAAGCGAATACCCAAAGTCATATCTGCTAGCCGTCCTGCAGCATTCAGTCTAGGACCGATTGCGAACCCTAGATCAAATGCCCCAGCCTTTCGGGGATCGCGCACTGCCGCCTGAAAGAGTGCAGCAATTCCAGGCTGTGATGCACCGGCGCGAATGCGCTTTAATCCATTAGAAACTAAGATGCGATTATTGCGATCTAATTGGGCAACATCGGCCACTGTACCTAGCGCAACTAGATCTAATAAATTTTCAATCTTGGGTTGAGTCTCAACTGTAAATTGACCTCGTTTGCGTAATTCTGCTCGCAATGCCACGAGTAAATAAAACATCACGCCCACACCGGCAAGTGCCTTACTTGGGAATGTACAGCCTGGTTGATTGGGGTTGACGATTGCAATGGCTTTGGGTAAGCGATCACCAGGTAGATGGTGGTCTGTCACAATGACTTCCATACCAAGTTCACGGGCCCGATCTACCCCGGCTTCGCTGGCAATACCGTTATCAACGGTAATGAGGTATTTGGGTTTGGGGTTTTGTAAAGCTGCCAAGTCAACAACTTCAGGGGTTAAGCCATAACCCATCGTAAAACGGTTCGGTACTAGAAACTGAATGGCGGTATTACTGCCACCCAGCATCCTTAAGCCTCGTACCGCAACAGCACAGGCAGTAGCCCCATCACAGTCATAATCAGCTACTACCAGCATAGGTTCTTTTCGCTCCAGAATATCGGCTAATAGGGTTGCAGTGCTGATGCAGTTTTGAAGTTCAACTGGTGAGAGTAATTGCTTGAGATCGAGGGATAGCTCTTCTGGCTTTTCTACACCACGAGCTGCAAATAATCGGGCAACCAAGGGGTGTAATCCACTTTGTGATAACCAAGTCGAGGTACGATCAGAAAAAGGGCGCTGAGAAAATAGACTCATGATGTTTGTCCTGAAACGATTGCCTGCCAACTCAACGGTGTCCGCTTTTTCCAAAAGGCCCAAGTCTTTTGATGAAGATCTCGTGCGGTAATGATTCGTTGTCTAGGTTTACCGGTAGGAAAGTCAATGATCTCTACTTCGAATAGGTTTTGATTTAATAATGCATCACTTAAGTCATGCCAAAGCTCTTGCGGTTTATTAACCCATGCAAATATATTTCCGGCACTCTCTAAATTTACTAACCTAGAGAAATGCCCATTCGATTCATGAGGAATACCCAGGTGTTTGGCTAGACCGGCCAGGAGTGGATGATCGCCATAAAGGGATGAGGCATGTTGTAGACAATCGGGTGCGGTAACGTCTTGTAATTTCCCAATGCCACTGATCCACAAGGAATTGATGCTGGGTAATCCCTTTTGCGTTCGCTCTTCATTCACTGAGCCTATGTGCCATAGCATCTGAATTTCATTTTGGAGTTTTCGCCATAGCTTAGCAATTCCTGATTCATGGGTATCTCGCGGCATCCACCAGTCAATATTCCGACCATGGGCCTGATCAATCGAGTGGGTGGCTAAGCTGGCGAATGGCCCGGCTGGAATGAACCAAGCATGCTGCCCTTGAAACAAGACTGCCGCCTGAAAATCTGCTTCAATCAAGGATAAGGCTTCTTTTAGGAGCGCAGCAGATTCATCCGGTGTCAGATCTATCTGACTTTGAGCCATCAAAATCAAATGATCACGCGTGGCATGAAGGTGTACTGGCTGTAAACAAGCGATGATCTGATCAGGATCTAGGGTTAAGTTGCTTTGCCCCAACAGTAAAACGGGGGCAATCGCCAGCTTATCTCCTAATAAAAAGCGCTCTTGGGGAAGTCCAGCAGGCGGGCTGTCCTGATGCTGTTTGGGTTCAATACCCGAATCAGAGCCATCCTCTCCGGAAATCATGAGGGTAAAGCGACGTTTTGCCTGCTTTAAGGGGTTGGGATTTGGAGGGATATTCGCAGTCATTCCCTTGATTTTAGGTGGCATTTACAGAATCCATCCATTTAACCATTTGATTGTCTAAACTGTAGCTATGTTGAGACTCCCCATTGAGCTGGAAATAGGCCTTCGTTACACCCGATCTAAGCGTCGTAAGAGCGTGGGTAAGCGTGATGGCTTCCTATCTTTTATTTCTGGAATATCAACTGCAGGCATTGCCCTGGGGGTTGCCGCCTTGATTGTGGTTCTTTCTGTGATGAATGGGTTTCAGAAAGAAGTGCGAGATCGCATGCTGTCAGTGCTTTCTCATGTAGAAATTTCAGCGCCTGATGGCCTTCATGATTGGGAGCCTTTGGCGCTAAAAGTCGCATCCCAGCCACATGTAATTGGGGTAGCTCCGATGGTGAGCTCTCAAGGTTTATTAAGTCGTGATAGCGTCATGCGTGGTGTATCCATTCGGGGCGTGCTTCCGAGTGAAGAGGGTAAGGTGTCTGATTTGCCTAAGCAATTTGTTGTGGGCAGTATTGATGATCTTAAGCCTGGCGCCTTTGGTGTAGTGCTAGGGGCACAGCTAGCCAATATGGTTGGTGCACATAAAGGCGATCGCATTAATCTCATCGTTCCTGAAAGTGATTTAACCCCTGCAGGTGCTATGCCTAGAATGAGAACGTTGCAAGTAGTGGGCATTGTCGATAGCGGTCATTATGAATACGATAGTTCATTAGCCATCCTGCATTGGAAAGACGCTGCGGCTTTGTTGCGGCTCCAAGATCCTTCTGGTTTGCGGGTAAAGATTGATGATATGCAGCTAGCCCCGCAGGTAGCCTCTGATTTGGCTCAAGTGGTTCCTCAGGCATTGTGGGTAACGGATTGGTCCAGGTCAAACCGCAATTGGTTTGCAGCTGTTCAAACCGAGCGAAAAATGATGTTTATCATTTTGACTTTGATAATTGCCGTGGCTGCATTTAACCTAGTTTCGACTCTAGTCATGACGGTTAACGAGAAGCAGGCAGATATCGCCATTTTGAGAACGATGGGTGCGAGCCCAGGACTCATTCAGCGTATCTTCTTAGTGCAGGGTTTAGCGATTGGTCTTCTAGGCTCTTTGGCGGGTGTAGGACTAGGCTTATTGATTGCCCTCAATATTGATGTCATCGTACCTGCAATCGAAGCCATCTTTAGAGTTCGTTTTTTACCGCGCGATGTGTACTTTATTAGTGAACTACCATCTGATGTGCGCTTATCCGATGTGGTGACAGTCGGCTTAATGGCATTTGGCCTCTCAGTTTTAGCTACTTTGTACCCCAGCCGAAGAGCTGCTCAAGTTCAGCCTGCGGAGGCTTTGCGTTATGAATAGCCCTACAAATAAAACCAATCAGGTCAGCAAATCGGTTCTCCATGCCCAAGGATTGGCGAAGATTTATGGCAAAGGCGCTACTGCAGTAGAGGTGCTCAAAGATATTGACTTAGAGGTAAGGGCCTCTGAGAAGGTAGCTATTGTGGGCTCATCTGGTTCTGGCAAAAGTACTTTATTGCATTTGTTAGGTGGCTTAGACGCACCGAGTGCTGGATTGGTTTTTTTGGCTGGAGAAAATTTACAGAATTTATCCATTAAAAAAATGGATACCTTACGCAATCAAAGCTTAGGGTTTATTTATCAATTTCATCATCTCTTAGATGAATTTAGCGCAGTAGAGAATGTTGCACTGCCTTTGCGGATACGTGGACTGAGCAACGACGAATCGATGGAGCGTGCAAATCGAATGCTGCTTGCAGTAGGTTTGGCAAAAAGGGTACAACATACCCCTGGCGAACTCTCAGGTGGAGAGCGTCAGCGGGTAGCGGTTGCTAGAGCTTTAGTGGGCAATCCGTCCTGTGTTTTGGCGGATGAGCCGACCGGCAATCTGGATACTGAAACTGCCGATGGCGTATTTGATTTAATGTTGGATATTGCCAGAGAGCAAGGGACTGCCTTTGTCATAGTGACGCACGATCCAGTGCGTGCGAAACGGTGCGATCGGATTTTGCATTTAGAGCGTGGAGTACTCAAGCCATTCTCGCAATGAGCGATGCCCTCTCTTGGGTAGATACCCACTGCCACCTAGATGCGCCTGAGTTTAAAGACAGGATCCCTCAGATCATCGCTAGCGCTGCGGAAAAAGGAGTGAAAGCACTGTTAGTGCCGACGGTTCAAGTATCTGATTGCAATCACAACCGGCAATTGGCTAAGGACTACGGCAATCAAATTCCTGGTTTGGTTTTTACCTTAGGTATTCACCCTTTATATATTGGGCAAGCTCACGAGAGTGATATTTCCTTGCTCAAATCACACATTGAGCAATCGATGGCAGACCCTCGATTTGTAGGTATCGGAGAAATTGGGCTCGATTACTTTGTAGCGGGTCTTGACCCTCAGCGACAAGAGTATTTTTTTCATGAGCAATTAGACTTAGCGCAGGCATTTCAGTTGCCAGTCGTTCTGCATGTGCGTCGCTCGCAAGACGCCATTTTAAAAGCCTTGCGTAAAAGGAAAGTACCTGGCGGAATCGCGCATGCCTTTAACGGCAGCCATCAACAGGCAGAGCAATTCATCGAGCTTGGATTTAAGCTCGGATTTGGAGGGGCCGCAACCTACGAGCGTGCTTTGCAAATTCGAAGACTCTTGGCAGAATTGCCGCTGGAAAGTATTGTTACTGAAACAGATGCACCGGATATTCCACCAGCATGGTTACGTGAAGAGGGCGGCAGCCTTAATGAGCCCGCCTTACTACCCAGAATTGCTCAGCAATTAGCAGAGATACGTGGAATAAGTGAACCGGCATTTTCAGCGGCAGTCTGGGGAAATGCTATGCAAGCATTACCGCGTTGGTCGATGCTGATGAAAAATCATCCAGCTAGCAGTAATATCCCCAATATTTCAATAGCCTCTTAAGTACTTGCGCATCTATATTACGGCGTTCATTGCCGGGGGATCGCTACTACTATTTTTATCTGCAGTACCTGATGGCTGGCCTGCGTTGTGTGGATGTATTGCTTTAATTTGTGTAACTACGCTGTTATTCAGCAAGCTTATCAAAATAAAGAAAGTGATTGGCATTATTCTTTTTGTCACTCTGGGCTTTGCTTGGAATGCTCAGTATGCGCAGAATCGCTTGAACAATATTCTTTCCATTGAGCTTGAGGGCAAGGATTTGAATATAGAGGGGCGAGTAAATGCCCTCCCTCAAAGTAGTGTGCTCGGCGCTAAGTTTTCTTTTGAGGTCGATAGGGCGGCTTTAGGTCGCGAAGTGGTAGCCTCTTTCCCGAGGCAGATTTATCTGAGTTGGCAGCCTGCCTGGCGAAATCCTCAGGATATCCCAGAGCTGATCCCTGGCCAGCGCTGGAGCTTTAAGGTCAAGATCAAGCGCCCTTATGGCAGCTTAAATCCCTATACCTTTGACTTTGAGCGCTGGGCTTTTCATCAAGACTTTGGTGCGAGTGGTTCAGTGCGCTCGGGCGATCTGACAATGGCTAAGGACATTGGCTTCACCGAATTCTCTCTAGCGATGGAGTATCAACGTTGGAGGCTGAGACAAAAAATTAAACGTCTATTACCTAAAGATGCTCGTTATAGCGGTGTGATTTCTGCCTTGGTAATGGGCGATCAAAATGCTATTGAACAAGACGACTGGCGGGTATTTAATGCCACCGGAATTGGGCACCTGATTTCTATCTCTGGATTACATGTAACGATGCTAGCTGGATTTGGGGCGATGGTGGCGGCATTTTTGTGGCGTCGCCGAACGTTGCCACTACTAATCCCAGTTGGAAAGGTTGCTGCTGCCGTTGGGTTTTTAACCGCATTTGTCTATGCCTGGTTGGCAGGCTTTCAGATTCCAGCACAACGAACCATGTATATGGTGGGTGTTGTTGCCTTCGCTCTTTGGACGGGCAGAAACCCCAGGTCATTTGATATTTGGTGGTGGGCGCTAGCATTTGTTCTATTAATTGACCCGATGGCACCATATACACCGGGTTTTTGGCTTTCATTTGGCGCAGTAGCAGCCATTTTGTATGCCATGCAGGATTCGGATGGCTTGTTAGGCTTACCTACCGGCAGAGAGTTAGAGCTCAATTGGTGTCATAGAATGACTCAAGCCATAAGAGAGGCTTGTCGTGTACAGGCAGTTGTCACTATTGCACTCTTGCCGCTAACCTTGTATTGGTTTTACCAAGTATCCATCGTTTCTCCGTTGGCCAATGCGATTGCGATCCCGGTGGTGAGTTATATCGTGACACCACTAGCGATCGCCGGCGCATTACTACCGGACATCATTGGTAAATGGTTATTGATGCCAGCTCATATGACTATGGAGTACTTGGCCATCATGCTTGCCTGGATGGCTCATTGGAAATGGGCAGTAGCTTGGTCTACTCAACCTGCGTGGTGGGCAATGATGCTGTCAGCTATCGGTATTGTTATTGCGATTCGTCCAGGAGCGATCCAAGGTAGCATGAATTCTAGAGGCGCTGGAATCGCTTTGTGTCTTAGCTTAGGTATTCAGCCGGCAGACAATCTGAATCTAGCCCGCGGAGATTTTCGAGCCACGGTCTTCGATATTGGTCAAGGCACTGCCGTCCTCATTGAAACCAAAACGAAGCGATTGCTCTATGACACTGGACCCATTCAGGGAAAAGATAATGCGGGCCAAAGAATCATCCTGCCATATTTAAGGGGCAGGGGTATTGATCATATTGATCGCATGGTGATTAGCCATAGTGATAGCGACCATATTGGAGGCGCCGCTTCTGTACTGAAAGACATTACTTTTGACTCAATGATGGGATCCTTGCCGAGTACAAATCCTTTGCTTGCAAATTTAAAAGACAAAAATATCACTGCGATCCCCTGTCGCTTTGGTCAACAATGGTCGTGGGATGGAGTGGACTTTCATATTTGGCATCCAAACAAGGATGCAGTTTTTGAAGATCAGCATCCTAGAAAGCCCAATGAAGTTAGTTGCGTTCTTGAGGTGCGTAACCAAACAAGCTCGCTCTGGTTAACGGGTGATGTAGAAAAGCAGGGTGAGGCAGAAATAACGGAGCGCTTAACTCAAGCAGCGCTCAATGGCTTAAGGGATAAAAGGGTGATTTTCATGGCACCTCATCACGGCAGTAAAACATCGTCATCCCAAGCACTCTTAATGGCACTAAGTCCCGACGTGGCATTTGCGCAAAATGGGTATCGTAATCGCTATGGGCATCCACACCCAACGGTTATAGCCCGATACCAAAGCATGAATATTCCGTTCTATCAAACTCCTGCTACTGGTGCTCAAACGTGGCAATTTCCATCCAAATCAAACCCGAAACAAATGGAACTTCAATTGTGGCGGCAAGATAGCAAGCGCTTATGGCATCGAGAGGCAAGCTAGATCAACCAAGGTAATGATGTGTATGGTGTGTATGGTGTGCGTAGTACAAAGTGATCTCAATGCACAGTAAAAGATTTATTGAGCGTCCCAGAACTTACTCTTCCCAGGGAAACCGCTCACGACTAAGGTCTTCCATGATTTCACGCTTACTCTTGGCGATATTTTGGGGGCGATTAGTCGTATGCTTCTCAGATTTGGCCCCAGCAGTATCGTCTGATGTACAAGATGATTTTTCAGGCTCTACTTTTCCTGAGTGCTCTACATTGGATTGGTCCGTCATAGTTAGGCTCCTTAATTACGCTTGTCCTCATTAAAGCACTTAGTCCGCTGGAGCAGTATTTGAGCCCCAAAAAAGTAAGAAATGCCGATAAATATCAGCTCAAGGCATGAATTTTGGTTCCGGAGGGGGCCTGCAGCTTTAGGATGATTCGCGGAAAATCGAGCAATTGAAAATGAGCGCCTGCTGCATAAGCAGCAAATTTTTAATATTATTCTAGTCATTCAGTATTAAATTAAAGCCATAACAATATGAACTTTTTTGAGACCCTGATTCAGCGAGTCTCATTGCCGTCAATTTGTCTATGCCTTTTAGCGACGATTGCCTTGGGCGCATGGATCAAAGAAAAGCATCATAGCTATAAACATTAATACATCCACTCTTTAATAATCAAAAATACTGAAAGCTAGTATGACTACATCATCCCGCCGCACTTTCTTAAAGACCTCCGCTGTTGTTTCTGCTGCTGCGGTAGCTAGCACTGCTACCCTTGCGCAATCTTCAACGCCTTCTGTAGCTACGATTGAGTCAGTCGGTGCTTATGAAGCTAAATTAGCTAAGGAATCAACTGTGAGATGGAATGATGGATTGGCCCACCCCATTCCTTATATGCCAGCCCCTGGGATTGGTAAAGCTCGTGGAATCGCGTTTGGCGGCGGTGGAGTTATTTTGATTTCTTGGTATACGGGCTACTTTCATGCGCTTCGCAAAAAAGGCTTGGATTTAAGTAATGCAGATGTGATTGTTGGAACTTCTGCTGGATCGATCTTCGGTTCGATGTTAGCTAGTGGTAATTTATGGCGTCTTACTGATGTTATGGACTTCTTTAAAGATTTCCCAAAAATATTTGCCGCTTTGGTTCCAGAAGTTAAAAAGAATCCCAGTCAATTACGTGCAGAGGCCTTTGCTTTAAGAGCTAGAGATGCAAAACCTCAAATTATCCAAGCTATCGGTAGAGCGGCAATGGCTTCCCGCAATCAGGCTAGTGAGAGTAAATATTACGAGACGTTGAAGCGTTTGATTGGTTTAACAACTTGGACTTCAGATGCCCTGCACATTACTTCAAATGACTGCTACACGGGCGATCGTTTAGTTGTTTCAAAAAGTAGTGGTATCGATGTGGATGTTGCTTGTGGGGCAAGCTCTTCATTGCCAGGCGGTGCTGGACCAACTTTCTTAAAGGACCGCCTTTGCATGGATGGCGGTATTTGCCAGACGAGCACGCACTCTGATGTGATTGCTGGTGTTAAGAAAGCGCTTGTATTCTCTTTGGGGGACGGCACTCGCAACGAAGTGACTCAAGGCCTAAGAACTTCTGGCATGCTCGACACCTTGCTAGAAGAGATCAGAATCTTAAAGGCAAATGGCACGGATACCATTCACGTAAGTGCCGGCCTTCCCCCTGGCATTTCGCGTGTAGATAACATCATGAATCCTAAACTCATCGGCCCATACCTGAAGTACGGATTCGAACGTGGGAATGCGGATTTTGATCGACTAAAAGCATTTTGGGCTTAATGTAAAGAAGGTCTTGCTATGCTTGACTTGAATATTAGATTTTAGGATTATCTGACCTTCACTTCAGTAACTTTAGTGGGCTGTATGGGGCTAACTTTATTGGTATTGCTGGAGGGTGCCCCAGGTCGTATTGCGATTGCTTGCAACCAGCCTGATACTTAGGCTGTAAAAATCATAGCTTATGCCGTATTGGTTGCGGGGTGACGGACAAGTCTGACCAGTAGTCATTGCAGTGTTTGTCCACACCACTTATGTGACTCTGGATGTTGGTTAACTACCTAGCGATAGCCCGAGCCATTAGCTTGGATAGCATTTCGTAGCGCTTAAAGGCTAATTTAGTGGGGACAAGGAATTTTTTTCTTCCATCAACAGTGTCGACTTTATGGTTTAAATAACCAGAAGACACTAAATTTTTGATTCTGCCGTGTAATGTAGCTTGAGAGCTGATGTGCTCAAGTTTCAGTAAGTCCCCCGTTAAGACATTCTGCCCATTCGAGTCAGCGACCATGACTTCATTAAGCAAAGCCTCTTCAATAGAGTCAAGCTTGCTAGCAGTGCTCTTGGCATCAATCGTGTTGATGTAATTTAAAAAGCGAGCGTATGAGGATTGGTTCATTTTATTTATTAACTTGTTCGGCACAAGTTGTCTTTGATTATTGTTGTTATGTAGAGAGTGTCCTTCGTGGATTTTATATTATTTTTGGAGCCTGTTGATGAAATCTGCAATGACTGTCTTTTGTTTGAGGGCTAACATTAATAAGCATACAAATGCAGCATTGCCAGCAAAATTTCCCATGACAGTCAGAAACTCACTATGAAATAAATCTGCGCTCATTTGCCCAATAGTGAGCGCACTCACTCCATAGGAAAAAACATATCCATTAATAATGCTTGCTACGAGTGCTAGTAGCACTATTTGTAAGTATTTTAAATTTGATAAATCCCTTTCCACCCTCATCAACCGAAGTCCAAGCTCAACCACGAGATAAATGGCAAAGGTTGCAGAAACCGAAACGATTAGCCAGCTTATGAGTGGTTGAGTAGGGTCTGTATAAGTAAGGCGGGTAAAAGTTCCCAATGCAGTGCCTACTAAGCCTCGCCATTTAAATACTAAGATCGAAAATAACTTTACCCCGGCAGGTAGAAAGAGATAAAAGGTAAGCGGTCCACTTTTGAGATCGGGAATAAAATACAAGGGGGCAACAAATATCCAGTAAAGTGAAAAGCAAACAGCAATCTCAGTTAAGTGGTTTTTAAAGTTCATATGAAAGTTATTTTTATTATTTATAAAGTTTATAACAGGCTTTATAAAAACCATTTAAAATTTCCCCCTCCCCTTGAATCACTCCTAGGGCGATACTTTTTTCTTCCTTTGACTGGCCAAGTCTATTAAATGGATATTTTTCAGACCTAGTTAGCTGTACTTACGGATAGACCGCTCAAGAGGGTGATATGGATTTGTTATTGAATTGAGGTGTTTTACAACCATTAACTTGATTGCAGGCAATAAAAAAACCACCAAACTTTGCAGTTTGATGGTTTAGAGAACCTAATCGACATCAGGCCCTTATGTACTGGTTGCGGGGGCAGGATTTGAACCTACGACCTTCGGGTTATGAGCCCGTAAAAACAACAATTTATAAATATTCCTAAAAATTACTAAAACTCATTTAAACTATATAAGTAATAGGTTTAATAGATATTATCAGTTTTTTAGTGTTGCGTAATATTCCCATATATTGCTATTATTTGTCTACGGTATGTCTACGGATAATTGAAAATGGCCAATAAAATCAAATTTACAGCAGGGCGGGTTGCGGGGTTTGAATGTGAGTCTGGCAAGCAGCAATTCTTCTACTGGGACTTAGAGACGCCATGCTTGGGGGTAAGGGTTAGCTCAACAGGTAGAAAGACATATATTTTTGAAGGGCGCGTTAGCGGGCGAACCTCTCCTAGACGAGTCACTATTGGCGACCTTAGGACATGGGCGCTAGGTGATGCCCAGAATGAAGCTAGACGACTCAAAAGTGAGGCTGACCAAGGCATTGACCCAGTAGTTAAGGCAATTGAGCAGGCTCATGAGGTTTTGGTAAAGAAGGCGGAAGGGCTAGCTAAAAAGCTTCAAGTAAAAACTGCATGGAATGAGTACATCAAATATCAAGAAGACAAAATGACCCGCGAGCATATTGAGCGGGGCAAGAAGTGGGGGGCTCGCCACTTAAAAGACCATAAGAATCTAACGCAAGCTGGCGGAGAAATAAGAAAGCGCAGTAAAGAATTAACAAAGCAAGGCGTTCTTTATCCCCTGCTTCAAGAGCGGATGGTTGATATTAATCCGGCCACACTTGCAAGCTGGCAAAAGGTTGAGGCCACTACAAGGGCTAATAATGCAAGGCAGGGCTTTGAGATGTTTAGAGCTTTTTGGCGGTGGTGTGCTCTACGCCCTGAGTATGCAAAGTTTATGGATATAAAGGCAGTAGAAAACAAAGAGCTACGCGATGAAGTCCCTAGCCGTAAAAGCAAAAGATTTGATTCGCTTGATAAGGCTCAGCTATCAGCATGGTTCAAGGCGGTTTGCTCCCTTGGCAATAAGAGTGCAAGCGGCTATCTACAATGCCTCCTGTTGACTGGCGCAAGGCGTGAAGAAATGGCTCACTTACTATGGGTAGATATTAATTTTCAGTTTGACACTATTTTTATCCGAGATAAAGTTGAGGCTGACGGTATAAGGAGGATTCCCTTAACTCCTTATTTAAAGGAACTATTTGGTAGGCTAGAGAGGCGCAATGAGTGGGTATTTAGTAGTACTGACTCTAAGAGTGGGCGCATTGTTGAGCCCGCCCATTTTCATGCTAAGGCTCTAGCTCTAGCGGGACTTCCTCATGTAACGATTCATGGATTAAGGCGCAGTTTTATCTCCCTAGCTGAGTGGGTTGAAATGCCAATAGGAGTGGTTGCACAAATCACGGGGCATAGCCCAAGTGCGACAGCTGAAAAGCACTATAAAAGCCGTCCCATTGAACTATTGGGTATTTGGCAATCTAAGTATGAAGCATGGATTTTAGAGCAGGCTGGCGTTGAATTTTCGCCTTCTAATGCACATGAAAAAATTAAGCCAATATCTGTTTTTTATAAATAGATGATAAAAAAACCTGATTTTTTTTAAAATTTGTGTAGACTACAAATACTTCTGATTACTTCGGATTAATTCTGAAGTGTAAGGAGAGGCATCTACGGAATCATCAGCCGTGCAATTACCAAATCGATGCGGTTTTAGTAAGTAGAACTGACATTCGGCAAAGACCGAAAAGCACTTTGACCAGTGTGTGTCGCCTCAACAAAACGGTATTCCTCGCTAGTTTGTCTAGCGAGATTTATCTTATTTGCTTGAGGAACGACATGAAAAATTTATCTAAAGATTTAATAAATTACTCTAATAATCAAGAGCTTATTAGTGCTGAGTCCCGTCAATTGACCACTAACGAGTTCGCAAATGCTTTTAGAATTACCTGCCAAACTGTTAGAAAAAATCATTGTCTTTTCGGCCATTGCTACGGAATTCGGCCAATTAAAGTTGGGAATAAGCTGCTTTGGCCGTCTCAGAATGTTGTAGAGATGCTTGAAGGAGTGGTGCAATGAAGACCGTTCCTTATTACCCCCTTTATGCAGCAAACATCATAGCTAGCCGCCCCTATCGATTAATGTCATTGGCAGAAAGAGGTCTTTGGATTTCCATCTACATGGAATGCTGGGTCAATGGTGGCGTTCCCTCTGACTTTAGCGAGATGGCAAAAATTCTTGGATTTACCGAGGGCGAAATGCAGGCATTCTTTACTAAATACCAAACTGCCTTTTTTATAGAGGTAAATGGCCAATTTATTTCAACAGAGCTTGAAGAATATAGAGAAGGGTTTGAGTTAAAGCGGGAGAAACAGCGGGCAGGTGGCGAAAAAGGGGCACAGATTAAAAAAGAGAAGCGAGAAGAGATAAGGTTACC
Organism: Polynucleobacter brandtiae; assembly: GCF_002797575.1. Lineage (GTDB taxonomy): Bacteria > Pseudomonadota > Gammaproteobacteria > Burkholderiales > Burkholderiaceae > Polynucleobacter > Polynucleobacter brandtiae. Next base: position 453,827 of record NZ_PGTX01000001.1, on the reverse strand, counting down.
TAAAGGTCAACCTGAAGGTGCACCTAAAGGTTCTTTAAGTCATATCAATTTAGCTTCTATTAAATCAAGTTCTATTAACTCAAATCAGCTTGTAAAGAAGGATGTATCTAAACAAAGCACCAGCGAATGGGTTTCTGATTATGAGGATGCGCCTGATATATCGACGGACTATCTAAGAGCATCAAAAGGCTAGACATGGGAAAAGTCTGCATAGAAAAAAATGCTCGAGGTATTGTAAATATGGTTGTTGATGATGTTGATACCCCTCGCATAAATCTAGCTACAAGCGAAGATGTCAGGCGAGAAATGTCCAAAGTCTATCGTGAGGCTAGGTCATCTAAGATACCTACGCAGGAAGCCACCAGGTACATCTACATCCTCACGCAAATTCTCAAAGCCCATGAGCTAGTCTTTTTGGAGAAAAGGCTTTCAGAGCTTGAATATGCCCATCAGAAGACATTAAAGTGAGCCTCGCTAATCGCATTGAAAAACTCGAGGCCAAACTAAAGCCTCAAGAAGATAAAGTCACCTTTTATGGCTGGGCTGATTGCGAGTGGAAACACGCCAATGGGCTTACAAGGGCTGAAAATGAGACTAAGGAGCAATTCTTCAAGCGAGTGCGTAAAACAACCGATTCTAAATTTATATGGTGTAAGTAAGCTTACCTACATGCGCTAGAAGTACTTGTCAGGATTGCATCTTTATGGGAGGCGCTTAGCTTTGCACGAAGCGCATCAACCGCACCTTGATGTAAGTTCCATACTTTAATATCAGCCCTACCCTCTGCATCTGAATTAATGTAGATTTCAGCAAATTTAAGCAGGTCATCTAAATACAGAGTTTCGCTGTCATTAAGCTCTAAGTTGTATTGGTAGGTAGTCATTTGTTTGGTCTATAGAGATATCTGGGAAGTATTTCCTCTGAAACAGGGTTTGCCAATGATTCCATATACTGCTCTAAGGTCATTAGGGGTAAGTTGTGACGGATTAAGGTCTGATTGGTGTGGTTCAATCCCTCTAATATTTCCTTATCCGTAAATTCTGAGCCTTTATTTTTAAGCATAGGGATAGACTTTTATCTAGCCTGACGAGGCATGTAGCCTCGTGATTGCATACAGCCAACATACATATTTTGATTTGTCGAATACCCGCCAGGTGTGTTACCTAAGGTGGCGGCTAATTGTTGACTCCATGATGGAGCTACATATCGCCCACTAACCATTTGTCCCTCTGGCTGAGGCGTTACTCTTGGTGGCGTATAAATCTGCGCTGATTGAGTGCATTCGCCATTATCCCTATTTAACTGCTGTTGGCTAGCATTTGGGTTGTCCCAAATAATAGGTTTTTGGGCGCATGCTATCAAGGCATAAACTGAGAAGGCAATGAGTATCTTCAGTTTCATCTTAAAACTTTTTCTTGTTGGCTAGCTTTTCACAATTACCTGATGCTTTTGCGCTTAGGACGATTGTTGGATTCTCAAAAGTAATATCTTTCGTTACCCTTACCATCCCGGTATTTCTATTTATCTCTAAATATTGCTTTCTATTATCGTTATCGCCTTGCTTCCACTCGTCACTTGCAAAAATAGTATCCTGAGAAAATGCAGCTCGCATCTTATTTGAAAAGTAATTTTGACCGTCACTAATTGAAATTACGCCTTTTTCAACCAAAATAGACATGGTGGTATCTTTTATTGGAACAGTAGTAACACCACTGACAGCCATAGAGGTAATTTCACCATTTATTTGACAAAGTAAGTTTAAGGAAACTGTCGACTGCCCAGAAGTACTAAAGCTTGAGAGCATTAAGATGGGGCCAACTAGCCAAATATATTTATTCATGTGATGGATATGATACCCATACATTTATGAATATTGGGGCTACTTTTTGAATAAATCCTTTAGGGATACCCCTAGTGCTACAGCTATTTTTTCAAGGTTTATGACAGCAACATTGTACTCACCCCTCTCAACGCCACCAAAATAAGAGCGGTCTATTCCACTAACTAAGGCAACAGACTCCTGGGAAAGTCCTTTTGCCTCCCTGATGGCCTTAATTGAACCCCCTAATTTAACTAAAACAGGGTTTCCTGCATGCGTTGGTGAGGGTTTTGCCATACCACCAATAATCTGGGCTTGATGGATATAGTGCCACGGGATAAGATACCCAAATGAAGATACTTTTAATTTCTATATTAGCCACACTTAGTCTTACTGCATGTGGTAATGATGATATTTATACGCTGTATAGGACGGGAGTTGGCCTTCCTGAATTGAGAATCCATATTGCTACCTTTGATTCAGATGACTCTAGGGATGCCAAATTCAAAACATACAACCAAGATAACTGCCAAATTGCAGCGCAGCTATTTCAGAGTCAACCTAATGTATCCACTAAATACTGGTGTGAAAAGGGAGCTTATAAAAAATGAAACTTATTGCAGTCTTAATTTTCTGCCTTTATCCTTTTACAAGTTATGCTGAAATCACCGTAAAAGACTATAAAAAAATGAAGTCCTCTTCAGAGATGACTCAGTATTTATCGGCCGTGGGAACTGGATTTGGTTGGGCAAATACAGAGTTAGAGTTACAAAAACGCCAGCCTCTTTTTTGCCAAACTAGAGTAATGTCTTTAAATAGTCAAAATTATCTTGAGTTACTCAATGCTGAGCTAGCTGATATCGAATCCCAATCTACCGGGGTTAATAAAGCCTATCTTGATTTGCCAGTTGAATTATTTTTAATGAAGAAATTAATTAAGACCTTTCCATGCAAATAAAGCTACCCTGCTTGTTTCTCTTCATTTCATTTAATTGCTTTGCTCAGGCTATCTATGATGCCAATGGACAATACAAAGGCTACAGTCAAACATCTCCAAGTGGGGTTACCAGTACCTATAACGCTCAAGGTCAAAATATAGGCTCATCACAAACTGACAATGGGCAGACAAACTACTATTCACCAAATGGCGCATACCAAGGCTCGAATACTGCCACTCCAACGCCTATGCAGCCAAACACTGTGATAAATACCCCAAGACAGCCGCCCCAGCCGCCAACAGTTAAGGGGTGGTAAAAGTATAGATTCAATGGAATTATTGCGTTAGTCTCCAAACATACAAATTAAAGGTGTGGATTATGGATAATAAAATTCTTATGGCAGCTCTGGTTTTGATAGGATTTAACACTTGCGTAGCAGCCCAATACAATACAAATTTATATAACCAAAATGGGCAGAGTCAGGGTAGAACTACCCAGCAGGGCAATACGACTAGTTACTATGACCAAAATGGTCAAAACCAAGGTCGAGCAGTACAGCAGGGAAACTCAACCAATTACTACAATCAGAACGGTCAATCTGAAGGTCGAGCAATTCAGCAAGGCAGCTCAACGAACTACTACAACCAGAACGGGCAGAGCCAAGGAAGGGCTGAGCAAAACGGGAACACCACTAACTATTACAATCAAAACGGCCAAAGCACTGGTAGAGCAGTTCAAAATGGTAATACGATTAATTACTACGACCAAAACGGACAGAGTACTGGTAGAAGAAATCTTCAATAAGAAAAAATAGAATGAACGATATTGAATTTTTCGCCAAATTAAATCCCAAACCGCTTACCTCTCTCGAGGAGGACTTCAAAGCATGGAGGAAAGAGTTTCAAGAGGATGAGAAAAGAAATGCCCTAAGAAGGGCGAGCAAGTTAAATCCTGAACCTGTAGGAACAACCTATGAGCGATTCCCAGAAGAAGAGTAAGCCTACCCTTGAGAGCCTTCTAAAAGACAGTAAGGTAATTACAGGCAAAGAATTAATCAACAAAGCTCAAGAAAAAGAACGCCAAAAGATAATTCTTGATGAAGCTATTGAGTTTGAGAGGCGGAATCGAAGGGCAAAGTAGGTGTGTATTACACAAATTTGTCTACGATGTGTCTACGACACTTCAGAAAAGTAAAAAGGCTTCTAAGCCGATTGACCTAGAAGCCTTATATATACTGGTTGCGGGGGCAGGATTTGAACCTACGACCTTCGGGTTATGAGCCCGACGAGCTGCCAGACTGCTCCACCCCGCGTCTGAAGCATTATTCTAGCATTTTTTGACAGTGCCTGTCGAGATATTCCTGTAATTAGAGTAAAAAAGAAGCAAATTTATGGGTGAAATTCAACTCTGAGTCATACCGCATAAGGAGTAACATGTTGCTACCCAACATCATGAAAAGAGTTGTTTATGTCGGTCAGTAATCCTGAATTTTCAGAATCATCTCTGCTTAGGCCAGTGGACATCTCTCGCGGGGATCAATCGCATGGAAAAGGGGCTTCAGTTTCTCTAATGTTCGCTGCTATTGGCGTAGTCTTTGGTGATATCGGAACTAGCCCTCTGTATGCGCTAAAGGAATGTTTTAGTACGGAGCATGGTATTCCTTTTTCTACAGATGCTGTTTATGGTGTGATCTCCATGGTGTTCTGGGCATTCGCGATTGTTGTGTCTTTAAAGTACGTTCTATTCGTTATGCGTGCGAACAATCACGGTGAGGGTGGCATCTTAGCTTTAATGGCTCTAGCCTTACGTACAACCCCAGCCAATTCAAAGCGCTCACTTCTTATCATCATGGCGGGTGTTTTTGGCGCCTGCATGTTTTATGGGGATGCCATTATTACGCCAGCGATATCAGTTCTATCTGCGGTTGAGGGCTTAGGGGTGATCTCGACAGATTTGACGCGATTTATTCTTCCGTTAACGATTGTCATTTTGACTGCTCTGTTTTTGATCCAGAAGACAGGTACCGAAGTAGTGGGCAAGCTTTTTGGACCCATCATGGTTCTTTGGTTTGCAGCAATCGGTTTGATGGGTCTCTATCAGGTCATTCAAAATCCGGCTATTCTTGCGGCAATAAACCCAATGTATGCCATTCAGTTTTTAATTGAGCATGCCTTACAGGGTTTTATTGTTCTTGGCGCTGTCTTTTTGGTATTAACTGGTGCGGAGGCTTTATATGCGGATATGGGGCACTTTGGCATCAAGCCTATCCGAATGGGTTGGTTCTTTGTAGTGATGCCTTGTTTGATGTTGAACTATTTTGGTCAAGGAGCCATGTTCCTTGACAATCCAGAAACGATTTCTAATCCATTTTTTTTGATGGTCCCAGAATTTTTGGTCTTGCCTTTAGTGATTCTCGCAACACTGGCAACTGTAATTGCATCGCAAGCAGTTATATCAGGTGCTTTTTCAATGACGAGCCAGGCGATTTTGCTGGGCTTTGTTCCTCGCATGAAAGTTCGCCATACGTCCGATCGTGAAATTGGTCAGATCTATATGCCCATAGTGAACTGGACATTGTTAGTACTTGTCATTGCAGTGGTGCTAGCTTTTAAAGAGTCGGCTAATTTAGCTGCAGCCTACGGTATTGCAGTCACAACAACCATGATTGTGACGACTTTTTTAGCGGCTATCGTGATGAGGGTAGTTTGGCGCTGGAACACAATACTAGTCACCTTGGTAATTGGTGCATTCTTAATAGTGGACTTGGCTTTTTTGACTGCAAACCTGCTAAAAATTATGGAAGGAGGGTGGTTCCCATTATTGCTGGGTGCCGCCTGCTTCTTGCTGTTAATGACCTGGTATCAGGGCCGTCAGCTACTCCGTAAGCGAGCTGTTGAGGAGGGTATAGAGCTTAAGGGTTTTATCGAAGTATTAATGAAAAATCCGCCACATCGAGTAGAGGGCACTGCCATATTCCTGACGGCACATGTAGACTATTTACCGGTATCTTTTTTGCACAATCTCAAACATAACCATGTGCTGCATGAGCGGGTATTCTTTCTAAAGGTTAGTATTTGGGATGTACCCTATGTGAAAGATGATGAGCGCATCACACTACGCGATCTTGGTAATGGAATTTATGTTGTGCGTGCTGTTTATGGCTTTAATGAGACGCCGGATATGGGCAAGATTATCGAGTTAATTGAAAAGTCTTCAGGGCTTTCTTTTAACCTAATGGATACCTCTTTCTTTCTATCGCGCGACACCATTGTTTCCACTGAAGCCCCAGGAATGGCTTTATGGCGTGAGCGCTTATTTTGCTGGATGTATCAAAATGCGGGTCGTCAATCAGACTTCTTTAAGATTCCTGCAAATCGTTTGGTTGAGCTTGGCGCTAAGGTGGAAATTTGAGGGGATTCATCGTGCTTCGCTTGATTTTGTCTTTTCAGGCGCTCATTTTTTCTTGCGCCTTCTGTGGCTCTGTATTTGCTACGCCTGCAGAGGAGGCTCAGCTAGAGCAGCTCAACAAAATTGAGGGTGAGTTGGAGTTACAGCGTGATTGGGCAAAGTATCGCTGGGATAAAGCCAATACTGAGTGTTATCAGCGCTACTGGGTGAACAGCTGCCTGAGAGACTCGCGCACGCAATATCGTAAAGAAATTGACCCTATCAGCGCTCAAGAGCTTGAGTTACATACAGTTCAGCGGGCATTGCGAACTAGTATTAAAGACCAGCGAGATGCCGCAAAGATTGCTGAGCGGGCTTCCGCTGAAAAAGCAGCTGAGCGCAAAGCCAATCAACAAGAGTTTGATGAAAAACAAAAAGCAGCCGCAGCTCGTGCAGCGGATTTAGAGAAGCGGCGCCAGGATGCCCCTAAGCGCGCTCAAGAAAACAAAGCGGGCACTCAGCTCGACTAATACCTTGGCCAAAATTAAAACCGTTTATATCTGTCAGTCTTGTGGTGGTACTTCTGCAAAGTGGCAAGGACAGTGTCCCGCTTGTCAGGAGTGGAACACCCTCGAGGAGGGCGTGCCTGAAGTAAGTTCAAATTCTCGATTTCAGGGCTTAGCCCAATCTTTGCCTCGTCAAAAACTGTCAGCTATAAGCGCTGAAGATTTACCGCGCTTTAGTACAGGTGTGGAGGAGTTTGATCGGGTGCTTGGTGGTGGTTTAGTCCCCGGTGGTGTCGTTTTAATTGGTGGTGATCCTGGTATTGGAAAGTCCACTTTACTACTACAAGCCTTAGCAGAGATGAGTGCTGCGGGTATGAATGTGCTTTACAGCAGCGGAGAAGAGTCTGCCGCTCAAATTGCATTGCGTGCAAAACGTATTGCATTAAATGCCCCACAGTTAGAAGTATTAGCAGAGATTCAGCTAGAGAAACTATTAGCCATTATGGATACCGTGAAGCCACAGGTGTTAGTGGTCGACTCTATACAGACCTTATATTCTGATGCGTTGAGTTCTGCGCCAGGCTCCGTAGCGCAAGTTCGCGAGTGTGCTGCGCAATTAACGAGAGCCGCTAAATCTAGCGGTATTTGTGTATTGATGGTGGGTCATGTGACCAAAGATGGTCATCTTGCGGGCCCTAGAGTACTTGAGCATATTGTTGATACTGTTTTGTATTTTGAAGGTGATACTCACTCTTCTTTTAGATTGGTACGTTCAATTAAAAACCGTTTCGGTGCGGTCAACGAGCTGGGAGTTTTTGCGATGACCGAGAAGGGTTTGCGTGGGGTTGCTAACCCGTCAGCCATCTTCTTATCGCAACATGCTGAGATGGTGCCTGGTGCTTGCGTCTTAGTAACGCAAGAGGGTAGTCGTCCTCTGCTAGTAGAGATTCAGGCGCTGGTAGATACCGCACACATACCGAATCCTAGAAGGCTGGCAGTTGGCTTGGATCAAGCCCGCTTAGCAATGCTTTTAGCAGTACTCCATCGCCACGCTGGTGTTGCTTGTTTTGATCAAGATGTGTTTTTAAATGCGGTGGGTGGGGTCAAGATATCAGAGCCGGCGGCTGACTTAGCGGTGCTACTGGCCATTCAATCCTCGATTCGTAATAAGGCACTTCCGAAAGAGCTGATTGTGTTTGGCGAGGTAGGTTTAGCCGGCGAGATTCGTCCATGTCCTAGAGGTCAAGAACGCTTAAAAGAGGCCGCAAAACTAGGTTTTACAATTGCCATTATTCCGAAGGCCAATATGCCCAAGGCAAAAATTGCTGGCTTAACAGTTATTCCAGTTGAACGTATCGATCAGGCGATTTCAGCGGCGGCAGAATTAAGCTAAAGCGCTCAGGATTTTTTTATCCAGGCTTTTATATTTCGTATGGTTTCTTTTTCAATGCCATTAAAGCCGTGATGGCCAAAAGCTTGACAGGGGTCACCTTCGCTAATTCCCCCCTCCATCAGAATTAAATCTGTGCCGTAGGTATCGTGATTCTCAATAGAGGAGGATGCTGGAGTCAGTCTACAGCCATCATTTTTATGGGCAACAATGAGATTTTTACTCTTACTTTTTCTAGTATCTAGTCCGCTAATCGAGCCCATGGATGCAGTATGAATAAACCCATTAACTTCACCATCCATATTTTCTGATTGATGCATCGTCGCTAAAGTACTGCGACTAGTTCCAACAATATAAATCTTGGCATTCGGGAATTTTAATTTAAGGTCAGCTATTACTATGCGCATACGCTTGATACTTCGATCTCCATCGATGCTGATGGTTCTGAATTCATCGTCAGCAAAAAGACCCCTTGAGCGAATTAAAAAATTTCCTCCGCTTTGGAAGTAGATTGTTTCATCTGCATTCTTTTTAATGTTCATGATGCCGTTTCCACCGGGCATCATTATCAAAACATACTTAGGTAATGTGGAGCCGACAGCGGTTTGTAGGTATGGAATCTTGTCACCATCATCGTATTGTGCGGTATCTATGAAGGAATCTACTGCTTCCCCAGCGAAGCTATTGGATAACTTTAGTAGTATTAGAAGCAATATGATTATTCTAATTTTCATCGGAATTATCTTATTTAGGCGAGATTAGCTAGACGCCAATCTCTGGAATTAATGCAGATCTTCCGCCTGAATTAACAGTACCTGCTGATCTCCAGCAGATATCTCCATCCAAATAGCGGGAATCTGGGGGAAGGCTTTCTTAAAGTACTCATACTCATTGCCGATCTCTATCAGAATGGCGCCGCGCTCTGAAAGATAGTCTGGGGCATTAGCAATAATTCGCCGTATGAGGTCCATCCCATCGTCACCACCAGACAATGCCAGTGCAGGTTCTGCATGGTATTCGGCAGGAAGAGCATTCATCGAGTGGGTATTGACGTAAGGCGGATTGCAGATGATGAGATCAAAGCGATTGCCATCGTAGGGTTCAGGCAATGCATCCCAGAGATCTCCGCTAAATAACTCTATTTGTGTGTTTAGCTTATGACGATCTAGATTTCGAGCAGCTACCGCTAATGCGGGTAGGCTAACATCACATGCACTGACGTGAATATCAGGGCAGGCTAAGGCCAGTAATATTGCTAAGGAGCCATTACCCGTGCACAGATCCAATGCCTTGCCATCGGCTGGTAGCCAAGGCTCTAATGAGCCATCCACAATCAATTCAGCAATCCATGAGCGCGGAACAATACTCTGTTCGCTGGCGTAAAAAGGCACACCCATTAACCATGCTTCACCTAAAATGTAAGCTAGTGGCTTACGAGTTTGAATACGGGTTTGAGTAATTTCCAGTGATTGAGCAAGCTGTTCGGCACTCAGCACTTGCTCTAAATGATCCAGGGCAACAGTAGGGCTCAAATCAAGTTGTTTACTAGCAATCCATAAGGCTTCACTTTGGGCATCTATGGCACCATGACCATAATGTAGGTCAGCAGCCTCTAGTAGTGTTGCAACTTGGTTAATGCATTGATCCAGCGTCGGAAGTTGAGAAGGGTCAGGGTCCATGATCAGAAGGATAAAGTGAATTAAGCGACTAGCTGTTCAAGCGTGTTGCGGAAAATGTTTTTGAGTGGCACCACATCATCAACAATGACGCATTCATCTATCTTGTGGCTAGTGGCATTCAGTGGCCCAAACTCTACTACTTCCTTGCAGATTTTTGCGATAAAGCGTCCATCACTTGTCCCGCCGGTAGTAGATAGCTCAGTATCAATATGCACTTCAGATTGAATGGCTTTACGCAGCGCACCAGCCAAAGCGCCATCGCCAGTAATAAAGGGGCTTCCACCAAGAGTCCAGTCAATAGTAAAGTCAAGACCGGCAGTGCTCAAAATATTTTCTAGGCGACTACGCAACTCTTCGGGCTTACTCTCTGTTGAGAAACGGAAATTAAAATCCAATGCCAATTCACCGGGAATAATATTGTTGGCGCCTGTACCTGCATGAATATTGGAGATCTGAAAGCTGGTTGGTTGAAAATATTGATTGCCTTGATCCCACTCTGTTTCAACTAAAGACTGAATCGCTGGCGCAGATAAGTGAATGGGATTTTTTCCAAGGTGCGGATAGGCAATATGCGCTTGAATCCCTTTGATGCGCAACTTACCAGAGAGGGAGCCGCGGCGTCCATTTTTAATCATGTCGCCTAGTTGATCAACTGAGGTGGGTTCACCAATAACGCAGTAATCCACGCGTTGCCCCTGTTTTTGCAGACGCTCACACATGATGACTGTTCCATCATTGGCCGGACCTTCCTCATCGCTGGTAATCAAAAATGCAATCGTGCCCTTATGATTGGGATGCGTCAGTATAAATTCTTCTGTCGCTACGACAAACCCTGCCAGAGAAGTTTTCATATCCGCCGCACCACGTCCGTACAGCATGCCATCGCGGATAGTGGGGGTAAACGGATCACTTGTCCATTTCTCTAGGGGTCCGGTAGGAACAACATCGGTATGGCCGGCGAACATCAGCACTACACCTTGATCTCCGGCAGTGCCTTTTTTAATGGCCCAAAGGTTGGTTACCTGAAAATTCTCGGGACCGCTGACCACACTCTCCGTATGAAAGCCAATCGCCTGTAGTCGGCTGGCAATAAGATCCTGACAGCCACCGTCTGCTGGGGTAACCGAGCGGCAAGCGATTAGGGCTTCTGTTAGTTCGAGGGTGGCACTCATTAGATTTAGCTTAGATTAGTCGCGCAAGAGATCATTAATAGCCGTTTTAGCTCTAGTTTGAGCATCAACTTTTTTCACAATGATGGCAGCATATAGACTGTACTTACCGCAAGCGGAAGGCAAGGAGCCGGGAACCACTACAGAGCCAGCAGGCACGCGGCCGTAATGGACCTCACCAGTTTCGCGGTCATAAATTTTTGTACTCTGGCCAATATAGACGCCCATTGAAAGAACGGCGTTCTCTTCAATAACTACGCCCTCAACCACTTCTGAGCGAGCGCCAATAAAGCAGTTATCTTCAATAATGACTGGGCCAGCCTGAATTGGCTCCAAAACACCGCCAATGCCAACGCCACCAGAAAGGTGCACGTTCTTACCAATTTGAGCGCAGGAACCAACCGTAGCCCAAGTATCAACCATGGTGCCTTCTCCGACATAGGCGCCAATATTGACGTAGGAAGGCATCAAAATAGCATTTTTACCAATAAACGAGCCTCGACGAGCAATCGCTGGAGGCACTACACGAAAACCGCCGTTTGCAAAGTCTTCTGCGGTGTAATGTTCGAATTTGCTGGGCACCTTGTCGTAGAACTGGGTATATCCGCCAGCACCCATGACTTTGTTATCTTCTAGGCGGAAGGAGAGCAAAACGGCCTTTTTGACCCATTGGTTTACTTCCCATTTACCCACACTTTGACGCTCAGCTACCCGAATACTGCCGGTATTGAGGCCCTCAAGGACGGCATTTACGGCATTGCGGATTTCTCCAGAAACGGCCTCTGGGGATAGGTTAGCCCGGTTTTCCCAGGCTTGTTCGATGATGCTTTGTGGTGTTTGGCTCATACTTTTCGGTTAACTATCAGATTGTTAAGGGGTTTTACCCCTGAATGTACATGAATCATTATATCGGGGAGGCAAAAACCCGTGCTTAGATACTCAAGCTTGCTATCATCTTCTTAGTATTAGTATCAGCTTAGTTACCCCTTACTTCACCCTCTTTTTACCCTGCAAAGTACGCCGTGCAACTTAAATCTATCAAACTTTCTGGTTTTAAGTCATTTGTCGATCCAACCCATTTTGAGCTGCCAGGTCAGTTGATTGGTGTTGTGGGTCCGAATGGCTGTGGAAAATCAAACATTATTGATGCTGTCCGCTGGGTACTGGGTGAGTCACGTGCCAGTGAATTGCGCGGCGAGTCGATGCAAGACGTTATTTTTAACGGCTCTGGTTTACGCAAGCCTTCAGGGCGTGCCAGTGTTGAACTTATTTTTGATAACTCAGATGGGCGTGCTCAAGGGCAGTGGAGTGCTTTTACCGAGTTAGGTGTCAAGCGAGTACTAACGCGAGATGGTAACTCTAGCTATTACGTGAATAATCAGGTTGTTCGTCGTAAAGATATTCAGGATATTTTCTTGGGTACAGGTATGGGTCCAAGAGGCTACGCCATCATCGGGCAGGGCACTATCAACCGTATTTTGGAATCAAAGCCCGAAGAGTTGCGCGTGTTCTTGGAAGAGGCTGCTGGTGTTTCTAAATATAAAGAACGTCGCAAAGAGACGGCTTCGCGCCTAGAGGACACTAAAGAGAATTTAGTGCGTGTTGAAGATATCGTTCGTGAGCTTGATCAACAGCTAAACCGCTTAGAAAAACAGGCTACTGTAGCCGAGCGTCATGCCGCCCTCTCTACGGAAATGAAGTCACAGCAACAGCTTTTGTGGTTTGTACGTCAAACAGAGTCTGGTAAAGAGCAGGAGCGTCATGCAAACGGTATTCGTGAAACCCAGGTAGGCCTGGAAGAGCAAATTGCAAAGTTGCGCCATGCAGAAACCGAGCTTGAGACTATGCGTACAGAGCAGTACGCTTTACAAGATCGGGTGTCTTTAGCACAAGGTGAGTTGTACCAAACCAATTCTGATGTAAGCCAGGTGGAATCTCAGATTCGGTATGTGCAAGAAGCGCGTCAGCGTTTGCAGCAACAAACCCAAGAACTACAAGCGCAATTACAGCGTTGGACTGTACAAGAAACAGATGCTGCGCAAGCACAGCGCTCTGCTGAGCAAGAGCTTGCTTTAGCTGCACAGACTGAACAATCGCTATTAATTAATTTAGCCGGCCTACAAGAGCAGATGCCGGGTCGTGAAGAGGCCTACCAACTCAATGCGCGTGATCTGAATGATGCTCGTGAACAGTTGGCAACGATCGATCAGCGATTAGCTAGTTTAGGTGAGCGCGCTAAAGCAATTACAACTCAGTTAGAGGAGCTCAAAGGGCGTGATGCCCGTCTTGAGTCAGAGTTATCGGGTATGCGTAGACCGGATGCGGAAGCATTGACGATGGCAATAGATCGTCACGCAATGGCTCAGCGCAAGGTAGATGAAGCAAAGCAAAAAGCAGGGGAGGCACAACAACGTGTTCCCGCTGCAGACGAGGCGCGCAACACAGCGCAACAGCAAATTCAGCTGGCTAATCAAGAATTGGCACAAACTGAGGCTAGATTGACAGCCTTAACAGCATTGCAGGCAAGCGTTCAAGCTCAAGGCAAGATTGGTCCGTGGCTTGAGAGTAAGGGCCTAAAGGAAAGTAAGCGCCTATGGCAAGAATTAAAAGTTCAAACTGGCTGGGAGGCCGCTCTTGAGTCTGTTTTGCGCGAGCGCTTGGCTGCAGTGACTGCCAAAAGCGTACAAGAAACACTGGCACTAGCCAACGATGCACCACCCAGTCGCTTAGCCATTTTGTTGGCGGATGAGATTGCTCCAGCACATACTGCTGCTCCAGCTGACTTTGTTCCATTACTCACGCGGGTTCAAAGTGCAGGAGCTCCCAGGGTTGCTGCAGTATTACAAGAGTGGCTAGATAAGATTTACATTGCCGATTCTCTGGAAGATGCGCTGCATCGCCGTGAAAAATTACCGGCTGGTGGCGCACTTGTCACCCAACAGGGCCATCTAGTTAGTCGTGTAGGTGTTCAGCTATATGCTGCAGACTCTGAGCAGGCTGGCATGTTGGCGCGCGCTCAAGAGATGGAAGGTCTTGAGAAGCAATTGCGGGCACAACAACTCATTCAAAGTGAGTTACAAGGTGAGCTAGATCAATGCGCATCTAATTATCAAGCCGCACACCAATCTGCCGAGCAAACCCGTATTTATGCTGAGCAAGCTGTGCAAGAGGTGCATGGTTTCGAAGTAGAAAGAATGCAGCTGACTCAGGCGGAAGAAAAATACAGTCAACGTGCAGAGCAAATTCAGGGTGAGTTGACGGAGTTAGCTCAACAGATCGAGCAACTTGCGCTAACGCAAGAAGAAGCTGCTGCCCAATTAATCGAGTCAGAAGAGGCTAAGCAGGGCTTGCAAGATGATCTTGCAATGGCCCAGGAAAAGTTAGCGTTAGCAACTCAAGAGCGCGATCATTTACGAGAGTCCTTACGTAGTTCGGAGATGTCGGCTCAAGAGGCGGCATTTGCAACCCGCTCATTACAACAGCGCATTGTTGATCTTCAGCGCGATCAAAGCACTGCACGTGTGCAGATTATGGAGATTCAGGACAAACAAGCAAGTTCGGAGCAAGAGCTTGAGATGTTGAGTGATGAGCAAGCGCAAGAAAAATTACAAGGTTTATTGTTGACTCGCAGTGAGCGTGAAGCTTTGTTGTCCAACGCGCGTACGGAACAAGATGCGGTATTGCACCAACTGCGCCAGGCTGATGAGGCGCGTATGCAAATTGAGCGAAGTCTCCAGCCTATGCGTGATAGGGTAGTAGATTTGCAGTTACGAGAGCAAGCAGCGCGCTTGAACTTTGAGCAATTTGCAACTTTACTCTTAGATGCTGAGGCTGATTTACTTGCTCTAGAGTCCAGTTTTAGTTCGGATCTGAAGGTGGGTGTATTACAAAGCGATGTCACTCGTTTAAGTGCGGAGATTTTGGCTTTGGGACCAGTAAACATGGCCGCCCTAGATGAGCTTTCGAGTTCGCGAGAACGTAAGCAGTTTTTAGATGCACAAACTGCTGACTTAAACGAGGCGATGCAGACCTTGACTGATGCGATTGCAAAGATTGATGCGGAAACCCGCGATCTTTTGCAAGGCACCTTTGATCAGGTGAATTTGCATTTTGGTAAATTATTTCCTGAGCTCTTTGGTGGCGGACATGCGGAGCTAGTCATGACCGGCGACGAAATCTTAGACTCTGGTGTGCAAGTAATGGCACAGCCTCCAGGCAAGAAAAATAGTTCAATCTATCTGCTATCCGGTGGTGAAAAAGCCCTCACGGCAATTGCCTTAGTGTTCTCTCTCTTTTTGCTCAATCCAGCGCCGTTCTGTTTGCTCGATGAGGTTGATGCTCCATTAGACGATGCCAACACTTTGCGTTATGCCAAGATGGTTGCCAAAATGTCAAATAAGACCCAGTTTGTGTTTATTTCTCATAATAAAATTACGATGGAAATAGCACACCAGCTTATCGGAGTGACCATGCAAGAGCAGGGCGTATCTCGCATTGTTGCGGTGGATATTTCTTCTGCGGTATCAATGGTGGAGGCAGCTTAAGTGAATATAGAGCAAATCATGACAATGCTTGGTTTGTCTGACTTGCAGTTCGCTTTGGCTGCTATAGGTGTATTACTGTTGGTGGCGATAGTAGGGTTCAATGTAAAGCATGCCCGAGCTCGTCGCAAGGCTGCTAGTTTTGATGAGCCTTCCGCAGGTGATCGTTTTGCTCGTGAGCCCTCTTTTGGGCAGAGCCTTCCTGATGGCGATGCAGAGGATTTATTGGGGTCTAACACAGCGATCTCGATGCTATCTGGTGATCTTAATCCAGAGATATTTTCTATTGATCCGAGGATCGACTGTGTCATTTCACTGCGGTTCGATCAAGCGATTAGCGGTGCTGAAATCCTTTCCGAAATTGATGCCTGGCGTCTTAATGCGACCCAGTCTGATGCACGTTGGATGTGCGAAGGCCTTCACTACGATACCGATGCGGTTGCAAATTGGGAGATATTGAATGCAGAGGCCTCTTACACGGAGCTGCAATTAGCCATTCAATTGGCAAGCCGCCGTGGTCCCATCGGCGTCTTAGAGCTATCCAACTTTTGCTCAAGAGCGCAGGCTTTGGCAGAAATGCTGGACTCTCAAATTGATATGCCCAGCGTGACAACAATGCTTGAGAGCGCTAAAGATTTAGATACATTGGCGGCAGAAAGTGATATCCAGCTCGGCATTAATGTGCTGTTTGATGACGCCTATCCTTGGGCTAACTTCGATTTATTAATGCACCAGCATGGTTTTAAGTTAGCGAGAGGCGGTCGAAGCTATGAATTTTTTAGCAACAATAAGCTTATTTTTAGTTGCGCTGAATTAGATCCGAATATTGCAGTAAAACAAGTGACTTTATTACTTGAAGTTCCTTTGGTTGATGTAGGTGAGAGGGCATTTGAGCGCATGCTCAAAGAGGGCGTTGAGATTGCTCAGGCGGCACATGGTCGCATAGTGGATGACAATGGAATTAATTTGACAGCTGCGGCTGTAATCAGTATTCGTCAGCATCTCGATGGTTTGTATGCCAATCTTGAAAAGGGCGGAGTTTTGGCGGGATCTTCTACCGCCAGCAGACTTTTTAGCTAGGTAACTATCTTGGCTTTCTCTAGCCCGATGTCTTTAGCGGATCGCTACGCTTTTTTGCAATCCGAGCTGGCACGCTTAGAGCATGCTTACTACGTTTTGGATAACCCCATTGTTCCCGATAGCGAATATGATCATTTATATCGAGAATTGCTAGACATTGAGCTGGCGCATCCGCAATGGATTACGCCTGCCTCCCTCTCTCAGCGAGTGGGAGGCAGCGCTTTAAAAGAATTTAACTCCGTTACCCATGTTGTACCGATGTTATCTTTAAATAATGCCTTTGAAGAGACTGAGCTGATTGCCTTTGATCGGCGTTGTCGCGAAGGGCTTCGAATCAGTCAAGTAGATTACGCTGGGGAGCTCAAGTTTGATGGATTGGCGATTTCACTTCGCTATGAAGGCGGTATTTTAGTTCGAGCCGCAACACGTGGTGACGGTGCAAGTGGTGAAGATGTTACCGCCAACATCAAAACTATTCACGCCATACCCTTAAAACTCATCGGCGAGAATATTCCTGAGGTTTTAGAAGTGCGCGGCGAGGTCTTTATGTACCTTAAAGACTTTCAGAAGATGAATCAACAAGCAGCTGCACGCGGAGAGAAGGAATTTGCCAATCCTCGTAATGCGGCTGCTGGTAGCCTGCGACAACTCGATTCTAAAATTACTGCTAAGCGCCCACTGTCTTTCTTTGCTTATGGCCTTGGTGCTTTAGAGCCAGTATCGTGGTTACCTTCAACTCATGAGCAATTACTGAATGCTTATGTCAAACTAGGTTTACCGGTGTGTACTGAGCGGCGTGTACTGAAATCTGTAGAAGAAATTCTGAGCTTCTATAACGAGATCGGTGCCAAGCGAGATGCTCTGCCTTATGACATTGATGGCGTAGTTTATAAGGTCAATTCTTTTGCTGAACAGACTCAACTAGGATTTGTTTCAAGAGCACCCAGATTTGCTTTGGCACATAAATTTCCAGCTCAAGAGGCCTTAACAATTGTTTTGGGTATTGACGTTCAAGTAGGGCGAACTGGAGCAATTACCCCTGTCGCTCGACTATCTCCTGTAGAGGTCGGTGGAGTGACTGTAACCAATGCCACTTTGCATAATGAAGATGAGATCAAGCGTAAGGATGTGCGGATTGGGGATACTGTCTCTGTCCGCCGTGCAGGCGATGTTATACCAGAGGTAGTTTCTGTAGTTCTAGAGCGCAGACCGGTACATACACGACAATTTGTGATGCCTACAAGGTGCCCCGTATGTGATTCTCATATCGAGCGACTGGCTGACGAGGCAATTGCACGTTGTAGCGGCGGCTTATTCTGTCAAGCGCAACGTAAGCAAGCCTTAATACATTTTGCACATCGACGCGCTTTAGACATCGAAGGCTTGGGTGAGAAGATTGTCGATCAACTAGTCGATCAAAATCTAGTAAGAACCCCCGCAGACCTCTATCGCTTAGGCTTTACCGCCTTAGCCAATTTAGAGCGCATGGGTGAGAAGTCTGCCGATAATTTGATTGCCGCAATTGATCAATCTCGTAAAACGACCCTAGCCCGATTTATCTTTGCTTTAGGTATTCGTCATGTGGGTGAGACTACAGCTAAAGATTTGGCTAATCACTACCAATCCATGCATGCGCTGATGGAGGCTCAACTCGATGATCTGCTGATGGTCAAAGATGTTGGTCCAGTAGTTGCGGATTCTATTACTAGCTTTATGGAGGAGCCTCATAACCGGGAGGTCATTGAGCAATTACTCGCCTCTGGCATGCAGCTTTCGGTTGAGGAGAAAGTAATCAGCGCAGCAGTCGCTGGCAAAACTTTTGTATTAACAGGGACATTTCCAATGCTGACACGGGATGCAGCAAAAGACTTACTTGAGAAAGCAGGGGCTAAAGTAGCAGGCTCGGTCTCTAAGAAAACAGACTATGTTGTGGCGGGAACAGACGCCGGTAGCAAACTCACAAAAGCAGAAGAACTGGGTATTGCTGTGATAGATGAGGCAGCTATGCTGGAGCTGCTGAAGTAATAAAAAATTCCTGCCTATATTGCAGGTTTTCGGTATCTCTTCTTCAGCGAAGGGTTTGGTTGCCCAGACTGCTTATGGATAACCTCGATTTTACTAATGGCTATATTTTTGATAATAGGTCTTGCATAGGAATAAATCTAATATGGGTTTTACAAAATTAGATCTATCTTTAATGAATCCTGAGATTACAGCTAAAGCTCACGGAATTTTGAATTCTTTAAACCCTTTTGCACGAAACAACACACATGGTCATATAACGGCTAGTGGCTTGGTTATTCATGAAGAAAAGGTGTTATTAATCTTTCATCCATACATTAAGGAGTGGTTTCAGCCGGGGGGTCATATTGATGTTGGAGAAACGCCCATCGATGCTGCTATCCGTGAAGTCTATGAGGAAACAGGGGTGGTATGTGTCGCAGATGCTCCTGACTCCAATACTCCTCTGGATATTGACCTTCACATGATTCCCGCTAATCCTCAAAAAGGCGAGGGTGAGCATTTAGATATTGACCTCTTATTTAGCCTGCGTGTTCTGGAGATAAAAACGTCAACAGAAAAGATGGAGCAAGCATGGATTGCTTTTGATGCTGTTGAGAATAGCCGTGTAAGACGAGCCCTCGAGAAATTACGTACCTAAAGTTTCTAAGAGCTCAGTCTCTAACTGAATTTGTAGCTTTGGATTTTTACTCAAGTTGGCAGCATCAACTAACAAGACGTCTTCTACTCTCTCACCTAGAGTGTTGATACGCGCAGTGTGTAGCGAAACGTGATGTTTTGCTAGTACTCTAGAGATGGCATAGAGCAATCCTGTGCGATCGCTTGCTGAGATTGACAGAGCATAGTAGCGACCTCGCTCGTCAGGCATCATGTGTACTCGCGGCTGTATTGGGAAGGTGCGGGATTGTCTAGAGAGACGTCCCATGCTGGGAAGAGGCAAGGGATTGTTGCTTTGTAAAGCTTCAGTGAGTTCGTATTCTACTAAGGTAATTAAATCGCGATAACTACCACCTTCATCCACTAAATTACTCCCCGAAATTTGGAAGGTATCTAAAGCATAGCCATGCCGCGTTGTATGAACGCGGGCATCCCAAATTGAGAAGCCATGACGTTCAAAGTAAGCGCAAATTCGAGCAAACAGATCCTCTTGGTCTTTAACGTAGACTGCGACCTGTAGACCCTCTCCATGTAAAGAGAGTTTGGCGCGTACCACTGGAATAGCACTGTCGACTTTATCAAATAGATGTCGGGTAAGCCAGGCAATATCAGACGCCTCTTGGCGTAAAAAGAAAGCCACATCCAATTTCCCCCAAAGGTCATCATAGCTAGTATCTTCAATACCGTTGAGTCGAAGCTGCGCCCTGGACTCCTCTTGATGAAGTGCGAGATCTGATGAGGCATTTGGCTTGGCTCCACCCAATACTCTGAGAGTGGCTCGATAAAGGTCTTCCAGTAACTTCGCCTTCCAGGCATTCCAAACCTTAGGGCTAGTACCTCGGACATCTGCGACTGTGAGTAGGTAAAGCGCAGTAAGATGGCGCTCGTCACCCATCTTTTGGGCAAAAGCTTGAACGACCTCCGGATCGCTGATGTCTTGCTTCTGAGCAAACTGGCTCATGTTCAAATGTTCGGCTACTAGCCAAACTAAGAGTTCAGTATCGGTCCTGTCTATACCGTGGTCTTTAGCAAATTGGCGGACATCAGCTTTGCCCAGGGCGGAGTGGTCGCCTCCTCGTCCCTTCGCAATGTCATGAAACAGTGCTGCTACGATCAGGAGCCAGGGTTTTTGGAAGTTGGCAATCAGGCTGCTACAAAAAGGGAACTCATGGGTATGCTCGACCACCATAAAGCGTCGCACATTACGTAAGACCATCAAAATATGTTGATCGACTGTGTATATGTGAAATAGATCGTGCTGCATTTGCCCAACAATTTTTCTGAAAGCGGGTAAGTAGCGCCCTAATACGCTGCTGCGATTCATCAGCTGGAAGGCTCGACTCACACCATCTGGTTCTTGAAGAATCTGCATAAAGAGTGCACGATTGGCTGGGTCTTTACGCCACGCGCTGTCCATCTTTTGGCGTGCGTTGTACAGCGCTCTAAAAATATTGGCTGATAGACTCTTTACGTTAGCAGTTTGCGCAAATACCAAAAAGGTACGAAGAATCTGCTCTGGATGTTTGTCAAAGAGTTGTAGGTCAGTAATATCCAAGACACCTTGACGTTCAATAAAACCAGCATTACCCTCGCCAGCAATAGTATGCGTGGTTTTAGATTCTTGAGGAAAAAGTAGCGCTTCAATGTTTTGGAGCAAGACATCATTTAACTGCGTGACGGCCTTTGCTGCCCAGTAATAGCGACGCATGATGGCTTCACTAGCAAGTCTTGAGGATTCTTCTTCAAGCCCCATCATGGCTGCTAACGGAGCCTGCAAGTCAAAGGCCAGCACATCTTGCCTACGACCAGCTAGTAAATGTAAATTTGCACGCAGTGTTTCAAGAAAGCGTTGATTGCGATTGAGTTCTGTAAGCTCTCGCTGCGTAATTAAACCAGCAATATTAAGATCTTTAAAAGTATTGCCCAAGTGAGCTGCCTTACTAACCCAGGAGATGACTTGCAGATCACGTAAGCCCCCTGGACTCTCCTTGCAGTTTGGCTCCAATGAGTAAGGGGTATCTTGATACTTATAGTGTCGCTGAATTTGCTCAGCTAATTTCGCTTGAAAAAATGATTTCGGGTCTAAGGTTTTTTGATAGACCGATTTAAATTCTTGATAGAGCGACTTTTTACCGCAAATGAGTCTTGATTCTAAAAGAGAGGTGCGAACAGTAATATCTTGCTCCGACTCTGAAATACATTCAGCTACCGTTCTAACCGACGAGCCAATCTCAAGGCCAGTATCCCAGCATTGCGCTACGAATTTTTCAATTTTCGATGCCAATACATCTTCAAAGTATTTCTTGTCTGCAGGTAGCAGAATCAAGATGTCAATATCAGAGTAGGGGAAAAGAGAGCCCCTTCCAAAGCCGCCTACTGCAACCAATGCTGCATCTGTTTTGAGGTCAGACGTGTTCCAAAGATTAATCAGTAATTCATTGCTCAGCTTGCATAATTTTTTTGTGAGCCTGCCAACTGCTTGATGCTCTCGAAAATCGATATAGGCGGATTTACGCGCTGCTTTTAAACCTGCTATGTCGGCAATCATGTGATTAAGCGTTTATTGAGCGCTTATTAAGCGCTGATGAGGCTTGGTCTGAAGGCAAGATTTTTCACGCAATCTGGTGGAGGATTGCTGCCGTCTGACCAAGTGAGCACTTCAACACCATTTGCAGTGACTAGCAAGGTATGTTCCCATTGTGCTGAGAGGCTGCGATCTTTTGTTTTTACAGTCCATTGATCTGGCATTGTTCGAATCTCACGGCGGCCTGCGTTAATCATGGGCTCAATCGTAAAAGTCATGCCCATCTCTAGTTTCTCACCAGTACCAGGTTTACCGTAATGCAGAATTTGTGGGTCTTGATGAAAGACTTGGCCGATACCATGGCCGCAATATTCGCGCACTACTGAGTAACCGGCATTCTCAGCATGCGTTTGGATAACATGACCAATATCACCCAGCGATGCACCGGGCTTGACTTGGGCAATGCCCAGCCACATACATTCAAAGGTAATTTGGGTGAGACGTTTAGCCAGTACCGAAGCCTCGCCAACCATAAACATACGACTGGTATCGCCGTAGTAACCGCCCGGGGTAATCACAGTGATATCTAGGTTAACAACATCCCCACTTTTTAAAATCTTCTCTCCAGGAATGCCGTGACAAATCACATCATTTACTGAAGTGCAAATAGAGGCTGGAAATGGTGGATAGCCTGGTGGCTGATAATTCAATGGTGCCGGAATGGTGTTTTGAACATCCCGCATGTAAGTATGGCAAATCTGATCTAGCTCTGCTGTACTGACGCCCACTTTGACATGGGGCGCGACATGGTCGAGAACTTCACTGGCTAGGCGGCCAGCTTCGCGCATCCCTTGGATGTCTTTTTCGGCTGTAAATACACTATTCATAGCTCGATTATCAACGACTTGGCATTTTTTGGGAGATCTTGAATGCTCAATTAATGGGCAAGTGTGTCATTTTGGCGTGTTTAAGGTTGGGTTTATAACTGATGTTGCTGGGCTACGTTGGCCAGGCCCTTGATCTTTAAGCTATAATTTATAAATCAGTACCGTTTTTGGACTGAAATCGCAGGTTAGGCCTTCCAGGGTGGCGTTTTTTAGCGCAGCTAGGGCTTAATCTTAGAAAAAACCCTTAGGAGATGTTATGTCAGTAACAATGCGCCAAATGATTGAAGCCGGTTGCCATTTTGGTCACCAAACCCGTTTCTGGTCCCCAAGAATGGCCCCTTATATTTTCGGCCATCGCAACAAAATTCACATTATCAATTTGGAAAAAACATTGCCAATGTTTCAGGATGCCCTGAAGTTTGCAAAACAAATTGCTGCTAATCGTGGAACTATCTTATTCGTTGGTACCAAGCGTCAGTCGCGCGAGATCATTGCTGAAGAAGCGACTCGTGCTGGAATGCCTTATATCGATAGCCGTTGGTTGGGCGGTACGCTCACCAATTTCAAAACTGTTAAAGGCTCTTTGAAGCGTTTAAAAGATATGGCTGTTGCTAAAGAAGCAGGCGATTGGGAAAAGCTTTCTAAGAAAGAAGCCTTGACCAATGATCGCGATCTCGACAAATTACAAAAGGCACTCGGCGGCATTCAGGATCTAAATGGTGTTCCAGATGCTATTTTTGTAGTGGACGTTGGCTACCACAAGATTGCTATTACTGAAGCTATCAAGCTGGGTATTCCGGTGATCGCTGTTGTAGATACCAACCACTCACCTGAAGGTATTGATTACATTATTCCTGGTAATGATGACTCTAGTAAAGCCGTTTTGCTGTACGCTCGTGGTATCGCTGATGCGATTCTTGAGGGTAAGGCCGCCTCTACTCAAGCTGTGTTGACCGCCATCAAAGAAGGCGAAGAAGAGCTTGTTGAAGAAGGGAAAGCTGAATAATGGCCGCTATTACCGCTGCAATGGTTGGCGAGTTACGCGCCAAAACTGATGCCCCGATGATGGAGTGCAAGAAAGCCTTAACTGAGGCTGATGGTGATTTGGCTAGAGCTGAAGAAATTCTGCGTGTGAAGTTGGGAAGTAAGGCTGGTAAGGCTGCTTCCCGCGTTACCGCTGAAGGCATTGTGACTTCTTATATTGACGGTGCTTCTGGGGCTTTGCTTGAAGTGAACTGTGAGACTGACTTCGTTTCTAAGAACGATGATTTCTTAGCCTTTACTAGCGCATGTACTAAGTTGATTGCCGAGAAGAATCCAGCTGATGTCGCAGCCTTACTTGCTTTGCCATTGAACGACTCTACGGTAGACGTCATTCGTAGTGCATTGATCGGTAAGATCGGTGAAAACATCATGCCGCGCCGTTTTAAGCGTTTCTCTGGCAGTAGTAAATTGGTTTCCTACCTTCATGGCACGCGTATTGGTGTGATGGTTGAGTACGAGGGCGATGAGACTGCTGCAAAAGATGTGGCAATGCACATTGCTGCGATGAAGCCAGTGGCTTTGTCGATTGCTGATGTGCCAGCGCAAGCGATTGCTGTTGAGCGCAGTGTTGCCGTTCAAAAAGCTGCAGAATCTGGCAAGCCTGCCGAGATCGTTGAGAAAATGGTTGAAGGTTCTATTCAGAAATACCTCAAAGAGGTTTCTTTATTGAATCAAACTTTTGTTAAGAACGACAAGCAAACTGTTGAGCAAATGCTTAAAGCTGCAAATACAACGATTAAAGGCTTCACGATGTATGTTGTGGGTGAGGGTATTGAAAAGCGTCAAGATGACTTTGCTGCCGAAGTAGCTGCGCAAGTAGCTGCTGCCAAAGGCGCTTAATCAAGGGTCTATTTTGCTGGGTTGCACCCAGTGAAGTCTGTATTGCTCAAAAGGGCATGGAATCTTCGGTTTCCATGCCCTTTTGTTTGATCTGCAGTAAGCCCTTTATAATTCGGGCAGAGTATTAAAAACTACTTAAAGATCAATAAGCTGAGCAAGTATGTTGCTTGGCAAATTACGGAAAATAAAACGATGCCAGCCTACAAACGTGTTCTCTTAAAGCTCTCTGGTGAGGCCCTCATGGGTGATGATGCTTTTGGTATCAATCCAGTCACCATTGATTCAATGGTGAAAGAAATTGCTGAAGTGGTCGGGAGCGGTGTTGAGTTGGCAATCGTGATTGGTGGAGGCAATATCTTCCGCGGTGTAGCCGGTGGAGCTGCAGGGATGGATCGCGCTACTGCTGATTACATGGGTATGCTTGCCACGATGATGAACTCCCTTGCGTTGCAAGATGCTTTGCGTCAAAAAGGGATTGAGGCGCGCGTTCAATCCGCCCTCAGAATGGATCAAGTGGTAGAGCCATACATTCGTCCCCGGGCAATTCGTGCGTTGAGTGAAGGCAAGGTAGTCATCTTTGCTGCCGGAACAGGAAATCCATTCTTTACTACCGATACAGCAGCGGCATTACGTGGTGCAGAGATGGGCGTGGAGATTATGCTTAAAGCAACTAAAGTGGACGGCATCTATAGTGCAGATCCGATGAAGGATCCTACCGCTACTCTGTATAAAACAATTACTTTTGATGAGGCGCTCATCAAAAATCTACAAGTCATGGATGCTACTGCCTTTGCATTGTGTCGTGACCGTAAATTACCAATCAAAGTATTTTCGATTCTCAAGCCAGGCGCTTTAATGCGCGTGGTGCGAGGTGAGCCAGAAGGCACTTTAGTTCACGTTTAATAGGAGGCTTGATGTCCGCAGTAGAAATTAAAACAAACACCGATCAAAAGATGCAGAAGTCTCTCGAGGCTTTGAAATCTAATTTGGCAAAAATTCGCTCTGGCCGTGCTAACCCGGGGATTCTCGAACACATTCAAGTTGACTACTACGGCAATCCAACGCCTTTGAGTCAAGTGGCTAGCTTAGGCTTGGCTGATGCAAGGACAATCAACGTCCAGCCATTTGAAAAGACAATGGTAGGTGCGATCGAAAAAGCGATTCGGGATTCTGACTTAGGTTTAAATCCAGCATCACAAGGAACAATTATTCGCGTTCCAATGCCTGCATTAACGGAAGAGCGTCGCCGTGATTTAACTAAAGTGGTTAAAAATGAAGGTGAAGATACGAAGATTGCCGTGCGCAATCTCCGTCGTGACGCTAACGAGCACCTTAAGCGACTGACTAAGGATAAAGAAATTTCCGAAGATGACGAGCGCCGTGCAACCGACGAGATTCAGAAGATGACAGATCGTGCAGTGATCGACATTGATAAGCTTGTTTCGGAAAAAGAAAAAGAGATCATGACGGTTTAGTCGTCAATGAGATCTTTTTAATCCATCTTGATGACCCGGCATATTAGCTCAACTCAAGTTGTCCCTGAGGTAAGTGCAATTCCTCGACATGTTGCTATCATCATGGATGGTAACGGGCGTTGGGCTAGTCGGCGATTTATGCCGCGTGTGGCAGGTCATTCCGAAGGTCTTGGTGCGGTACGTAAAGTAGTTCAAGAGTGCAGAAAACTAGGGGTCGAGTACCTCACTATTTTTGCTTTTAGCTCTGAGAATTGGCGTAGGCCACCCGAAGAGGTGGGTTTTTTGATGAAGCTTTTTTTGAGGTCCTTGAAAAGCGAAGTGTCACACCTAGCTGAGAACGATATCTCCCTCAGACTCATCGGTGATTTAAGCCGCTTTGATGACAGCATTCAAGAGATGGTGCAATTTTCTGAGCAAAAAACGGCTGCTTGTAAGGGCTTAACGCTGACCATTGCAGCGAACTATGGTGGCCGCTGGGATATTTTGCAGGCGATGCGTAAATGCTTGGAGGGTAACCCTGATTTGCAGCCCGATCAAATTACAGAAGAACTGCTGCAACCCCATTTATCGATGGCATATGCCCCTGAGCCAGATTTATTCATTCGCACCGGTGGCGAACAGCGGGTCAGCAACTTTCTGTTGTGGCAACTTGCTTACACCGAGTTATATTTCACGGATACCTTATGGCCTGATTTTGATGAGATGCAACTTCATCAAGCGTTTAAATGGTTTAGCCAGCGCGAACGTCGTTTTGGTCGTACAAGTGCACAGTTGGCCACTCAGCCAATGAGCGATGCCATTTAAATATCTAAGCCTAATCTCGCCATGCTAAAAACCCGAATCATCACTGCCACTGTTTTGCTGGCCGTACTTTTACCTATTTTGTTTTTGTTGCCGGCATTTTATTTGGGTGTATTTTTTTTGATTGCATTGACGGCTGCAGCATGGGAGTGGAGTCGTATGATTGCCCCTCAGGCTAAATGGGCTGCAGTGCTTTATGCCTTGTTCTGCTTGGTAGTCATTCTTTTTTTACTTGGGATGCAAGCAGTTGCCTGGCAGTTCTCTCTTTTGATGATAGCGGTACTGTTTTGGTTTTTTATCGCACCATTCATTTTAGCTAAAGGAATGGATCTTCCCTTTCAGAGATTCAAAGCTTTCTACAGCATCGTTGGCCTCATTATTCTGCCAGCCACTTGGTTTGCCTTGATTTTTTTGCGCGAGTTAGGCCTCGTTTTTCTATTGACGAGCATTGCATTGGTTTGGGTTGCCGATATTGGCGCTTACTTTGTTGGAAAAGCGTTTGGCAAGCATAAGTTAGCCATTCATATTAGTCCCGGTAAGTCTGTTGAAGGTGCAGTTGGTGGGCTTTTGCTGTGCTATCTGTATGCTTTCTTGTGCGTAGTCTACTTACCGCTCGGCGATAGTTTATTTGGGGCGTGGGCCATTCGGTTTGGCTGGGTACCGATGTTTTTAATGGTAACTGTACTGGCTGCATTTAGCATCTTTGGCGATCTTTTTGAATCTCAACTAAAGCGTTTAGCTGGCGTCAAAGACAGCAGTTTTCTGTTGCCTGGACATGGTGGAGTCTTAGATCGTATTGACGCTTTACTTCCTACGATGCCAATTGCCGCATTACTTGCTGGGTTGATTTAATGGTTTGTCGACAGGTGGCTATCTTAGGGTCTACTGGATCGATCGGTATGAATACCTTAGCAGTCATTCGTGCTCATCCAGAGCGCTTTAAGGTTGTAGCACTGACTGCGGAAAAACAAATCGAGCGCCTTGCCCAGCAGTGTATGGAATTTAAACCTGATATTGCCGTAGTGGGAACCGCTGAGGGCGCTTCTCGTTTGCGCACCTTACTGCAAAATCAGCACAGTAGTATCCAAATTTTGTATGGTCCGCAATCTCTAGTGACTGCGGTGACAGAGTCGGGCTGTGATACCGTTATGGCGGCGATCGTGGGTGCTGCAGGCCTAGTCCCGACCTTGGCAGCTGCAAGAGCGGGCAAGAGAGTGTTGCTTGCGAACAAAGAAGCATTGGTGATGTCCGGTGATTTGTTTATGCAGGCAATGCAGGATGGTGGTGGAGAACTATTACCGATTGATAGCGAGCACAATGCGATTTTTCAATGCCTGCCATTTGGATTTACTAAGGCACCTGCCGAACATTTGGGCGTAGAAGAACTGTGGTTAACGGCTTCAGGTGGGCCATTCAGAGATCGGTCAGTGGCAGATTTAGCGATGGTCTCTCCAGAGGAGGCTTGCGCGCATCCAAACTGGGTCATGGGTAAAAAGATTTCAGTAGATTCAGCAACGATGATGAATAAAGGCCTGGAGGTCATTGAGGCATTTTGGCTGTTTGGCTTACCTATAGAAAAAATTAAAGTATTGATTCATCCGCAGAGCGTTGTCCATTCGATGGTGCGTTATCGCGATGGTTCGGTACTTGCACAAATGGGGCAGCCAGATATGCGCACACCCATCGCCTATGGATTAGCATGGCCAGAGCGGATTGATGCCGGTGTTGCTCCCCTTAGCTTGACGCAATTAGCGGGTCTTAGTTTTTCAGATCCAGACCTAAGTCAATTTCCCTGTTTGAATTTAGCATTTTTTGCTGCCAAGGCAGGGGGTACTGCGCCTACGATTCTTAACGCAGCTAACGAAATTGCAGTGGCAGCTTTTTTAGATACGGGTCTTCCCTATCTCCAGATTTCCGAAGTGGTAAATCGAACACTCGATTCCCTCGCTTGTGTCCCGGCTGACTCCCTTGAGGTGATTTTGGCAGTGGATGCGCAAGCACGCCAAATGGCGAGTCAAATGATTCAAACCCTGAAGTGAGTTATCAATGCAAGCTTTAATTACCCTAGCCTCATTTTTAGTAACACTGGGTGTGTTAGTCAGTTTTCATGAGTATGGCCATTTCTTAGCGGCACGTTTGTGTGGCGTCAAAGTGCTGCGCTTTGCCCTAGGGTTTGGAAAGCCAATCTATACCTATCGCGCTAAGAACAGCACGGAGTGGGTTCTTGCTTCGATTCCCTTAGGCGGATACGTTAAATTATTAGATGGGCGCGATAGCGAGCAGTCAATCTCGTCACAAGATCGAGCTAAAGCATTTGACAGTAAGCGCTTATGGCAGCGATCCTTCATCGTAGCGGCCGGGCCATTGGCCAATTTTTTGCTGGCTGTCATTTTATTTTCAATAATTTACGTGAGTGGTGTCCCTCAATTACCTGCTCGCCTGCAGGCGCCTGCAGAACAATCGATTGCGGCAAAAATAGGGCTAATTGAAGGTGACCAGGTTATTGGTTGGAAGTATCTTTCTTCGGATCAAGTGAATGGCGGTGTTCTTGAGCAGTTTGATGCAGTGTCTAGCTGGAATGCACTGCGTTGGTTGCTCATGGATGCAATAACAGCAGAGCAGGGCTTCGCTTTGGAGATACAGACCCCAGGGGGATCGAGAGTAAGCAAAGTGTTTAAAAGCGAGGATTTACCTCGAATTAGCCCCGAAACAGACCCCTTTAAGGCCCTGGGTATTTTGCCTAAAGTATCTTCTCCGCCTGATTTGATTGAGCTCAAATTAGGGCCTTTAGACGCGATTGCTTTTGCTGGCGAGCGGGTTTACTTAATTACCAAGGTTTCCTTGCGGCTCATGATGGGCTTGTTCACTGGCACTACTGCTTTAAATCAGCTTGGGGGACCCTTGAGTATTGCTGATATGGCTGGAAAGTCAGCGCAGGTAGGGTGGCAACCATTTGTTGCCTTTTTGGCGCTCATGAGCATCAGCATTGGTCTTCTCAATCTACTGCCATTACCAATGCTAGATGGGGGTCAGCTCCTGTATGATGCATGGGAGTTGCTTGCTGGAAAGCGCATTTCAGTACCAATGCAGGAAAAGCTCCAAAAAGTGGGTTTTTTGCTGTTAGTTTCTCTTTCTTTGCTGGCATTGTTTAACGATTTGCAACGCTACCTCTCACCTTGAATTTTCATAACACTCCATTTCGTGCGTTAACCCGTTTGCTGACCCAAATTACATTGATTGTTCTGGCGGGTTTATCTACGTATGCTCATGCAGCGGATTCTTTTGTAGTCAAAGATATTCGTATCGAGGGTTTGCAACGCGTTGAGCCCGGAACTGTCTTTAGTTATTTGCCCGTTCAAGTTGGCGATACCTTTACTGATGAAAAAGGTGCTGAATCAATTAAAGCGCTTTACAGCACTGGCTTTTTCCGTGACGTTCAAATTCAGGCTCAGGGTAACGTACTCATCGTGATTGTTGAAGAGCGCCCAACAATTTCCCGGATCGAGTTTACGGGCATGAAAGAGTTTGAGCAGGAAAACATACGAAAGTCCTTAAGAGCAGTAGGCGTTGCAGAAGCCCGCTTTTACGATAAAGCCCTCATTGACAAGGCAGAGCAAGAGCTTAAGCGCGCCTACGTCGGCAAAGGTATGTATGCCGCTGAGGTAGTTGCTACAGTGACCCCAGTCGAGCGAAATCAAGTGGCGGTGTATTTCAATATCGATGAAGGCCCAGTAGCCAAAATTCAAGAAATTAACTTTATTGGCAATAGCGTCTTTAG
This sequence comes from Polynucleobacter brandtiae, assembly GCF_002797575.1. GTDB lineage: Bacteria > Pseudomonadota > Gammaproteobacteria > Burkholderiales > Burkholderiaceae > Polynucleobacter > Polynucleobacter brandtiae. Next base: position 423,290 of record NZ_PGTX01000001.1, on the reverse strand, counting down.
TGAAGGCACTCTCAAAAGCGAGATGCAGCTAAAAACCGGCGGATGGCTATCTTGGTACAGTAAAGATAATCTGTACTCCAAGCAAAAATTGACGGCAGACTTAGAGAATATTCGCTCTTACTATCTCAACCGTGGTTATCTTGAGTTTGTGATTGAATCGACTCAGGTTTCAATTACCCCAGACAAAAAAGGCATTTACCTCACCATTAGTATTCGTGAGGGCAATAAATTCACGGTTAAGAATGTTCGCTTGGCCGGTGAGTTGCTAGGCAAAGAGGCGGAGTTCATGCAGTTAGTCACGCTCAAACCCGGCGATACATTTTCTTCTGCTAAGTTAACTGAAAGCACCAAGGCTATCGCTGATCTGCTGGGTTCTTATGGCTACGCCTTCGCTACGATCAATCCCCAGCCAGATATTCGTCGCGACCAAAGTGAGGTCGACCTTACCTTGGTCGTTGATCCAGGGCGTCGCGTATATGTACGTCAAGTCAATGTCACTGGAAATGCTAAAACACGCGATATGGTGATTCGTCGTGAGATGCGGCAGTTTGAAAGCTCATGGTTTGATAGTGAGAAGATTGACTTATCCAAAAAGCGCTTAGGCCGACTCGGTTACTTTACCGAGACAGATGTCGCCACTCAGGATGTGCCGGGCTCGCCCGATCAAGTTGACGTCAATGTGAAGGTTAGCGAGAAGCCCACGGGCGCTGTAACGATCGGCGCTGGATTTTCTTCAACGGAAAAGTTAATCCTGTCTGCTGGTATCAATCAAGATAATGCTTTTGGTACGGGAACTGCGGTAGGTTTAAACGCCTCTTTGGGTAAGATTAATCAAAGTTTGGCCTTATCAAACTACGACCCATACTTTACGGAAGACGGCATCAGCCGTTACACCGATCTGTACTACCGATCATCCAAGCCTTTGTATTATGTAGGCGACCCTGACTATCAAATTAAGACTGTTGGCTCAAATATTAAATTTGGCGTGCCTTATACAGAAGTCGATCGGGTGTTTTTTGGTACGGGTATTGAGGTATTTAGTATTTATGCAACGCAAAATACACCAATTCCATATCAAAACTACGTAACAAGCTACGGTGGAACAGTGCCTGGACGGTTGCAGACTTATAACGTCCCGCTGACAGTAGGTTGGTCTCGTGATGGGCGGGATAGCGCATTAATTCCATCTACCGGATCTCTTCAGCAACTTTCTGCTGAAGTGGGCACCCCTGTGGGAGATTTAACGTTCTACCGAATCTTCGGGCAGTACCAAAAGTACCACTCATTTTCTAAGGGCAATATCTTGTCTTTTAACGGTGAGGTTGGTTACGGCGAGGCGTACGGCAATAAGCCGTTCCCGATTACCAAGAATTACTACGTCGGTGGTATCGGTTCGGTTCGTGGCTATGCTCCAGGCTCGCTTGGCCCCACTTATTACAATACTTTCGTCGGACGAAATCAGCCTACTGGCGGACAGTCCAAGATTGTTTCCAATATTGAATATACGGTCCCCGTCCCTGGGTCTGGCATCGATAAGACTTTACGGGTATTTACTTTCCTAGACGGCGGTAATGTATTTGGTGAGAATATTAATTTGGTCTTACGCTATTCTTATGGCTTAGGTTTATCATGGATATCACCACTGGGGCCGCTGAAGTTCAGTTATGGTATTCCGATCAAATCGTTACCAACGGATAATATTCAGCGTTTGCAGTTCCAGGTGGGTACGGCGTTTTAATTGTTCAAGGAAAGTGTTATGAAATTTAATCAATCTACCAAATGGATTCAGGTGGGCTTGTTAGCAGCCTTATCCTCACTCGCGCTGCCACAGGCATTTGCGCAAGATGCAGGAACTCGAATCGCAGCTGTGAACGTTGAGAAAGTATTTAATGAGTCTAATTTAGCAAAAGCTAGTCAGACTAAGCTCCAAAACGAATTTATGAAGCGTCAGAATGAAATTCGTGACAGCGCACAAAAAATTAAATCTGCAGCAGAAAAGTTAGATCGTGATTCAGCGGTCATGTCTGAAGCAGATCGTGTGCGTCGCCAGCGAGAATTAGCTGACCAAGATCGCGAACTCCAGCGTAAGCAGCGTGAGTACACTGAGGATCTGAATCAGCGGAATTTTGAAGAGCGTGCAAAGATTGCTGAAAAAGCAAATCAAGCCCTCAAGATCATTGCTGATCAGAGAAAAATTGATGTGATTATTCAGGATCCTGCTTACGCTAATCCTAAGGTCGATGTCACTGATGATGTCATCAAGGCCTTGAATAACCTTAAGTAATTCGCATGCCTACCGCCCTCGACCTGGCCGAACAGTTTCAAGTAAGCTTGGTGGGGGACGGCTCCCTTCTTTTAGAGGGCCTTGCGCCCCTTGAGAATGCGCAGCCAAATCAAATATCTTTTCTCTCAAATCCGCTTTATCGTAAGACTGCAGCTGATAGTTCAGCGGGCGCTCTGATCGTCAGTCAGGCGGATTTAGACTTCCTCCAGCAAGAGCCTGGATCTCAACATCAGTCTAGGGTGTATTTTGTTGCTAAGAATCCTTATGCAACGTTTGCCCGGTTCGCCCAATCATTTGCTCAGTTACACGCGCCTGTGTATAAGTCAGGTGTTCATGGGAGCGCTGTAATCGATCCACAAGCGACGGTTCCTGCGTCTTGTCATATTGGGCCTTTTGTTCATATTGGAGCGGGCGTGATCCTGGGGGAGCGCGTAGTTGTGTTGGGTAATAGCAGCATCGCCCGAAATGCCAAAATTGCAGACGATACTTTGATTTATCCAAACGTGTCGATCTATTGCGATATCACTATTGGTAAGCGTTGCATCATTCATAGCGGAGCAGTAATCGGCGCCGATGGTTTTGGTTTTGCTCCCGACTTTTCCGCCAAGGGCGGCGAATGGGTCAAAATTCCACAGACTGGTACGGTAGTCATTGGCGATGATGTAGAGGTGGGGTCATCCACCACTATTGATCGAGGCGCAATGAGTAATACGATTATTGGAAGTGGCACAAAAATTGATAATCAAGTTCAGATTGCGCATAACGTAATTATTGGTAACTGCTGTGTGATTGCTGGATGTGCGGCTATATCAGGGAGTACCAAAATTGGGCACTTCTGCATTATTGGCGGAGCTGCCAATTTTGCTGGTCATTTAACGATTGCGGATAGAACAACAGTCTCTGGCAACACCTCGATTATTCGCTCGATTACTGAACCTGGTCAGCACTTTACGGGTGTCTATCCGTCGATGCCGCATAGCGCTTGGGAAAAGAATGCAGCCATTCTTCGTGGGCTCGATAAAATACGTCAGCGTTTGCGTCTGCTCGATAAGCGTAATACTGCAGAGTAACGTTCAGCAGAATCCAATAACGGAATCTAATTACGGAATCTAATAACAGCGTTGCCCGTCCTGGCCGACAACAATTGACCAACTTTAATATGCAGGTAAAAAAATGAGCAAACCTATCGCAATCGATATACATCAGATCCTAAAATTATTGCCGCATCGCTATCCCTTTTTGTTGGTTGATCGGGTACTGGAAATTGAGCCGCGTAAAAGTATCACTGCTCTTAAGAATGTCACGATGAATGAGCCGTTCTTTCAGGGGCACTTTCCGGATTTTCCAGTGATGCCTGGTGTGTTAATTATTGAGGCGTTGGCCCAAACTGCAGCGCTGCTAACTTTTTCGGAAGAGCGTGCCGAGGATGCGGTTTACTATTTTGCCGGTATTGATGGCGCTCGATTTAAGAAACCAGTGCTGCCAGGCGACCAGTTAATCATGACTGCTACCCTGGAGCGTGAGCGCGCCGGAATTTATAAATTTCAGGTAAAGGCCACCGTAGACGGAGAGCTTGCTGCTGAGGCGAATATTACATGTGCAGTTCGTACGAAGGGCCTGTGATGACTCGGATTCATGCTTCTGCCATAGTTGACCCCCAAGCTGAAATTGCTAGTGATGTTGAGATTGGCCCTTATTCAGTGATTGGTCCAAACGTCAAAATTGGTGCTGGATGTAAGGTTGGTTCACATACCGTAATAGAGGGTTACACCACTATTGGTAAGGAGAACACTTTCGCTCATTTTTCAGCCATTGGCGGGCCTCCACAAGATATGAAGTACCGCGGTGAACCCACTCAATTGATTATTGGTGATCGCAATACAGTCCGGGAGTTCACCACGATTCATACCGGCACATCCCAAGATGAGGGCATTACGCGTATTGGAAACGATAATTGGATCATGGCCTATGTGCATATCGCGCATGATTGTCAGATTGGTAGCAATACTATTTTCTCCAGTAACGCCCAAATTGCAGGGCATGTGCAGGTGAGTGATTGGGTCATCATGGGTGGTATGTCAGGCGTACATCAGTTTGTGCGGATTGGTCAGCATGCCATGTTAGGTGGTGCCTCTGCTTTGGTCCAAGATATCCCTCCTTTTGTCATTGCGGCTGGAGATAAAGCTTCTCCACATGGTATTAATGTGGAGGGATTAAAGCGTCGCGGTTTTTCAAGTGATACTATCTCCGCACTACGGCAGGCCTATAAGGTTCTTTATAAAGATGGCCTGAGTTTTGAAGAGGCTAAGGTAGAGATACAGAAAATGGTTGTTGCTAATGCTGCTGATCTTGTCACCGCTGAAAAACTAGCCGAGTTCCATGATTTTATTGCCGCATCTACGCGCGGCATTGTGCGATAGAGACTGGCCTAGTACCCAAAATGGTGTCTAGGTTCAGGTTAGCCTGTGTTGCTGGAGAGCCCTCGGGTGATTTACTGGCAGCCCCGGTATTAAGTGCGCTTAGGCAGATTCCGGATACATCGAACTTAGACGTTTTTGGTATTGGCGGGTCTCGTATGCAGGCTGAGGGTTTGCGCTCGGATTGGCCGATGGAGACATTGAGTGTGCGTGGCTACGTTGAGGCAATTAAGCAGCTGCCAGCGATACTGCAGTTGCGACGCGAGTTGATCGCCTACCTTCTTGGCGAGGGTCGCCCCGATGTGTATTTGGGCATTGATGCACCTGATTTCAATTTAGGGGTTGAGCTCAATTTGCGTAAAGCAGGCATCCCGACACTACACTTTGTATCTCCTTCCATTTGGGCATGGCGTGCAGGGCGAATTAAAAAAATCGAGCAGGCCGTTGAGCGAATGCTTTGTATCTTTCCATTCGAGCTCGATATTTATGGGCGGGCAGGAATCAGTGCCACTTATGTTGGTCATCCCTTGGCTAGCGAAATCCCCCTTGTGCCAAACCCTTCCTTAGCTAAGCAAAAAATAAGCGATTTACTTGATTGCTCTATAAATCAACTAGACGGAACTATCATTGCCGTTTTCCCAGGTAGTCGTAGTTCCGAGATCGAATTGATTGCTCCTATTTTCTTTGAAACCATGGTTGAGCTTGCTCAGCAGATGCAAGGGCAGAAGCTCCATTTTTTAATTCCGGTGGCTACACCGCGTTTACGTGAGCCGCTCGAGGTTTTGCTCAAGCAAGCCCTTAACACCAATCCTGATCTGCATATTGTTTTGATTGATGGTGAGGCCGACGCTATCCTTGAGGCATCTGATGTGGTGCTGATTGCAAGTGGAACGGCGACCCTACAAGCAGCGCTATGGAAAAAGCCCATGGTGATTTCTTATAAGGTGCCCTGGTTAACTGCGCAAATTATGAAACGTCAGGGGTATTTACCTTACGTGGGTCTACCCAATATTTTGGCTGGTGAATTTCTAGTTCCGGAGTTGCTGCAAGAGGCGGCTACCCCTAAAAAATTAGCGAGTGCTTTGCTTGACTGGCTTAATCATCCAGCGAAGGTAAGTGCATTAGCAACTCGGTTTTCTGAGATTCATGAGACCTTACGGCGACCTACCGGCTTACTCGTTGCCCAGGCGGTTGCGCAAACAATTGCCGCTGGCAAGCATTCGGTTACGGCGTGAGCATATTTGCATGGGCTTAATCTGGGTGTGTGGAGTAGATGAGGCTGGCCGTGGCCCGCTGGCTGGGGCAGTAGTTGCGGGCGCTGTGGTGCTTGACCCTGATCATCCAATCGAAGGATTAAAAGATTCAAAGACTTTATCGGCCTCGCGCCGAGAATTTCTGTTTGAGCAAATCCAGCTCAAGGCAAAGGCCTGGGGTATTGGTGAGGCGAGCGCCGCAGAGATAGATGAAATCAATATTCTGCAGGCAACAATGCTGGCAATGCGACGTGCCATTGAAGATTTAACAACGCGTTTAGGTGCTTGGCCAGATAAGGCTTTGATTGATGGTAACCGCTGTCCAAACCTCCCCATTGAGGCAGAGGCCATAGTCAAGGGTGATACTAAGGAGCCAGCTATATCAGCGGCATCTATTTTGGCCAAAGTGACTCGTGATCGTCAAATGATGCAGTTGCATGAACGTCACCCTGAGTATGGCTTTGCTAAGCATATGGGTTATCCGACCGCAGCCCATTTTGCAGCTTTGCAGCAGTTTGGGGTATGTCAAGAGCATCGGCGTAGCTTCTCGCCTGTGCGTAAAGTATTGGTGCTGCATAGTCGATAATGAAGCCATGAAAATAGAATTTATCAGCTCCAAAGATAATCCCTTACTTCGGGAAATCCGCCTTTTACAGACTGCAGGTCCAAAAGGTCAAAAAGCCAGACTGACCTCGGGGCATACTCTGCTTGAAGGGATTCATTTAGTGCAAACCTGGGTTGGTGACCCTGCGCTAAATACATTGATAACCTCTGATCTGGGCCTGCAAAATCCAGAAATTTCTCAGGCCGTTTATGACCATGTAGAGATTTGCCCGGAAACGCGGGTGTACCAATTAGATAAGGGTTTGTGGGATCTGGTGAGTGACTTGGTCAATGCACCGCACGTTGCTGGATTTTTAGATTTACCTAAATCTAGTTTTGCATCGCGACAGCCGGTAGCGACCTTATCGGGCGACCTTCTGATTTTGGATCGTATACAAGATGCTGGCAATGTTGGCTCAATGCTTCGCACCGCAGCAGCAGCAGGTTTTACACAAGTTGTCGCAATCTCTGGCTGTGCGCATTTATGGTCTAGCAAAGTAATGCGTGCCGCTATGGGGGCCCATCGATTATTAGATATCCATGAGGGCTGGTCAAGCCAGCAGGTACTCAGCGCAGTGACTGCGCCACTTTTAGCCGCGACAGCTGATGCCTCTTTAGAATTATTTAATATGCCTCAAGTGCTCATGCATCCAGTAGCCTGGGTGATGGGAAGCGAGGGCCATGGGGTATCGGAAGATTTATTAGCACAAGCAAAAGGCGTTTCGATTCCGATGGATCCTCGAATAGAGTCTCTTAATGTTTCCTCTGCAGCGGCGATTTGTTTATTTGAAACGGTCCGCGTGCGTCGGGGTTAACCTAAGATCGTTTTATCGGATTTTATGGATTGCAGAACGGTAGTTGCGATCTCTTCAATCGATTTACTGGTAGTGACTACCCAAGGTATTGATTCTTTTTTCATCATGGCAGTCGCCTCATTAATTTCGTAGCGACAGTTTTCTAATTTAGCGTAATTGCTTCCTGGGCGGCGCTCATTCCGAATTTCAGATAACCGTTCAGCATCAATCATGAGGCCAAAAATTTTGCTTCGGTAGGGAATGAGGTCTTTTGGTAACTGTCCACGCTCAAAATCTTCTGGAATCAGGGGGTAGTTAGCCGCCTTCATTCCATACTGCATTGCTAAATAGAGGCTGGTTGGCGTTTTTCCCACTCTCGATATGCCCACCAAAATGACATCTGCTTCTGCCAGGTTTTTATTAGATTGACCATCATCATGAGCGAGGGAGTAATTAATGGCCTCAATGCGGTTTTTATAAGCTTCGGTATCAGCATTATGGTGGAGGCGATTCATGGCGTGAGTCGATTTAATGCCTAAAGCCTGCTCTAGGGGCGCCACAAAAGTTTGGAACATGTCCAAAATCAAGCCATTGGCTTTCCCAACAATCTGATTCAATTGCGGGTTCACTAAGGTGGTGAACACAATTGGCGGGACTTCGTATTTTGAGGCGGCTTGGTTGATGCTAGAGACGGCGTCATGGGCCTTTTCAGTGCTATCCACAAAAGGAACGCGAATGTGCTTAAAAGTGGCCTCAAATTGCGCCAAAATGGACTGACTGAAGTTTTCAGCAGTAATTCCAGTGCCGTCAGAAACAATAAAAACAATGCGGGTTTGGGTAGACATCAGTTTGGCCTATCGGACGTGGTCAGCACTACAATATGAAGTTGTTGAAGTATGCCGCATTTTATGCCGCCGCTTGACCAGTTTTCCTACCTTAAGAGAGTATTTTATGTCCAACCAACAGCAACAAAATAGCAATGTAGCGAATGCCTATGTTTTGCCTTTTGAGCAACTCCGAATGACAGATGTTGAGTCTGTCGGCGGTAAAAATGCGTCATTAGGAGAGATGATTTCCCAGTTATCTGCCACTGGTGTGAGAGTGCCAACGGGTTTTGCTACAACCTCTTTGGCTTTTCGGGACTTCTTGGCGCATAACAATCTAACCGAGCGGATTCAGAAGCGTTTAGAGAATCTAAACATTGATGATGTGCGCGCTTTAGCCCAGGCCGGTAAAGAAATTCGTGGATGGATTGAGACTGCCCCTTTTCAAACTCGCCTCGATGAAGAAGTTCGTGCAGCATTCAAGCAATTGGATGATTCGGGTAATGGATCCTTTGCTGTGCGATCTTCTGCCACCGCAGAAGATTTGCCTGATGCCTCTTTCGCTGGCCAACAAGAAACCTTCCTGAATGTGGAAGGGATCGACGATGTTCTTAAAAAGATTCGTGAAGTATTTGCCTCTCTTTATAACGACCGCGCCATCTCTTATCGTGTTCACAAGGGTTTTGCTCATGCAGAAGTAGCCCTATCGGCGGGTATTCAGCGGATGGTGCGCTCTGACTTAGGTGCAGCGGGCGTAATGTTTACTTTAGATACTGAGTCTGGTTTTGAGGATGTCGTATTTATTACTTCAAGCTACGGTCTTGGTGAGACCGTTGTGCAAGGTGCAGTGAACCCAGACGAGTTTTATGTTTTTAAAACTACCTTAGCGCTTGATAAGAAGGCGATTATTCGTCGTTCATTAGGCTCAAAACTCATTCAGATGCAATTTGCACCTGCAGGTTCCGCAGAAAAAGTAGTGACGGTGGATGTTGCTCCAGAAATGCGTAATCGTTTCTCCTTGGAGGATGCAGACATTACAGAGTTAGCTAAATACGCTGTGATTATTGAAAAGCATTACGGTCGCCCAATGGATATTGAATGGGGCAAAGATGGTCAAGATGGCCGTATGTATATTTTGCAAGCGCGCCCAGAGACTGTGAAGAGTCAAGCTGCTGGCCAAGTAGAGATGCGCTACAAGTTAAAAGGTAGCTCTAAGGTGTTAGCCAAAGGTCGTGCGATTGGTCAGAAGATCGGTGCTGGACCGGTACGAATCATTCGTGATCCTAGCGAAATGGATCGAGTGCAGCCAGGTGACGTGTTGGTAGCTGATATGACTGATCCTAACTGGGAGCCAGTGATGAAGCGGGCAGCAGCGATTGTGACTAACCGTGGTGGGCGTACTTGCCATGCTGCCATTATTGCGCGTGAGCTGGGTGTTCCTGCTGTAGTAGGTTGTGGTGATGCCACAGAGCACTTGCAAGACGGCATGATGGTTACCGTGTCTTGTGCAGAGGGTGATGAGGGCCACATTTATGATGGCTTGATTGATACTGAAGTTACTGAGATTTCTCGCGGTGTTTTGCCAGAAATTCCAGTGAAGATTACGATGAATATTGGTAATCCTCAGTTAGCTTTTGACTTCTGTCAAATTCCAAATGCTGGGGTTGGCTTAGCTCGCCTTGAGTTCATCATTAATAACTACATCGGCGTCCATCCTCGTGCAGTTTTAGAGTATCCCAATATTGAGCCGGACTTAAAGCGTGCTGTTGAAAGCGTTGCACGCGGTTATGCAAGTCCTCGTCAGTTTTATGAAGATAAATTGGTTGAAGGTGTAGCTACGATTGCTGCCGCTTTTTATCCAAAACCAGTGATTGTCCGTCTGTCAGACTTCAAATCAAATGAGTACAAGAAACTGATTGGTGGCTCCCGCTACGAACCAGATGAAGAGAACCCAATGCTTGGTTTCCGTGGCGCTTCCCGCTATGTATCCGCAGACTTTGGCGAGGCATTTGCTATGGAGTGCGCGGCAATGAAGCGTGTACGCGAGGATATGGGTCTAGATAACGTAGAGATCATGATTCCTTTTGTACGCACGATCAAGCAGGCGGAGCGAGTCATCGATATGATGGCTAAATTGGGTCTCAAACGTGGCGAGAAGGGCTTACGCCTGATCATGATGTGTGAGATTCCATCCAATGCCATCTTGGCGGATCAGTTCTTAGAGCACTTTGATGGCTTCTCGATTGGCTCTAACGATATGACTCAATTAACCCTTGGATTAGATCGTGACTCTGGAATGGAGTTATTAGCCATTGACTTTGATGAGCGTGACCCTGCAGTCGAGTTCATGATTGCTCGCTCTATTGAGGCCTGTCTCAAGCAAAATAAATATGTCGGTATTTGTGGCCAGGGACCTTCGGATCACCCTGACTTTGCCCGTTGGTTAGTGGCGAAGGGGATAAGTTCTATCTCACTCAATCCTGACAGTGTCGTCGCTACTTGGGAAATGCTGGGTAAGTCCGAGGCGTAAAACATCACGCTTTGAGATCAACACACAAATCGATCTAACAAAAAAGCCTAGACAAAAAATCTAGGCTTTTTCTTTGCGCACCATATTAGTGCATAAAGATCTAACTAGGCATTCAAATCGCCTCTAGCGATACGCCCTTTTTGTACTTCCCATTCCCGTTCCTTGGTAGCGGCCCGTTTGTCATGCTGCTTTTTACCCCTTGCTAAACCAATTTCGCACTTCACATTACCTTTGGAGAAATGCAAATTGAGTGGAACGAGGGTGTAGCCCTTTTGCTCTACCTTGCCAATGAGCTTCTTAATTTCAATAGCGTTGAGCAAGAGCTTGCGAGTACGAGTGCTGTCCGGAACAATATGGCTTGACGCCGAGAGTAGGGGGGTAATGTGACAGCCAATCAGGAATAGCTCCGCCTGACGAATGACAACATACGCTTCTTTGACGTGCACGCGACCAGCGCGGATGGCTTTAACTTCCCAACCTTCCAACACTAGACCTGCCTCGAACCGTTCCTCGACAAAATAATCGAAGAAGGCTTTTTTGTTATCGACGATACTCATATTTATTTAGCTTCTCAAGATCGATTATGGCAGACGTATACAAGACCGTATTAATTGGCCAGTCAGCCGACCGCATGTATGGCCTGGTAACGGATGTTGCTCGTTACCCAGAGTTCCTGCCCTGGTGCGGCGGAGTGGAAATTTTCGAGCAATCGGAAACCATCTTAGACGCCAAAATCAACATCCAATTTAAGGGTATTACACAGTACTTTCATACTCGGAATGTAAACCACCGACCCGAAACCATCGATATGGTCTTTGTGGATGGGCCTTTTAAGCATTTTTCAGGGCAATGGAACTTTATTCCCCTGAAAGAAAATGCCTGCAAGGTAGAGTTCAAGCTCCACTGGGAGTTCAAGAGCATCATATTGGATAAGATTATTGGCCCTGTGTTCGGTCATATTGCGGGTACTTTTGTGGATTGTTTCGTAAAGCGCGCTGAAGACCTTGATGGGCAATAAGTCATTAGAAATCCTGATTTGTGATGCCAGGTTGGGGGCTCCAATACCGACCCCATTTGTATTGACTCTGACCCCAGATGAGGTCCCAACGGTTGGCCTGACCTTACTCAGGGCGGGTATTGCCGAGAGTCCCTCAGATCCTGCATTAGCCAGAAAAGGGTGTTTTGGTGTTTTTGGTAAGCGTAAGGAGTGGGATAGCCCGATTTACGCTGGAGACCGGTTAGAGCTCTATTCAGCACTGCTTATTGACCCCAAGACCGTTCGCCGTAAGAAAGCCAATCAGAACCAAGATGCTAAATTCCAAGCGGCCGCGGCCAAAAGGAAGTCTAGAAGGCTATAATCTGTTTTTGCGATTAGGGGTTTTGCATGCGACTCATTCAAAAAGCACTCACATTTGATGATGTGCTCCTAGTACCGGCTTACTCGTCGGTACTTCCTCGAGATGCCAGCTTGGCAAGTAAACTAACTCGAGATATTTCACTCAATACACCGTTGGTGTCTGCTGCTATGGACACCGTTACTGAGGGCCGCTTGGCTATTGCCATGGCTAGTGAAGGTGGAATTGGCATTATTCATAAGAACTTAAAGCCGGCGGAACAAGCGCGTGAAGTGGCTAAAGTCAAGCGATATGAATCTGGCGTCCTACGCGATCCTATTACGATTAGCCCTGATGCCACTCTGCGTCAGGTGATTCAGCTTTCTCGAGAGCATGGCTTTTCTGGTTTCCCAGTGTTAACGGGCAAAGAAGTGGTGGGCATTATCACCAACCGTGACTTACGCTTTGAAGAAGATTTAGATGCGCCGGTAAAAACCAAGATGACGCCACGTGATCGTTTGATCACTGTGAAAGAGGGTTGCTCCTTAGAGGAGGCTAAGCGCTTGATGAGTCAACACCGCCTAGAGCGAGTCTTGGTTGTCAATGATCGATTTGAGCTACGTGGATTGATCACTGTAAAAGATATTCTGAAGGCTACTGAGCATCCGAACGCTTGTAAAGACAGCGAGGGTAAATTGCGCGTAGGCGCTGCGGTTGGTGTGGGTCCTGATAATGACGAGCGTATCGAACTCCTCGTTCGTGCTGGCGTGGATGTATTGGTGGTTGATACTGCTCACGGCCATAGTCAAGGTGTCTTAGATCGTGTCAAATGGGTTAAGAAAAACTATCCTCATATTCAGGTGATTGGTGGAAATATTGCTACTGGCGAAGCTGCTAGAGCGCTTGCCGACCACGGCGCCGATGGTGTCAAGGTAGGTATCGGCCCCGGTTCTATTTGCACCACCCGAATTGTTGCTGGTGTTGGTGTTCCCCAAATCTCAGCGATTGTGAATGTGGCTGCAGCACTGAAGGGCACGGGTATTCCATTAATAGCGGACGGTGGCGTTCGCTATTCAGGTGATGTGGCAAAAGCATTGGCTGCAGGTGCTAGTTCGGTCATGATGGGTGGTATGTTCGCTGGCACTGAAGAGGCGCCTGGGGAAGTATTTCTTTATCAAGGCCGTTCATATAAAAGCTATCGCGGCATGGGTTCGCTAGGCGCAATGGCTGATGGTTCTGCAGATCGATATTTTCAGAGCGACATTAGCGCTGCCAATGCTGAGAAGCTGGTGCCAGAGGGCATTGAAGGTCAAGTGCCTTACAAAGGTAGCGTTCTGGCGATCTTGCATCAGTTGACAGGCGGTATTCGTTCTTCAATGGGATACCTTGGCTGCAAGACGATCGACGAGTTACATGAAAAAGCGAATTTTGTGGAAATAACCTCAGCTGGCGTGCGTGAATCGCATGTGCATGATGTGAAGATCACCAAGGAAGCCCCGAATTACCATATTGATTAAGGCTGTTGCTGCCGTGCACGACAAAATACTGATTCTCGACTTTGGTTCACAGGTCACCCAACTCATTGCCAGACGCGTTCGTGATGCTCGGGTGTACTCTGAGATCCACCCCTACGATTGTGACCCAGAATTTATTCGCCAGTTTATTCAAGAGCAGGGCGGCAAGGGCATTATCTTGTCTGGGGGTCCAAGCTCAGTAACTGAGGCAGACAGCCCTCGCGCACCCCAAATTGTATTTGAGCTAGGCGTTCCCGTTTTGGGGATTTGCTATGGCATGCAAACCATGGCAACTCAATTGGGCGGGGCTGTTGCTTCGGCTGAATCCTTAGGGAAGGCGCGTGAGTTTGGGTACTCAGAAGTGAGGGCGCATGGTCACACTAACTTACTTAAAAATATCCAGGACTTTTCGACTAGCGAAGGCCACGGTATTCTGAAAGTATGGATGAGTCATGGCGATTCCGTTACGACGCTGCCCCCCACTTTCCAATTGATGGCTTCTACGCAGTCCTGTCCGATTGCCGGTATGGCTGATGAAGTACGTCGATTTTATGCATTTCAGTTTCATCCAGAAGTGACGCATACATTGCAAGGTACCGCGATCATTGAGCGTTTTGTCCATGAGATCTGCGCTTGTAAGCCAGATTGGGTAATGGGTGATTACATTAGCGAAGCTGTTGAGCATATTCGTAAACAAGTCGGTAGTGATGAAGTGATTTTGGGACTCTCGGGTGGAGTTGATTCCAGTGTTGCAGCAGCGCTGATTCATCGTGCTATTGGTGATCAACTAACTTGTGTTTTTGTTGATCACGGCTTACTTCGTTTGAACGAAGGCGATATGGTGATGGAGATGTTTGCCCGTAACCTCGGTGTAAAAGTGATTCGTGTGGATGCCAAAGAGAAATTCATGTCTGAGCTTGCTGGCGTTGCAGATCCGGAAGCTAAACGTAAAATTATTGGCAAAGAGTTTGTAGAGATTTTCCAAGCTGAATCTGGCAAGATTGAAAATGCCAAGTGGCTTGCTCAGGGCACTATTTACCCAGACGTCATTGAGTCTGCTGGCAAGGGTAAGAAGGGCGCGCATACGATTAAGAGCCATCACAATGTGGGTGGTTTGCCTGAAGATATGCACCTCAAGCTGCTTGAGCCATTACGTGAATTGTTCAAAGATGAAGTGCGTGAGCTTGGGGTTGCCTTAGGCTTACCGCGTGAGATGGTCTATCGCCATCCCTTCCCAGGCCCAGGTCTTGGTGTTCGTATTCTGGGGGAAGTAAAGGCGGAATTTGCCCATCTATTGCAACGTGCTGATGCGATCTTCATTGAAGAGTTGCGCAATACCGTCGATCAAGCAAGCCAAAAATCTTGGTATGACCTGACTAGTCAGGCTTTTGCTGTATTTTTACCCGTCAAATCCGTTGGTGTGATGGGTGATGGCAGAACCTATGAATATGTAGTGGCACTTAGGGCAGTCCAAACGCAAGACTTTATGACTGCTCATTGGGCGCATCTACCTTATGAATTGCTGGGCAAGGTATCTAATCGCATCATCAATGAAGTACGTGGAATTAATCGTGTTGTCTATGACATCAGTGGAAAACCACCGGCCACAATTGAGTGGGAATAACGTAATTCAACTCGCTGACAGAGATGCCTGAATTACGACACTCCGCTCTTCAAGTGCTATTGCTGACTGATCCAGGCCAGAAAGTCAGCCAGATTAAGCAATTGTTTGATGACTATCACCAGCAGCGAGTTGAGTTAAGCCCTGCTGCATTGATTCATTTTGATGGGCTTGTACTTCCGGGTCGACCAGAGAAACCAGAATTAGTCTCCCCTCAAAAGGCTCCCAAAAGATCGATGAGTACGCCCGAGGGGCGGATCAGACTATTGCACTCACTCGCACACATAGAATTTAATGCGCTAAACCTTGCTTTGGATGCGCTGGCACGTTTTTCTGAGATGCCCCAGCAATATTACGAAGACTGGTTAAAGGTTGCCAAAGAAGAGGCGTACCACTTTAGTTTGATTGAGGGGCACCTAAGATCATTGGGCTCTTACTATGGAGATCTTACGGCTCACAATAGTTTATGGGAAATGGTTGAGAGGACCTCTGATCAAGTGATCGCCAGAATGGCGCTCGTTCCCAGAACGATGGAGGCTCGCGGCTTAGATGCAGTTCCAGCGATACGTGATCGCTTTATTCAAATTAAAGATCACGCAGTTGTGGATATTTTAGATATTATTTTGCGAGATGAAGTGGGGCATGTGCTGATTGGTAATCAATGGTTCAATTATTTATGCTCCAAAGATAAGCTATCCCCTATAACAACTTATCGGGAGTTGGCCAGAAAGTACTGCGCCCCAGTTCTAAGGGGCCCATTTAATTTCGAGGCTAGAGAGCGGGCTGGGTTTACTGCTCAAGAATTGGACATTCTCAAAGAAGCAGTCCCTGCATGAAAGTCCTCAGCCTCATTCCCCCAATGACGCAGCTCAATACGCCTTACCCGTCAACAGCCTATCTCACTGGTTTTTTAAGATCGCGTAATGTTGATGCCGTTCAGGAGGATCTTGCGCTGGCATTGGTACTGGGATTTTTTACTACCGATGGTTTAGAAGAGATTAAATCAGCTGCACTGAAGCTGGCTGAAGCGCAGCGTAGCGCCAGTGTCAATTTCTTCTTAGATTATATTGAGCAATACCAAAGCACAATTGGCTTAGTGATTTCTTTTTTGCAAGGGCGTGATAGCACATTGGCCCATCGCATTAATAGTCGAACCTTACTTCCCGAGGGGCCACGCTTTTCCTCTTTGGATTCCTATGATGATGGTCTTGATGATGAGGAAGATGAAAATCCAGGCGATTCATTAGCTTGGGCATTTGGCGCCCTGGGATCACAGGATAGGGCGCGTCATCTAGCAACGCTTTACCTTAATGACTTATCCGATGTTCTTCGCGATGCAGTCGACGATCGCTTTGAGTTTGTACGCTATGCCGAATCGCTAGCGGGTAGTCAGCCTACCTTTACCCCCCTGGCAGATGCCTTGGCTGCAAGTCCAACATTGATGGATGACCACCTGCGCATGCTGACAATGGGCGTCATTGAGAAACATCAGCCTACTTTAGTGCTCTTATCAGTTCCATTTCCTGGTGCGATGTACGCTGCGCTTCGTATTGCGCAAACTATTAAATTGCACTATCCCAGTATTCATATTGGGCTAGGGGGTGGGTATGTCAACACCGAGTTACGTGAACTAACGGATCCACGGATCTTTGACTTTGTAGACTTTATTACGCTTGATTCTGGGGAGCGCCCCTTACTTGCCCTGTTAGAGCATTTGAATGGAAAGCGCTCAGCCGAGAGACTGGTCCGTACTTATATTCGTAATGCTCAGGGTCAGGTGAGGTATATGCACTGGCAAGAGTCTGATATTCCTTTTGAGGACGTGGGGACGGCAACATGGGATGGTTTGCCACTAAATTCTTATCTATCGCTTTTGGATATGCTCAATCCGATGCATCGACTTTGGAGTGATGGTCGTTGGAATAAGCTCACCGTGGCCCACGGTTGCTACTGGAAGAAGTGCAGTTTTTGCGATGTGAGCTTGGACTATATTGCCCGTTATGAAACTGCCTCAGCAAGTCTTTTGGTGGATCGTATTGAGGCGATTGTTGCTGAGACAGGGCAGACGGGGTTTCATTTTGTTGATGAGGCTGCACCGCCAAAAATATTGAAGGCCCTAGCTGAGGAATTAATTCGACGTAGGGTAGTTATTTCTTGGTGGGGAAATATTCGTTTTGAGAAAACCTTTACACCGCAACTATGCGAGTTACTAGCGCAGAGTGGGTGTATTGCGATGTCTGGTGGACTGGAGGTGGCATCTGATAGATTGCTTGATCTGATGAAAAAAGGGGTCTCAGTAGATCAGGTTGCACTAGTTACTAAAGCATTTTCAGATGTGGGTATTTTGGTTCATGCTTATCTGATGTATGGCTTTCCTACGCAAACCGTTCAAGAAACGGTTGACGCCTTGGAATATGTTCGTCAATTCTTTGAAAATGGCTGTATTCAGAGTGGCTTCTTTCATCGCTTTACCTGTACCGTCCATTCCCCCGTCGGAAGGGATCCGCAAGAATATGGGATCTCACTTGTGCCACAACCCCCCATTAGCTTTGCCAAAAATGATGTTTCATTCATCGACCCTAGTGGAGTAGATCACGATCTTTTAGGTTTAGGCTTAAAAAAAGCCATTTATAACTTCATGCATGGCATTGGATTTGATGAAGATGTTCATACCTGGTTTGATTTGGCTGATATGCCAAGAACGACCATCAGCAAAAGCAAAATTGCTAAGCTGTTAGGATATTCGTAAATGAAGTTCATCTATCAATCTTATTAAGGGGATTAAATGAACCTGACACGTCGAACACTATTGGCCTCTGCTGCTTTATTGCCGGTCGCTTGCACAGGCCTTTCTTATGAGCGCGGGATACCCGTTAGTCAGCCTAAGCCACTTCCTGTTATTCGCCCGCCTCAGTTAGGGCAATCGTGGACTTATATCAAGAAAGATATGTTTAGTGGGAAAACATTGGACGTCATTACTGAGAAGCTTACAAAACTATCCCCAATGATCACGCTGGATAGAGTAACGGCTAGTGGTGATCGTCTGCCTAGTGAAATTCAGGCCTCATGGGGCATGGTGGCAACTGATACACAATGGCCACGACTGCTTAATTTCAGCCCCTCTTTACCCTTATGGCCAGAGCAGCTGTCTACTGTATGGGCAAAGCAAATTACCACCCAATATAGCGTCGCAGGATATCCCGAGTCTAGACTCAACTGGCAGGAATACATGAGTGTTCAAGGCTGGGAAAAAATTACAGTTCCTGCTGGTGAATTTGTTGCCTTACGCTTTCAGACATTAATCAACTATGAGAGTGACGATGCCAATAAGGTAGATTGCATTCGTAAGGAAACGGTTTGGTTTGCCCCACAGATTGGCCGGTGGGTAGCTCGTGAGGCATCGGGCTCTTACCAAATACAGGGGCAGATTGGCGCTGTTATTTTGGAAGGGAGTTATCGATGGGAACTTTCTGCGTACCAGTAAATGAAAATCCTCGGTAGACTTTGGATTTTGCTGCTGCCAGCCTTTTTAGCGGCATGCATTTCCTCTCAGCCTTACCCTGAAGGCGTTCCGATAGCTCAGCCAATGAGCGTTACCCAAGTACGGCCGCCTCAGGTAGGGCAGCAGTGGGTTTATAACGTTCGCAATGTGTTTAATCAAGAATTAGTTGATGTCGTTACAGAAACTGTTATCGCTGTTGGTTCGCAGGTTAGGATTGCGCGAACTAGTTTGAGGACTGGAGTGCTTCCAGAGGAAATTCAAGAGCCTTGGGGTTTCATTTTGCAAGATCCGCATTGGAGTCCACCCCAGCGATTTTTGCAAACTACCCCATTATGGCCAGAGCAATTGGTGGGTGGATGGTCAGGCTTTTATCGTAGTCGCTATCAGGTGCTGGACTATCCCAATAATGACTATTACTGGGGGCTTAATATCGATGCTATTGAATGGCAGCGTGTTAGTGTGCCTGCGGGAGACTTTAATGTGCTGCTGTACCGTAATGAAATGCCTTTTTTTACGAGTAATGATTTCTCTAGGGTGGCTAATACACGATACGAGGATGTCTGGCTCTCTCCAGAAATTGGTCGCTGGGTCATTAGGCGTAGCTTTGGACGCTATTTATGGGGTGGAATGCGCTGGAATAACGCCCTTTGGGAAGATTATCTGCAGTGGGAGCTCGTTTCCTGGAAGTGATCTGCGTAAGCCACATTAAAGCAGCCCTTATTAGCTGATAATAGAGTTCTGCTGGAGTACTAGAGCTCCGGTATGTTAGCTATAGAAAAACATTGATGTATACCGTAAAAGAACTTTTCCCAACCCTCCAAGGTGAGGGCGCTCACGCCGGCCGTGCCGCTATCTTTTGTCGCTTCGCTGGATGCAATCTCTGGAGTGGCCGCGAGGAAGATCGCGCCTCAGCAATTTGCCAATTTTGTGACACTGACTTTGTAGGTAGCGATGGTATCGGAGGTGGAAAGTTTGACAATGCCGCCCTGTTGGCAGATGCGATTGAAGCATCCTGGGCAAGCACTTCAGCGGGACCTCAGCAACGCTATGTGGTGTTTACTGGCGGTGAACCATTGTTGCAGTTAGATAGTTTGTTAATTGAGGCTTTACACGCTAAACAGTTTTCAATTGCAATCGAGACTAACGGCACGATCAAAGTTCCCAAGGGTGTCGATTGGGTCTGCGTCAGCCCTAAGGCGGGATCAAACTTAATTGTTTTGCAGGCCGATGAAATAAAATTGGTGATTCCGCAATTGGGGCATGATTCGATTGAGCGTCTATTAGCCCGTTTTGAGGGAATGGATTATCGCAATCGTTTTTTGCAGGCAATGGATGGCCCTCAACTTAAAGAAAACATGGCTTTAGCAGTAAGCCTTTGCCAGAAGCGTCCTTTATGGCGATTGAGTGTGCAGACACATAAGGTCATTGGTATTCGGTAGTAAATAATCTGCGTTTAAAGAGAATAAAAAATATGATTACAGCACCAGAAGCCATTTCCATTACCCGACGTCTGGAGTTTGATGCTGGTCATCGCATTCCGAATCATGATGGGCAATGCCGTCACTTGCATGGCCATCGTTACGCAATTGAAATTACCTTAACGGGAGCCATGGCAGACCATCCCGGTAAAGCCGACGATGGTATGGTCTTGGATTTTGGTGATATCAAGCGACTTGCTACTCAGCATATTGTCGAGCCTTGGGATCATGCCTTTTTAGTGGCCAAAGAAGATGCCGGGCTAGTAGACTATCTCAATTCCATACCTAACCATAAGACGGTCATGATGGAATGTGTACCCACGGTTGAAAATTTAGCGAGTACAGCATTTAAAATACTGTGCCCTGTTTTCGAGCAAGCGTTTAGCGGGCGCCTTATTCTTTCTGCGGTTCGTCTTTATGAGACGCCAAATTGCTGGGCTGACGTTACCCATTCATAAAGTGCGCTATGCAAGTTGAGATCGATCATCAATTTATGCAGCTTGCGCTCGATCAAGCTAAGCTTGCTGCATTAGCAGGCGAAGTGCCGGTTGGTGCAGTCTTAGTTCGCGATGGCCAAGTCATCGCAAGTGGTTTTAATCAGCCGATTACCAATAGCGACCCAAGTGCTCATGCAGAAATGATGGTGCTAAGAGGGGCGGCTCTATTAGAAAAGAATTATCGCTTGCCAGGTACTACGCTATATGTGACTTTAGAGCCCTGCACCATGTGTGCTGGTGCAATGCTGCATGCCAGACTAGATCGGGTAGTGTTTGGAGCGACCGATCCCAAGACTGGGGTTGCTGGGAGCGTCCTCAATCTATTTTCAGAAAAGCAGCTTAATCATCAAACCCAAGTCGAAGGTGGCATTATGGGTGAAGAGTGCGGTCAGATACTGCGTGATTTCTTTCGGGAGCGACGTTGAAACAGATTCATTTGATTGCTCCTTCAGGGGCTAGCTTAGATACCAGTACCCCTTTAGCGGGAATACAGTGGCTGATCTCGCAAGGTGTAGAGGTACTCAATGCAGCCTGCATGAGTCGAGTTCACCAGCGCTTTGCTGGAGAAGATGCTGAGCGTTTGTCGGAGATCAATGCGCTTGCAACACTCCCTCCAAATATTACCGTCATGGCAATGCGTGGAGGCTATGGCCTTCATCGTTTACTCCCAAAGATTCATTGGGATGCGATTGCAAAAAATATCCAAAATGGGCTGCAAATTTGTGGTCATAGTGACTTCACTGCTTTTGAATTAGCAATGCTAACAAAGACTGGTGCCGTAACTTTGGCAGGCCCAATGCTGAACTTTGACTTTGCCTTTCAAGAAGATCAGGGTAAAGGGGTTACCCCCAATGCATTGATGTGGAAGCAATTCAAGACCGCCATTACTGAGCGAAGACTGGAATTCACAGTCAAAGCTGTGCAATCTTACTTAGGTCGGCCACCGAAAGAGAGTCTGTCTGGAATATTGTGGGGCGGAAACCTTACGGTACTCACGGGTTTAGTGGGCACACCTTATCTGCCTGACCTGGAAAAGACTAAGGGTGGCATTCTATTTTTGGAAGATGTCAATGAACATCCGTATCGTATTGAGCGAATGTTAATGCAACTCCTCGATGCCGGTATATTGGCTAATCAAGGCGCAGTTTTATTGGGCGGTTTTTCTGCATACCGCCTTTATGATCATGATCGTGGTTATGACTTAGATGCTGCTATTGAGCTCATCCGCAGTCGTCTTCCAAGCCATATTCCGATCTTGACGGGCCTACCTTTTGGGCATCAATCTGAAAAGCTGACATTGCCTGTAGGTGCCCGTGCCCATATTGAGTTTGATCAAACTGGTTTTCATATTCAGTCTAAGTGGTAGTAGTTTTTGAGAGGGAGCACCCGATGAGGGCATTATTTTTTCTCACCAGTCTTTTCATTACGGGTAATGTCATGGCCACTGAAGAACCAAAATATTCTCTTCTAGAAAAGTCTGAATCGTTTGAGTTGCGTAGCTATGCACCGCAAATCATCGCGCAGGTTAAGGTTACTGGAGATATGGATGCCGCCTCAAGCCAAGGATTTCGGCTGATTGCAGCCTATATTTTTGGACAAAATCAAGTCAATCAAACCATTGCTATGACGGCTCCTGTTGGCATAGAAATGAATACCCAAGCTCAGAATGCAAAAATTGCAATGACTGCACCTGTAGGAATTCAGGCGGATAAAGAGAGTCAGGCTGGGGCACAACAGTGGACGGTATCGTTTGTGATGCCCGCGGAATACACCCTCACTAGCTTGCCTAAGCCCATTAATCCGCAGGTCAAAATACGAGAGTTACCCGCAGAAAAGAAAGCAGTGTTGGTTTTTTCAGGACTTTATAGTGAGGACAAGGTGCTTGAGAAAACTCAGGCTTTAGAAGCTTGGATTAAATTAAAGGGATTACAAATAACGGGTGAGCCTCAGTTCGCCCGCTACAACCCTCCCTGGACACTGCCTTTCCTGCGTCGTAATGAAATCTTGATTCCGGTGCGCGATTAAGCTTAACAAGCTTAATTAGCCCATTAAGCCCACTAGGCTCACTAAGCTCACTAAGCCTCAAAGCTTTTTAATAAAAACTCAGCGCTGCTATCTTGGCCCAGAGCTTGGGTCAAGATAGGCAAACTATCCGCTAGATTCTTTTCTAATGTCCACGGTGGATTAATGATGAACATACCGCTGGCTTGAAGACGTCTTTCTTTGGGTGCATGTTCAACCCGTAATTCAACATGAAGCCAAGAGCGCATATGGTTAGCAGCCACTTTTTTCATGCGGTCCGGTAGTTCAGCTGACTCTCTTCTAGATAGCGCCGGATACCAGATAGCATAACAACCCGTTGCAAAACGCTGTAGCGCCTCTCCCATAGCCGCCTCTAAATAGCGATAGTCTTGTTTATCTTCATAGGAGGGGTCAATTAAGACCAGTCCCCGCCTGCTAGGAGGGGGAAGCAGCCCCTTTAATCTTGAAAAACTATCTGCTGCATAAATATCGATTTGTTTTGCCTGGGGTAGCTGAGCAATGTTTTGGCGCAAGATATCAATTTCTTTGGGGTGCAGCTCAAATAATTTAAGGCGATCTTGCGGTCTTAGCAACCGCGCTAAGATAAAAGGTGAGCCGGGATACAGTTCGATATTGCCCTGCGTATTCTCATTACGAATCAAGTCTAGATAATGAGTAATATCTTCGTTTAAAGAGTGTCCTAAGCTGATTTGTTTCTCGATAAACTGAATGAGGCGATAAATACCGCCATCAGCCTCATTACTCACTTTTGCAAAGCCATCTATGAGGCTATATATTCCAGCGCCCGCATGGGTGTCTACCAGCGTTAATGCGCCAGGTTTTTCTTGCAGGTATTTCACCAAATGGATCAATACATAATGCTTGAGGATGTCAGCATGACTACCCGCATGAAATGCATGTCTATAACTGAACATAATTCAATATCCCCATCATTCTTAGATGCCTTTGTTTTTTTGAGCTTGAATCAATAGCATAAGAGTGATACCAATCAAAGCAACGCATGCGTATTGTAAAGATGCATTTAGGGGGGAATCTAACACTTGGGTTAGTAATACATAAGTGATGCCAATGCCTGCAAGTGACAACAGGCGAGGCCCAATTTTACTGGGAGCCAACTGCGCACTTGGAATGTAGCTAGAAAGTAGCGCTCCAATCATGCCAGACCATACACCGATTGCGCAACCAGCTAAGACGTCGGTTAACCAGTGGGCCCCAAGTGCATTACGGGATAAGCCAACACATGATGCTATGACAAAGATCCACCACAGGCTAGATCGTTTATCTTTGTCAGCGCTAAAGTAAATACCTGATGCAACTGCGAAAGCAGTCAAAGTATGGCCTGAGGGCATTGCGTTGTGAAGCAGGGGCTCACCCACACGATAGAAGTCCGTTAATGGCAAGACGCTACTAGGACGCGGTAGGTTTAAGAGCAGCTTGAGTGTTTGACTAATTAATCCACCAATAGCAGCGCCAAAGAGGCTCGAAACAAATAGCCTAGGAGCCAATAACAGTAGCGGAAAACACAGTGCAAAAATGCCCCAGCCATTACCAAGAAAAGTAAGCCAGGTCCAAACTACATCCGGAAGGAGTTGGGTGTAGTGATTGACAAATAAAAATGTAGCTGTTTGTAGCCCACCAAAATAAATGGCGACTGCCAAACCGAGAGGCAATAAGGGTAGGAGCCATGCCCAAGCATTCACAATTGCAACTGCTGAGTTTTTCTGCTCAGTCACGGAACTGCACGAGCCTTTTCTTGATCCGCTTCATTGAGTTGGTGCATCATTTTTTCAAGCACCTGAGTGACGGTGATCGCTTGCATGCATCTATTGTCATGGCACGGTGTTTTGCGATGATTGGCTGCGCTGACGCAAGGGGAGCACGCAAGATTGGCGGTGATGGCAATAGATTTACCTACCGAACCATACAGTGCTGGTGTTTCTGGTCCGAATAACACTACCGTTCTTAGTGAAGTAACGGCGGAGAAGTGGCCTGGCCCAGAGTCATTGGTGACCATCACATCCGATAAGGTGTAAAGCGGTGGTAATTCTGCAAAGCTAACTTGACCTGCAAAGTTCAATGCGTTGTTGACATTCGCAACGCAGCGTACTTTTTCGACGTAGTCAAATTCAGCTGGCGATCCAGTAATTAAGATTAAATCACTAGGGTAGCGCTGACTTAGTTCTATGATCAGTTCTGAGAAACGCTGTTGTGCCCAACGTCTTTGAACCAATAGATCGCTTGCATTGGGATTGACTAAAATGATGCGCTGTTTGCCTTGAGTAAAGGTAAGTCCAGCCTCAAGGCTTAGTTTTTCGATACGCTCACGGACTTTTTGTAGCACGGCCGGCTCAATGACTGCCTGAGCGAGGCGTACTTCAGAATCAGCAATATGAATTTTGCTAAATGGGACTTCAATTTCGGTAGCAAAAGCAGCATGAATTAAAGACAGAAAATTCTTAGTAATATGAATATGCGGGTTGTAGTGTACTTTTCGAGTCAGCATAAATCCGCGCCACAAACCTTCACCATGAAAGATGTGATAGCCCACACGACGACGGGCTCCACAAAGGCCGGTTAGTAGGGCGGTAAAGCGAGAAAACAACTCCAAATCAATCACTGTGTCGATACGGTGCTTGCGAGCCACTACTAAAAAACGCAATGTATCTTTTATTAGACCTCCTAAGCTGGAGGAGTCAATGGTAAAAATATTTTCAGGCTTTACGGTATTTAATAGGGTGAGGCTTGCGCGATTACTTTTAAAGATCAGAAAAAAGAGTTCGGCGCCACGAGCTTGGGCGTTGCGCATAGCTGGGTCAACTAAGATCGCACTACCCATTTCCGATAGCTCGATGAACAGTAGTTTCTTGGGTGGCCCAGACGAATCGGTAACCATATTTTTAATGCCATCAATCAAGGCGATTATTGGGCTAACAGCTGCACACAGTGGCACTCCAACCCAGTGATCAATGGCACGCATTGTATTTACGCTAATACTCATAGTCAGACTCTAAAGAGTTAATTCCGTTTTAATAAGAGATAGGCGCCAGGTAAAACCGCCAATACAGTAATGGCGCCATAGCTAATAGAAGCCAATACAGTAATCGATGAGTTAACGCCCCATAAAGCCAAAACTGAGGAGAGGGTCGCTTCTCGAAGACCCCAGCCGGAAATGCTAATGGGGAGCATCAGCAATAAGCTCAGTGCTGGTAAGCCGATCATCAGCCCTTCGATGGGGGCATCAACACCATAAGCCTTGAGGCAGAATAAAAGCGTCAAGATAGTAAGTGCATGGATGCCAATAGCAAAAACAGCTTGTGCAATATTCATTGGCCATGAAAAGGCCAGTTTGATGCCAGGCATTGATTGGTTCATTTGCAGCTTGTTAAGTAGTGACTGCAGCAAATGGCGTGTGGGACCCCAAGCGAGCACGATTGAAACTGCTAAACCTGCAAGTATCATGAAGCTAGTGACCACGTAGCCTAGCTTTTCTCCCCAAGCCGCTAAACTAGCGCCGCCAAGTATGAGGCCAATTCCACCTAATAAATTATTTCCTGCTAGACCGAGCAAGCGATCTACCAACACCATTGAAAAGCTCAGACGTAATTTAGGGTTAGCGTGCTCTAGGTCAACTGAGTGATGAAGCTCTTTATTGAGCTCCTTCTCTTGTATTAATTTTCCGCTGCTATTAAGGTGTGCTGCTGTGATGGCGCGATAGCTATCCCCACCTAAGGTGCTAGGTAAGCCTTGGTTAATTAAGCCACCAGCAAAATATAAGGCAACATAATTTTTCAAGCTGGCGTTAAATCCTACCGCTCGCATCAGAAATCCCCAGCGTAATCCACCACAAATAAAGGCGCTTAACATCGTGAGGCCGGCAGCTAAAAACCACCATGGTTGCATCTGAATTTCAGTATGGAATAGGGCGTGCCAATCGATCCCGCTCGTTGCTTTCCATAGAAGTGCAATAGATAGAAGAACGCGAATCGTGGGCCAGGCTTTTTTTAGGGCTGCTTTCCACCCAGATGTTGCTTTGGGGGTGGATTGGGGTAATGTGCTCATAGCCTAAGGATAATGCCTTGTGAGCCTGAGGTATCCAATTGGGTGCATCAAGGGGCTTGGCTGCCATCCCGCCAGTTACGGCACAGGCTAAATTCAAATGTAGATAAAACCTGCCCGAAGCGCAAGATCTCAAGTCTGTCTAAGGGTTCGCAGTGCTCAAAGGCCCAATTTCCCCCCACTGGCGGACTAAAGACCATTCCTGACCATCCTACTAATAGAGCGCTAGCCCCCACTGGTAATTGACCAAACCATAGATCAAACTGATCTTTTCGTTGATCCAAAACAAAAACCGGCAGTGGGCTGGCATACCAGGCAGCTCTGCTACCCAAAGTCCAGTTTTGCACTGCAATTCCCTCTGCTTTGGTGGCTTGTGCAAGTTGAGCCGCTTTTTGGCCAGCCAGCTTCCATCCATAGAGATCAGCAATGGGATTGGATTTGATAGCGGCTGAACTGATGCCTCCAGCAAGGACAAAAGCAAAACCGAGCAGACAAAGCATCAATTGCGTAATGAGCAGTAGTCGAATGGCTAGACGCTGCTGTATAGCCCAGGCTTTAGCTAGACCGATTCCTGCAAAGGGGGCTAAGCAAAACCAGGCTGGCGTTGTCCAATGTGGAAGGCTGCCCCCACCGGATAGAGTGGCGAAAATGGTAAATGGGATCAAAAAGAAGCTGAGCAGAGCAAGTAAGACTGCTCGCTGGGAGCGAAGACAATCTTTTATAAAAATAAACGAACCCATGAGCAATAGCGGGCCAAAGCAGGCAATCTGCAGTCCAATAAAAGCCCCAACTCTTCGCCAAGCCCAAGTACTTCCTCCACCGTGGGCAATTTGGTACTTGAATGAGATCCAATCATTTAGCCAATTCCAGTACAGCATGGGACTGATGACAATTAAAGCGATGCCAGCTGCGAACCAGAAGCCGAATGTGCTAAGCCAGGGTTTTTTGGGGGTCACTAAAAGTACCGCAAGCAATGCAAAGGTCGTAAACGCAGCAGTATATTTACTCATTCCCGCTAGGCCTAAGAGCAGGCCAGTTAACATCCAATCGGCAGTCGAAAAGGAATCTTTTCTGATCCAGCGAAGGGCCATCATGAGCAGGCCTAAACTCAGCGGTGTCAGTAGTGTGTCTGGTAGCAGGCCAATGGCGAGAACATGCGGCAAAGGTGCTGCAATGATGGATAGCACAGCTATGAGGCCGCATACATTTGCTGATGGTAGCGCGGTGCTTAAGTAGCCAGCATTTCGGCCCTGAATCACATGATGAACCTCTAGGGTGACTTGGTACACCAAATAGGCAGAGATGACCCAAAGCAATTCGGGGATTAGTCGGATGATGCCCTCGGAAGAAGTCAAAGACACAAGAGGCCACTGTATCCAGCCGACCAATGGTGGATGATCAAAGTAGCTCCAGGCTAAATGCTGTGCGTATAGTGCGTAATGCGCTTCATCAACTGAAAATTCAATGGCAAAGCCAAGGGCAAAGTGCACCACTGCGGCGATACAAATGGCGGTTGCCGCCCAGCTTGAAGGAGATCGATTACGCATCGGGTGATTTTAGACGCACTGCCCTCCATTCTTTGGGACAATGACGAATATGTTGAAAAAGTACCCCCTCATCCTCAGCATTGCTGCCACGTTATGGCTGGTGGGCTGTGCGGGTTTTACTAGTAATTCCATAGAAAACGAGTCAGGCCAGGCACTTCATGTGGATCAGTTGCCTGCGCAAGAGGATTTACCGAAATTTTCTGCCCAGAAGCCCCGTGAGGGAATGCCCGGTGGATGGAATTTCTATCGTATTGCCCCCTACAAGAAAAATACCGTCTATCGCTTAGAGAGCTATCAGGGCAGAACTGTCCTCTCGGCGAGCTCCAAAACATCTGCCTCCGGTCTTGTAGTGAAGTTGCGTCCACGTTCGGCACAAAATCTTTGGTTACAGTGGGAGTGGAAGGCAGTAGAAGAAATTACTCAAGCTGATAATGCGCAGAGTCAGCAAGATGACGCACCGCTGAGAATATTAGTAGCCTTTGACGGTAATAAATCTGCACTCTCATTAAAAGAAAAGCTGAACTTTGAGATGGCTAATTTAATTAGTGGGCAAGAAATGCCTTATGCCACACTGATGTATATATGGTCCGGTAAAAACCCAGCGAATGCCGTACTTGATAATGCGCACACCTCACGAGTCAAGATGATTGTGGTTGACTCCGGTTGGAAGAACTTAGGGGAGTGGCGTAAGCATGATCGGGACTTGGCTGCTGATTACAGGCAAGCTTATGGAGAAGCGCCAGGCAATGTTATTGGGATTGCTTTGCTGACCGACACAGACAATACCAAATCAGAAACACGTGCACTGTACGGCGATATTGAGTTGATTCGTAAGATTCAAAAATAATGTCTAGGGTGCCAGCGTTTTAAAAGTAGTGCGTTACTCAAAACACAAAAGCTGGAAAGGGCCATCGCACTGCCAGCGAGCATCGGTGACAGGTATCCCAGTGCCGCCATCGGAATGCCGATTGTGTTGAAGGCAAATGCCCAAAATAAATTTTGACGAATCTTATTCCAGGTCTTTTTGGAGATCTCAATAGCATCCGCAACCAGGCCGGGATCACCTCGCATTAAGGTAATGCCTGCTGCCTGCATCGCTACATCAGTGCCAGTCGACATAGCCATACCAACATCGGCAATGGCTAATGCAGGGGCATCATTGACACCATCGCCGATCATTGCGACGTAATGTTTATTGCCCGCAATGTTGGTCTGTAGTTGTTGAATAATTTCTGCTTTCTTACTTGGCATAATTTGCGCAAATACTTCATCGACTCCAATCGCTTGACCTACTCGAGTGGCGGCCGCCAAGTTATCACCAGAGATCATGACAGTACGAATGCCTAAGGCTTTTAATGCAGTCACAGCCTGCGTTGATCCGGGCTTGAGTTCATCGCCAAAAGCAAACAAAGCAACTGGAATAGCAACATCGACAGCAGTAGTAGCAATAACAACATCAGCATGTGAGCCTAAGTCCATTAGCACTGAAACCGTTTGTCCCTGATCAAAGTAGGGTTGTGCCTTTTCGAGAATTCTCTGAAATTCAGGAGTGCCCTCTAAGGAGTTAATACTCTGTATGCGCAGGCGATGGTTTGCAAAAAATCCTGAGATTGGTATGCCCTCTACTCCGATGCCTGGTAGTGCCATATTGTTGGTAACGGAGATGAGAAGTGCCTGCTGATCTTTTGCATAATCAATTAGTGCTTTTGCTAAGGGATGTTCGCTTCCCAACTGCAGGCTCGCTGCGGTCGCTAAAATATCATTTGGATTGTTGAGTGCTAAATCAAATGGCAGGAAATGAATCAGTCTAGGCTTACCAGCAGTCAGTGTGCCTGTTTTATCAAATGCGACGATATCTAAGCAATGGGAAAGCTCTAGGACCTGCGGGTCTTTGATCAGAATGCCAAACTTCGCTGCGATACCCGTCCCAGCCATGATGGCAGCTGGCGTTGCCAAGCCTAGAGCGCAGGGACAGGCAATTACCAAAACAGAGACAGCTCGCAATAAGGCAATTGATACTGAATCTAGGTAAAGCCAGTTTCCAATTCCCGTTAGTACTGCCAAAAGAATGACGGTAGGTACGAAAATAGCACTGACTTGATCAACGAGTTTTTGAATCGGGGCTTTTTGCGTTTGCGCTTCTTCAACTAAGCGAATGATTTGTGACAGCACACTTTCAATTCCGACTGCTTGTGCGACCACGATGAGAGCGCCTTCCCCATTCAGAGCGCCGCCAATTACCTGGTTGCCGATACACTTTTTAACTGGCTCACTTTCACCTGTGAGTAGAGCTTCGTCAATATGACTAGTGCCAGAAATAATGATGCCATCCACCGGAATGCGCTCACCGGGAAGAATAAATACTCGGTCGCCTGGAAGTACTTGACTCAGAGGCAGATCACGATATTGATCTGACTTAATGCTGGCACTACCACTACCACTACCACTACCACTTGGTAGCTCAAACGTTTGACGGAGTACTTTTGCGTGCTCGGGCCATAGTTTTTGAAGTGCCCGAATTGCTTCACTAGTTTGTTTTTTGGCCCTTGCCTCTAGCCATTTACCTAACAACACCATGCTGATAATGATGGCAGAGCCCTCAAAGTACAGTTCATGCGTATGACTAGATGACATGAGCAAATAAAGACTCAGTCCATACGCTGCACTTGTTCCTAGTGCTACCAATAAATCCATATTGCCGGCACCAGCCATTAGGGATTGATAGCCAGCTTTGTAAAAACGCCAACCCAGTACAAATTGCACTGGAGTAGCCAAGGCAAATTGCCACCAGCCGGGTAATGACCAATGAAAACCTAGGGGCATTATTAGCATTGGTAGGGCCAGTGGCGCTGAAAGTAGAAAGCCTAGCAAGACTCTGCCAAGGCCATCTGAAGCCCAAAGTGACTTTGTAGTCTTTGCTTCCCCTTGGCCTATATTGCCGGCCGGCGCGCTCTCTTTAGCCTCATAGCCAGTCTTTTGAACCAGACTGATGATTTCTGGCAGTTTGATCGAGCCCCTCTGAATGCGTATTCTGGCCTGTTCAGTCGCTAGATTGACGCTAGCGGCCTCTACCCCTGGAATTTTTAATAAAGCCTTCTCAACCCGACTGACGCAGGAAGCACAGGTCATGCCTCCAATATCAAGGGTGAAGAATTCTGAATTTGTATGCTCTGCTTGGTTCATATAGAAGATAATCTCTAGTATGGACTCAAATAACGCATTTTTAGCATTTCCCAGACAGATAAAAGGGCAGAATGATCAAACTTAAGGCTTCAGGAATGACTTGTGGCGGTTGTGTAAATGCGGTTACCCGAGCTATTCAAGCGCAAGACCCTCAGGCTGTAGTAGAGGTTGATCTTACTACCCAGTTAGTCAGCATTCAGTCTGTACTGGCAGCGCAATTGCTAACCCAGATCGTCACAGAGGCTGGGTTTCCGGTAGTTCAATAAGGTTCAATGTATTTAATTGCCACACCTTCGGGCAGCTTTATCTGGGTGCGGTTAAGCTAAGCGCAATTTTGTTGTATGTATTCCATTTCAATAGAGCATCTTAAGAATCCCCTCGGGGCATGTTTGTCATAGGAGACATCAGTGGCGGTTACTGTAGAAATTATTCAAGCGGCATTAAAGGGTCTGATCGATCCAAATACGCAATTAGATTTTGTGACGGCAAAAAGCGTAAAAAATTTACGCGTAGAGGGGGGTGATGTCACTCTTGATATCGTCTTGGCTTATCCTGCTAAAAGTCAATTTGATTCCATCCGCAAATCGGTGATTGGTGTGCTGCGTGATTTACCCGATGTTAAAAATGTCAGTGTGAACGTGAGTAGTCAAATTGTGGCCCATGCAGTACAGCGTGGCGTGAAGTTATTGCCAGGCGTAAAAAATATTATTGCGGTGGCTAGCGGTAAGGGCGGTGTTGGTAAATCGACTACTGCAGTGAACCTTGCTTTAGCCCTAGCAGCCGAGGGTGCCCAAGTAGGCATGCTGGATGCAGACATCTATGGACCTAGTCAGCCAATGATGCTGGGCATTACTGGTAGACCAGAGTCCATTGAAGAAAATACGATTGAACCTATGCAGGGTCACGGACTTCAAGCGAGCTCGATTGGCTTTCTGATTGATGATGATGCGCCAATGGTGTGGCGTGGCCCGATGGTTACCTCTGCGCTAGAGCAGCTATTACGTCAAACACGCTGGCGCGACTTGGACTATTTGATTGTGGATATGCCACCAGGCACCGGAGATATTCAGCTAACCCTAGCCCAAAAGGTTCCAGTGACAGGTGCAGTGATCGTGACCACTCCGCAAGACATCGCGCTATTGGATGCGCGCAAGGGTTTAAAGATGTTCGATAAAGTCGGAGTTCCTATTATCGGGATTATTGAAAATATGAGCACCTATGTGTGTCCGAGTTGCGGGCACGAGGAGCACATATTTGGCTCTGGTGGTGGGGAAAAGATGTGTCAAGAGTATGGCGCTGATTTCTTGGGAGCTTTGCCTCTGAACTTATCTATACGCGAGCATGCAGATGCGGGCCGACCTACTGTAGTGGCTGACCCTGATGGGGTCATTAGTGACATCTACAAAGCGGTTGCAAGACGCGTTGCCATTAAGGTAGCCAGCCTTTCAAAAGACATGAGCAGTAAATTTCCGAGCATCGTTATTCAGAATACTTAAGGCTATATGCGATTTGCAGTGCTGATGCGTAAGCAGTTTATTGATAACCCTTGGATTACCTTTCGTTGGGCGCCGCAGGAGGTGCTGCCTGATTTTGGAGAGTTTACGACTGAAGGCAATCCGTCCAATCAAATTTCTGGCCAGTTTTTAGGGCGTGATGAGCAGGGGGAGTCTTGGCTTTTTACGGGCTATGAGTTAAACCTCTTTCCAGATGAGGCGGAGGGTTATTACCTAAATCTCTCTTCGGAAAAACCATGTTGGTTTGTCATGTGGCGCCTGGAGGAAGATATTGAGCGCTACGTAGACGCCCAATCCATTGAGCTTGCCAAATCAGAGCCTACCTTTGCCATACCTCATCGCATTTGTGTCAGCTACAACGAAGCAGGGCGCTTATTAGACGGCGGAGAATCAGTCGACAACGTGCCTCTTAGCGCAGAACATGCTTCATGGCTGGAGGAGTATGTCAGCGAGCATTACCGGCCGGAGCCAAAAAAACGTCATCGTCCAGCATCATTCAGGGGTGCCGATCGCTCGGCAGAGGACTGATGGCGGATGGTTTTTTAAGTCGCTGGTCGCGTCGCAAATCGGGGGAGCAACTCGAGCCTGAAAAGAAGGCTGTGCCTCAGGTTGAGCCAGTCAGCGTGCCCTCGGTAGTGACTGATTCTGCTGAACCGCAAGAAACAGCAGCTCCAATGACCTTAGAGGATGCGGACAAAATGGATCGTTTTGCCCCTGATTTTTCAGCATTTATGGATCCCAGCGTCGATCCAGCCGTTCAACAAGCCGCTATGAAGAAAATGTTTTCCGATCCACACTTTAACGTGATGGATGGTTTAGACATTTACATTGACGACTATTCCAAGCCAGACCCCATTCCATTGGAAATGCTCAAGCGGATGGTGCAATCAGACATGCTCAATATCTTCCGTAAAGATACTGACGACTCTAGGAGTGCTCAGAGTGCTGTGGATATCAATCAGTTTGATGATGCTAAGGTGGCATCTTCAATACCAGCATCTGAGTCAAGTGAGGCTATCTTGCCCCCATCCGCGCAGACTGATATAACATCCACACATTCCCCTGTTAGCGGCGGGGTAGTTGTTCCCGATTTAATCCCCGCGGATAAGAAGATTAGTTAAGAAGAATATTGATGAGTCAAAAATTAGTTTGCAACTGTAATGGCACCATGCCTCTGGATTCCAAGGTCTTGGGTATGCCGATTCACACTGCTTTGTGTAGACAAGAAGTGGGTTTGGCGATGAAAGCCATGAATGGTGATGAGGAATTGATCATTGCCTGTACCCAGGAGAGCGCCTTGTTTAGTGAGTTAGCAGAGCAATCTGAAAAGGCCTTGGTTGCCCCCTTACGGTTTGTCAATATTCGTGAAATTGCAGGCTGGACGCAAGAGGCTAAAATTTCTGGACCAAAGATTTCAGCCCTATTGGCTTTGGCGGATATGCCAGAGGCAGAGCCAGTTCCGGTAGTGAATTACGAAAGCCAGGGACGCTTACTGATCATTGGGTCTGGAGACCAAGCTTTATCCTGGGCTGAAAAACTGAGTAGTTCATTAGATGTGTCAGTTCTGTGCACTGAGCCTGGCGCATTGCCTATTGCCAGAAATTTCCCGACTTATACGGGCGCGGTGACAAAATTAGACGGTTACCTTGGGCAGTTTGCTGTGGATTGGGAATTACAAAACCCCATTGACCCAGAAATGTGTACCCGCTGTGGAGCCTGCGTCGAGGTTTGTCCTGAGGGCGCGATCGATGACGCATTCCAGATTAATTTGGACAAATGCAAGTCTCATCGTGCTTGCGTAACTGCCTGCGCTGGCATCGGCGCAATCGCATTTGATCGCGTAGATCGCAAACGTAGCTCTGAATTTGATGTGATTATGGATTTGCGCATTAATCCACAGATGCGAATGAGCCAAACCCCGCAAGGATACTTTGCGCCTGGTCCAGATCCGCTAAAGCAAGCATTGGTTGCCAATCAGCTATTGGCTTTAGTAGGCGAGTTTGAAAAGCCAAAATATTTTGCATATGACCAAAAAGTCTGTGCTCATGGCCGCAATGGCAAAGTAGGGTGTAACGCTTGTATTGACGCTTGCTCTACCGGTGCCATTAGCTCTCTATTTAAGAACGGCCAAGGTAGCGTAGAGGTAAATCCCAACTTGTGTATGGGATGTGGAGCATGTGCGACGGTCTGTCCATCTGGTGCCATGCGCTACAACTACCCTAGTGTTGCGCACCAAGGCAAAGAATTGAAGTTATTAGCTAATGTTTTTGGGGCGGAGAGTGCCAAGTTTAAGCAAGCGGTTACCCCCTCCTTGCTCTTGCATACACTCACGGTGGGCACGCAGTTAATGGACTCTTTGGGGCGTTCTGCGCATCTTCGCCCAAAACAGTTTGATGGCCTGCCATCCTATGTACTACCTTATGGTATTGAGCATATTGCCTCAACAGGATTGGATCTTTGGCTGGGCGCACTAGCCTATGGCTTTGGTGAAGTGATTTTGTTGCTTACTGGCGACGAGGATCCGTCTTACCGGGCTGCCCTAGAAGAGCAATGCGCTCTTGGTAACGCAATCTTGGCCGCCTATGGCTTTGACAGCAGAATTGCTTTGATTCAGCTTGACTCAATTCATGATCTGCAAACTGTTTCTTCGGCGATGGCTAAGTTGCGGCAGCGCGGCCCATTACCAGCGGTTTGTTCTCCCGCCAGCTTTGGCTTGGGTAACCAAAAGCGTGAAACGATAGAGGCCGTGTTGGAGCATTTGCAAAAACAGGCTAAAACACCCTTACCTGCAGCGGGAGTAGTGTTGCCATCCTCTTCCTTCTTAGGCGGACTGAAGATTAACCAAGATGCCTGCACCCTGTGCATGTCTTGTGTTGGTAGCTGCCCTGAAGGGGCGCTATTGGATAACTTAGATGAACCCAAACTATCCTTTATTGAAAAGCAGTGTGTGCAATGCGGTATTTGTGTTCAAACTTGTCCTGAACAAGCTTTAGTGCTGGCGCCACGCCTATTAACTGTGGAGCAACGTAAGCAGAAAGTAGAAATCAACGAGACCAAGCCTTTTCACTGCGTCAGTTGCGGCAAGGTATTTGGTACTTCAAAAATGATCGATTTAATGCTGATCAAGTTGGGTGCCCACAGCGCCTTCTCAGGTGAGGCACTAGAGCGTTTGAAAATGTGTAGTGACTGTCGGGTAGTCGATATGGTGAATAAAGAATAAAGAATAAAGAATAAAGAATAATGAGCGAACAATTAAAAGAGATGGCTACTGCAGAGCATGCCTCAACGGAGGTAGGTGATGTTGGATTACCGGAAGACCTGGCGCGCGCTGATTTATATGGCTTGATTGCTAGACTTTTTCATCTTCCACCAGATCAAGTGCTTTTGGACCAAATTGTGGCCTCGGTGCCCGAAGGTCAGGATGGTTATGCTGAAGGGGCATCTTTATCTAGAGTTTGGAATAACTTAGTCGAAGCGGCCAAAAGCAACTCCGCCGAAGTCTGGCGTAATGAGTTTGACGCTAACTTCATTAGCGTAGGGCGCCCCAATGTCATTCTGAATGGATCCTTTTATATGGCTGGCTACTTAAACGAGA
Source organism: Polynucleobacter brandtiae (assembly GCF_002797575.1). GTDB lineage: Bacteria > Pseudomonadota > Gammaproteobacteria > Burkholderiales > Burkholderiaceae > Polynucleobacter > Polynucleobacter brandtiae. Next base: position 386,701 of record NZ_PGTX01000001.1, on the reverse strand, counting down.
GGCCTTTAGTCAGTATTCGTAGCGCGCTCATGGAGCTTGGTTTAGAGGCCGCAGAGGAAATTACGGAAACGGAAGATCATATTTCTGCGTTGTGCGAAGTCATGCGCTACTTAATTGCTGGTGACGATGTTGCAATATCTAACCTTACAAAACAAAGGGTCTTTTTTACTGAGCATATTCTGCCTTGGTACGACCAATTATGTGATGCGATTGAGGATGTTCCCGAGATGCCCCTGTATCACTCAGTCTCCGCTTTGACGAGAGAGTTTTTGGCGATTGAGGCGCAAAGTTTTGACATGATCTAAAGGTGGCTTGACTTAAGGGAATACCCTAGCATTTTTAATTTGTTGGTTAAGTTAAATTAACAAATATGTCACAAATGCAATTACAAGATAAACTGTCGAAATTAAATTTGTACTAATTGGGAGCATAAGATGAGCACTAAATCTATCACTGCAGTTGCCGAAGCAAACAAGCCTTCACGAAGGAAGTTTTTTATCGGAGCGGGTGCTACTGTCGGCGCCGTTGCAGTTGCCTCCCAAACAGCGATCGGTAAGGCTGTTATTCAGGAAATTGGTAGCACTGTCAAGCCTAAGGATGAGGGCTATCAGCTTTCTGCACACATTCGCAAGTATTACGAAACAACCAAAATTTGAATTGAAGTCTGAATTTTTACCGCTGCATACAAATTAATCATCATTTTTTCAGGGACAAAATATGAGTCTGACTCGTAAATCCAATACTCCACAAAGTAGCCGCTCAACCTCTCATTTGATTGGTAGCCTATCTCGTGGTTTAAAAGCGGCTGTACCAACCATGGACCGCAGAACTTTTCTGAAGCGATCAGGAGTGGGTGTTGGTGCCGGAATAGCTGCAAGTCAACTGAGTTTTGTTCAAAAAGCAGTTGCTGAGCCCGGTATTAGAGAAATGCTGGACGGTAAAGGTAAGATCGAAGTTAAGAGAACCGTATGTTCTCATTGTTCAGTTGGTTGTTCTACAGACGCCACAGTAGAAAATGGTGTCTGGGTGCGTCAAGATTCTAACTTTGACTCCCCAATCAACATGGGTTCTTATTGCGCAAAGGGCGCCGCTCTTCGTGAGCATGGCCATGGTGAATTCCGCCTTCGTTATCCAATGAAGCTGGTTGACGGAAAGTATCAAAAAATTTCATGGGATCAAGCGCTGACAGAGATTTCTGCTCAGATGAAAGACATTCGTGCAAAGTATTCACCAGATGCGATGTTCTTCATTGGTTCCTCTAAGCAAAGTAATGAGCAAGCTTACTTGTTACGTAAGTGGGTTTCCTTCTTCGGAACCAACAACACAGACCATCAGGCACGTATTTGTCACTCAACCACAGTTGCAGGTGTAGCAAACACCTGGGGCTACGGCGCCATGACCAATAGTTACAACGATATGATGAATTCTAAGGCGGCGTTGTACATTGGTTCAAATGCTGCTGAAGCTCATCCAGTGTCGATGTTGAGTTTGATGCATGCCAAAGAGAGCGGTTGCAAGGTCATGGTTGTAGACCCACGCTATACCCGTACAGCAGCAAAGTCTGATCAATACGTACGCATTCGTTCCGGAACAGATATTCCTTTTGTATTTGGTGTTCTGTATCACATCTTTAATAACGGCTGGGAAGATAAGAAGTACATCAATGACCGTGTATACGGCATGGACCAGATTCGTAAAGAGGTGATGGAGAAGTGGACGCCTAAGAATGTTGAAGAGGCATGCGGCGTTCCAGAGGCGCAGGTATATAAAGTAGCCGAAACCATGGCTAAAAATCGTCCAAGTACAATTGTTTGGTGTATGGGTCAAACCCAGCACACCACCGGAAACGCTGTGGTTCGCGCTTCATGTATTTTGCAATTGGCTTTAGGTAACGTGGGTAAATCTGGTGGCGGAACGAATATTTTCCGCGGTCACTGCAACGTGCAAGGTGCAACTGATGTTGGACCTAATCCAGACTCATTGCCAGGATATTACGGTCTTGCTACAGGATCTTGGAAGCACTTTGCTTCAGTTTGGGGCGTTGATTACGAGTGGATTAAGGGCCGTTATGCTCCTGACATGATGGAAAAGTCAGGCACTACAGTTTCTCGCTGGGTGGATGCCGTTCTTGAAAAGAACGACATGATTGACCAGCAGACTAATGTCAAGGGTCTGTTCTTCTGGGGTCATTCACCTAACTCACAGACTCGCGGCTTGGACATGAAGCGCGCTATGGACAAGCTTGACTTGTTAGTGGTTGTCGATCCATACCCAACGGCTGCTGCTGCAATGGCGGCCATGCCTCCAGCTGAAGGCAATACAGTTAACAAAAACAGAAATGTATATTTGTTACCAGCTACCACTCAGTTTGAAACACAAGGTTCTGTAACGGCTTCCAACCGATCTATTCAGTGGCGTGAGAAAGTAATAGATCCTTTGTTTGAATCTGTGCCTGACCACGTGATCATGCAAGCTTTTGCTGACCGCCTTGGTTTTGGTGAAGAGCTTTCCAAGAATTACAAAATGCAAAGTTCTAAGTTTGCGGGTAAGCAGTGGAAAGAGCCCCAGATTGAAGACATCTTGCGCGAAATTAATCGCTCATGCTGGACCATTGGTTACACCGGTCAAACACCAGAGCGCATCAAAGCACACATGCGCATGGCTGGCAATTTTGATCCGCTGACTTTGAAGTCACGTGGCGGTGTCGATCCTGTATCTGGTTACGATACGACTGGCGATTACTATTGCTTGCCATGGCCTTGCTACGGTACTGCTGCCATTAAGCATCCTGGATCTCCAAATCTGTATGACACCAGCAAGAGCGTCATGGAAGGCGGCGGTAACTTCCGCGCTAACTTTGGTGTTGAGAAAGATGGTGTCAATCTGTTGGCAGAAGATGGTTCCTATTCAAAAGGATCGGCGATCAAAACAGGTTACCCAGAGTTCGATCACGTTTTAGTGAAGAAACTTGGCTGGTGGGACCAGTTGACCGATGATGAGAAGAAGCTTGCCGAAGGTAAAAATTGGAAGACTGACTTATCCGGTGGTATCCAGCGTGTAGTAATGAAAAACGGCTGCTCACCATTCGGTAACGCCAAAGCACGCGCGGTCGTTTGGAATTTCCCAGACGCTATTCCGGTTCACCGCGAGGCGCTTTACAGTACCAATGAACCCATGATGCGCAAGTACCCAACATCTGGAGACAAAAAGAACTTCTGGCGCTTGCCTACGCTTTTCAAGACTGTGCAAGATCAGAACTTGAAAGAGAAGTTATACGAGAAGTTTCCTATTATCCTTACCTCAGGTCGCTTGGTTGAGTATGAAGGCGGAGGAGAGGAGACGCGTTCTAATCCTTGGTTGGCTGAATTGCAGCAAGAAAACTTCGTGGAAATTAATCCGAAAGCAGCTGCAGATCGAGGAATTAAGAATTGGGACTACGTTTGGGTGAAATCACCTACGGGCGCCAAGATCAAAGTTCGTGCGATGGTAACCGAGCGTGTTGATGCTGAAACCGCATTCGTACCATTCCACTTCTCTGGCTGGTGGCAGGGTGCTGACCTCAGAAAGTATTACCCAGAAGGTGCTGCACCAATTGTTTTAGGTGAGTCTGTGAATACTGCAACTACCTATGGTTACGATCAAGTAACTATGATGCAGGAAACCAAGACCACCATGTGCCAAATCGAAAAATTTGCCTAAGTTAAAAAATTAAAGTCAGGAGAACATCATGGCAAGAATGAAATTTATTTGTGATACCGAGCGTTGTATTGAGTGCAATGGTTGCGTCACCGCCTGTAAGAACGATAACGAAGTGCCTTGGGGCGTAAATCGTCGCCGAGTAGTCACCGTCAATGACGGCATTATTGGTAAAGAGAAATCAATATCTGTTGCCTGTATGCACTGTACAGATGCGCCTTGTATGGCTGTTTGCCCAGTAGACTGTTTCTATCGCACCGACGAAGGTGTTGTCTTGCATGACAAAGACATCTGTATCGGCTGTGGATATTGTTCGTTTGCTTGCCCATTTGGCGCCCCTCAGTTCTTGAGCACAGGCGCTTTCGGTGTTCGTAGCAAGATGGATAAATGTACATTCTGCAGCGGCGGCCCAGAGGCAAATGGCAGTGTTGCTGAGTTTGAGAAATATGGACGTAATCGCTTAGCAGAGGGTAAGTTACCGCTTTGTGCTGAGATGTGTTCAACCAAGGCTTTGATTGGTGGCGACAGCGAAGTGATTAGCGGCATCTTCAATAGTCGTGTTGCTGCCCGTGAAGCGAATGGTCGGTTTACTGGTAATAATCTTTTTGGATGGTCAACAGCTTACGGTGGTCCAGGTACTCCGGATCCTAAACCTACGGCAGCAGCCAAGATTCCAGGAGCTAAATAATGAAATTTAATTTAAAAACTCTTGGGCTTTGCTTAGCGTTAGCGTCTTTGTTGACTGCTTGCTCGGAACCACCTGAGCTTGCAGCTAAGGCGGCAAAGCGTCCTGATGTCGCCCCGTACATGGGTGCTGATAACGGTTTCATGACAAAAAACTGGAAGCCTGGAAATGATGCAAGCTGGACAGAGTCGATTGAGAAGCGTACTCAGAAACAAAATGAATACAGTCGCGTTAAGTGATCTTTTAAATAACAATAAATAAAGCGAAAACGTTTAAGGATACTAGTATGAATCAATCATTTTCTAAAGCCCTAAGCTCATTAGTGATGGCAGCAGGCTTATCCCTGGCCTTAGTGAGCGGCTCCAGTTTTGCTGAGCGAGCACCAATGGCGCCATTGCCTTCTCCTAGTGGAGTGGATTTCCCACTTTCCGTTCCGGCGAATCCAAATAGCCTGGCAAATGGAACTCAAGCTCAATCCCAGCCTGCGAACCCCTCTATTTTCACCACAGCGAATAGCGACCCTTACAACTTTGTCAGTATTCCTGACAAAGAAGCTAGTGTCTTGATTCAACGTTCAGGTGAGCAGTGGAGAGTGATTCGCAATGGAATCATCACTGTCTACGGCGGATGGCTAATGGCATTGGCCTTCTTTGGTATCGTTGCAATGTATATCGTTAAGGGCCCAATTAAGTTGCATGAGCCGATGTCTGGAAATCTGATTAAGCGTTTCAGTTTTCTTGAGCGCCTCACTCACTGGGTAATGGCATACAGCTTCATTGGCCTGGCATTAACTGGTTTATTGATTCTTTACGGTAAGTATTTTGCTATGCCGTTGATGGGTGGAGTTGCTTACGGCTCTTTCTTGATGGTTTGCAAGAATATTCATAATTTTTCAGGCCCACTTTTTACTCTCAGTATTATTATTTTCTTCCTGCTGTTAGTCAGAAAAAATATCCCTGGTGAAGGTGACATGGCTTGGTTAATGTCTTTCGGTGGAATCCTCAGCGGCAAGCATGTACCTGCTGGGTTCTTTAACTTCGGTGAGAAGATCTGGTTTTGGTTCGGCATGACTTTCTTGGGCTTGGTAATTTCCTCATCCGGTTTTGTACTCGATATGATCGTACCGTTCATGGAAGTGCAATACATCCGCGGAACGATGCAAATCGCCAACATTGTTCACAGTAGCGCATCGATCCTGATGACTACGATGGCGATGGGGCACATCTATATTGGATCTATCGGTATGCAAGGCTCATTGGATGGTATGAGAACTGGCTCTGTAGATGCAACTTGGGCTAAAGAGCACCATGAGCTCTGGTACAACAAGGTTAATAAATAAGGAAAAGCTATGAAAAAAATCATTGCTCTCACTCTCTGCTCTTTGGCGTCAGCAACTGTATTTGCTGCTTTGCCTCCACTGACTCCAGAAGCTCAGGAAGCTGCTACCCTTGCCAAGGCTAAAACTGCCTATGGAGACAAGGTAGGCGCTTTCAAACTTTGTCTCGCCCAGAATAAGGTCGCAGATCAATTTAGAATGCCTGGAACTGCAGCCCCTGCTGCTTGTGTGGCACCGCCACCATTCGTAGCGCCAGTAACTGCAGCTGCACCAGCACCAGCAGCTGCCAAGTGATTGCTTGCTAAGCTAATAATTCCTGATGCAGGTAGCGTTTCGCTGCTTGTGTTTGTGGGTTGGAAAAGAAAGGACCTACGGGTCCTTTTTCTTTTATTTCGCCGCTATCAATAAATACAACGTACTCAGCGAGCCTTTGTACTTGTGCAAGCTGATGCGACGTAAAAATAACATCTGATTTTTGTTGCTTAAACTGACGAACAATTTCTTCGACCTGTTCTGTGGTCATTGGATCTAAATTGGCTGTTGGTTCATCTAATAAGACAAGGTCAGGCTTTTGTAATATAGCGCGACCGAGACAGAGCTTTTGTCTTTCGCCGGCTGATAGTTTATGTGCGGGGCTGCGGGCTAGCTGATTGAGTCCCACTTTGATCATGACTGCATCAATAGTCGCAGCATCAATTGCAGAGTCAACATCTTGAACTATCGCCATATTGGCTCTAGCTGAAGCTTTAATCATGGGCGTATGGTGCAATACTAAAGCAGATCTGATTTTGCCTGACGAATGCACAATGCTTCCAGAGTCTGGCTTAATGAGCCCATCTATGAGCTTTAAAAGTGTCGTCTTGCCCGCGCCATTGGGGCCAATACAAGCGCAAATTCGGTCTGTAGGAATGATGGCGTGGGGAATATTCAAGATGATGCGCCCATCACTTTTAACGATGATGTTCTTGAGTTCAACGAAGCGATCAAATGCCTCGACTGGATTAACCATATCTTCGCTCCGCAATTTGTCGAACAATAAAGGTGAAGATATTCGCTAGTAAAACAATTCCTAAAAGGACGATGCCAAGGGCTAAAGCTAAAGGGAGATCTCCCTTGCTAGTCTCAAGGGCAATGGCGGTGGTCATTGTGCGCGTGGAGCGATCAATGTTGCCACCGACAATCATGACTGCGCCCACTTCAGATATTGCTCTAGCTAATCCAGCCAAAACTGCGATCGTGAGTGAAAAGCGACAATCCCAAATAAGCCACTTTAAAGAGGCAATCCTGGGTAAGCGCAGGGCCCTGAATGAATCTCGGTGAATTCTCCAGGAATCTTCTATTAATTGACGGCTTAGGGCTGCAATTAAGGGTGCTGTGAGCATAATTTGAGCCAAAATCATACCCTTAGGTGTAAATAACCACCCCCATGATCCTAGGGGGCCAGAACGCGTCAGTAGAAGGTAAACCACTACGCCGACAATGACGGTGGGGACTCCCATCAGCGTATTGAGCATCACGGTGATGCTTTTTTTGCCCCTAAATTCTTCCGTTGCCAGTAGTGCTCCAACAGGTAAGCCAATCAGAACCCCGAAGACCAGGGCGGTCAGACTCACTTGTAGAGAGACGAGGACAATGCCAACCACAGCGGCATCGAGTTGCGCTAGCAGTCCAAAAGCATCTTGAAAAGTTATAAACATGGGCCTGATTTTATCAAGGGGATGGCAAAATAGGCTATATGCAAATATTTACCATTGATTGCCTTCATGGCTGAAGTGATCTGCCTCTGTAATGAGGTGCTTGACGTAGATCTACGTGTCTACTTGGACGCGCATCCTATCAGTTCTATTGAGGATTTGCGCGAACAGGCTTCCATTTGTAACAAATGCATGCAATGCCAAGAGTTGGTTGAAGGTGAGATCTACTTAGCCCGAATGCGGCGGCAGATTGCAGCGGGACAGCTCTCATGACGCAAAACCTGACTGTTCGTTTTAGTGTCATGACCATGAACGTGCACAAGGGTGTATCTCCCTTACATCGAAAGTCAACCATCTATGAGCTGCGTCAAAAGATGAGGACTCACCACCCGGATTTACTTTTTTTGCAGGAGCTTCAGCAGGAGCATCGAGGGCGGATTAAACGATTTGGACAGTGGCCATCAACAGAGCTCACCCATTTTTTATGTGAAGATTTTTGGCATGATTGGCATTACGGAAAAAACGCAGAGTACCTAGATGGGCATCATGGCAACGCCATTCTGTCCAAGAGACCGTTACATAAGGGCGAAAACTACGATATTTCTGCTTATCGGTTTGAGCGGCGAGGCTTATTACATAGCATCACTTATCTTGAGGGGGTATCGACACCAATCCATTGCTTTTGTGTACACCTTGCATTATTTGAGCGTGGTCGAGAGCGACAATTAGTAGAGATTATTCGCTACATAGATTCTCTTGCGCAAGGTGGCCCTACCATTGTGGCGGGTGATTTCAATGACTGGCGCAATCGTATTAGTGTCCCGATGCGAGAGGCTGGCTTTAGCGAAGTCTTTGAGGCTCTCACAGGATCGCCAGCAAAAACGTTTCCTAGCGTGAAGCCATTATTGCCGATGGACCGTATCTATGTCCGAGGCCTAAAAATTCATTCAGCAGAAATTTTGCATGAGTGGTTAAAGTTATCTGATCACTTAGGTATTACTGCGGAGCTGGAGATTTCATGAGTATTTTAAATTACCTTTTAAGTTCTATTTTTGGATTCTCTTTGCTGTGGGTACCTGCGCTACATGCAGCTATCGTAATCATTTTTGGATTTCGCCTGATCTCAGTAAGGCGGCCAGTTGGTGTCGCTATTGCCTGGTTTCTGATTGTGGTGTTATTTCCCTTGGTTGGCATTGCCTTGTATATATTAATAGGCGAGCGCCCTGTAGGTCGAAAGCTCACACGCAAGATTATTCGTATGGAGCGAGAGTACTCATTAATTTCTGAGACCATGCGCCAACGATATCTCCAAGACAGAGATCAGTTACCCTTAGAGGGAAGGGCGCTTAGTCTTTTGGCGGAGTCTAACAATGGATCTCCCGTTATTGCAGGGAATAAGATTGAGCTGCACACAAATTCACTTGAAATCTTGCAGCATTTTATTGACGAGATCAATCAGGCCAAGCACACGCTGCATCTCGAATTTTATATTTGGGCTTTAGGAGGTGATGCAGATCGCGTATGTGAGGCCTTGATTACTGCCGCTAAAAGAGGCGTAGCCTGCAAAATACTATTGGATTCCTTGGGAAGTAAGATTTGGTTTAAATCGATCTGGCCAGCGCGATTTAAAAGTGTTGGCATCGAAATAACCGAAGCTTTACCTATTCAGATCGGCCGCTTTCAGTTCCGCCGTGCTGATCTGAGGCTTCATCGAAAAATATTTGTAGTTGATAACGCCATTGTGTGGACTGGCAGTATGAATATGGTTGACCCGCGCACTTTTAAGCAAGATTCGGGAGTGGGTGAATGGGTTGATGCGATGGTCAGAATAGAGGGTCCTGTAGCATCACAATTTGAGTTGACGTTTGCTTTTGACTGGAGTGTTGATAACCCAAAGATTAATCACTTTAATACGCTAGCCCCAGCCCCAATGCCGTTAGAAGGTAAAGTATTGGCCCAAGAGTTTTCATCGGGCCCAGTTTATCGTGATGATGTTTTGTATCAGGTCTTACTCTCTGCAATTATGGATGCACGAGAGGAGCTTACTATCACTACGCCTTATTTTGGCCCCGATGATGGATTGATGCAGGCACTGATGGCCGCCGCTGGACGAGGTGTGATCGTTACTTTGATTGTGCCCAAATTGAATGATTCAAAATTAGTTGCCTGGAGCAGTCGTAGTTTGTACGCGGATCTTATGCAGGCTGGCGTACGAATCGCTGAATTTCATGGGGGGCTGTTGCATACGAAGAGCTTATTAATCGATCGACGTATTGCTATTTTCGGATCAGTCAACTTTGACCAACGAAGCTTACGCCTGAATTTTGAGATCAGCTTAATTGTTTATAACGAGGCATTCTGCGCCACTCTAGAGAAATTAATTGAGTCTTACTTAGCCTTGTCCGACAGAGTCGATCCAACAGCTTGGGGCAAGCGGCCACGTTGGCGTGTGCTCCTAGAAAATGCAGCCCACTTAACATCACCATTACTTTAACTTTTAGGTTAAATAGCGCCCTGAGCTCGCATTAATGCAATCTCGTTTGCAGGGATGCCAATCTCTGATAGGATTCTCTGGGTATGCTGACCTACTGAGGGGATGTCATCCATCCGATAGGCATAACTACTATTTTTTCCTGGGGGTAACATGGCAGATATAGGGCCTACCGGTGATCCCACCTCAACCCAGCGGTCTCTCGCTTGAAGTTGTTCGTGCTTCCAAAGGCCGTTCATATCATTTAAACGGGCGTTGGCAATTTGAGCTTGATCTAATTTAGCAATCACCTGAGCTGTAGTGAGCTGACTAAAGCAGGCATCAATAATCACTAATAATGCCTCTCGTTTTTCATTGCGTTTAAAGTTTTGATCAAAGCGCTCATCCTTGGCGAGCTCAGCATCTTCTAGAACTACTTCGCAAAACTGTACCCACTCACGATCATTTTGTAAACCAAGCATGACTGTGCCACCATCACCTGCCTGAAAGGGGCCATAAGGATAAATCGTGGCATGAGAAGCACCATTACGAGGAGGCGGAGTTGCGCCCTCATAAGCATAGTAGAGCGGATAGCTCATCCACTCGCTTAGAGACTCGAGCATGGATACATCAATAGTAGATCCTTTACCTGTTTTATCTCTTTGCAAAAGTGCTGCCAAGATATTCGTATACGCGTACATGCCGGCAGCAATATCCGCAATGGAATTACCTGCCTTACTGGGTGTTTCAGGGGTGCCTGTAACTGATAGGAAGCCTGCTTCACTTTGAATCAAAAGGTCGTAGGCTTTTTTATCTCGATAGGGACCATTGTTGCCATAGCCTGAGATGTCGCACAAAATTAATCTAGGATTGTCTTTATGTAGCTGCTCTGCAGTCAGCCCCATACGGGCAGCTGCACCGGGGGCTAGATTTTGAACCAACACATCCGCTGTTTTGAGAAGGGTCTTGAGTGCCTCTAATGCCGATGCTTGCTTTAGATCCAGAGTCAAACTTTCTTTAGAGCGATTCACCCAAGTGAAGTGCGAGGACATGCCATTGACACGCTCATCATAGGCCCGAGCAAAGTCACCGGCACTAGGACGTTCAACTTTAATGACGCGAGCACCAAGGTCGGCTAGTTGACGGGTGCAAAAAGGGGCGGCAATCGCATGCTCAAGAGAAATGACGGTAATACCATCTAAAGGTCGGGTGTTCATATGTTGGTGCTCATACCCTGGCGTAATTAGTTAGAAAAATATAGACCACTTAAAAAGAGCGGGGCAGACCAAGGATGTGCTCTGCAACATACGAGTAAATCAAGTTGGTAGAAATAGGCGCCACTTGATAAAGACGCGTTTCTCTGAATTTTCGCTCAACGTCATATTCATTTGCGAAACCAAAGCCACCATGGGTTTGCAGGCAAACATTTGCGGCCTCCCAGGAGGCTTTTGCTGCAAGATATTTCGCCATGTTCGACTCAGCCCCGCAAGGATGATTGTTGTCAAATAGTTCGCAAGCTTTAAAGCGCATGAGGTTAGCTGCTTCGGTTTCGATAAAGCTATCGGCAATAGGAAACTGAATGCCCTGATTTTTACCAATCGGGCGATCAAAGACAACGCGTTCGTTTGCATAGCGCCGTGCCTTATCCACAAACCAATAAGCATCGCCAATACATTCTGCAGCAATCAGCACACGCTCGGCATTTAAGCCATCCAGTATGTATTTAAATCCTTGCCCCTCCACGCCGATTAAGTTTTCGGCAGGGATTTCTAAGTTATCGAAGAAGACTTCGTTCGTCTCATGATTCACCATGTTGGCGATTGGCTGAATTTCCATTCCCTTGCCGATGGCATCTTTGAGGTTGACGATAAAAATCGACATTCCCTCAGACTTTTTCTTCACTTCTGCTAGTGGAGTGGTGCGGGCCAAAAGTATCATTAAGTCAGAATGCTGAATACGAGAGATCCATACCTTTTGACCATTAATGACGTACTGATCCCCCTTTTTTACAGCCGTAGTTTTCAGTTTGGTGGTATCCGTACCAGTGCTGGGCTCAGTTACTGCCATCGACTGAAGACGTAATTTGCCGCTGGCAATTTGTGGCAGGTAGAGCTTCTTTTGCGCATCTGAACCATGGCGCAATAGAGTGCCCATGTTATACATTTGACCATGGCAAGAACCAGCATTACCTCCAGAAAAATTGATCTCTTCCATGATGACTGAAGCTTCAGCAAGCCCTAGGCCTGATCCTCCATATTCTTCCGGGATGAGGGCGGCCAACCAACCAGCGGATGTCATTGCATCTACGAATGTCTCTGGGTAGGCACGCTCATGGTCGACTTTTTGCCAATAGGCTGAATCGAAACTCCCACAAAGGTCGCGCAAGGCTTCTCGCATATCTTGATATTGGTCTGGCTTGGGAATAGGGTGGCTCATCAGTTTTTCAGAGAATAAAAGGTTAATTTTGAATCAGAGTCTCTAGTGTAAGCAAGAATCAAAAATAGCGTGAAATACCGAAACTAGTTCAAAATAGGCCCTTATGGACCTGATGCTTGCTCATTTTTTTGATTTCTTTGGTATGCCTTCGATTGGCTTGCCTGCGGTGTTGATAAGCGCCTTCATTTCAGCTACTTTGATTCCAATTGGTTCTGAACCTATTTTATTTGCTTACATCACCATTAACCCTCATTTATATTGGGTAGCTATTTTTGTGGCGACCGTGGGTAATACCTTAGGTGGCATGCTTGACTGGTGGCTTGGGCTTCTCAGTCGGAATAGTTTTGAATCCCTTAAGGGGCCCACAAATGGTCGAATGCAGCGTTGGTTGGAGGCTAGAGGCCCGAAGATGTTGCTGCTCTCTTGGCTCCCTGGTTTAGGCGATCCCTTGTGTTTAGCGGCCGGTTGGCTGAGATTGGCTTGGATGCCTTGCTTGATTTACATGACTATCGGAAAGTTTCTTCGCTATGTCACGATTACCTGGCTTTTAACGCTCTTACCGATGAGTTTTTGGCATCTACTGGGACGCTGGGTTGGCATTTACTAAACCAGAGGACTTAGACGGCGCAATATTTTTGCTGAATTTCGTCATTATTAAGTAAATTCTGGGCAGTGTCATGAAAAACAATTTCGCCTTGATCCAAAATATAAGCACGATCAGATATTTTTAGTGCCTGTTGCACATTCTGTTCCACCAATAAAATAGTCAGACCTTGCTGCTTTAGTTTGGCGAACAATTCGAACATTTCATCAACCAATACTGGCATGATCCCTTCGGAAGGCTCATCCAGAAGGATGACCTTAGGCTTGCCAATCATGGCTCTTGCAATGGCCAGCATTTGCTGCTCTCCACCAGACATAGAAGTGCCATCTTGACCCAAGCGCTCTTTGAGGCGCGGGAATGTCTCTGCGATTTCATCTACTAAGGCGCTCATATCACCATGATTTTTTTTAGCAATGACACCAAGCTCAAGATTCTCTTTAACGGTAAGCCCTGGAACAATGCGGCGATCCTCTGGTACGTACGCTAAACCTAGATGGTAGCGATCATGTGCGGGTAGATCTAAGAATGATATTCCGTCAATAGTGGCCTGGCCTTCCTTTTTTGAAAGAAGGCCCATTAGGGAGCGCAGGGTAGTAGTTTTACCAGCGCCATTCCTGCCCATTAAGGTAACAATTTCTCCTTTATGTACCTCTAAGGAAATGCCCTGAAGAATATGACTCCGATCGTACCAGGCATTTAAATTTTCAACACGCAACATAAGTAAGCCTCTTAGCCCTGGCCTAGGTACACACGACGCACCTCAGCATTATTTTGAACTTCTTCTGGAGAGCCCTCTGCCAAAAATTCACCATGATGTAAGACGATGATGCGCTTACACAGCCCCATGATGAGCTTCATTTTGTGCTCTACTAAAATTACGGTTCTTTCGTTAGAAAGGGTGCGAATTAAATCCATCATAACCAGCGTCTCTTCTGGTGACATACCCGCAGTTGGCTCGTCCAACAGTAAAAGACTGGGGTCACAGGCCAGCGCCATAGCAATTTCAAGTGCGCGTTGTTGTCCATGAGCAAGGTCGCCTGTCTTCTTATTGCTTAAGTGCTCCAGATTGACTCGGCGTAGTAATTGGTCAGCTAGCTCAATAGGTTTGGGATAGCTTTGCGCATTACGCAAAAAGTTATAGCGCGAAGTCTCCATTTGAGCTGCAACCCTGACATTCTCATGAACCGTCAGCTGCTTAAAAATATTGGTAATCTGAAAACTTTTAGAAATACCGATACGAGCAAACTCATGCTGCTGTAAGCCGGTTATATCCTTACCGTTAAATAATATTTCGCCGCTTGATGGTGGAAACGCTCCGCTTAATACATTAAAAAAAGTACTTTTACCCGCACCATTAGGGCCAATAATTGCGGTGAGGGTTCCAGGCATAAAGCTGGTCGAAACATGTTGCAGTGCCTTGAATTTCCCAAAGTTCTTGCCAATATTTCGCGCTTCTAAAATAGGGGTCTGATTCAGCCTATCCATTATTTAGAGTCCTGGTTTTGATTAAGCTTATTTAATATTGTTCCCCAGATGCCCTTTGGAAAAAATAAAACAAAGAACATAAAGACTAATCCAATTACTGCCATCCAATGCCTAGTAAAAGTGGTCACCACATCCTCAAGGTAAAGCATCACTGCAGCACCAATGAACGGCCCGAAGAAAGTGCCCATTCCGCCCAAGATACTCATCATTACAGCTTGACCTGATTGAAGATAATTTAGTGAGTCGATAGGCACAATTGAAAGATGGAGAGCCCTTAAGGAGCCTGCTAAGCCGCAAATGGCTGCTGACAGGATGAATACTAAAAGTTTTGTCCGGGTAATATCAAATCCACAGGCAGCAGCCCGTTTTTCATTTTCACGAATTGCCTCCATCACTGCCCCAAGAGGCGAATTTAAGATGCGAGAAATTAACCAGATTGCCAGAATGACAAAGAAGAGAATGATGTAGTACTTAATCAAAGGATTTAAGAAATCTACTGGAATGCCCAGGATATTGAAAGTATCTACACGAACTCCCCTCAACCCATTTTCTCCACCAGTTAAGCTTTCTGCTTTATAAAAAATATAAAAAACAATCTGGCCTAAAGCAAGCGTAACCATCGAAAAATAAATTCCTCGAGTGCGAATAGCTAGAAAGCCCATCATTAGGCCGCCTATTGCTGCACCAATGACGCCAATCGCAATTGCCGCCCCCCATGGCATGGAGTAGTGCACGATTGCAATACCCGTAAGGTAACTACCAATCCCCAGGAAGGCCGCATGCCCAAATGAGAGCATGCCCATATAGCCAAAAAGTAGATTGAATCCCATGGCAAATAGACCAAAGATCAAAATATTAATAGCGAGGGCCTCGTACGGCATGATGAAAGGAAAGGCCATCAAAAAAAGGCTGCTTGCTAGAACGCGGTGACGAGCAATCAATTGAAATAGTGAATTCATATATTTTTGTGGTTTAACCCATTGCTCCTGCTTTGCCGAATAAGCCCTGTGGTCTGATTAGAAGCACTACTGCCATTAATACAAAAATGGACAGTTCAGAGAGGTCAGGAAAAAATAGTGAGGTCATGCTGTAAACAACGCCCACGAGTAATCCAGCAACCACTGCACCTAGGGGTGAGCCTAAGCCACCCACCACAGTGACAACAAAAGATTCTGCAAGAATAGGAATACCCATCTCAGGATTTACAGAGCGAGTAGGTGAGGCCAATATTCCAGAGAGGCCGGCAATTGCACAGCCTAGACCAAAAACTAAAAGCCACACTTTGGCAATATCAACGCCAAGCACCTTTACAATTTCCTGATCAGCGGCGCCCGCCTTGATGATCAAACCGTAGCGAGTTTTTTGTATTAAAAACCAAACACCAAAAATAATTAGAGCGGTTGCAGCAATTAAGAAGAGGCGATATTTAGGAAAGAACCCAAATCCCACATCTACCGTACCCTTTAATCCATCTGGAGTTACTGAAGGAAGGCCTTCAATACCAAATATGACGCGCATGGCTTCAATGAGCACGTAAGAGAGGCCAAAGGTGAGCAATAGGGGGTAGTCCAAACCGCGTCCATATAGTGGCCGCACTAAAAATCGCTCAGTAAGTAATCCAAGCCCACCGGTTACTAAGGGCGTGAGAACCAGGCTAAACCAAAAATTACCGGTAACGCCTAAAAAATAGACGCCCATAAATGCGCCGACCATGAAAAAGGCCCCATGGGCAAAGTTCACCACGTTGAGCATGCCAAAAATAAGGCATAAGCCTAGAGCCAATAGCGCATAAATACTGCCCAGAGCAACTCCGGTGAGTAATTGCATGCAAAGAAGTTCAAATGTAAGACCGGTCATATATGTACTCAAAAAGACTCCCATTGGCCGATGAGGCTGTATGGGAGAGTTCAGGGTAGATCAAATGATCTACCCCGAGATTTCTGCTTTAAGCCTTATGGCCCAATTCAGCACAACTACGCATATTTTTCTCTGTTGTGGGCTCAATGGTTAGGATATTGAAGACATCATATTTGTCTTTCATATTCTTAGACTTTGATTCCACGATGATGACTGTTTGAACGGCTTGATGATCGCATTTACGGTAGTACTCGGGACCCTTATACCAATCGTATTTTAGATTCTCCATCGCACTGACTACTTTTAATGCCTCAGTGGATTTAGCGATTTTGACGGATGCCAAAACACTCTTAACCCCAGCATAACCTAGTGCGCCGTAATCAGATGGCACAGATCCGTTATACATCTTGCGGAATGCATCATTAAATACCTTCGCTGTTGGGATGCGATCTTCCAGTCCCCAGTAATAAGAGGTGCCACCGATGATGCCTTCAAATGCTTCCGGTCCGCCAGCAAGGCGAGATGTGTAGAGCAATACTGGGGCGACAATTTTCATGCTGGACTTCAGGCCGAAGTCAGTACATTGTTTAGCTGCATTTAATAAGTCACGTCCGAAATTACACAGTACCAAAATATCCGGATTTAAAGCCTTAATGCGGGGCAAAAAAGCGGAGTAATCAGAGGTGCCCAATGGATGACGAATGTCTGCTAATGTAGTTGCCCCCATCTCTTTACCTGCTCGCTCAAACGCGCGCACCATTTCATGGCCGTAAGCATAGTCAGCAGTTAGGAAGACAATTTTTTTACCAAAACGCGGTATTGAGTAGCGCGCAACTGCTCCGGCAGTCATCGTTGGATTTAGTGCCTCATGGAAGGTATAGGGACTCCAATCCTTTGCTTCATTAATAGCATCTGATTGGCTGATAGAGTTAAAGAGCACCTTACGCTCCTTGCAGACGGCATTGATTGAAAGTTGAGTGGCGGCTGATAATGAGCCGACCACAAAATTCACCTTGTCTTTTTCAATAAGCTCTAGCGTTCTGGTGGCGGCTTCTCCTGGATTTAGCTTTGTATCCCTTACTAGTAATTCTGCTTTTCGACCGTTAAAACCACCGGCGTCATTAAATTCTTTAATCGCAAGTTCCGCTGCTTTTACTTGATCTTGAGCTTCAGCAGAAAAGGGGCCAGTTAAAGGTGTTGGAAATCCGATTTTAATCGTGTCAGATTGTGCAGTGGCTAAATTAATCCAAAGCGGAGTACTTGCTGCAGTAGCTCCACCGATTATCATTTTTCTTCTGGTTTGATTCGTTACTTTTTGTTTCATGGTTGTCTCCTCCATTTAAAACAGTTAATTAATAAAAATACTTTTTATTGCATAAATACTAACTGAATAGCTGCTTAATAAAATAAATCTACTGCGAATTTAATGCCGGGGTTCTGGAACTGCATTACCTGCTGCTAGTAATGCACTGATGTCGATGGCTGTTTCGGCCATCACCGTAGATGCATTTCTTTTTAGGCCGCCATCATCTGACATCAGCTTGCTGCTTTGGGCCTGCATGTAGCGACCGAGATATTGAGCTCGAGCAACTACCTGCTGCCCCATCGATAGCCGCTCATTACTATAGGCATCCAATGCAGCAGGGGTTGCCCCTAATGCAGCAATATGATTTGCAATTGACATTGCCTCATCTCCGGCTTTGGTGACGCCCATACCAACATGAGGGCGTGCTATAAAAGCGGCATCACCCATTAGAGCAATCCTGCCAAAGACAATTTGTTCGGAGCGAACGTCATAAATAGGCTGCAAAAAAGGAGAGGCTGTTTTTTCAATAATCTCGACATATTGAGGTGCCAGTAGGTTTCGAGCCTGCTCTCGCATAGCTGCAATATGTCTCCAAGAGACTTTCAAAGGAGGGATGCCGGTAGGAAAATATTTACCATCAGCATCAGTCAGTAGATCTACTAATTCCTTATTTTCGCCTGCTGGCCTGTACCATACAAAGTTGTAGCGTCTTTTTCCGGGTCTGGTGTCATTTCCTTGACCCGCAACTGGATAACCCAGCATTTGCTCGCCATCAGGAAGACAGAATCCAAAATAATTAAATAGGGTTTCTAGCGTGTAATTTGAAAGATGACTTTCATCGCATACTCCCCGCCATGCAATATAACCCGCATATTTAGGCTGAATGCTAGGGGCCATAAAAGTGCGCGTCGCCGATCGAATGCCGTCAGAGGCGATTAAGAGTTCAGCCTCATACCTTGACCCATCCGCACATTTCACTTCAACCTGATGTTGATTCTGACTAATAAAGGTGACATTTTTCCCCTGCAGGTAGCGCTCACTTGGAAAGTTTTCTCTTAGTAGGTGATATAGCCTGCTCCACGAGGTCACAATTTGAGGCAAATGGATTTCCCCGAGACTATTCCCATCAGCGCCTAGCGTTACCCGCTTATTTACTGCGATACCCAGACTTTTATCGATGGAGATTCCAGCCTCTCGTAATGCATCTGCCAAAGCATTATGGGTCACAATTCCGGCGCCACGACCATCCAAGGAGCCCGCTGCTTTTTCAAGAAGAGTGACGTCATGCCCGGCACGCAGCAGAATATTTGCTGCGAACAAGCCGCCCAGTGAGCCACCAACGATCAGAATTTTAGCCATGAACTTTTTTATGCACCTTAGGCATCAAGGGCAAGCTTTTCTTCCGCTGGATAATTGAGTTCGATCACAATACCATTTGGGTCGTTTAAAAAAATCTGATGTAACTTCAAAACAGGGACAGAGCGTTCTTTAAACGGCGTCCCCATTTTTTTAAGCAGGGCAAGCTTATCTGCCAGGCCAGTAGCGAAAAAGGCAATATGGTCAACAGCTCCCGAGCCAAATAGAGTAGCGGGGTCCCGTTCACCTAAGTACTGCTTTAATCCATTTGGATCATTCTTATCAATGGCAATTAAATGAAGCACCGCATTGGCCCAATCATTTTCATCTCCGTTATAAAGCCAGACTCCAGGAAATGGAAATTCAGGGCGAGGACCTATAGTCAGACCCAGTAGCTCGCTATAAAATGCAGTTGTCTTTTCGATTTCTAGACTGCGTATTGAAAAATGATTCAGGCTTAAGTTAGACATGGTTAACCTTGTTTAGTGGAGAATAAATTTTGTGCTGAAATAAGATAAGAGCGGACGCGATCTTGGATAATTTCCTCATCAGTAGCGGTATTGCTTGAGTCATAAATCGTTTGACCATACACCCAGCGACGCATGCCGATATAAAAGATGCCGCCATGAAGTCCCATGAGTAGCTCTAGTTCGCGCTGTGTTGGCTTGGTTCGTGATGTATATCCATAGTACTTGCGTGTTTCGCGGACGAGGCGCGGTAGTAGGCGAGATCGCAGAAGCTTAAAGAATGGGTCGCTGATAGAGTGGTCACTCAACCCTGAAAAGATCAAAATCCGTACAAATTCGTAAGTTAAAACTGTATTGGAGTAGTCCACATAAAAAGCATTGAACTTTTCTTCTGGTGATTGTTTCTGATCATCGAGCAGTTGCTCCCACTCAGGCTTCCAGCGTGATTCAAACACATCCTGATAGACCGCTTTGATTAAAGCATCCTTGGTTGGAAAATAATGGTAAAGCAGTGTATGAGTAACTCCAAGATCTTTAGTTAAATTTCTTAATTGACCTTCAATTCCGTATCGTGCAAAGTACTTGATTGCTCCATCCAGCAATTGGCGCTTTCGATCGGTGGCGCTCATTCTGCGCCGTGCGGGCATTGTTGCAGCAGCTGAGTCATCAGCTCCCAGATTCAGAGGCGCGTCATCTAAATTCAAGCTCATAAGCCAAGAGACCTAATTGGGTAAGTCAAATTCATATTTGTCAGGGTTTATCCGAATTTGGTCTTATTGACCAAAAGTTAAATAATGGTACATTGTTGAACAATTGGTCGATAAGACTCTATTCGTACAAACCCCAAGGAGAAGTGATGGAACTTAATGGCGAACAACTGATTGCTGCTCCGATCCCCGATGTCTGGAGGGGTTTGAACGATATTGACGTCTTGGCTAAGTCGATTCCAGGCTGCGAAGAGATTAATCGTATATCGCCCGAAGAGATCCATGCGAAGGTCATGTTCAAGATTGGGCCTGTACGAGCCCGCTTTTCAGGAAAACTGTTTTTGAGCGACGTGATTCCTGATAAGTCCTGTTCCATGACTTTTGAGGGGTCTGGTGGAGCGGCAGGTTTTGCTAAGGGCCGTTCACGAGTAGAGTTATCGCAGGTCGATGGAGGCACCTTAGTTTCATACACAACAGAGGCCTCTATTGGAGGCAAACTGGGTCAGATCGGCGGTCGACTCATCAGCGCATCTGCGAAAAAGATTGCAGATGATTTTTTTCAGAAATTTGCAAAAGAAGTCGGTGGTGAAGTGGTAACTCTCGAGTCTGATACCAAAATTTAAAAATAGATTACATCGATAAAAAGTCGCAGGGGAAATCCAATGAAGGCAGCAGCATTTGATTATATAAAACCAACAGTTTTAGCTCAGGCTCTGTCTTTGCTGGCCGAGGCGGGCGATGATGGACAATTAATAGCAGGGGGTCAGACTTTGTTGGCAACGCTAAATATGCGCCTCTCTGAGCCAGGTATATTGATTGACATTAGCGGCATCAATGAACTTAAAGGCATTTCTTTGGTTGGTAACCAGCTTCGTATTGGCGCGCTTGTTACTCATACTGAAATAGAAGATTCTGAGTTGGTGGCTAAACATGCTCCACTGTTAAAGGCTGCGGCGCCACATATCGCTCATAGGGCAATTCGCAACTTAGGTACCTGGGGCGGCTCTTTGGCTTACGGTGATCCAGCAGCCGAATGGCCTGCTTGTAGTTTGGCATTAAATGCCACAATGATTATCGTAGGCCCCGGTGGTGAGCGTCGTATTTCAGCGCAAGATTTCTTTATCGATCTTTACACAACATCCTTAGAGCCGGATGAGATTTTACTAGCGACAGAGATTCCGATTGCTGATAAAAATCAAGTATTTTATTTTCATGAACTAGCAAGGCGCCACGGCGACTATGCCATTGCTGGCCTTGCCGCTGTTGCTCAAAAGCAAGGAGATGTAATAAGTGATTGCGCTTTAACTTTCTTTTCGGTTGCATCTACCCCGCTAATGGCACTCAAGACTCAGACATTAGTTAACGGTAAAGTGCTCACGCCGGAAGTGATCGCCAGCGCTGTTGTGGCTGCGAGAGCTGAGATTGATGCTATTGCGGACATCACTAACAGTGTAGAAACAAAACAGCACCTAATTGGCGTTTTATTAGAGCGCGGCTTAAAGCACCTCGCTGCTTAAGTTATAAATTCAGTTCGGAGATTGATATGACTATCAAGAAAAAAATTACGCTGACTGTTAATGGAGCCTCCATTACAGCTGAAGTTGAACCACGTCAGCATTTGGTTGACTTCCTTAGGGAGGACCTTTTTTTGAAAGGTCCTCATTTAGGCTGTGAGCACGGGGCTTGTGGCGCCTGTACCGTAAAGGTCGATGGGCAGATCATTCGTGGCTGCTTATTTTTAGCCGTGCAAGCTGATGGGAGAGTCGTAGAGACCATTGAGGGATTAACTAAAAGTGGTGCCTTAGTAGACTTACAAGAGTCATTCATGCGCCATAACGCCATGCAATGTGGATTCTGCTCATCGGGCATGCTGCTTGCTGCTGCTGAATTAATTGAAAAGCAACCCACCGCTACGCGTGAAGAGGTGCGCGAGTGGATTTCCGGAAACTATTGCAGATGTACTGGGTATCACTCTATTGTGAGTGCGATTATGGATGTTTTAGAAGCGCGACTGAAGGGTGAAAAAATTAAACCCGTTGTTTCTCACGCCTAAGGTGATTGGAAGATAGATTATGAATAAGCCAGCAGATCTCAAGGGGTTGATGCTTGATCCAGTTACAAATGATCAGCGCTACATTGGTAATAGCGAGCCTAGACATCGAGCTCGTCGACTACTTGAGGGCCAAGGCACTTATGTTGACGACATCCAGCTGCCTAGAATGGGTCACGTCGTGTATTGGCGCTCTCCAGTCGCGCATATGAAGATTGGAAAAATTCATACCGAACACGCTATAGGGATGCCAGGTGTTTTAGCTGTTGTCGATGGTGTGCAGATGGCGACACTGTGCAAGCCTTGGGTTGCCACTTTAGAGCACTTAGTTGGCATGAAATCTGCTCCACAATATGCACTTGCAATTGATCGAGCTTGTTGGCAAGGGGAGCCAGTAGTCGCAGTGGTTGCCGAGACGCGCGCTCAAGCCGAAGATGCTTTACAGCATATTGAGGTGGAGTGGGAAGAACTTCCTGCAGTTGTCTCTATGGAAACAGCGTTAGATGCAGACACACCATTAATTCACCCAGAGCTTGGGGATAATTTATGCTTTACCCGTACTTTGGATGTCGGTAGTGTTGATGAGGTGTTTGCTAGTGCAGATATTGTTGCTGAGGCTACTTTTGGGTTTGGTCGACATACTGGAGTGACGCTAGAGCCACGTTGTCAAATCGCTGACTACAATCCGGGTGACCGCCGCCTGGTTGTGTATCACTCTCAGCAAGCGCCCCACATGATGCAAGATTTGTATTGCCGTCAGTTTGGATTATCCGAATCAGACGTGCAGGTAATTTGTAAAGATGTAGGCGGATCATTTGGTATAAAAGTCCATGCCTATCCGGATGATTTTGCTACAGTAGGCTTGGCTATGATGTTGGGTCGCCCAGTAAAATTTGTAGCAGATCGTTTGGAGTCTTTTACAAGTGATATTCATGCACGTGAGCATCGTATAAAAGGGCGTATTGCCGCCAACAAAGAGGGTGATATTTTGGCCTTTGAGATCGATGATCTAACGGCTATCGGCCCATATTCGATGTTTCCAAGAACGAGTGCTATTGAGGGTAATCAAGTCGTGAATCTAGTGGGCGGCCCATATAAGCATCAGCATTACCGTGCCAAGCTTAATGTCGTGTTTCAAAATAAAACACCTACTTGCCAGTATCGCGGTGTAGGCCACCCAATTGCCTGTGCCGTAACGGAAGGGTTGGTTGATTTAGCGGCGCAAAAACTCAAGATGGATCCGCTGGAGTTTCGCAAGCGTAATGTCATTCCGGATGATGCCTATCCTTGCACCGGAATTTCTGGAATCAAACTGGAAGTGTTATCGCATGAGCAATGTTTACGTACTATTGAAAAAATGATTGACTATCCGGCCTTGCGTAAAGAGCAGGCTGAGTTACGTAAAAAAGGAATTTATCGTGGCATCGGTTTTGCAACTCTGATCGAGTTAACGAATCCTAGCCCAGCTTTTTATGGCGTAGGCGGAGCACGTATTGCCTCCCAGGACGGAGCCACTGCAAGACTAGATCCCAGCGGTGTCGTTTCAGTATTAATTGGAGTAGGTGAGCAGGGCCAGGGTACAGAAGGCATATATGCGCAAATCGCCGCCGATGCAGTAGGGATCTCTATTAAGGATGTACGTATTATTACCGGGGATACTGATGTAACCCCTTATGGTGGTGGTACATGGGCCTCACGGGGGGCTGGTGTTGGCGGCGAAGCAGTCTTGTTGGCTTGCCAAGCGCTTCAGGAGAACATCTTAAAGCTCGCTGGCGCTATTTTGACTAAATCCTCAGAGTCACTGTCGGTCTATCGCGGCAATGTTTTAGATAAAGCTACTGGGGAGACACTTTTACCTTTTAGCGAGATTGGACGTATTGGATATTTCCGAACCGATACATTGCCTATTGGTTTTTCTGCAGACTTAATGGTGACCCGTCACTACACTCAAAAAGAATATCCCTTTATCTTTACCAATGGCGTGCAGGCCTCTTATGTTGAGGTTGATCCTGATACTGGGTTTGTGAAGTTATTAAAACATTGGGCAGTGGAAGATTGTGGGCGTGTATTAAACCCAATGTTAGTTGATGAGCAAGTGCGTGGTGCCATTGTTCAAGGCATCGGGGGCGTTCTCTTTGAAGAGTGTTTATATGACGAGAGTGGGCTTTTGCGCAATGGCAGTATGGCTGATTATCTGGTGCCGATGGCTAATGAAATGCCGGATATCGAAGTTGCGCACGTGCAGACTCCTACGCAGTCGTCTAAGCTTGGGGCTAAAGGTGCTGGTGAGGCCGGCACTGCTGGAGCACCAGGGGCAGTCCAAAATGCAATCAATGATGCTTTGGCGCCATTTAGTGTGGCTGTGTTTGATCAGCCTATTACTTGCGAAAAGATTCTGAAGGCACTTGGAAAAATTTGACAACACTATCCTGTAATATCGAAAGTTAGTTGATACAAAAAGTTGCACTTCGAACATGCATGATATTTATTTAAATAGCGAAAAAATTATGTTTTCATTAAAAGGTAAAACAGCACTCGTTACCGGGTCGACCAGCGGTATTGGTTTGGCTATGGCCGTTGCATTAGCCAAGCAGGGGGTGAACATTATGGCCAACGGTTTTGGCGAGAAAGATGCCGCTATTGCCTTGATTAAGTCCTGTGGAGTTGAGGTGGATTATCACGGCGCAGATATGAGTAAGCCTGATCAAATTGAGGATTTAATTAAGCAAACTGAAAAGCGTTTTGGAGCGCTCGATATTTTGATCAACAATGCTGGCATTCAACATACTGCCAATGTAGAAGATTTTCCAGCCGATCAATGGGATGCCATTATTGCTATTAACTTAAGCTCCGCTTTCCATACGAGCCATCACGCACTTCCGGGTATGAAAAAACGAAACTGGGGTCGTATTATTAATATCGCCTCGGTGCATGGCCTAGTCGCCTCAACACAAAAAGCTGCGTATGTTGCTGCTAAGCACGGCATTATTGGCTTAACTAAAGTGATTGCATTGGAAAACGCCAAAACAGGAGTTACCTGCAACGCGATTTGTCCAGGCTGGGTATTGACCCCCTTAGTCCAAAAACAAGTAGATGCGCGTGCACAGCGGGAAGGTATTTCAAATGAAGAGGCAAAAAATGCTCTGGTATCTGAAAAGCAGCCTTCAGGCGAATTTGTATCTCCAGAGCAATTGGCTGCTCTAGCGGTATTTTTATGTGGCCCAGATGCCTCTGAGGTGCGTGGTGTAGCATGGAATATGGATGGGGGCTGGACTGCTCAGTAGTCTAAACAAAAACACCATAATCGACTATAGTAACTACAAAGCTGAGCACTACGGCCAGTTATCAAATTCAATTAAAAGGAAAAAATAATGGAACATACATTACCTCCACTGCCATATGCTATGGATGCATTAGCACCATTCATTTCAAAAGAAACGCTTGAGTTTCACTACGGCAAGCATCACCAAGCTTATGCAACAAATTTAAATAATCTAATCAAAGGCACTGAGTTTGAAAATGCGCCTTTAGATGAGATCGTTAAAAAGGCAGCCGGCGGCGTTTTTAATAATGCTGCTCAAGTGTGGAATCACACGTTTTATTGGAATAGTATGAAGCCAAATGGTGGCGGAACACCTACCGGCCCCTTAGCTGATGCGATCAATGCAAAGTGGGGTTCATTTGATAAATTCAAGGAAGAGTTTACAAAATGCGCTGTTGGAACATTTGGTTCTGGTTGGGCTTGGCTCGTTAAAAAAGCAGACGGGACTTTAGATTTAGCCTCTACTAGTAACGCAGCTACACCATTCACAACTGACTCAAAGCCACTCCTGACTTGTGACGTTTGGGAGCATGCTTACTATGTCGACACTCGCAATGCACGTCCAAAGTATGTAGAAAACTTTTGGAACGTCGTCAATTGGGATTTTGCGAGCCAAAATTTTGCTTAAAGTAATGTGTTCAATTTAAAGTCTACAGGGTAGCTATGTCATCAATATTGACTTCGCTGAGTCGTACCGTCATTGCTGGTTTTGTATTACTGGTGCTCATTATTTTTGCTTTAGGCGGGAATGTAAGTTCAATTGAATTGCCCTTTTTGTTCCGCTGGATCCATGTCATGGTTGCCATGATGTGGGTGGGACTCCTATGGTACTTTAATTTTGTGCAGATTCCTTCCATGTCTAAAATTCCAGATGAACAAAAACCCGCGATCACTAAAGTTATTGCGCCAACAGCGTTATTTTGGTTCCGCTGGGCTGCATTATTTACTGTGCTTAGCGGTTTGATTTTGGCGGTATTGAATGGCTATGCGCATCAAGCATTTACTTTGCAAGCACCATTTAGGGCTATTGGTTTAGGTATGTGGATCGCATTAGTGATGGCTTTTAATGTGTGGTTCATTATTTGGCCCAATCAAAAAAGGGCCTTAGGTATGGTTGTTGTTGAGCCCGAGGTAAAGGCAAAATCTGCACGCGTTGCTATGCTGACGTCTCGCTTGAATACCTTGCTTTCTATCCCAATGCTGTTTTTGATGATTGTTCAATCGCACAACACTACTTGGTTTGTAGTCGCTTCATAAGTAACTGTTGTACTAAGTTTTTATTGATATGACAAAGGCCCGCAATTTACATGCGGGCCTTTTCTTTTTTTCTTGCTCCCTTTTTCCTTTTTTTGATCGCTGCTTGTCCGTTAGTTAACTTGGCTACGGACATTTACTGCAATATAGGCGGTAGTTCTTTAGTGAGCGCTGCGCGTTGAGTGGTAGCAGAGCCTAGTAGGGCAAAGCCGAGTAATTGGCCGTCGCTTGATTCAAAGCGTGCCTCGAGACCACCCTCAATGGTTTTAATTTTCCAGTTGCCGCTAGCTTCTTTTGCTGGAGGAGAAACAATTGTGGGCAATGCAGGTGTTTTCACCATAACAGGCATCGCTGGATAACTCAGAATTGCTTCTTGTCCAAGAAGGTTGGGCGCAAGTACACGGGCAGCCTGCATGATTGGCATGACGTAAGGCAGCACTAAGCCATCAATTTCTGCGCAATCACCAATGGAGAATACATTTTTGGCGCTGGTTTCTAAATGGCGATTTACTTTTATTCCTAGTCCAGTATCAATCCCTGCTGCTTTAGCTAGCTCTAAACGCGGCTTCAGTCCTACGGCAGATAAAAACGTATCACAATCAATGGTGCTGCCATTGGCTAAGGTAATACGTAGATTTTCTAATTCACGGTCAATTGATTGGATCGTGGTTTCAAAATGCCAGCGAACACCCGCTTCACTTAATTTATTTTGGAGCGCATGTGCGGCTTCCTCTGGCAGTAGTCGGCTCAAAGCTTGTGGGGCTAGGTCAATGACATCAACCTCAAAAGATCCCAAAACAAGATCGTTTGCGAACTCACATCCGATCAGTCCTGCACCTAATATTGCCACCTTCTTTTTTCCAGCGATCGCTTGGCGAAATTGGGCATATTCACCAAGATCATTTACGGTAATCACTTCATGTGCTGCATTACCTTGTAGGGGTAAGCGAATCTGATCCGAGCCTAAACTCAGCACTAATTTCCTATAAGGTAGTACGCCTTTGCTTGTTGCAATTGTTTGTTTGTCTGTATCAATGGAGGTGACTTCAGTCGCGCTAAGAATGGTGATTTCAAGTTGGGCTGCCATACTTTCGGCGCTACCAGATATCAGCTGATCAGCTAGCTTGCTACCAGCAATCGCAGTAGAGAGCATCGGCTTTGAATAAGAGTAGCCCGGTTCACGCGTTACGAGAGTGATTGGTGTGCTCTTATCCAGTTTGCGAATTTCGCGAATAACAGTAAAACCGGCCAAACCGCTACCAATGATGATGATGGCAGGGGATGTATTTTGATGAACTGAATCCAAGGCGAAGCTCCCTAAAAAAGCGTTAAATTAGCTTTAGCGATAATACCGATCAATAACGGTGATATTATTTGACTAATAGATTGATTATAGAGAGTGTTGTAAACCATGGTGAACTTACCCTCATTACGTCAACTGCGCTATTTTGTAGCCATTGCCAAGGAGTTGAACTTCACACGAGCTGCAGAAGCCTGTTTTGTTGGCCAATCAACCCTGAGTGCGGGATTAAAGGAGTTGGAAGAGGGCTTGGGTATTCGTTTAGTGGAGAGGGATCGACAGAATGTGGCGATTACGCCGATTGGTCGCGAGATCCTACTCAGGGCAAAGACGATCTTGGCTGCATCAGAGGATTTGGTGGAGTATTCAGCTGCTGCGGGTAAGCCAATGGCTGGAACAATCCGGCTAGGCGTTATTCCAACCATTGCACCATTTTTACTGCCTAATGTGTTGCCAGATATTCGCTTGCGTTTCCCAGAATTAAAGATTGCCTTACGTGAGGATCTAACGGCTAATTTATTGGTAAGGCTGGCTGAGCATCAATTAGACTTTGCTCTCATTGCACTTCCTTACGATACTTCAGGATTATTAGTAAAAGAACTCTTTGATGATGAGTTTTACTTGGTTGCCAGAGAAAATGATCCCGCACTCAAAGGTAAAGAAATTCAACTGCCAGCCAAAATGGCAGAGCGCTTATTACTCCTAGAGGAAGGGCACTGCTTAAGAGAGCATACGTTGCAAGCCTGCAAACGTTCAGATATACGTAACGCTGATGGGATGGAGGCTACCAGCTTGCTGACACTCTTACAAATGGTGGAATCAGGTATGGGAATTGCCTTATTGCCAGAGATGGCGGTAAAAGGAGGCCTACTAAACGGCAGTAGTTTAGTGGCGCGACCGCTAGCATTGCCTGCACCTAAGCGGGTGATTGCACTCGTTGCCCGCGCTTCAACAGCACATGCAGCAGAGTTTCAAGTATTTTCCGAGCGCATTCAAGATCTTTTCAGTGGTATTTTAAAAAAGACTCGCACGGGAGTAAAGAATCCAGTTAAGTAGTTTTTGTGGCCGAGCTAGAGGAAACTTTCTCGACGGCTGCAAACCCAATCATTTTTATTAGCACAACCAGAAAGAGCGCCATGTCCGGAAAAGAAATTATGTTTACTCCCATCAATTTAGGGGCTATTGAATTATCCAATCGCGTCGTCATGGCGCCATTGACCAGAATGCGCGCTGTCGAAGGTGATGTACCAAATCCATTAGCTAAGACCTATTACAGTCAAAGAGCAGGTGCTGGACTCATCATTACCGAAGCAACGCAAATCTCTATTTTAGGTAAAGGCTATCCCGCCACCCCGGGGATCTACTCTGCTGAGCAAACCACTGCTTGGAAAGAAATAGTAGAGGCAGTACATGCCAAGGGCGGCAAGATTGTGGCGCAGTTATGGCACGTAGGCCGTATTTCTCATTCCTCTTTGCATGCTGAGCAAGGTTTACCAGAGGCCCCATCTGCATTGGCACCTACTGGCCAAACGTATGGTGCTGACTGGAAGCTCCATGATTATGAAACTCCAGTCGCAATGACAGTAGCAGATATTGCTCGACTGGTAAAAGAGTTTGCACTAGCAGCCCACAATGCGATGACGGCGGGCTTTGATGGCGTTGAAATTCATTCGGCTAATGGTTACTTGCTTGATCAATTTTTGCAGGATAAGACAAATCACCGTACCGATCAATATGGCGGTTCAGTAGAAAACCGCTTACGCTTACTTTGCGAGGTTATTGAATCGGTTACTACTGTTTTTGCAAGTAATCGTATTGGTGTGCGCCTTTCTCCTTATGGCAGCTTTAACGATATTAGCGACAGTGATCCAATGACTTTATTTAATGCAGTTATTGAAAAAATGAATGGTTATCAGTTGGCTTATTTGCATATGATTGAGCCAAGATCAACCTCCGCAGGAGGCAATGACGATTCCAATGCAGCTGCACCAATTACGTCAGAAATTTTTCGTGCCGCCTATCAAGGAAAATTAATTAGCGCTGGTGGCTATGATCAAGCGATGGGGGAGGTTGCTTTAGAAGCTGGTTTAGCTGATGCAGTAGCATACGGACGTTTATATATCTCCAATCCAGATTTGGCGGAGCGTTTTCAGGCGGGTGCGGCTCTGAACGCATATGATCGAGCCACTTTCTACGGCGGTGCTGAGGTAGGCTATACCGACTATCCTGCTTTGTAAGTATTGAGCAGTTCGTTATTTTGCACGAGTGTATCAGGTCTTCATCGAAAGATGGAGGCCTTATTTTTTATCTTCAGGATCTTTTAGTAGGTCGTAATGATTCGCAATTAAAAGTAGGGCAATAGATGCTAGGCCCATGGCAAAAAACTGCCATTGATGTAAGACGGCAGTTCCAATCACGGTCATTAAGATGGTCCATGTGATCGCTATTTTGGCTTTTTTTGTAAGGGGCTTCATAAAATATAAAAAAGTTAATATGAATTGAAAATTATCTTACAGATAATCGGGCCTTGGCACTAAGTTCGCTCGCAGGACCTCGCTTGTCAAGTTGCGAAAGGCGTAGCGCCTCTACCTCAAAGTCAATCTGCGCTGGGTGAAATTCACTATCGTTATTTAAGTGAATCACATAGGTCCAGATGAGTTCGCGACCTCGATTTTTGTATACGTCCACTACTTTTTTCATCTTTTGCGATCTATTGAGGATACGGCACCGGGATTGATGCTTTGCAGACTCTGCTGAAGATCAATTAGGTTTCGAGGATCAATGCGGATCACTCCACCTCTTGGACTATCAATATCAGCAATTAAAAAGAAGGCGACTGAAATCATGATTGGGAAAATCATGAAGAGCGTGATGTTGTGATTAAAGTTTCGGGCCCCAAATCCAACTAACACATTGGCTCCAACTGCCATGGCAGCCATCAACCACCAGGCTGCAGTGGGTATACGATTCCACCACGCCGCCTGAGTGTAGCCTTGAGAATTAATGACATCATTCATACCGGAAACAGTAAGTGCAATGGTCGGTGTTGTTTGCGTACGTGCTACAGGTAGAATTTCCTTCCAGAGCGCCTTTTCCAGTGCCAGTGTGCGCTGGTTAATTTGCTTAGCTGTTTCAGAATCTTGTTTGGAATAAAACAAGATCCGTTGATCTAAGTAGCTAATCAATAGTGACTTTACTGTTTCTGCGCTCTTATCAGGCAGTAAATCAGCCCTCAAAAATTCTGTACCAATTGCATTGGCCTCCGCCTCCTCTAAGGTCTGCCTGAGATCATATCGGGCAATAGCCATCGAAAAGGTAAAGCCAATGATGAGTGCCAGAAGGGTTAGGGTGGCTGCTTGAATAACGCCTAAGTCAGCAGAAGTCTCCGTATCCTTTGTGCGGTATCTACTAAGCACGGCACTACCTAACCATACCGATCCCGACAGCACTGCCGTAGAAATTCCAAAGACTAGTAGAGGGGAATTGACAAGATGAGAAATATTAAAAAGTCCCTGGATACAAAATATCTTTGGTGACGTTTTGAATATCGCGGTGACCAGTAAATGCCATTGTGATATCTAGTTCGTTATGGATAATTTCCAAACATTTGGTAACACCAGCTTCGCCCATGGCGCCTAAGCCATATAAAAATGGGCGGCCAATCATGGTGCCACGTGCGCCTAGTGCCCAGGCTTTAAGAACATCTTGGCCAGAGCGAATACCGCCATCCATCCACACTTCAATATCCTTACCTACGGCATCCACGATTCCAGGTAAAGCTTTGATGCTTGAAATTGCGCCATCGAGTTGACGGCCGCCATGATTCGAAACAATTAATGCATCGGCACCAGAGTCAGCAGCTAATCGGGCATCACCCTCATCCAAAATGCCTTTGATGATGAGTTTTCCACCCCACAGTTTTTTAATCCATTCCACATCACCCCAGTTAAGCCCCGGATCAAATTGCTCTGCAGTCCAAGAAGAAAGCGAGGACATGTTGCCAACACCTGTTGCGTGCCCAACAATATTTCGGAATGTTCGGCGCGGTGTCATTGCCATGCCCATACACCACCGTGGTTTAGTAGCCATATTGAACATATTGGCAATAGTCAGTTTAGGTGGTGCAGATAAGCCATTTTTAAGGTCTTTATGGCGTTGCCCTAAAATTTGCAGGTCTAAAGTGAGGACCAAGGCAGAACATTTAGCCGCCTTGGCGCGCTCCACTAATCGCTCAATAAAGCCGCGATCCTTCATGACATAAAGCTGAAACCAAAATGGTTTTGTTGTGTGTTCTGCCACGTCTTCAATAGAGCAAATACTCATAGTGGATAGGCAAAAGGGGACTCCAAATTTTTCCGCTGCCCGAGCCGCTAAAATTTCACCATCAGCACACTGCATGCCAGTCAGGCCGGTTGGGGCCAAAGCAACTGGCATAGCTACCTCTTGCCCAACCATGGTTGTCTGAGTGGTTCTATTGACCATGTTGACTGCCACACGCTGTCGCAATTTGATTTTTTGAAAATCAGACTCATTCGCTCGATAAGTAGACTCAGTCCAAGAGCCTGAGTCTGCGTAGTCATAAAACATCTTCGGCGTGCGCTTTTGGTGCAATACACGTAAGTCTTCAATATTGGTGATGATTGCCACTCATAATCCTTTGTTATACCGCTAACCTTTGATGTTAAGCGGCCATGTATTAATTACATCTATATTAGCAACCTTCGTGTTGCAGAGCATTTGTTTCTACAATGTTAAGGTAAAGCGCTCCTGGGCTCCTAAACCCTTACTTTTGACAATTGCACCCCAAAATGCCCCAATTAACAGTCTCGACCGTCTTCTATTTATTATTGGCTACCTTTTTGTGGGCTAGTAATGCAATTGTTGGACGGGCGCTAGTTGGAAGTGTCTCGCCTGTAACCCTAAGCGCTGTTCGCTGGGGTTTAGCTGCATTCATGTTGTTACCCCTGGGGTGGCGCATATTTAGGCCTGGCAGCGCTTTATGGCTGAACAAGAAGCGGTTCTTATGGCTCGGCTTGCTCGGTGTGGGCAGCTATAACGTACTCCTGTACCTTGCTCTGCAGACTTCCACTGCCATTAATGTGACCTTAATCGGGGCAAGTATGCCCATTTGGATGCTTTTTATTGGTGCAGTCTGCTATCAAGCGAAGCCAAGTTTGCTTCAATTGATTGGGGCAATTGTTTCATTATTGGGCGTTGCTGTGGTCTTAAGTCGCGGAGAGCCTGCAAGCTTATTGAGCATGGAGCTGGTGATGGGCGATCTCTTCATTATGTTGGCAACTATTTTGTGGGCGTTTTATAGCTGGATGATTGGCCGTCCAGGCACGAGCTCTGAGCGCCAATGGCCCTGGGCTGAGTTTTTAATGGCGCAAGTGATGATTGGCTTTCTCTGGACTCTGCTATTTGATGGAGTGGAAATTGCTTCTGGGCATGCCTTTATAGATCTGAACTACTGGACTGGTTCTTTGATCCTTTTTGTGGCGATTGGCCCATCCTTAATCGCTTATCGATGCTGGGGGCTCGGGGTGAACGGAGCGGGCCCAACGGTTGCTGCTTTTTTCGCTAATTTCATTCCTTTATTTACCGCCTTGCTGTCTGCAGCAATTCTGGGTGATCCACCCCAGCTTTTTCATGGCCTCGCTTTTGGGCTCATTCTTGTGGGTATTTTGGTCTCCTCCACCGGGCGGTCGAAACATTAACTGCTAACCCTCTTGAAAAGACGTTTGCAGGCCGATATTAGGGGGTTTAATGCATAAAATGCCTTAAATCGGTATTATTGAGGTTCAATTTACGCATTACTAGGAAATTACTATGCCAGGCTTACTTCCCAATGTTGACCCAGATGGACTTATGGAATTTTCGGTTGTGTATACCGATCGATCCCTTAATCACATGTCTGAAGAATTCAAAAAAGTCATGGTGGATATCTCAAGTGTCCTCAAAGATGCTTACAACGCAAGCTCGGCGGTTATTGTTCCTGGTAGCGGAACTTTTGGCATGGAAGCAGTAGCCCGTCAGTTTGCAAATAATGAAAAGTGCCTGGTATTGCGTAATGGCTACTTTAGCTATCGCTGGACTCAAATATTTGATCTTGCCAACATCACCCAAGATGTTACTGTTATTAAAGGTAGGCAATTAGAGGATAGTGCTAAGGGCGTATTTGCCCCAGCTCCGCTTGAGGAAGTCATCGCTTTTATTAAGAAAGAAAAGCCAGCGGTTGTTTTTGCTCCCCATGTAGAAACCTCAGCTGGAATTATTCTGCCTGATGAATATCTCAAAGCAGTAGGTGAGGCCGTTCATTCGGTCAATGGTTTATTTGTACTCGATTGCATCGCTTCAGGTGCAATGTGGGTAGATATGAAAGCCTGTAATGTTGACCTACTGATTACTGCTCCACAAAAAGGCTGGAGCAGTTCGCCTTGCTGCGCTCTGATTGCGATGAGCGCAAAAGCAAGAGAGCATATTGAAAAAACACAAAGTAGCAGCTTTTCAATGGATTTGAAAAGATGGCTACAAATCATGGAGGCCTATGAAAAAGGCGGCCATGTCTACCACACAACAATGCCAACAGACGCACTCAAAATATTCCGTAATGTAATGAAGGAAACGCAGGCTCTGGGCTTTGCTGATCTCAAACAAAAGCAACAGGAGCTGGGTAATAAGGTACGGGCTTTGTTGGTCTCAAAGGGCTTTGAATCGGTTGCTGCCCAAGGCTTTCAGGCTCCAGGTGTAGTAGTGAGTTACACCACTGATCCTGAGATTCAGTCTGGTAAAAAGTTTATTGCATTGGGCCTGCAAACAGCTGCTGGCGTTCCACTGCAATGTGATGAGCGTCCCGATTTCCGCACTTTCCGTATTGGTTTGTTTGGTCTTGAGAAGTTAGCCCATGTAGATCGTACTGTTGGTCACCTCGAAACAGCCTTGGAACAGATTGTAGAAATGGAAGCGCAGCCTGCATAAATTTGGTACTGCATTTCTTTCGCCAAAAAGGCCGTCTTAGGACGGCTTTTTCTTTGCATGCAGGCGGGGTTATGTGAGGTCCTTAGGCTAGGTCAGATAGGTAGATTGAGCTGGACTGGATTATGCGTCGATACACATCATCTTTTAAATCAGGCATTTGAGGAAAATAATTCGGTATTATCAAAACACGATTATTTTTTTAGGAGTTAAGAATGAAATCCAGCCTAAGCAAACTGAGTTTAGCGGCGCTAATTTCTGCCTCGATTGGGTTGACACCTTTAATGGCAGTGGCAGCGGATGCAGCCCCGATAAATTCTCCAGTAGCTCCCTCGGTAGCACCGGAGCCGACTTCGACAGTCAAACCTGACCAAGCTGCTAAGAAAAAAGCACAAAAAGATACTAAGGCGCAGAAACAGACTGCCAAGAAGGCGCAAAAGAAGGCTAATAAGCAAGCTAAGAAAAGCACCAAGAAAAATGCCAAGAAAAAGACGCAGCCTGCTTTAGGGTCCGCTGCCGTTCAGTAATTCAATTTAATTCTCGGATAGGATCTGGGGCTGGATGATTCGCCGTGCTTTTAGTGGAATCATTGCGCACTAGTAACCAGACCGCTCCCATTACTAATCCCATGCCACTTATCTGAGTCCAAGTGATTGACTCCGATAGGATCGCCCAACCCATAAATAGGGTGGATACAGGCCCCAAAATTCCAGCCTGCGCTACCAGGGGTGAGCCAATTCGATTGATTGCCATCATGATTAGCAGCATTGGGATGACGGTACACAAACTCGCATTTAGCAAGCTAATCCAATAGATTTGTGAACTTTGTATAAACACGGCCATAGGTTCATAAATCAGAATTTGAATCACACTCAGGAGCGCAGAGGCTGAGCTGGCATACACCACAAGCCTCACACTACCAACTCGCTTCACCATTTCTCCAGAGCCGATCATGTACATTGCGTATGCGCAGGCGCTCGCAAATACCAGCAGCATACCAATCAAGGCCATCGAGCCAGTCGAGCTGGCATCCTGTATGAACACCACTATGACACCAAGATATCCCACAATTAAGGCATACCATTGAAGGTGGCTGATGGATTTTTTTAAAACAAAATAAGAAATTAATAAGACAAGCGTTGGGGTCAGATACAAGACAATTCGCTCTAATCCAACGGATATATATTGGAGCCCAAGAAAATCTAAGTAGCTTGATAAAAAATAGCCCATAAAGCCTAGGGCGAATATTTTAAGTTGGTCACGCAGGCTTAGGGTCGATAGTATTTTTTTGCGGGTGCTCCACCAAAAAATAACCCAAAAGAGTGGCAGCGCCATGAGCATCCGCAATGCAATAAGCGTTTCAGCATTGGCTCCCTGAGTAAATGCTAGTTTGACTAATATCGCTTTTCCGGAAAAGAGAATAGATCCCAGGCCAGCCATGCTGATGCCGAAAAGGTAGCTGCGACGTTGAAATTTTCTACTTGTGGAATGCATGACAATTTATAACAGCTTATTGACCTGATTCCGCATCTCTAGAGTGACCTCGGAAGGGGTAAGCCCAATTGGGCCTATATTTTGCTTTACTAGCTTATCTGCCGCAGTCGCATGGAGCTGAACACCAATGCAGCTTGCTTGCCATAAGTTGATGTGGTGACGAAGCCCTTGTGCTGCGATAGCCGCAATGCTTCCCGTTAAGACATCACCCATTCCACCGATTGCCATACCTGGATTACCTTGTTGGCATAGCAATGCTTGGTTCGTTGGTGAGGCGAGTAGGGTGTGTTGACCTTTTAATACTACGATTGACCTAGTGAGCTGTACGAGCTTAGCTAATGATCCGGGACGATCTGCCTGAATTGCTTGGGCGGTATTCCCAAGTAGATGAGCTGCCTCACCAGGATGCGGAGTTAATACAACTTGATTGGGAAATGATTCGTTACGCTGTCTTAGGAGCGTTAAAAACTCAGGTGTGTCTGCAATTAGATGAAGTGCATCAGCATCAATCACTAGGGGAATTTGGGGATAACGCAGTACTGCACTTAGCCATTCTTTAGCGAGATCAGAGAATCCTAATCCAGGGCCAATGGCAATGAGATCAGGCTTTGAAGCAGCAAGCTGATTAGTCGCCTCAAAGCTGGCCAATCGCACCATTAACTCAGCCTGTTCGGAATAAGCATGAGCGGAAGCAGGATCGAACATTTCCAAAATAGTCCAGCCAGCACCAAGATGGAGTGCAGCGTTACCAGCAAGTAGAAGTGCTCCAGCCATACCCGGCGCACCACCAATCAGTAAAACCTTGCCAGCCATGCCCTTATGCTCTGAGGGCAAACGATGTAAGTGGGCTACTAGCCCAAGCGCATCTAGTGGTGCAATCGAATCAATCATGTACTGAGTATCGTCCCTGGCGCCTAAAATTATTCGGCTACCTTAGCGCCGGCGATACCATGGCGCTGCATAGCCTGAGCAATAAATCCTGAGGCTTTCAGTTCTTGAATTAATACGCCTAAGTAGGCACTATTTTTTTCGGCATCTTTATTTGATTTAGGAATTCCGATAGCTTGATTAATCACCATGAATCGGCCTGGAAGGATTCGCAAATCTGTATACCGTTTAGCATCATTCTCTAACTGCTGCCTTACCCCTGCCGCCACGTTTCCTTTACCAGACATAAAATCATCTACAACACTTTGAGAGTTAGCCGCACGCACAAGACTTGCAGCTCTAATTTCACGACTTAAAAATAAGTCATAAGCACTTCCTTTGCCGACCACGATTGCGCTC
Source organism: Polynucleobacter brandtiae (assembly GCF_002797575.1). Lineage (GTDB taxonomy): Bacteria > Pseudomonadota > Gammaproteobacteria > Burkholderiales > Burkholderiaceae > Polynucleobacter > Polynucleobacter brandtiae. Next base: position 348,920 of record NZ_PGTX01000001.1, on the reverse strand, counting down.
TCTACACTGTCCACCTGTTCATTTCGAGTAATGGGGGATGAGCTTCGAACTAAGTAGCTCCCCTCGATTTGAATATAGGCGGGCGTATACATAATATCGGCACCCCGAACTGGATCAATTGCTACAAAGATCAGATCAAGCTGTCCTAGCTTAAGAGCCTCTACAGTTTCCCCGGCACTTTTAAAAGGAATGAGCTCAATGGGTAGCTCCACCCGCTTTCCAATCTCTCTTGCAATGTCAATAGAGATACCCTTGGGTTGGGGCTCTGTTTTGTCCGAGGAGCCGGCGACTACTGGATTCCCTAAATTAATTCCAACACGTAAGATCCCTGTAGGAGCTAAAGATTTGGCCATAGAAATATTCGGTATAGGTTTAGATGGAGTGGTGACCTGTGCAAATGTCAGCTGACAAAATAAAAGTGATGCCGCAGTAAGTAGAGTCTTCATCATGATCAGGTCACATATAAAGTTATAAAAAAACCGCGGTAAACCGCGGTTAATCTATTTGAGTAAAGATTATTTCTTTGGATCTGCTACAGGTGCTACAGGCGTTGCTGGCATGTCTTTTTTCGCTTCTTCCATATGCGCTGCTTCGGCACCATGTTTTTCGCCACCCATATCAATGTCGCCATCACCTTTTAGGAGTAAATAGGCTGTGGCACCGATTAATACCAGTACCATAATGATGATTGAACGGTTGCTCATTGCTTTTCCTTGGATTTAGTTAATATTTCTCAATACTAACGCTTGGTAGGCATTCAGTAAATCTGAAACAGCATCAGATGTTGAAATAATGCAAAATTATAGGTAGTAATACTGATTTTTAAAGGTCGTTTATGAGCTCAAAGCTGCCCCTACACAATTCCCAAACGATTACAGAATTCTTAAGTATGCAGAAAAGTCTGACTCAGGAGGATCAATCTGAAGATTCTTATCAGTTTGCTTTTGAGGATGAGGCTTTTTTACTGCGTAGAGAAACGCTCGGTTTACGGTTTCAGTTGGAACTGCTAAAGCCAGAAATTTTGCTGCATGAACGGGGGATTGATCACACCATTACCGTTTTTGGCTCTACTCGTTTTGTTAGCTCGGAAACAGCAAAAGCAATGGAGATAAACGCTAAAACGTCAGCCGCAATTGTAGACGCGAATAAGGCGCTACTACATTCTCAATATTATGATTCCGCTAGAGAGTTTGGAGTCATCGTTGCGAACTATAACCACACTCAATCTGATAGTAGCAATAAATTGCATATTGCTACAGGTGGAGGGCCTGGAATCATGGAGGCTGTCAACCGAGGCGCCTTCGAAGCGGGAGATGAGACGATTGGATTTAACATTAGCTTGCCGCGAGAGCAGCATCCCAATGAGTACATTACGCCAGGATTAAGTTTTCGCTTTCATTATTTTGCAATTCGCAAGATGCACTTCATGCTGAGAGCGAGGGCAATTGTTGCTTATCCAGGTGGATTTGGTTCCTTGGATGAGCTTTTTGAGGTCCTGACCTTAATGCAAACTAAAAAAGTAGATCGCTTTCCAGTTATTTTGGTAGGCCGCGCTTTTTGGGGTGAAATAATTCATTTTGAGAAGATGCTGGAGATGGGCGTTATTGATCGTAAAGATCTTGAGTTAATTCACTTTGTCGAAACTGCTGAGGCAGCTTGGGCTGTCATTTGCAACTGGTATCAATTGGTTTGAGTATGCCGTTTCTATGAGCCTGTAAAATGATCGCACGGACTTTCTGTGACCCACTATGACCATTACTAATACTATTTCACTTGCTACCGAATTCGATTTCCCCGCCTATCTTCTGGGCTTTGCCATGCTGATGCTGGTAATGCTTATTCACGGTATTGCATTACTGCAAATTGCAAAACGTTACGAAGTGAAGTCTTTTCTTCATTTGTCAGAGCACCGATATTCCTCTGTGGCATTGATTTTTTATGTCAGCGTCACGTGCTTATTTCTAGTGCATCTTTTCGAAATTATGCTCTGGGGCATTTCACTTTGGCTATTTAATTTATTACCAGATTTAGGGCAGAGTATTTTATTTAGCGGTAGTACTTATACGGCCATGGGATTTATGGATGATCTACTGCCCAATGGTTGGAAAATGCTAGCTATCATCATCGCATTTTCAGGCATGTTTGCTTTTGCATGGACTGCATCCGTGATGATTTCAATGACACGAAATTTCCGTCAGGCCTATACCCACATGCACATGCTTAAACTGAAGTTACCAGCAGAAGTGATGGAGCGCTTTAAATAAATGGCGCATAAAACATGGGATGCCATCGTCATTGGTGGGGGCGCAGCTGGACTTTTTTGTGCCGGTGTTGCTAGTCAGTTGGGAAAGAGGGTGCTAGTACTAGATCATGCTGATGTACTGGGTGAAAAAATACGCATTAGTGGTGGCGGTAGATGCAACTTCACCAACATCCACAGCAATCCAAGCCATTTTTTATCCCTCAATCCCCATTTTGTCAAAAGCGCATTGGCTCGCTATCCATCCTCTGAATTTATTAAGTTAGTTCAGTCTTACCGTATTGCCCATCATGAGAAACATCAAGGGCAATTATTCTGCGATGATTCAGCTAAGCAAATTATTGAAATGCTCTTTAGTGAGTGCGCTAAGGGCAACGTAAAAATCCGTTATCCAGAAACTATTCAGACTATCGAGAAAGAGGCTGATGAATGGATAGTGAAGACTAATGTTGGCATAGAGCGTACCAAGTCAGTGGTTATGGCCACTGGAGGACTGCCTGTTCCCGCTATTGGGGCTACAGCTTACTCCTTGGATATTGCCAAGCAATTTGGTTTGCAGGTTGTAGAGCCAAGACCTGCACTAGTTCCCCTCTCTTTTACTTCAGGTGAGTTTGAGAACTTAATTGAGTTAGCAGGTTTAAGTCTGCCTGTCCGCATTGCTTCTGGATCGAAGGGAAGCCGTTATGGCGCATGTCGCTTTAACGAGGATTTACTCCTGACCCACAAAGGTTTGTCTGGGCCCGCAGTACTTCAGGCCAGTAGCTATTGGACTGAAGGTGAGCAAATTCATATTGACTGGTTGGGGGCCGTTGAGGCTAATGGTCAATTTGATTGCGATGATTTATTTAATGATGAAGACAATCGCCTTAAGCTTACTGAAAATATTCTGGCCTCAGTAATGCCAATGCGACTTGCTAAGGCGTTTGCCGAGCAAAAAAATCTTCTAGGGCGTAAATGGGCAGAAGTCTCCAAAAAAGATCGTCAAACTCTAAAAGAACTGATTAGTAATTGGTCAGTCAAGCCGGCTGGAACTCTGGGCTGGAAAAAGGCAGAGGTGATGTTAGGTGGTGTTGATACTAAAGCGCTAGATAGTCAAACTATGATGGCACGCAATCATCCTGGCTTATATTTTATTGGAGAGTGTGTAGATGTTACAGGCCACCTAGGCGGCCACAATTTTCAATGGGCGTGGGCCAGTGGATTTGCCTGCGCACACTCTCTGTAGTGTATGTCTTGTACTAGGCCTCATCAGCCTAATGCCTTTACTTCTTCTTTCCTCTAGAGCGAATATTAAGCAGTTCGACTACTAATGAGAAGCCCATCGCTACGTAGACATATCCCTTGGGTATATGCACCCCCATCCCTTCGGCAATCAGTACTACGCCAACAACCGTTAAGAAAGAAAGTGCTAGTACCTTGATAGAGGGGTGGTGATGCACAAAGTCACCAATAGACTTGGCTGCAAACAACATGATTATTACAGAGGCTAGCACGGCCGCAATCATGACGCCAATTTCATCAACCATACCGACCGCGGTAATCACGCTATCGAGTGAAAAGATGATGTCTAGAATGCCGATCTGAATTACAGATGCTAAAAATAGCGATGCCAGAGATTTTTTCACAACTGCCCCTTCATCGCTTAAATCTTCGCTTGCAGATTCTCCAGCCTCGACTTCAATATAAATTTCTTTTGATGCCTTCCATATTAAAAAGAAGCCACCTAGCAATAAAATAAGATCTCGTCCACTAATTGCATGACTGGCAATAGCAAAAATAGGTTCAGTCAGAGTCATAACCCAAGATAGGCTTAGTAATAAAAGTATGCGTGTTACTAGCGCAAACATTAGGCCAAAACGACGTACTTTTTCTCGAATTTCTAAGGGCAATCTATTGGCAATAACGCTGATAAAGATAATGTTATCTATACCAAGAATAATTTCTAGGGCTGATAGCGTGAGGAAGGCGATCCAGGCATTTGGGTCGCTAAGGAGCTGAAAAAAACTTTCAAACATAGACGTCTCGTATCAATCAAGTTAAAGTAAAGTGTACTTAATTAACCCTAGCCTATCAATGGCAAAACTCATGACCTTACGCAAATTATTAGAAGCTCTAATTTTATTTTTAGGGCTCAATAGCGCCCATGCCGTCTATCCAGATAAGCCCATTAAGGTAATTATCGGTTTTCCTGCCGGCGGGCCTCTTGATGCTCACATGCGACTTTTGGTCGACAAGCTGCAAACCTCCCTAGGTCAAACGGTTATCGTAGATTACAAGTCTGGTGCAGGCGGGACTGTAGGGGCGCAGTTTGTCGCGCAATCACCGGCAGATGGTTACACCTTATTGCTTGCTAATACTGGCACTATGGTGATTAATCCCGCCGTGTATACCAAGACCTCATACGACACTCTAAAAGAATTTCAGCCCATAGCCCGAACAGCGCAACAGCCTTTGGCTTTGATAGTTAATCGCGATGTACCGGCGCAAACCCTAAAAGAGTTTATTGCTTATGCAAAAGCGAACCCAGGCAAGTTAAATTATGGTTCCGCTGGTAACGGTGGCATTTCTCATTTAGTCCCCGAGATGTTAAAAAACGAGACTGGAATATTTATGGTTCACATTCCCTTTAAAGGAAGCGCGCCAGCCTTCACTGACTTGATTGCTGGCCATGTCCAGTTTATGGCAGAGTCTGTGCCTCAGGCCGCCAGCTATGCAAAGCAAGGTAAGGTGAGGGCATTGGCCGTCACTAGCGCAAAGCGGAATCCTGCCTTGCCAAATACGCCCACAGTGATAGAGACTGGAATAGCCAATTTAGAGGTGGTGGGCTTTTATGGAGTTTTAGCCCCTAAAGGAACTTCTTCTGAGGTTGTCAATAAATTAAGCCAGGCATTTAAGGAGACCCTTGAATCTTCCGAGGTTCAAAAGCGAATGATTGAGCAAGGTGCCGATCCAGCCTATCTCAACGCCAGCCAATTTACTCAGTTTTTAGCGGGAGAAATGCCACGTTGGGCAAAAGCCGTAAAGCAGGCCGGGGCGAAACTGGATTAATGATCCACCGACAGATGGTGAAAACTAATTTGCTTGGTTTCTCATCCAGTCGGCAGTCTTAAAAAAAGACTCCTCTAGGTGCGCTGCAAGCGAACCCTCAATGCCGCAGTCTTTGATTGCCTGGTACATGCAGGCTAGCCATTGATTGCGCTCTTGCAATCCAATCTGAAAGGGGAGATGCCTCGCTCTCAACATCGGATGGCCATGTTTGGGAGAGTAGATATCGGGGCCTCCTAACCAGCCAGACAGAAAGCACTTCAGCTTTTCTCGTGATCCAGATAGATTTTGCGAGTGCATCGCACGCAGATGGGCTAGCGACTCCTCAAGATCCATAAGGTCATAGAAGCGATCCACTAGCGCATCAATTTTTTCCGATCCACCAACCTGTTCGTAAAGGCTTTTTTCTTGACTCATCGCTTGATTTTAAAGCTTTTGAGCGGAGCGGATTGGCATTCTCGACATTTAGGTATAGAGTTTAAGAGTGGAGCTTACATTGGTATTTGAGTGGCTAGCTCTAGTTGATTGGTATCGTTTATTTAACTAAGGGGGAAGCAATGAATCAAAAGGACATTCAGGCCTGGCAACAAGAAAAGGCAAAAGAACTATTTTCGTATTCTCATAAATTATTAGATGCCGCAAAAGAGTTAAGCGAACATCATCTTGCTGAAGTTCAGTGGGGTATGAAAAATGCGATGGAAAGCGCTAAATCAGCGGCTAAGTATGATTTAGAAAGGTTAAAAGATCTACAGCAGGAGGCCAGTCAAGAGGCGATTAAAAGGGCGTCTGCCTATCAGAAAAAAATGAAGGCTGTACTGAAGGATATAAGCGAAGATGCTGCTGACGGAACTGAAAAGCATTTAGAGAAAGTTCGTCATTCTTTAGTAACTTGGCTAGAAAATGCTGAGAGCAAAATGCCAGGGCATGCAGACAAGCTATCCAAGGTGGTGCACGAAATGTCGAATGCTGGGCAGAAGATGTTCAAAGAGGGTCGAAAGATCGTGAATCAGGTTGCAGATTCTGCCGAAAAAAATATTGAGGAGCACCTCAGAAAATCTTCGGATTCAAGTAAAAAAAGTAAATAGCGACCGATTAAACCCAGTTAGATCTGAATCGCCGATGGATTATCTTCATTGGCGATTTTTTTTATACCCACCCCTGCAACCAAATTTCTGCATTCCCAAGCTCTCTCCAGCGAATGATTTGAGTCTGTTGATCAAATACAGCCTCAAGCTCTACATACTCAATCGCTTGTTCGGGTAGCTCTGGAAGTATTACTTTACTGACTAAAAAATGTTTGCGTTTGTGGGTGGGGTGAGTTGCAGTCCATTTTGTGAGCAGTAGCTTTTTCGGGCTTAATGGATTTTGCTTTTTAAAGGGCATCACAGGTCAGTCTAATGCCATTGCTCAAGAGCTGGCCATTCGTTGCGTCAAAGATCTTGCTTGAGTCCTGAATTTGAGCTGGGCACTGTGAGTCAAAGTAACTTAATGGCCCTAGGCTGCCGCAATAATCAAGCTGTTGATTCTGAAACTGCATTTTTGCTTTTTTAAGAACCATAGCAATTTTTTCCCCTTGAGGATTAGTGCAATTCCAGCTGGTATAGGTGTCGCGATCACAGGCGCCTAAACCCAGTGTTGAGAGCAGTACTACTAGTGCCGCACCAAACCCTTTAGCTTTGTGAAGCATCAATTACCCTAAAGAACCCAGAAGTGATGAGTGCCATCCTTGCCCAATTGCTCTACCAGACCATATTCCCAATCAAGATAAGATTGCATAGCAGCAGGATTCACGCTGGTACCTTCATATGGTCGTTTGTAGCGATCACGAGGAAGCGAGGCTAAATGGGTTGCTCCCTTTTCTAATGCAAGGCCTGCATCTACCCAGGACTGATTGCCGCCAATTAAAACTACTACCTCAGATGACGTTAAGGTTTGTATTTCTTGGGCTGCGAAGACGGCAAGCTCGCCAGTAGTGCTTGTAATGAGGTAGCGATCTGCTTTGGGTAATTTGCCCAACGCCTCTATAAATTCCGAACGTAGAGCGAACCAGCTCCCAGGAATATGTCCTTTAACGTAATTTGCATGTGTACTGAGATCAATGGCAATGGTGCCACTATCATTTTTAAGCCATCCAGAAGCGGTTAGGGCATCCACTGTTTGAGTGGTCGGCATTGTTGGAATAGGGGGGCTCCAGACTCCTTTTTCGGTGAGATCGGATGCTTTGATATCGTCCAATACATATACATCCCAAGCCATCTGTGCAAGCCAAGAGGCTGGCATATTTGCCCTGACACTATCGGGATCTGCCAATACAATGCGCGCTCCCCGCACAGGAGAGACCATCTCCGTCTCTTGAACCAGTTGACCGCCTGGCACTGAGCGAAACCCGGGTAAATGACCCGCTTCATATTCTTCTGGGGTGCGAGTATCAAAAAAGTAGGTAGTGCGTCCGACTTGAGATTGCCAAGACTGAAGATCTGCCATGCTAGCGCGTTTTACTCCAGCTTGATCGGCGACATTTCGTGAGCGCAGGGCGGCCTCTTTTTTTGTATCGGCGTTTACTGCTGTAAATTTTCGGCTTTGCCCTTGATCCAGCGTTTGACCAGCCAAAGTCCAGCCAATCGTGCCATTACGCAAAGCACTCACTTTATTTGGAATGCCAGCATTAATTAAGGACTGGGTACCAATAATGCTTCGGGTGCGACCAGCGCAGTTCACGATAATTTGGGTATTGGGATTCGGGGCTAACTCTGGAAGTCGTAAAACTAACTCAGCACCAGGAACGCTAACACCTGTAGGAATACTCATTGTGTGGTACTCATCAAAGCGGCGTACATCCACAACTACGATATCCGCTTTGTCATCAATCAATTGCTTTACTTCTTGGGCCGAAAGAGAGGGAGTGTGTCGTTTCGATTCAACAAACTCACCAAATGATTTGCTGGGAACATTCACGTCCTTAAATACTTCCCCACCTTCAGATTTCCATGCTGTGACACCGCCCGCAAGCGCAGAAACATTAGAGTAACCCAATGAGGATAGCCTTTGAGCTGCCAGCATAGCCGAGCCCTCACCATCGTCTAGAGTGACAATTGGCACATCTTTTCTAGGTAGTTTAGCCAATGCATCTACTTCTAAACGAGAGAGTGGGAAGTTGGCCGCAAACAAAGGATGTTCCTGTGCATGAGGATCTTCTTCGCGCACATCTAAAAATGCAATCTCCTCTTTCTTCAGTAGCTTATTGCGTACGAAGGCGTAATCTTGGTATTGAATACTCATCAGTTTCTATGCTCTTTAATATTGCAGTGGTTTAATTTACAACCGATTAATCTAATTTAGCGTTTGATTTTTTGACTACCTCGGCCCATCGCACAATTTCTTGATTAATATAGTTTGCCAACTCAGGTCGGCTCATTTTGGGTGCTGTAGCACCCATTCCGGCCCAGCGTTCTCTAATTTCAGGCGTAGCTAATGCAATTTGAACTTCATTGCTCATCTTATCGACAATATCCTTGGGCGTCCCTTTGATTGCCCACATTGCATACCAACTGTAGACAACAAAGTTACTGATCCCCAGCTCTTGTGCAGTTGGAACATTGGGAAATGCATCAACCCGCTTTTGCGTAGTGACTGCGACTGCAATGAGCTGCCCATTCTTAATGAACGGTGCCGCACCCGCTAAGGTATCAAACATCATATCTACCTGACCTGCTACTAAGTCCTGCAGAGCCGGGCCAGTGCCGCGATAGGGAATATGCGTAATAAATAATTTGTTTTGCATCTTGAATAACTCACCCGTGAGATGCTGGGAGGTGCCATTCCCGGTAGAGGCATAGTTATATTTTCCAGGATGCTTGCGGATTTCTTCGATGATGGACTTCAAATCGTTTTTTGGAAATTTACTAGGATTTACAACAATGACATGCGGTACGCTGCCGATGATGGCGACTGGCTCAAAGTCTTTTGTGATGTCATAAGATAAATTAGTGTACATACTTGGCGCAATCGAATGATGGACGGCGCCCAATAACCAGGTGTAGCCATCCGGAGCCATTTTTGCTGCCACAGCTGCCCCAAGCGTTCCTCCAGCCCCACCTTTGTTGTCCACAATAATGGAGGTTCCCAGCTGAGTTGATAGCTGCCTTGCTAAGGGGCGACCAAATGCATCTACAGCCCCCCCAGGCGGAAATGGGTTGATAAAGGTGATGGGCTTACTGGGCACAGGCCAGCTTGTAGATTGGGCCAGGGCCTGAATGCTGATCAGGCTAGCAGCCAATAAAATAAGGATATTTTTGATTTTCATAGGGTCTCCAACGTTTTTATAGTGTTTTGACCATTTTGGATGATTTCAAGAATATATGGGTTATCCCTAATATAGAGCTTGAACTCCTTGTCTTTCTCTGGGGATATACTCATTTGGAGCCTAGAACTCACATAACGATCTTAAGTAAAAGGAGCATACATGTCACAGCACGATACTTTGTTGGCTGCATTTGAAGCTTATAAAGCAGAAAACGAAAAGTTTATTGATAAAGGCGTAAAAGCAGCAGCTGCTCGCGCACGCAAGGCACTGCAAGAAATTGCCGGCGCATGCAAAGAGCGTCGTAAAGAGATTACTGCCACCAAAGAGGCAATGGAAGCTAAGAAGTAATTTCTAGCTTACTTACTGATTTATCAAGCCTGGTCCTCACAAGGGGCCGGGCTTTATTTTTAGGTGACCGTAAACAAAGTGAGTTGCATCGCTTTGTTGCGAATGGGGATGAGGTTTAGATAGTCTTCGCTATTAGCCCATGACTGCACACATTCGCTATTTGGAAACTCCAATTCTACTATTGCGTTAAAGGGATCAGACTCCAACTCATTCCACAGAATAGATTCGATTGACCCTCTTGAGGTAATCTTGCCTTGATAAAGCTCGACTGTTCGGCCTACCTGGCTGCGGTATTGATCAAAAGCACTGTGGTCGGCTAGATTCATTAGGCCAATTACTTTGACGGTCATCGCTAAGTCCTTATTATTTATTAAGCTAAAGGTTTAACAGTCTATATTGAATTCTAAACAAGATATTACTCAGTAAAAAATCGTTCCATTCCATTGCTTCATCCGATATTCAATAAATACAGATAGGGTGCATATGAAAATTGCTTTCTTAGGTCTTGGCAATATGGGGCTGCCAATGGCGCTCAATTTAATCAAGGCAGGGTATTTTGTCTCTGGATTTGATTTAGTAAAAGGTCAGATGGATGCACTCAAAGCTGCAGGGGGTTCCCCAGTTAACAGCGCTATAGAGGCGGTCGGAGACGCTCAAATAGTTATCACCATGCTTCCGGCCTCACGACATGTTGAGGATCTCTATCTTGGGGAGTCGGGGCTATTGATGATTGTGCAGCCTCAAACGCTATTGATTGATTGCTCGACTATCTCTCCCGAGGTCTCGCGAAAAATTGAGGCACTCGCTAGAGTAAGGGGGTTGTCCATGATTGATGCACCTGTTTCTGGTGGTACCGCTGGTGCGCAGGCGGGTAGCTTAACCTTTATGGTTGGCGGCGCAGTCAATGATGTCGAAAAAGCTCGCCCCCTATTGGAGAAGATGGGTAAAAATATTTTTCATGCCGGGACGAGTGGGTCTGGTCAAACAGTCAAAGTCTGCAACAACATGCTTTTGGGTATTCAGATGCTTGGAACTAGTGAGGCGCTAAAGCTAGGCATTAGCAATGGCGTCAATCCTCAAGTTCTTTCAGAAATTATGATGCAAAGCTCAGGCCGTAATTGGGTATTAGAACTATATAACCCTTGTCCTGGCGTGATGGAAAATGTGCCATCCTCTAAGAATTATGTTGGCGGTTTTGGTGTTGACCTCATGCTTAAGGATTTAAGCTTAGCCGTTGAAAATGCTCAAGAATTAGAGGTAAGTGTGCGGCTAGGATTGCTAGCTAAAGAGCTTTATGCCATGCATAGTTCAGCCGGCAATGGACAGCTAGATTTTTCTAGTATCTTTAATCTTCCAGAAAATTAAAGTGATACCGTGAAATATGAAACGCTTTTCAACGGCATCCTATTTTTAGATGCAGATCTATAGCTATCGACTAAAGCTTCTCTTGGGTTGACTGCTGCGCTTTGCAGCAGGCTTACTTGCACCACTTCCGCCACCATTATTGCTAGGGCGAGGCTTGCGGTTTTGTTGGTGCTGTTGGCTTCTTAGTTGAATGGGTTGTGCAACGGCATTTGGATCTGGCTCAAATCCGGGGATGACCTCTTGCGGTAATTTTTGCTTGATGAGCTTCTCAATATCTCTGAGCATTTCATGTTCATCAACACAAACCAGAGATACCGCAACTCCATTAGAGCCCGCTCTACCAGTACGACCAATGCGATGAACGTAGTCTTCAGAGACATTAGGTAAATCATAATTAACAACATGGGGCAGTTGGTCGATATCAATGCCACGAGCGGCAATATCGGTGGCCACCAATACAGTGATTTTGCTATCTTTAAAGTCAGCTAAGGCTTTAGTGCGGGCACCTTGGCTTTTATTGCCATGAATTGCCATTGCGGTGATATTGTCTTTTTCTAACTGCAGGACTAATTTGTTGGCACCATGTTTAGTGCGAGTAAACACTAAAACTTGTTTCCATTGATTGCTCTTGATTAAATGGGCTAGTAATGGGTGTTTTTGGGTTCTATCAACCGGATGAATCAGCTGTGCAATTGCTTCATTTGTACTATTACTACGAGCCACTTCAATAAGTGCCGGTGAATTTAATAGGCTATCAGCTAATGCCTTAATTTCTGATGAGAAGGTCGCAGAAAATAGAAGGTTCTGACGTTGCTTGGGTAGCACGGCAAGAATCTTTTTAATATCGCGTAAGAATCCCATATCGAGCATGCGATCAGCTTCATCTAGCACCAGGATTTCAATTGCAGAAAGAGACACGCAGTTTTGTGACATCAAATCCAAAAGGCGACCAGGAGTAGCAACCAAAATATCTAGGCCGGCTGCTATTGCTTTTATTTGCGGATTGGCGCCGACGCCCCCAAAAATGACCGTTGACTTTAAGCCGGTATATTTTCCGTAGGTTACAACAGACTCTTGAACCTGAGCGGCTAATTCACGGGTAGGCGTTAATATCAGAACGCGTAACTGACGTTTGCCACTGCTGGGTTTAGCGCTATCACTAAGGCGTTGCAAAATAGGTAAAGTAAAGCCGGCAGTTTTGCCTGTGCCCGTTTGGGCTGCTGCTAGCAAGTCTCCACCTTTTAAGACGGCAGGAATAGACTTCTCTTGAATAGGGGTGGGGCTGGTGTAACCCTCTTCATTGATAGCGCGAAGAATGGATTCTGATAAACCGAGATCTGTAAATAACATAGGGGCCAAAATAAAATTGGCCCGTATTCAATTAAACGACTATCCCGGCCAATGGGGTGAGCTGCCACACTTGTAGTGTTTGCAGAAAGAAGGGCTATTTTAAGCCATCAAGCGTTCTAGCTTGCGTTATGCCACAAATTGGGGGTAAAGGCATTGGCGTACCCCGATATAAATAATTTCTGCAGGCCCGAGCGGGGGTCAAACACCGAACGCTCAATTCGGCCAATATTTCCGCCGTATACATGAATACTGATTGAGGTTTCATCGCTAGCACTATTCTCCACTACATGAATATCATGCGTATCAGGTGATACCGTCTCTACTTGGCCTGGCAAGCAAATGCTGGATTCTCCAGGCTGATAGCTACCATCTTTTTGTAAATAGTAATTTGTGCCACGCTCTTGGCCGCGTAACTGACCAATCATTCCCCAAACGGTATGGTTGTGAACCGGTGTTTTTTGATTCGGACCCCATACAAAGCTCACCACTGAAAACCGATTTAAAGGATCGGCATAGAGTAGGTATTGTTGATAGTGCTCAGGATGTGGTTTTGTCAATGGCTCAGGCAACCAATCATCCACCGAAATTAATTCCTCCAAAAGCTTTTTTCCTTTAGAGAAGATGATCTTTTCGCTGGGCCCATCCTCTAGCAATAAGGTGAGGTTTTGGACAAAGGTTAGTAGTCGGCTTTCTTGTTTCAAGGCAGTCTCCGGTGTAATCATGTATCAATCAGCAGTAAAGAGCCAGTCAGGAATACCTTTAGGCCTTAGTGAAACTGTATCAACACAAACAATGTGAAGAAGGGCGCTTGCAATCAGCTCAGGTTCTCCACCAGCATTTACGCGAGTGGCTGTTTGTTTCACGGCAATTTGGGTGCGACCCCGATGTTCTATTATTTGATCAATACTCAATAGATCGTCTAAGCGCCCTGGTCGATGAAAGTGCATTGTGATTTCTCGAACTGGCAAGAGAATGCCAAATTGATTGACTAATTTAGTGGGACTTAAGTCTCGTTGGTATAACCACTCCGCCCGACTTCGTTCAAAAATCTCTAAATAACGCGCATGGTAAACAAAGCCAGCAGCGTCGGTATCGGAATAGCAGACGCGAAATAAAAAAGGTGGGTTATTGGTTTGAACGGTATTCGTAGAGGCGGGCATATTTAATTATGTGGCTTATATAGTCAGAATCATATCGCGATGTGGGATGCCTGCTTCATCATAGACATCTCCACGGGAAATAAAGCCAAATTGCACATAAAAAGGGATTGCTGAAAGCTGAGCATGCAGTTCGAATGATTTCAGCCCCTGAGCTTTTCCTGCATTTATCAGCAAATTAATGAGTTGTGTGCCAACGCCTTGTTTTCGATAGCTGGCTAAAACAGCCATTCGACCAATTCTGCCTATTCCCCCCGGCAAAACTACCAGTCTTGCAGTAGCAACGCATTGTTCATCAATATGAATCAAGGCATGCTGAGCACATGGATCAAATTCATCAATTTCCATTGCCGCTGGTATGCCTTGTTCCTCGATGAACACAGCTTTTCTGATCGAATACGCCTCATTTTGAGCTTCTTGCCATGATTTTAGCGATGTAGGGAGTGCTTTCATGAGGTTTTTTAAGGTATTGGTGACCATCCTTAAGGTTTCTGGCCCTTATCCGCTGATTATTTCGTGGTTACAATGAATTGAAGTCTCAAAAATTCTTGAGCCTCTTATAAACTTTTACCAAGGAGTTATTTTGAAGAAAACATTGTTAACTGCATTGATTGCATCATTAGGTTTGTTTACTGCTAGCTCAGTGTACGCGCAAGCTCCTGCAAAAATGTTGCCATTGGCTGTTGAGGCCGCTGTTTTGACTGCTACTGTCGACTCAGTCGATGTGAAAAAGCGTATTGTGGTGTTGAAAGATGGTAACGGTAATTTGGCTCAGATGAATGTTTCTAAATCAGTGAATGACTTAGATAAGGTAAAAAAGGGTGATTTATTTGTTGTTGAGCACGCCCAAGCAATTGCGGTTGGCTTAGTTGCTGTTGCTAAGGATGCCAAACCAGGTGTTTCTGGAGTCCGCTCTGTTGTGATCGCTGGCAAGGGGTCTGCAAAGCCATTTGAGGAAACGACTGATACTGTGTATGCCACCGTCAAAATCACCACAATCGATGCAAAGACACGTATTGTGACGTTCACATTGCCATCTGGTGAGAAGCAAAAAGTGAAGGTCGATGCAAGCGTACTCGGGCTTGAGAAATTTAAGGCCGGCGATGACGTCATGATTGAATTTGTTGACGATACTGCGATTGGTTTTGTAAAGCCAAAGAAATAAGCTATTGAAGAAAGCTGTAGCACTTTTACAGTAAAAGAAAGGCCCGCATTGCGGGCCTTTTTGCTTTTGGGCCTATGTCATGGCTATGGCGAGGGTAGTAAAAAATGATTGAATTCATACAAATGATATTCATTCTCATCTGGGGATATAATTACCACATGCAACCTAGGCCTATTTTTAATCATCATCGACAATGAATCTCAAAGAGGCGAGCCCCGGAGTAAAGGTCTTCGTTAAGAAGATCGCTTTAGCAATTGGGGTGGATGGGGATATTCGTGGACAGCTTGAAGATATCGGCTTTCTACCGGGCGAGCAGGTTGAGGTACTGCGTAAGGGTTTCTGGGGTCGGGGACCTATTATGGTCCGCGTAGGATCCTCTACTTTTGCCTTGAGAGAATCTGAAGCACAGATGATTGAAGTGGAGCCTCTTTAACCATGACCCAAGCAAAAGTCCATTTTTTCCCTAGCGAGCCATTGGTGGCTTTATTGGGGAATCCGAACTGCGGTAAAACGGCCCTGTTTAATTTACTGACAGGCAGCCGTCAGAAGGTCGCTAATTACTCTGGCGTTACTGTCGAAAGGAAAGAAGGGCGCCTACACTTCGATTCTGGAAAAGTAATTCGTATTCTCGACTTACCGGGTGCCTATAGTCTTTACCCCCGATCATTGGACGAGCGTGTGACTTGCAATGTCCTGCATGGCAATGCAATCGGTGAGAAGCGCCCAGACCTAGTGCTATGTATCTTGAGCGCGATGAATCTTAGGCGTAATCTTCGTCTAGTGCTATCGGCAAAGCGATTAGGCCTTCCTTGTGTCGTTGTATTAAACATGGTTGACATAGCTAAGCGCCAGGGTCTTGAAATAAATACTGAGGCACTCTCGGGTCTATTGGGGTTACCAATCATTCAAAGTGTTGGAATTGAGGCCAATGGGGCGGATGCTCTGAAGCATTATTTAGCCCAGCTGGATTGGAAAAATCTATCGGCTTTGCAAGTGAGTAATGTAGATGAGGGTGAGGAGTCAACAGTGGACCACTCTGCCCATACCGAATCTGACAACATTGAAGTACATCACATTTTGCAATCACTGAACTTGGATCAAATTATTCCTGATGAGGTAAGCGATCGTTTGGATGCCGTGCTATTGCACCCAGTATTTGGCCCCATTATTTTGTGCGTACTCCTATTTTTTATTTTTCAGGCCGTATTTAGTTGGGCAACGTGGCCTATGGATATGATCAAAGCAGGAGTAGAGTGGCTAGGACTCATCATTAGCAATGCACTGCCAGATCACTGGCTACGGAGTTTATTAATCGACGGCATTCTGGCGGGCGTAGGTGGGGTGCTCATTTTTTTACCGCAGATTCTCATTTTATTTTTCTTTATTCTCCTGTTAGAAGAGTCAGGTTATTTGCCCAGGGCAGCCTATCTTTTGGATCGCTTGATGGGTAGAGTGGGTTTATCGGGGCGATCCTTTATCCCTCTTTTATCGAGCTTTGCTTGCGCTATTCCAGGGATCATGGCAACGCGTAGTATTTCTAATCCACGCGACCGCTTAGTCACTATCCTGATTGCCCCGATGATGACTTGCTCGGCGCGTCTCCCAGTCTATGCATTGCTAATTTCTGCATTTATTCCTGATAAAACAATAGGTTATGTCTTGGATCTACAGGGATTTGTTTTATTTATTTTATATATTGCAGGTATTTTGGGGGCCATGGTAGTGGCATGGGTGCTGAAGCGCTTCACCAGTGAAAAATTAAGGCTTAATGCCTTGATGATGGAGTTGCCTAGTTATCACCTTCCTAGACTGAGTAACTTAGCAATTGGTCTTTGGCAGCGTGCAGCAATTTTTCTCAGACGTGTTGGCGGCATCATTTTGATCATGACTATTGGGTTATGGTTTCTGGCTAGCTTTCCGTTGCCCCCTGAGAACGCTTCTGGAGCATCGATTCAATATAGTGTTGCCGGCATGATCGGAAATGCTTTAGCCGTAGTATTTGAGCCCATTGGTTTTAATTGGCAAATTAGTATTGCTTTGGTGCCAGGTATGGCTGCTCGCGAGGTCGTGGTTAGTTCATTGGCTACGGTATATGCCCTTTCTAGTGCCGGGGCAGAAGCGGCCGATGCTTTGGTGCCATTGATTTCTAATAGCTGGAGTTTGGCAACCGCATTATCGCTATTGGCCTGGTTCGTCTTTGCCCCTCAATGCCTGTCAACAATCGCCGCTGTCAAGCGAGAGACTGGTAGCTGGAAAATTCCGCTTGTGATGCTGAGCTATTTATTTGGCTTGGCTTATCTTGCCGCATTTATCACCTATCAATTGAGTCTATTTTTTGGCCTAGGTTAAGACTGCGAATTCCTTTGATGAATAAAATAACCCGACAATTTTTATCCAAATCTATTTTTTTGATGCTCATGTCACTAGCATCAGCATCTGCTCTTGCCGTACTACAAGATGAAATTCAGGTTTATGACGATGCGATTAATGCTAAGGGCGAAAAAAGTTTAGAGCTGCATGTCAATAGCACTCCTCGAGGCATACAAACGCCTTCTTACCCCGGTGAGGTAATGAACAATAATGGCGTTCGAGTGACGCCTGAGCTAGCCTATGGTCTTGGTAATGATTTAGAGGCGGGACTATATATTTCTGCCAATAATTATGCCGGTCATTTTCAGTATGCTGCAACCAAGTTGCGCCTCAAGTGGTTGCCTTATCAAGAAAGTAAAGGTGATGCTTTTTTTGGTGGGGTGAACCTTGAAGTTTCCAACGTTCAGCCTCAATTTGATGACTCCCGTTACAACACTGAGGCACGATTTATTATCGGCAAACATTTCGATGAATGGATGATCTCTTTTAATCCTATTTTTGGGATGCCGCTTTCACAGCCTTTTGTCCATCAAGCACCTTATTTTTCAACAGCGACTCGACTCTCCCGTGAAATCACCCCGGAAATGGCCTTAGGAGTAGAGCTATATTCCAATCTCAATCAGATTGGTCAGCCTGTCATCTACCCTAATACACAGCAATTGGGTTTTTTGATGGTCTATTACGATGGTGCTCCCATTGCATTTCAGGCCGGAATTGGGAAGGGCTTTTCAAACAGCACTGACTCCTTAACACTGAAGGCGATCTTTTCGGTTCCTTTGCCATAGATAAATGCATCTGCAAATGCGTCTTGTGTCGACATCCTGAGTAGAAATGCCATAATTAACCCACATCATTTAAATGAGCAATAAGCTCCTTCAATAAGCTAATTATTCGAAAGGCAATACATGAGCACCCTTTATGTAATGGATCCCCCGCTCGTACCTTCACTTCCAGTCGTGGGCGACACTCGGCGTTTTGCTGTTAATCGTATTTATTGTGTGGGGCGTAACTACGCAGATCATGCGCGTGAGATGGGTCATGATCCAGATCGTGAACCTCCATTCTTTTTTATGAAGCCTGCTAATTCGGTCGTTACCGATGGCAAGGATATGCAATACCCAGCACTTTCGAACGATGTTCATCATGAAATTGAAATGGTTGTAGCTATCGGCAAAGGTGGTAATAACATTAGCGCTGATAAAGCCCTTGAGCATGTCTATGGCTATGGTGTTGGTTTAGATATGACGCGCCGTGATCTACAGGGCGAAGCAAAAAAAATGGGTCGTCCGTGGGATACCGGCAAAGCATTTGATCAGTCAGCTCCTTGTGCCGCTATTACGCCTGCTGTGCAGTGTGGACATCTCAGCTCCGGAACTGTGCAATTATTAGTAAATGGTGAAATTCGCCAAGAGGGGAATTTAAACCAGCTGATCTGGAATATTCCCGATACGATTGCTTATTTATCGACTTTGTTTACTCTTGAACCAGGTGACCTAATTTTTTCAGGAACACCTGCAGGAGTCGGCCCTATTAAGAGGGGTGATGTACTTGAGGGTTATGTTGACGGGCTAACCCCCTTGAAAGTCAACATTATTTAAATGTGTCGACTCACTAAACATAAAAAATAGGTATGCAGATGAAACAGATTCCTGCTTTGACCCTCAAAGTGATCATATTAGCCGGTGCCACTAGTTTTTTTATGGGGGCATGCACGACTGCGGTAGATCAGGTTTCTAAATCTACTCCACCTGTTAGTCAATATGCAAATGCAACGCCTTTGGATCTTCGTCTCAGTGCTTTGCCTTATCCCTACCCAACAAAAGAGTTCAAAGCAATGCTGGGTGGACAGTCTGTCGGCATGGTTTATATGGATATTGCAGCCGTCGGCAAGCAAAAGGGTGTAGTTGTACTTTTTCATGGAAAAAATTTCTCAAGTGATTATTGGGCGCCTACAATTCCCGCATTAACTGCTGCAGGTTATCGAGTGATTGCCCCCGATCAGATTGGATTTGGGAAATCTGCCAAGCCAGATGTTGCCTATCATTTTGACGATCTTGCTAAAAATACGCATGCCTTACTGATATCACTGGGAATTAAAAAGACTGCGGTGATCGCTAATTCAATGGGTGGCATGGTTGGTGTGCGTTTCGCCCGTCTATATCCACAAGTAGTGCAAAAATTAGTGCTTGAGAATCCTTTGGGTTTAGAGGATTACAGTAAAGATATTCCACCCCAAACAAATGATAATTTACTGAAGTTGGAGATGGCTCAAACAGAGGTGAGCTACCGCCGTTTTTTACAATCCTATTTCCCTGTCTGGCAGCCCAGCTTTGAACAGTTTGTAGAGGTTTATGTTCGAGTGCAGAAGGGCTCTGATTATCCGGCTTATGCAAAGACTTCAGTATTGACCTATCAAATGATTGCCGAACAACCTGTTGTGAATGATTTACCCCAACTGAAAATGCCAGTCCTATTAATTATTGGTCAGAAGGATAGAACGGTTTTTGGTCGTCGCTTTGCACCTCCTGAGGCAGTAAAGTCGCTGGGTAACTTCCCGGAGCTGGGTCGCAAAGCTGCTCAAGCTATTCCTAATGCAAAGCTAATTCCCCTGGACAATGTGGGTCATATTCCCCATATTGAAGTGCCCTTGATATTTAATCAAGCAGTAGTGAGTTTCTTGAACTCTTATCCTAGATAGCGTGCGTTCAAGTGCAGGGCGCGCCCTCTCCTTGAGCTATTGGGCTCATAAGGGATGATGTAAAAGCCCTTTTTTAAACTTTGTTTCTTGCTTCAGTCTTAGCCTGCGATAGAATTCAATTATGTATATGTTTCTTCCCTTTCTCACAGCTTTCCTTGGCCTCATTTTTGTGTGGTTTGACAAGCGTCTGGTGGGATTGGTATTTTTGGCAATAACAGTCTTTATTCTGATGTATTGGTTCCGTGTTCATGCTACAGACCATCTCAGCATCAGTTTATGAGTAAGCAGGCCTTTCCCTCATTAGCTAGCCTAGGCAATCAACTGGCTTTGGTGGCCATCATTAGCATGCTGTCGTATGCTTTTGTTGATCAATTTGTTTTTGGTGAATTGCCTTGCCCACTATGCCTAATGCAGCGCATGGCATTTGTCATTATTGGTTTCGCATTAGCCCTCAACATCCGCTTTGGTGCGCATTCATCTCATTATGGTTGGGGCATCATTGGCGGTTTGGTTGGTATGACGGTTTCATTGCGCCAAATACTGCTACATATCGCTCCGGGCGATCAGGGATTTGGGAAAACTTTTTTAGAGCTCCATTTTTATACTTGGGCTTTTGTAGCTTATCTTGGCTTGATTGCGGGGATCGCTATTTTATTAATGCTGCCCAACCGAGATGTGCGTTCACGTTCTATGCTGGCTAACGGATTGATCATTATTTTTATCCTATTAGTCATTGGTAATCTTATTTCTACGCTATTGGAGTGTGGCATTAATCCTTGTGTCGATGATCCAGTGAGATATGACGGGTGGCTGTGGTTGCGAACTCGTCTTGGCTTTTGATCCTTTGCTGATTTTTTGATGCAGTGGCTTTCGAAAGCGGTAAAGGGGCTAGTGGTATCACTAGTGCTTTGTGCTATGAGCGTGACTGCCCATGGTCAACACTCAAAATCTCAGATCAATTCCCTGGCATGGCCTCAGCAGGCTATTCGAATCATTGTGACTTTTACGCCCGGTGGCGCTCCTGATATTTTGGCGCGCGTTCTTGCCGAGCATTGGCAGAAAAACTTAGGTGTCCCAGTTTTGGTTGAAAATCGCCCGGGTTACGGCGGAAACATTGGCGCAGATATTGTTGCCAAAAGTAACCCTGATGGCTACACCTTGCTTATTGGCACCGTCGGTATACATGCAATCAATGGTGCGCTGTACGAGAAGATGTCCTTTCACCCGATAAATGATTTCACGCCAATTAGCTTTTTGGCGAGCACCCCTAATGTTTTAGTAGTAAATAAGCGGCTTGGAGTGCGCAGCCTACCTGAACTCATTGAACTTGCTAGAACAAAGCCGAATGAGCTCACTTTTGGCTCATCGGGCGTAGGCACCTCTTTGCATATGTCGGGAGAGTTACTAAAAGAGATGACGGGCATTCAGATACGCCATATTCCCTATAAAGGCCGTGCTCAGTCTCTGCCAGATTTAATTAGCGGTCGGATTTCAATGTTGTTTGATAACCTTTCTTCTTCATTGCCCCTCATTAAAGCAGGAGAAATCCAGGCCCTTGCGGTGACTAGCCTCAAACGTTCAGCTGCTGCACCAGAGATTCCAACGATGGCTGAGCAGGGCTTGGCGAGCTTTGAGGCGATCTCTTGGTTTTCACTAATGGCCCCGGCGAATCTTCCAGCTCCTTTACAAAAGAAGCTAAATTCCCTCACGCGTCTGGCGCTTAATCATCCTGATGTGAGGAGTAAGTTATTGGCTGGTGGCTTAGACCCCGCCCCTGGAAGTCCTCAGGAATTGACTAAACTGATTCAATCGGAAAGCAATAAATGGGGTAGAGTGGTACATCAGTCTGGTGCCACATTGGAATAAATCCATTAATAAATAGAATTCTGTGTCAGCTTAGCTTGAAATGAGACGTTATTAATAGTAGATGATGATCAACCTACGGGGTCCACTATGAATATAAAAAAACAACATTCTCGAACTTCCCATTTTGCAGCACTTGTGGTTGTGACGACTGCCCTCATGTTGATTACCCCGATCTCTGCTCAAGCAGCTTGGGCGGTGGCTGTTGGGGGTTCTTATGGTGGGGGTTGGCGGCCTGCAGCCTACGGTCCCGGTTATAGTGGCTGGGGTCATGGTTGGAGGGGCGGATATTATGGCGCTGGCTATGGCTATCCATACGGGGGTGCATTTTATGCCCCGCAAGTGGTTTATGCGGCGCCTCCTATAGTGACCTACGCACCACCCCAGCAGCCCATGGTATTGGCATCTCAGCCGCAAGCCGCAGTTTGGTATTACTGTGAGGCTAGTCAGCAATACTTTCCGTACGCACAAAACTGTTCTACTGGGTGGCAGGTACAACCAGCGATGCCTCCTTCTAGTAACACCTTGCAGAATGAGCGGACTCGAAACTAATTTGATTGACTGGGACTTAATATGAAACGTATCGCATTCTCCATTCTTTTACTGAGCACATTAGCCGCTTGTGTTTCTGCCCCTACAGGGCCAACTATCGCGATCATGCCTCGTGAAGGAAAGCCCTTTGAGGTCTTTCAGCAGGAGGATATAGTTTGTCGTGAGTTTGCGGCTAATGCCATCAAAGAGGGTACTAATGCTGCCTTGAAAGAGGGCGCCACTAGCGCTTTAATTGGCGCAGCCTTGGGCGCAGCCGCCGGTGCAGTAATTCAAGGCGGTAGTAGTCAGAATATTGGTACTGGCGCAGGTGTTGGTTTGCTCGGCGGTGCTGCTATGGGCGCTTTGGGTTCGGCTGGTAAGCAGAATCAATCTCAAACCCAGTACAACATTGCCTATCAACAGTGTATGTATTCCAAAGGTAATCAAGTGCCTAGTTACCCAACGCAAGGTGGCAACCGGAGCTATGCACCTCCCAGTGGATTTAAGCCAATTCAGTAAAGCGCCAGTCTTGGCCTAGACTTGGACAGGTGGCTGCATTTTTTCAAAACGAGCCGCCGTTCTTCTAAATAAGTACAGTAATAAAAATGCCGCCAGCCCGAGACTAAGACTATTACCCGCCCAAAATCCACTAGCGCCTTGTAAAAATTCCGGGGTATTTCCAAAAACATTAAAGCCCATTAAATAGCCGCCACCAAGCCCAACACCCCAAAGCGAGCCAGCATAAATTAACATCGGCCAAAAGGCAATGCGATAAGCGCGCAAAATAAATGCAGCGGTAATTTGCAATGCGTCAAAGACTTGGTAGAAGGCGATGAACAAAAATAGTGGAATGGCAAATACCTTCACTTCATCCGGCGGATCGTAAAGATCTAGTAATTGCGCTCTACAGACCCAGACTATGATTCCTAGGGAAATGCATAGGCCTGTGGTGAAGAACACTGAAGACCAGCCAATTTCTTCCGCACGAGATTGTCTGTTGGCGCCGATGGCTTGAGAGACTAAAGTCATCGTGGCAATCGAAAGCGAAAGCGGAACCATATACATGACAGTTCCCAAATTGGCGACAATTTGATGCCCCGCTAAAGCTGTTGTCCCTAGGCGGGCGATAAACAAGGACATAAAAGTAAACGAGGTTACTTCAATTAAATAGCTAAAACCAATGGGAGCCCCCAGCTTTAATATTGTCCAGATGCGATGCCAATCCGGCCAGCTAAAGCGGGAGAATATTTTGAAGGGCTTATAAAAACCATCAAATAGAACAAAGCTTAAAGTAATGATCAGCCAAAACCAATTAATGATGATGGTAGCTACGGCACAACCTGGCCCGCCCATCGCTTCAATACCAAGCCCACCATAAATAAATAAGAGATTGAGTGGTAGCTTTAAGCACAGGCCGATAATTTGTACTACGGTAATGACGGTAGGGCGTGAGACTGCATTGTGCAGAGCCATTAACACCCGCATTGCCATACTTGCCGGAAGTCCGATTGCCAAGATGCTGAGATAAAGACGAGCTTTGCCCTCAATATCAAAATTTACTTGAGAGATTGCTAATAGATGATCTGCGTTTAATAGGATGAGACTACCTAAGACGGTAAGTCCCAGTGCCAGCCAAGTTGCTTGGCGCACTTCTTCGCCAATTTCGTCAAAGCGTTTTGCGCCAAATAGCTGTCCAGCGATTGGTGCTAGTGCAGAAATGACGCCTGTTAGGCCAACATAAACACTAATAAAAATAGCGGATGCCATTGCCAGAGCTGCAAGATCATCTGCAGAATAGCGCGCCGTCATGGCGGTATCGAGGACCCCAAACGCAATCACCGCCAGCTGGCCAATCAGGATTGGACCCGCTAGTTTTAACAGGGCTGGTACATCCTCGCGAAGACGCGATAATTTAAAGTGCAGCACTATAGGCTCTTAATTTGCAGGTGTCACTTGATAAAGGCGGAGGCGCTCATCACGATCGGCGGCGCGGCGATCTTCCCAGAGTAATTCAATTTTCTTTTTATTCAAGCTGGCATAAGCCTTGGCTTCAAGAGAGCTGTGGGTAAGCATTAAATTGCAGCTGGGGTCATCGCGTAGTTGTAGTTTTGAAAAGTAGCTAAAGGAGGCTAGTTGCGCTGAACCTAGGTTGCTCGTATCGATGCATCCTGGAGTGTTGGCAATAACTTTCTCAAGACGTTCAGATACATGACGATATGTTTTAGCGAAGTCAATCGTTGGAAGCCACAATGTCATTAGCAGTACCCACATGAGGGTAGTGCCAGAGGCAGAGATGATTAAACAGCGCCAAATTTCTTTCGGAGCACGTGAAGTTCTCCACCGTACGATACCTAGCCATATGCCGGTAATGATCAAGGCGATCACAAAGGTGAGATAGTCAAATTGTGCTTGAAATCCAGGTAATAGCCTTTGCAAATTAGCGGCGGTAGATTGGGGAAAGCCAGTGATTTTTGCTAGCCAGATAATCCAGATGGCTAGGGCAATGATCGTAAAACTAAACATCGCAAACCAATCAACAAAGCTAATCAGGCCACGTTTTAATATGGGCAGACTAAATGCGGCGATGATGGCGAGACTGGGAATTAAGATGATCAGATCATGCTCATTTGCCTCTGATCTGAACAAAATGTAAATGCAGCAGCCCACAAAAAAACTCAGTGGGATACAGAGGTGAGGTGCGCGCCATTGCCCCGTCTTTTGCGTGCGACTCCAATGAGCAAGTGAGATCATTGCCAGGGGCCAAACAGGCCAAGCGTAGGCCCAAAAGTTCACGCTCATAAAGCTGAGTGACGCAATGGAGGGTCGACTTTGCATCTCAGGCATATTGCGCCAACCTTCTTGGGCGATATGCCGCCATTCAGGAGGGAGGTTGCCAAGATGCCACAGGATGGGCCAAATAGCGAAGCCGATTAAACCCAAAACGGTGCTAGTTAATGTCCAGCGAAAGCGCAGTTTTGCGTTACTTGCAAGCACCGCAATAATCGTGGAGCAAACAACCATTAAGCTCAGCGTAAGATTACTCGACAGGGCAATAATGGCAATGCCAAGGCCGGTCCACAGGCCTCCTTGCCAGGGTCTATCCAGTCCGCGAACAGTTCCATATAGAACAATACTGATTGCCATCAACTGCGCCATCATTGGGGTTGTTTCGTGTGCCCGTTGGGCGAGCCCTACGCATGCAAGAAATATTAGTAGGGCACCATCTGCTAAAGTCATCCCATAATTTTTAAGGCTGGGCTGACCACCTACGGCTAATGCCATTGGCTGCACTTCAGCTCTACGGCCTAATAAGTAGGTGGCATACCAAATGGCTAGGGCAGCGGCAAAGAAGCAGATTGCAGAATAAAGACGAGCGGCATTGGCCATGCCAATCAGGGGGCCAAAAAGATCCATCAAGATGGCGCCTAGCCAATATGGAAATGGTGCCCCTAAGGAAACGTCACGTCCAGCAAGGTGGGGAACAATCCAGTCTAGGGCCTTACCTTGTTGCAAGATCCACATTCCACCAAAACCAATGGCGTCTTCATTCTTCCAAGGATCCCGCGCAAAAAGTCCGGCGAGACCATAAATCAAGGTCAGCGCAAAAATAATCATGCGTGGAATGGAAGTGGTGGCGGCGGCGGTAAGTTTAACCATAGATCAGGCTGTACTAAACAACAAATATATTCAATTAAAACGGGTGAAACTGGCAATAAAAAAGGCAGCAAATGCTGCCTTGATTATCTCGTAGAGTTAGTCTACTCAACCAAACCCTACTACTATTAAGCCTTCTTTTTAGCTGGCTTTTCAGCAGCCTTAGCTTCTGCAGCGGCTGCTTTTTTCTCAGCAGTTTTTGCAGCGCCATCACCAGTAGCCTTAGCAACTGCTTTGGTACCGAATTTCTGACGGAATTTCTCAACCCGACCGGCAGTATCCATAATCTTCTGGGTGCCAGTGTAGAAAGGGTGTGACTCGGATGAAGTCTCGATTTTGGCTAATGGATACTCATTGCCATCTTCCCACTTAATTGTCTCTCTTGTAGACATAGTAGAGCGAGTCTTGAAGCTAAAGTTATTGGAAACGTCTACAAAGACGATTTCGCGATATTCGGGGTGAATGCCAGGTTTCATTATTAGTCCTATTAGCGGGTAGCCGTTTAGATCAAAAGACCTAAATACTTACCCAGTTAAATGCCGTTGTTACAGCGGTAAAAAAGAAATTATGCCATGAAATCAATGGGAAAGCGCAGTTTTACTGGCTTTCTTAGACGAGATTAGCTGCCTTTACGCATCAAGTCAAAGAATTCACTATTGTTTTTGGTTGATTTGAGTTTATCCACGATGAAGTTCATCGCCTCAATATCATCCATATCTGCCAATAATTTACGTAAAACCCAGATTTTTTGGAGATTTTCCGCTTTTACCAGTAGCTCTTCACGGCGGGTGCCTGATTTGTTCAGGTTAATAGATGGGTAAACACGGCGCTCAGCCAAGCGACGCTCAAGGTGCACTTCCATGTTGCCTGTACCTTTGAACTCCTCATAGATAAGGTCATCCATGCGGCTACCTGTTTCAATCAGTGCGGTGGCGATGATGGTAAGTGAGCCACCTTCTTCTACATTGCGTGCCGCACCAAAAAAGCGCTTTGGACGCTGCAATGCATTGGCATCGACACCACCAGACAATACTTTGCCTGATGAGGGAATGACGGTGTTGTATGCGCGAGCAAGGCGGGTAATCGAATCAAGCAGGATGATGACATCTTTTTTCATTTCGACTAAACGCTTAGCCTTTTCAATGACCATCTCAGCAACTTGTACGTGACGCACTGCAGGCTCATCAAACGTTGAGGCAACCACCTCTCCGCGCACGGAGCGCTGCATTTCAGTAACCTCTTCAGGGCGCTCGTCAACCAACAATACGATCAAAATCGCATCGGGATTATTCGCGGCAATCGCATGGGCAATATGCTGCATCATCACCGTCTTACCAGATTTTGGGGAGGATACTATCAAGCCACGCTGGCCATAGCCTATCGGGGAAATCATATCAATGATGCGACCGGTGAGGTTTTCTTCGGCCTTGATATCACGCTCTAGATGGATCGTACGATTTGGATGAAGTGGTGTGAGGTTTTCGAACATGATGCGGTTCTTTAAGGCCTCTGGCGGTAAGCCATTGATCTTATCGACCTTTACCAGTGCGAAATAGCGCTCACCATCCTTAGGCGTACGAACTTCACCTTCAACGCTGTCACCCGTGTGCAGGTTAAAGCGACGAATTTGGGCTGGGGAGATATAGATATCGTCCGGGGAGGCCATATAAGAAGCATCAGGTGATCGCAAGAAACCAAAACCATCTGGCAGAACTTCTAAGGTTCCGTCACCAAAAACGGACTCACCTTCCTTGGCGCGCTTTTTGAGGATGGCAAACATTAACTCTTGTTTGCGCATGCGCTGGGTATTTTCAATTTCCAGGCTAGCTGCCATTTCAAGTAGGGCGGATACGTGTAGTACTTTAAGTTCGGATAGTTGCATGTGGTTTTAGGGTGTAGATGAAGAAGGATATAAAAATGTGTCTTGGATTAATTCAGTCTAGGTAAATAGTAGACAAAGGTGAAGACAAGAATTAGGGAAGTGCTAAAGAAGAGGGGTAGTTAACTAGAGGGCGGGGGCGCTGTTGAACGCATTGAAATACTGATGAACTAGATACTACACTAAAAACTAAGCGTTACAGGTATCAAAAAATACGAAAGGAGTGCTTAATCGGGTTAAATTCGCCTTTAAAGTCACAGGCTCACTCGGTGAACCCGTGATTAAGGAACATCCTATAAGTGACTATCAATAAACGCCGTTAATTGGGATTTAGCCAAAGCGCCTACTTTTTGAGCGGCAACAGTGCCATTCTTAAATAAGATTAGCGTGGGGATACCGCGAATATTGAACTGGGCAGGTACGCCTGTATTCTCATCTACATTCATTTTGGCAATTTGTATTTTGTCGCCGTACTCGGTAGATAACTCTTCTAGAATAGGGCCAATCATCTTGCAGGGGCCACACCATTCAGCCCAGAAGTCTAGCAGGACGGGTTTATCGGATTTGAGAACATCTTGCTCGAAAGAAGCGTCAGTTACATATTTAATACCGGCACTCATGAAAATTCCTTATTTAATCTTATGTGGTTAAAGCGTTACAAGGCTTATATTAGCAATAAGCCAGACTTTACGCCTAAATTTTCAAAACAGACTAAAAATTAGACCTACCATCCGTTTCTGATGTCCCAGCCCTTTCCAGTCCTCCTTGATCAACAGCAGCCCCAGAGCTGGAGTGTCACGCCTAATGCCGATGCTTTAAAAACGCTGGCCCAGGGTATTTGGGATTGTGCGATCCAAACCCGGCAACACCCAATAGTGGTGTTGAGCACTGCGGGCCCTTTAATGGGGGTGCGAATAGCTTTAGAGAAATACCGCCCCAAAGAGCTTAATCCCCACATTGCGTTCTTACCCCAGGTATTAAGCTTTAATGATTGGTTAGAGTTGGCGCCTGGCGCTTGGAAGTTTCCTAAAAGGCAAACAGACCTGGAGCGTTGGCTATCAGTCTTTGTCAATTTACGAAAACACCGAGTACTCCAAGGCTGGTTTAAAGCCGAGAGTGAGGCCGGTGCTTGGGGGCTGGCGCAGGCAGTGATAGACGCATGCGATGTCTTATCGGAAATCGTGATGCCGCAACTGCAGCCTGAGTTAAACGCCTTATTAGAATCGCATACGCTGGATGTAGATGCTTGGCTTAAAAAAGTGGCATTTGCCCTAGATCAAGCGGTCGCTAAGGCCTATGTGGGACTCTCTCGTAAGGTGGTCGATGAAGAGTCTGCGGTATTGCTGGCTTTTTGGCGTCATCTCACAAGTGTTGGTGACCCAGTAATTCGAAAGCACTTAGCCATGGCAGCGCATTTACAGGCAAGCAAAGCTAGCACTTTAGTAGCCCGGCCATTTATATGGGTGCAAACGGCTGATGCAAAACCTGTTGACCACGAATTGATTGAGCAATACCTACTAAGTTATGCGCAATGGGCGCCCGTCCTGCAGGTAAATCTAGATTGGCAATCCGTAGCTCTATGGAGTGAGGCGCTGTGCGGTCAAGATGCAGAGGGGCAGATAGTCACTGCCGATCTTCAGGCAATAGAGCAAATTGAAAGCAATATTCAGTCTAGTAGCTATAAAGGCTGGAACCTACTAGCAGCAAGACGTTTTGAAGAGCTGGCCTGGGCTGCAACCAAAACGATTGAAGCGCATCTTATGTCGGGTAAAAAAAATATTGCCTTAGTCGCCCAAGATCGCTTAGCTGCACGTAGGGCGCGGGCCTTACTCAGTCGCCTAGGTAGTTCATTGCGTATTCGAGATGAGACCGGCTGGAAGTTATCTACTACACGTGCAGCCGCAGCCCTCGATTCTTGGCTGCAATTAATTCGTGCCCCCAAAGAGGGCCCCAGTGCCAATGTCTTGCTAGAGTTTTTACAGAATCCTTTTTTTGATCTTGCCCTGAGTCTCGATAAATCACCTGAAGTATGCATAGGACTTATTGCTCAACTAGAAGATATATTGATTGCTAGCCAAGCAAAGTCCGGATGGGAAACTTTTAGGGCAGCTATTGAACGAGCAAATGCTTATGCAGCGAGTAACGGGGGCGCACCTAACGCCCATTTATTAGAGCTGATTGATTTTGTCCAGAATCGACATCGTGCCTGGCAGTATGCGAGCGTCGATTGCTTAAGTGCATACAAGCACTTGCAAAAAAATCTACAAGAAACCGGCATGGCAGCGCGTCTTCAAAACGACTCTGCTGGGCAGCAGTTACTAAAAGTAATAGAGAGTTTTGATCTGAATGCAAGTGCATATCAAGAGGTGAAGATGCGCTTGCCAGAGTGGATGAGCCTATTAAAAACGGTGATTGAAGAGGCCTCTTATGAAGAGGTGGGTACGCAAGGCATAGCGACGCTCAGTATTCTGCCGCTCAGTTCCACACGCCTTCGCCAATTTGATGCAGTAATTTTAGTGGGCTGTGACGAACAGCAATTGCCGGCATTTGCAGAACCTCCTTTATTTTTCTCGGACACGCTTAATCGCTATCTCAAGTCATCGACCGTTACTGCACAATATATTCAGCAGGCTAGAGATCTTTCTCAGTTATTGGTCTCTTGCCAGCAGGTGGATCTACTTTGGCAAAGTAAAAGCAACAGTGGAGAGCCCTTGCGCCCATCAGCTTGGATTCAGCGTCTGCAAGCTCAGCTTAAAGATTGGAAGGTAGTTGAGGTCAGGTTCAAGCCTTATGAAACGCAATCACAACCAATGGAAATGGCCGTCAGCATTCCAGGGCAAGACTTAGCTATTCCACTCAGCGTTTCTCCAAGCGCTTATAAGGCTTTGCGAAGCTGTCCTTATCGATATTACGTTAGCAGCCTCTTAGGCCTTCGTAAAGCAAAAGAATTTGAAGAAGGTTTTGATGCTTCTTTGGTTGGCCAAACTTTACATGCGTTACTGAAGAACTTTTTTCAAGCACTTAAAACTGAAGGTAATAAGGCGCACTCACCGATACATGATGGACAAGAGGCTCGTCGTCAATGGATGCAAGAGCAGCTAACGCAATATTCTGAAAAAGAATTTGAGCGTCTGATTGCGGGAGATGCGAGAGTGCTGGGTACCTTGCGAGATTGGCAAAAACAAATCCCCAGCTTTGTTGATTGGCAACTCAAGCGTGAGCATGATGGCTGGACATATCACGATGCTGAACTACCAGTTGGCTTTACGTTGACCTTGATTGATCAGAATGGGGCGGAGCAAGCAATCCGAATTGCAGGCCGTGCCGACCGTTTTGACATTAATCAATTGAATGTGACTACCGCCGCCGTAATTGATTATAAAAATCAAGGCATCAAGAGGATTTCTGACCGTGCCGACCATATTTTGGATGATCCTCAGTTACTAATTTATGCACGTGGCGTCAATGAGAATGCCACTGCTGCACACCTGCCTGGACGAGAGGTAAAGCAGGCTGAGTGGGTTAGTCTTAAATCAACGCTAGATAAAGGTGAAGATAAAATTATTCGAGCACATCCAGTTCAGGATATGCCAGACATGATGCAGCAGTTTTCTGATCAGATTACCCAAGATTTAAATACGCTTTGGGCGCGTAAACCCATGAAAGCTTTTGCACCGGATAGTGTTTGCAAGTACTGCGAAGCCAGAGGTATTTGCAGGAAGGGGATGTGGTGAGCGAAGATTTTGATTACGCCATAGCTTGTAACCCACAAAACTCCGTCATCGTTTCCGCTTGTGCGGGTAGCGGTAAGACTTGGCTATTAGTCGCTAGGATGATTCGACTCTTATTGGCTGGTGCAAAACCTCAAGAGATCTTGGCATTGACTTTTACGCGCAAAGCCGCCCAAGAGATGCGCGATCGTCTCTATGGTTTGCTTGAGGAATTCTCAACAAGTGACGATGCAACCCTAATGAAGGAGTTGACTAATCGAGGTCTGAGCGAGCAACAGGCCCTCAAGTTACTTCCAGAAGCAAGGGCGCTCTATTTAAAAGTCTTGGCCAGTCCACAAGCGATTGTGATCGACACCTTTCATGGTTGGTTTGGTCGATTGCTAGGAGCGGCGCCTGTTTCTGCTGATGTTCAGCCGGGATTTAGCTTGCGGGAAGACGTCAAACGTCTTCAGGAAGAGTGTATGGAAGATTGGTGGGGAGATTTGCCTTCTCATCTTAAAAGTCACTATGACGTTTTGTTAGCAGAGTTCGGGGCTAGTGAA
Source organism: Polynucleobacter brandtiae (assembly GCF_002797575.1). Classification (GTDB taxonomy): domain Bacteria; phylum Pseudomonadota; class Gammaproteobacteria; order Burkholderiales; family Burkholderiaceae; genus Polynucleobacter; species Polynucleobacter brandtiae. The sequence continues at coordinate 316,659 of NZ_PGTX01000001.1, read as the reverse complement.
ACTCAAAAATTCTTAATGGGTAATTACAGCCTATTTAAACAACGGGGTGCATGGATATTCTTTCAGGATGCTTGCCATGCCCAAGGAATGACCGCGATTGCAAATTTAGAACAATGCCTTCCTGATCTTCATAAGCCTAATCCATTGGAATTTTTTTGGCAGCAATCGCAAACCAAAGAGAATTTAGAACTTCTTTTAATATGCTTTAGCAATGGTACTGCCACCCAAAAAGGCCGCGTGCCTATTATTGAAAAAGCAATAGAGTTTTGGCGTACTGGAAAATCAGTGATGGAAATGGTCGATGAGTGGCAGACTCTTTTTCTGACACAAAAACAATCGCCCTTAGCCGATATTGCTAGCACTTCTGCGCCGATGCTCAGATACCTCACTAAGTCTGGCGGTGATCCAGCAATTATTACAGCCATTCGTAATGATTGGGTTCAGGCATTTGAAGCGCTGTTTGCTTGGCAAGGTGAGCAATTGATTTGGCGGCTCAATGATGCTTGGTTTGCGATGAGTCAAGCGATGCTGACCCATACGGCAAAAACAAAAGAGTCTATGCGAGTGCGTGACTTTGATGATTTAGAAATTGGCGTTAGTCAGTTAATGGCAGATCCAGCGCATGCCGCGTATCTTCAGGCGCGTTTAGATGCCAAGTACAGTCATATTTTAATTGATGAGTTTCAGGATACGAATCCCTTGCAGTGGCAGATCTTGCGCTCCTGGTTGGATGGTTATGGCGATGATGGTTCGATGCCAAGCGTATTTATTGTGGGCGACCCCAAGCAATCTATTTATCGCTTTCGCCGTGCTGATCCTCGATTGTTTAGTAGTGCCAGAGCCTTTCTCATTGCCAAGCTTAATGCTAAGCCTTTGTATCAAAATAAGACTCGCAGAAATGCACCAGCCATTAACAATACAGTAAATGCTCTCTTTTTAGCTGGGGCGCTACCACCTAGCTATGAGTATGTAAAGCAAGCTACTACGTGGGCAGCGCCTTCACTATCAACCCCGGATACCAATTATTCAAGTCAAGGCGAAGCCCAGCTACTACCCTTAATTGAGCGAGTAGAGCAGGAGCAGCCCGAACGCATCGGCTCGGCATTTGATAATGCGATAGAGGACTCTGGTCAAACGCTGAGCGTAAGACAGCGCTATGAGGAGGGTCAGCAGGTGGGGCGTCTCATTCATCACATTATGGCGACACGCTCAGTAGTAGATAAGAAGGATGGCAAAGAATATTGGCGGCCAGCTAGGGGTAGTGATTTCATCTTATTGGTAAAGCGCCGTCAGTATTTACCGCAGTTTGAGAGGGCATTACGTGAGGCAGGCTTGGCGTATGACAGCTCACGCCTGGGGGGGCTTCTAAACACATTAGAGATTGATGATCTGGTGGCATTGTTGACAGTCTTAGTTTCTCCAAGACATGATTTGCCTTTAGCTCAAGTGCTGAGAAGTCCTATTTTTAGCTTTACGGAAACCCAGATGCAGGCGCTCAGTATGAACATGGGTGATCCAGATACCCCATTTTCCTCATGGTGGGATGCGTTGCAGGCTTGTCAAAATCCACAAACTCAAAAAGCGGCACGTTATTTGGAGCATTGGCGTAATTTGGGCGAAGTTTTACCGGTTCACGATCTGTTAGATTTAATTTATAGCGAAAGTAATTTGCGTGTTCACTATGCTATTGCCGTTCAAAATTTAGCGCGTGCTCAGGTACTGGCAAATTTAGATGCCTTTTTAGAGCTTGCTTTAAATCAAGATGGCGGCCGCTATCCTAGCTTAAGTCGCTTTATTGACCAGATCAATACGATGCGTCGTGGCGATGTTGATGAAACTCCCGATGAGGGGGATGTAGGACTTGAAGCGGAAGCAGAGTCTAATGAGGACATTGGTGAGGTCGACGTTAACAGCGACATGTCGGAAGAGGACCAGCATAAGCGCGTAAGGGTGATGACCATTCATGGCGCTAAGGGTCTAGAGGCCCCCTTTGTTATTTTGCTCGACGCTAATAACACTGAGTGGAAGGCGCCTCATCGAGGTGTGCTACTCGATTGGTCTCCAGAAGAAGGTAGTCCAAGCCATCTTTCTCTCTACACCTCCAGGTCACTGACTGGTATACGCAAGACCATCTTTCAAAAAGAGAATGAAGTAAGTCAAAATGAAAATTGGAATTTACTTTACGTCGCCATGACAAGGGCCAAGCAAGGGTTATGGTTCAGCGGCGTGAAAAGTAGAGCTAACACGGGAGTTAATGAGCGCTCTTGGTACGGCAGGGCACTTTCTGCTGGCGTACAGATGATGGATCCTTCGGACTTTAATCAAGCGGCTCCTTTAGATGCATTTTCTCAGACTAAGGCAGTGCTAGGAAGTATGCCTTTTAAGATGGATCATTTTCAGATTGAGTGGGATCTTGCTCAGCAAGGCCATCTAGCCCATCTGAGCAAAATCGAGAGCGGCTCTTTGGCGCTAGAAAAAACGCAAACGCAGGAGCAGGGACTACCAGCGCTTGATCCAGAAATTCTAGAGGAGGGCATCCACTTTCATAAGCTTTTGCAGTTCCTCACCCCCCAGTCTGGAGATGCACCCATCGCGCATATGCAGAGTCAGCAACAACCCAAAGAGCAAGAGCTGATGAATTGGCTGGGTATCACTCATGCCGGCGCCCAAAAATTATTGGAGCGTGTACATCAGGTGTTAGAGGCGCCAGAGTTGCAGCGTTACTTTACGTCAGGCGAATGGATTCAGGCTTGGAATGAGATTGACATCGCCTCTGAAGATGGCAAGAGTTATCGGATAGATCGTGTTGTAGAGTTTAAAGACCACTTGGCTATTCTAGATTACAAGCTCACCATTCCAGAAGCGGATAGTGAGCAATATGAAAAATACCGCAAACAATTACAGGGCTATCAAAAGGAGTTATCACGCATTAGAAAAGATAAACCTAATAAAGCCTACTTAATTTCTTCTGCAGGCAGTATTAAAGAGGTGAATTAGGTATTTCAGCCTCTTGAAATCGCCCTAAAAGCCCTTATATATGTATGGATTAGCAAAAATACCCAAACTGGGGATAATCAAAATCTGTAGGCAATATCTCACAAGGAATCATGATGAAAATGCACAAGCTTATTAATGTACTAGTTGGCATATTTGCCGCAACAGTATTGCTGACTAGCAATGCCGCGTTTGCCGAAGCAACGCTGCCTGAGGTTTATCAAGCCATTCAGTCTGGGCAGATGGCTAAGGCCGGCGCCATGATGAAAGAGGTTCTGCAAAACCATCCCAATAGCGCGAAAGCGAACTATGTGGCTGCTGAGCTTTACCTAAAAGAAGGTAAGCTCGAGTTAGCGCGCAGCTATTTCGTTAAAGCGGAAAATTTAGCTCCTGGCTTGCCTTTTGTTAAAACAGAGTCTGTACAAAAACTGCAGGCGCAATTGGCTACTGGCGCTCCATCTATTGCAACAAGCGCTAACCCAGCATCAATTTTTAGCAATCCCATTTTTTGGGGTTTGATTGCAATTTTGATCGTGGGTATCGTCATTGTGATGAAGCGTCGCGCTAAAAATGCGGTTCAAGTCTATAACGCCCCAAGTGCTGCTTACTCTGGTGCGTCAGGCGGACCCGCTCCTTATCCCGCTGGTCCTGGTGGCCCAGGCTACCCTAGTGCTCCTGGTACCCCGGCAGCGGGTATGGGTGGCGGCTTAATGGGTAGCTTAGCAACTGGTGCTGCATTAGGTGCTGGTATGTATGCAGGCCAAGCTTTGGCTAGCAATTTATTTGGTGGGCATAGCAATGGTAATTCCGGAGCAGATCATGCTGGTAACTCAAATATGAGTCAAGTGGGCGGCCCAGCATCCATGGATCCTAATTTTGGAGTTCGCGATACTAGCTCTTGGGATGATGGTGGCGCAAGCTCATGGGATGACAATGGCGGCGGCGATTTTATGAGCGACGTCTAAGGGTGACTGCATTAATGCGCCATTGGCCCGAAATGATTGAAGTAGGGCATGCTTGGTTGTATCGAGCAAGCATTTACACCTCTCATGCATTTTTAGATGATCCAGCTATCCTCGCTTTTGCTTTTTGCTGAAAGCTAAGCGAGCAAATAAGTTACTCGGTCCCCTCAAAAAATAAGCCCTGAATTAGAGGGCTTATTTTTTTATTGCTTAGCTGTGCGCTCAAGAGACTGAGCAATGCAATAGCAGCGCTACTTGATCATTCCTGCATTCTTGGCATCGTCCATTGCCTGAGGAATTTTCTCTTTCATAAAAGCGGGCATTTTTGCTAAGGGAACATCCACAATGACAAATCCTGAATCCTCCAGCTTTTTCTTGGTTTCTGGATCAGCATTGAGCTGTGCAAAGTAGTCTGACATCCTTTGCTGCAAGATCAATGGTGTGGACTTCGGTACCGCAACACCGCGATAGGCGCCATCCACCCAATTTAAGCCCAGCTCTTTAAAGGTAGGGACATCTGGTAGAGCTGGGTTACGCTTTTCAGTAGCAATAGCGAGGGTGCGCACTTTGCTTTTTTGTTGAATAGCTAGTGGTAAGTAACCCATTGCCCCATCCACATGCATTCCAATCAGGGCAGTGATTAAATCGCCCGTTCCTTTAAAGGGGACGTAATTAATTTTGACACCAGCCAACTTATTTAAACGTTCTACTGCCATATGGTTGGCTGAGTATTGTGCCGATCCAGCAAGATTGAGTTTTCCGGGCTCTTTTTTAGCGGCAGCAATAAATTCTTGATAGGTTTTATATGGACTATCCGCTGAGACCATCAGCGCATCAGGTGTGAAGTGATAATAGTAGATCGCACTAATATCATCAGTCTTGTACTGAATGCCCTCTTGCAGTGGTTGCAAGATGATATGGGGGATATTAACACCCACTACTGTGGTGCCGTCAGCTGGGTAGGTGTTCAGAGCGCTCCAGACAAGTGCACCACCAGCGCCGGCACGATTCATAACCACCATAGGCTGTTTAAACTTCTTAGCAGAGATATCCGCTTGATAGCGTGCCACTAAATCAGATTCGCCTGCGGGCGGAAATGGAATGATGTATTGGATGGTTTTATCTGGGAATGGCTGGGCACTCACTGCTGAGATGATGCTAAATGAGAGTGCGATAGCCTTAATTAATGTATATAGCTTCATTTGGAAATCTCCTCAATAACTGCATTAGTGACATCACTCATCATGGCGGTACCCCCTAAGTCACGAGTATGTAATTTGGGGTTTGCAGTGACTGCTTCGATAGCTTTCATGAGCTTTTTAGCAAGCTCTTTTTCACCTAAGAAATCGAGCATCATGACTGCTGACCAAAAGGTACCGATGGGATTGGCAAGTCCTTTGCCCATGATGTCAAATGCGGACCCATGAATCGGTTCGAACATAGATGGGTAGCGACGCTCGGGATCTAGGTTAGCAGTGGGCGCAATACCCAGGCTACCAGCCAGTGCAGCCGCCAAGTCACTAAGTACGTCAGCATGCAAGTTGGTTGCAACAATCGTATCAAGGGATTCTGGGTGGTTGACCATACGTGCAGTAGCTGCATCAACCAACTCCTTGTCCCAGGTGACGTCCGGAAAGTCTTTGGCAACCAGGCGAGCGATTTCATCCCACATCACCATGCCATGGCGCTGGGCATTTGATTTAGTGATCACTGTTAAATGTTTACGAGGGCGAGACTGCGCTAACTGGAATGCAAAGCGTTGTACGCGCTCTACACCAACGCGCGTCATGATGCTCATATCAGAGGCGACTTCAATTGGATGCCCTTGGTGCGCTCTGCCACCCACACCAGAGTATTCGCCTTCCGAGTTCTCACGTACGATGACCCAGTCGAGTTGATTGGGCTTGCAATTACGTAGGGGGCTTTCAATACCGGGCAATATGCGAGTAGGCCTGACATTGGCGTATTGATCAAATCCTTGGCAGATCTTAAGGCGTAGACCCCATAGTGTGATGTGATCCGGAATATCAGGATCACCAGCCGAGCCAAATAAAATGGCATCTTTGGTGCGCAAAGGCTCAAGACCATCAGCTGGCATCATGACGCCATGTTTGCGGTAGTAGTCACCACCCCAATCAAAGTGTTCGAATGCAAAGGCGACTTCAGGATGTTGTTTGCTTAAGGCATTTAATACCTTCTCGCACTCTGGAACGACTTCTTTGCCGATGCCATCACCTGGAATTGAGGCGATTTGGTAAGTCTTCATGGGTCTCCTAGAGCTATTTTCTTTGAATGAAGGAATACTGTAATTTCATTATGAGGGCGCTGAGTAGCTAAAGACCTTGGGGTTTACGAGTAGAGGGCTGGGTTACCCGGGGTCAAAACAACAAAAACTAGGTCATTTTTAATGTTTTTACATATACTGTATAAACATACAGTATATTAATGACTATGACGACTCAAGCAATCCCTCCAGAAGTGACATTAACTCAGGCCCCACAAGGCATAGCAGCCTATTCTACTTTTGAATTGACGCTGCTCAGTCACCGCATTTCAGCAGGATTTCCGAGTCCGGCCGCCGATTATGCTGAAAAAAGCCTCGATTTAAATAGCTACCTAGTCCAGAACAAGCCAGCCACCTTCATGTTTACCGTACAAGGGGATTCAATGATGGGTGCGGGTATTTGTGATGGGGACAAAGTAGTGGTCGATAAAGCCCTTAAGCCAAAACACAAAGATATCGTGGTTGCCGTTGTTGATAGTGAATACACCATTAAGCGTCTCTATCAATTGCGAGGTCGTATTGAGCTCCAGCCAGAAAACCCACGCTACGAGCCTATTACCTTTAATGAGAACAGTGAGCTCCAAATCTGGGGTGTAGTGGTAGGCGTAGTTCGTAAATATAGCCATGCCAGCAGTCGAAATGGTAAGTCAGCATGAGCAGCATTAATAGCAAGATGCCAGCAGGTCAACTTTTTGCCCTAGTCGATGTCAATAATTTCTACGTATCGTGTGAGCGGGTATTTGCTCCGAAGTTGGAGGCTGTGCCGATGGTGGTGCTATCAAATAATGATGGTTGCGCAGTAGCACGCAGCGCGGAAGTTAAAGCGCTTGGCGTCAAAATGGGTACCCCTTGGTTTCAGATGCAAGAGCTAGCTAAGAAGCATGGCATTCAAGCGTATTCATCAAACTACACTTTATATGGCGATATGAGTGACAGGGTGGTAGAGGTCTTAAAAACCTTTACCCCCAATCTCGAGGTCTACAGTATTGATGAGAGCTTTTTGGCGATTGAGACGGTACTCAAGCAATATACCGATCCAAGTCAATTAGGCCAAGTCATTAAGCAGCGAGTTAAAGATACTACGGGCTTACCAGTTTGCGTTGGCATTGGTGCTAGTAAGACGCTAGCAAAGTTGGCCAATCATTTAGCAAAAAAACACCCGCAATTTGCAGGCGTATGCGATATCAGCTCGATGCCTAATGAAGCGCTCTATCAGTGGATGACAGAAACATCGGTGGGCGAAGTATGGGGTGTTGGCAAGCAGCTTACTAAGAAGCTGAGAGCACTACATATTCATACTGTATTTGATCTCTTTCAGGTATCGCCACAATCGATGCGTCAACAGTTTGGCGTAGTGATCGAACGAATTTGTTACGAGTTACGAGGTGTCTCTTGCTTGCAGTTGGGCGAAGTAGCACCAGCAAAGCAGCAGATTGTTTCTTCACGCAGTTTTGGTAAGTCTGTTGAGGTAATGGAGCAGCTAGCTGAATCCGTTGCTACCCACGTTGCTAGAGGCGCAGAAAAACTCCGCAGTCAAAAATCAGTCACGGGCTCACTCACAATCTTTGTGCAGACAAATCCTCACAAACAATACGAGCCACAACATCATCAAAGCATCACGATTGCCTTGGCTGACCCCAGTGATAACACGCTCACATTAACGACGGCAGCTCTCAAAGGTTTAAAGCAAATTTACAAGACGGGCTTTAAATATAAAAAGGCCGGAGTGATGCTGAGCTGTCTGGCAGATAAGCCAACAGTACAACAATCTTTATTTGATGATATGGAAGTTAAGGGAAGATCTGCCCATCTAATGAGGGCAATGGACTCTATTAACAGCCGCTTTGGTAACGCCGTGCTGAGAACAGCCGCATCTGGCACTGAGCAAGATTGGCAGATGCGCTCAGCCAATCGATCCCCAAATTACACCACTCAGTGGAATGAATTACCAGTAGTGCAATAACTAACTAATGACAAAAATTAAACAAGGAGAATTACATGGAACTATTGAATAACTTTAACGGCATCTCTTTAGCAATCATCATCGTTTTATCTTACTGTGCAGTGCTAAAAAGTACAAAGCGTTACGAGCAAACGAAGCAACAGGTGTTTAGCCGGAAATATCGGTAAGTATCAAGCAGCGCTAGTAGGCGGTAGGCAGGTAAGTAGTAGCCCAGGAACGGGGAATGAGGAAATCACGGATTCCTTACTCCCCGAGTGGGGGTCAATATTAATTAGGCTTCTAAGGCTTTGCGTAAAAAAGCATTCACATTATCCTGCCGAAGCATCCATTGTTTATAGTCTTTAGGCACTTGGCTAATGGGCTCGCCTTTGTGCTTTCCAAAGGGCATGATGGTCGGTATGCGAGCCTTCTCAGACATCTCCCATAAAGCATCTAAAGAGGATGGCTTAAGCTTATCCAAAATGTGCCCTAGAATCTTCGAGCAAATACCGACGTCTGCTAATGCACTGTGTGCATCACGCAGTTGCTCGCGCGCAGTGGCTCTTTCAAAGAAATACAGTAGGGCGCTTTGCGTATGGCTATCCAGTTCAGGCCATAGGCTACGGGCTAGTGCCAAAGTGCAAATCCGTTTGACCTCAGGACTACCAATCGCCTCCCAGTCAAAATCAATGCTGTGACCGATGAGATATTTGATGCCACTTGGCAATTTAAATGAGCTACTGGCAGGGCAATGCACAAGCTCTTCGTCCATGATGTGATGAGTTGCTAAAGCACCCAGGCTAATAGGCTTACCTGGGTTATAGCGCTGCACCCAAGGATTGCCTACCTCAAGCGGATTGATCGACAGGACATCCAAAGAGGCGGCCTCAATAATGACCGCATCGTTCTTATCGGTTGCTTCTACATCAAAAATAATGGCTTGGGACATGTGCATTTCTTTACAGGTTACAAAAATAAGAGGTTTGTAAATACGTCGTTCTGCCGTGAATCAAGCGGAGACGGTGAATATGCGGCGTAAAAAATGACCCATATCAATCATCTCAATCGGGTGAACGGAATGCTCCATCGCATAGCTTTTCCACTGAACGTGATAGCCACTAGCAGTTAGTAGATCTCTCGATTGCTCGCTGCGCTGCGGAATAATCACCGCATCCCAATCGCCATGCGCCATAAAAATGGGGGTATCGATATTAGCGGAACTACGTTCAGCCCCTAAGGATGTTGCAAGAGGTAAGTAGCCTGATAGAGCCATAATTCCAGCTAGGCGATGAGGAAAGCGTAGACCAGTATGGAGTACCATCGCACAGCCTTGAGAGAAGCCCGCCAATACAATCTTGTCATAGGCAATGCCACGAGAAGCTTCTTTTTCAATAAGCGCGTTAATGGCTTTGGCGGAATGTTCAATTCCGATACGATCTTCTTCAGCGTTATCGCTTCTACTGATGATGTCATACCAAGCTGGCATTACGTAGCCACCGTTGACGGTTACCGGTATGCTGGGAGCGCTGGGAAAAATAAACCGAATACCAGGGCAACCCGATAGATCTAATTGCGGTGCTAATGAAGCAAAGTCGCTTCCGTCTGCCCCAAGACCATGTAACCAAATGATGGCAAGAGTTGGATGATCCGAGGTTTGAATTTCAATACAAGGCAGAAGTTCAGTTGATTCCATGGGCTTTTAGCTTAAATTAGGTAAAAGTCTATTTTAAGACGAGTATTCTATTTAATGTATTAAATTAAATGAACTTGATCTGATCGAATCAAGGCCATTTAATGACAGTATTATTTCACTATCCAGCTACCTAAACGGAATCTCATTGATGACAATTTCTATGTACCAGGCCAGCGTGCCACGTCTTGCGAATGCGCTTCGTAACTTATCTAATGTGCTTGATAAAGCTCAGGCTCATATCGATACGAAAAAGCTAGATGCCAATGTATTTTTACAATATCGATTATTTCCAGATATGCTCAATTTCACAAGACAAGTGCAGATTGCAAGCGATACAGCAAAGGGCGTAGTTGCTCGTCTAGCAGGGGTCGATATTCCGGCTTACGAGGATTCGGAAGTAAGCATCGAAGAGCTTAAAGCGCGCATTACAAAAACAATTACTTTTATTGAAGGTTTTAAGCCGGAGCAAATTGATGGCACTGAAGATAAAGATATCGTGACCAAGCGGAGCGATAAAGAAACCCACTACAAGGGAATGCAATTCCTATTAGGGCATGCTATTCCTAACGTGTACTTTCATGCATCGATTGCATTCTCTATTTTGCGTACTAATGGAGTGGAGATCGGTAAAAGAGACTATTTAGGAAACCCTTAACTGCGCAGCTATTTTTTTTCGGCATCCAATGGGTTTGAAACAGCCATTGGATGTTTTATCTAAGCCTACAACTTAGACTAAATATCGATACTGCGCGAGCAAAGTGATCGTCTTTAATTTATTTAAAAGTGACGCAGCAAGGTGACACAGTAAAGTGACACAAATCGCTGTATTAGGACCTCATAAAATCTTAATCCATTAACAAACAACGACTTACAAAATAGGGTGGACGAGCCTGACCCCCGGCACTGGCAGAGAATGGGTTTGGCTGCTTCGTTCCCGACCTGACCAGGTTATCCAGCCCACCATGCGAGGAGGCCCGTCCAATTCTATTTTAGCTTGTTAGAATGTAATACATGACAGCTTTAGCTTTAGCCCGTTCGTGGCGCCCTAAAACATTCTCCCAATTGGTGGGACAGGACCATGTAGTCAAGGCCTTGACCCATGCTCTAGACCAGGGCCGCCTTCACCATGCCTGGCTCTTTACAGGCACCCGCGGGGTAGGTAAGACCACTATTGCCCGAATTATGGCAAAAGCTCTCAATTGCACTGGGGAAGATGGTCAAGGTCGGATGACTTCGGAGCCTTGCGGAAAATGCCCAGCTTGCTTGGAAATCGATGCAGGTCGGTTTGTTGACTATATTGAAATGGACGCTGCAAGTAATCGGGGTGTCGATGAGATGGCCCAGTTATTGGAAAAGTCGGCTTACGCACCTAGCAATGCGCGTTATAAGGTTTACATGATTGATGAGGTGCATATGCTCACAAACCATGCCTTTAATGCCATGCTCAAGACTTTAGAAGAACCACCAGAGCACGTTAAATTTATTCTAGCAACCACTGACCCTCAAAAGATTCCAGTCACCATTTTGTCGCGGTGCCTACAGTTCAACCTAAAGCAAATGCCAGTACCTTTAATTGTTGAGCACTTGGAAAAGGTACTCGCTGCAGAAAATGTGGCTCATGAAACTAATGCACTACGGGTATTGGCTAAGGCGGCACAAGGCTCGATGCGGGATGCGCTCTCATTGACGGACCAAGCCATTGCTTATGCTGCTGGCAAAGTTTCTGAAGAGGCTGTAAGGGGCATGCTGGGTACCCTAGATGACGCCTACCTTATTCGCATTCTGGACTCTTTAATTAGCAAGGATGGTGCAACGCTTTTAGCGATCGCGAACGAGATGGGTGAGCGCAGTATGTCTTTCTCTTTAGCATTAGCCGATCTATCAAGTTTGATTCAGAAAATTGCTGCCGCTCAAATTGTTCCTGAATCCGTTTTAGAGGATTGGCCAGAAGCAGCAGAAATTCGTCGTTTGGCGGCTGTATTAAGTAGGGAGGAAGCTCAACTCTTCTATCAAATCAGCATCACGAGTCGCCCTGATTTATCGCTTGCGCCAGATGAGCAAACTGGATTTGCCATGACGCTCTTGCGTATGCTCGCTTTTCGCCCTGGAAATGATTCGCCCAATGCTCCTAGATCGGGCGGATCACCTCCCGTCGGAAATACCCCCAAACCAATAGCTCCGTCAGCGTTAGCGGTATCTGCTTCCGTAAGATCTGTGCCTATCCCCATCTCAGCATCGGTTGCCCCGGTTCCAGCGATGGCAGCGCCAGCAGATCTGAGTCCTTCCAGTGCCGATCGCCCAGACTGGCATGCCTTGATGCGTCAGTTACCGTTCAAAGGAATGGTTCAGCAGTTGGCGTTTCAAACTGAACTACAAGAGTGGCATGATTCTGCTGCGGGTGTGCGTGTAACGATTGTGACTCCCATGCCACAGCTTGCCTCAGATGCTTCAGTTGGTCGTCTGGCAGATGTCTTGAGCACACACTTTGGGAAGCCGGTGAAGGTCATCATTGAGAAGGGTGCAGTTGAAGTGAAGACGGTTGCCAAGGTAGACGCCCAGATTCATCAAGAGAAAAGACAAAATGCTGAGCAAATGATTGCCCAAGATCCTTTCATTCAGCAGTTGGAAAGAGAATTTGGGGCAACCGTAGTTGGTGGTTCTGTTAAGCCGCTATAAGGCTGGCTTTACTCTCTTACGCTTGCCTTTACTTTGACCCTTACATTTGCATTCACTCTTATTATTATCAGCAAACCAATATCAACCCATTTGTATACAAAGGAATAGAAGCGATGATGAAAGGTGGCCTTGCTGGCTTGATGAAACAGGCCCAGCAGATGCAAGAAAAGATGAAAGTTGCGCAAGAGCAATTGGCTGCGCTAGAAGTGAGTGGCCAAGCAGCTAATGGCTTAGTCATAGTGACAATTTCTGGTAAGCATGAGATGAAGCGTGTGCAGATTGATCCAGCTGCTATGGATGATCGTGAGATGTTGGAAGACTTAATTTTGACTGCCTATGCCCAAGCATTCAAACAAGTAGAGGCTGCCAATACGCAAGTGATGTCTGGCGCTACTGCTGGCATGCCAATGCCTCCTGGTTTTAAGCTCCCATTTTGATGGCGAATTTCTAAATGGCACGTCAAGAAACGCCTCAAGATGCGCTTGGTCGCTTGATTGAAGCGCTCAGAGTGTTGCCGGGTGTTGGGCCAAAGTCAGCGCAGCGCATGGCCTTCTATTTGCTTCAGCACGACCGTAATGGCGCAGCCTTGTTAGCGCAGTCACTAGGAGAAGCGGTAGAAACGGTGGGTCACTGTGCTTGCTGTAATACCTTTTCAGAAACCCCGATTTGTATTACCTGCAGTGACGATCGCCGTGATCCATCCTTACTTTGTATTGTGGAGACGCCAGCGGACCAAGTCATGGTAGAGCAGACTCTAAGCTTCAAAGGAAATTACTTTGTACTGATGGGTCGTATTTCACCGCTGGATGGCATGGGGCCTAATGAGATTCATTTTGATCGATTACTCAACCGTATCGAAGCCCCCACTGCTGGTATAGCGGTGAGAGAGGTTGTCCTGGCCACGAATTTCACTAGTGAAGGTGAGGCTACTGCGCACTATATTGGTGAAGTCTTGAAATCTAAGGGCATCAAAGTCACCAGAATAGCCAGAGGTATTCCGGTAGGAGGTGAGCTTGAATATGTTGATGCTGGAACCTTGGCCAGAGCGCTAATGGATCGTCGCTCTGTTAGCTAAGCACCCAACACGGCTTCTGAGCAGCTGTATCGGTCACTAAAACGACATAAATTCTAGGTAAATTGATACTTTTTAGTGATAATTTGCCTTGTGTATGCGTTGAACTCAACGCTAAACACCTACCTTAGTATTCCTGTTTTAGACCTCTTGAGGGCTACCTCCACTAATTATTGTGAAATCGTGAATGACCCGCAAGCCTGATTCTCTGCTTTTACTCGGTGTATTGAGTGTCACATTAAGTGTGTTCCTTAGTACAACTGTATTTGCTCAAAAGGCAGGATCAGGCGCCGATCAGGTAGCCAGTTTTGCGTCACCGATTCAAGATTTGCCCACTGAAGGCACTCTCTTTGGCTTACCGGTAAACATACACGGTCAAACTACCTACATTAATCAACGTTATAACAACTTCACATCCTCTTATTCGGGGATGAATAGTCTAAATGCAGATAAGGCCATGAGTTACACCTGGTCAGGTACCTTGTACTTGGGTGCACGTATCGCACCGAATACAGATGTGTACTTCAACCCTGAGGTAGTTTCTGGCGTAGCATTTTCTGGCTTGACTGGATTGGGGGGTTTTACCAACGGAGAGGCTACTAAAGCTAATGGGGCGGCTGCGAAGTTTTACTCCGCGCGTGCGTTTGTTCGCCAAACCCTAAATCAGGAGGGTGATAAAGTCGTTCTGGAAAACGAAGCCAATCAAATCACGCAAACAGTGAGCAGCAATCGCGTGGTAATTACTGGCGGTCAGTTTTCCACTTTAGATATTTTTGATGATAGTCGTTACGCTAAAGATCCCCGTATACAGTTTATGAACTGGGGCAATATGACCTACTTAGCATATGACTATGCTGCTGATGCTCGTGGTTACAGCTGGGGCTTAGCAGGGGAGTGGTATCTGGATAACTGGGTCATGCGCGCCTCTCGAATGCTGGCACCAAAATCACCCAATGGCCGTGACCTCAATTGGCAAATTTTTAATAGCTATGGCGATCAGGTAGAAGTAGAGCGCCAACACTATATTGCCAAATTACCAGGTAAGGTGAGTGTTTTGGCTTACCGCAACAAAATGATCCTGGCTCGTTTTCAGGATGCGACAAACTACGTTATCCAGAATAATGCTCAGGGAACACAGGCCATCAATAATGTTCGCTCTAGCGCCCAGATTAAAACGGGCGTCGGTATTCACGGGGAGCAAGCATTAACCAAGGATTTAGGTATTTACGCACGCGCCTTCACATCAGATGGCCATACAGAGACGATGTCATTTACTGAGGCGGATAACTCCATTTCAGTTGGTCTAGGAATGAATGGGTCAAGCTGGCAGCGCCCAAAAGATAGCGTCGGTATCTCAATGATGCAAAACGGTTTATCAAGTTACCGCCGCAGCTATCTCCAGTCAGGAGGTGTTTCATATTTCATTGGTGACTATGCCAGCCGCAATCAAACTATCTCCTATACGCCGGAGCGGATTAGCGAGGTGTATTACAACGCAATGGTTGTTCATAATGTTCTGGCAGGGTTGAACTTTCAACACGTGATTAACCCCGCCTATAACGCTGCCCGCGGCCCAGTCAACATTCTGTCTTTTCGAATACATGCTGAGTTTTAGTCTTTTAATTGCTTAGACGCGAGTAAATATAATTATTGCGTTTAGAATCAATAAGTTACAAATACTTAATCTATAGACTTTTGGTCTATCTCGCCTATAATCACTGCAACCCGCAATGAATGCAAGAAAATCTGCATTTGGGATCATAAAAATAGCATTAATACAGATTTTCAGAGGCAGTCGATTTGATTCTCAGCCATCACAAAACTAACATCGCTATTTTGACCTTCTTACATGTGCGCCTGCCGCTGCGGGTGGCTTACATTGTTGCCGCTACAGCTAGCCTATTACTGATCAATCCGTGCTTTAGTCAAAATACGCCCGCCAGTGTGACTGTTCAGACGAGTGATTCCAAGGATTTGCTAGTAGCTCCACCAGCGATCAGCAGCGAGCTCAGTTCTGGCTCAAACCCTGCTAAAGCAGCATCTCTCTTTGCCCCGGTGACTTCAAAAGATACTCCAAAGATTTATACCAAGGGGACGCCATCCGGACCTTCAGATATGGATTTACGGCAGCTCTGGTTAGAGCTGAAGTTGAACAATCCGCAGCTATCTTCTTTGCGCGAATCCTATCTTTCTGCCAAGGCAACCGTACCGCAAATTAACGCACCGGCTAATCCACAGGTCGGACTGGTTTGGTCTGGTATGCCACCGGGATCACCATTTGCATTGGGTGGGGCAAATGCACCTTCACAACAGAATCCTGGCGGTATTAGCAGTAATAACTCTATTTCTATTGCGCAGCCGTTTCAGTTTCCCGGCAAGAAAAGTCTTGCGTCCGATATCGCCAATACCAATGCCGAAGCGCTGCTGGCTCAAAGTGAATCGACTTACTTGCAGTTGGGCGCCCAACTCTCTACCCTCTATTACAACGCGTTAGCATCACAGAAGCAGTTGCAGGCTCTCAAAGAATCCGTAATGCGCTTAGAGATGATTAAGAATGTAGCCAGAGCGCGTTACTCTAATAATGCTGCTGCATATGTGGAGTATCTCAATGCCCAGGTATCACAAAGTGCTGCGCAGGCCGATCAGTTTAATGTTGAGCGTCAGCTGCAAGTCTCACTCAACAACATTAATACCTTAGTAGGCCGTCATTCAAGAGAGCGTCTTGTGTTGCGGGGTGATGTATCTCGTGCAATTAATAACGTGCCTACCTTACTCGAATTGGAGGACTACGCCGAATCTAGTCATCCCTCCCTCAAGAGCTCTGCCTTGCAACTAGAGGCTGCACGCAAGGGTGTGGATCTTGCTAAAAAAGCTTATCTGCCAGACTTTCAGGTGATTGGCTCATCCTTCACGCCACGAGGCCCCTTTGCATCCAATAATGGAACGATGTTCTATCAACTTGAGCTTGATCTGGTTATTCCTTTGTATTTCTTTACCAAGGAAAAGTATGGTGTTGAGCAGGCACAGCGTAATCAAGCTGCAGCTGAGGCGGGTAATATATCTAATCGCCAGCAGATTGTGCTGGCAGTCAACAGTGCCTACGCTGCATTTGAGCAAGCCAAAAACCAAAATCAATTTTTAAGAGATCGCCAAGTTCCGCAGGCGGATGCTGCATATAAGGTTGCCTTAACTCAGTACTCAAATAATGGGCAAGGGTTTAATGATCTACTCACAGCACAAACGCAATTACGCGCACTTGAAGTTCAATTAGCATTTGCACAGAGCAATCTCTTGCAGGCGCAAACAGTATTACTGGCTACAGCTGGTAAAGAACCTTTTTAGGGAGCAGCATGAAGGAAAAGATAACTCGGCTATTGGATAAAGTGAAGCAACATTTGCTCAAGTTATTGGCACATGTTTTACATAAAGTGAATGAGAAAAAAACAACTTTTGTAGCCGCTTATTGGGCCCTAAAGTTTGAAACACGCGCACGCATTCGTTTAGGCTTTACTTGTTTTTCTGTTTTACTAATAGGCATCATCATTGGTTTAATTTTTAACGTAAACCGTCCAATTAAATTGGAAAAATCTGACCGCAGTCTCCGAATTGAAAAAACGGGTGCAATGGAGATTACTCTAACTGGTATCACCCTCGATCCAAATATATATATTTTTCAAAATGCTGAAAAGGTGTCTGTTCCGGTTGAAATAAAAGTCCCTGGGCGCTTGGCCTTTAATGCCGAAAAGTCAAAAGTGCTATCAGCACGGGCGCCTGGAAGAGTGGAGCGTATTTACGCTTTTGATGGTGCCTCAATTAATGTTGGTTCACCAGTAATCGAGTTATATAGCCCAGAGTATATTTCTGCCCAGCAAGAGTATTTACTTTCTTCCAAAACGGCGCAAATTCTTCAGTCAAATAAATCGATGGGTGATTTGTTAGGAGATGCGCAGATCACTCAACAGGCTGCTGCAAACCGCATGCGTAATTTAGGCGCCAGTGACGGTGACATCAAAGCCCTAGAAAGAAGCGGTAAGTCACAAAATAATCTGATAATGCACTCACCCATTGAGGGTGTTGTGGTTAAGCGCGCTGTAGATCCAGGTGCT
Source organism: Polynucleobacter brandtiae (assembly GCF_002797575.1). Taxonomy (GTDB): domain Bacteria; phylum Pseudomonadota; class Gammaproteobacteria; order Burkholderiales; family Burkholderiaceae; genus Polynucleobacter; species Polynucleobacter brandtiae. The sequence continues at coordinate 298,930 of NZ_PGTX01000001.1, read as the reverse complement.
GTTGTTAGTGCGGGTGATGTCATGGCTACTCTAGCTGATCCTAAAGCGCTATGGTTTTTAGGAAATATTTTTGAGCAAGATATTCGTAGAATCCAAAAAGGGCAAACCTTAATATTGCGATCGGAAGCCTATCCCGATAAAGAATTCATTGCTAAGGCAAACTACATTGCCCCTGCGATTGACCCAGAAACGAGAACTTTATTAATCCGTTGTGATGTTGAGAATATTGATGGTCTTTTGCGCTCCGACATGTATATCTCCGCTAAGTTGCAAACTGGAACAGCCGATGCTGTTGTGTTGCCTCAGTCAGCAATTGTGCGAGTGCGTGAAATGCGTTACGTAATTATTAGAACTGGTGCAGACAAATTTAGGCGATTTGCAGTAAGCGGCTACGACTTGGATGGAAAGCGCTTTGCCGTTACCGAGGGAATTGAGCCCGGTATGCAGGTGCTTACTGATGGCGCAGTTTTATTAAATGACCGCTTTGCGAAACAGGAGGAGTAATTGAGCTTTGTAACCTCTTTTATACGGGATGTCATTCAGAAGCGCATATTGATACTGGTGTGTTCAGTTGTGCTGCTCATCATTGGCGCTTTCAGTTTGAAGCAATTACCCATTCAACCCTATCCCGGGGTAGCCCCACTGACAATTCAGGCAATTTCACAATGGCCTGGTAGAAGTACAACGGAAGTAGAACAGCAGGTTACTATTCCTGTTGAGAATGCTCTAGCTGGCATTCCTGGGGTAAAAACATTTCGCTCCGTATCTTTATTTGGTCTTTCAGTAGTCACTTTGAAATTTGAAGATTCTGCCGATCCATTTAAGTCGCGCCAGACATTTATCTCTAATCTTGGAAATATTACCTTTCCTCAGGGCGTTAATTCAAGCGTAAGTCCTGACTCTGATGCTACTGGTGAAATCTTGCGCTACCAAGTTCAGTCAGACTACGCAAGTCCAACACGCCTAAAAACGTTACAAAATTATGAGATTTATAAAGAGCTGAAGCAAACCCCTGGAGTTGCTGATATCTCTTCTTTTGGTGGCAAGGTAAGGCAGTATCAGGTCATCATCAGTCCTGAAAGCCTTCAGTCCAAGAATGTTAGTGTTGCACAAGTTATTGCAGCCTTAACAAGTGCGAATGACAATACTGGCGGTGGTGTTTTACCCAGTGGGTCTCAGCAGTTTGTTGTCCGTGGTGTAGGCCTTCTGAGAAATTTAGATGACATAAAGCAAGTAGTCATCGTAGTGAATAAAGGCACCCCTATTCGTATTGGCGACGTAGCCGAGGTGGTTATTGGTAATGCCCCAAGATTAGGTATTTTTGAATTCAATGACAATCCAGATGCTGTTGAGGGTATCGTGTATCTGCGTCGCGGAGAAAATGCCTCAGAGGTATTGGCTCGCGTGAGGGATAAAATTGCAACTATCAATGATCATATTTTGCCCCCAGGCATTCAGGTCAAACCCTTTTACGATCGTCAGGTTTTATTAGATATTACTGTTGGAACGGTAAAACATACAATGTTTTTTGGGATCACAATGGTCCTAGCATTGCTTTATATTTTCTTGGGTAATTTTAGAGCTGCTATGGTGGTAGCTGCTGTGATTCCACTTGCACTGTGCGTATCGTTTATTCAGATGTATATTTTTAACGTACCAGCAAACCTCATCTCCTTGGGTGCCATTGATTTTGGGGTAATTGTGGATGCTGCCGTGATCATTACTGAAAATGTAATGCGACATCTAGAGGATGACCACAAACGAGTTAACCAAGGCATTATTTTGGCAACAAGCGAAGTTCAACGGGCGATGGTGTATTCGACCAGCATTATTATTGTTGCTTATTCCCCCTTATTCTTGATGGGTGGTGTCGAGGGAATTATTTTTAAACCTATGGCATTCACCATGGGTTTTGCATTGATTGCTTCAATTATCTTAAGTCTTACCTTTATTCCGGCGATGCTTTCTCTAGCCTTTTCAAAAAACTTTAGCCATTCTCCGCCTAAGTTTATTTCTTGGATGTTGCGGCTTTATCGGCCCCTATTGCGCAAATGGATGGACTATCCTCGGCATGTGATTTCTATCTCACTATTAATATTGGCAGTGACGCTATTTAGTGCTACACGTTTGGGCACTGCCTTTCTGCCCACGCTCGAGGAAAATAATATTTGGCTCAGAGTAGTGCTCCCTAATACCGTTGACCTAAACTATTCAATCAAAATTGCGAATGAGTTGCGGGAGAAATTTATTAAGCAACCGGAGTTAGAGAAGGTTGCTGTTCAAATTGGGCGCCCTGATGACGGCACTGATTCAACAGGTGTTTTTAATCAAGAATATGGGCTCTATCTCAAGGCGCCTGAGGACATGCCTAAAAATAGCAGTAAGGCTAAGCTAATTAAGCGACTTCAAGAGGAGTTGAATACGATTCCTGGTGTCACCTATAGCTTCTCCCAGTATATTCAAGACAACGTCAATGAAGCTCTATCCGGTGTTAAAGGTGAAAATTCAATCAAGATTTATGGATCAGACCTTGAGGTACTTAATCAAAAGGCAGTTGAGGTTCTTGAGCAACTCAAGAAGGTTCAGGGCATTGAAGACGAGGGGATCTTACGAGAGCTGGGTCAACCAACTTTAAATATTCAAATTGATCGTGAGCGAGCTGCGCGATATGCCATTAATGTGAATGATATTCAGACCCTAGTCGCCAATGCTATTGGGGGTTCATCTGTAACCAACTTCTTAGAAGATGAGAAGACATTTGGCGTGGCTGTGCGACTGAACGAAGCAAGTCGCAATGATGTGCCTGATATCTCGGCTTTATTAATCGATACTCCTAGCGGAATTAAAATCCCCCTCAATATGGTGGCGACTGTAAAGTTAACTGATGGCCCGTTCTTCATCTATCGGGAGGCAGGAAAACGCTATATTGCTGTGATCTTCAGTGTGCGTGGTCGTGACTTAGGTAGCGCTGTCGAGGATGCTAAATTCTTAGTTGAGAGAAATGTTTCGTTGCCTGGAAATTATTCAATTTCATGGGATGGTCAATTTAATCAAATGAAGGCAGCCCAGAAAAAGTTGATGGTGATCATTCCTTTGACTTTGATAGCTATTTTTCTGTTGTTGGTGACGGCGCTTGGTAATGTGCGTGATGCAGTAATTGTGTTGATAAACGTACCTTTTGCAGCGATCGGTGGGATTATTGCCTTACATTTTGGCGGAGAGACTCTGAGTATTTCGGCTCTATTTGGGTTTTTGTCGCTGTTTGGTATAGCGATTCAGGATGGCGTTATCTTGATCTCTTACATCAATAAAACTATCGCAGAGGACCATGTTGGAATGAAAAATGCGATGGTAGAAGGCGCCTCCCTACGTGTCCGCCCTGTATTAATGACTGCCATGTTGGCTGGTTTGGGTTTATTGCCCGCAGCCTTATCGCATGCAATAGGTTCTGAGGCTCAACGTCCATTGGCACTCGTGATCGTTGGCGGCATGATTACAACGACAATTTTGACTCTTTTGGTGTTACCTGTTATCTATGGATGGTTTAGAGGCCGTACCTTTACAAAAGCTCAGGGAGCTGTTTAATGAGCAATGATTATCAGCCCCACATCCTAATCTCAAATGATGATGGCTATCTTGCACCTGGCCTACTTGCTTTAGTAAACGCGATTCGTCCACTAGGGCGAGTAACGGTGATTGCTCCTGAGCAAAACCATAGCGGCGCTTCTAACTCATTGACCTTATCAAGGCCTTTATCAATACATCGTGTGGCCGGTGGAGAGCGCGACGGATTTCTGTTTATTAATGGCACCCCAACAGATTGCGTACATATTGCGATGACTGGCTTTCTGGATGAGAAACCGGACTTGGTTGTTTCGGGCATCAACCAAGGTGAAAATATGGGCGAAGATACTCTGTATTCAGGTACTGTGGCAGCTGCTGTCGAGGGCGTTATGTTTGGTGTTCCCGGAGTGGCTTTTTCACAAATCGACAGGGGTTGGAATCTAGTTGATGATGCCGCTAAAGCTGCGCACGATATTGTTGCGCAAATGCTTGCGTCTAAACTCACTCATACTGAAGGAGCCGCTACTTTGCTCAACGTCAACATTCCGAATCGACCCTATGCCGATCTCGGTCGTTGGCGTGTTACGCGTTTAGGTAATCGCCATCATTCACAACCAGTGGTAGTGCAAAAAAGTCCCCGAGGTGATGAAATTTACTGGATCGGGGCTGCAGGTGATGCTAAAGATCGCTCTGAAGGCACCGATTTTCATGCTATCAACGAGGGGTGTATCTCGATAACACCGATGCAATTAGACTTAACGCACCACGCCCGTTTAGCCGCATTGCGTGCCAATGGATGGGATCGCGGTTGAAGCCTGCGGCAGAGCGTTTAGCCGGACATCGTCAGGCATTGGCCGCCAAAGTATTGGCGGCTGGAGTAAAACATCCCAAAACACTAGAGGCTATTGCTACTGTCCCTCGTCATGCTTTTATGGATGCAGGAATGCACCCTCAAGCATATGAAGATACCGCACTGCCAATCGGGCACTCTCAAACGATTTCAAAGCCCTCTGTTGTAGCTCGCATGATTGAATTGCTCCACAAGCCAAGGCAAAAATTGGGAAAGGTTTTAGAAATTGGCACCGGTTGTGGATATCAAGCGGCTGTATTGAGTCTTCTGTCTGAAGAGGTTTATTCGATTGAGCGGATTCGTGCATTGCACGATATGGCTAGAGCTAAATTAAGGCCTTTTCGAATTAATAATCTCCGCTTGATTTACGGTGATGGCATTTTGGGGTTGCCACAAGCGGCCCCTTTTGATGGAATTATTCTGGCCGCAGCTGGTTTAGGTATTCCAGATGCACTTTTAGATCAATTGGCTATTGGGGGTCGTTTAGTGGCTCCAGTAGCTAAAAATGAAAAAGAACAGCAATTAATCATGGTTGAGCGCATGAGTTCGCAACGTTATCAAAGAACTGTTTTGGATGAGGTCTTTTTTGTCCCCTTACAATCGGGGATAGTATGAACAATCCATTGAAGTCCATGACTAAATTACTTCTGATCCCATTTTCCATTGTAGCCATGCTGCTAAACGCAGGCTGCACCACTCCACGAGCTAAACCTGCATTAGTGGTTGAGCGTTCCAGCTCCTCTAGTGAGACTATTCCACCAGGCTATTACCGCGTCAAAAAAGGGGACACCCTAGCCCGTATCGCCTTAGATAATGGGCAGGCGCCACGCGATGTGGCTCAATGGAATAATATGGCTAATCCCAATCAGATTGAAGTGGGCGATCTGATTCTGGTGAAGCCCCCAGCAGGCTCTAAATCTGCAATGAGGGCAAGTGGATCGAATGTACCAATGACTCCAGCCACCCCAGGCACTAAGCCGACTATCCCTAGTGATAGTCCTAAGATAGATTCTGCTAAGGCCGACCTTGCCAAGTCTGATCCTACAAAAGATATTGTGGCCGAGCCCGGCATTCGTTTGTCATGGCCGGCAAAAGGTAAAGTCATAGACGACTTTAACGATAAAACAAAAGGCATTGATATTACCGGTAAATTAGGCGACCCTGTTAGCGCTGCCTCTGAGGGTAAGGTTGTTTATGCTGGTAATAGTTTGCGTGGTTATGGCAATCTAGTCATCATTAAACATGACAATACTTATTTAACTGCTTATGCCCACAATCGCTCACTCCTAGTGAAGGAGGGCGATGCGGTTAAAAAAGGGCAAAAGATCGCTGAGATGGGCGATACCGATGCGAATGCAGTGAAGCTTCATTTTGAATTGCGTGTGAATGGTAAGCCAGTAAATCCTGCGCCTTACCTGCAGTAGCTGATACTTATTCAGCTCATCAGCTCACTAATACATAACAACGCATCAACTTGATGAGGCAATGGTAATGGCAACTGTTCTCGTATTTGATATTGAGACCATTCCAGATGTGGCTGGTCTTCGTCGCCTCAACGATTACCCAGATTCCTTATCAGATGCTGAAGTGGCTGGTAAAGCTATGTCAGAACGACTTGAGAAAACAGGTAGTGATTTTCTGCCCCTATATTTACAGCGCATCTGCGCTATCTCTTGCGTCATTCGTCGAACTACTAAAGAGGGTAGCCCCCAAATTAAAGTTGGCACTTTGGGCAACCCTGACGATGATGAAAAGCTATTAATTCAAACCTTCTTTGAGCTTGTCGAAAAGTATACGCCGCAATTAGTCTCTTGGAATGGCAGTGGTTTTGATTTGCCAGTCCTTCATTACCGCGCATTAGCAAATCATATTCAAGCGCCACGCTATTGGGAAATGGGGGAGAGCCAGGAAAACGATAGTCGCGAGTTTAAGTGGAACAACTACATTAGCCGCTACCACATGCGCCACTTAGATCTAATGGATTTATTGGCAAAATTTAATGGACGCGCCAATGCCCCATTAGATGGTTTGGCTAAACTCTGTGGATTCCCTGGAAAAATGGGAATGGATGGTAGTCAAGTCTGGCCCGCATACCAAGATGGCAGAATCGAAGAGATTCGCCAGTACTGTGAAACAGATGTGGTCAATACTTATTTGATGTACTGTCGCTTTCAACTTCTGCGAGGTGGTTTTTCATTAGCGGAGTATGAAAATGAAATTATTTTCGTCAAGACCTATCTAAATAGTCTCTCCAAAGAGCCTAATGGAGTTCAATGGCAAGAATATCTCTTGGGATTTGCATCAAATGCGTAGAGGTGAAAAGCCAGTGCACATTGAGGTCACTGAACCTATTTGCATTGAATCTCTTGATCTCGATGCGCAAGGCATTGCTAGGCTAGCGCCCAATGAAGTAGAAATTGCAGAAGGTCAAAGTGGTAAGGTAATTTTTATTCAAGGAGCTCTACCAACTGAATTGGTAACCTACGTAGTGACCCGTGAAAAAGCCCGCTTTAGTAAGGCTAAGGTTCTCAACATACTAAAACCGGCAGTATTTAGAGCGACACCAAAATGTAAGGAATTTGGAGTATGTGGTGGCTGCACTATGCAGCATTTAGATATTCGGGCTCAGATTGCAATGAAGCAGCGTGTGCTTGAGGATGATTTAAAGCATATTGCTAAAGTTTCCCCAGAGGAAATTTTGCGTCCCATGGGTGGTCCCGCCTGGGAATATCGCCATCGTGCGCGATTAAGTGTGGTCAATCGCTCCATCAAAAAAGGCACCGTCTTGGTGGGCTTTCATGAGGGTAAGAGTGGTTACGTTGCCGATATGTTGGCTTGCGAGATTCTACCTAAGCATGTCTCCGACTTACTGCCCGACTTACGTAAATTGGTAATGGGTTTGTCGATCGTCGACCGTATGCCCCAAATTGAATTAGCGGTAGGTGAGGCCGCTGAACCGGATTCTACTGACTTACAAAAATCTAAACCAGTGACAGCGCTCGTATTTCGTATTCTGAATCCATTGACTGTGGCGGATGAGCAATTACTAAGAGATTTTGCAGATCAGCACCAAGTCTGGATCTGGTTACAAACTAAAGGAATTGAAACGGTTGCGCCGTTCTATCCCTCAACGGGCAAGCTTTGCTATCGCTTACCTGAGTTTGAGATTGAGATGCCTTTTAAGCCGGCGGACTTTACTCAGGTCAATCATCTAATGAATCGAGCCTTAGTCAGTAGGGCTATCCGTTTGCTAGAAATTAAATCAACGGATCGTGTACTCGATTTATTTTGTGGCATTGGTAACTTTACGCTTCCCCTGGCAAAACGCTCACAGAGCGTTTTGGGCATCGAGGGATTGGCGAGCCTAACAAACAGAGCGCAAGAAAATGCCATACATAACGACCTAGCAGAGAAAGCTAGCTTTATGCAAAGTAATTTATTTGAGGTGACCGCAGAGACGATCGCTTCATGGGGTAGAGCGGATCGCTGGCTCATGGATCCCCCACGTGAAGGGGCTATGGAAATTTGCCAAGCATTGGCTAGTTTGCATCAGCAAAGGAGTGATCTTATTCCTCGGCGCATTGTGTATGTGTCTTGTAATCCAAAAACCCTAGCCAGGGATACTGAGATTCTGTGCCATCACGCTGGCTATGTCCTCAAAAGTGCGGGCATCATCAATATGTTTCCTCATACCTCGCACGTAGAATCAATGGCAGTATTTGATAGGGTCTAAGTTAGTTAATTTAGTTAAACAAAAAGGCACCGAAGTGCCTTTTGTTAGAGCGGAGTTACGCGTAACTGGTAATGAAAACTGGTAGGGAAGACTATTTAGTCTCGGTCGCCTCCAACGATACCCAATAATGCGAGTAAGTTAGTAAAGATGTTGTACACATCTAGGTAGATAGCTAGGGTAGCCATGATGTAATTGGTTTCACCGCCATTGATAATGCGCTGAACGTCCACCAAAATAAAGGCAGAGAAGATGCCGATAGCCAACACCATTACTGTCAACATCAGGGCTGGTAACTGTAGCCAGATATTTGCTAGGGAGGCTACGATCAAGAGTAGAACACCAACCATGAGCCACTTGCCCATGCCAGAAAAGTCGCTTTTACTGACCGTAGCAATGGTTGCCATCACTCCAAAAATGGCCGCCGTGCCACCAAAGGCCAACATAATTAGAGTGGCTCCATTACTGTAGCTATTGAGGGTGTAACCCACTAAGCCGGACATCATGATGCCCATAAAGAAAGTGAAGCCTAGGAGCAAAAGAACGCCTAGACCAGTTTCTTTATTCTTCTCGATTGCCCAGAAAAAGCCAAAAGCAATCGCCATGAACACGATGAAACCCATAAAAGGGCTACTTTTCATGAAGTTGAGGCCAAAAGCAACGCCAAGCCAGGCCCCAATGACAGTAGGAATCATTGATAGCGCTAAAAGTGCATAGGTATTACGCAGTACGCGGTTACGTATTTGGGGGGTGCTTATCGAGCCGGTTTGCCCGAAACCGTAAGAGTTTAGATCGCTCATATTGACTCCTTCTTTGTTGTAAGGACTGAAACCCACTAGGGGTTAATGAAATTAAGTATAGACAAATTAGGGTGATTTCAAGCTGTATTTAAATAGAACTACAAATTGAAGGGTTATGCCCTGTAAATTCAATAGCTTAGCCCTGCCTAGATAAGGGTAAATACGGTCAGGCAATGTATAATTTAGGGGTCGCTGGATTCCTAGCGCGTAGTGGGGTGTCTGGAAATAATTAAAGCTGGAGCCTACTATCCGCGAATTGAGCTTAAATCTTTGAAATTACTATTGGAGTTATGCATGGCTATTGAACGCACCCTATCTATCATCAAACCTGATGCTGTCGCAAAAAACGTTATTGGTAAGATCTACGAGCGTTTTGAATCTGCTGGTTTGAAGATCATTGCTTCCAGAATGGCGCACTTGTCACAAAATGAAGCTGAGCAGTTCTATGGTGTCCATAAAGATCGTCCTTTCTTTAAGGATTTAGTCAGCTTTATGATTTCTGGTCCTGTCATGATTCAGGCATTAGAGGGTGAAGGCGCAATTGCTAAAAACCGTGACTTGATGGGTGCTACCGATCCTAAAAAGGCCGAAAAGGGTACGATCCGTGCTGATTTCGCAGACAGTATTGACGCTAACGCAGTACATGGTTCAGATGCTCCAGAAACAGCGGCTGTGGAAATCGCCTTCTTTTTCCCTGGCATGAATGTGTTTAATCGCTAATCGACGCTGATTAGCAATTGATTGATAAGTAGACGTATTGACCTCCCCGCGCGTAAATCTCTTAGATTTTGATGCCGACCAAATGGCGGCATATGTCGCGGGGTTGAATGAAAAGCCCTTTCGGGCGAAGCAACTCATGCAATGGATACACCAACGCGGTGTCTCTAATATTAATGACATGAGTGATCTGGCAAAAACTTTTAGAACAACCTTACTTGATAAAGCGGAGATTGTTTCACTTCCTGTTTTAAAAGATGAGCATGCAACAGATGGCACTCGCAAATGGTTGCTTGATGTTGGGGCTGGCAATGCCGTTGAGTCTGTATTTATTCCGGAAGATGGTCGAGGTACTTTGTGCATCTCTTCGCAAGCGGGATGCGCTGTTAATTGCCGCTTTTGCTCAACGGGCTATCAAGGGTTTTCGCGTAACCTTACAGCCGGTGAAATTATTGGCCAGCTGTGGTTCGCTGAGCATCTATTGCGTAATGACCCCAATGCAGTTCGCCGTATAGAGGAATTTCCAACGCCTGGTTGGGAGCATACGGGCCGCGTAATTTCTAACGTTGTGATGATGGGAATGGGTGAGCCTCTACTCAATTACGATAATGTTATTACTGCATTAAGGCTAATGCTGGACGATCGTGCTTATGGATTATCACGACGTCGTGTTACCGTATCCACCTCTGGCGTTGTGCCGATGATTGATCGCTTAGCGCAAGATTGCCCAGTTGCTTTAGCGGTATCTTTGCATGCTCCTAATGATGCGTTACGGGATCAGCTTGTTCCGCTCAATCAAAAATATCCCCTTAAAGAATTGCTGGCTGCATGTGAACGCTATCTTCCATTTGCGCCTAGAGATTTTTTAACCTTTGAATACTGCATGCTTGATGGGATCAATGACTCTGATATTCAGGCAAAAGAACTAGTGCGTCTGCTTAAAGACATTAAGTGCAAGATCAATCTCATTCCCTTCAATCCATTCCCAGAGTCTGGCTTGAAACGCTCAACAGCCCAGCGGATTCATGCTTTTGTTAACATCTTGCTTGAGGCTGGAATGGTAGCCACAGTTCGTAAAACGCGCGGTGACGATATCGCTGCTGCCTGTGGTCAATTGGCAGGTGACGTAGTAGATCGCACAAGAGTGCGTGAGCGCGCTGTGCATGACGCTGAAATTGTTCAGTCAGAGCAGCCCATTCATTGGCTCAATAAATTAGATGACTAAATGAGATGACTAAGTTAGCACCTCTACCTCTAGGTCCATCCCCTAAGCGCATAACTCGTCAATCAACGATTGCATGGAAAACAAATGTGATTACGGTTGGTGGCGATGCACCCGTTCGGGTTCAGTCAATGACGAATACCGACACAGCAGATGCTGTTGGGACCGCCATACAGGTAAAAGAGTTGGCGCGCGCTGGCTCTGAAATGGTACGCATTACGGTAGACACACCTGCTGCTGCAGCGGCTGTGCCATATATCCGCGAGCAGTTAGACAAGATGGATGTTTTGGTGCCATTGATTGGTGATTTTCATTATAACGGCCATACTCTACTGACGGACTTTCCGGAGTGCGCTATGGCCTTATCTAAGTACCGCATTAATCCAGGAAATGTGGGCAAGGGCGCTAAGCGTGATCCCCAATTTGCCCAAATGATCGAGGCAGCCTGTAAATATGACAAGCCGATTCGGATTGGTGTGAACTGGGGTAGTTTGGATCAAGATTTGTTGGCAGGCATTATGGACAGTAATGCTGCCTTGGCTAATCCGAAGACAGCGCAAGAGGTCATGATTGAATCGTTGATTCAGTCCGCCCTTCAGTCTGCCGAAAAGGCTATTGAATACGGTATGAATCCCAATCAAATTATATTGTCCTGCAAAGTGAGTAATGTGCAGGATTTAGTTGCAGTGTATCGAGACCTCTCTCGTCGCTCTGACTACCCATTGCATTTGGGTTTAACAGAAGCTGGCATGGGCAGCAAAGGAATTGTTTCTTCAACGGCAGCGATGGGGATTTTGCTTCAAGAGGGCATTGGCGACACGATTCGTGTTTCATTAACGCCAGACCCCGGGGCACCCCGCGAGAATGAAGTAATTGTGGCTCAAGAGATTTTGCAAACGATGGGCTTGCGTAATTTCACGCCAATGGTGATTGCCTGTCCTGGTTGCGGCAGAACCACTAGCACTACTTTCCAAGAGCTTGCTGCCAATATTCAGTCTTTCTTACGCCAACAAATGCCCTTATGGAAAAAGACCCATCCAGGAGTTGAGGCAATGAATGTGGCGGTGATGGGTTGTATTGTCAATGGACCCGGTGAAAGCAAGCATGCCAATATCGGCATTTCTTTGCCTGGTACTGGTGAAACTCCAGCCGCTCCCGTATTCGTAGATGGCCTTAAAGTGAAGACCTTAAGGGGCGATAACATTGCACATGATTTTCAGGTGATCGTACAAGAATATGTCAACTTGCATTACGCACCAAAATAATAGCAAAACACCAATAAAAATAACAAGAAAAATACCTGAAGCGCACATCATGACGGACCAAGAAAAAAATTCAGTAACTCCTGCAGCCGAAAATACGCGTCAATCTGAAAAAGCCCAGAAGATTCAGAAGATCAATGGCGTTCGCGGCATGAATGATTTATTGCCGGCGGATGCTGCGGCATGGGCACACCTAGAGCATGTGTTGCGTGACTTAACGCGTGCATATGGCTATGAGTTTTTGCGCACACCGATTGTTGAGGCCACCGCCGTATTTCAACGGGGTATTGGTGAGGTAACTGATATTGTTGAAAAGGAGATGTATTCCTTTGAAGATCGTTTGAATGGTGAGCAGCTGACCTTGCGTCCCGAAGGAACGGCTGCAGTTGTTCGTTCAGTCGTGGAAAATAATCTGCTTTACGAAGGCCCTAAGCGACTTTGGTATACCGGACCGATGTTCCGCCACGAGCGTCCACAACGCGGGCGATATCGTCAGTTTCATCAATTTGGTATTGAGGCTTTGGGATTTGCTGGCCCTGATATTGATGCTGAAATTATTCTCATGGGCCAAAGACTTTGGGATGAGCTGGGATTAATCGGCGTTCGTTTAGAGATTAATTCTCTGGGTCAGGCAAATGAGCGCGCTGAACATCGCACCGCTTTGCTTTCTTACTTTGAAAAAAATCATACGCAACTAGATGAAGATTCCCAACGTCGCTTACTGAGCAATCCTTTACGAATTCTGGATTCTAAAAATCCAGTGATGCAAGAATTAATCGAAGGGGCTCCAAAATTACTTGATTTTTTAGGTGCCGAGTCTCTCCAGCATTTTGAAGCAGTACAGGCCTTACTTAAAGCAAACAATATCCCTTGCAAAATTAATCCGCGTTTAGTCCGAGGTTTGGACTATTACAACCTCACTGTATTTGAGTGGATTACTGAGGAGTTGGGCGCGCAAGGAACTATTGCTGGGGGTGGGCGATATGATCCCCTGATCGAGCGTATGGGCGGGAAGGCTGCTCCTGCTTGTGGCTGGGCGATGGGAATGGAGCGGGTATTGGAGCTAATGAAGGTATCGGGTTCGTTACCCGAACCGCTAGCGCAATGCGATGCGTTTGTGCTGCACCAGGGTGGAGAAACCCTAACGGCGGCCCTAATTGTTGCGGAACGCCTACGTAGCGCTGGAATTGATGTGATTTTGTTCTGCCCGCCAGACGGACAAATCGCGAGCTTTAAGTCACAAATGAAGAAGGCTGATATGAGTGGGGCAACGTATGCGATCATCATTGGGCCCGATGAATTAGCAGCGAATGAAGTTCAGATCAAGAATCTACGAACTAGTGGTGAGCAAAGGACCGTTTCCCTAGATAGCGTTGTAGACGCAATAATTGACGCTATTGTGGGCGCCTGAGCATAAAATTACCCCTTATTAACTGTATTTAGCCTGGATAGATATGCCATTAGACCTAGAAGAGCAAGAGCAAGTAGATCAACTAAAAGCGTTTTGGCAAAAATACCGCAATGTCATCACTGGTGTTGTTACGGTAGCTTTATTTGCCTATGCTGGCTACAGCGGTTATCAGTGGTGGAAAACCAGTCAAGCAGCTGCTGCCTCTCAGTTATATGAAACGATGGTAGCTGCTATTGGTAATGGCGATAAAGACCTCACCTTGCGCGCGGCGGATGATTTGCAAAAGCAGTATGGGGGCACTCCTTATGCTGCGATGTCCAGTCTTGTTGCAGCCAGAATTGCTTTGGATGCAGGTGATTCTGCTAAGTCGATGGATTATCTGCGATGGGCCGCTAAGAATGCTTCCGATAAAGCTTATCTGGCCCTGGCTAAGTTACGCTTGGCGGCACAGTTAATTGAAGTGGGCTCCGACAAAGATTTAGTCGAAGCGGATGCTATTTTGAGCGAAAAACCGATTACGGGATTCGAGGCGCTTTGGTCAGAGCGTCGTGGTGATTGGTACTTAGCGCAGAAGAAAATAAGCGAAGCAAAAACAAGTTACGAAGCCGCATGGAAGCAGCTCAATGACGCCAAGGAATTTCCTGAAGAAGCGCGTCGTCTCTTGAAGGTGAAATTAGATGCAGTAGGAGGAGTGGCTCAGTGATGATCAATAACACTAGTTTTGCAAAACGCGCATTAAAGCGGTTGACCTTATTTTTAGTGCTGGGCTCTACAGCTGTTGCTTTGCTTGCTTGTTCTGGTGGATCCAGAGTTCGTAAGCCCGCTGAGTTAGTTGCCGTTACAAATCAATTTGACTTAGCTCCAGTCTGGTCAACTAGTGTAGGTTCATCTGAATCATTTAACTTTCATCCGGCAGTTGCTGGTGACTCTGTTTATGCGGCTTCCCATCGCGGTAATCTGGCAAAAATTGATTTACTGACTGGAAAAAAAATCTGGGAAGTTTCTGTGCCGGACCGCCTATCGATCGGCCCTGGTTCCGATGGTCGCACTACTGCAGTGGTCACTACTAAAGGTACTGTATATGCCTATGATGATACTGGTAAGCCAATCTGGAATGTAAGTGTAGGAAGCGAAGTATTGACGGAGCCTGTCGTTGCTGGCGGGGTGGTGGTTATTCGCGCCCTAGATAATCGATTTATTGGTTTAGATGCACAAACGGGTGTGCGTAAATGGTCCTATCAGCGCCAGCAGGCCGCCTTATCGTTACGAGTCGGATACGGTATGTTGGCCATTGGTAACGAGGTGATTGTGACGGGCTTTTCTGGCGGTCGTTTTGGCATGATTGCGATTGCGAATGGCGGGCTTGTTTGGGAAACACCAATTTCGTTTCCGAAGGGCTTCTCTGAAATCGAACGCCTAAATGATGTTACCGCCAAGCCCAGTATGGATGGCGATATTATTTGTGCCGTCTCTTATCAAGGTAGAGTCGGTTGTGGCCAAGCCCGTACCGGTAATTTAATTTGGTTTAAAGATTATTCAAGCTATACAGGTACAGCACAAAGCCCAGACTTGGTATTCTCATCGAATGAAAAATCCCATGTCACCGCGTTTGCTGTGAAGGATGGAGCCCAAGCCTGGGAAAATTCGCAGTTAACGTTCAGGGATGTTGGCGAACCGATGGCTGTGGGAAAAGTGGTATTGATGGGTGATGCACAAGGTTATGTGCATGCGCTGTCGCAAGCGAAGGGCGAAATGCTGGCACGCATTCGCCATGATAGTAGTCCCATTACGGCTGCACCGATTGCGGTGAACGGCCTCATCTTGATTCAATCTCAAGGTGGAAAACTAGCAGCGTACAGTCCAAAATGAATCCAGTAATTACTATTGTCGGTCGTCCCAATGTTGGTAAATCAACACTTTTTAACCGCTTAACGCGCTCACGCGATGCTTTAGTCGCAGACTTCTCAGGCTTAACTCGAGATCGCCACTATGGTAAGGGTCGCATTGGTGAGCGTGCCTTTATTTGTGTCGATACCGGTGGTTTTGAACCTGTAGCCAAAACAGGCATTGTTGCTGAGATGGCCAAGCAAACCAAGCAAGCGGTTGCAGAATCAGACATCATCATCTTTTTGGTTGATGGCCGTCTAGGAATGGCTCCGCAGGATCGCGTCATTGCTGACTTTCTACGCAAGACCGGTAGACCAGTGATCCTGGCTGTCAACAAAACTGAGGGTATGCAGGCTGGTGTTGTTACCGCAGACTTTCATGAGATGGGTCTAGGCGAGCCCTTCCCGATTTCGTCTGCCCATGGCGATGGTGTGCGCGGCTTGATTGATGATGCCCTGGATTCTCTTGGTATTCCTGAACCAGAGGCTCAAGAGGCTGAGCTTGATCCAAACCGTCCGATGAAGATCGCAGTTGTGGGTCGTCCCAACGTTGGTAAGTCAACGCTAATTAATAAGTTAATTGGTGAAGAACGGGTGATTGCTTTTGATATGCCCGGTACCACTCGCGATGCTATTGAGGTGCCATTTGAGCGCAACGGTAAGCCCTACATATTGATCGATACAGCGGGTCTGCGTCGCCGCGGGAAAGTATTTGAAGCAATCGAAAAATTCTCAGTGGTAAAAACGCTGCAGGCTATTGCTGACTGTAACGTGGTTATTTTAATGTTGGATGCTCAGCAGGATATTTCAGAGCAAGATGCCCACATCGCGGGCTTTATTGTTGAGGCGGGCCGCGCTTTAGTGGTTGCTGTCAATAAGTGGGATGGGTTGGATACTTACGTAAAAGAACGTGCCCGCTTGGAGATTGCCCAAAAGCTTCGCTTTTTAGATTTTGCCAACGTACATCCCATCTCGGCCAAAAAAGGCACGGGCTTGAAAGAGCTCTTTAAAGATGTTGACTTAGCCTATGCGGCGGCAATGGCTAAATTGCCAACACCTAAATTAACGCGTATCTTGCAAGAGGCCATTGAGCACCAGCAGCCTAAGCGCGTTGGTATGGGGCGTCCAAAACTGCGTTATGCCCACCAGGGTGGCATGAATCCCCCAATTGTGGTGATTCATGGCACATCTTTAAGTGGTGTTACCGACAGTTATAAGCGCTATTTGGAGGGTCGCTTTAGGGAAGTCTTTAAATTGCGTGGCACTCCATTAAGAATTCAGATGAATACCGCAAAAAACCCTTATGTCGATGATGACAAAGGCAAAAAAGGTAAAAAGAAATAAGAATCGCTAAAACAAGCTACAGTTTTAATATCCTTCCTAATTAAGGGTCTTGATTTCCTGGAATCAGACCCCTCTTTATTAGAGGTAGCAGCGAAGTATTGAATAACAAAAGCAAGACTCCCAATAAAAAATCCAATAAGGAGCAGTATGAATAACAGCAAAATCCAATTACTCCAGGACCCTTTCCTGAATGCCCTACGTAAGGAGCATGTGCCAGTCTCTATTTACCTAGTGAACGGCATTAAGCTCCAAGGCAATATTGAATCATTCGACCAATATGTGGTGCTTTTACGGAACACTGTGACGCAGATGGTCTACAAGCATGCGATCTCAACGATTGTTCCTGCCCGCGCTGTGGAATTCCGTACTGAAGAGATTAATCCTGATTAAAACTGGGGTTGATGCAGCCCGAGCAGTTCTTGTTGGAGTGGATACTGGCCGCGAAGATTTCGCAGACAGCATGGCTGAATTGAGCTTGTTGGCGGATAGCGCTGGCTCTATTCCCACTGCTAGCCTGATTGCGCGTAAAGGCAGAATCGATCCTGCCTTATATATCGGTACAGGAAAGGCTAATGAGCTACAAAAGCTCATGGAGGAGCAGGGTGCTGAGCTTGCTATCTTCAACAATCCACTGTCTCCATCGCAACAACGCAATCTAGAGCGTCAAATTGGCTTTCATGTAATGGATCGCACAGGCCTGATTTTAGATATCTTTAGCCAAAGAGCTCAAAGCCATATTGGTAAAACCCAGGTTGAGCTCGCTCAAGTGCGTTATCGGATGTCTCGTTTAGTTCGGGCTTGGAGTCATCTTGAGCGCCAAAGAGGTGGCATCGGGGTGCGTGGTGGTCCTGGTGAAACCCAGATGGAGTTAGACCGACGGATGCTGGCCACTAAAGCAAAGCGCCTAGAGAATGAGCTGGAAAAGCTCCAGCGTCAGCAAAGGACTCAGAGAAGGGCCAGAAACCGCAAAGAGATTTTTTCAGTGTCATTGGTAGGCTATACCAATGCTGGCAAATCAACCTTATTTAACGCACTCACAAAGGCGGGGGCATATGCTGCAGATCAGCTATTTGCTACCTTGGATACCACCTCCAGAAAGGTGCACTTAGAGGAGGTTGGCTTGATTGTGGTCTCCGATACTGTTGGATTCATTCGAGAGCTGCCGCATCAATTAGTAGAGGCTTTCAGAGCTACTTTGGATGAGACTATTCACGCGGATCTAATTTTGCATGTAATTGATGCTTGCAGCCTTGTCGCGAGAGAGCAAAAGGCAGAAGTAGAGGCTGTTCTACGGGAAATTGGTGCTGAGGACATACCGCGTATTGAGGTGATGAATAAAATTGACCAAATGCCTCAGACTTTTACCCGAGGGGCGGTGCTTGAGCGCGACTCCGATGGGATTCCGAGTAAGGTTTTCTTATCTGCCAAGTCAGGCCTTGGCATGGATTTATTGCGCTCAGCTCTGGCGGAATGCTCTCAAATGACTGATAGAATGAAGGTTGGGCAAAATCGCGCCAAGACACAATTAGCCCCAGATGAATTAGTAGCACCATTGCCAGAACGACCAGAAACTGCCGAATTTAATCCAATTCCTATACGAAAATACTTACCCCATGACGCGTAAATTTTTTGAATTATTCTCGATCAATGACCCCGGTTGGGGTAACAGCCACTCGAGTAGTGGATCTAAGGATGCCAAAGATGGGCAGTCCGGCCCTGGTGGCCAAGCTCCTCAAGCTGAGCCAACCCCAAATGCTGATCAGCCAACAGAGTTGCAGCCTAGAAATCCCCAGCCAGGGCAAAAACCTGCCAAACCAGATGGCCCACCAGATTTAGATGAGTTGTGGCGCGATTTCAATGATCGTTTGAGTGGTCTTTTCGGCGGTAAGAAGAATCCAAACCCTAGTGCGCGTAAGCCTGCCAATAAACCCAGTAGCACCGATATTCCTCCGCCATCCGAGCGCGGCAATGGCGGTGGTAATGGCGGTAGTGGCGGCGGTGGCGGCATGAGGGCACCAGAATTTAATTTT
Organism: Polynucleobacter brandtiae; assembly: GCF_002797575.1. Taxonomy (GTDB): domain Bacteria; phylum Pseudomonadota; class Gammaproteobacteria; order Burkholderiales; family Burkholderiaceae; genus Polynucleobacter; species Polynucleobacter brandtiae. Next base: position 280,114 of record NZ_PGTX01000001.1, on the reverse strand, counting down.
ATAAATCCATTTTCAGCAAAATCTACCGTCTTTGGTGCAATAGCTGGCATTTTCTTGTTGTGGATGGCTACTGGCATCTATATGATCCAAGAGGGACAGGCTGGAGTCATCACCACCTTTGGTAAGTATGACTACACTTCCACGCCTGGTATCAATTGGCGCATGCCTTGGCCGATTCAGTCTGATGAAACAGTCAATCTATCTGGAGTAAGGTCGGTTGAGGTGGGTCGCTCTGTTTTGATCAAAGCGACAAACCAAAAAGACTCTTCCATGCTCACTGAGGATGAAAATATTATTGATGTTCGTTTCGCAGTGCAGTACCGCTTAAAGGACCCAACGGATTATCTTTTCAATAATCGTGATCCAGATACTGCAGTAGTGCAGGCGGCTGAAACGGCTGTACGTGAGATCGTTGCACGTAGCAAGATGGATACGGTTTTGTATGAGGGGCGCGAAAAAATTGGCATCGATTTGGCCAACTCAATTCAGAAAATTCTTGATAGTTACAAGACTGGTATTTTTGTTACTAGTGTGACCGTTCAAAATGTTCAACCGCCAGAGCAAGTCCAGGCAGCTTTTGATGATGCTGTCAAAGCTGGTCAGGATCAAGAGCGCTTAAAGAGTGAGGGATTGGCTTATGCGAATGACATCATTCCGCGCGCCAAAGGAACGGCGGCTCGATTAATGCAAGAGGCCGAAGGTTACAAGGCGCGCGTGATTGCAACTGCTGATGGTGATGCAGGGCGCTTTAAACAAGTGCTGGCTGAATATTCCAAGGCACCTGGCGTTACTCGTGACCGAATGTATATCGACACCATGCGCGAGATGTACAACAACGTCACCAAGATTTTAGTGGATACAACTAAGAGTAATAGCCTGCTGTACTTGCCGCTCGATAAGCTCGTGGCACAAGTAACGGCAGAAAGTGCCCAAGTCTCGACCGGCCAGGCTCCTACGAGTACGCCCACAGGTTCAGTGACTGTTGGTGGCGTGACAGGCAATCCTGGTGCCCCAGCTGCTAATCCTCTGCCTGGCGTAGTTGCCCCTGCGCCTGGTCCTAGCAATTCTGGCTTACGTAGCCGTGATAGGGAGTCAAGATAATGAATCCAAATCGTCTCTTAGCGGCTATTGCCGGTGTGATCGTTTTAGTTTACGTTTTGTCATCGAGTATTTTTATTCTTGACCAACGTAAGTTTGCAGTAGTGTTTGCTTTTGGGCAAATTGTTCGAGTCATTGAGAAGCCAGGTCTGCAGGTGAAGTTACCAGCGCCATTTGAAAATATTCGTTTCTTTGATCGTCGAATCTTGACCATTGATACACCAGAGGCAGAGCGTTACATCACTGCTGAAAAAAAGAATCTTTTGGTGGACTCTTATGTGAAATGGCGAATTGTTGATCCACGCAAGTTCTTCGTTAGCTTTAAGGGTGACGAGCGTTTGGCGCAAGATCGCCTCAGTCAGCTTATCCGCTCGGCCTTAAATGAGGAATTTACCAAGCGCACTGTTCGAGAGATTATTTCAGAGCAGCGTGAAGAGGTGATGCAGGGTATCCGTAAAAAAGTGGCCAACGATGCTGCAGATATCGGCGTTGAGATTGTTGATGTCCGTTTAAAAAGAATCGATCTACTTGCTGAAATTAGCGACTCTGTTTATCGCCGTATGGAAGCGGAACGCAAACAGGTTGCTAATGAATTGCGTTCTACTGGCGCTGCTGAATCCGATAAAACGCGCGCTAACGCTGAACGTCAACGCGATACTATTCTGGCTGAAGCTTATCGAGATGCCCAAAAGATTAAGGGAGCTGGTGATGCCAAGGCTACCGCTTTGTATGCTGAAGCATTTGGGCGTGATGCTCAGTTTGCTCAGTTTTACCAGAGCCTTCAGGCCTACCGAAGCTCTTTCAAGGATAAGAAGGATGTTATGGTCATAGAGCCTAATAACGAATTCTTTAAGTTTTTGAATAAGAAAAACTGAGGACAGCGTTTTTTAGATGATGAACCGTTGGTTACTTCCCGAAGATATCGCTGATGTTTTGCCGGCAGAGGCTCGCAAGGTAGAGACTTTGCGCCGTGCGATGTTAGATCTATATCAGTCATATGGTTATGAGCTAGTTGCCCCTCCGCTTTTAGAGTTTCTGGATTCTTTACTTACGGGCACTGGTTCTGATCTTAATTTGCAAACCTTTAAGTTGGTTGATCAACTTTCAGGCCGCACCTTAGGTTTACGTGCGGACATGACTCCACAAGTTGCGCGGATTGATGCGCATTTATTAAACCGTGAAGGGGTAACTCGCCTCTGCTATGCAGGTTCTGTTGCGCATGCGCGCACACCAGTCGGCAGCTCTGCTCGTGAAGAGTTACAGCTAGGGGCTGAAATTTATGGCTGCGCTACCTGGGAAGCGGATGTTGAGGCAATTTCCTTACTTCTTAAAACGCTGAGTTTGGCTGGTTTAAACAAGGTGCACCTAGATCTCTCTCATGCTGGTGTTCTTGTCGGCATATTAGATGGGCAGGATATTGCTAAAGAAGATATTGCCGCTATTTATTCTTTGCTGCAAAGCAAAGATCGTCCACGCTTGGCGCTTTGGGCAAAATGTTTGCCGACTGAGTCGGCTGATGCCCTGATGGCGCTTACGGAGCTAAATGGCTCTTGTTCTGACGTCTTGGCCCAAGCTAAGCAAGTATTGCCGAAAAATAAATTAATTGATGAAGTCTTAAGTCAGCTAACGAAGATATTCACTGCAGCATCCTTGCTTTCTGAAGAGCTGGAGTTAAGTATTGACTTGGCTGATTTACGCGGCTATCAGTACCATAGCGGCGTCATGTTTGCCGCTTATGTAGATAGCTTGCCCCAGCCTATTGCGCGGGGTGGCCGTTATGATCATGTAGGTCAGGCATTTGGTCGCTCCCGTCCAGCAACTGGCTTTTCGATAGATTTATTGACCCTGGCTAGTTTATCTCCAGCAATTGGACGCAAATCCGCAATTGTGGCTCCTTGGATTAATGATGTTGAATTGCTGATGAAAATTTCGGATTTACGTCATGGGGGGGAAGTAGTTATTCAGGCAATGTCTGGTGATACGCTGCAGACTGCTGAATATTTATGCGATCGTGAGTTAGTTAGACAGGGCTCCTTATGGGAAGTCAAAAAGAAATAACGCACAAGCGACTTAAATAAAAACAGACTCTTTGACACTCAGTTCATATTTTTTACTACACCCTTTTTATTCATTAATTCTGCAACAACCTTTTGGATTTTATTATGTCTTTGAAGCAACAAACTCGTGGTCGTAATGTCGTCGTCATTGGTACCCAGTGGGGCGATGAAGGCAAAGGCAAAGTCGTTGATTGGTTAACTGATCATGCTCAAGCGGTAGTGCGCTTTCAGGGTGGGCACAATGCAGGCCATACACTAATTGTTGGTGATAAGAAAACGATCCTGCGCCTGATTCCATCGGGGATTATGCATAAAAATGTCATTTGTTATATCGGCAACGGTGTAGTACTTTCTCCCGAGGCTCTTTTCAAAGAAATTGGTGAGCTAGAGGCAGCAGGCTTGGATGTGCAGTCGCGCTTAAAAATTTCTGAGGCAACTACATTAATTCTGCCCTACCACGTAGCAATTGATCATGCCCGTGAGAAAAAACGTGGCGATGCAAAAATTGGTACTACCGGACGGGGAATTGGGCCGGCCTATGAAGATAAGGTAGCGCGTCGTGCACTGCGCGTTCAAGATTTATTTTATCCAGACAAGTTTGCTGCTCAGCTTCGTGAGAATTTGGAGTATCACAACTTCATGTTGACTAACTACTATGGCGCAGAGCCAGTAGATTTTCAAAAGACATTAGAAGAGGCTATGTCCTTTGCTGAGCGTCTCAAGCCTATGGTGGTTGACGTTTCTAGTGCGCTTTACGCGGCAGAGCAAGCAGGGCAGAATTTATTGTTTGAGGGTGCTCAAGGTACTTTATTAGATATTGATCATGGAACCTATCCATATGTCACTTCTAGTAATTGTGTCGCAGGCAATGCAGCCGCTGGATCTGGCGTTGGCCCAGATTCGTTGCAATATATTTTGGGCATTACTAAGGCTTATTGCACTCGCGTTGGCGCTGGTCCATTTCCGAGTGAATTGTATGATTTTGATAACCCAGCCAAACAAGATCCTGTAGGCATTCGTTTGGCCGAGGTTGGTAAAGAATTTGGTTCTGTAACAGGTCGTCCACGTCGTACTGGTTGGCTTGATGCCGCTGCTCTGAAGCGCTCTATTCAGATTAATGGTCTATCGGGACTGTGTATCACCAAGTTAGATGTTTTGGATGGGTTCGTGACTATTCGACTGTGCATTGGTTATATGCTAGATGGCCAAAGACTAGATGTATTGCCCCGTGGTGCTGAAGCTGTCGCTCGCTGTGAGCCTATTTATGAGGACTTCGCAGGATGGAAGGGCACCACTTTTGGGATTCGTGAATGGGATAAGCTGCCAGCTGAGGCACAGCATTTTCTGCGTCGTATCGAAGAGGTGGCGGGCAAGCCCATTGCGATGGTCTCAACTGGTCCAGAGCGCGATGAGACGATTCTATTGCAACACCCCTTTGATAAGTAAGCTTAAGATCATTCTCTAAAGCATTATTTAATACATTTAATTTACACATTCACATTCGCTGAAGGATTTTAAGATGACCGCTCGCACTGATTGCAGAAACCTCAAGGTAGCAACTCCGCTCTATCGCTTTATAGAGGATAAGGTATTGCCAGGAACCGGTGTAGTGAGCGCTGATTTTTGGAAAGGCTTTGATGAGATCGTCAATGACCTCAGTCCAAAAAATGAGGCATTGCTAGCAAAGCGCGATCGACTCCAGCTTGATTTAGATCATTGGCACCAAGGCAACCCCGGCCCGATTAAAGATATGCAAGCTTACCGAAAGCATCTTAGAGAAATTGGATATTTGGACGAAGTGCCTAGTAAGGTGCATGGTACTACCCAAAATGTTGATGATGAGTTAGCTCTTCAAGCTGGTCCTCAGCTGGTAGTTCCAGTATTGAATGCGCGCTATGCCTTGAATGCAGCTAATGCGCGTTGGGGCTCTTTGTATGATGCGTTATACGGTACGGACGTCATTTCTGAGGAGGATGGAGCAGGCAAAGCAGGCAGCTACAACCCAATTCGTGGTGCCAAGGTGGTTGCTTTTGCCCGTAATTTTCTCGATCAGGCGGCACCACTGATTAATGCGTCGCATCGTGACGCTACTGCTTACCAAGTAAAAAGCGGCACGCTTGTGGTTTTTCTCAAAGATGGTGGCTCCACAGGATTGGTAGATGAGAAGCAGTTTGTTGGCTATCAGGGGGACGCATCCGCACCCTCATCGATATTACTGCGTAATCACGGGATTCATATTGATATTCAAATCGATGCAAGTAAAATAATTGGTTCCGGGGATCTGGCAGGAGTCAATGATGTTGTTCTCGAAGCTGCTCTATCGACTATTTTGGATCTTGAGGACTCGATTGCCGCTGTCGATGGTGACGATAAAGTGCTCGCCTATGAAAATTGGTTAGGCATTTTGAAGGGCACTCTTGTTGAGGAGGTAAGTAAGGGCGGTAAAACTTTTATCCGCACATTAAATCCTGATCGTCAATATATCGCTGGTATTGGTGCGCGCGATGTTCAAGATGGCGTTGTGACATTACACGGCCGCTCTTTATTATTTTTGCGTAACGTTGGCCACTTGATGACGAATCCAGCAATTATTACTGCTGAAGGTAAAGAAATCTACGAAGGTATTTTAGATGCAGTTGTGACTGTATTGATTGCGATGCATGACATCAACCGTCCTGCTACGCAGGCTATCGGCAATACTCGTAAGGGCTCTGTTTATATTGTTAAGCCAAAAATGCATAGTGCAGAGGAAGTTGCATTTGCTGCTGAGCTTTTTGGTCGTGTTGAGAAATTGTTAGGTCTACCGGAAGATACTGTCAAGCTGGGCATTATGGATGAAGAGCGTCGCATGAGTGCCAATATTAAAGCTGCTATTGCGGCCGCAGGTGCACGTGTAGCTTTTATTAACACCGGATTTTTAGATCGTACTGGTGACGAAATGCACACTGCGATGCATGCTGGACCAATGATGCGTAAAGGTGACATGAAGACCAGCAAATGGTTGTCTGCTTATGAGCGACGTAATGTCTTGGCTGGCTTGGATTGCGGTTTGCGTGGCCGCGCGCAAATCGGTAAAGGGATGTGGGCGATGCCAGATCTGATGAAGGCAATGGTGGAGCAAAAAATCGTGCATCCAAAGGCGGGTGCAAATACGGCATGGGTTCCTTCGCCTACTGCCGCCACCTTACATGCGCTTCATTATCACCAAGTGAATGTGGCTCAACTGCAAAAAGAAATGGAACAGTTAGATACGGCTGCCGAAGCGGAAGCTTTAATTAATGATTTGTTGACTGTCCCCGTTGTAGAAAATGCTAACTGGTCTTCAGAGGAAATTCAGCAAGAGTTGGATAACAATTGCCAGGGTATTTTGGGCTATGTAGTTCGTTGGATTGATCAAGGGGTCGGCTGCTCTAAAGTCCCCGATATTCATAATGTAGGATTAATGGAGGATCGCGCAACTTTACGTATTTCTAGTCAGCATATTGCAAACTGGTTATTGCATGGCGTCGTGACCGAGACTCAGGTAAATGAGACTTTGCAGCGTATGGCTAAAGTAGTGGATGGTCAGAATGCAGGCGACGCTCTTTATCACCCGATGATGCCTGACTTTAATGATTCTTATGCTTTTAAAGCTGCCAGCGATCTTATTTTTAAGGGGCTCGAGCAACCGAATGGCTACACGGAGCCCCTGTTGCATGCTTGGCGCTTGGAAGTTAAAAAAGCACTCGCTTAAGTTTTTAGTTAGTCAAGATGAATGGATTTGTCGTGAGGCAAATCCATTTTTTTCTTTTGGATCATTGCCTCGATTGTGATTATTAATTAATAGCAATATGTTTTACTTTCTAAATCTATTTACCAAGGTAAAGGCGGCCGAAGCTAAGGCACTTGGATTTTGCTTTAATGATGGAGGTAGAGAGGCTGCGGGCTTTCAGGGAAGTGCAGGGGACTGCGTTGTTCGATCTATTGCCATTGCCTTGCGGCTACCCTATTTGAGGGTATATGAAGATTTGAGGGTGGCAAATGCAACTTACGCCCAATCACGAAGCGATAAACTTGCCCGCAGACTGAATGCCAGTGGCACATCCCCCAGAAATGGTAATCATCGAAATGTTTTTCATGAATATATTCTGAGGCATGGATTTAAATGGGTGCCTACAATGCAGATTGGCTCGGGCTGTCAGGTTCATCTGCGGTCAAATGAATTGCCGTCTGGCGTACTGATTGTGAGGGTATCTAAGCACCTGACTACAGTTATCGATGGCGTTATTCAGGATACACATAATCCCTCTCGGGCTGGGCAACGTTGTGTTTACGGATACTATCTAAAGCAGTAGCGCTGACTATTAAAAGATACCCTGCATAAAAAAAGCCTCCAAAAAAAGGAGGCTTTTTAGTAATGACGAGGCTAGTTAAAACTTCTTTATAGCGATTGGGTGCTAATTACCAGTTTCCACTAGTTTTACGAGTCGTATATTCCATTGCCTTAGCCTCTGCAAAGGACTGAGTCAGAATAGTAAAAATATCTTTTACTGCAATCATGGGGGTCAAATTAAAAACAGATGATGTCTGGTAAATCGCTTGGTTACTGCTTGCCATGGTGGGCTCCTTAAGGGTTAACCCTGATTGTATCACCAAAAGCATCAATATCTAGGGTAAACCCGTAATTTTGGCAAGATTAACATAAAGGCCGGCCAGTTTTCAGGGAAGATTTGGGCAATGATTCACTGGTTCTCTGAAGAGCTTTCACTTCTGGGTAGGGTGGGACTTTAGTTGGAATATTTCCTATTCCAAGCCTCTTTAAAGGAGCTAATCATGCCAATCATCATCGCTGTACTCCAAGCTAGGGTGAAGAGTCCTGAAAAGGATATAAAAAAGGCAACACTTTTCCAGCCTTGCGGCAAAATATCAGAAGCAAAGCCTACAGTGGTGTAGCAGCTCCCTACAAAAATAATGGTGTCGATGGGGTTGGCAATGAGATCAAATCGTTGAATGAGCATTGTCCAAATAAAAATCTCACTCATATGAATTAAAGAAATGAGGATAAAAGCAATATAAAAGTGGATAAAAACACGGTTATATTGATTTTTTTGTAGGCTAGTTTGAGCTCGACGCTCAAACCTCATGCACACCCTAATGATACAAAATCCATGAAAAAACAAAATGATCATGAGGCCCAAAAGCCCAAAGCCAACGTCTCTAAAAAGAGCGAGAAATGGGAAGTTTAAAATAGGAAAAGTGAGGTCTGCTAGATTCATGGGGGCTTTTAGATAAAGTTTTAATTCAGGCTTTTTAAGAGCTTAAGGTTGATAATGGTGTCATTACCACTACAAGCAAAGAATACATTGATCGAGCAATACAGCCCAGTAGCAAAGAGAAAGGAGCTTTTTTTCTTACTCTCTTTGGCTGGAATCCAATTTACCCACATTTTGGATTTTATGATCATGATGCCTTTGGGACCTGATTTTATTCGGGAACTCAACATCAACACGCATCAGTTTGGCCTGCTGCTATCGTCTTACACTTTTGCCGCAGCTTTAGCGGGCATCTTTGCCACTTACTTCATAGATCGTTTTGAGCGAAGAGTCTTATTGTTAAGTTTGTATGCATGCTTCATTATTGCAACGCTTATTTGCGGAATTGCTCCAGACTATCATTCCTTGTTTATTGCTCGAGCATGTGCCGGTGCGTTTGGCGGCATCTTGGGTTCATTAGTGCAGACCATTATTGCCGATGCTATTCCGTTTGAGCGAAGAGGCAAAGCACTTGGCACGGTCATGGCTGCATTTTCGGTCTCTACAGTTGCCGGAGTTCCCCTTAGTTTAATGTTGGCCAACCATATTCCTTCACTTGGATGGCGGGCACCATTCTTTTTTATAGGCTTGATTTCAAGTTTTATTTTGTATTTAGCTTATCGCAACATTCCTAAAATATCAGGGCATCTTGGCCATGTTTATGGGGGTTCAAGACTGCGTCAAATTATGGATATATTTTTTGCGCATCAGCATCTACGTGCCTTTGTCTTTATGGCATTAATTATGATCACCGGCTTCTCTGTTATTCCCTACATCGCCTTGTATTTAACTGCAAACGTTGGCATCGATAATTCCTATATATCCTTGGTATATCTCTGTGGAGGCATTGCCACTCTGATTAGTTCGCGATACATCGGCCACTTAGCCGATAAATTCGGTAAGGTAACGGTATTTAAGTATTTGGCGATCATTAGTTTGATACCCTTGCTAATCACGACTAACTTACCCCAGGCTCCACTTTGGATTGTATTGATCAATCAGACGGCATTTTTCATTTTGATCTCTGGCAGAATGATTCCTGTGATGGCTATTGTGAGTCAAGTTGTTGAGCCACGTACGAGAGGTACTTTTATGAGTCTGGTTGGCTCTGTGCAGATGTTCGCTTCAGGTATCGCCTCTGTTATCGCGGGCGTAGTTGTGACTATTGGGGTGGATGGAAAGATGGAGCATTACGACTTAGTTGGTTATGGTGCTGCATTGTGTGGCTTGTTAACCTTTTGGCTGGTCGGATATATTCACAGTGATCCCCAAATTAATCCCCCGGGGGATTCTTCCAAATCTACCAAATTTAATTGATATGCATTAAAAAAAATATAAAAATTCAGAAATAGAAAAGAGAAAAGAAAACATCATGATAAATTTCGAAAGACCTGATGGTAAAACTGTCGAGGCCTATTTAGTCGAGCCTAGTAATGGCAGCAATGCCCCTGGTGTTGTTGTCATTCAGGAGTGGTGGGGTTTAGATCAAGAGATTAAAGATGTTGCAGATCGTTTAGCAAAAGCGGGTTATAGAGCATTAGTGCCTGACTTATATCGCGGGAAGTTAGCGCTCGAAACTCATGAGGCTGAGCACTTAATGAATGACCTAAACTTTGCTGATGCTGCGAGTCAGGATATTCGTGGTGCAGTTCAATATCTCAAAGCTAGCGGTAGCGCTAGAGTGGCGATTACTGGTTTTTGCATGGGTGGCGCCCTGACAGTATTGGCGGCTGGTTTGGTACCAGAGTGCGATAGAACCGTTGTCTGGTACGGCTATCCTCCACTGGAATATGTGGATGCTAGTGCGATTAAAAAGCCGATGTTGGCGCACTGGGCGCTTCACGACGATTTTTTTAATATAGCTGGTGTAGATCAACTTGAAGAAAAAATGAAGCTTGCTCATGTGGATTACGATTTCCAGCGTTACGATGCAAAACATGCTTTTGCCAACCCAAAATCAAGCACTAGAAATTTGCCTCCACTTGAATACAATTCTGAAGCCGCCAATTTGGCTTGGGATCGCTCAATAGATTTTCTCAAGACAAATTTAAGTAACTAGTCATTACTGCTTTTAATCCTATTTTTTACTCTTCTTATGCACCTTTTCTCCGAAAACCTCGCAGTTGAAATTTCCTCCTATTACCGAAACCTTGCCTTAGGCCACGGTGTCATTCCAAAAGTATTCACTCTGGTAAATAGTGAAGGTAGTCAATACCTTTTCTTCGTTGACGACTTACAGATGGAGGTAGAGAAGGAAAACCAATTTTTAACCTATATTGTTCAAGAGCATCAAGCAGTTTGTTATGCCAGGGGTACGCTCGTTATTTTGGAAAAATCGCAGCAATTAATCGAATTTGCGGTGATTGATCATGACGATGAAGAGGCGATTGTGTGCTCGGCAGAATTAATGCGAGATCTGGAGGACAGACCGGTTGGACTCACTGAGTTTGAGAAGACTTTAGCTCCCAAGAAAACAATCTTTTTTGGCGGCCTATTTAAGCCATTGCAGCTTTCAGAAGATCAAGTGGAGGAGTTTGAGGCGCTCTGGAATGAGATGAGGCCCAAGATTCTGCATCGAATGATGGAAGCCTAAGTATCTATTGAAAAAGGACCCTAAAGTCCCCATATAGATCTTAGGCAGCATGTTTGGTGCCCAGGAAGGGACTCGAACCCCCACAACCTTACGATCGCCAGCACCTGAAGCTGGTGCGTCTACCAATTTCGCCACCTGGGCATGCCATTATTATAAGGGATGTGCCTTAAAGTGCCTTACATAACCTTATTTGCCTTTTTTCCCCTCAGACTTGGTGGTTTGGTAGAGTAGGCTGATTCAGAATAATGATTGAAATATAAGGCAGAGATTGCCGAAGGAATTAAATGCGTAAAGCAAAAGATTTGGTGTCACGAGAGGCTGACCGTCAAGGTACAGTTCAGGGACACCGAGATGGTTTTGGATTTGTGATCCCCGATGACGGTGGTGAGGATATTTTTCTTTCAGAAAAAGAGATGTCCCGCGCCATGCATGGCGACAAGGTCAATGTCAGAGTATTGGGTACGGATCGCCGTGGCCGACCTGAAGGTCAAATCGTAGATGTTCTAGTTCATGCCAATAAAGTGGTTATCGGACGCCTTTTAAATGAAAGTGGCGTACTGATTGTTGCTCCGGAAGATAAGCGTATTGGGCATGACATTCTCATTCCACCCAAGGGCCAAGGCGATGCTAAATTAGGGCAGGTCGTTAGCGTTGAGATTATTGATTATCCTGATAGCTATCGCCAGGCTGTCGGTCGAGTGATCGAAGTATTAGGCGAGATCGATGACCCAGGTATGGAAATTGAAATCGCTGTGCGTAAGTACGGCGTTCCTCATGAGTTTTCCAATGCCGTCAAAAGAGAAGCTGCAGCACTACCGGATACTGTCCAGCAATCAGACCTAGAGGGTCGGGTCGATTTGAGAGACGTTCCTTTGGTTACCATTGATGGCGCTGATGCCCGTGACTTTGACGACGCCGTCTATTGTGAATCAGTGATGTATGGTGAAACAAAAGCATGGCGTTTAATTGTGGCTATTGCTGATGTATCCCACTACGTTAAGCCAGGCCAGCCATTAGATGACGAAGGTTTATTAAGGGCCACTTCAGTCTATTTTCCAAGACGGGTGATTCCGATGCTGCCAGAGAAAATCTCTAATGGCCTATGTTCGCTTAATCCAGGGGTAGATCGCCTTTGTATGGTTTGTGACTCAGTCGTTGATAACAACGGTGTTGTGCTGGCTTATCAGTTTTATCCAGCAGTAATGCATTCTGCTCAGCGCTTTACTTATGACGCTGTCTGGGAAACACTCTCTAATAGTAAGGGTCCGGAGGCTACACGCTATGCTGAACTTAGGCCTCTACTAGTCAATCTCTATTCTTTGTACAAGATCCTCTTGGAGGCACGCCATAAGCGTGGTGCAATTGAATTTGAGACTACTGAGACCCAAATTATCAGCAACGAGCTAGGTAAGATTTTACGGATTGAGCCTCGTCTTCGTAACGATGCGCATCGCCTCATCGAAGAATGCATGCTTACTGCTAACGTTTGCGCTGCTGATTTTATTGATAAGAATAAGCACCTTAGCCTATACCGTGTTCATGCCGAACCCTCCGAAGAGAAGCTTGTCACATTGCGTCAGGTTCTGCGTACCTCCAGTTTGTCGCTAGGGGGTGGCGAAAAGCCTAAGCCAAGAGACTATGCCAAGTTAATGCGCGAGGTTAAAGAGCGTCCAGATGCCAATATGCTGCAGTCGGTTGTATTGCGCTCGATGCAACAGGCGATGTATCAGCCTGATAATGAAGGCCACTTTGGCTTAGCGTACCCTGCATATTCGCATTTCACAAGCCCTATTCGACGCTATCCTGATTTGTTAACACATCGAGTAATCAAATCTATTTTGGCAAAAAAGCCTTATGTGCCAGTATTGCCGCCAACTGTTCCGCTCAATCTGACTTTACCCCGCAAGGGTAAGGGTCGTGAGAATGCAGTCAATGCAAAAAAATCGCATCATGATGCAAAAGAAGCCAGTGGAAATGGGACTCCGTTACCTAAATCAGCAAAGGGTGCCAATGCAGCGCTACCCATTTGGGGGCAATTAGGCGTTCATTGCTCTTCTAATGAGCGACGTGCAGATGAGGCCTCTCGTGATGTGGAGGCTTGGCTAAAGTGTTATTACATGCGCGATCACTTGGGTCAGGAATATGCCGGTACTGTTACTGGCGTTGCTTCATTTGGCTTATTTGTGCAACTGGAGAATCTCTTTGTTGAGGGCATGATTCATGTGACTGAGCTTGGGGGTGACTACTTCCAGTATGACGAAGCTCGTCAGGAGCTCCGCGGCGAAAGATCTGGTATTCGGTATCGACTCGGTGAGCGTGTACACGTCCTAGTGAGTAGGGTAGATCTAGATGCTCGCAAGATTGAGTTTAGCCTAGTAAAGTCAACTGCCCAAGAGGCAGGTGCTACCTTGGATCGTCGTCAAACGGTTCTTGTACGTGATACTGGCCGCCCTAATAAAAAGTCTGCACCCAGAAAAGGAAGGGCAGGTAATAAAGAACCCCAAAAGCCTGGTGGGGTTAATGTTAATGCCGCCAAGTCTGCGGGCAATTTAGGTGCCAATCAATCGAAGAGTAAATCAACCCGTAGTGCTGTGACAGTAGTGAAGTCCAGTAAATCTGCAAAGCCCGTGGGTAAAACGGCTGGCACAAAACCGCCCGTTCGAATTACTAAAGCACGCCGTAAATAAAAGAATCAAAGTACCAAAGAACCAAAGAACAGAATCACAGAAAAGAAATCGAGATTAAGCAAAGATGAAGCAAATATTAGTAGGTTTTCATGCAGTACAAGCGCGTCTTAGAGTAGACCCGGATAGTTTGAAGTCTGTCTACTTTGATCCGGGACGTCGCGATCGCCGTATGGGTGACTTTTTAAAGCAAGCTGAAGAGGCACTAGGTGAGCGATTGCACGCTGCCGATTCTGAGCGTCTTCATAAGTTAGCAGGCCATGACCGCCATCAAGGGGTGGTTGCCTTAGCCGATAAGATGACAGTAGCGCGTACGATTACTGAAGTGATTGAGGATGCACAGAGTAGTAAGGCCAAGGCGATGTTCTTGGTATTAGACGGCGTAACAGATCCCCATAACTTTGGCGCCTGCTTACGTGTTGCAGACGGTGCTGGTGTTGATGCGGTAGTGATTCCAAAGGATCGATCAGCATCGATTAATGCTACGGTAAGCAAAGTAGCTAGTGGTGCTGCTGAAGTCATGCCGGTCATTACGGTAACCAATCTTGTACGCAGTATGCGCGAAATGCAGGAGGCTGGAGTATGGCTGATCGGCACAGATGATATGGCTGAAAAATCTATTTACGACATTGATCTCACTGGGCCTATTGGGATAGTGATGGGAGCCGAAGGTGAGGGTATGCGTCGCTTAACTAAAGAAACTTGCGACGAGCTAGTGCGCATTCCGATGCAAGGCGTGGTAGAAAGTTTGAACGTATCAGTCGCAAGTGGCGTTTGTTTGTACGAGGCTTTAAGGCAGCGTTTAGCTAAACCTGCAACATAATTACAGTAGTTGATTGATTAATTGCTCTAGTTGAGCTGGCAGTAAAGCGCCACTCACCCGGTGCACCTCTGTGCCATCTTTAAAGCCTGCTAGGGTTGGTATAGAGCGAATATTCATCTGCGCCCCCAGCCCTTGCTCTGCTTCTGTATTGACTTTGATAAAAAGCACCTTATTGGCATGGGCTATTGCACTTGTCTGAAAGGTGGGGCCGAACATTTTGCAGGGCCCACACCAAGGCGCCCAAAAATCAACAATTACGGGCATTGCGGTTTGTGAAATAAGTTCGGAAAAATTCGTTGCTGTTGCGTTGATTGGTAATGCGAGTAAGTCTCGCTGACAAGCCCCGCATACAGGTTTTTGGTTGAGTCTCTCTACAGGCACGCGATTGCCTTTAGAGCAATGTGGACAAGCAATAATCATCTAGTTTCCTTTTTATGCGGATGTGCTCAACAGTGCCTCAAGCTTATCAGTGTCGATGCAGAAATTACGAATTCCCTCAGCCAACTTTTCAGTGGCCATTGCATCCTGATTAAGTTGCAATCTAAAGTGAGATTCATCTAATTGCAATTGCTCAATATGCTCTACAGCCAAAGCAGCCGTTGAATGCGCAATATCTAATTTTTGAGAAACTGGATTTGTATTTGCCTGAAGCTCCGCCAATAGTTCGGGGCTAATAGTTAGTAAGTCACAGCCAGCAAGCTCTAAAATTTGATTCGTACTTCTAAAGCTGGCACCCATAATTTCAGTTTGAATTCCAAAATGTTTGTAATAGTAAAAGATGCGCTTGACTGAAGTTACGCCAGGATCATTAGCGCCGCCATGGTCCACATCATTCCATCCAGAGCCAAGCTTAGCTTTATACCAATCAGTAATGCGGCCAACGAATGGCGAGATCAGTTTTGCATTAACTGCGCCACAAGCGGCTGCTTGTACCAAGGAGAATAAAAGCGTCATATTGCAATGAATGCCTTCGGCCTCTAGTGCCTTAGCCGCCTGAATGCCTTCCCATGTTCCCGCGAGTTTAATTAAAACCCGCTTTCGATCAATTCCATTGGATTCGTACAGAGCAATCAGGTGTTTAGCTTTGTGGATCGTCGCGCTTGTATCGAAAGACAGGTGGGCATCTACTTCAGTTGATACGCGACCTGGAATAATTTTTAGAATTTCTAGGCCAAAGGCGACCAAAATATAATCTGCTAAATCGACTGGCTTTAATCCCGGATGGGCCGCTTTAACTTTTTGTACCAATGCTTGGTAGTTCGGTTGCTGAACCGCTTTCAGAATGAGTGAAGGGTTAGTCGTGGCATCCTGGGGCTGAAATTCTTGCATGCGCTCAAAATCGCCTGTATCGGCAACTACAGTAGTGAGTTTTTTTAATTGGCTGAGTTGGCTAGATTGGCTTGGTTCGGTGGCACGGGTGTTCATAATGTTCTTTGAGGCGATAAATGATTGATGGGAGCTTATCTGATTATCATATGATAGATGTGTGTATTACGATGATCCAAGATAAATAAAGGCATTTAGCGAGGCTATGAATCAAGATGAACTAAAGCGGTTAGTTGGTGAGGCTGCGCGAGATGAAGTGCTTCAGTTGCCAGCCGGAGCAGTCTTAGGCGTTGGCACAGGGTCTACTGTAAATTGTTTTATTGATGCCATTGCGCCCCATCGAGATCGATTTGCGGGAGCGGTATCGAGCTCGAATGCCACAACTGAGCGTTTACTCAAGCATGGATTTCAGGTTCTAGACCCTAATGCAGTCGAAACTCTACCTGTATATGTCGATGGAGCTGATGAAATCGATCCCTTTGGCTACATGATCAAGGGCGGCGGCGGGGCATTAACCCGAGAAAAAATCATTGCTTCAATGGCTAAGCAATTCATTTGTATTTGCGATTCATCAAAGCAGGTGCCCATACTAGGTCACTTTGCCCTACCAGTTGAAATCATTCCCATTTCCCAGGGAGTCGTTACTCGTGAGTTGGAAAAATTGGGTGGTCAGGTTTCTCTGCGTCACGCTAAAAACACCCGTGCTGATTTAGAGCAAACTCCAAGTGAGCCCTTTGTGACAGATAACGGTGCTTGGATCTTAGATGTAGCTGGCCTGAAAATTGTTGATCCTATAGCGCTTGAATCGCAAATCAAGCAAATTGCTGGCGTCATTACGGTGGGGTTATTTGCTAAAGAAAGGGCCCATATTCTGTTGGTTAGCAATGTCTCTGGTGTAAGCAAGATCCTGCTATAAAAATAAAAACCCGACAGAGCAGTCTAGGACGCCCGTCGGGTTTATTTGCCATGTTAATCATGGCTAAGCAGTAGGAAGAGATTGAGTTCCTTTTGCCAATAAGCATATAGATATGCTTATGAGTACTGGCTTTCGCCAATGTAGCTAGTCACAATAGCTGACTAACTACCCCTTCATCCTATGCCCCTTATTTTCAATCGTCAAGAGGCCCTACATTATTTTTTTAGGATAATCATTCTGTTGGTGGAACGTAACCTTGCACCATATCAACGCCACCTTCAAAAAAGTATTTTTCAACTTGTTTTAGCAGGTATTGACGAGCGCGGGGATCGGCCATATTGAGGCGGTTTTCATTAATCAACATCGTTTGATGTTTTAACCAAGCTGCCCAAGCCTCTTTGGAGACTTGATTCCAAATCTTCTTACCTAAATCTCCTGGGAGTGGTGCAAAGTCCATTCCTTCAGATTCTTTATTGAGTTTGATACATTGAACCATGCGTGCCATCTGTGATGCCTTTCAAATACAGTTAATTCATGACGAATATAAATAATCAATTGCGCTCTATGTCTCAAGCGCTGCTGTTTTAAAGTTCTTTAGTAAGCACCATTGACTTACGATCCCAGTTATAAATCTGCTTTCTTTCTTCAGGCAGATCTTCAACAGATGCTCGTTTGAATCCGCGCTTTAAGAACCAATGCTCTGTTCTGGTAGTTAAAACAAAAAGCTTTTTGATGCCCTCTAGCTTTGCTCTCATTTCAATCCGCTTTAGTAAACGCTCTCCATCACCAGATCCCTGAACATCCGGGTCTACTGCCAGGCAAGCAAGTTCACCAACTCCATTGGGAAAAGGGAAGAGGGCTGCGCAACCAAATAGAACGCGGTCATGCTCAATGACAGAAAAACGCTGAATGTCACGTTCAATGACATCTTGACCACGGGCAGCTAAGATACCCTCATCTTCAAGGGGGCTGGTGAGCTGGAGAATCCCGCCAACGTCATCCTGATTAGCTTCACGTAGATTTTCAATATCAGATGAGGCGAGCATCATGCCGATACCATCGTGGGTAAATAGTTCCTCAAGCAAGGCACCGTCTTGATTGCAAGGTAAAAAGTGCACCCGACTTACACCTGCTCGAATCGCTTTACCGGAAATACTTAATAAACCCTTCATACCAACATCTAGCTCTTGATGATGTGTAACGTATTCTTGAAGCTGACGCATGGATAACTCGGTGATGTAGTCACCCTCATCATCTTTCAAACCTGCATAAGGACTCAAGAAAATCAGCTTGTCTGCTTTGAGTGCGGCTGCGGTTGAGGCAGCAACATCTTCAAAAGCCAAATTGAAAGCCTGGCCGGTAGGAGAAAAGCCGAGAGGCGAAAGCAGTACGATCTTATTGCTATCTAGCGACTGTCTAATGGATGAGGAGTCAACTTTGCGAACAAGGCCAGTATGAATGTAGTCAGTACCCTCTACAACGCCAACCGGCATCGCAGTAATAAAGTTTCCAGAAATAACAGATATACGTGATCCTGCCATTGGGGTATTTGGTAAGCCGCGACTAAACGCAGCCTCGATATCTAGGCGTAATTCACCTGCGGCTTCTTTGACGCACTCAAGAGCGGCGGCATCAGTAATTCGGTGGCTATACATGGTGGTACTACCAAATTGGCTCTTAATATTGCGTAATGAGAGTTGCTCTTCAATTTGTGGGCGTATTCCGTGCACTAAGACGATCCTCATGCCCATGGCATGAAGCATTGCAATATCTTCAATCAGATTTTCTAGGCCGATTTCTTGGGCTAGCTCACCAGCAAAGGCAATTACAAAGGTCTTTTCACGAAAGCTGTGAATATAGGGCGCAACGTCACGTAGCCACCCCACAAAAGGAAAATTAGGACTTGATTCTTCTGTGTTTAAGCCTGAGTTAGGTGCATTTGTTGGCATAGTGAGAAAATTATAGGGTGCAAGAGCCTAATCAACAACAAAAACCCAAATCATCGCCTATGGCTGTGCCTGCTTCCAACACTACGCGCCGCTTAGAAATTCGATTCCCGGAAGAGTTGCCGGTATCTGGTCAGCGTCAAATTATCAAAGATGCCCTCATCAACTCTCAGGTGGTGATTGTCTGTGGAGAGACCGGATCAGGCAAAACCACTCAGCTGCCAAAGATTTGCCTAGACCTAGGCAGAGGCACGATCAACGGAGGGCGCCTGATTGGACATACCCAGCCACGTCGCATAGCGGCAACAGCCACTGCAAAACGAATTGCCCAAGAGCTTGGAAGCCCCGTCGGTCAAGATGTTGGTTATCAGGTACGCTTTGCCGATAAAACTAGTCAGAGTGCCTCTATCAAGTTAATGACGGATGGCATCTTGCTTGCTGAGACCCAGCGAGACCCCCAGCTACGTGCTTATGACACGCTCATCATTGATGAGGCCCATGAACGTAGTCTCAATATTGACTTCTTGTTGGGCTATTTAAGGCAGTTACTTCCTAAGCGCCCTGATTTAAAACTCATCATTACTTCCGCAACTATTGATGCAAAGCGTTTTTCTGAGCACTTTACGATTGCTGGTAAGGCCGCTCCTGTAATTGAGGTCAGTGGACGTCTTTTCCCTGTAGAGCAGCGCTATGAGCCTGTAGAGCCCGATGTAAAGCCTGATAGTAAAAAAGTGTCCAAGCAAGCCAAGGAAATTCCTGAGGCGGTTACAGAGGCAATTACGCAGGTTTGGAGAGAGGGTGCCGCTGGAGCGGGGGATGTCTTAGTATTTTTACCCGGAGAGCGGGAGATTCGGGATTGTGCCGAGGCCATTAGAAAAGATCATGTACTGCAGCAACGTTTTCACCCTGAGGTGCTTAGCTTGTTTGCGCGCCAATCTGTTGCAGAGCAAGAGCGTGTGTTCAATCCGGGGAATGGACGACGCATTATTTTGACCACCAATGTGGCGGAGACGTCGCTCACAGTTCCCAATATTCGTTACGTAGTTGATAGTGGCCTAGCACGAGTTAAGCGCTACTCTTATCGTAATAAGGTTGAGCAGCTGCAAATTGAGCCTATCTCACAAGCGGCGGCCAATCAACGCGCTGGTCGTTGTGGTCGTGTATCGGATGGTATTTGCATCCGGCTCTATAGCGAACAAGATTACCTAAGTCGTCCAAAATTTACCGATCCTGAAATTTTACGCAGCTCTTTAGCGGCAGTGCTATTGCGTATGAGTTCCTTACGCCTACCTAGGGTGCAAGATTTTCCCTTTATTGATAAACCCCTGGGTCGCGCTATTGCTGATGGTGTTCAGCTGCTAGATGAGCTGGGTGCAATTGCGTATGACCAAAATATAGTCGGTGATAACAGCGACATCAACAACCACTTTAAATTAACTGCAATCGGCAAGCAATTAGCCGATCTTCCGCTAGATCCCCGCATTGGACGTATGCTGTTAGCGGCTAAAGAGCAGCAGGCTTTACGTGAAGTGACCATTATTGCTTCTGCTCTAGCAACCCAGGATCCGCGTGAACGCCCGTTAGAGCAGGCAGCCGCTGCCGATCAAGCCCATTTGCAGTTTGCCGACGAGCGATCAGAATTCTTAAATTTTGTAAAGCTATGGAATTGGTATCAGGATGCGCTTCAACATAAACAGAGTAATCGTCAGTTAGAAAATTTATGCCGAAGTCAGTTTTTGTCTCCTAGACGGTTGCGTGAATGGCGAGATGTCCATGGTCAGTTGCACACGATGCTCGGTGAAAAAGGCTGGAAAGAAAATCCTTTGCCAGCCACTTATGAGCAAGTTCATTTATCCCTATTGACTGGACTATTGGGCTATGTTGCCAAAAAAGAAGAGGATGAAAAATCACAAGAGCGCGGAAGTAAAACGGGTGGTTACATTGGCGCACGAGGTATTCGTCCATTCATTTGGCCTGGGTCAACTATTGGTAAGAAGGCTGGCGCCTGGATTTTGGCTGGTGAGCTTCAAGAAACCAACCGCATGTATGCCCGTACGATTGCCAAGATTGAGCCACAGTGGATAGAGCGCGTCGCTGGTCATAGACTGATTAAATCCTTGAGTGATCCTTTTTGGGATGCTCGTCAAGGTGAGGTGATGGCTTTTGAGCGAGGTACGCTGTATGGGCTACCAATTTATCACGGTCGCCGCGTGCGTTTTGAATCCCACGACCCTCAAGAGGCGCGCGCGCTATTTATAAGTCAAGCATTAGTTCAAGAGGAAATGTTTGGTCGTATGGATACTCCTGCCTTAATGAGAGAAACGGAAGCTGATGCTAGGAAAAAATATCCTGGAAGCTTTGAGTTCTTTTGGCATAACCGACGATTAATTAAAGAGATTGAGGCCCTAGAGCATCGTTCACGACGTCCAGATGTCTTGGTTGATGACGATCTCTTGTTTGCTTTTTATGATTCGCGAATACCGAAACAGGTGCTCAGTCGGGAAAGTATGAAAGCATGGCTAAGGGAATCCAATAAAAATGGAACTACTCAAGCTGATGCTGCTACTTCCGTTTCCAATGCTGATACCCATTTACGTCTGTCTAAGGCAGACTTGATGCGTCATGAAGCGGCTAGTATTACGGTTGATCGTTATCCTAAAAAAATGCTTGTTGGCGGTGGAGAGCTCGCTTTAACTTATCACTTCGAACCATCCAGCCCAAAGGACGGTGTCACGCTTGTGGTTCCACTGACCTTGTTAAATCAAGTCGATAGTCGCCGCTGTGAGTGGCTTGTTCCGGGTATGTGTGAAGAAAAGATTTTGTTATTGCTGAAATCACTTCCGCAAAAATTACGCCGACATTGCATTCCATTATCTGAGTTTGCTAAGTCTTCATTGGAACGTTTATTGGATGAAAAGAAATTTGGTGAGGGTGATTTCTTGGACAGCCTAATTACGTATATCCGTAAAGAGCGTGGTTTAGAAATTAAGCGCACAGATTTCAGACCAGAGGCATTGCCATTACATTTATCCATGAACTTCCGTTTAGTAGATGAGCATGGTCGCCAGCTTGAGTTAGAGCGTAACTTAGCGCGTTTGCGTGCAGAGTATGGCCAGACAGCCAGAACTGCGTTTCAGGCGATTGCTCAGCAGGCGGCTCAGGAGGAATTTGGCGTCGCTGTATCGGACGCTAGAACAGCAGTAGCATCAACGGCAGCGTCAGCATTAGCTTCAGTTAGGGCTATTGAGCAGGGCGGATATAAAAGCTGGGACTTTGGTCCTTTACCCGAGACTCTCGAAATCCAAAAAGGAAACCGCATCTTATTTGGTTACCCTGCACTGGTCGACTGTGGTGAATCTTGTGATCTTGAGGTATTTGATGATCTGCTGGAGGCTAGAAAACAGCATTGGCAGGGTCTGCGTCGCCTTCTTGCTTTGGCGAATAAAGACACTTTAAAAGCATTGCAGAAACAACTTCCCGGCGCTCGAGAGCTAGGCTTGTTATTTATTAATATTGGCTCAATAGAGCGCCTTGTAGAGCAAATACTCCACTGTGCAATAGAGCGGGCATTTATGAATGATCCTTTGCCAGCTAACGCAGAACAATTTGCAGAGCGCCTCCAAGCAGGCAAGCCTAGGCTGGCTTTAATCGCTCAGGAGATGGCAAAGCATGCGCTAGCTGCATTGCAGGCCCATGCCGATCTTCAAAAAAAGACAGCACAAGCAAAAGCATCTTCACTAAGTGCTTTTAACGATATTCAAGCGCAGATGCAAGGTTTGGTCTTTCCTCAGTTTGTAGCTGACATTCCGTACGAACAGTTAGTTCATCTACCAAGATACTTAAAAGCGATTGCATTGAGAATTGATAAGCTTCGGGCCAACCCAAGCAGGGATGCGCAGTGTCAAAAGGATTGGGAGTCGGTGGCTAGACCTTGGCAAAAACTGCTTCTGGCTAATCGCGGTTCATCTGGGCATGGAGTGGATGAGGATCAGGTTTTGCTTGATTTTCGGTGGCAGCTAGAAGAATTAAGGGTTGCCTTATATGCCCAGGAGTTAAAAACGCCCACCCCAATGTCTTTGAAGCGCCTAGAAAAGATCCTCGGCAGTTTCCGCTAGCTTTGTTTTGCCCATAAATGTTTACAATCAAAGCCATGAACACATTTGCTAGTAAAACAAAATTAAGTATTTTTTCGGTCTTAGCGATTACGGTCTTTGTTATGCTTCAAAGTCGAGCATTTGCACAGAGTCCTGTGGTTGGAGAGCTTAAAGCAGAGCCTAAGATTGCCGTTGTTTTGAATTCTGGAGAGGCTACAGTCAGCTTGATTGACATGCCTACGCGTAAGGTCATCAAAACTATTCCGGTAGGGAAAGAGCCGCATCATCTCATGTTGACTCCAGACCAAAAAACCTTACTGATTGCAAATGCTGCTGGTAATGATATTGATTTGCTAAATCCGGTTAACGGTGAGCTCACCGGAAAGATTCCAAACATCATTGACCCATATCAAATTGGTTACTCGCCAGACCATAAATGGTTCATTGTAAATGGAAATCGACTTGATAGAGTGGACGTCTATCGCTCACAGGGGGCGGATTTGAAATTAGCTAAATCAGTAAAGCTAGGAAAAACACCCAGTCACATAGCCTTTACTGCCGATAGTAAAACGGCATTTATTACATTACAAGATTCCAATGAATTGGCTGCAATCGATTTGGATACGCAAACAGTGATCTGGAAAATGCCCACTGGAAAAGTACCTGCTGGTTTATGGGTGACCCCAGGCGACCAATATTTATTAGTAGGGATTACCGGTGAGGATTATGTCCAGGTAATCGATTGGAAAAATCGCAAGGAAGTGAAGCGAATTTTTACTGGCAAGGGGGCTCATAATTTCCGTCCTTTGGGCGATAAAAAACATGTGTTTGTGACTAATCGAATTGCTTCTAGTATTAGTCAGATCAATATGCAAACACTTGAAAAGACCGGCGATATTCTTGGACTGCCTGCTGGCCCTGACGATATGGAAATAACGCCGGATGGAAAATCATTGTGGGTTACGTTCCGATTCTCTCGTAAGGCGGGAGTGATTGATATACCCACAATGAAATTAGTGAGCGTTATTTCGGTAGGAAAATCTCCGCATGGTGTTTTCTTTACGCCACGTGCAAGTTGGGAGTAGTTTTGTGAAGTGGCGCCTCAGCCTTCTGGTGCGTCTGACTGCATTTCTGTGGGCCATGTCTTTCTCTGCGCTGGGTTTAGCGCAGACGGGCTCTTGCAAAAATACCGTCTATCTCACCTTTGATACAGGCAATATGTCGGTAGCCCAATTGGTTGCTGATGTACTTAATAGACAGCATGTGAAAGCCACTTTTTTCCTGGCTAATGAGAAAACCAATCGGGGTGACTTTTCGCTAGATGATTCTTGGGGTGACTATTGGCGAGAACGTGTTCGTGAAGGCCATCACTTTGGAAGCCATACCTATGATCACGTCTATTTTATTAAGGATGGCCCCGCGGGTGAGGTTTATGCAAAACCTCAGTTTGGCACCAAAGCTGGTGTGACTATTTTGTATAACGAGGCTAACTATTGTCGTGAAATTCGGCGTGTCGATGATCGATTTAAGGCATTGACTGGGGTGGATCTCCAAAAGATTTGGCGGGCACCGGGTGGTAAAACATCTCCCCGTCTCATAAATATGGTCAAACAGTGTTCATATCACCATGTAGGTTGGAGCCCGGCAGGGTTTTTGGGGGATGAGCTGAGCTCTCAAACTCACCCCAACCAGATGTTGCTGGCAAAGGCGAGCGCTCAAATTCAGGATGGGGATATTACGATGGCGCATCTGGGAATTTGGTCCAGAAAGGACCCTTGGGCACCTGCTGTCTTAGAGCAACTCATCATTAACCTCAAGAACCGTGGTTTTTGCTTTGCCACGCTGCCAAATCAGGCTAAATGAGTCACAATTGAAGGTATGGAGCTCAATTCTTTCCTCATAAGCATTTCTGCTACTTACGCAAATATTCAAGAATGGTTGTTTGCTCATGTGGCTGGACCATTGCTATACCAACTTGACTTGATGGCTTTAGCTGAGGATGTTTTTGACGGTATTGATTGGTTTTTGTTTGGCTGTATTCAGATCTTCTTGATTGTGGTGGTGCTGCGTACATGGGAACGTTTTGCGCCTGCTGAAACCCAAGAGCGTCTCTCAAAGTCATCAAAAGCAGATATTGCCTATACCTTGCTGCATCGATCAGGCATTTTTCATGGTCTCATTTTTATAGTCCTATCAGGATTCTTTTTTGAGATTGATTCCTTGCTACATGATTTTCGCTTTAGTAGGATGAATGTGGAGTCCTGGTATCCCCCACTGACGGCTATTCCGCTGATCAGTTTCTGTATCTACTTCGTACTGCTCGATTTTGTTGAGTACCTCTACCATCGAGCCTCGCATGTGTTTAATTGGTGGTGGCAGCTACACGCCTTGCATCACAGTCAAACGGTGATGACCGCTTGGTCAGATGATCGCAATCATTTTTTAGATGATGTTATGCACGCGGTTGTATTTTCTTTTTTCGCACTGCTGATCGGTGTGTCTCCTGGCCAGTTTATCTTGCTAGTGGTACTCAGTCAGCTAATTCAAAGCTGGCAACATGCCAATATCAAAGTCCACTTAGGACAATTTAAATACTTCCTTGTTTCACCGCTATTCCACCGTCTGCATCACGCGGTTGGCTACGGGCACGAGGCTAAGGGTAAGCCAGGCGTTTTGGGGGGATGCAATTTTGGGGTATTGTTTCCATGGTGGGACATGCTTTTTAATACGGCAGTTTTTTCAACTGAAGTCCATCCCACAGGCGTTAGAAACATGTCTGTATCGCACCAGATTTTTAAGCAGCAATGGCAGGTCTTGATGTATGCGGTACATGAGATCTTTCCAAAGCGCTCATAGCCCTTCAATGAATTCTTAAATAGTATGCAGCAGGTTCTTAAATCCTTAGGCTTTGCATTGGTAGGTACGATGCACCCCAGAATGCTCTGGTTGAGCTTTCGTCCATTTTTGATTGTTTCGGTTTTGTGGGGAGTTGTCATTTGGTTAAGCTGGGCACCTGCTCTTGAGATCCTCAGTCTTTTTTTAACTTCATCAATATTCACAAGCTGGATTCAGGATGGATTAATTTGGGCCGGCTTTGAAAATGCTAGGGCATGGATAGCACCACTATTTTTCGTCATGCTGCTCATCCCGCTCATCGCCATCAGCTTATTGGTGGTGATTGCTTTCACGACGGTCCCTGCAATAGTACGTACTGTTTCGCGACAGCCTAGCTATAAAAATATTGAGAAGAAAAATGGCGGTAGTCTCCTCGGGAGTGTCATCTACTCTGTTTGGTCTATGCTGATTTCCTTGGCTTTGATTATGCTGACGCTCCCTGTTTGGTGGATCCCTCCTATGGTGGCAGTCATACCACCATTAATTTGGGGCTGGTTAACAATGCGCTTAATGTCATATGACGTTTTAGCTCAGCATGCAAGTGAGCGAGAGCGGGGTATTTTGCTTGATCAGCATCGCTGGCAGTTATTTGGCATGGGTATTGCCTCCGGGATGCTTGGTGCTGTGCCTACTTTTTTCTGGGCTACTTCAGCTTTGGCTTTAGTACTTTTCCCTTTAGTGAGTTTTATTGCTTTATGGATCTATTCCATTATTTTTGTGTTTGCAGGGCTATGGTTTACGCATTTTTTATTGCATGCGTTAAAAAATCTACGAGTCATAGAAGAGGAGAGATCGTTGAATACTGAGGCACGAGTAATAAATATGGAGCTTATTGATCATGATTAATGCCAAGGAAAATAGGTCGACTAATGTTTCCGGGCTTACGAGTAGACGCTTTGGTCTCATCGTTATCGGCGACGAGATCTTATCGGGGCGCCGTCAAGACAAACATCTTAGTAAGTTGATTGAGTTATTGAGCGAGCGGGGCCTAAGCTTATCTTGGGCCAAGTACGTCGCTGATGATTCAGAGCAAATTATCGATACCCTGAAAGAAACTTTTGCAAGCAACGGTATTGTTTTTAGCACTGGCGGCATTGGCGCCACCCCTGATGACCATACTAGGCAATGCGCTGCATTAGCTCTTGGCACAAAAACGGAGCTACATCAGACTGCAAAAGAGCTCATCGCTGGTCGTATTCAGTCGATGAGTGAAGGGGATCCGATTAAAGC
Organism: Polynucleobacter brandtiae; assembly: GCF_002797575.1. Lineage (GTDB taxonomy): Bacteria > Pseudomonadota > Gammaproteobacteria > Burkholderiales > Burkholderiaceae > Polynucleobacter > Polynucleobacter brandtiae. Next base: position 253,161 of record NZ_PGTX01000001.1, on the reverse strand, counting down.
GGACCTCAACACGCCAGAGAATCAGCATCGATTCAAGATGGGCGAGTTTCCTATTGGAAGTGAGATTATTCCCAATCCCTATAATCAAATTCCTGGATTTCGTATTCGGGATCACCATTTTTTGCCTGGCTTTCCGGTCATGGCCTCGCCAATGATGGCTTGGTGTTTGGATCATCACTACCATGCACTTTTTCATCTAGATAATCGATCTGAGCGGAGCTTTATTGTTCCCAAGGGGATTGAGTCGACATTAACCCCGCTAATGGAGCGCATAGAGGCTAGTTTTCCAGGGGTAAAGGTCTTTAGCTTGCCTTCCGTTGGTGATGCTACTAGTGGAGGGGTATACGCTGATCGCCATATTGAGTTGGGCATTAAAGGCAACACCGTCCTACTGGAAAGTGCATGGATTGCCCTTCGTGCTGGCACTGAAGCGCTGGGCTATGAAATTTATGATCTATCCCCACCTTAAGTGCACTATATCGGTGCAATATTGAGCAGTTTTTGTCCAAAATAGCTTATTTGAGCACTTAAACAGTGCAATAATGATTATTCCCAAATGTTTGCTTCAGTAAATTAGATACACCCCAAGGGCATGTTTGTTGCCTGGAATAAACAAGGGTGTATCCCCAAGTTTTCAATTCCGCGTTTAGTTAATAGAGGAGATTTGCATGACGAAGACCGTCGCTGATGTGATGAAGTTAGTTAAAGAGAAAGAATGTACTTTCGTAGATTTCCGTTTTGTGGACACAAAGGGAAAAGAGCAGCATACAACGGTGCCTATTTCTCATTTTGACGAAGACAAATTTGAGAGTGGTCATGCGTTTGACGGCTCATCCATTGCAGGTTGGAAGGGTATTGAAGCTTCAGATATGCTGCTCATGCCAGATCCTACTGCTTGCTACATTGACCCATTCTACGAAGAGCCAACACTGGTTATTACTTGTGATGTGATCGAGCCATCCGACGGTAAGGGCTACGATCGTGACCCGCGTTCTATTGCTAAGCGCGCTGAAGCCTATTTGAAGAGCACTGGTTTAGGCGACGCTGCTTACTTTGGCCCTGAGCCAGAATTCTTTATTTTTGATGGTGTCCGTTGGGGCGCTGACATGCAGGGCTGCTTTGTGAAGATAGATTCTGAAGAGGCTCCATGGTCTTCAGGTGCAGAAATCGAAGGCGGCAATCCAGGACATCGTCCAGGTAAAAAAGGCGGATATTTTCCAGTTGCTCCAGTAGATACATTCCACGACATGCGTTCGGAGATGTGTTTAATTCTTGAGTCTTTAGGTATTCCTGTTGAAGTGCACCACCATGAAGTTGCTGGTCAAGGTCAAAATGAACTGGGTACCAAATTCAGTACATTAGTACAGCGTGCTGACTGGACTATCTGGCAGAAGTACGTCATTCAAAACGTTGCCCATGCTTACGGCAAGACAGCCACGTTTATGCCAAAGCCAGTAGTTGGCGACAATGGTTCTGGTATGCACGTGCACCAGTCTATCTGGAAAAATGGCGAGAACTTGTTTGCTGGTAACGGCTATGCTGGCTTATCAGAATTTGCGCTCTTTTACATCGGCGGTATCATCAAGCACGCTAAGGCTTTAAATGCGATTACTAATCCAGGCACAAACTCTTACAAGCGTTTGGTCCCTGGTTTTGAGGCTCCAGTAAAGTTGGCGTACTCTGCTCGTAATCGTTCTGCTTCGATCCGTATTCCTCACGTTTCAAGTCCAAAGGGTCGTCGTATTGAAACGCGCTTCCCCGATCCATTGGCTAATCCATACCTCTGTTTTGCTGCATTGATGATGGCTGGTTTGGATGGCGTTCAGAACAAGATTCATCCAGGTGAAGCTGCAGATAAAAACCTATATGATTTGCCACCGGAAGAAGATGCAAAGATTCCAACCGTTTGTGCAAGTTTAGAAGAGGCTTTAGCAGCCTTGGATAAGGATCGTGAGTTCTTGACTCGTGGTGGCGTATTTACTGACTCAATGATCGATGCTTACATCGCATTGAAGATGGAAGATGTTACTCGTTTCCGCATGACGACACATCCGATTGAATTTGACATGTACTACTCCCTGTAAGCGAGAAGCACAGTTGAGCGCAGGTCTTTTGCGCAATTCGCTAAAAGGGGCAGCTTCGGCTGCTCCTTTTTTTCCGACATTGCTCGACCAAATGCCGAATGCCATTGTGGTGTTTGAGGCCAACAATCTACATTTAGTCTATGTAAACGCAGCAGCTGAGTCTGCCCTTGACTTATCACGTAAATCATTAGAGGGTCAATCCGTTCAGGATTTATTTGGAAGCAATCCCTTTCTTAGCAACATGATTGAAGAGATTAAAGCGGGGCATTTTTCTGCTGAGCGGCAAGAGATGGTACTGCACTCATTGCCTGGAAGTATTCACCAGGAGTCTATACCCGCTCATGTAGTGGTCGCTAGTCTTGAGGACCCATCGCTCATCATGATGGAGTGGTTCCCGATCGATCAGCAATTACGCAGCGAGCGTGATGAACGTGTGACTCAGCAGGTTGAGGCAAACAAGCAACTCATGCGCAATTTAGCCCATGAGATTAAAAATCCTCTAGGGGGTATTCGTGGTGCAGCTCAACTTTTGGAGTTTGAACTTCCTGATAAAGGTCTACGCGAATATACGCAAGTGATTATTAAGGAGTCTGATCGCTTGCAGGACTTGGTTGATCGTCTACTTGCCCCGCATCGCAAAGCGCATGCCATGGAATTATTTAACGTCCATGAGGCCTTAGAGAGAGTCCGTAGTTTGGTCTTGGCAGAGTTTCCAAAGGGTCTGAAGATCATTCGTAGTTACGATACAAGCCTTCCCGAAATTTTAGGGGATCGTGAGCAGTTAATTCAAGCAATTCTAAATATTGCTCATAATGCTGCTCAAGCTCTCGCAGATGAAATCAGTGCGGGTGTAGCGCAGATTGAATTTAAAACTCGCGTCGCTCGCTCTGTCACGATTTCTAAACATCGATACAAGATGGCGATGGATTTGCATGTAATTGATAACGGCCCAGGTATTCCTGAGGATATACGTGAACGCATATTTTTTCCTTTAGTTTCTGGTCGAGAGGGCGGTAGCGGACTTGGTCTGACTTTAGCTCAAACTTTTGTACAGCAGCATCAAGGTTTTATAGCTTGTGACAGCAGTCCCGGTCGGACTGATTTTCATATTCAAATCCCATATCGTAAGCAGGAGAAGCCGTTATGAAACCCGTTTGGATCGTTGATGATGACCAATCAATTCGTTGGGTGCTTGAGAAAGCACTTACCCGTGAGAATATTGCGCACAAGAGTTTTTCTAATCCCAATGATGTCTTAAGCGCTCTAGAGAAAGAGTTGCCACAGGTTATTATTTCCGATATCCGTATGCCTCGCGGTAATGGCTTGGATCTTTTACAGAATATCAAAGAGACTCATCCGCTCTTGCCCGTGATCATTATGACGGCCTACTCAGACCTAGACTCAGCCGTCTCTTCATTTCAGGGCGGTGCCTTTGATTATCTGACTAAGCCATTTGATATTGACAAAGCCATTGAGTTAATTCGTCGTGGGATGGAGCAGGGCGAGCGTAATCAGTCAGGCAACAAAGAAGTGAATGGCTGGAGACAGGACGCCACGGAAATTATTGGACAAGCACCAGCTATGCAGGAGGTTTTTAGAGCTATTGGACGTCTTGCTCAATCGCACTCCACAGTTCTCATCACAGGTGAGTCAGGGACTGGTAAAGAGCTGGTTGCTCAAGCTTTACATAGGCATAGCCCAAGAGCTAAAGGGCCCTTTATGGCCTTTAGTACGACTGCTGTCCCCAAGGATTTATTGGAGTCCGAATTATTTGGGCATGAGCGTGGCGCTTTTCCAGGCGCATTGACTCTACGGCGCGGGCGCTTTGAGCAGGCCGATGGCGGGACACTACTTTTAGATGAGATCGGCGATATTCCTTTAGATTTGCAGACACGATTATTGCGTGCCCTAACGGATGGTCATTTTTATCGGGTTGGTGGCCAAGATCCTATTAAGGCCAATGTGCGGATCATTGCCTCTACACATCAGAACCTGGAGGCACGGGTTGCCGCAGGTGCCTTTCGCGAAGATTTACTGCACCGTTTAAATGTTATTCGGCTGCGTATGCCGCCTTTGCGTGAGCGGGCTGAGGATATACCAGTGCTAGCCCATTATTTTATGCTGTCATGTGCAAAAGCTCTGAGCGTTGCCCCTAAAAAATTATCTGATGAAGTTTTGAAAGAAATCACGGCAATGCTCTTTCCTGGAAATGTTCGTCAATTAGAGAACCTCTGCCATTGGTTAACGGTGATGACTCCATCCAATTTAATTAGTGCGAGTGATTTGCCGGCCGATATTGTGGCCCAAGCAAATGAGCATCCTCTTACAGGGTCTAGTGAGATAACTTCGTCCTCATCGCTCCCTACTGATTGGGAGAGTGGGCTCAGTCGCGTAGCATCCCAAATGCTTCAAGATGGCGTCGTATCTGTGTACGATGCTCTGTCGTCTAAGTTTGAAAAAGTCGTGCTCCAGGCAGCCCTAGATGTTACTCGCGGTCGACGCGTTGAGGCTGCCCAGCGCCTTGGCATCGGACGCAATACGATTACTCGAAAATTACAGGAACTTGGTATTAATGACTAAATCTGTAAGAATCGCAGCCTGGAACGTCAATTCACTAAAAGTGCGATTGCCACAAGTACTTCGTTGGCTCGGTGAACAAGCAAAGGCTGATAAGCCCATTGATGCTCTTTGCCTTCAAGAGTTGAAGATGTCAGATGATAAATACCCTCATCGAGAGCTTGAGGCTGCTGGATACCTTAATTTGGTTGCCGGACAAAAGACCTACAACGGGGTTGCTATTATTGTTCGCCGCTCAGCATTGGCGTCGATGAGCTCAGATATAGAGACGACCTTCATCAATCCCATCCGAAATATCCCCGGCAATGCCGATGAGCAGCAGCGTATTTTGGCGGCCACAGTTTGTTTTAGTGGATTGCAGCCATTGCGATTGGTATCAGCCTATTTCCCTAATGGGCAATCTCCGGATAGTGATAAGTTTGCTTATAAATTGGGCTGGTTAACAGCACTGGAGAACTGGCTAAAAGTTGAATTGGCCAACAACCCCCGTTTGGCCTTGCTGGGTGATTTTAATATTGCTCCAAGTGATATCGATGTGCATGATCCATCTAAATGGATCGGACAGAATCTTGTTTCTGTGGATGAGCGAGCAGCGTTTCAGCGCTTAATTGATCTAGGTTTATCGGATTCATTCCGAATGTTTGAACAAGTACCAAAATCATTTAGCTGGTGGGACTACCGGATGATGGGTTTCAGGCGAAATGCGGGCATGCGTATTGACCATATTTTATTAAGTGACGCCCTTAAAACAAAATGCAGCGCCAGCCTCATCGATAAGGAGCCCCGTAAGTGGGAGCAGCCATCAGATCATGCCCCCATCATTGCTGAAATTCAGGCCTAACCAGTAGGCTTTTATACCGTTAGTCCACCATGTCGAAGTAATGCATCAATACTGGGTTCGCGACCTCGAAAAGCTTTGAACGATTCTGCGGCCGGCCGACTCCCTCCTACTTCCAAGATCTCGGTGCGATAACGAATCCCTATTTCCGCATCTAAAATGCTACCACTCAATTTGGCGGCCTCTTCAAATGCAGCATACACATCAGCGGAGAGTACTTCAGCCCACTTATAGCTGTAATACCCAGCTGCATATCCACCGGAAAAAATATGGCTAAATGTATTTGGCCAGCGAGAAATCTCGGCCTGAGGAATGACATTAAATTCGTTGGCAATGGTTTTAGAAAACTCCAGCACGGCTAAATTTTTGACTTGCTCAGACTGAAAGCTGGAATGTAAACGCCAATCCGTTAATGAAAATACAACTTGTCTTAAGGTGCTCAAGCCATTTTGAAAATTCTTAGCAGCCAGCATTTTGTCAAAGAGAGTTCTAGGTAAGGGCTTTCCTGTTTGAGTATGGGCAGCCATCGTTTCTAAAACTTCCCATTCCCAGCAAAAGTTTTCCATGAATTGGCTGGGCAGTTCAACAGCATCCCACTCTACGCCATTGATACCAGACACACCCAATGCGCCTACCTGAGTGAGGAGGTGGTGTAGGCCATGACCGCTTTCATGAAATAGGGTGATGGCATCATCATGGGTAATCGTTGGCTGTTGTACCGTGCCGTCGACTTTGATGGGGGCGGCAAAATTACATACCAAATACGCAATCGGAATTTGGATTTCTCCATTAGCCAGCAACCGTCTACCCCTTGCGTCATCCATCCAAGCACCGCCACGCTTACCAGGCCTTGAGTAGGGGTCCAAATAAAAATAGGCCAGAATGCTTCCGGTAGTATCGCTGACTGAAAAGGACTGTACATCATCATGCCAGGTCGGTAAATCAGTCGCTTCAATACGAACACCAAATAGAGTCTGAATGACGCCAAATAAGCCCTTTAAAACCTGGGGTAGTGGGAAGTACTGTTTCAATTCATTTTCAGAAAAAGCATAGCGCTCTTGTTTTAGGCGCTCTGAAGCAAAGGCTATATCCCATGGCTGCAAACCGTCTTCAAGGTGAAGCTGTGAATGGCTAAATGCTTGTAATTCAGCCCAATCCTTTTCTGCGAATGGTTTTGAGCGTATTGCGATATCACTCAGGAAGCGATCCACCTCCTCAACATCCCGCGCCATCTTTGGAGCTAGACTAAGCGAGGAGTAGTTCTCAAACCCCAGCATCTGCGCTTCTTCGTTGCGCAGGCGCAGTTGTAACAACATATTTTCAGCGTTATCCCACTCTAATTTTCCTTGGCCATACTGGGGCGCCAACTCTGAGGATCGAGTGACATAAGCTTCGTACATCAAACGTCTCAATGAACGATTTTCTGAATACTGCATCACGGGGTAGTAGGAAGGAAAATGCAGCGAAAAAGCCCACCCTTGTAGATCTTTTTGTATTGCAAGATCAGCCGCTGCTGCGACAGCATCCTCAGGTAGTCCGATCAATTCTTCTCTATTTAAAATATGATGTGTAAAGTGATTTGTTGCATCAAGCACGTGATCTGAAAATACTTTTCCTAGGATAGCTTGCTGATCTTGAATTTGTGCAAAACGTGGCTTATCTTTATCTGCAAGTTCAGCGCCACCTAGATGAAAATCTCTTAAAGAATTGTTAATGACTTTTCTCTGGTCTACCTTTAGAGATGTAAATTCGGGACTCTGGCTTAATAGTTTAAATTTCTCATAAAGCGCTAAATTTTGACCAAGGCTAGAAAAGAAAGCGGTTACTTTAGGAAGCATATCGCCGTAAGCTTCTCTCAACTCTGGGGTATCGGCAACACTGTTTAAATGGGATATGACACCCCAGGAGCGGCTAAGAGATTCAGTTGCGTCTTCTAAGGGCTCAACCAGAGCATTCCATGTGGCTGGCGTTGACTCTTGAATGGCATGATCAACTGCTAGTTGTGCTTTCTCTAGAAGGAGGCCAATGCCCGGTGTAATATGCTCGGGCTTTACATCGCGATAATTAACAATTCCTCTGCCAAATGAAATCAAAGGATTTGCCTGTAATTCAGGTGAAAGAAAATGTGTGGTGATTGTAGTCATCCCTCTAGCTTAATGGACTGCTACAAAATTTACCAACAAAGGGAGATAATTTCCCTTAGAACTTTATGCTTTTGAGTACTTTTCAGCGGCTTCTAAGGTGTTCATCAGCAGCATTGTGATGGTCATTGGCCCAACACCGCCCGGAACGGGGGTAATCCAGCCTGCAACATACTGAGCGGCATCAAAGTCAACATCGCCACATAGCTTGCCATCAGGCGTTCTGTTGATACCTACATCAATGACAACAGCGCCATTTTTGACCATATCACCAGTAATCATTTTGGGTTTGCCAGTAGCCACCACCAAAATATCAGCATCTTTAGTGTGGTGGGCTAGATCTCGAGTTTTGCTGTTACAAATAGTCACCGTCGCACCTGCTTGTAGTAACAACATTGCCATGGGCTTACCAACGATATTGGAGGCGCCAACTATAACGGCACGAGCGCCACGAATGGGGTAGTCAATATTCTCTAAAATCTTCATGCACCCATAAGGCGTGCAAGGTTTGAATTCGGGTTGACCAACCATTAAGGCGCCAGCATTTGCTACATGAAAGCCATCCACATCTTTTTCTGGGGCAATAGCCTCAAGCACTTTCTCGGAGGCAATATGGATCGGCAGGGGCAGCTGTACTAATATCCCATGAATATCGGGATCAGCATTTAAAACGGCGATACGATTTAGTAGTTCCGCCTGAGTAAAAGCTTCAGGGTATCGCTCTAATATTGAATAAAAGCCCACATCCTCACAGGCTTTTACTTTATTGCGGACATAAACTTGACTTGCTGGATTTTCGCCAACTACGATGACAGCTAGACCTGGTTTAACTCCTTTTGCAGTGACGATAGCGGTGCGTGCTGCAATTTCAGAGCGAATTTTTTTGGATAGAGCATTTCCATCAAGTAATTGAGCGGGCATAAGAAAAATTAATTAGACTGTGGATCGGATAAGGCCAAGCGCAGGAGATCGGCAACGGTATTGACATTTAGCTTCTCCATAATATTAGCGCGATGCGCCTCTACTGTTTTAATAGAGATTCCAAGATCATCTGCACATTGTTTGTTTAAACGGCCAGCAACAATACGCTCTAGAACTTGGCGCTCACGCCCAGTAAGTTTGCTAAGTAAACTGTTGTTTGTTTTACGTTGATTTGCTTGCGCATAATCAATACGGGCTTTTGCAAGCATCCGATCAACCAAGAGGCAGAGATCATTTTCTTTAAAAGGTTTTTCAATAAAGTCTACGGCGCCGCGCTTCATCGTTGAAACAGCCATGGATACATCTCCGTGGCCGGTGATAAATGCAACGGGCATTGGTAGATTCTCGCTTATTAAGCGCTCTTGAAGCTCAAGACCCGACATGCCGGGCATTCTCACATCCAATATTGCGCATGAGATAGTTGATTTATCGGTACTTTGCAGTGACTGTAAAAAACGTTCAGCACTCGCATGGCAGCGAACCAAGTAGCCATTACTTTCCAAGAGCCAAGTGAGGGAGTCACGAACTGCCTCATCATCATCTACAACATAAACCACCTCGGCTTGATTGGGTTTTAAAGCGGTAGCGATGTTCATGTGTACTTTCTTAGGTCAATCCAAGGGTAAAAATTAGGCACTGGCTCCAGAGTCAGTTATCTCAAGAGGTAATAGTATTGTAAAGGTGCAGCCAATGAGCTTTATTTGTTCCTCATCCATCTGGTTTTTTGCCCATAGACGACCTTGATGGGACTCAATAATAGATCTGCAAATATTCAGGCCCATGCCCATACCATCATTCTTGGTGCTAAAAAAGGGCTCAAACATACGTTCAAGAACGTTTTCAGTGATCCCGGCACCTGTATCCCTTACTTGAATGCGCAGCATGGCTGGAAAGGTACTGGTTTCTAAGTCCGCAGAAATCGTCACTGGAGGGGCCGACCATCTGGAGGAAATGGGGTAAGCCTCGCGCATACTGTCTAGCGAGTTCTTCAGAAGATTGACTAAAACTTGCAAAATCAAGACCGGATCTATATCTACCTTTGGCAAGTTTTCTTCTACATGAGACCTAATACTAAGCCGGTGGCGGTTGGCTTCAATTTCAACCAGCCCCGTAGCATCATTGATGATGTCGTTTATATCGCAAGAGGATCGCTGGGGTTCACTGCGCTTTACGAAGCCCTTGATTCGCTGAATGATGGTTCCAGCTCTATGCGCCTGACTAGACGCTTTTTCCAGCGCCGGAAGAATATCATTTTGTACGCTAGGGTCCATATGACCTTGTAAGCGTTTGGCTACCCCCATGCAGTAGTTTGAAATAGCTGCCAGTGGTTGATTTAACTCATGAGCCAGAGAGGAGGCCATTTCCCCCATTGTCGTTAAGCGGCTAGTAAATTGCATGCGCTCTTCATGTTGTCGCATTAAGTCATCCGCTTCAATTCGAACTGTAATGTCGGTAGCAATTAAGAGCTGCGCTAAGTGACCATCAACCCAAGGAATAAAACGACGGCGCACTTCGTACCATTTTGATATTCCAGTAGATTCGTTGAGAAGTTGAATTTCTTCGGATTCTAATTCTGAATTGATAGGGGGGGCTACAGCATCAATGCCGACTAAGTCAAAGTGTCCCCGAGCATCTGCACCAAAGGTATCTCGATAAAAGCGATTTGCAAAAAGCAGTTCACCTGTTTCATTTGATACCACGGATACCGAGGCGTCCAATCCTTCAAGCACTGTTACAAAACGATCTTGCGCAGCTGCCAATTCTTGACGAATTTTCTTCGGCTCAGAAATATCAATTAACGAAGTTACCCAACCCGTTTGCTTGCCTTTCTCATTAATTAACGGCGAGATAAAAGTGCGGGTTTGTATGATGGTGCCATTGCGGTGGACAATGGAACCCTCGATACCGGCCTTTTTTTCCTCCCCCATCGATCCTTCTAATGCCCGATTTATCTTTTCATTTAAGGCATCTTTGTCCGCCTCAGGCCAAAACACAAAAGGTGGTTTCTGGCCAATTAATTCATCGGCTGACAGGCCTGTCATATCGCAAAATGCCGGATTAACATAGGTAATCATCTTATTCATATCATGTGCACGAATACCCACTGGTGTTGAGTTCTCCATTGCACTACGAAAATTTGTTTCTGCACGAAGATTCGCCTCTGCTTCTTGCCTTACTTGCATTTGCTTTAACACTGACCACAGGCTCCACACAACAAAGGCGCTCAAGCCAAGTACCACGCCGATCAGCATGCGAAAACTTAAGTTTGTTGGCGGTGGATACGTGTCAATGCGTAAACTGAGATTTGGACTAAGCACCCCTAAATCTAGACTTGTTTGATTGCTAAATGCCCGTTTAGGAATATTTTTATCTGATGAGATTGCCAATACCTTGTCCTCATCCGTTATTAGAGTAAAGCGATACTGCCCTTTTAGTTCGCCCGGAATGATATCCAGGATGCCTTGAGTTGAGTACAGAACAGCCACCATGCCTCGGATCTCGTTTCCGGAAAACTGTGGAACTGTTTGCCAAAATACATCACGTATTTCTTTGCCAACAAGCTCATCGCCCGGAATGGTGATAGTGAGGTATTTACTAAATGCAGCCCGGTTTGTAGCTGCGCTTAAATCGATTGCTTTTTTAAGTGCCTCACTAACGATCGGTGAATTATTGGGTGTTCTCAGCCAATCTAACTTGATATTGCTCGGCGGGATGCTCAACTGCTTTTGTTCTTTTTCATCAATCCATAAAATTTGGATGATTTCATGATTTGCGTGGACTAGCGTTTCTGCTTCCGCCGTAAAGTTGTTCTTGGCTTTGTCATAATTATTACTGCCAATAAACTCCCTTCCCATCGACTGCATTAAATCTGTATTGTTTGCGAAGCGCAATTGAATGCGCTGCTTTGCGATGGAGAGTTCTCTGAATAATCCCGCCTCTTGCTGACTTTTTTCTTGCAGTTGAAGGGTTCCTAGGATTAAGCCCATCACCATCGTAAACAGTACGATCGCTATTAATGGCGTGAAGACAAGCCTGAAACTTCTTATTTTGCGAAGCAAAAGTGTCGGTCTTAGTTTGAAGATTAGTGGTGCTAGTGCGCTCATATGATGGCTTTATTTTGCCTTATCAAATGGTTATGGATTAGTTAAGCTGTAACAGCTCTATATATGCAACGCAACATTATTCCATATAATGAGAAATATTATCATTATGTGAAAGATTGCTTGTTTACCTGCACGGACCTTCCTAAAATGTGAGTTATAAAGTAGTTCAATAACACCAATGTATTTAATGGAGGCAGTTTATGGCAGCGGTTCCAGATCAAATTTTGGGAAGTGCAGGCAAGCAAGATTCAGACCCAGGGGAAACCCAAGAGTGGTTACAAGCTTTGGATGGTGTTATTCGAAATGAGGGCGCTGAAAGAGCGGCCTATCTAATTGATCAGCAAATCTCCCATGCCAGAGTTAACGGAGTGAACCAGCCGTTTCATGCTGAGACGCCTTATATCAATACTATTCCGGTGGACCAGCAGGCTAGGCTTCCAGGCGATCAAAATATTGAGCATCGCATTCGCTCGTACACGCGTTGGAATGCGATGGCAATGGTCTTGCGCGCTAACAAGGATACCAATGTTGGTGGACATATTTCCTCGTTTCAATCGGCCGCAACTTTATACGATGTTGGCTTTAACCATTTTTGGCACGCACCTTCACCAGAGCACGGTGGCGATTTAATATTCGTTCAGGGGCACTCTGCACCGGGTATTTATGCTCGAGCCTACATGCTGGGGCGTTTAAGCGATGAGCAGTTGGATAACTTCCGCCAAGAGGTCAGTGGTAAGGGGATTTCTAGTTACCCTCATCCTTGGTTAATGCCTGATTTCTGGCAGTTTCCAACGGTGTCGATGGGTCTTGGCCCAATCATGGCAATTTATCAAGCTCGTTTTATGCGTTACATGCAAGACCGTGGATTTATCCAATCTGCAAGTCGTAAAGTATGGGCATTCTTAGGTGATGGCGAAACTGATGAGCCCGAATCTTTGGGTGCGATCGGCATGGCTGGCCGGGAGAAGTTAGACAACCTTATTTTTGTTATCAACTGCAATTTGCAACGCCTTGACGGTCCGGTGCGCGGTAACGGCAAGATTATTCAGGAGCTCGAAGGTGAATTTCGTGGATCTGGCTGGAATGTGATCAAGGTTGTGTGGGGTGGAAATTGGGATGCGCTGTTTGCACGCGACAAAAAAGGAATTTTGATGCAGCGTCTTGGTGAAATTGTCGATGGACAGTATCAAACCATGAAGTCAAAAAACGGTGCATACGTTCGTGAGATAGTTTTCAATACCCCAGAACTCAAAGCGCTAGTGAGTGACTGGAGTGATGAGGATATTTGGCAGCTAAATCGCGGTGGACATGATCCACACAAAGTGTTTGCAGCATTTCAATCTGCAGTAAACCACCAAAACCAACCTACTGTGATTTTGGCTCACACCATTAAAGGCTACGGTATGGGTGGTTCTGGTGAAGCGATGAATATTGCTCACCAAGCAAAGAAGATGAACGATGACGATGTTCGTCGCTTCCGTGATCGCTTTGAGATTCCAGTAAAAGATGAGCAGTTAGAAGAAATGCCTCTAGTGAAATTTGCTGAAGGTAGTCCAGAGCTCGATTATATGAAAGCGCGTCGCCAAGAATTAGGCGGATATTTGCCCCAGCGTCGTATGAAGGCGGAGAGTTTGCCAGTGCCAGCATTGGATGTCTTTACACCTTTATTGGAGGCAACGACTGAGGGTCGAGAGATATCGACCACGATGGTTTTTGTCCGCATACTGAACACGATAGTGCGTGACAAGGTGCTTGGTAAACGCGTGGTGCCCATTGTTCCTGATGAGTCTCGTACCTTTGGTATGGAAGGCATGTTTCGCCAACTTGGCATTTGGAGTCAGGCGGGCCAGCTCTATACGCCTGAGGATCATGACCAGCTGATGTTCTATAAAGAGGATAAGACCGGTCAAATCCTGCAAGAGGGTATTAATGAGGCGGGTGGTATGTGCGACTGGATTGCGGCCGCTACTGCTTACTCGACACATGGTGTGCCCATGCTGCCTTTCTATATTTTTTATTCCATGTTTGGTTTCCAGCGCATTGGTGACTTGGCTTGGGCTGCTGGTGATATGCGTAGCCGTGGCTTTTTGCTCGGTGGTACCGCTGGCAGGACAACGCTCAATGGTGAAGGTCTTCAGCATGAGGATGGACATAGTCAAGTTTGGAGTTCAGCTATTCCTAACTGTATCAGTTACGATCCATCATTTTCTTTTGAGGTTGCAGTGGTAATTCAAGATGGTATGCGCCGCATGCTTACTGAACAGGAAGATGTTTATTACTACATCACTCTAATGAATGAGAACTATGCACATCCAGCTATGCCGAAGGGCGCTGAGCAGGACATCATTAAGGGCATGTATAAGCTGAGCTCCGTTGGTGAGGCGAATGCTAAGTTGCGAGTTCAGCTACTGGGTTCAGGAACGATCTTCCGTGAAGTGATTGAAGCCGCAGAAATCCTGCATAAAGACTGGGGTGTTTCCTCTGATTTGTGGGGTTGCCCAAGCTTTACTGAACTTGGTCGCGATTGGACTGCAGCCCATCGTAACAATTTGCTTAATCCAGCTTCTGCTCCAGTCCTTTCTCATGTGGAGAAGTGCCTAAAAGATACTGTAGGCCCAGTGATTGCTGCAACAGATTATGTGCGTTTATTCGCAGAACAAATTCGTCCAGCAATTCAGCATCTAGGTCGACGATTTGAGGTGCTCGGTACAGATGGTTTTGGACGCTCAGACACGCGCGAGCAATTGCGTGATTTCTTTGAGGTCGATCGTCGTTGGATTGTTTTAACAGCACTGCGCTCTCTTGTAGATTTTGGTCAGATGGATCGTCAGAAGCTTGCTGAGGCTATCAAAAAATACGAGATCAATGCAAGTAAACCAAACCCAATGACGGTTTGATAAGAGATAGAAACTATGAGCCAATTAATTGATATCAAGGTCCCGGATATTGGGGATTACCAGGATGTTCCCGTTATTGAAGTGTTGGTCAAAGTTGGTGATCGGGTTGAGGTGGAGCAATCCATCGTTGTCCTGGAATCCGATAAAGCCACAATGGATATTCCTTCTTCGCATGCCGGCATTGTGAAAGAAGTTAAAGTCAAAACGGGTGATTCTATTTCCGAGGGTTCTATTGTTCTTGTATTGGAAGAAAATGGGGCGGCCGCCGTTCCTGCTCCTCCGGCTGCCGCCGCTGTACTGGCTCCTGTTGCGGTGGCCCCTGCAGCATCAATCAGCTCAGTAGTGCCTGTTGAGCCACCAATTCAACGTGCTCCAGTGCCGCTGCCAGTGGTTAATACTCCAGTGGAGATTGACGCCACTGCAAGCCACGCTAGCCCGACGGTTCGTAAATTTGCTCGCGAATTAGGGGTAACGATTCATCGGGTGAGCGGTAGCGGTCCAAAGGGCAGAATTACGCAAGACGATGTGCAAGCATTTGTAAAAGCTGCGATGCTTGGTGGTGCTAGTAATGGAGCTAATAGTGCAAATGCATCGGGCGGTAGTTTGGGCGGCTTGAACTTAATTCCTTGGCCTAAAGTGGATTTTTCTAAATTCGGTGATACAGAGCGTCAGCCACTGAATCGCATTAAGAAACTTACCGCTGCCAACTTGGGGCGTAACTGGGTGATGATTCCTGCTGTGACTTATCACGAGGATGCAGACATTACCGATCTAGAGGCATTTCGGGTTCTTACCAATAAGGAGAATGAAAAGCAGGGTGTCAAAATCACAATGTTAGCCTTTCTAATGAAGGCTGCAGTAGCGGCACTCAAGAAGTATCCTGAGTTCAATAGTTCTATTGATGGCGATGATCTAGTTCTCAAAAAATATTTCAATATTGCCTTTGCTGCCGATACGCCCAATGGTTTAGTAGTGCCGGTTATTCGTGATGCAGACAAAAAAGGGATTGTTGAGCTTGCTCGTGAGACTTCGGAGTTAGCTGCACTAGCTCGTGACGGAAAACTAAAGCCAGATCAAATGCAGGGGGCTAGTTTCACCATATCCTCCTTAGGTGGTATTGGCGGGACGTATTTTTCTCCCATTGTGAATGCACCCGAAGTGGCAATCTTAGGTGTTAGTAAGGCTGCCATGAAGCCCGTTTGGGATGGTAAGCAGTTTGTGCCACGCTTGATCTGCCCTCTTTCTCTGAGTGCAGATCACCGAGTAATTGATGGCGCTCTTGCAACTCGATTTAATGTGTATATCGCTCAGCTCATGTCCGACTTCCGTCGTGCAGCGCTTTAAGGAGGCATCATGGCTAAGCTATCCATTCTAGTTCCAGATATTGGCGACTATGCAGACGTCCCGGTAATTGAAGTTTTAATTAAAGTAGGTGACGTCATAGCAAAAGAGCAGCCTTTGCTAGTACTCGAGTCAGACAAGGCAACGATGGAGATTCCATCTGATGCTGCCGGCACAGTTACCAGTATTGCAGTTAAGGCGGGCGATAAAGTGGGTAAAGGGAGCATCGTTTGCGAAATTGAGGCAGTTACCTCGAATTCATCCCCAGCCCTTGCTTTAGAGGCAACCCCAGTTGCCAAAGTAGAGACACCGGTGATGAGCGTACCTACTGGTGATCAATATAGCGGTAAGGTTGATCACGAATGCGAGGTTCTTGTATTGGGCGCTGGCCCCGGTGGTTACAGTGCCGCCTTTCGTAGCGCTGACTTGGGAATGGATACCATCATCGTTGAGCGCTTCGCTACCTTAGGCGGAGTTTGCTTGAACGTAGGTTGCATTCCATCTAAGGCATTGCTTCACACTACGGCAGTGATGGACGAAGTCAAAACAATGGCCAAGCATGGCATTACTTTTGGAGCTCCGAAGATCGAGCTTGATCAGTTGCGCGCTTACAAAGATTCTGTCATTGGAAAGCTTACTGGTGGTCTGGCTGGTATGGCTAAGGCAAGAAAAGTAAAAGTGGTTCGTGGTCTCGGACACTTTTTAGATGCAAATCATGTCGAAGTCCAATTAACTTCTGGTGACGGACAAGAGCTCACAGGTCAGAAAGAAATCATTCGTTTTCAGAAGTCCATCATTGCAGCTGGTAGCCAGCCTGTGAAGTTGCCATTTCTGCCTGCAGATCCTCGGGTTGTAGATAGTACTGGCGCTTTGTTACTCAAGAGTATTCCTAAGCGCATGCTAGTGATTGGAGGTGGCATTATTGGCTTGGAGATGGCTACGGTTTACAGCACCTTAGGCTCTAGTATAGATATCGCAGAAATGATGGATGGTTTAATGGCCGGTGCTGATCGTGATTTGGAAAAGGTGTGGGAGAAATTTAATTCCGGCCGTTTCGAAAACATTATGTTGAAAACCCGTGCCTCAAAAGCAGAGGTAAAAGCGGACGGCATACAAGTTAGTTTTGAAGGTGAGAATGCCCCTAAAGAACCGAAAATTTATGATCTGGTATTGGTTGCAGTAGGGCGTACGCCTAATGGTAAAAAGATTAATGCTAGTGCGGCTGGTGTTGCGGTTGATGAGCGCGGTTTTATTCATGTTGACAATCAAATGCGCACTAATGCACCACATATTTTTGCTATTGGCGACATTGTTGGGCAGCCTATGTTGGCGCATAAAGCGGTTCATGAAGGTCATGTTGCTGCAGAGGCTGCAGCTGGCCAGAAATCATATTTTGATGCAAAGCAAATTCCATCGGTGGCTTACACTGATCCTGAGGTGGCTTGGGCGGGTCTAACGGAGGAGCAATGTAAATCGCAAGGCATTGCTTATGAAAAAGGATTGTTCCCTTGGGCGGCTAGTGGAAGGGCAATTGCCAACGGTCGGGATGAAGGTTTTACGAAGTTAATTTTCGATGCGACAAGCAAGCGCATTATTGGGGGCGGGATCGTTGGCACCCACGCAGGCGACTTGATTGGCGAGGTTTGTCTTGCCATTGAGATGGGTGCAGATACTATTGATATGGGGAAAACTATTCATCCGCATCCAACCTTAGGTGAGTCTGTTGGCTTAGCAGCTGAAGCAGCTAGTGGGCATTGCACTGATTTGCCACCGGTTAAGAAGAGGCATTGAGCCTTGGATGCTGCTCAGTAGTAATAAATAAAAGCCCAGTGATATGGGCTTTTATTTTTAGTGGCAACTAGGGCAGCTAACTCTTTTATTTCTTTGAACCCTTTGTAGCAGTTTTTACTATATCCATCGCAGAGTCAGTTGCGGTATTTAAATTACCCTTAGTTAGCTGAACGGCTTGTTTGATCGCTTTTTGACTAGTTTCAAAAGCGGTATTAGCAGAAGCAATGGCCTGCTTCATAACCTTGACAGCAGCATCAGATCCTGTCGGTGCATTTTTAGTCCAATCTTCGACCAAAGAATTGATTTTTTGTTGCCCGGCTTGCAATTCTTTTTCAGCAGATTTTGTAAAGGTTTCTTGAGTGTCATGCGCTAGCTCGTATAGGTGTCTACTGTACGCCATGATTTTTTCAGCCATCGGTTGAACAGCTTCTGCTTGATGGGCGAGTAACTGCTGAATATCTTTTACCTCCAATGCTTTCTTCGCACTCGTCATGCTATCACCCAAGCTTTGTTTTGCAATTTGCATATTGAGCTCTACTAATTTTTCGATGCTCTGCAGTGCTTGCTTCGTGAGGCCGGTCAAGGTTTCTAAATTGGCCTTTTGAGCTGCAGCCATTTGTTCTGGTGTTAGATTCATCTCAATCGCTTTCTGGTGGATTTCCGGCATATCTTCATAAGACTTCTCCCTAATACTACCGATAAACTAATAAATTGCGCTACCAATGTATTGCTGCTTAGCAATAAAAAGTTGCAATTGGGCTAAATACCGAGCTTAGCGACTGAATAAGCCTAAAATTAGCAACACAACCAATATTGGTAATTCAAGATTAATTTCCCTTCCATTTAATGAATACCTTATGCATTTGAAGCTGGACAATCTCATTGCTCCATTTTTTGTCCTGATCTGGAGCACTGGTTTTATCATTGCTCGCTTGGCAATGCCCTATGTGGAGCCGGCAACCTTTTTGTTTTGGCGTTTTATTGGGGTCTTAATAGCGATGGCTTGCCTCAGTCTCATCTGGCGGATTAGCTGGCCGAGTCGCTCGCAAATCAGGCATATCGCCGTAGCAGGGGCATTACTTCAGTTTGGCTATCTACTGGGTGTTTGGTTTGCAGTTCGCCTTGGAATGACTGCTGGTCTGGTAGCGATTATCGTAGGTCTTCAGCCAATTCTAACGGCCTGGTTTGCTGCCTGGATTTCTGAGAAGGTCACTAGTAGGCAATGGATTGGCTTAGCCTTTGGGTTTACTGGTGTCGCACTAGTAGTGGCCGAAAAAATTGGCTTTGCTCATATTCCTGTAACAAGTTACGTGCTTGCTTTTGCAGCTTTACTTTCCATTACCTTTGGCACCTTATATCAAAAGAAGTTTTGCCCTGTTTTTGATCTCAGGGCGGGCTCATCTATTCAATTTAGCATTTCTGCCGTGCTATGTTTTTTCTGTATGTATTTTTTCGAATCTGGCGTCATGATCTGGAATGCGCCGGTAGTGGGCGCATTACTTTGGGCTGTCTTTCCCTTATCCATTGGATCGATCAGTCTGTTGTTTATGATGATCCGAAAGGGGGCGGCTACCAAGGTCACAAGTCTGCTGTATCTGACGCCTCCAACAACGGCAGTGATGGCATGGCTGCTATTTGATGAGCCTTTTACTTTGCTAATGGTTGCTGGGTTAGCACTCACCATGTTTGGCGTGATATTGGTCAATGCCCGCCAAACAAACGCCGTGGTAACCATTGCTGAATAGTAGGCTCATATAAATCAGGCTATCCCCGCTTTTCATTGCTAATAAGTACTTTGCATTGAAAAAGTTAACTATCATTGGGGATGTTGAAATTTTGGGAAGGCATTTTGGGATGAGTTTGAATCGTTTTTGGGCTTTTGGATTGATTGCCGTACTCACCTTTGTGACCTTAAATCCAATTTCAGTGGTAGCCGCCAATCCAACGGCGCAAAATTCAAAACCAAGCAAGCCTGCTGCAAAATCTGCTGGCAAACCGGATTCCAAACAAGCGGCAAAATCATCCAAGAAGCAAAAGCGTGTTCGTGTCACGGTTACGCGCAGTACCGAACCCCTTGTTGCTGCCAGACCGTCCTTTGCAACTGCTCTGGGTTTACGGGGACAGCATGACGATCTCAGTCTGAAGTCTAGTGTTGCAATGGTAGTCAATCAAGACACTAAAGAAGTATATTTTGAGAAGAACCCCTCTGTCAGCTTGCCAATTGCCTCGATCACCAAGTTGATGACGGCAATGGTTTTATTAGACTCTAAAATGCCGCTTGACGAAACTATTGTGATCAACGCTGAAGATGTTCACATTTATCATGGCTCTCGGCTTGCTGGCGGTACCGTGCTGACTAGAGAAGAGGCCTTGTTACTGGCATTGATGTCCTCTGAGAACCGCGCGGCCTATACGCTTGCTAGAAACTACCCTGGGGGAGTTCCTGCATTCGTTGATGCCATGAATCGCAAAGCTAAAGAGCTGGGGATGACTCGCTCCCATTTTTCTGATCCCACTGGTTTATTAAGTGAGAACGTAGCATCTGCAGAAGACCTTACCCGGATGTTGGGCGCCGCGTACCAGTATAAAATGATTCGCGAATTTTCAACCTGGCCTGATCTAACGATGATTATTGCTAATCGCCCGCAGAAATTTTTAAATACAAATCGATTAGTACGTGCAGGTGATATGAATATCGGACTTCAAAAGACGGGATTCATTAACGCAGCTGGGCGGTGTTTAGTGATGCAGGCTAGAGTAAACAATACGCCCCTATTACTTGTTTTCTTAGACTCAGTTGGAACGCAATCTCGCTTTGCAGATGCCGTTCGTATTAAAGAATGGTATGAGCGAATGCCTGCCGGTGAACCACAGTCAATTCGTAGGTTAATGTAGGTTTAGGCGATAGCGGGCTTCGGTATGTAGCCCATGCCTTTGGAGATTTGTATTGCTGTATCTTGTAGCTGACGTAGCCATTCGGATTGAATGCGATCAGTGGGTGAACTAAGGGAGAGGCCCGCTACTAACTTGCCACTATCGTCAAAAATTTCAGCAGCTATACAGCTAACGCCTAGTTCGAGCTCTTCATTATCGCGTGCATGACCATCTTTTTTGACATGATTGAGCTCTATATCTAATTTTGATAGGTCCGTAATGCTGTTTTTGGTGTGACCTGACAGTCCAGTGCGCGTGACATAGGCGCGTACCTGAGATGCATCATCGCTCGCTAAAAATAATTTACCAACTGAGGTGAGGTGTAGCGGGGCTCTTCCGCCGATGGCACGAACCACTTGCATACCGGAGCGTTCACTATAAGCGCGATCAATATAGACAATCTCATCTCCCTGCCGGACCGATAGATTAATTGTTTCACCGGTTAACTTGTGTAGTGCTCTCATTGGTGCTTGTGCCGCCTCTCGCACAGAGAGCCTTGCTTTAACTAAGTTTCCTAACTCTAGTAGCTTGAGGCCAAGTCGATAGGTACCGCCATCGCCGCGCTCAACCAATCTGCAGGCCACTAGGTCATTTAGGATGCGGTGCGCCGTAGATGGGTGTAGTTGGGTTTCTTCAGCAAGATTTTTAAGGCCAGTAGATTCTTCGTGGACAGCAAGGGCGTCAAGCAAATTCATCATGCGCTCAATTACCTGGATGGCTGTTTTGCCCGCCTCACTAGTTGTTTTGGATACTTTTGCCACTTTAGATAAAGTCATACCTTAAATTGTAGCGATTTTTCTATAAATTGCACAATATGAAATCATCAAGCTATGTTGCTTGAGTCAGGAGGGCGATTAATTAGGCTTTTAACGCCTTCGCACAATCTGAAATGAGCCTCGGACCGCGGTATATCAGGCCGCTGTAAATTTGAACCAAGCTTGCTCCTGCGGACATCTTTTCTTTAGCATCGGCCCCAGATAAGATGCCACCCACACCAATAATCGGAATTTCCCCATCTAGCCTTGTTTTCAGTGTCTTGATTACTTTGGTAGATGGTAGACGAACAGGTGCACCGGAGAGCCCTCCGGCCTCTTGCGCGAAAATAAGTCCTCTGACAGCATCTCTGGCAATAGTTGTGTTGGTGGCAATAATGGCGTCAATACCAAACTCCAATAAGAGGTCGGCAATGAAATCGATATCTTTAGGCGCTAAATCCGGTGCAATTTTGAGGAACAAGGGTTTGCGAACCCCGTGCTGATCACACAGTTTTTCTCTGGCAATATCTAGTGAGCTCAACAAAGTGCGCAACATTTCTTCGCCTTGTAAGGCTCGCAGATTTTGGGTGTTAGGAGAGGAAATATTGACGGTAATGTAGGCGGCAGTTTTATAGACCGATTTCATCGCTGCGACATAATCATCTGCGGCATTTTCAATAGGGGTGCTGGCATTCTTGCCAATATTTAATCCTACAATGCCACCGTTTTGCCAATAAGCAGAATTTCTGACCCGCTCTACGCAGGCATCAACACCATCATTGTTAAAACCCATGCGGTTAATAATTGCTTGCGCTTGCGGCAGTCTAAACATACGGGGCTTCGGATTGCCTGGCTGGGGCTGAGGTGTGACTGTGCCAATTTCTAAAAAACCAAAGCCCAGCGCACCGAGTGCATCAATATGCTTCCCATCTTTATCCAGGCCAGCAGCCAAACCAACAGGGTTAGGAAAGGTAATTCCACACACTATGCGGGGGTCAGGTGCTGGTTGCTGAGTGAATAAATTCAACATACCCCAACGGTGCGCCTGATCTAGGGCGCTCATCGACAGGTCATGAGCACGCTCAGGATCTAGGGAAAATAGTAGAGGGCGTAGGAGTGGGTAGCTATCGATCATAATTCGATATTATGGCCCAATGATGGATTGCCATTGATCCTCAATCAAACCCTCTAGTGGTTGAAACTTGGCTTTATAAGCCATTTTTTCACTATCTTGAATGTAGTAGCCTAGGTATAAGTAGGGAAGCGCCAGCTCTATAGCCCGCTCAATTTGCCACAAAATACTGTAACTGCCATAACTAGTGGAAGAATCGCTAGTATCAAAGAAGGTATAAACCGATGAAATTCCTTGCTCAAGGATATCAATCATGCTGACCATGCGTAGTTGCCCTGGGTTCGCATCATTCGGCCCATCACGGAATTCAACAAGGCGAGAATTTACGCGACTTTGTAATAAAAATTGTTGGTACTGCTCTTGGTTATCCGGATTGCTTTCTTGGCTGGGATGACGGTCTTTTTGATACTGCTGGTAAAGGGCAAAGTGCTCCTCTTGGTAGCTTAAATTGAGAATACGGGCAATTAAGCCAGCGTGCTTTTTCTTTGATCTTTTTTGGCTGCGATTAGGTATAAATTGCTTGGCTAAAATACGAGTAGCCGTGCACGCATTGCATTCATCGCAGTAAGGTCTGTAGGTATACAGTCCGCTGCGACGAAAGCCTAGATTGACTAATTCACCATAAAGATCTGCATGAATTACGTGCGAAGGCGTTGCTACCTGTGAGCGTGCAGTTTTTCCAGGCAAGTAGCTGCAGGGATAGGGTGCTGTTGCATAAAATTGCAAAGCAGTTAGCGGTAGTTCTTTTACGCGAGTCATAGCCAGTGCTGCAGAATTGCTTTGTTAAAGTTCCAAGGAATATCAATATTAGATTGCTTTAAGGCTTTTTGCAGATAGACTAAAAATTGTTCTCTAGCAATTGGCGCCGCACCTAATGAGCGCAGATGGGCGGTCTCTTGCTGGCAATCAATTAGCTCTACCTGATGCTGATTACACCAGGCACAAAGCGCTGCCAATGCAATTTTGGATGCATCACTATGATGGCTAAACATAGACTCTCCAAAAACCATGCCACCAAAAGAGACGCAATAGAGACCGCCAATAAGACTGCCATGCTCCACAACCGAAATGCTATGAGCATAACCCTGTTCATAGAGTTGGGTATACGAATCCATAATTTCATGGGTTATCCAGGTGCCATCCTGATCCTTGCGCTTAGTCATTGCGCATGAACGGAGTACTGCGCCAAAATTATCGTCAATCACAATTGACTTATTTTGATCTTGTATAAATTGCTTAATTGCTTTTTTTAATGACTGATGACATTTAAAATTTTTGGGCTTAAGCACCATGCGTGGGTTGGGTGACCACCATAACACCGGTTGATTATCCGAATACCAGGGAAAAATACCGAGTTGATATGCCTTCGCTAGTTGTCCTGGATAGATGCGTTCACTTACAGCAATGAGGCCAGGAACGCTTGGATCTGGATCTTGGCAAATAAGTGGATTAGGAAAGTGATCTTGCGCGCCTAACCAGGTGACATTACTCATTGAGCTAATTACGCTTTAATTTTTTCTGATGACAGAATATCTCGGCTACGGACACTGACTTGTTGTGACTTCTTAAAGATCCCGGCGGCACGATCAGCAAAAAACCACTCAAGAGTTTGCTTGATCGTAGGAAATGCTAGTTCATGCCATGGAATTTCATGCTCATAAAAAAGAGCAACTTCTAGGCTTTCATCGCCAGCTTCAAATTCAGACGTTGCCATACTAGCCAAATAAAAGAGATGTACTTGCTCAGCATGAGGTACGTTCAGAAGAGCATATAGTGGCCCAATAGCAGCCTTCACACCGGCCTCTTCTAAAGTCTCTCTTGCGGCCCCTGCTGCAGTGCTTTCACCTAACTCCATAAATCCAGCAGGTAGCGTCCAAAAGCCATGCCTAGGCTCTATTGCTCTTCTACATAAGAGTATCTGATCGCCATAGACGGGAATGGTGCCCACTACATTACGTGGGTTTTGATAATGAACTATTCCACAGGATTCACAAACATGGCGCTCACGCGAGTCGCCTGCTGGGATTTTTGCTGTAATGGGTGCTGCACACTGGGAACAAAACTTCATGCAGGCCTTCTAAAAATGGGCGGGAATAAAACCCCGTAAGGAATTCGTAAGCATAATCCGTTTAGCCTGCATTACGTCTTCAATAGTAATGTTGGCCTCATGGGCATGCCATTGTGGGTCACTTAGCATGGTAAAGCGCATTACACCTGGCAATAAACCGGCACTTAAAGGCGGGGTAATCCATTCATTACTGTCGCCTGGTTGGATAAAAAGGTTTGTCCGGCCACCCTCGGTGACAAATCCATTTTCATTAGTGAAAAGGGCATCAAACCCCCCTGAATTTTCTGCCGAACGCCAAGCCTCATCGTAGGCAGGACGATTCGCTACTTTATGCCTGAGTAAAGGATTGCCTGAAAATACGATGGATTGTGTGGGGTCTTTCAGTATGTCTACGGCCCAAAATAGCTTGACTGAATTTTCAAGTGTCTGTATTTTTTCTGTGCGACATTCAATCATTCCAGTCGTTGCTAGATCCAATCTGAGTCTATATTGCCATTGCACATGACAGTTTAAGCATGCTTCTGCAACCGCTTTTTCAGCTTCTTGCCACTGGAATGAAAGACCTAGAGCAAATGCAGATCGGCTTAAGCGATCAAGGTGAGCCGATAAAAATTGCGGTATCGATGCTTTAACTAAGATCGTTTCGAATAACGACACCTCGCTGGGAAGCTTGCTTAGAAAAGCAGATTTAATGCGGCATTCCTCCCACTCTTCTTTCGCGTCGGAATCTATGGTGATACCCGCACCAATGCCTAAGATTAACGATGAAGCATGCGTTTTCTGATCATGGTTTATTTCTACTGTGCGAATAGGGACGCTAAACGCAAAGTCTCCGCTAGGATCTAGCCAACCCAAGGCGCCGCAATAATAGCCACGATCTTCAGTTTCTAATTCTTGAATGATCTCCATGCTGCGCTTTTTAGGGGCGCCAGTAATCGAGCCACAAGGAAATACGGCAGACAGTACATCCTTTAAATGGAGGCCAGGTCTTGCTTGCGCTTGAATGGTTGAAGTCATCTGCAATACGTCACCGTATCTCGCGACTTCAAATAATTGGGGCACAACGACAGAACCAGGTAAGGCAATTTGACTCAAGTCATTTCTGAGGAGATCCACAATCATCACGTTTTCAGCTTGATTCTTTCTATCCTCAGCAAGTTTTTTTGGTGAATCGGTCAGCGCATCTGCTGTACCTTTCATTGGCATCGCTTTAAATGTAGCGCCTTCGCGCTGAATAAATAACTCAGGTGATTGCGATAAGAGGTATTGATTTTCATTGGCAATATAAGCGCCAAATCTTCCAGGCTGTCGATCACGCAGTCTCGCATACAGCGCTAATGGATCGCCGTAGCATTGGCCCGTTATTCGATAAGTATGATTAATTTGATAAACATCACCATTGCGAATGTATTCCTGAATAGCCGCAATGTCCGCATTAAATCGACTTTCATCAATGGATAGTTGAATATTTTCTATGCCAGAGACACGTGATTGAGCATTCAGTTTTGCTAGTTCATCCCTCACCAGCTCATCTACAGCTGGTTTTGATAGGGCTTTAAAGTTCCTAAAGGACCAAGCCTGAATCAGCGGATGGTTTTCAGGGTGATCTTGTCTTAAGCTGCGTGAATTTATTTTCTGAAGAAGCACGCCTAGTTCATAAGCAAAAGCCGCTACGACATATTGACCTTGATCGAGTGATTCCTGTATTTCTTGAAGGCAAGTATTCACCGCTAAAAAACTATCCTCGTAATTTGAGCTTAAAAGTACTGTCCAGTATCGATCAGCTTCTTGATAAAGTCGGCTAGATGGATTTGCCGCAGTACTTTGGGCGTCATCCAATAGGATCATCATGGAAGTCAAGATACTTGAGTATTGAGCTTATTTTAGAACAGTCGCCGATTCAATCAAAACTGTCTTGCTAGGCACATCACTCATACGGCCCATCTTGGGAGTTGATGCAAGCATTGTTGGTATTTTGCGAATAGCATCAATCGTTTGAGTGCCGGAAATGACATTGCCAAAAACGGTGTAGCCATTGCCCATCGCATTTGGATAATTCAGAGCTTCATTATCTTTGACGTTGATAAAAAACTGCGCAGTTGCAGAGTCAGGATCAGAAGTACGCGCCATGGCAATAGTGTAGCTTTGATTTTTTAAGCCATTTTGCGCCTCTGATGCAACTGGTGCATCGGTTGATTTTTGAACTAAATCAGGCGTAAACCCACCACCTTGGATCATGAAGCCATCAATAACACGATGAAAAATCGTCCCGTTATAAAAGCCCTTGTTGACATAATTTAGAAAGTTAGCAGAGGTCTTTGGCGCCTTAATTGAATCAAGTTCAACAACGAAATTACCTGCAGTTGTTTTAAATTCCACTTTGGGCCCTGCATAGGTAAGCGCACTGACTAATAGGCTTGAGATAAAAAGTATCGTGGTAACTAGATTACGCATTTGAAGATCCTTATGGTTCGATAAAGTGTGAATAAGTGCATTGTATTGCTCAAAGGCCGCTAGGGATGTTGCAAACGCTTTGGTAAGCCGGTTCCTGAAACATATTTGGGCGATTTAAATACTCTAGCGCCCAATCAATCGTATCTAATCCCCAAAAACAATGCCCATTGAAAGACAGTGCGGGAACACCAAATGCGCCAATGCACCTTGCCTGTTCGGTATTCGCCATCAGTTGCGCTTTAATTTGAGGGCTATCTGGTTTTGGGGTCGAGCAGTCTACCCCGAGATATTGACAAAACTCTGGCCAAGTAAGATTCGGATCTTTGCCTTGAACCCAGACATATTCAAATGCTTTTTCAACCATTTGCCAGTTTGCCCCCAGCTGGGTTAGCAGTCTTTGTGCTGAAACCGTTTGAAATGGGTGATGCTTTGGAAAATGGAGTGGTATACCCAATTTTTCAGCGAGCCAAACACAGTGTTGATAAGTATGCGGACGTTTTGCCGCTACTTCACCAGGGCCTCGATTATCGGTTGCCCTTAGCAGGCCACCTAGCAAAATAGGAATGGGCTCTATTTCGAGTTGCTCATCTAATCGATGGCGTTGATGAATATAAAGGTATGTGTAAGGAGAAATGATGTCGTAATAGAAGACTGCTTTAGTTCTTTTATTTTCGTCTTTAGTGGGCATCATTTTTTTTGAGACTCCAAATCTAACTTTCGTAAATACGCCATTTTCTCTGAAATTTGAGCTTCCAAGCCTCGATTAACGGGCTCGTACCAACGAGGCTCTACCATTCCCTCTGGTAGGTAGGATTCTCCCGCTGCATAGGCTTGCGGCTCATCATGGGCATAGCGATACTCTTTTCCATGCCCCAATTCCTGCATCAGCTTAGTGGGTGCATTTCGCAGGTGATGAGGAACTGCCTTGCTTTGATCATTTCTTACGTAGTCGCGTGCCGCGCTAAAGGCTTTATAACTAGCATTACTCTTTGCGGCAATAGCCAAATAGACAACTGCCTGCCCCAATGCTAACTCTCCCTCGGGTGAGCCTAAGCGTTCAAAAGTTTGGGCTGCGTCATTGGCTAGTTGCATTGCCCTGGGGTCGGCTAAACCAATATCTTCCCAGGCCATGCGTATGATTCTTCTAGCGAGGTAGCGTGGATCAGCGCCACCATCAAGCATTCGGCAGAACCAATATAACGCTGCGTCTGGATGGGAGCCACGAACAGACTTATGTAGCGCAGAAATTTGGTCATAAAATTGATCGCCACCTTTATCAAATCGTCGCGCTTGAGTACTCAAGGCATTCTCAATAAACGTTTGATCAATTTCCTGAATTTCAGAACTTGGTGTTGTTATGGCATTTCGGACTTGCTCTACCAAGTTGAGTAGGCGACGTGCATCCCCATCAGCATTGTGGATGAGGGTATCAATGGCTGCACTTTCAAATACCGTAGTGGGCATTAAAAAATTGTGTGCCCGATCAAATAATTGCTTTAGTTCATCAGTGTCAAGTGATTTCAGGACATACACTTGAGCTCGCGAGAGCAGGGCAGAGTTCACCTCAAATGAGGGATTCTCAGTTGTGGCACCAATAAAGGTAAAAAGGCCTGATTCAACATGGGGAAGTAAGGCATCTTGCTGACTTTTATTAAAGCGATGTATTTCATCAACAAATAAGATTGTTTGTTTGCCGTACTGAGAAAAGTTTTGCTGGGCTAGTTCAATCGATTCGCGAATTTCTTTTACGCCAGCAAGCACTGCAGAGATAGCAATAAATTCTCGATTAAATGCGTGGGCTGACAGCCTGGCTAAAGTGGTTTTACCCACACCTGGGGGCCCCCATAAAATCATCGAATGGGGTTTACCAGATACGAAGGCAAGATTTAATGGTTTTCCTGCAGCCAACAAATGTGTTTGGCCGATTACTTCTTCAATCCGTTTGGGGCGCAATACTTCAGCTAATGGCGGTGGGGGTGCTTGGTCAAATAAATTTGCCATCTGTTTTTTCAAAGCCCTAGTGTTAGCGTTAGATTTGACGTCAGCATAAAATTAGTTTTGAATAAATAGAATGACAATAGAAGCCCATACCAAGCAACCAGCAGCAACGATGGTTAAGTGGTTTCGTAAGGTAATAAAGGCATCTAAAGCTTCAGCATTGTCAAAGTAATATCGATAGGTATTCGTGTCGATGTTGCGTTGAATAATCAGTGTGGAGGCCAATATGACCAGGGCGACCGGGATATAAATATGTAATGCTAACCAGGCAACGAGGGCTGGTGTTATGCCCCATATCCAGGCATTTCGATCTATCCATCGGTCGCCGACGGGAGGTTTGCCTAAATTGTGTAAATTAGCGCCCCAATGTAAAGCACCCATAAATGCAGTAATGACTGCCCCATATCCAGCAAGCGATTCAGCACCGAGATAATTGAGGGGAGTTGGCCCAAGTTGCACTGTCAGAGCTAGTGCTACAAAGGGAGTAAGGCCTGCATAGGCTAAGCGTCGAACTAAAGGGGGCAACGGATTCACAAAATTTCTTTTTAATATTGGCATGATTAACAAAAACAATAAATACAGCTAGTCCTAGAGAGTCTCGTATTGAAATACGCCACGACCAGTCTTTCGGCCTAGGTAGCCGGCGTCAACCATTTCGCGCAGTAGAGGGCAAGGGCGATATTTAGAGTCGCTAAAGTTTTCAAAATATACTTCCATTACCGCCAGGCAGGTGTCTAAACCAATTAAATCAGCCAGCGCTAAGGGGCCAATGGGTTGATTACAGCCCAACTTCATGCCTGCATCAATATCTTCTGGGCTTGCCAGGCCTTCATGAAGTACAAAGAAGGCCTCATTGATCATTGGCAGCAAAATGCGGTTCACTACAAAACCTGGCGAGTTTTTGACGGTAATAGGCTCTTTGCCAATATGTTTAGCCATCTCAATAATGGCTGCATGGGTAGCGTCACTGGTTTGTAAGCCCCGAATCACTTCCACTAAGGCCATCATCGGAGGCGGATTAAAAAAGTGCATACCGATAAAGCGCTCTGGATGTGAATCTAGGGCTGCAAGCTTGGTAATAGATAGCGAGGAAGTATTGGTCGCAATAATGGTTTCTGGAGCTACAAGCGCATCTATCTGTTTCAATATTTGCTCTTTAATCGCTTGGTTTTCAGTCGCCGCTTCAATCACTAGTTGCAAACCCTTGAGATCGCTGTACGAGGTGCTGGTTTTTATTTGCTTTAAGGCTAGATCCTTGGCTTGAATTGATAAAGTTTCTTTTTTAACGAGTCGATCAAGGCTTTTATGAATCTGCGCCATACCGCGCTCTAAGGCGGCATCATTGATATCTACCATCGTCACATTTAGTCCGGCTAATGCGCAGACTTGTGCGATGCCATTCCCCATGGTTCCAGCACCAACTACACCAACGGATTGAATCTTCATGCTATTTCCTTTTTTGATACTGGGTTGATCCAAACAATTGCTCTCTAGCCTTTGCGTCGTGCAAAGGTTTACGTAGGGCCGTTAATACTTCGACCCCGCGTTTTACTGCAGGGCGTTCGCTAATCATCTCAAACCAACGCTTAAAGTGTGGATAGTCATTTATATCGATACCTTGATTCTTCCAATTGCGGGTCCATGGAAAGATGGCAATATCCGCAATTGAGTAAGTTTTCCCGGTGATATAGGGGTGATCTTTTAATTGATGATCAATGACGCTATAGAGGCGTTTGGCTTCGTTAGTGTAGCGGTTGATTGCGTATTCAATTTTTTCAGGGGCATACAGCCTAAAGTGATGATTCTGACCCAGCATCGGACCTAAGCCCCCCATTTGAAACATGAGCCATTGCAGCACTTCATATTTTGCACGCGTACTTTTTGGCAAAAACTTCCCAGTTTTAGAGGCCAGATATAACAAAATAGCGCCTGATTCAAAAATTTGTATTGGCTTACCATCAGGGCCAACAGGGTCGCTTATTGCGGGGATTTTATTATTAGGGCTGATCTTAAGAAACTCAGCATTAAATTGGTCTCCTGCGCCAATGTCAATCGGATGGGCAAGCCAATCTTTGCCTAACTTGTAGCCACATTCCTCAAGCATGATGTGTACCTTATGGCCATTCGGGGTTGGCCAGCTATAAACATCAATGATGTTATTTGCAAGTTTAGTAATCGCCATAATAAAGAGTCCTTTGTAGGTGGCTATAAAGTTTGAAGACGTTGCAGGGCATTGCTAGGCGTTTGCTCTTGTTTAGCAAAACAAAAACGGATCACGCCTGATTCTATTGGCTTGTCATAAAAAGTAGAGACAGGAATGGCAGCGACACCTACAATTTTGGTTAACCAAGTACAAAAATCGAACTCCGATAATGTAGATTGCGGTATCTCAAGACCCGTGTAATCAACGCATTGAAAGTAGGTTCCAGGGGCGGGAAGTAATTTAAATTTAGTTTTTTTCAATCCCGCTTGAAAATACGCTCGCTTGGTTTGATAAAAGGCGGCGAGCTCCAAGTAGTGACTTGCTTCTTTTAGATAGCTCGATATTCCGTACTGCATGGGGGTATTCACTGTAAAAACATTGAATTGATGAATCTTGCGAAACTCTCTCATCATGTTGGCGGGCGCTGCAACATAACCTACTTTCCAGCCTGTCACGTGATATGTTTTACCAAAGCTAGAAATTAAAAAGCTGCGTGATGCAAGCGCTGGATGTCGGGCAACCGATTGATGGCATAGTCCGTCGTAAACCATATGCTCATATACCTCATCACTCAACACCAAGGCGTTGGTATTTTGTAATAGTTGGGCCAAGCGATCTAGGTCGTCTGCTTGCCACACCATGCCGGTAGGATTGTGCGGCGTATTGATGATGATCAACCTTGTTTTGGTGCTAATGGCACTAGCAATTGCTTCCCAGGGAATTGCATAGGAGTCAACTTGATTATGTTGATCTCGATTCGTAATTAAGGAGACGGCTATTGTTGTACCTCCGGCCAAATCAATCGACGGACGATAGCTGTCGTAGGCCGGCTCAATGATGATGACTTCATCGCCAGGACTGACGCACGACAAAATTGCAGTCATGATTCCCTGTGTTCCCCCGGCAGTAATGGTAATTTCGGAATCGGGGTCATAGTGATGACCATAGAGCGTGGAAATTTTGTCCGAGATGCCGTGGCGTAATTCAGATATGCCGATCATCGGGGGATATTGATTGCGATCGGACATCATCGCCGTATTTACCTCTGAGATCAGGTCACGATCGCAGGGGAAGTCAGGAAATCCTTGGCCAAGATTGATCGCTTGGTGTTGACCTGCTAGTTCGGACATGACTGTAAATACTGTAGTCCCTACCTTTGGTAGGCGACTTGGAAAGGGGGGTGTCGGAAGAGTACTTTGATCCATGTCAGCGCTTTAGGGCAGTCAAGTTTAGGAATCGCTAGAATGGAAGGAATACATATTGAAATTGTGCCATGCTGATAGTGCTTTCACCTGCTAAATCCTTAGATTACAAGACGCCCGTCAAGGTCAAGTCCCCAACCTTGCCTGAGTTTGCCTCGGAGTCGGCCAAATTGATTGCTGATTTGAAGCAACTTTCGCCTCAAGCAGTCGCTCAATTGATGGATCTGTCCGATGCCTTAGCGGCGCTTAATGTAGGTCGGTACCGTGACTGGTCTAAAAAAAGCACAGAGGAAAACAGTAAACCGGCCATTTATGCCTTTAATGGGGATGTTTATGATGGTTTTGATGTTAATACCTTAGGTGCTAAGGCTATTAACTTCGCTCAAGGCCACCTGCGCATTTTGTCAGGTTTATATGGTGTTTTGAGGCCTTTAGATCTGATGCAGGCTTACCGCTTAGAGATGGGCACTTCATTTAGCAATAGCAGGGGTAAGGATTTGTATGCTTTCTGGGGGGATAGGGTGACCGATTCTCTGAAAAAAATCTTAGAAACGCAAAAGAACCCCGTTCTCCTGAATTTAGCTTCTGAAGAGTACTTTAAAGTGGTCCAGCCCAAGAGCTTGAATTGCCCGGTAATTTCACCGGTTTTCCAAGACCAAAAGGATGGTAAGTTTAAGATTATCTCTTTTTATGCCAAGCGTGCCCGGGGCTTGATGGCTCGTTATGTAGTAGAAAATGGCCTTACTGATCCTGCCGATTTGCAGCACTTTAACGTGGATGGCTACCAGTATTTCGCAGCTGATTCTCGCCCTGATAAACCCCTCTTTAGACGTCTTGAAAAAAAGTAATTTATTCCTATGGCTGTTCACCGCACTAAATCTTCTCAACGCGCATCTCCAGATGTAGAGCGCTTAGTCGCTGATGCTATTTCTTTAGCCGCATCAGGTAGTCAAATAGAGGATCGCTTTTGGGAGGCTCGTTTGGATGTACGTTTGATGCGTCTTCTAAAGAGTCAAAATCAAAATGTGATTGATGCGGCCTTAGATCAAACCTTCAGAATTAATACGCTGGCATTTGAGGTGCTAGCAGACTGCGCAGAAACTCTGGCGGAGTCCTTGGTGCTGGAACATGAAGGTGAGCCCTGGGATGTATTGCTCTTGGCCTTGCCTATTATTGCGCACACTCGTTATCAAATCCCTTCGGGCGCTTTGTCCACTAGTGCAGTGGAATCAACGGCGGCAGCGGTGCATCAAGCCATTGCTTCAGCTGATACGCGCCTCGCGATTATTCCCTGGCTTTACAGTATTGACCAAATGCCCCATTCACATTGCCAGACCCGCTTGTTGACCGAGGCGCTCGCTACCGCAGCAATTACTGCAAGTGAAATTAAATTAGAGTTACGAGAGATGTCAGAGACTATCGCGGTATTGGCTGACCCTCGTTTTATTATTGCGGCGATTGCCGCTCCATCTGGAACCCCACTTTTTCGTTGGCAAGCAGAACCTCCAATTCGACAGGAGCGGGGTGTGAGTTTGACGGGGTGGCAAAACGCGATGCGTGATCCAGTTTCGGCGCTTTTGCCAGGGTGTGAGTTTGAACTCTTATTGCCAGAAGCGTACTTTACAAATTGCCGCTTGGCTGACAAACAAGTCAGGCCATTAAGCATGAAGGCTGCGGTTAATTTTTTAGAGAGCACCCTTGGCGTTTTACCTGCAGGTTTATCTTGTGTTGTGGGTGCTTTTGGCGAAGATCAGGCAGATGAATACCGAATTTCTTTTAGTGTAAAAGGTTCTGCTGAAGTCGTTTATGGAGTCATCTGGCCTCTTTATGATCGTGAGAGCGTAAGCAACGATGCACTCAATGATTTATCAGATGATGATTGCCCGATGAAGCGCATTACTGATGCACTGCGCGATGCTGGGGTGGAAGATGTGTTCCGGCATGCCATGCTCTTTGATCCAGAGCTCTGTGACGATTGCGGTGCGCCTTTATTTCCGGATCGATCTGGTGAGGCAGTGCATGCTGAATTGCCAGATGATGCACCAACACAGCAGCCCTTATTCCATTAAAAGATGAGCAACGCAACATTCAGTTATTAAATGATTTGTAGCAAAGAAAAAAGCCGAGAATTACTCGGCTTTTTTATACTAAAACTACAGCTTAAATCTATTGACTAGTTCTGTACAAATGGTTCCGCGCCGGCAAACAAGTGAGGCAGTTTGCCTGTTTTCATTTCAGCTGTTTGGCAAAAATCAGCCATGCGGGTTCCAGATTTGATATTAAAAAGCATTGCCTTATTGCCCAGAACAACTAAATCATGTCCAGTAGCAGCATTTTTATATCGCAAGCTTCCGGGCAATGAAGTTTCTCGTTTTAGGTCAAATGTTTTAGATTCCCAAGTCAGGCGAATGAGTTCAGTTGTCCCTGTAGTTTTAAACTGCTTATTGTCACTGCAGGTCCAAGCTGATACTTCCTCGCTGGCATAAGCCAGGTTTGAAAGAGTCACTAACGCTAGGCTGGTGATTACAAGAAATTGCTTCATATTAGACCTTAAGAAAGTAAGTGTTTGACGCCGGCTTGCTCTTCAAGTAATTCATTCAGAGTGTGGTCCATGCGTTCACGAGAAAAGGCATCGATCTCTAAGCCTTCAACCATTTTGTATTCACCATTCTCACAAATTACCGGGAAGCCATAAATCACTTCGGCTGGGATGCCATATTCACCTTTTGATGGAATGCCCATAGTGACCCATTTACCGTTTGTACCCAAGACCCAGTCATGCATATGATCGATTGCAGCATTGGCTGCAGAGGCTGCAGATGAAAGGCCGCGCGCATCAATGATTGCCGCGCCACGCTTACCTACAGTAGGAATAAAGGTGTCTTTATTCCAATCTGCATCATTAATTAATTCCTTTACAGATTGCCCATTAATCGTGGCAAAACGGTAGTCGGGGTACATCGTTGGACTATGGTTGCCCCACACGATTAACTTTTCAATTTCAGCAACAGGCTTATTTAGCTTGTTAGCTAGTTGTGAAAGTGCGCGATTGTGGTCAAGTCGCAACATTGCTGTGAAATTCTTTGCAGGAATATCCGGGGCTGATTTCATGGCTATGTAAGCATTGGTATTGGCAGGATTGCCCACTACTAGAACTTTGACGGTACGTTTGGCTACTGCGTTAAGCGCCTTACCTTGAGCCGTGAAAATTTGTGCATTAGCAGACAGTAGGTC
Organism: Polynucleobacter brandtiae; assembly: GCF_002797575.1. Lineage (GTDB taxonomy): Bacteria > Pseudomonadota > Gammaproteobacteria > Burkholderiales > Burkholderiaceae > Polynucleobacter > Polynucleobacter brandtiae. Next base: position 217,427 of record NZ_PGTX01000001.1, on the reverse strand, counting down.
TTTACGTTCCATCCCAGGGCCGCGAGGACGTGCGCCTACTAAAAGTGCAACATCAATGTCTTTGAAGGCCGTCATTGGATCTGAGTGCGCGGTCATACCCGCAAGCAGAGGGAAGGCACAGTCTTCTAGCTCCATCATGACGCCACCTAGGGCTTTTTGAGCCTTCTCATCAGGTATTTCTAGTAACTGCAGGATGACTGGCTGATCTTTGCCTAACAAATCGCCATTAGCGATGCGAAAAAGTAGGGAATATCCGATTTGACCGGCTGCACCGGTAACGGCGACACGCATTGGGGCTTTTGGCATTGCTAATAACTCCAGTTAAGGTTAATGATTCAATTTTTTCTATTATCCATTCAAGTGTAGGTAGTTTCCATTTACACTGTCAATCATGTCTTATATAAGATATAAAATAAGATTAAGCAATTTTATCTAATACCAGCAGTCCTGGAGTTAATTTGTCACTTATAACTGAACCTGTTGCCTCATTCAGTCCGCTCTACGAGCAGATTAAGGCTCTGCTGTTAGCGAGTCTGCAGTCTTCTGAGTGGTTGCCAGGAGCGCCTATTCCAAGTGAAATGGAGCTGGCGGCTCGATATGCTGTTAGCCAGGGGACTGTGCGCAAAGCAATTGATGAGCTATCCGCCCAGAATCTCTTAGTACGACGTCAGGGTAAAGGCACTTTTGTTGCAACCCATCAGGAGGAGGGTGGTCAGTACCGCTTCCTCAGCCTGGAACCTGACTCTGGCCAACCTTTTCACCTCAAAAATCAATTCCTGGCTTGCAAAACCCTTCAATCGGATGCTTATATTGCGGATCTACTGGAAATTAATGGCGGCGATCTCATTATTCAAATTGAGCGTGTGCAATGTATCTCTGGAAGACCGACTGTTTTTGAGGAAATTTGGCTTCCTGAGGAGCTCTTTCGCGGATTGAGTCTTGAATCTCTCAATGCATGGTCGGATCCCGTTTACGCTCTTTATGAGGCTAAGTACTCCACGCACATGGTCCGCGCTGAAGAAAAAATCAAGGCAGTCTTGGCTGATGCAGCGATTTCTATCCATCTGCAACTTCCAGTTGGATCCCCCTTGTTATCCGTGGAGCGGGTCGCCTTTACTTATGGTGATAAGCCGGTGGAAATTCGAAGGGCTCGTTATGACACTTCTGAGCAGCACTACGGCAATAAATTAAACTAAGGATTACACTGTAAATATGTTTTAAACATGCTTTAACCCCCTTGAATCGCCAAATTACCCTTATTTATAAAATATTTACAATAGAATATGCTGCAACACAACAAATTATCCTCAAACTGCCTTCTAAATATCGAGATTGCCCATGGTTGATGCACAGCAAGACGTTAAAAAAGCCAAACCCGTTTATCGGAATATCGGCTTAGCCCAACTAATAAAATATCGCCTGCCTTGGGCTGGAAAAGTTTCCATTCTTCACCGTATTAGTGGGGCTGCTCTGTTTTTGATGTTGCCATTCATCTTGTATCTTTTTGATCAAAGCCTTGCTTCTGAGATGAGTTACGAAAAGTTTCAGATGCTCACAGGTCATATTGTGGTGAAGTTGATTTCGCTTGGTTTGATTTGGGCCTTCTTGCACCATTTTTGCGCAGGCATACGTTATCTTTTGCTAGACCTGGACATCGGTGTTGAGAAAGTGGACGCTAATCGTTCCGCCATTATTGTATTTTGCTTGGGCCTTTTATTGACCGCATTGGTCGGCCTTAAATTATTCGACCTGTACTAAACACTGCTTCGTTAAGGAAATCTAAATGCCTATTTATCAAATCGGACCAAAGCGCCTGGTAGTTGGGGCCCATTACGGCCTCAAAGAATGGATTATTCAGCGTATTACTGCGGTCGTGATGGTGGTTTTTACTATTGTTTTACTGGTGGACTATTGCATCACTGGTAGTGCAACTTACGAGGGGTGGGCCGGTTTATTTGCCAATCAATTTATGAAGTTGTTGACCTTACTGGCTTTTATTAGTTTGTTCTATCACGCTTGGATTGGTATCCGAGATATTTGGATGGACTACATCAAGCCATTGAGTGTTCGATTAACGCTGCAAGCTTTAACCATGTTGTATCTGTTGGCTTGTGCAGCCTATGCCATTCAAATTTTGTGGAAAGTGTAATTCGATGACTGCGATTAAAAAAGTATTGCCACGCCGTCGTTTCGACGCGGTGATTATTGGTGCGGGTGGTTCAGGTATGCGCGCTTCCCTGCAGTTAGCAGAAGCCGGTCTGAATGTTGCTGTTTTGACTAAAGTATTTCCAACGCGCTCACATACGGTGGCAGCTCAAGGTGGTATCGGTGCTGCCTTAGGAAATATGAGTGAAGATAATTGGCACTATCACTTTTATGACACGATTAAGGGCTCTGACTGGTTGGGCGACCAGGATGTGATTGAGTTCATGTGTCGTGAAGCCCCTAAGGTGGTTTACGAGCTTGAGCATTATGGAATGCCTTTTGACCGCAATCCAGACGGCACTATTTATCAGCGCCCATTTGGTGGACATACGGCGAACTATGGTGAAAAAGCTGTGCAGCGCGCTTGTGCTGCAGCTGACCGTACAGGTCATGCCATGTTGCATACCCTCTATCAACGTAACGTACGCGCTAAAACCAACTTTTTTGTTGAGTGGCTCGCACTTGACCTGATTCGTGATGACGCCGGTGATGTAGTTGGTGTGACTGCTTTAGAGATGGAGACAGGCGAGATTTATATCTTAGAGGCAAAGGTAGTGATGTTAGCTACTGGTGGTGCCGGCCGTATTTGGGATGCTTCAACTAATGCCTTTATTAATACTGGTGATGGTATGGGCTTGGCAGCACGAGCAGATATTCCATTAGAGGATATGGAGTTTTGGCAATTTCACCCAACGGGCGTTGCTGGGGCAGGCGTACTGTTAACGGAAGGCTGTCGTGGTGAAGGCGCCATCTTGCGCAATAAAGACGGCGAGCGCTTCATGGAGCGCTACGCTCCAACTTATAAAGATTTAGCACCTCGCGATTTCATCTCACGGTGCATGGATCAAGAGATTAAAGAAGGGCGCGGTTGCGGTCCAAATGGGGACTACGTTGTATTGGATTTGACTCATATCGGCGCAGAAACCATCATGAAGCGACTGCCATCTGTATATGAGATTGGCATCAATTTTGCTAACGTCGATGTGACCAAAGAACCTATTCCTGTTGTGCCAACCATTCACTATCAGATGGGCGGTATACCAACGAACATTAATGGACAAGTAGTCGTGCCCGGTAATGGCAAGCATAATGAAATCGTCAATGGTTTATATGCGATCGGCGAGTGTTCTTGTGTTTCTGTTCATGGCGCAAACCGTCTTGGAACCAATTCTCTGCTCGACCTACTTGTGTTTGGTCGTGCAGCAGGCAAGCATATCGTTGCCCTAGATCTGAAGAATCAAGACTTCAAGCCATTACCTGAAAATGCTGGCGAGAAAACGCTTGAGCGAGTAGCGCAGTTGGATAACTCCACCTCTGGTGAGTATGCGCAAGACGTTGCTAACGACATTCGTAAGACGATGCAGAAATATGCTGGGGTCTTCCGTAATCAAGAGTTGATGGATGAAGGCGTTCGCCAAATGGCGAAGCTCACTGAGCGTGCTAAGCATCTGTGGTTAAAAGACAAATCGTCTATCTTCAATACGGCGCGTATTGAGGCGCTAGAGGTTGCTAATTTAATAGAGACTGCTAATGCAACGATGATTTCTGCGGCTGCCCGTAAAGAGAGTCGTGGCGCCCATTCTCATGACGATCATCAGGAGCGCGATGATGCGCATTGGATGAAACATACGCTTTGGTATAGCCAAGGCAATCGCCTTGACTACAAGCCAGTAGTGCTCAAGCCGTTGACCGTTGAGTCCTTCCCACCCAAAGAACGTACTTTCTAAGCGAAGAGAAATATAAAATGAGTGATATTCGTATATTTGAAATTTACCGCTACGATCCAGACGTCGACGCGGCTCCACGCATGGTGCGTTATGAGCTAGAGCTGACTGGTGAGCGCATGTTATTGGATGCCTTGATCTCTCTGAAGAAGCAAGATGAATCCATCACCTATCGCCGCTCATGCCGCGAGGGTGTTTGTGGCTCTGATGCCATGAATATCAATGGTAAGAATGGCCTAGCTTGCTTGACCAATATGTTGACTTTGCCTAAAGTCATCACCTTACGTCCTTTACCTGGCTTGCCAGTAGTGCGTGATTTGATTGTCGACATGACTCTGTTTTTTAAGCAATATTTATCCATCAAGCCTTATTTGGTGAACGATAATCCTGCACCAGAAAAAGAGCGTCTCCAAAGTCCCGAAGAGCGCGAAGAGTTAAATGGTTTGTATGAGTGCATCTTGTGCGCTTCCTGCTCTACCTCATGCCCTTCATTTTGGTGGAATCCAGACAAGTTTGTAGGTCCAGCTGGTCTACTCCAGGCCTATCGTTTTATTGCGGATAGTCGCGATGAGGATACTGCCCAGCGTCTAGATAACTTAGAGGACCCCTATCGTTTATTCCGCTGCCATACGATTATGAATTGCGTGGATGTTTGCCCTAAGCACCTGAATCCAACAAAAGCTATTGGGAAAATCAAAGAACTGATGGTGCGAAGAGCGGTATGAACCTGACAACTGCAGCGTTATATCGCTTGAAAAGTGATGCCCGCCGGGGATTGCTTGAGAATGATTTAATCTTGCAGCGCTTTTTTACTCGATATACTAATTCATTAGACGTGGAAACTGGTGCTGTTTTAACTAAGCTTTTCGCTCTTGAGGATAACGATCTAATGGATTTATTGATTGGCCGTAAAGATTCCGTAGAGTCACTAGCTACAGACTCCCAAACAGACATTTTTAAAACGGTACTGCAGCAACTGCGTGAGAAATAATTGCGTCAAAAAGTGTGTTAATTACTATTAATTGTTAATTTGAGTGACCAAGGATTAGAAATGATTGAATCGGATATCAAGGCAAAATTGTCGTTTTCAGATGGTACGCCTGACATTGAGTTGCCAATTTATAAAGGCACGGTCGGCCCAGACGTCATCGATATTCGTAAACTCTACGGTCAAACTGGTAAGTTCACTTATGACTCTGGCTTTCTATCGACTGCTTCATGCAATAGTAAGATTACTTACATTGATGGAGACAAGGGTGAGCTGCTGTACCGCGGTTACCCCATTGAAGATTTAGCTCACAACTGTGATTTTTTAGAAGTCTGCTTTTTGCTAATTAATGGCGATTTGCCAAACGCAAAACAGAAAAAAGATTTTGAAGAAATGGTCATGCACCACACAATGGTTCATGAGCAGATGCAATTCTTTTTGCGTGGATTCCGTAGAGATGCACATCCAATGTCGGTTTTAACCGGATTGGTTGGTGCCATGGCAGCCTTCTATCATGATGCGATCGACTACAGTCAGCCAAAAGCACGCGAAATTGCGCAGATTCGCTTAATCGCCAAGATGCCAACTTTAGTCGCGATGTCCTATAAGTATTCTGTTGGACAGCCATTTATTTATCCAGATAATTCACTGTCTTACACTGCAAACTTCATGCGCATGATGTTTGCGACGCCTTGCGAAGACTACAAAATTAATCCGGTGCTAGTGCGTGCTTTGGATCGTATTTTTATATTGCATGCAGATCATGAGCAAAATGCCTCCACTTCAACAGTGCGTTTATGCGGCTCTTCTGGTACAAATCCATTTGCAGCGATCTCTGCAGGTATTGCTTGCTTATGGGGCCCTGCACACGGCGGCGCTAATGAAGCTTGCTTAGAAATGTTGAATGAAATTCAGGCTAATGGTGGTGTTGACAAGATTGGTGAGTTTATCGCCCAAGTCAAGGATAAGAATTCAAGTGTTCGTTTAATGGGCTTTGGCCACCGTGTTTACAAAAACTTTGATCCTCGTGCAAAGTTAATGCGTGAAACTTGCCACGAAGTGCTCAAAGAAATGGGGCTTGAAAATGATCCATTATTTAAGTTGGCTATGACCCTAGAGAAAATTGCCTTAGAGGATGAGTATTTTGTTAGCCGTAAACTCTATCCGAACGTAGATTTCTACTCTGGAATTGTTCAGCGTGCGCTAGGTGTTCCTACCGAAATGTTTACTTGTATCTTTGCTTTGGCGAGAACAGTTGGCTGGATTGCGCAGTGGGAGGAAATGATTACAGATTCCGAGTACAAGATTGGTCGTCCGCGCCAGCTCTATGTTGGAGAAACTTCACGAAAAGTACCTGCAATTACTGCACGTCAATAGTCGTTATAAAGGATTTGCATGTCGCGCACGCTTTACGATAAGTTATGGGATGACCACGTTGTTTACTCCGAGGATGATGGCACTGCGACCATCTACATTGATCGTCAACTTCTGCATGAGGTTACGAGCCCTCAGGCTTTTGAGGGTTTAACTATTGCAGGTCGTCCCATTTGGCGGATCTCTGCAAATCTTGCTGTTTCAGACCATAACGTTCCCACGACAGATCGTTCTGAGGGAATTGCAGATCCTATTTCTAAGTTACAGGTCGACACCTTAGACAAGAATTGTGATGCCTTTGGGATCACTCAGTACAAGATGAATGATGCCCGCCAGGGGATCGTTCACGTTATAGGACCAGAGCAGGGCGCAACCCTACCTGGAATGACGGTAGTTTGTGGTGATTCTCATACCAGTACCCATGGCGCTTTTGGCGCTCTGGCCTTTGGTATTGGTACCTCTGAGGTTGAGCATGTTTTGGCTACGCAAACTTTACTAATGAAAAAAAGTAAAAATATGCTGGTCAGGATAGATGGGCGATTGCAACCGGGCTCCACTGCAAAAGATATTGTCCTTGCTGTAATCGGTAAGATTGGCACGGCTGGCGGCACAGGCTATACCATTGAATTTGCTGGTGAGGCTATTCGGAATTTATCAATGGAAGGTCGTATGACCATCTGCAATATGGCCATTGAAGCCGGAGCTCGCGCAGGCTTGATTGCAGTTGATGAAGTGACGATCGAGTATATTCAGGGCCGCCCTTACTCGCCACAAGGAGAGTCCTTGCGTCATGCATTGCAGTATTGGCGCACCTTGCACTCTGATGCGGACGCCAAATTTGATGCAGTTGTTGAGCTACGTGCAGAAGAAATTGATCCTCAAGTTACTTGGGGTACCTCTCCTGAAATGGTGCTCTCGATTAGTGGCCGTGTACCTGATCCGGAGAAAGAGCGCGATCCTAATAAACGGTCAGCAATGGAAAGAGCGCTTGAATACATGGGTCTCAAGCCCAATACTCCTTTAAGTAACATTGCTGTTGACAAGGTATTCATCGGTTCTTGTACCAATAGTCGCATTGAAGATATCCGAGCAGCTGCTAAGGTTGTCGATCGCTTAGGTAAAAAAGTAGCCGCGAATGTAAAGTTGGCAATGGTTGTTCCAGGCTCAGGTCTTGTAAAGGCGCAGGCTGAGCGTGAGGGCTTGGATAGGGTGTTTAAAGCTGCTGGTTTTGAATGGCGTGAGCCTGGCTGCTCGATGTGTTTAGCGATGAATGCAGACCGGCTTGAACCTGGTGAGCGCTGTGCCTCCACTTCAAATAGAAACTTTGAGGGCCGTCAGGGTAACGGTGGTCGAACCCATCTGGTAAGTCCGGCAATGGCGGCAGCTGCTGCCATTGAAGGACACTTTGTGGATATACGAAAAATTTCTTAAGGAATAACGATGTCGAAATTACTATCTCTGACGATGATCCAAAAATTAATAATCACTGCTACCGTAGGAATCATTCTTTCTGCCTGCGCAAATACGATGGAGGGGGTTGGTAAGGACCTTCAAACGATGGGTACATCTATGGGCGGAAATACTCAGCCTAATAACAATCAATCCCAAACAAAGGGAAAAGATGTTGTTGTCACGCCCGTTAAATAATCATCTGATTGATAGGTAGAGATTAAGCAAAGAGTATGGAAAAATTTACGATATACAAAGGATTAGTTGCCCCGCTCAATCGCGAGAATGTGGATACTGATGCAATCATCCCAAAACAGTTCTTAAAGTCTATCAAGAAGACTGGATTTGGACAAAATCTATTCGACGAGTGGCGCTACTTGGATCATGGCGAGCCAGGTCAAGATTGTGCCAATCGACCCATTAATCCAGATTTTGTTCTCAATCAATCTCGCTACAATGGGGCGGGTATTCTGTTGGCGCGGAAAAATTTTGGTTGTGGAAGTTCTCGTGAGCATGCTCCGTGGGCTCTGGATCAGTTTGGCTTTAGAGCGATCATTGCACCTAGCTTCGCTGATATTTTCTACAATAATTGCTTTAAAAATGGTCTTTTGCCCATAGTGCTGTCTGAGTTACAGGTCGATCATTTATTTAATGAGACATTGGCATTTACCAACTACCAGCTCACAGTTGATCTGCAGAATCAGAGTGTCATCACACCCGATGGAACTGCCTATAGCTTTGACGTTGCCCCCTTCAGAAAGCACTGTCTTATCAATGGCTTGGACGATATTGGCTTAACTTTGCAACATGCAGATAAAATCAAGGCTTACGAAGCTGGGCGCATCCTTAAGATGCCCTGGCTAACAACACAATTGCCCTAGTTTTATTGAGTTAAGGTTCTCCCATGAAAATTGCAGTTCTCCCGGGTGATGGTATCGGCCCGGAAATCGTTGCTCAAGCCGTTAAAGTGCTCAATGCACTTGGCCCCAAATTTGACCTAGAAACGGCGCCTGTAGGCGGTGCTGCCTACGATATTTCCGGTCATCCACTACCTCCTGCTACTTTGGATTTGGCAAAAAGTGCTGACGCCATCCTGTTTGGTGCGGTTGGTGATTGGAAATATGACTCATTAGCACGCGAACTACGTCCAGAGCAGGCGATACTTGGCTTAAGAAAACATTTGGAATTATTCGCCAATTTAAGGCCTGCTATTTGCTATGACGAACTAACCGCAGCCTCTAGCTTGAAACCCGAGATCGTTGGTGGCCTCGATATCTTGATTATTCGCGAACTGAACGGCGATATTTATTTCGGCCAACCAAGAGGTATTCGTACATCTGAGTTGCCGTTATTTAAAGGAGCTCGCGAAGGGTTTGACATGATGCATTACAGCGAGCCTGAGGTAGAGCGTATCGGTCGAGTGGCTTTTGAAGCAGCCCGACTACGCAGTAAAAAAGTGTGCAGTGTCGATAAGGCCAACGTCCTAGAAACTTCACAGCTATGGCGTGAAGTGATGATTCGGGTTGGCAAAGACTATCCGGATGTAGAGCTGTCACACATGTATGTCGATAACGCTGCCATGCAACTGGTTAAAGCACCCAAGGCTTTTGATGTAGTGGTGACGGGTAATCTTTTTGGAGATATTTTGTCTGATGAGGCTGCAATGCTGACGGGCTCAATAGGAATGCTACCCTCCGCCTCATTGGATAAAAACAATAAAGGTCTGTATGAGCCCAGCCATGGCTCGGCTCCTGATATCGCTGGCAAAGGGGTTGCAAATCCACTGGCTACGATCTTATCGACTGCAATGATGTTACGTTACTCACTTGGAATGCCTGCAGAGGCTGACCGCATTGAAGCGGCTGTGCAGAGTGTACTTACTCAGGGTTTGCGTACTGCAGATATTCATACTGCTGGCTCGCAAATGGTATCTACCATTCAGATGGGTGATGCGGTAGTAGCAGCACTTTCCAAATAATACAATTTCATTAGATCGTTAATCATCATGTCAAATGCACCATTAGTAGGTTTAGTAGGCTGGCGCGGTATGGTCGGCAGTGTTCTCATGGAGAGAATGTTAGCTGAGAAAGATTTTGATTTGATCGAGCCGATTTTCTTTAGTACTAGCCAGGCAGGGGGTGATGTCCCACTGTTGAATGGTGTCAAGGTGAGTAAAACTGAGAACGCCCTTCAAAATGCTAATGATATTGCCGCTCTTGCCCGTTGCGATATTATTTTGACTTGCCAAGGTGGTGATTACACTAACGATGTTTTTCCTAAATTACGTGCGGCTGGTTGGCAGGGTCACTGGATTGATGCCGCTAGCGCTTTGCGTATGAGGGACGATGCGGTGCTAATTTTGGACCCAGTTAATCGCTCCGTCATTGATAAGGCCTTAGCATCCGGTGGAAAAAATTGGATTGGAAGTAACTGCACCGTTAGTTTGATGATGATTGCTATGGGCGGTCTTGTGAAGGCTGATATGGTGGAGTGGATTAGTGCCATGACATATCAGGCGGCTTCAGGAGCCGGGGCTCAAAATATGCGTGAGCTACTTTTACAGATGGGCGCTTTGCGTGATAGCGTAGCAACAGAGCTAGCCGATCCCTCATCTTGGATTTTGGATATTGATCGCAAGGTAACTTCAACATTGCGCTCAACCGAGTTCCCAAAACAAAATTTTCGCAATACAGCTTTAGCTGGTAGCTTAATTCCCTGGATCGATGTTCCTGTAGAAAATGGTCAAACAAAAGAAGAGTGGAAGGGCGGAGCCGAGTTTAATAAGATCTTGGGTCGCCCTGCATTTAGATCTGAAGGCAGCATTCCTGTGGATGGTTTGTGTGTACGTGTGGGTGCCATGCGTTGTCATTCCCAGGGCTTGACCATCAAACTTAAGAAAGATATTCCCCTAAAAGAAATTGAAGCAATCCTTGCAAACGATAATCAATGGGTCAAGGTAATACCAAATGATCGAGAAACAACAGAGCGTGAGCTATCTCCTGCAGCCGTTAGTGGAACCTTGACTGTACCCATTGGTCGCTTACATAAAATGGCGATGGGTCCAGAATACCTTGCTGCATTTACCGTTGGTGATCAGCTACTGTGGGGCGCTGCTGAGCCACTGCGTCGCATGCTACGTATTCTCTTAGAGCGTTAACTCTGAGATGCTCCGATTGAGTTCCTCTCGTTTTAACAAGTTATTTGTTCTCATTTGGCTCAGTTGGTCATGCACTGCCGGAGCAATCTCATTAGGCTTGCCTAAGCTTTTCTCTAAGGCTGGAGAGCCTCTTAAAGTTGAATTCCCAATTAAAGTTGGAAGCGAAGAGCAGAGTGCTTTAGCCTCTTTGAGTATTGTGATCTCTAGTAAATCATCCTATGACCGCTTAGGTATTTCACAAAAAATACTTGAATTAAATCCGCAGGCGATGATCTATCGTAATAAGCAAGACCAGCTCATGGCCTTAGTTGAAACAGTGAGCCCTGTGCCCAATACCGATGATCCATTTCTGGACTTGTTGGTAACTGTAAGTTGGTCGTCAGGAAGTATCACTAAAACCTATACTTTGCTTTTAGGTGATGCCCAGAAAATTACTGTTAAACCAGGTCAAACCGCGTCGGAAATAGCGTCTCAGTTAGCGCCTCAATTAGGCGGGACCAGTATTGACCAAACGATGTTGGCTCTTTTTAGGGCCAATCCAGACGCATTTGCAAGTGGAAGTATTAATCGCTTAGAGGCAGGCGTCGAGTTAGTGGTGCCAAGTCAAGCGTTATTACGGTCTATTAGTCCTGCTGAGGCAAATCAGTTTGCCGCCCAATCCAATGCCCGATGGCTCGCTGAACGTGACTCCAGGAACAATGCACCACCTTCCTCTCTAGCTCCAAAAAATGCTGATGATGAGTCAGTGAAAGACAGGTTAAGAATTGGCTCAAATGTTCAGGGCAACTCTGATGAGCAACGATTTACTGAAGACTTAGTTGCTCAGGAAAAGGTTTTAGAGCAAACTCGCGCTCGAGTTGCTGAGCTAGAAAAAAATATTGTGGACTTGCAGTTACTGCTAAATCAATCTAAAGAGAAATTAAAAAATCAATCTGCAAGCAATAGCACGTCTAGTGATGTAGGTCTAGCGCCAGCTTTACTGACGTTATCGTTAATGATAGTTACCGCTTTATTGCTTTGGTTCTTGGCTAAAAATGCTCGTCGCCAGGAGGCACGTGATTTCTCCCAGCCTAATACTCAAACATTCAACAATCTAGGCAATGAAGCATCTGCGACACACGGCTTAATGCCAGAGCGTGCAAAAGCCCTATTTGCAGGTATTGATTTAGATCTATCAAGTAAGCCCATTCAGACCATTGACCCCGATGTAAATCCGCTAGCGGATGCTTTGCGTGTGAAGTTAAATCTAGCTCGCGCCTACATAACGATCGAAGACTTTAACGCCGCTAAAAAATCACTACATGAAATTGTGTCTATGGGCGCTACGATCGATCCTGCAATTGTGATCGAAGCACAAGGTCTTTTGGTGCAGTTATCTCATCGCCAAAGTTAGAGTTAGATTCAGGTTTTAAGTAAAAAATGCGCATCGCCTTAGGCCTTCAATATGACGGTACCCCTTATTCAGGGTGGCAGTCTCAACTCAACCAAGATACAGTTCAGGATCGGGTAGAAAAGGCCATTACTGCATTTGTTGGCATTGCGGGTAAGCCGCCTATTCGTGTAATTACTGCGGGCAGAACGGACACGGGGGTGCATGCCTTAGGTCAGGTTGTGCATTTTGATGTTGATGTAGTGCGTGAAGATTGGTCATGGGTGAGGGGGGTTAACGCTTTCTTGCCAGAATCTATTGTGGTGAATTGGGCTAAGCCTGTTCCGTCTGAATTTAGTGCTCGGTATTGTGCTTACGAGCGCACTTATGTTTATGCATTACATGCAAGCTCTTGCCGATCTCCGATGACTGCATCTCGGGCGGGTTTTCTAATACTGCCTGCTAATCGTTGGTTTGATGTTGATGCAATGAAGCAGGCCTCAGAGTGCTTGATTGGTGAGCATGATTTCACCTCATTTAGGTCTTCAGAATGTCAAAGCAAGACCCCAATCAAGACTTTGTATTCCATTGAGATTGTTTCAAGTGAACCTTGGCTCTATTTCCGAATTAAAGGAAATGCCTTTTTGCACCACATGGTTCGGAACTTGGTGGGTAGTTTTTTGCAAATTGGGCTTGGCAAACATGACTCATCCTGGATGGCTGAGGTGTTACGGGCAAAAGACCGTAGTATTGCGGCTCCAACATTCTCGCCCGCTGGCTTATATTTAGCTCAAATTAGCTATCCTGAGCAATTTGAAATTCCGGCTCCTTGGCTTCAGAACTCTTGGCTTCCAAGGGGCTTACTTTGATTCGAAGCCCCCATTGGGAGCTTTAAAGCGATATCATTTCTAGTTATGGGCTTATTAACTCACTCTCCAGGCCATACACGGGTCAAAATTTGCGGCATCAGATCGCCATCAGATATTGATGCAGCTGTTGCTGCCGGGGTTGATGCCATCGGATTTGTTTTCTACCCACCCAGCCCAAGGGCTGTCAGCCCGAATATTGCCGCTTCCTTGATTTCAAGGCTTCCAGCAGGGGTGGATGCTGTGGGATTGGTCGTTAATGCCTCTAAAGCTGAGATGGATGCCATTCGGGCGGCCACAACGATTACTTTATGGCAGTTTCATGGGGATGAGTCAGCCTTGGATTGTGAGCGTCTTTCTGAGAGTCAGCCTTGGATGAAAGCGGCTCGCGTGGGTCCCCAGTTCGCATTTGATGATTTTTCCCTACAATATAGGGATGCAAATGCCCTTTTGCTCGATGCCCTGGTTGAGGGTTATGGCGGAGGGGGCATTCCCTTTGATTGGCAAGGAATACCACAAGCATGGATAAGCGCAAACGCGCCTCGGGTCGTTTTGAGTGGTGGATTGAACGTGCACAACGTGGGCGAAGCCATAGCTCGACTAAAGCCTTGTGCTGTTGACGTTTCTAGTGGAGTAGAAAGCAGTAGGGGCATTAAAGATCACATCTTGATGAGAGAGTTTATCCAAGCGGTACGAGCAGCAGATGCTAGCTCATCACTCTAAATTTGCTGTAATTAATCAACGAGGTATTTATGTACGATAAGCCAGACGCAAGAGGACACTTCGGTCCTTATGGCGGCGTATTTGTTTCTGAAACGCTCATGTTTGCTTTAGATGAGCTCAAAGCGGCCTACGCCAAATACCAATATGACCCTGAGTTCCTCGAGGAGTTTCATTATGAGCTCAAGCACTTTGTGGGTCGCCCATCGCCGGTTTATCACGCTAAGCGTTGGAGTGAAATGCTTGGTGGTGCGCAAATTTACTTAAAGCGTGAAGATTTAAATCACACTGGCGCCCACAAAATTAATAATGTGATCGGTCAAGCAATGCTAGCCAAGCGCATGGGTAAGCCGCGCATTATTGCTGAGACAGGGGCGGGTCAGCATGGTGTAGCCACGGCTACTATTTGTGCTCGCTTTGGTTTAGATTGCACTGTATATCAAGGCTCTGTGGATGTTGCCCGTCAGGCGCAAAATGTCTTTCGGATGAAGCTATTGGGGGCAAATGTAGTCCCAGTAGAGTCTGGAACCAAAACACTCAAAGATGCTTTAAATGAAGCAATGCGTGATTGGGTTACTAACGTTGACGATACCTTTTATATTATTGGCACCGTTGCTGGCCCGCATCCCTATCCTATGATGGTGAGAGATTTCCAGAGCGTGATCGGTGAGGAATGTAAGGTGCAAATGCCCGAACTCACAGGACGTCAGCCCGACTATGTTATGGCTTGTGTTGGTGGTGGATCAAATGCGATGGGCATTTTTTATCCTTACATTGACTTTCCAGAGGTCCAATTAATTGGTGTTGAGGCAGCTGGTCATGGCTTAAATACTGGCCTACATTCTGCTGCACTATGCGTTGGAAAGCCAGGCGTATTGCACGGCAATCGCACTTACTTGCTACAAGATGAAAACGGTCAAATATCGGAGACTCATTCAGTGTCAGCTGGTATGGACTATCCCGGTGTTGGTCCCGAGCATGCATGGCTAAAAGATTCGGGTCGTGCAGCTTATGTAGCAGTGACAGACGAAGAGGCTTTAAAAGCGTTTCATGACTGCTGTCAAATTGAGGGCATTATTCCAGCACTAGAGTCCGCACATGCGATTGCCTACGCTTGTAAATTAGCCCCGACACTTTCCAAAGATAAAACAATCTTGGTCAATTTATCTGGTCGCGGCGATAAAGACATGCATACCGTTGCTCAAGCAACAGGCTCTGAAGGCTAAGCCTTTTTCTCTACATAAATGAACTGCGTATTCCCATGTCAAAAATTAGCGCCGTATTCAATCAGTTAAAAATCGATGGTAAGAAAGGGCTCATTCCTTTCATTACTGCTGGCGATCCTGAGCCTGGCTTAACTGTAGAGTTAATGCATGCATTGGTCAGAGGCGGTGCTAACGTAATTGAATTGGGCGTTCCTTTTTCAGATCCTATGGCTGATGGGCCAGTTATTCAGAGATCTTCTGAGCGGGCACTTTCTAAGGGAGTCACTTTGCATGGCTGCCTCGAAATAGTCAAAGAGTTTCGTAAGCTCGATTCAAAAACGCCGGTTGTTTTGATGGGTTACGCTAACCCGGTAGAGCAAATGGGTGCAGAGCGTTTTGCTAATGAAGCAAAGGCTGCCGGTGTGGACGGCGTATTGATTGTGGATTACCCGCCTGAAGAGTGCGTTGATTTTGCGTCACGAATGCGTATTGCTGGTGTAGATCCTATTTTTTTACTGGCACCGACTTCATCACTTGAGCGTATCAAGGACGCTGCAAAGATAGCTTCTGGTTATATTTATTATGTGTCCATGCGCGGTGTCACTGGATCGTCAAACCTCAACACTGCCGACGTTGCCAGTAATATCCCCAAAATCCGGGAGGCTACTTCCATACCAATTGCGGTCGGGTTTGGTATCAGTGACCCAGAAAGCGCGCGAATAGTATCTAAAACAGCAGACGCAGTGGTCATCGGCAGTCGAATTATTCGACTCTTAGAGGATGCACCCCCAGGTCAGGCAGTACAATCACTTGAAGCTTTTATACGCGAAATTCGCGTTGCCTTAGATAGTTAACGTACTGGATAGTGAAGAATGTATGAGCTGGATCGATAAATTATTACCTCCTCAAATTCAGCATACTGATCCCGCTAATCGCAAATCAGTTCCCGAAGGTTTATGGGTCAAATGCCCCAGTTGTGAAACCGTTCTTTACAGCACTGACATTGAGGCCAATCTTTCAGTTTGCCCTAAATGCAGTCATCACATGCGCATTGGTGCGCGTCAACGACTAGATGGCCTACTGGACCCTAAGGGCCGATACGAAATTGGGTCAGATATTTATCCCATGGACCCTCTGAAGTTCAAAGATTCTAAAAAATACTCTGATCGCCTGAAGGAGGCAAGTGATGCCTCTGGTGAATCTGAGGCATTGATTGTGCTCGGTGGAAAAATTGAGGAAATCCCCGTCGTTGTGGCCTGTTTTGAATTTCAATTTATGGGCGGCTCAATGGGTTCCGTTGTTGGCGAGCGCTTTGCAAGAGGTGCTCAAGAAGCAATCGCAAAAAAATGCGCTTTTATATGCATTGCCGCTACTGGTGGTGCGCGCATGCAAGAAAGTTTGCTTTCTCTTTTTCAGATGGCTAAAACAAATTCCATGCTGACACTTTTATCTAAAAAAGGCTTACCTTATATTAGCGTATTGACCGATCCCACTATGGGTGGAATCTCTGCTAGCTTTGCCTTTATGGGTGATGTTGTGATGGCAGAGCCAAAAGCATTAATTGGTTTTGCTGGGCCCCGCGTGATCGAGCAAACTGTACGTGAAAAATTGCCCGAAGGATTTCAACGGTCTGAGTTTTTAATGCAAAAAGGAGGTATCGATATGATCGTCGATCGACGCCAAATGCGCGGAGAAATTGCACGCTTGCTAGCTCTATTGCAGCGTTTACCTGAGCCGGTCACCTCTGTCAGTGCAGCCGTTTAAAGCGCTTGAGTACCGCACACCAAGCCCCATTATTGTTCTCTAGCTTAGAGGCTTGGCTTAGCCATCTGGAAACTGCCCACCCGGTGGGTATTGACATGGGGCTTGATCGCATCAATCGGGTCAAAAGTGCTCTTGGGCTTGATTTTAGTTGTCCGGTAATCACCGTTGCCGGTACTAATGGTAAGGGCTCCACCTGTGCATTTCTGGAAAGTATTCTTCTGTGCTCTGGTTATAGAGTGGGTTGTCATACTTCGCCACATTTATTGGTCTTTAATGAACGCGCTCGCCTTAATGGTGACGATGTAAAGGATGTCCTTCTGCTTGAGCATTTTGCAGCGGTTGAAAGAGCGCGAGTGAGCTTGGTTGATGCCCCCACATTAACGTATTTTGAATTTACGACTTTGGCCATCATGCACTTATTTGCAAAGTCCAATCTCGATGTAGTCATCCTCGAGGTCGGGATGGGCGGACGCTTAGATGCTGTCAATATTGTGGATGCTGACTGTGCCATCGTGACTAGCATTGATATTGATCACGCAGATTTTTTAGGGTCAACTAGAGAGGCAATTGGACTTGAGAAGGCCGGTATTTTTCGCTCAGGTCAAATCGTTGTTTGTGGTGATCCCGTGCCACCTGAGTCATTGATTCACCATGCAGATAAGCTGGGCTGTGATTTATGGTTGCAGGGAAGGGACTATAACTTTCAAGGTGATAAGCAGCAGTGGGGCTGGGCAGGACGTGAAAAGCGCTTTAGTGGATTGGGTTATCCAGCTTTACGGGGCGCAAATCAGATTCTGAATGCATCTGCTGTGATAGCCGCACTTATGGCTTTGCATCAGCGCCTACCTGTTAGCGCTCAAGATATTCGAAATGGTTTTGCGCTTGTTGAGCTACCAGGTCGTTTTCAGGTCTTGCCGGGCCAGCCAACCATCGTATTGGACGTAGCTCACAACCCACATGCTGCCGCAACGTTAGGACAGGGCTTAGATAAGATGGGCTTTCATCCCTACACCTACGCTATTTTTGGGGCTATGGCCGACAAAGATATTGCTGGTGTGATTAAACCGTTGCTAGGCAGTATTGATTTCTGGTTTTGTACTGATCTACCCACAGCCAGGGCGGCGAGCTCTGGAGTTTTAGCCGAGAAACTTCAAGGCATCGGCGTTTTAGCTCAAAATGGAACTGATGGGGGTATTGAGTGCCTCCCAAACCCTGCTGCCGCGTATCAAAAAGCCCTTTCAAATGCAGGTGATGGTGATAGAATCGTAGTCTTCGGATCTTTCTATACAGTAGCCGGCGTAATGGCTTACCGAAATAACCAGGCCCATTGACCCATGATTCGTTTATCGAGTTTTTTTAAGCGAAACCCAGAGACTGAGGAGTTCAGTAGAGCCTCAGACCTCGGTCGACGTTCTTCGAAAAGAATGGCTCCACGCAGTTTCCAGCACGCTCAAGAAAATGAAGCTTTAGCATTTACTGAGGATCCAGAGCGTCAGCGTGCTCGCCATCGTTTGATCGGTGCCGCGGTATTAGTGCTCGTTGCGGTCATTGCACTTCCTCGTATTTTAGATAACAAGCCCAAGTTAAATAGTAACGATATTGCCGTAAACATTGTTACCAGTCTTCCTACTATCACTGCGGCGCCTGAGGATGCGGTGAATCCAGTTTTGCCAGATTCCCCTGTCAAGGGTATGCAATTGTCGGCATCAAAAGAACTGGGGACTACTCTGCTTTCACCAGAAACGAAGCCAGCTCAAGCACAAAGTAAATCTAGCTCAATAGGGCTGATTGCAGGTGAAGAGGTAGTTCCTGCATCAAATTCAAAGGAAAAAAGCGAAGGACCCATTAAAAAGTCCTCTACTACAGGTAAGTTTGTTATCCAGATTGGGGCCTTTGCATCAGAAGAGCGCGCAAAAGGTTGGACTACCAAAATGAAAGCTCAGAATATCCCCAATTACGTACTCAATAAAACAGGTGCCGATGGCATCAAATTATATGTTTTAAGAGCCGGCCCTTTTTCAGATAAGGATGTGGCTGAAGCTGCAGAGAAAAAAGTAAAAGAGATGGGGCTCTCGCCGAGACTTGTTGAGGTTGGCGCACCTTAATGGAAATGATCTCCACCTTGCATTTAACTACGGTGGATTACTTCACCTTAGTTGTTCTGTTGTTTTCTGCGCTAGTGGGTATTTCTCGCGGTCTTTTTAAAGAGGTTTTGGCTCTTGCATCTTGGTTTGTTGCTGCATGGGTCGCCTATCACTACGCCAACTATCTAGCAACCGAGTGGCTATCGACTTTTCATATGGATGAATTGCTTGGCTTGGGCGTTGGTTTCATCATTTTATTTATTTTGACCTTGGTGCTGTGTGGGCTTATCGGTGGCGTCATTCAGAAAATTATCCTGTCGGTAGGATTAAGTCTGACTGATCGTTTCTTAGGCCTTATCTTTGGTTTGGTTCGTGGCGCTTTAATCGTAGTGGTGGCGGCTACGTTAGCGGCGTTAACACCGATTCCTGAGACAATTGCTTGGCAAAAAGCATTAACTCGCCCTGTAATTGAAATGGCAACTGGCTTGATCAAAGGTTGGCTGCCTGCTGATTGGGCGAAGCAACTGGGCGATGCTGTACCCAAAGTAATTCCAACATTGACACCTTCTTTAACAATAGGGATATAGGCTTATGTGCGGCGTTATCGGAACTGTTTCCCATTCCCCTGTTAATCAACTCATTTATGACGCCTTGTTGCTTTTGCAGCATCGTGGCCAAGATGCGGCTGGTATGGCCACCATGAATGGCAATTCTTTTACGATGCATAAGGCCAATGGTTTAGTGCGAGATGTCTTTAGAACACGCAATATGCGCAGTCTGCTCGGGAGCGCTGGTATTGGGCAGGTTCGTTATCCCACGGCCGGCTCTGCCAGTAGTGAGGAGGAAGCCCAACCATTTTATGTAAGTGCGCCTTATGGCATTATTTTGGCGCATAACGGCAACCTCACCAATGCCCCAAGTCTGCGTGTTGAAATGGCCTATCGAGATCGTCGGCATATTAACACGAGCTCAGACACTGAGGTACTGTTAAATGTACTGGCTGATGAGCTACAAAAAGAAACGAATAGTGCCGCGCTTGATGAGGGTGCAATGTTCAATGCGGTGACTCAAGTAACGAAGCGAGTTAAGGGTTCTTATGCTGTTGTTTCCTTAATTGCCGGTTACGGCTTATTGGCATTTCGGGATCCATATGGAATACGGCCTTTGTGTATTGGTCGTATTGACACTGGCAAGGGTCCAGAGTGGATGATTGCCTCAGAGTCTGTGGCGCTTGAGGGGCTTGGTTTTACATTTGTACGTGACGTCAATCCCGGTGAAGCTATTTATATTGATCTTGATGGTAACTTCTCTGCGCGTCAATGCGTACCGAATGCCGTGCTCACGCCTTGCATATTTGAATACGTCTACATGGCCCGTCCAGACTCCACTATTGATGGGGTGACTGTTTATAACGTTCGGATGCGCATGGGAGACTACCTTGCGGAGAAAATTCGTAAAGAAACCAATGTCGATGAAATTGATGTAGTCATGCCTATCCCTGACTCTAGCCGCCCAGCTGCTATGCAAGTCGCTAAACGCTTGGGCGTGGATTATCGCGAAGGATTCTTTAAGAATCGCTATATCGGTCGTACCTTTATCATGCCAGGCCAAGCCGTTCGTAAAAAATCAGTACGCCAAAAGCTCAACGCAATGCGCATTGAATTTAAAGATAAGACGGTATTAATCGTAGATGACTCTATTGTTCGTGGAACAACTTCGTTTGAAATTGTGCAGATGGCGCGTGAATCAGGGGCTAAAAAAGTGATTTTTGCCTCTGCTGCACCTCCAGTGCGGTTTCCTAATGTATACGGTATTGATATGCCAACCCGGAGTGAGCTGGTGGCCTACGGACGAACGGATGAAGAAATTAATAAAATGATTGGTGCCGATCAATTGATCTATCAAAGCGTCGAGGATATGAAGCAGGCCGTGATGGACATCAATCCAAATATTCAGCATTTTGAAGCATCCTGCTTCGATGGTCACTATGTCACTGGTGACATCAATGATTCATATTTGGATGCTTTAGAGGCCGCTAGAAATACCTCGGAGGCAAAAGCCGATCGTCAGCGTGACGCTAGCGACTTTGCACGTTCGCAGCTGCACTTGCATTTGGCTACGGAAGACTAAAAACAGGGCTTAAATTGCCTCTGATATTCCCATCTGGGGCAATTCTTCAATTCGGTGTCAAAATAAGGGTATGAAAAGCAAAAATACCCGAGCAAAGCCTGATTTATCAAAGCTGGCAATAGAAACCCTAGCAGTTCGTGCCGGTACCCGTCGCACCGCTGAATATCAAGAGCATTCAGAGGCGATGTTCTTAACGTCCAGTTTCTGCTTTGATAGCGCTGAGCTTGCAGCGGATGGATTTGCCCATGCAGATCAGGGTTTTATTTACTCCCGTTTCACCAATCCAACTGTAAGTATGTTTCAAGATCGTCTAGCAGCATTAGAAGGGGGTGAGGCCTGTATAGCCACCTCATCAGGCATGGCTGCTATTTTGACGTTGGCAATGGCTCATCTTCAGTCTGGTGACCACGTGATTTGTTCGCGCTCTGTATTTGGGGCCACTATTCAGTTATTCACCAACATCATGGGTCGCTTTGGTATTACCACTACCTATGTCGACCTTACTGACACTAAGGCATGGCAAAGTGCCGTCCAAGAAAATACCAAATTATTTTATTTAGAAACACCATCCAATCCTTTAACGGAGATCGCAGATATTAAGGCGATCTCTAAGATCGCTAAAAAAGCACATGCGCTATTTGCTGTTGATAATTGTTTTTGTACACCTGCGTTACAAAAACCTCTGGCATTAGGCGCGGATGTTGTGATTCATTCCGCTACAAAATACTTGGATGGGCAAGGGCGCGTTGTTGGTGGAGCAATTGTGGGTAGCAAAGACTTTGTCATGGGTAAAGTTTTTCCGTATGTGAGAACGGCTGGCCCTACCTTATCCGCATTTAATGCGTGGGTTTTTCTAAAGGGCTTAGAGACACTTGATTTACGTATGAAGCAGCAAAGCCAAAATGCGCTAGCTATAGCGCAGTGGCTAGAAAAGCAGCCCGGTGTTAAGCGTGTCTATCATCCTGGATTAAAGTCACACCCCCAATATGCTCTTGCCAAGCGCCAGCAGAAAGCGGGCGGGGCGATTTTATCTTTCACTATGAAGGGCGGCAAAAAAGCTGCATTCAAATTAATTAATCAAACGAAGTTGTGTTCCATTACGGCTAATTTAGGGGATACGAGAACCACTATTACGCACCCAGCTACCACCACTCATTGCAGGGTGAGTCCAGAAGCACGTAAAGCTGCTGGCATTACCGATGGTCTGGTCAGAATTGCCGTAGGACTTGAGAATATTGTGGATCTAAAGAATGACCTTGTTGCTGGCTTGAAGTAGTACATTAATGGGCTTTTCTGATGCTACTGATTTTTGGAATTCTCGGTTTGATAAACCAGAGTTTATTTTTGGTCGTGATCCGAATGAGTATTTAGTTCAGCAATATCATGCGCATCTGATAGCTGGCCAGAAAATTCTATGCATCTCTGATGGTGAGGGGCGTAATGGTGTGTGGCTCGCTAAGCAGGGTATGCACGTTACTGGGTTTGATGTTTCAGATATTGCCCTGGCTAAAGCAAAGCAATTTGCGCTGGAAAGCAAAGTCGTTGTTCAGTACAGCTTGTGCGATACCGATAGTTTTGATTGGGTTAAGAATGACTATGATGCGGTTGCGGCTATCTTTATACAGTTTGCCGATCCAGAAATGCGCGCACGTATTTTCAAACAGGTTTTTCAAGCGCTAAAACCAGGTGGTATTTTTATACTCCAAGGCTATACGCCTAAGCAATTAGAATACAAAACTGGGGGCCCTTCTTTAATTGAGCACCTATATACCGAAGAGATGATTCGTGAACTTGCGAGTGATTTTGAAATTCTGGATTTATGTTGTTATGAAAAATCACTTTCGGAAGGTGCCAGACACAGCGGGCTATCTGCCTTACTGGGCTTAGTAGCCAAAAAGATATAGCGCCTAAACCGATTCCTGAAAGCGGCGCGGGTCATTAATGGGGCGCAGCGGCATGATGTGAATTTGATTTGCATCCATTTCAATCTGCATAAGGCCATCTACCTTCATGTCAAGACGTTTTATTTCGGCAGTTGACGCTTCCCAGGTAATTCGGATTTCACTATTTTCTATACGCAATTGAATGACCGCGATTTGCCCAAGGCTGCTAATTTCTTCAACGATAGCAGTGACGCCAGTCTTCGAAGATTCACGATGTAGGCTTAGAGCACTTTGGGGGATAACCCAGGCAACTTGTGAATGCGGAGGGATCTTTCCTTTATCCACAACAGAAAATAATTGATTGCATCCATCCCAGGACAATTCACCTGAGTTAAATTTTCCTTGAAATATATTGCTGATACCGACTAGTTCTGCAACACGAGAGTTTCTTGGTTTAGAAAATAATGTTTTTGGCGCAGCGGTTTGTAAGCTGATGCCCTGATCAATCACGGTAATTCGATCGGCTAATAAATCGGCCTCTCGCAAATCATGGGTCACCAACAGCATAGGAACATTTAAATCGATACGTATCTCAGCCAGCGTCTTATATAAGCCTAAGCGTGTTGGTGTATCTATGGCGGAGAAGGGTTCGTCTAGTAAAAGAATGGATGGTTTTCTTGCTAATGCCCTAGCTAAGCCTACTCGTTGCTGTTGTCCGCCAGATAGTTGGTGGGGCATGCGTTTAGAAAGCTGCCCAATGCCCATACGCTCTAACCATTGAGCAGCAAGCTGCTTGCGTCTCTCGGACGTCAACTCGATATTTTGCAGGGCGATGATGACGTTATCTAATGCAGATAAGTGTGGAAAGAGGGCATATTGTTGAAACAGAAATCCACAACAGCGATCCTTGGCGGCAAGCGAACTTTTAACTCGGCCCGAACGATCGGTACTTAACCAAATTTGATCATTACATTCAATGCTTCCAGTCGCTGCCTGATTCAGTCCTGCGATTGTTCTTAAGATGGTGGTTTTACCACTCCCAGAAGGCCCCACAAGTGCATGCACTTCTCCTGGCGCACACTCTAAAGTGATTTGCATGAAGACCGGTGCAGTTTGATTAATTTTGACTTTGAGCATTACCTCATTCCATTACGGTGAGGCTGACTTCGCCCAAGAACACCATACGATATTGCAATAGCAATTAAAGAGATGCTTAACAGCAGGAGGGCTAACACTCCCGCGCCGGTAGTGTCAAAACTCTGAACTCGGTCATAGATGGCAATAGAGGCTGTTTTTGTTTCCCCAGGTATGGCGCCGCCAACCATTAAGATCACCCCGAATTCGCCTAAAGTATGGGCAAAGGTAAGGACGGCTGCATTGGTGATCCCCCTCCAAGAGAGTGGTAGCTCTATTAAGTAAAAGATTTGCCATTCACTTAAACCGCTCACCTGCGCTGCCTCACGAATTTCTGGGTTGATCGCTTCAAAAGCCCGCTGGATTGGCTGTATGGCGAAGGGGATGTTCACCAGCAGGGAGGCTATCAAGATACCTGTAAAGGAAAAAACCATTGGTACGCCAAATACAGTTTGGTTACTAAAGCTAACTAAAAAATAGTAACCAAGTACGGTTGGGGGGAGGACTAATGGCAAAGCAAGGGCAGCCTCAATCCAAATCCTGCCTGTTTGCATTCTGACTAGGCGGTGTGCGACCCAAATCCCAAGGGGCAGCATGATTGCTACGGTCCAAAAAGATAGCTTCAGAGAAAGGAGGATTGCTTGGATGTCCATCATTTTGGATTGTATTGGCTTTAGGGTTTGCCACTATAGAACTATTTCCAGACAAGGCGTCTAATATACATAAATACACACATACACATACATACATATAATCACTCTTAATGAGCCTAAAGTCAAAAGTTCAAAAAGCCACGAAAGATCTCTCGCCAGAGGTAATGGAGATTATCTTCACGAGGGTTGCTGAGTACTTTTCAGTACTTTCTGAGCCATCACGCTTACGTATTATGTACGCCGTCTGTAGCGGAGAAAAATCAGTATCGCAAGTGCTTGAACTCTGTGGCACAAGTCAGGCAAATGTCTCTCGCCATTTAGCAGCCTTGCATCAAGCAGGAATTTTATCTAGGCGAAAAGAGGGTGTTACTGTTTTTTACTCAATTCAGGACAGTGCGACCTTAGAGATGTGTCAAACAATTTGCGCAAAAATTGCTGAGAGTTTGCACTAGTTGCGCTGTAGCTACTCAATTTATAAAAATCCAATGACCAAAAAACAATTCGAAATTAGCAAGCAAGATATTCACCTGGTGGAAAAGCCTACTCATCGCGCGCGATTAGTAAAAGCTCCGGAGCATTTTGTACCGCAGAGTTTGATTGCTGAGATTAATTCGGCTGGCCTTGATGAAAATCGTCGTGGATTTCTGCGCAAGGGTTTTATGTCTGCCTTAGCTGGTACCTCAGCCGGTCTTGCTGCGCCGTTTGCCGTTGCTTCTGGTGAGGGCGATCCTGCAATTTTAGAGAAACAGGAGTGGCAAACTACATTGGGAAAAAATGTAGCAACCATGCCTTATGGGATTCCATCAATCTATGAGGCAAACCTCATTCGACGTGAGTCCCCGGGCCTAACTCGAGTATCTGCCGCATCGGTAGCTTTCACCCCATTACAAGGACTGTTTGGAACGATTACTCCCAATGGTTTGCATTTTGAGCGTCATCATCAGGGTTGGTATAACTTGAACCCTGAGACCCATCGTTTAATGGTGAATGGTCTGGTAAAAAATCCACGTGTTTTTACGATGAATGATTTAATGCGGCTACCCTCAGTATCGCGTACGCACTTCATTGAGTGCGGCGCAAACACGGGGTTGGAGTGGGGCAACGTAGCTGTGCCCACTGTCCAGTACACCCATGGCATGCTTTCTTGTTGCGAATTTACCGGCGTACCTCTATCCGTCCTCCTGCAAGAATGTGGCGCAGATTTGAAGAAAGGGAAGTTCCTATTGGCCGAGGGTGGCGATGGGTCAGGCATGACTCGCACCATCAATCTAGATAGCGCATTAAATGACACGATTGTTGCTTGGGCCATGAATGGCGAAATGTTACGCCCAGAAAATGGCTTTCCACTGCGCTTAGTGGTGCCCGGTGTTCAGGGCGTTAGTTGGGTGAAATGGCTGCGTCGTCTAGAAGTTGGTGATATGCCATGGAATTCCAAAGATGAAGCTGTTCACTATATTGACTTGATGCCTAATGGAGAGCATCGTCAATTTACTTCTGTTCAGGAATGCAAATCTGTTATTACAACGCCATCCGGTGGCCAGCAATTGCTAGACAAAGGTTTTTATAATGTCAGTGGCATGGCCTGGTCTGGTCGCGGCAAAGTCAAACGTGTAGATGTTTCATTTGATGGAGGCAATAATTGGCACACAGCTCGCCTGGAGACGCCTATTCTCACAAAGTCCATTACCCGATTTAATATCGACTGGGTGTGGGATGGGTCACCTGCCATCTTACAATCCAGGGCGGTAGACGACACTGGGTACATTCAGCCATCTATCAAGACTTTGCGTAATGTTCGTGGCACTCGATCCATCTATCACAACAATGCAATCCAGTCCTGGAAATTAGATACTAATGGTGAGGTTAGCAATGTTCAAGTTGGCTAAATTAAAAACCCGTCTAGGGTTTGTAGCACTCCTTTTAGTGCATTCTCAATGGAGCTTTGCCCAGCCAGACAGTGCTAAATTTACTGGCATTGGAAGAGTGGCTACGCCCGCCGAAGTGGCTGCCTGGGATATTGATGTCCGTCCCGACTTTAAGGGTTTACCTAAAGGCTACGGCTCCGCAGAAAAAGGACAGGTAATTTGGGAGGCTAAATGCGCTAATTGTCACGGCACCTTTGGTGAGTCTAATGAAATCTTTACCCCCATCGTTGGCGGTACAAGCAAAGAAGATATCAAGAATGGTCGTGTTGCCTCTCTAAATGACATGAAGCAGCCACAGAGAACGACTTTGATGAAGGTATCTACGGTTTCTACCTTATGGGATTACATCTATCGTGCAATGCCGTGGAATGCGCCAAGATCCCTCTCACCTGATGATACTTATGCGTTAGTCGCATTTATTCTGAGTCTTGGGGAAATCGTTCCTGATGACTTCGTGTTGAGCAACGCTAATATTGCTGATGTAAAAATGCCAAACCGAAATGGTATGACAACAAAGCACGGAATGTGGACCGCTACTGGAAAACCAGATGTCAATGGTAGTAACTGTATGCACAATTGCGTACCTTTTGTGCAGATTGGTTCGACCTTACCTAGTTTTGCTAGAGATGCCCATGGCAATATCGCAGACCAAAATCGTACTTATGGGCCTTATCGAGGCGCAGACACTACTAAGCCACCTATCAGCGCTTTACCCAGCTCGAGTGGTCTAGCGATCGTTTCTGCCGCCCAGGCTAGCTCAGTCGCACCTAAAGGCCCGTCTGCGCTATTCAAAAGTGAAAATTGCTCTGCCTGCCATGCTTTAAACTCCAAATTAGTTGGCCCTTCCATCTCGGAAGTGGCAAAAAAGTATGAAGGTCAAAATGGCGCTCAAGAAAAGCTCGTGACAAAAGTCAAAATGGGTGGAGCAGGTATTTGGGGTGTCATTCCAATGCCTGCTTATCCCCAATTATCAGATGATGATCGCAAGGCCTTAGTGTCTTGGATACTATCTGGGGGTAAATAAGTAGTCGGTTTGTCAATATTGCACGCTGTTTTGGTGCAAAATAGATTTTATGTAGTTGTAGATCAAGATCATTAAAGGAGTTTTTATGAATCAGCAGCGTCGTAGTCTAATGAAGTATTCAGCAGTATTTGGTCTGATGGCCTCAACCGGCCTCATTAGCTTAGCCCAAGCGCAAGAGTGGAATAAAGCGGCTTTTGAAGGCAAGAGCTTAGATGATGTTTTTAAAATCTTGGGCGCATCTGGTGCAGATAAATCCGCTGCGGTTACTTTGGTAGCGCCTGACATTGCCGAGAATGGTGCTGTTGTACCTGTGGGCATTAACACCACCTTAAAAGCAGAGCAAATGGCTATTCTGGTTGAGAAGAATCCAAGTGCTTTAGCTGCTCAGTTTTTTATTCCCGCCGGAACAGACGCATTCGTGACTACACGTATGAAGATGGGTCAGACTTCTAACGTCTATGCCTTAGTCAAGGCTGATGGCAAATGGAATATGGCTGTTAAAGAAGTCAAGGTAACGCTTGGTGGTTGCGGTGGCTAACGCCATCTCAGTTGCCAATCATTCAATTAATTTATTTAGAGTAAAAGAGGAACCAAATGGCTGATCCAATGCGCGTAAGAGCTGCAGAAAATGGTGGCACTGTTGATGTAAAAATTTTAATGAAGCACGACATGGAGTCGGGGCAACGCAAAGATGCTTCTGGTAAAACCATTCCAGCATGGTTTATTAGCACTGTCACTGTATCCGCCAATGGTAAGAATGTATTTGGTGGCCAGTTTGGTCCAGCCGTTTCCAAAGATCCATTTTTGAACTTTAAGTACAAGGGTGCAAAAGGCGACAAGATTGTTGTCAATTGGGTTGATAGCAAGGGCGATAAGCGCACGGATGAAGCAACTGCTTCTTAATTGTTTTGAAAGGGTTGCTCATGCAACGTAAATTCACATTAGTGCCAGCATCTTGTTTGCTTGCAGCTTTATTATTAACGGCGAGTTCTGGCTGGGCGCAAAAAAGTGCTACGGACGATATTGCAAAATATCGCGAGATGATTGCAGATGGCAACCCTTCAGAGTTATATGAGGCGGCTGGCGAAGAATTGTGGAAGAAGCCAGCTGGACCCAAAAATGCAACGCTTGAAAAGTGTGATTTAGGCTTGGGTGCTGGTGTGGTTAAAGGTGCTGCTGCCCAGTTGCCACGTTATTTTAAGGATACTAATAAAGTACAAGACTTAGAATCTCGTCTGATGACCTGTATGCAGGTGATTCAGGGCCGTGATCCACAGGAGATGATTGACGCTCCTTTCCAGAAGGGCCCTAAAAAAGATATGGAGGCCATTGTTGCTTACGTAGTGACTTTGTCCAAAGGCGACAAAATTAAAGTGAGCACTGCACATCCTAAAGAAAAAGAAATGTATGACCTTGGTAAGCGTGCTTTCTTTTATCAAGGGGGTCCAATGGATTTTTCCTGCGCCTCTTGTCATGCTGAAACCGGGAAACGCATTCGACTTCAAGATCTTCCCAATATTACCGAGCAAAAAGGAGCCGCTTTGGGTTGGGGTTATTGGCCTGCCTACCGCGTTTCGAGCGGACAATTCTGGACGATGCAGCAGCGTCTGAATGATTGCTTCCGTCAACAGCGTTTCCCATTTCCAATCTATGGGTCTGATGTCACCTTAGCTTTGTCTATGTACATGGCGAAGAATGCGAATGGTGGAACTGTCGAGACACCTGGACTTAAGCGTTAAGAGAGAGTTGATAAAGATTATGAGAATGCCCTATATGAAGAAAATCTTAGCCGTCACCGGTTTTATCTTGCTCTCTGGCTTGATTAACACTACTGCTCTAGCGCAACAAAAAAATGATCCTAAGTTTAATAAGCTGATGCAGGATAGCTTTAGGGCTGATGGTATTGCTGGTCTTGACCGAATTGTGCAGGATGAAACACAAAAATTTTGTTCGGACCCTGTTTTTGCTAATAGCAAGCAAGGCGCAGCAATGCGTGAAAAAATTCAGAAGATCAATATGTCAACTATCAAGCAACCTGCTGATGGAAAATATATTGGTGACTGGAAAAAAGGAGAGGCAACTGCTCAAAGCGGTCGCGGCGCAACTTGGTCCGATAAGGCAGATACTGTTGTTGGCGGAGGTTGTTACAACTGCCATCAAATTGACCCTAAAGAAGTTTCCTATGGAAATATTGGCCCATCTCTGACAGGCTATGGAAAATTACGTGGTTATTCGCAAGAGATCGTGACGTACACCTGGAATCGGATCAATAATTCCAAGGCCTATAACGCTTGCAGTAACATGCCGCGCTTTGGTCACTTCAAGCTCTTAAGTGAGCAGCAGATGCAAGATGTCATGGCTTTACTTCTTGACCCAGCTTCTCCAGTAAATCAATAAACATCAATCAACATCAAAAAAACAGGCCGAAAGGCCTGTTTTAACAAGGAAACTACTATGTCTCTTAATCGCCGAGAATTTTTACAGGCCCTTGCTATAGCCTCGGCTGGTGGCATGAGTCTACAGTCTAATTTTGCAAACGCGCAAAGTAAGGCTAAAAATTTTTATGATTTGCCAAAGTTCGGTAATGTCCACTTTTTACATTTCACCGATTGTCATGCACAGCTGCTGCCCATCTACTTTCGTGAGCCGAATGTCAATATTGGCATCGCGTCACAAGAGGGAAAGACGCCGCACCTAGTTGGGCAATATTTTCTGAAAGCGAATGGTATTGCTCCGGGTACGCGTGATGCTCACGCATTCACCTATCTTGATTATGTAGCTGCATCTCAAAATTATGGAAAGATGGGAGGCTTTGCCCATATGACCACTTTGATTAAGCAAATGAAAGCGAGTCGTCCAGGAGCGCTGCTGCTTGATGGTGGAGATACCTGGCAGGGCTCTGGTACTGCACTTTGGACCAATGGCCAGGATATGGTTGATGCTGCTTTAGCTATGGGTGTTGATGTGATGACAGCCCACTGGGAAATGACTTTAGGCGAGAAGCGGGTCATGGAAATTGTGGATGGTGACTTTAAGGGCAAGGTCTCTTTTATTGCGCAAAATATTAAGACGGCTGATTTTGGAGACACCGTGTTTAATCCCTATGTCATGAAAGTCCAAAATGGGATTCAGGTAGCTATTATTGGTCAGGCCTTCCCGTATACACCGATTGCAAACCCGCGCTACTTTACGCCTGATTGGACCTATGGTATCCAAGAAGAGAACATGCAAAAAACCATTAATGAAGTAAAGGCAAAGGGAGCTAAAGTAGTTGTTCTTCTTTCTCACAATGGTATGGATGTCGATCTTAAAATGGCATCACGGGTTACAGGGCTAGATGCAATTATGGGTGGGCATACACATGATGGAGTGCCTATTCCCGTTAAAGTAAAAAATGCCAATGGCGTCACGCTTGTTACAAATGCGGGCTCGAATAGTAAGTTCTTAGGTGTTCTTGATTTCGATGTCAAGGGTGGCAAGCCAGTCGACTTCCGCTACAAATTATTTCCCATCTTTTCTAATTTGATCCCTGCTGATCCCGTAATGAATCAGCTCATTACAAAAATAAGGGCGCCTTACGAGGCCAAGCTAAATGAAAAGTTAGCGACAACCGATAGTTTGTTGTATCGCCGTGGAAATTTTAACGGGAGTTTTGATCAGCTCATCTTGGATGGCCTGATGGCTCAAAAGAATGCAGAGATTGCCTTCTCACCAGGTTTCCGTTGGGGAACAAGCTTGTTACCAGGGCAAGCTATTACTCGTGAGAATTTATTAGATCAAACTGCGATTACTTACCCGTATACAACTGTTACCAATATGAGTGGGGAAACCATCAAGACTATCTTAGAGGATGTTGCGGATAACCTCTTTAATCCGGATCCTTATTATCAGCAGGGCGGTGATATGGTTCGTGTTGGTGGCATGCAATACACGATCGACCCCAATCAAACTGCCGGTAAGCGGATATCTGATATGCGACTCAATGGTAAAGACATAGAGCCATCCAAAACCTATAAAGTTGCGGGTTGGGCCCCAGTAAGTGAAGAAGCTAAAAATGCTGGTGGTGAAGCTATTTGGGATGTGATGGAGCGTCACTTACGTGATATAAAAGTAGTTAAGGCCGTTAAATTAAACGAGCCCACTATCAAAGGTATTCGTAATAACCCGGGCATGGTTTCTCTGTAAACATTAATAAAGGCATTAACTATGAAAATTCTTTTAAGATCATTGCTAGCGATCGCATTAACTTTTGGATTGGGCACTGCTGTATTCGCTCAGACTAGTGGCACCACTAAAGTGGTGTATCACATAGATGATGCTGAGTCACAGGGATTAAAGGGCCTCCGTAATGTCCGCAATCATTTAGATACCGCTCCTACCACGACGATTATTGTGGTCACACATGCAAATGGTGTCGACCTTTTAATGGACGGCGCTAAGGATAAGAAAAATAATGTGGAATATGCCCCTTTAGTTTCTGCCTTGAAATCCCGTGGGGTTCGTTTTGAAGTATGCGAAATTACTTTAAAAAATCGCAATTTGAAAAAAGATCAATTTGTACTTGATGCAGATTTCACTCCATCTGGTGTGGTTCGTATCGCTGACCTGCAATACAAAGATCACTTCGCCTATATCAAGCCATAGACCCTCATGCCACTCCTTCAAGCTTGTGGTTTTTTTATTGCGGGGATCCTTTTTTTTGCCCCTGCAATTGCGCAAGAAAACCCGTCAATCAATACAATTAACCTAAAGCCTGTTCAAGTAGCGCCGCATACTTATTTTGTGCAAGGTTTTGCAGAGCTAGGCAGTAGTAAAAACCAAAACTTTATTTCTAACGCCGGCTTTGTCGTGACGCCCAAGGGGGTGGTGGTGATCGATGCTTTGGGCTCGCCAACCCTAGCGCTTAAATTAATCGGTGAAATTAAAAAGATAACCCCCCAAAAAATCGTGGCAGTAATCGTCACGCATTACCACGCAGATCATGTATATGGATTACAAGAATTTAAAAAAATTGGGGCAAAAATATACGCCCAAGCAGAGGGTAGAAGCTACCTCTCCTCTGAGACCGCCAAGCAACGATTAATCGCATCTAGAGTTGATTTTGCTCCCTGGGTGAATGCCAGCACTAGGTTGACTCCTGCAGATATTTGGATCGATCAAACAATGAAGTTGACCATCGGCGGCACCGATTTTTTAATCAGTAGAGTGGGGCCTGCCCATGCTCCTGAAGATTTAATTGTTAATATTCCATCAGAAAAGGTCTTGTTTGCCGGAGATTTAGTCTTTCGAGGACGCATCCCGTTTGTAGGAAATGCCGATAGTCGGGGGTGGTTGGCTGCTTTAGATCAGATTAATCAGTCTGATCCCAGCATTGTTATCCCAGGGCATGGTGCCTACTCCACCAATCCACCAGCAGATATTACTTTCACTAGAAATTACTTGAAGTATTTACGTGAGGTTATGACAAATGCAGCCGTCAATCTCGACCCGTTTGAAGCGG
The DNA here is from genome assembly GCF_002797575.1 of Polynucleobacter brandtiae. Taxonomy (GTDB): domain Bacteria; phylum Pseudomonadota; class Gammaproteobacteria; order Burkholderiales; family Burkholderiaceae; genus Polynucleobacter; species Polynucleobacter brandtiae. The sequence goes on along the minus strand of NZ_PGTX01000001.1, from coordinate 184,273 downwards.
CCTACCTACAGGCTGATTGGTCAGAATATGATGGAATGCCCTTATTTAGGGCCGCCAATCGGATGAACGCCTTCAACGTTTATCTTTCAATTCAGGCGGAATAAGGTATTTTTGCTATTTAGACCTTAAAATAAGGGTATTACTTTCAAATCCTTGTTTTTTAATGGCTATTTCTTTATTTCGTTCATTTGTTTCACTGATATTTTGCGGGCTCCACAGCACGCTGGTGATAGCTTCGCCTGATATTGCGAATGGCAAACTGATTGATCAACAAAAATGCTATGCCTGCCACGCCAAAAAGGTGGGCTTTGGAAACGGCGACATGATCTACACCCGCAGTGATGGTAAGGTTAAAAATAGCGCCCAATTAAAAGCGATGGTGGGATTGTGCAATACCGAGCTTCGTCTCGATTTATTCCCTGAAGATGAGGCGGATGTTGCTGCCTTTCTTAACAAGCAGTTTTATAAATTTAAACCTTAATTTCTTAGAATTTCATATGGATGCCGTAGATATCTCTTCAATTAGCAAAACTGTTTTATTAGCAACTTTTGCGGTTACCTTTTTGCTTGGTGCAGTGATGCAAAAAACTGGATTTTGTAGCATGGGTGCTGTTTCAGACATATACATTATGTCTAGCTGGAGTCGTCTCAGACAATGGTTTCTGGCCATTGGAGTTGCAATAATTGGCTTTACCCTGATGTCTTTTTTGGGCCTAATTGACCCACTTAAAAGCATTTACACCAATAGTAAGTTTTTATGGCTTTCAACTATCGTCGGTAGCACCTTATTTGGGTTCGGGATGGTTCTAGCCTCCGGTTGTGGCAGTAAAACATTGGTACGTATTGGTGGCGGTAACTTAAAGTCCATTATTGTCTTTTTAGTGCTTGGACTTACCGCTTATATGACTATGCGTGGGTTTTTAGGTGTACTGCGCGTTAACACCCTTGACTCTGTATTTATTGCCCTTAGTACGCCCCAGGATCTTCCCAGTATATTGAGCGCCTTTACTGGTTTTGCACGCCTTGATTTACATTTGGTGTTGGGCTTAATCATCGGATTTGCTTTTGTTGCCTATGCATTAGCGAATAAGGTATTTTGGACAGTTGAAAATATTCTTGCAGGTACATTAGTTGGTTTAGCTATTTGTGCTGTGTGGTGGATTTCAGGAAACCTAGGCTTTGTTGCTGAGGATCCCAACACTCTTGAAGAGGTATTTTTAGCAACCAATTCTGGTCGCATGGAAAGCCTTTCTTTTGTTGCGCCTTATGCCTACTCTTTGGATTTACTGATGTTGTACAGCGATACCTCCAAGGTTCTAACGATGGGAATTACTGCTGTCCTTGGAATGATTTCGGGTTCGGCATTGATTGCCTTAACAACCAAATCATTTCGGTGGGAAAGTTTTCGTGACGCAGAAGATACTGCCAATCACCTGGTAGGCGCTGCGTTGATGGGCTTTGGTGGAATTACGGCATTGGGTTGTACAGTTGGTCAGGGCTTGAGTGGAATTTCTACCTTAGCACTCGGATCTTTTTTAGCCTTACCTGGTTTTATCTTCGGGGCATACTTGGCTTTGCGTTATTTGCAGGTTCGCCTTGCGCCCAATCCTTGTACTTAAGCAAGCTTTTATCTTTATAGTGCTACCTTCCCTAGGAGTTCATCATGCAAATTGATTGGTTGGCTTTTACGCCGGGCCCATCCTTTTTTGGGGGGATCTTATTGGGGTTTGCTGCCATTCTTTATGTGCTTTTACATGGCCGAGTTTTGGGTATTAGCGGAATTGTGTCTGGTTTGCTTTCTCAAAAGGCGGATGACTGGGCCTGGAGATTTACTTTGGTAGCGGGTATTCTGAGTGCTCCGTTTTGGGGTGCGCTGTTGTTTAATTTACATGCCACGCAAGAGATCGATGCGGGATGGGCTGCTCTTTTACTAGCAGGATTGCTGGTTGGGTTTGGTGCTCAGTATGGATCTGGCTGTACGAGCGGCCATGGTATCTGTGGAATATCACGTCTCTCGCCGCGCTCATTAATAGCTACAGTGACATTTATGTTAGCTGGCTTTACTACGGTTTTTATTATCCGTCATCTACTAGGGTTATAAAAAATGAGAAAACACTTTACTTTTTATAGTCAGTACTTAATTGGCGTTCTATTTGGACTCGGTTTATTGATATCCGGCATGAGTAATCCAGCAAAGATTTTGAATTTTTTAGACCTCGCAGGCAACTGGGATCCCTCGCTCCTATTTGTAATGGGCGGTGCAGTACTGGTTGGTCTTGGGGGTTTTTATGTGGCCTCCATAAAAAAGGAAGCCTTCTTCGGCGGTCAGTTTCATGTGCCGACTAGGCGCGATATCTCAAAACCACTAATTATTGGCAGTCTCATTTTTGGAGTGGGGTGGGGTATTGCAGGCTTTTGCCCAGGACCTGCAATCGTTGCTATTGGAAGCGGTCAAATCAAAGCGCTGGTTTTTGTTGTCGCAATGCTTGCCGGTATGGCCATATGCAATCGCTTCTTTACTGGCCATCGCTTAAGCGCGTGATTTAGAATGGTTGTTATTGTTCTTTCGTATATCAAATTTTGAGGTTTTAGATGAGTCTTCCTATTGCTTGTCACAGTGATTATTTTTCTACCCTGGGTCAAATTGATCCAAGCCATTTGGCAGAGATTGCGAATCAAGGCTATAAAAGCGTGATCAATAATCGCCCTGATTTTGAGGCTGGCCCTAATCAGCCTACCAATGACTCTATACAGGCACAAGCCGAAAGCCTAGGATTGCATTACGCATTCTTGCCTGTTATTCCCGGCGCTTTTACACCTGAGCAAGTTGCTGAAATGGCGCGATTATTGAAAACCATGCCTAGTCCTATCTTAGCTTTTTGTCGATCTGGTGCACGCTCTTCTAACCTGTATCAGATGGCTTTACAAGTTCGCTAGTGAATTGGTTTATTGATAGGGCAATGCTTGCAACCTAGCAATCCGCACAAACTGGGCATTGATGAGCTTTCAAGCAGTCTTAAGCAGTTTGATGCCATTATCGATGTTCGTTCACCGGCAGAATTTGCGCTTGATCATATTCCTGGTGCAGTGAACTTTCCAGTGCTCAATAATAATGAGCGTATTCAGATCGGAACTTTGTATAAACAGGTTTCGCCTTTTGCTGCTAAAAAATTAGGCGCAGCATTAGTTTCCAAAAATATTGCACGTCATTTAGAAGAATCTTTACTTGAGCTACCTAGAGAATGGCGTCCATTAATTTATTGCTGGCGTGGTGGCGAACGTAGCGGAGCCTTTACCCATATTTTGAATCGTATTGGTTGGAAAGCGATGCAATTAGAAGATGGCTATCAAGGCTTTAGAAAAATAGTTATTGCCGGGTTAGAGCGTGCCGCAAAAGATTTTTCTTTTCAGGTCATTTGTGGCATGACTGGTAGTGGTAAGACCCGGGTTCTACAGGATTTACAGGGGCAGGGAGCTCAGATTTTAGATCTTGAGGGCTTAGCAATTCATCGCGGCTCTGTTCTTGGCAATGAGCCTGACATTGACCAGCCTTCTCAAAAGGGGTTTGAAACGCTGTTATGGAATGCGCTGAATTCTCTTGATCCATCCCAAGTAGTTTTTGTGGAGTCCGAGAGTAAAAAGGTGGGCGGCTTACATATTCCCGATGCTTTAATGGAAACCATTCGCGCCGGTAAGTGTATCGAGCTACGATCCAATACTGAAACCAGAGTGTCATGGTTATTGCGTGAGTACCATCATTTTGTATCCAATCCAGAGAGCTTTAAGCAAAAACTTTCTTTACTTACATCACGCTACGGAAAGCTAAAAATTGATCAATGGCATGATGCAATTGATCAAGGCAAGTTTAGTCAATTAGTGCAAGAATTGTTGGTGGCACATTACGACCCCTCATACCAATCCTCAATCGTGCGCAACTTCCCGAACTATCGGGAGGAGAATTTTGTATCTCTGGAAAATGATAGCGATGAAGCGTTTGCCAAAGCAGCAAAGCACATCATCGCTCAGCTTACGATTTAACTAAATGCCTGTATACCGGTTTGAGCTCTACCTAAGATCAGCGCATGAATATCGTGAGTCCCCTCGTAGGTGTTGACGACTTCAAGGTTTAGCATATGACGTATTACTCCGTACTCATCAGAGATACCGTTACCGCCATGCATATCTCTGGCCAGTCGGGCAATATCTAAAGATTTACCGCAAGAGTTACGCTTCATGATCGAGGTAATTTCTGGTGAGGCAATGCCTTCATCTTTCATACGCCCAAGACGCAGGCATCCTTGCAGCCCTAGGGCAATTTCTGTTTGCATATCAGCAAGCTTTTTTTGAATTAGCTGATTAGCTGCTAATGGCCTACCAAATTGCTTGCGGTCCATAGTGTATTGGCGCGCGGCATACCAGCACCACTCGGCGGCACCTAGCGTCCCCCAGGCAATTCCATAGCGAGCTGAATTTAAGCAGGTAAAGGGCCCTTTAAGGCCAGTAATTTCAGGGAACTCATTTTCATCGGGAACAAAGACTTCATCCATTACGATTTCACCGGTAATAGAAGCGCGTAAACCCATTTTTCCGCTGATTTTTGGAGCGGACAGACCCTTCATGCCCTTTTCCAAGATATAGCCTCTAATCAGGCCCTCATCGTTTTTAGCCCAAACCACAAACACATCGGCAATTGGTGAATTGGAGATCCACATCTTAGATCCCGTTAAAGAGAATCCACCGGGAACCTTCTTGGCCCTGGTTATCATTCCGCCAGCATCAGAGCCATAGTTTGGCTCGGTTAGCCCAAAACACCCAATCGATTCACCGGTGGCTAATTTGGGCAGATATTTTTCTTTTTGCGCTTTGCTGCCAAATTCATTGATGGGCACCATGACAAGAGAGGATTGCACACTCATCATGGAGCGATATCCTGAATCAACTCGCTCAATTTCTCGGGCAATCAAGCCGTATGAGACATAGCTCAAATTAGCTCCACCGTACTCTTCGGGAATGGTGATGCCTAAGAGACCAAGTTCGCCCATTTCGCGAAAAATAGCGGGGTCAGTAGTTTCATTACGAAAAGCATCATGAATCCGGGGCATGAGACGACCTTGAGCATATTCAGCTGCAGCGTCACGAATCATGCGCTCCTCTTCGGTTAACTGGGTATCTAGAAGTAGGGGATCAGCCCAATTAAAACTTGCTTTACTCATCATATATTCCTTAGTACGGGGTTATTTCTGTGGCTAATAGAGTCTGTAAATTAACCTATCGATGTGTACATTATCCTTTTTTCCTCTAAATAATTCTGGCCTTCAATTCCTTCGATTTTTATCGCTTATATTTTTGGTTTTAGTGGCTATTTTTGACGTCCATCACGATTTGGGGGTCACAATTAGCCAAATTACAACATTTAGCCCCTGAACCCGTTAAAATGTTGGACTTCGATGCAAGATCCGCATCCGCATATGTATTCCATTATTAGAAAGTAAGATCCAGCCGTGCTATCCGCATCCAACATCACTATGCAATTTGGGGCAAAACCCCTGTTTGAGAACATTTCCGTTAAATTTGGCGGTGGCAATCGTTATGGTTTGATCGGTGCAAACGGTTGCGGCAAGTCTACTTTTATGAAAATCCTCGGCGGTGAGTTAGAGCCCAGTAGTGGCAACATTAGTCTGGATCCCGGAATTCGTTTGGGTAAGTTGCGCCAAGATCAATTCGCTTATGAAGATCAGCGAGTTCTAGATGTTGTCATGATGGGTCATGAGGAGATGTGGAAAGCTGCAGCTGAGCGAGATGCTATTTACGCAAATCCAGACGCGAGTGACGAAGACTACATGAAGGCTGCTGAACTTGAGGGGAAGTATGCAGAATACGGTGGTTATACGGCCGAAGCTAAAGCGGGTGAGTTGCTATTGGGCATTGGCATTCCGATTGAGCAGCACGACGGCCTGATGGCTAACGTTGCACCCGGCTGGAAGCTGCGCGTTCTATTAGCTCAAGCGCTATTTTCAGATCCAGATGTGTTGTTACTCGATGAGCCAACCAATAACTTAGACATTCACTCCATTCATTGGCTTGAAGACATTCTCAATCAGATCAAAAGTACGATCGTGATCATTTCCCATGATCGCCACTTCTTAAACGAAGTTTGTACGCATATGGCTGATATGGACTTTGGAACTTTAAAAGTCTACCCTGGTAATTATGATTCTTACATGCTTGCCTCTGTTCAGGCACGTGCGCAGCAGTTGAGTACCAATGTCAAGGCCAAAGAAAAGATTGCTGAATTACAGGCATTTGTAAGTCGGTTTTCTGCGAACGCTTCTAAAGCGCGCCAAGCTACTTCACGTCAAAAACAACTAGAGAAGATAGAGATTACGGAGATTAAGCCATCCTCTCGTCAGAATCCGTTTATTCGCTTTGACTCAGAGAAGAAGCTTCACAATATGGCCGTTGAATGCAACGCCCTGAGCAAGGCTTACGACCGTCCTATTTTTAAGAACTTTAAGATTGCCATTCGTGCTGGTGAGAAGGTGGCTATCATCGGCCAAAACGGCGCTGGTAAAACCACTCTTTTAAAGACTATTTTAAGTAAGCGCTTTAGCGGTATTCCTGCTGACAGCGGAGATGTAAAGTGGGCTGAGAATGCCAACGTCGGAGTCATGCCGCAAGATAACACCGAACTATTCGCAAAAGAAGAAATTCTGATGGACTGGATGAATGAGTGGCGCAATACTGGCGATGATGATCAAGTGATCCGCGGAACTTTAGGTCGCTTATTGTTTTCTGGAGACGACATCAGTAAGTCCGTCAAGATTCTTTCAGGCGGAGAGAAGGGACGCATGATCTGGGGTAAGCTCATGCTTCAAAAACACAATGTGCTTGCCATGGATGAGCCAACCAATCATATGGATATGGAATCTATTGAGAGCTTACAAATTGCCTTAGAAAAGTATGAGGGTACTTTAGTTTTTGTTTCTCACGATCGTGAGTTTGTTTCTGCTCTAGCTAACCGAATTTTAGAAGTAAAGATGGACGGCACTATTGCTGATTACTCTGGTACTTATGAAGAGTATCTCAGAAGCCAAGCCTTGGCTGGTTAAGGCTGGTTCTTTGCCTGTCGCTGGAATCGCATTGCAGTACCTTCTGTACGAATGCGTTTCCAGACCACATCCTTGTCTTCCTGGCTTAAGAATACCCAATTGCTGACTTCAGCAAGCGTACGTCCGCAGCCTTGGCAAATTTCATCATAAAGCGTTGTACATACTCCTATACAAGGGGTGTCAGACGAATCATCGCCAACGCCTAGTGAATTAGCGCTATCTAGGCTGGAGTTTGGACTTTGATTTGAATTCATAGCAGTACTTTAGTCGATTTCAAGGGATGATGCTCTTCAAGCTCATTTACATAGGCAGCAATGCCTTGCTGCTCTCTTTCTAAAAATCGCTGAACCGCCAGAGAGAATTGAGGGTCCGCTAACCAATGCGCTGATTGAATTGTGCTCGGAATAAATCCCCTAGCCATCTTATGCTCACCTTGAGCGCCTCCCTCGAAAGTCTGTATGTCCTGATCAATACAGAACTCGATCGCTTGGTAGTAGGCTACTTCAAAATGAAGGCAGGGAATGTGCTCCAGTGCACCCCAGTATCTACCGTACGCTTTGGATGCTTCTTTATCAATAATCAGTAGAGATGCTGCAATAGGCATTTCGTCACGAATAGCGGTAATAAGATGCAAATTCTCAGGCATGCTGAGTGCTAAAGCTTGAAAAAACTGTAGGTTGAGATAGGGTTTTGAGCGATGCTCTAAATATGTATTTTCGTAACAGCGATAAAAAAATTCCCAGTCATGGGTTGTGCTTTCTGCTCCCGGGATATGGCGATACACAATGCCCATACCTCCAACTTGAGCACGCTCGCGACGGATATTCTTACGTCGCTTCATGGTTAGGTGGGATAAAAATTCCTCAAAATTTTTATATTGGGCGTTATGCCAGTGAAACTGAACAGAGTCACGCAGCATGAATCCTTGCTCTTGGATCTTCGGTAACTCACTTGGATCAGGAAAAAGCATATGTGCCGAAGAAAATTGATTTTGAATCACCAAGGTCTTGAGTGTTTCAATCAGCATTTTTTGTAATTGTCCGCCTTCACATCCTTTTCCAACAAGAAGTCTAGTACCTCGAACTGGGGTAAATGGAATGGCGCACAGCGCTTTTGGGTAGTAGTTCAAACCGTGTTGAGCATAGGCTTCAGCCCATGCCCAGTCAAATACAAATTCACCGTAAGAATGGCTCTTTAGGTAGAGTGGCATAGCTGCTATTAATCGAGACTCTTTGTCTTCAATTAAGATATGGGCAACTTGCCAACCGGTATCCTCACCCACGCACCCGCAACTCTCAAGAGCCCGAAGAAATGCATACTTTAAAAATGGGCCGGAATCTTCTCCAAGCAAGCAATTCCACTGTAAAGAAGAAACATCTGCAAGACTGTTAGCAATACGAGGTTTATATGTTTCTAAGTTCAAACGATGTACGTACTATTTATGCTCAATTAATTCAATCTTGTAGCCATCGGGATCCACCACAAACGCAATAACAGTATCGCCACCCATCACAGGCCCAGCCTCTCTCGTTACATTACCACCAGAGGCCCTGATCTTTTCGCAAGCAGCGTATGCATTAGGAACGCTTATGGCAATATGACCATAGGCAGTACCTAGCTCATAAGATTCAACGCCATAGTTGTAAGTCAACTCTAGCTCGGATTGGCCATCAATATTGCCTTTTCCAAACCCTATAAAGGCTAGTGAGTACTGTTGCTCTGGGCGATCGGTAGTTCTGAGTAAATTCATCCCTAATATTTTGGTGTAAAAGTCGATTGAGCGATTAAGGTTGCCTACCCGGAGCATTGTGTGGAGAATCATCATATTTTCAATATAAAGCTAAACCCGGTTTTTTGTCAGTTAACAAAAAACCCAGAGGTGTGGGCTGGGTTTTTTGAGCCGGTTTAAATTACCATTCTTTAGGCTTTATTGTATTTTTGCCTTAGCGCGTAGCTTTTGCATTAGCTCAGAAAACTTAGCTTTTTGCCAATTCTGGTCAGCAGTGATCATCTGTTTTAGCTGATCTTTAATTTCTTCCATACTGGGAGCCTGAACATCACGAACATCATCAACTTTGATAATGTGCCAGCCATACTGAGTCTTTACTGGCTTATCGGTAATTTGACCTTTTTTAAGTTGAGCCATTGCTTTTGAAAACTCTGGCACCAACGCTTTTTCACTGACCCAGCCTAAGTCACCACCATTTGGAGCTGACCCTGGATCCTTAGACTTTTCTTTTGCTATTTGAGCGAAATTACCACCCGCCTTCAATTGGGCGGTTATCGCTTTTGCATCCGCCTCTTTTTCAACCAAGATATGTTCTACGTGATATTCCTTGCCAGCATACTGTCCTTTTACCTGCTCATAAGCAGATTTCAGTTCAGCTTCTGCAACACCTTCTTTTTCAACGTAATCTTCGAAAACGGCAGCGATGAGGACGCCCATCTTGGCCTGCTCGAGCTGATCTCTGACAGATTCTTTTTGTGTAACACCCCGATTGCTCGCCTCTTGAAGAATAAGTTCGCGGGTCACTAGCATCTCTCTTGCTTGATCACGCACTTGCGGGTTATCTGGTTGATTCGACTTTTGCACCAACTTATCAAGTTGAGATTTTGGAATAGACTTGCCATTGACGATAGCGGCATTTTGGGCCATCACATTACTAGAGAGTAAAGCTAAGATCAGAGCGCTGATGGTGGATAACTTGCGTGTATTGAACATAAGTAGAGAAGTGATTATTGAAGTAAAGGTTAGTCAAAGATGAATAAAGGTAAATCTTAAGTTAAATCTAAAAGTAGTTTAGTAGCAATCAATACTCTACTAGGCTTCGCTTGGGGTTAAAGCGTTTATGGAAAGCGCATGAATTTCATGGGGAAAGTGCCTATTTAAAGCGGCATAGACTGCGCGATGGCGTTTGACTTGACTGAGGCCATCAAATTCTGGCGCAACAATCCGCACTTTGAAGTGACCGCCACCACTAGCTGCACCTGCATGTCCTGCGTGCAGGTGGCTTTCATCCTCAATCGCTAATTGCGAAAGCTGGAAGGCGCTTCTTAAATCTATTTCAAAAAGCTTGATACGTTCTTGATTGATGCTCATTCTGCCGGTTGCTCCATGTGTCGACTTAGCCAAATTCCTTGAATAATGACAAATATAACGAGCAATCCAGTGCTACCAAAAAGCTTGAAATTAACCCAAGTTTCTTCTGTGTACTCAAAAGCAATGTATAAATTGAGAGCACCCATAAGGAAAAAGAATGCAGACCAAGCTAGATTCACTTTTTGCCATATCGATTTAGATGAGGATGCTTTTAGAGTGACTTGCTTGCCCATTAAAACCTGTATCCAGTTTTTCTGGAAAAACTGAGCGCTAATAAATAGGGTGGCTGAAAATAACCAATAGAGGGCCGTTGGCTTGAGCTGTATAAAAGTTTTGTCATGCAAAAAAATGGTTAGGCTACCAAAAACTAGGATCATCACCAAGCTAACCCATTGCATAGCCTCAATCTTGCGATGTCGATAGTAGACCCATAGAATTTGGCCAATCGTAGCTACCATTGCAACGATTGTGGCGGTATAGATATCACCAAATTTAAAGGCAATAAAGAATAAAATAATGGGGAATAAATCAAATAAGAATTTCATTCTTTCATTATCCTGATATTTTTAAGCTATTTCGAATTGGAGTCGGCGGCATTGTCTGAGGGCTCAAAACCTAATGATGCGGAGTTAATACAATAGCGCAACCCTGATGAGTGGGGACCATCCTCAAAAACATGGCCCAAATGGGCATCACATTCCGAGCATCTCACTTCAGTACGGATCATGCCGTGAGTCACATCTTTAATTTCAGTAATGGCGGCACTTTCCTCTGGAGAGCTGTAGCTTGGCCACCCGCAACCTGCATCAAACTTACTAGTTGAGCGAAAAAGAGGGGCGTTACAACAGACGCAGCTATAGCGCCCATCAATCCAGTGATCCCAATACTTACCGCTAAATGGACGCTCAGTTGCGGCTTCACGTGTCACTCGATATTCAATATCGCTTAATTGTTGTTTATATTCTTGATCTGTTTTTTTAGGCATCGTGTGTTGGATTTAAGTTAGATTTAAGTTTGGATTGAAGTTGGATCTAAAAGAAGTGAACATTAAGAAGAGCAGCTAACAGCCATTTTCTGTAAATCGAGGGGCGGTGCGTTTGCGTAACTCTCATGCTCGGATTGCTCATCATACGGATAACTCAATATCTTGAGTAAGGTTGCAATCTCAGTAAAGTCGTCTTGCTGGGCTTTTTCTATTGCAGTTTGAGCTAAGTGATTTCTAAGGATAAATTTTGGGTTGATGTCGTTCATAGCTTGACTTCGAACCGGATCGGCAATGTTTTCGATTTCAAGTCTAGCGAGATATTCACTAAACCATTGGTCGATTTGCTCCCTATCGATAAAGTGATCTCGCTGCTTGATATCGATGAGATCACTACGTTGATTGACCTGGGCAAGGCTACGAAAGAAGTTCGTAAAATCAACTTTAGATTGATTCATCGCTTGTAGCAAACGTTCAATAAGGGCAATATCATCAGGTAACTCTTGGGTTAGCCCAAGTTTGCGCCTAAATAAATGTTGCCATTTTTGGGCATAAATCTTGGGGAAGTCTTCAAGAGCGGCCCGTAAAAGTTCTTGAGACTCTTCTGCGGGATGAGTTAACTCTATTAGGGGAAGCATTGCGCTAGCCAGGCATGCCATATTCCAGTGCATCACTTGCGGTTGTCGATGGTAAGCATACCGACCACTATGATCGCTATGGTTGCAAACATGGTCAATTTCAAATTGATCTAAAAAGCCAAATGGGCCATAGTCAATCGTTAAGCCCAGCACACTAATATTGTCTGTATTTAAAACGCCATGGCAAAAACCAACCGATTGCCACTGAGCAACTAGCGTTGCATTTTTAGATGCTATGCAGATGAATAATTGTAAATATGGGTCACTAGACTCCAGGCATTCGGGGTAAAAGTGGTCTATGAGTAAATCGGCCAATTCTTTAAGTCGGACTGTATCTTGTAATGAGGCATAGTGCTCAAAATGGCCAACCCGAATAAAGCTGGGAGCAATTCTGGCGCATACCGCCGCAGTTTCAACTGTCTCTCTCCTAACGGCTTGCTTTGAGCCCACAATCGATAATGCACGACTCGTAGGAATGCCTAGCGCATCCATTGCTTCACTACAGAGAAACTCTCGTATAGAAGATCGAAGAACGGCACGGCCGTCCCCCATGCGTGAGTAATGTGTTTTTCCGGCACCCTTGAGCTGTAGTTCAAGCCCCTGCATATCACCCAGTAAGATTGCCCGTCCATCGCCTAATTGCCCAGCCCAAACACCAAATTGATGGCCACTATAAGCCGTTGAAATAGGGTCTATAAATTCAATATCATTGGCTTTTAAAGAATTACCTGCCAGAACATCAAGCCACTGCGGATCGCTTGGCAAGCCACTGTTGTTAATAGACAGGCCTAACAGTTGAGCCGCCCTCTCAGAGAAGGCCACCCAGTGCGGATTGGGGATTGGGGTGGGGATAGTGGGCTGACAGACATCGCCGCCGTGCAAAATGAAGGGCATTCTTTATTTTAAGAGGAATTTACTATCGCCGCAGAAGCATTTAATATAGCTATATGACGAATAAAGTACAAAATAATGCAGCTACTCAGCTTGCCCATCTAGGTGAGGAGCTCAACGTTCCTTTTTTAAAATTACTGGGTGTACGCTGCCTCAGTGCTGAAATGGGGAAGGGTGAGATCTTGTTAGCATTAAAGCCAGAGCATACCAATACGTGGGATGTGGCTCATGGTGGGGTTTTATTAACCCTGATGGATGTTGCTATGGCAGTGGCTGCCCGATCTGCTGATCCTGGCGATCGCAGCGTGGTCACTATCGAAATGAAAAACAACTTTATGCAGGCGGCAACCGGTATCTTACGGGTAAGAGCAGATACTGTACGTACCACTGCTACGATGGCATTTTGTGAGGCAAAGCTTTATAACGATCAAGGTGAAATTTGTTGTATGTCTACGGGCACCTTTAAGTTTTTGAAGCGCCTAGCGAGCAAAAATGCAGATGGAGAGAGAGTTATAAACGACGACCTACGTCAACAGTAGGCTCTATTACAAGATAGATGGGCCTTACAGCTCAATCAGGCAGACAAGTTTGAGTCCTCGGCTTTCGCCAACGTTCCCGAAATCATCTCATGACCGACGGTGCCGCTTGCATCAAAACGCCGCTCTATTATTTCAAAATGACCATCCTTGCGAACTCGCAAAACAGTGCTTGCGCACGTTCCATATGATGGCGTCTGAATAAAGGCGGCTGATAGCGCCTTCTCCCAATCTGTACTTACACCCGTATTAGGTAACTCTTGCGTATTTGCCTCGCGAGTATCCGCGAGTAACTGTAAGTAGCGTTCTGCATTTTTAAGTTTGCCATCATCCATAGCTACGGCTTGCGCAAAAGCTGCGACGCGGTGGTTTACTTTTGGCCAGGGCGTGTCGAGCATTGCATTGGATAAGCCATATATTCCGGCCTCTAAAGCCTGATCAGGAAATACTTTTCTAGGGCGAATACTTGCCCCCATCATCAGTCGATTACTAACCCAATGCATTTCTGCATTTGTTGGATCGCTCAAATCTGCCATCAATAAGTTAAAGCCATTGTAGAGATGAAATCGTTTGGCATTTTCTTGAACGTAGTCTTGTGGTTTATTGTTTCCAGCAAGATACTGCACAGGGAGCTCTCCACGAGTTCTAGCATCCGGGCTTTTTTCACTAGGAGCCCTTACATTGGTTAGGGCAGCAAATCGACCGGTTTTAGTAAAACCCAACCAAGTGCCAGGGCTACCAATCACATCAGCCTTATCTCGTCCCGCCAGCATTTGTGGGTGCTCAGGCCACCAAGCCATAGGCTCCGTATCACGAGCATAAAATTCATCTCGATTTGCCGCTACTACTAGCGGATAGTCTGGGTGCGATTTCCAGGCAAAAAGTATGAGGCACATAAAGATAATTAAAAAAGGAGTGTGATGAAGTACGAGAACGAGAACGAGGGGCAGAGACTAGGGCTAAATTTCTAGTAAGGGGTAGGGAATAGGATCTATTGCTAACAAGGGCCCATCGAGCCCCAAGCAAATTTCTCCAGCTTCTAAAGCGTCAAGTTTGCACTCTACCTGAAGGTTTACCCGGCCGGGCTGACTTGGGCTAGGAGAGCTTAATACGACCATGCCACAGGGCTGCGTAACATCTCTAGAGTGGAAGAGTTCATCCCCGGGCTTGCTTAAATAGGTACTTGCCAAATCTGTATCAAAGTGGGCTAGCTGCAGGCGGCGCTTAACGGCACCGCGATATTGGCTACGGGCGACTATTTCTTGTCCTGGATAGCAACCTTTTTTAAAGTCAACTCCCAGTACAGACTCAAAATTAATCATTTGAGGTACAAATTGCTCTTGCGTCGCTAAAACAATTCGAGGAATAGCGCTCAGTACCTCTAAATTATTCCACTGCTCTAGCTCGAAACGGCTTTCCTGAGCAAAGGCATTACTTAATTTGGGTTTTGCTGTTAACACTCTCGAAAAGGTCTGTTGCCCATCCACAACATCAGGAAGTCTTAATGCAAATGCGTCAGTTGCAATGGAATGGACGGGATGATCTTGAGTTAACGCATACGCGCCATCTATATCCCACTCATCCGATGCATTGCTCACCCTTACTTTGGAGCGCAAAACGTACATCGAGAGTCTCTTAGCAATGCTGACGGCAAGGTCTTTTGATATGAACATTACGAATCGATCTTCATCAGATTCGTTTTTGGGGCACAAGTAGACCCAGGCGCTGGCCAATAGGCGCCCCTTAGGACTGCAGTAACCAACAAGCCTTACAGCTTCCAATCCACTGGCAATAGATCCCGGATAACATCGCTGAAGACTTAGCACTGAGTTGCTTAGCTGACTTTGAAGTAGGGTAGCCGCATCGGGCCCCTCAACCATAATCAAGCCCCAATCAGAAAGCAAGGTTGATCCAGCTGTTAAATGGGGAGGTGATAGAGAGGTAATTTTGGAGGAAGTAGTCATGAGCTTTTATCATAGCTTGATGAGTGGAAAATTTCAAAAAAGAGCGTTATTTAGTCGTTATCCCCAAAAGATGCCCTGGAAATTTTATGGCATGGGATTCGCGCTGACGCTTGCCCTCTTCTATTGCGCCATCTTTATTTGGCCTGTGGTGCCAAGCGTACCTAATTTAAGTACTGCGAATAGTTTAGCCAAGGCTGCCGATAAAGTAACAGTCGGCACTACCTTTCAAATCAGGATATCACCTCAATCTGGGCTCTTCTCGATAGCGCAGCAATTGGCGCAACAGGGTGTACAGGCATATCCATTTGCCATCATGCTCTCCGCAAGAGCCATCTTGGTAGGCTCTCAACTAAAGCCGGGAACTTATTTGCTGCCCCAAAAAGCAAGCTTAGGAAAAATTCTTTTACAAATTGCGCGGGGTGATCGTATTCGGGCTAGTGTAGCTATCATTCCAGGGATGACTATTTGGCAAGTTCGCGCGCTACTGGATACCAACCCATGGCTAACCCATCAGACAGAATTGATGAGCGCTCAGGAGCTACTTCAGGCCCTAAACTTGAACTATGACAGTGTTGAGGGCCTTTTCTTTCCGGATACGTATGTATTTGACCCTGAAGATACAGACCTGTCGATCTATCGTCGCGCTGCCCAGGCGATGCAAAAACAGCTTAGCAATGCTTGGGAGCAAAGAGAGGCAAAAACGCCCTTACAAAGCCCCTATCAACTACTTACCCTGGCATCTATTATTGAGAAAGAAACAGGGCGCTCAAGTGATAGAACTTTGATTTCTGCAGTGTTTAGCAATCGACTTAATCTCAAGATGCCGTTACAAACCGATCCAACCGTTATTTATGGTGTAGGACCCCACTTTGATGGAAATCTTCGAAAATCAGACCTTCGTAAATACAATCCCTACAATACTTACATGAACAAAGGATTGCCGCCCACCCCTATTGCAATGCCCAGCAAAGAATCCCTGCTGGCAGCAGTCAATCCGGCTAAAAATGACGCCATTTACTTTGTAGCCCGGGGTGATGGTTCAAGCCAATTCTCAAAGAATCTTCGAGATCATGAAAATGCGGTTGATCAATTCCAGCGCAAGCGCAAAACTTCCTCTCAAACTACTTCACAACACTAGATGATGAGCAATCCACTTCCTGGTTTCTTTATTAGTTTTGAGGGCATCGATGGCGCCGGTAAAAGCACCCATATTGAATCCTTTAGTAAATTAATTAAAAGCCGTTATCCGCAGTATGAGGTTGTTTTGACTCGGGAGCCGGGCGGAACAGTATTGGGTGAGCAGTTGCGCTCACTGCTGTTAGATGCGCCAATGCACCTAGAGACGGAGGCTTTACTCATGTTCGCGGCAAGGCGTGAACATATAGCTCAGGTCATAGAGCCAGCATTGCTAGCCGGAAAGATTGTGATTTCAGATCGCTTTACAGATGCGAGCTTCGCCTATCAGGGCGGTGGTCGTGGCCTAAGTATTGATAAGTTAAATGCACTGGAACAATGGGTGCAGACTCGTGCCGATGGAGGATTACTGCAGCCTAATCTAACTTTTCTGTTTGATTTGCCTGGGTCAATAGCACAGGCAAGAAGATCGAAAGTAAGGTTGCCCGATAAATTTGAAAAGATGGACTTAGTATTTTTCGAAAAGGTCCGCCAAGAGTACCTTCGTAGAGCAAAAGCAGATCCATTGCGCTTTCATTTAATTGATGCAACCCAAACACCAGAAGTTATTTGGAGTGGTTTACAGCAGCTGGAAATAGCGCTCTAAATGGCGGAGCCTATTTATTCCGACTTAGGGTCTAGTAAAATTGCACCTTGGCTACAGCCAATTTGGGATAGCTTAAATCTAGAAGCGCTCCCCAGCGCTTTACTCATTCATGGCCAAGCCGGTATTGGAAAATTTGAGTTCTCCGTGAAGTTGGCTAAAGCGCTTTTGTGTGAAGGTGCATTGGGGATCTCAAAACCCTGCAATACCTGCGAGGCATGTCATTGGTTTGATTCTGGGAATCATCCTGACTTCATCCCCCTGGTCCCTGAAACCCACCGCAAACTATTGCCACGCGGACACTTTGATGCGGAGATGGATTCCCCTAAAAAATCAAAAGCCGGGCTATCTGATGGTGACGGAGAGACTATAGAGAAGAAAGAAAAGAAAAATATTTCTATTGAGGAAACGCGTTCCGCCATTGAGGGGCTGTCCATTGGGACGCATCGTGGTGGTAATCGCGTCATCTTAATTTACCCCCTGGAAATGCTCCGAGCGGATTCAGCCAATACTTTACTTAAGTCCCTTGAAGAGCCACCCTCCAATACTATTTTCATTCTTCTTGCAGATCGAGTGGATAGAGTGCTACCCACTATCCGCTCTCGCTGCCGCTTAATTACTGCCCCTAGACCAGATCGCTCAACAGGGCTTTCATGGCTGCAGCAGCAACTGAGCCATGTGCCAGGACTAAAAATGGGTAGCGATGAAGTTCAGTCAATTTACGATGAACAGGGTGGGGCACCCCATGCTGTTTTAGCCTCCTTATTAGCTCGACACCACCAAGATGAAAAAGACGAATTGACTATTTCGATTCAGGCTTCTCGCAATTTATTACAGGCCCTGTCTCAGGGAGCTCGAATTCATTGGCTCGATACGGCCGAAAAGATTCAGAAAGCCCGCTACGCTGTCTTACTAGCTACGATGCAACGATGGATTGCAGATGTGCAGAGCTGCGCTCAAAATGGTCATCCGCGCTACTACCCAAAACATGAGGCTAATATTCACAAGCTTGCCCAGCAGGCAAGGTTACCCAAGCTACTCCGCTTTTGGAAGTCGTTGGTTGCAGCTCGTCGTCATGAAAATCATCCCTTGGCAACCCGAATTCAGCTAGAGGCATTGCTTTCTCAATACCAACAGATTTTTGAAGATTAAAATGTGAGCTATGTTTATAGACTCACATTGCCACCTCGATTTCCCAGAATTTCAAGCTCGCCTCCCAGAGGTTCTAGCCAATATGGCTGCTTGCAAGGTTACCCATGCCCTATGTGTATCTGTTGATATTCCTGACTATCCAAAGGTTCGCAAGCTAGCCGAAGATCATCTTCACCTATATGCCTCTGTTGGGGTTCACCCAGATTATGAAGATACGCTTGAACCTAGCTTTGATTTCTTGGTATCTGAAGCACAGCATCCCAAGATTATTGCCATCGGAGAGACGGGCTTAGATTACTTCCGTATGGGCGATCGTACTTATGAATCTATGGAATGGCAACGCGAACGCTTTAGAACGCATATTAGAGCTGCTATTGCCTCTAAAAAGCCTTTGATTATTCATACGAGATCTTCTTCTGAGGACACTCTTAGAATTTTGAAGGAGGAGGGTGCCGATCAAATTGGTGGCGTCATGCATTGCTTTACCGAAAGCACTGAAGTAGCTAAAAAAGCGATTGAAATGGGCTTTTACATCTCGTTTTCTGGCATTGTGACCTTTAAAAGCGCTAAAGACCTGCAGGAGACCTGCAAACAAGTCCCTCTAGATAGAATGCTGATCGAAACGGATTCTCCTTATTTGGCACCCATTCCTTACAGAGGAAAAACCAATGAGCCTGCATGGGTTAGTAAGGTTGGCGAGTTTGTTGCTGACTTAAAAGGGTTGCCGCTAGAAGTCTTAGCTAAGCAAACCTCAAATAATTTTTTTCAATGTTTTCAAATAAATAGAGATGATTAATGAAGTATTCGTTTAAATTAATTCTAAGCTTCAACATAGCTTTAATGCTACTTTCGGGGCTTGCTTTCGGTCAAACGGCCGATCAAATAGCTGACTTTACAAAAGCCGCAAAGTTTGATGACGTATCTGAGGTCAAATCTCTGATTAAATCTGGAGTGAATCCTAATACGCTTGATCCAAAGGGCAACCCAATGCTGATTGTGGCGATCAGGGATAAATCAAGCAAGGTAGTCGACCTATTGTTAGGTGAAAAATCCATTGACATCAACCTAAGTAATAAAAGTGGTGAAAACCCGCTCATGATTGCCTCGATCGAGGGTGAGTTAACTGTTGTCGAAAGTATGGTGCTCAAAAACAAGGCGGATGTTAATAAAACGGGTTGGACACCATTGCATTACGCCTGTACCACTGGGAAGCTTGATGTTGCTAAGTTTTTACTCAGTCATGGCGCAAAGATTAATGCCCTTAGTCAAAGTGAAACAACGCCGTTGATGATGGCAGTGGGTTCCGGCAATGATAGTTTGATTAAATATCTGCTTGATCAGGGTGCAGATCTTCGATTGCGCAATCACGAGGGTTATTCAGCAATTGATGTTGCTGAGCTATTCGGCAAAACGGATATCCGTGACGGATTGGCATCACGCTGGGAGAAGCTTTATAAACAGCCATATCCAGGCGGGCCCAAGAAATTATCCTCTTGAAATATAGCATTAATAACTGCGCATAATCATTATTATGTCAAATAAGAAATTAATATGGATTTAAGCCTTCTCAATACACTTCCCAGTCTGCACTCCCTTTACGCGCAGATCATCGCCGATATGGGAAACAGCCAAATTTGGATTGTTGTCGTAGGATCTTGCTTGATGCTGGCCAGCCATGCCATTGCTGTTCTTGGTGTTGCAACGGCATTTCATAAGATCAATGGGTTTATGGTCGACAGGCATATTTTTGGCGCAAGCTTTGTTTCCTACTTTATCGCCATTAATTTGATCATTTTGATTCACCTCATTGAGATTGTGATTTGGTCTTATATTTGCGTTGGCTTAAAAGTGTTTCCTTCTAATCCTCAAACCTTTTACTTTGCTGGTGAAATGTACACAACCGTTGGTTACGGTACATGGACGCTGCCTAGTCAATGGAAAATCTTGCCAATACTGATCGCTTTTACTGGTGTATTTGCTGTTTCAATGTCGGGTGCCGCGTTGTACACCATGATGGGTAGCTTCATTGGCGGTAAAAAAGAGAGATCAACAGCCCAGATTTAATTGCTAGGTGGCGGACCTTTTTGCTTGAATATTAGCTCTAAAGTACGGCCGCTAGCCTCTAACGACCTTATTCGTCCGGGCAGCCAATCCAGATCTCTGGCTAACCAGATATCGACTTGGCGTTTGAATGGGTCCTTCTCACGTTGCATCAAAGCATAGTGTCGGTTAATCGTCTGACCCAAGCTTGGAATGTCATCTGATATAGCCTCACCATAGCTTTTAAATTGCCACATCTCAAGGGTGTTGAAGTCGACTACTGGGATGGATCTAATGGTTCCAGCTTCATCAATCTTATCGCTACCGTTCAGGAGTGACGCTAACTGAAACATCAAGCTGAATCGATCTTGAGTGCCTGGCAATAAGTCAGGTGTAAATTCTGGTTTCTCGGAAAAGTACATCTTCCCTGCTCCGTTTTGGTCTCGATCAAAGCGAGAGTATCTTGGATCTTTTGTTCCACGTTGAGTCCAATAAATAGCAGGAGCAATTCCATAGGCATCTACGCTCCCACGAGATTCAAATATAAATGGCCCCACTACAGCATAAGGAATATTGATGTACAGGCGATATTGACTGCCATTGACGATCCACTCTAGGCTGGCAGTTTGCAAAAGCTGGCCATCAAGATAAGCATCAAAATATAAGGTGCTTGATTCAGGGAGTTGAAAAGATTGTCCGGATTGATTTCCTGCTGCACCCTTGCCCGCTTCGTCTGCTGTTGCGGATGTATCTGATGCGACAGCGTTTGTTTGTTTTGGAGCAGATCTAATCTTCGGCCTGCTATTCATCTGAATCTTTTTCGGAGGCTCTACCCGTAGATCCGTTTTAATGATGAGATCCTCAGAGATGGGTGGAGTGCGACTGAATGAGAAAAAAGGAACGCCAAAGAAGAAAATAAGATGCCCTGAAATAGAGATGGCAATGGCTGCAAGCAAAAGCCAAAATGATTTTTTGGGGATGAAATGCATTAGCTCAGAAAACAAATCCGAAATGAAATGGGTAATGAAGCTATTCGGAGGTGATAAAAGCAACCACTTGTGGCAAATGATCTAAGTAGTCTGCAATGCCATGATCGCTTCCTTCGAGCACCAACTGTTGCGCACCCTCATAAAAGGCAACCATTTCTTTCCAATCGAGCAACTCATCTCCTTTAGCTGCTATTAAAAAGTAGCGCTCAGGATCGCTTATTTTGGAAACCTGCAAGTCTTTCAATTCACTGATGTATTCATACTTAAAATCAAAAGGTTCTTCGCTGTCGTAAGTAGTCATCATGCCTACATGCGGTTCAAGCTCCCTTGCTGCGAACACAGCTGGATTTAAGACAACACCCTTGCAATGGTATTTTTCAGCAAGGTAGTTGGTGTAAAACCCCCCAAGAGATGATCCAACCACCACCAGCCTATCCGCCGAGGATTGCTCGATATGAGCAGTAACCATTGCCATGCTTTCTTGTGGAGAAGCTAGCAGTTGAGGGCAATACCATTCATACACTTGATCTGGATTACGAATAGCCTTGATAGCATCGCCAGTCATCATCGCCTTGCTTGATCTTGGTGATGAGCGAAAGCCGTGTAGATAAACTAATAGCGTAGATTTCATATTGCCAGCCCAAATCAGGATTTTTGACCGATCTCGAAATTAGCCATCTTCTCCAGGGCTCTCACCATTGCTGAATGATCCCAAGCCCTACCACCATGAGCGCTACAAGAATTGAATAATTCCTGCGCTGTCGCTGTATTGGGGAGTGAGACGCCGATTGCCTTAGCACTGCTCAAAGCCAGATTCAGATCCTTCTGATGTAACTCAATCCGAAATCCAGGATCAAATGTTCTTTTTATCATTCGATCGCCATGCACCTCTAAGATCTTCGAGCTAGCGAATCCACCCATTAAGGCTTCTCGCACTTTAGCGGGATCAGCCCCTGCTTTTGCTGCAAAAACAAGCGCCTCTGCAACAGCCTCAATATTAAGCGCTACGATAATTTGATTGGCCACCTTAGTGATTTGACCAGCTCCGTTGTCGCCCACCAAGGTAATATTTTTACCCATCAATTCGAAGATAGGCTTTACATGATCAAAAGTAGCCTGATTACCCCCCACCATAATGGTGAGTGTTGCACCCTTGGCGCCTAACTGACCGCCCGATACTGGTGCATCTAAGTACTCACAACCTAAGGCATTAATTTTTTTAGCAATCTCTTTGGTTGCGATAGGTGAGATCGAGCTCATATCAATGACGATCTTTCCTTTAGATAAACCTGATGCAATACCGTTGTCACCAAAAAGCACTTTTTCTACATCAGGAGTGTCGGGCACCATTGTAATAATGATGTCCGCTTTTGAAGCGACAGCGGCAGGACTTTCACAGACAATCGCGGTGCTTTTGATGAGTTCTTCCGGTACCTTGCTACGGGTATGAATGAATACTTCATGTCCTGCGTTCACTAAATGCCCAGCCATGGGGGCTCCCATGATTCCCAAGCCCACAAAACCTAATTTCAATTTACTCATGAGAATTTCCTTTTTGCATTATTCGCTAATAGTTTGTTGTAATAATCAATTGACTTAAACAATGGTGATTATTCGTATTTCGATATCCATCCAAGTCCTGCTTCAGTCGTTTTGAGGGGCTTATACTCGCAGCCGATATAACCGGCGTATCCTAGTTTGTCGAGCAATCCGAATAAAAAATCATAATGAATTTCGCCAGATCCAGGCTCATTACGGCCAGGATTATCGGCAAGCTGAATATGTCCAATACGGCTAAAGTATTTTTGTATAGTATTTGCCAACTCACCCTCCATCCGCTGTGCGTGATAAATATCATACTGAAGATAGGCGTTCTCAGCCCCTACTGCATCTAGTATTTCAATGCCCTGTTCTGTGCGTGATAGATAGAAGCCTGGAATATCGAAGGTGTTAATGGGCTCAATGAGCAACTTCAGTCCTGCACTCTTGAGTTCTGAGGCAGCATATTGAAGATTAGCAACGAAGGTATCTCGCAGTACTTTGGGATGAACGTCTGAGGGCGCTTTTCCAGCAAGGCAGTTCAGTTGCGGTACGCCAAGTGCTGTTGCATATTCAATCGCCTTGGCTACGCCAGCACGAAATTCCTCAACCCGGTCTGGGTGGCAGGCAATTCCCCGCTCGCCAGCATCCCAGTCCCCTGCTGGCAAATTGTGAAGCACTAGCTTCAGAGCGTTGTTATCTAGGGCACTTCTTATTTCTTTTTGGTCAAAGGCATAGGGAAAAAGGAATTCTACGGCTGTAAAGCCCCCTGTCTTCGCTAGCGCAAAGCGCTCCATAAACGGTACTTCAGTAAACAACATAGTGAGGTTAGCGGCAAAACGGGGCATAGCAATCCTTTGGTAATAGACAATATTTAAACTTCGATACTATCAAATTAGACACCCAAATTTCCTAGATATTGCTGGACCGCACAATAAAGTGAAAAACAGGCTAGAAATACGATAATATCAATAGATAACCACTGATCTCTAAGGATAAATATGCAAACTCACCTCACATTAATCACCTTAATTGCAGCCGCTTTATTAACAGGTCCAGCCGTGGTGATGGCTCAAGCTCCGGCAGCCTCTGCGCCAACGGTCATAGATGCCGCAGTAACCGACAATATATATCAGCTCTATGAAGGTGTAGTTACTAAGATTGATAAAAAAAATCGCACCATCTACTTTAAAAATGCAGAAGGTGAATCTAAGTTTGTTGCTGGCCCAGAAATTAAGAGTCTGGATCAAATAAAAAAAGGCGATCGCTTAAATGTGTCCTATGAATTAGCCGTAGCTATTGAGCTAATCAAAACAAAGAGTGACGGAATTCGCAGCAAAGTGGAGACATCTACTGAAGCCACATCCAAGGCTGGAGAAAAGCCATCACGCACTATCTCAAATACCACCACTATCATTGCTGACATTATTGGGGTTGATCGCGCCAAGAGGTTAGTTTCTGTCAAGGGCCCAAGCGGTAAGGTCACAGTAGTGACTGTCAAGAATGCTCAGCTTTTGGCAGATGTAAATGTTGGCGAGCAAGTTAAGGTGATTTATTTTGATGCAATGGCTGCGTCTATTACTACACCAAAAAAGAAGTAATTTGCTGCAAGGGCAATGGTCTAAATTAGATATGCGTTTTTGTTTAGGCCTTGCCTGCACCCTGCTCTTGGCAGCGTGCGCTAATACTACCCGCCCTGGTGCTGTTGGCATTACCCGCTCTCAGTTTATGATGGCCTCATCTGATGACGTCAACCGTCTATCTGCTTCTAGTTACAACGAGCAAAATCAAAAAGCTAAAGATAAAAATATATTGGTGAACTCAGGGCCTACCTACGATCGCCTCAAGGCAATTGCCAATCGACTGATTCCACAGACAGAGGCATTTCGCGATGACACCAAGCAATGGGACTGGCGCCTCACTTTAATTGATGCTCCGGCACTCAATGCGACCTGCGCACCGGGTGGGAAAATTACTTTTTATACGGGGATCATTGAGCAACTTAATCTTAATGATGATGAGATTGCCGCCATCATGGGTCATGAAATCGCTCATGCAGTCCGTGAGCATGGTAGGGAACGCGTTTCTCAGGCGGCAGCACAAAGCATCTTAGTTAATATTGCTATGGCAGTAGCAGGTCCTTACGGATCAGCGATCAGCGTAGCCAACCAAGCAGCTCAATATGCAATTGTTTTGCCAAACTCAAGGGAAAATGAAACAGAGGCTGATGCCATTGGACTGGAGTTAGCGGCAAGAGCAGGCTATAACCCCGCAGGTGCAATTAGCGTTTGGAAAAAGATGTTAAAAGCTACGAAAGATCAGAGCTCACCTGAATTCTTATCCACCCACCCTTCTGGGGAAACCCGAATTGATCAACTTACCGCACTGATGCCTACGGTGGAGCCACTGTATAAGGTGGCGCTAAAGCCTAAGGCATATGAAAAATAATCGCCAAAAAATGTTGCTAGATATACTAACTAAGATGAGTAGTGACGACGATCTAGACTAGATTTTGAAAAATTATTTATAAGTTTATTTATCCATTACAAAGCCCGCTTTCATTAACAATATAAGTATTAATAAAATTTTTTAATATGCGATCTCCGTCCTCAGTGCCGATACTTTCCGGGTGAAACTGAACCCCCTCTATCGGTAGTGTTCTATGCCTTATTCCCATGACATAGTGATCGTCTGTAGACTTAGCTGAAACTGTTAGATGGGATGGCAAATGGTCCTCAGAAACGATAATTGAGTGATAGCGCATTGCACAAAAGTCCTGAGTACCATAAGAAGAAAAGCAGCCCAAGCCATCATGGGAAATATTACTTGTTTTGCCATGCATGAGACGGCTTGCGTATTTAATATTGCAACCGTAATAAAGGCCAATTGCCTGATGGCCCAAACAGACACCCAAAACCGGTAACCTTCCTTGGTTTATATCCAATAGCCGACCATATCCTGATTCACTCGGATGGCCAGGTCCAGGGCCCAACAAGAGCATGTCAAATTCATGATTCTGAATCGCCAATTCAAGACCAGGGTCATCTTTTCTAAATAGGCTAATACAACATCCTATATTCTCTAAATAGGCAACCAATATGTGGACAAAGCTATCGTAAGCATCTACAACAATTACGCGGCAGGACATAAAAGCTCTCTCCCCGTAATAGCCCTAAACATAGACCCCATCTTCTGCATCGTTTCGGCAAGTTCTTTATCTGGGTTGGAGTCTGAAACAATTCCGGCAGAAGCTCTTAAGCAATAGCATCCATCCTTAAATGTTGCGGTTCTGATACAAAGCGCAGTATTAATAAAATCACTGCCAAAACTAATGAGGCCTAAACATCCAGCGTACAGGCCTCTGCTGCTGTCCTCTAAATCTGAGATGATTTCCATCGCTCGAATTTTTGGCGTACCGGTCATTGTTCCAGCAGGAAAAGTTGCCAGCAGAACATCATA
The DNA here is from genome assembly GCF_002797575.1 of Polynucleobacter brandtiae. Lineage (GTDB taxonomy): Bacteria > Pseudomonadota > Gammaproteobacteria > Burkholderiales > Burkholderiaceae > Polynucleobacter > Polynucleobacter brandtiae. Next base: position 158,097 of record NZ_PGTX01000001.1, on the reverse strand, counting down.
TTTATCCTTCCCCTTTTTTATCAGCGCCCGTGTAGTAGTCACCATGTGGTACACATGCGAATATTCTTCAATCTCAAGCATGTCACTGACAACGACACTTTCTGAGTCCGCAATTCGGTGCAGGTCATTGCGACATAGATCAATTAGCATGAGATGTTCAGCCAATTCTTTTTTATTGCTATGTAATTGTTCAGTCGCCAGGGCCTTATTAATGCCAAACGCCTTTCCAATGGTGCCAGCGATGGGCCTCATAAGCACTTCGCCATCTTCAATTTTGATAAATAACTCTGGACTAGCGCCAACTATTGTCGTCCCCTCGATCGAAAATAAGTACATATAAGGGGATGGGTTCATGACTCTTAAATTGGCATACACGTTGATTGGTGTTATTTCGCTAGTCAAGGTTATTTTTTGTCCAATTTGCACTTGGTATACGTCGCCTCTGCGTACGTGATTGAGTGCTGCCTCTACTTTCTTAAGATAGTTTGGTTTAGTAGTTTGGTAATCGTCCCCTAGGTTAACCGTCCTTAAAGGTAGAATTTTCTCAATTAGAGGAGTTCTACATGAAGCGTTCCAAATTTACTGATAGTCAGATCATGGAAGCCCTAAAACGGGTTGATGCTGGCCTAGCAGTCCCTGATATTTGCCGTGAGTTGGCCATTAGTACTGCCACCTTTTACAAATGGCGCTCTAAATACGGTGGCATGGATACCTCGATGATGGCCCGCATGAAGGAGCTAGAGGCCGAGAACGCTCGACTTAAGAAGATGTACATCGAAGAAAAACTCAAAGCGGAGATCGTCACCGAAGCCCTCGCAAAAAAGTGGTGAGGCCGTCTCGCAGACGCGAGATGGCCAAGCAGGCGGTTCAAGACAAAGGCATATCGATTAGATTGGCCTGTGAGGCTTTTGCAGTGAGCGAGACCTGCTATCGCTATGAGGCTAAACATAACGCAGAGAACGAGCAGATTGCGGATTGGCTAATCCGTTTAACCGATAACAATCGGATCTGGGGCTTTGGGCTGTGCTATTTGTACTTGCGTAATGTGAAGAACTTTAAGTGGAACCACAAGCGGATCTATCGTATTTACAAGGAGTTAGAGCTCAACTTGCGTATCAAACCCCGTAAGCGTTTGGTACGCGATAAGCCCGATGCCTTGGTGGTTCCGCTCAGTGCCAACCAAGTGTGGTCCATGGACTTCATGCACGATCAATTAGCTGACGGCAGAAGCATTAGGTTGTTTAATGTGATTGACGACTTTAATCGGGAAGCTCTCGGTATTGAAGTGGACTTCTCGCTGCCATCAGAACGGGTAATCCGATCTTTAGATCACATCATTGCTTGGCGAGGTAAACCCAGCATTATTCGAGCGGACAATGGGCCGGAACTTGTGAGCGGTAGACTAATGGAATGGGCAGCAAAGCATCAGATCCACATACAGCATATCCAACCTGGTAAACCACAGCAAAATGCGTATGTGGAACGCTACAACCGAACAGTGAGATATGAATGGTTATCCCAGCATTACTGGGATAGCATTAACGAAGTTCAAGAATTCGCAACGCAATGGATGTATAAATACAATTACGAGCGTCCAAATATGGCATTGGGCGGCATTACCCCAAAACAGCGACTGGCCATGGTTGCTTAACTAACTCTACCTCTGAGGGCAGTTAAAAAGGGGAGGATTACCGTTTCATAGTGAGCTGTAAAGTTACTTAGGCTATGTTCTGAGGCCACCTCTGCCATAGTTGGTGTGCGCAAATACTTTTCTATAGTTGCCCGGTCAATTGATGCTGCGCCGGGATAGTCATACTGATAGACTTGAATCTGGTGTTCGCTAAATTCAATATAGTTTGAGTAGCAGCAAATATAGATATCGGGAGTAGATCCAACTTCATATCCAGGCAATTCCTCTGCAAAGTGGATTGTGTTGTATGCCATCGTAATAAATGCCATGAAACTGTCCTCAATGCCAGAGCAGTAAAGATCAATTTGTCTTAAGAAATCCCAAATTGCTCTTCTATTTGAAATCTGATAGTAAATGCAGCCGGACGCCTTTAGAAAAAATTGTTTTGAGCCATAAATCTCCTGTATCACCTCAATGAGCTCTGGATTCGCTTTAAATATCACCTCACAATCACTGACGGTGATAGTAATTACTGGATTAATACCGATCATTGAAACTCGCGAATCAACAGTATTGGGCCCTAAAGACTCCAGTAGAAAAAGGTCCTTACTTTTATAGTAGGTTAATAGGTTTTGGTAAATTTGAAATGCCGTGGATCTATGGTCGACATTTCTCTTGCAATCCCCTCCATGATCTATGGGGTATATTATTTTTCTGCTTATCATTAAATTGTCTTTGTATTGATGTGTCGGTACAACAATACAAAGCAGGGGTAAACGCGTCAATCCAAAATGTAGATACAGGATGTGGGATGTAGCCTACGAATACTTTAATAGTAAGCTGCAGCTAATAGAAGTTGAGGCAACAGAGTTATTACTACTGATAACAGATGTATGGTCCAAGGCTAGGGCCAATGGTGGCGGACAGAGATCGCTAAAAAAAAGAGCCCCATGGATAGGGGCTCTTAGAGGATACTTGGCGGAGCGGACGGGACTCGAACCCGCGACCCTCGGCGTGACAGGCCGATATTCTAACCAACTGAACTACCGCTCCAAATACATCGAGTAAAACATCACATACTACTGACTGCAAAACTTACAACACTACCTGTTACTGCAGCCAAAAATTCTGGCGTCCCCAGGGGGATTCGAACCCCCGTACTCACCGTGAAAGGGTGATGTCCTAGGCCTCTAGACGATGGGGACCTGGACCAACATTACAACTGAATCTTACAATTTCAAATGCTTGGTGGAGATAAGCGGGATCGAACCGCTGACCTCTTGCATGCCATGCAAGCGCTCTCCCAGCTGAGCTATACCCCCGTAATCTCGTAATCAAACTTCAAGACACTCAAAACAATCCAAGATTTTATCCTATTTTTGTGTCGCTGCGCAAATTATCTATCAGACAACCTTAGAAAGCCTATTTAATACTTCTTGCTTGCCCAAAACAACTAGGACAGAATCAATAGCCGGGGTCTGCGTGGTCGAAAAAAGCGCATAGCGCACTGGCATCGCCAGAGCTGGCATTTTTATCTGATGATGGGTCAAAACTTGCTTAAATATTGACCCGTACGCCTCTTTACTTGGTTGAGCAGCTTCGATTGCTTTGATTAAATCTTGAAGTGCTGGAACAATCTCCTTAGGAATATTTGCCGCAATCTGATCCGAGGTGTGGGCAGGCGCTGGCAGATAAAAAAGCTTAGCCCCTTCCGCAATTTCAATCAACGTATTAGCGCGATCTTTAAGCAAGTCTACGACCTGAGCAAAGTCTGGGCCATTTTCTGTATCAATACCAAGTACATGCGCAAATGGCTTTGTGAGCTCTGCTAATTGCTTAGAATCAGCGTTTTGTATGTATTGATGGTTAAGCCAAAGTAGTTTTTCAGGGTTATGTTGTGCTGGTGAGCGACCCAAGCTTGCTAAATCAAACCACTGAACAAATTGCTCTTTAGTAAATACCTCAGCATCACCATGCGACCAGCCTAAACGCGCTAAATAGTTCAGAATAGCTTCTGGTAAGTATCCCGCCTTTTGGTAGTCACGAACACTCATAGCACCGTTACGCTTACTCATTTTCTCACCAGAATCGTTCAAGACTGTTGGTAGATGCGCATAGACCGGCAGTTCACCACCAAGGGCTTTCATAATGTTAATTTGTCGGGGCGTATTGTTTACGTGATCATCCCCCCTGATTACATGCGTAATCTTCATATCAAGATCATCAACCACAACACAAAAGTTATAGGTTGGAGTACCGTCAGGTCGAGCGATAACTAAATCATCTAGCTCATCATTGCTGATTTCGATTTTACCCTTCACGGCATCCTCCCAAATGACAGAGCCTCCAATCGGATTCTTAAAACGAATCACTGGCAAAACATCTGTCGGTATGGGTGGCAGCGTTTTGCCAGGCTCAGGACGCCAACGTCCGTTATAGCGGGGTTTTTCTTTATCAAGCATTTGCTGATCGCGTATTTGGTTAAGCTCTTCTTCGCTCATATAGCAGGGATAAGCCAAATCTGAATCTAGCATCTGCTTGACTACAGCACGATAACGATCGATGCGTTGCATTTGGTAAATGGGCCCTTCATCTAAATCTAGGCCAAGCCAAGCCATGCCTTCAATGATGACATCGACCGCCTCTTGACTGGAACGTTCGAGATCCGTGTCCTCGATGCGCAAAATAAAATCACCCTGATTGTGTCGCGCAAACGCCCAAGGATAAAGTGCGCTGCGAAGGTTTCCTAAGTGAATAAAGCCCGTCGGACTAGGGGCAAAGCGTGTACGTATATGCATAAGCCATATTATCTCAGGTCAACCACAGCCTGATTACCGTTTTTGCTGTTTTCTTCACTCAATCAGAAAAAAAAGTGGATACTTTGCGCTATGAACGAACTACTAGTCTTTTTGTGTGATGGCGCCCCAGTGCGCGGGGAAATTGTGTCAATTAGTACGGCCTGGCAGGCTGTGCTAGAGCGTCGTAATGACCCCCCTGTCGTTAGGCGTTTATTGGGCGATTTTGTGGGTGCAGCCACCCTTTTAAGCGCTAGCCTCAAATTTGATGGAACCTTGATTATTCAAGCCCAAAGTAAGGGCCCTATTCAGCTCTTAGTGGTGGAATGTAAGTCTGATTTGAGTATGCGGGCAACGGTGAAGCTTTCTGTAGATGCAGACACAATAAGCCCCAATGCTACCTTGGGTGAACTATTGGATGCTGACAATACAGGCCGCCTGGTCATTACGCTCGATCCGGCAGACCGCCAGCCAGGTCAACCACCTTATCAAGGGATTGTTGCGCTTCAAGAGCATCGTGGCACTGTCATCAAGCCGGTCACCAGTGCAGCAGAAGCCATTGCTCTATACATGCAAAACTCTGAGCAGTTGGATACACGCATTTGGTTGGCATCAAATGAAACTCATGTTGGCGGGCTTCTGTTACAGCGCCTACCCAATTCTGGAGGTCATGTGCACCTAGACCCCCAAGTGGCGGCAGAAGGCTGGGCTCGCATCCAGACCTTGGGGGAGACTATTACCGACGATGAACTTCTCTCGCTGCCACCCGAAGTAATATTACGAAGACTCTTTTTAGAGGAATCCGCAGAAAATGGTGTGCGAAGCTTTCCCTCTAGGGCAATTCGGTTTTCATGCCGCTGTTCGCGCATAAAGGTCGCTTATGTATTGAGAATGTTGGGAGAGGCAGAGGTAGAGAGCATTCTTGCAGAGCAAGGTGCAGTAGAAACTGAGTGTGATTTTTGCACAAAAATATACCGCTTTGATGCGGTAGATTGCCGACAAGTTTTTAAAACAGATCTACTAGAGGATGCAACAAGACCGCCATCTAGCGGCCATTAATGGCTATCAGCTTACTAATTGGTAATAGCCGATTTTTCACCAGTAGCAGTATTTTTAGATGATTTTTCAGCTGGCAAAATTTGGACGAAAAATTCACCTTCTTTAATCATGCCATGCTCTACGCGGGCTCGCTCTTCAATGGCGCGCGTACCCTCTTTTAAGTCTTTGACATCACCGGTTAACTTCGCATTACGCAAACTGAGCAGGCTATTTTTAGCCTGCTGTAGTTCAACTTGTTTTTCCATGTCGTACACCTTCAGCCACCCACCCTTACCTAACCACAGTGGGTATTGGATTGCCAGAAGCAGCAACACCATAGAGTAGATGATTATGCGCATAATCTAAAAAATTCAATCAGCCTAAGTAGTTAGAGAATTAGCGCTTGAGATTATAAAAAACAGATTTACCAGGATAGGTAGCTACATCACCTAGACCCTCTTCAATACGCAAGAGTTGGTTGTACTTTGCAATACGGTCAGAGCGCGATAGAGAACCAGTCTTGATTTGACCGGCATTCGTACCAACGGCAATATCTGCAATAGTGCTATCTTCCGTTTCACCAGAGCGATGCGAAATCACAGCAGTGTAATTAGCCCGTTTGGCCATCTCAATCGCAGCAAAAGTTTCAGTCAGGGTACCTATCTGGTTGATCTTGATCAAAATAGAATTCGCAATTCCCTTTTCAATCCCCTCTTTAAGAATGCGCGTATTGGTTACAAATAAATCATCCCCAACAAGTTGAATTTTTTTACCTAATTTTTGTGTAATGTCAGCCCATCCATCCCAATCACTCTCATGCATACCGTCTTCAATAGAGACAATTGGAAATTGGTCAGCAAGGTTTCCTAAGTAGTCTGAAAATTCACTAGAAGTCAGTTGCAAGCCTTCGCCAGACAATTGGTACTTACCGTCTTTATAAAATTCACTGGCTGCACAATCAAGCGCCAACAAGACATCTTCGCCAGCTTGATATCCAGCGCCTTCAATGGCCTTCATAATGGTTTGCAGGCATTCTTGATTACTTTTAAAGTTCGGAGCAAAGCCACCTTCATCACCAACTGTAGTGGGCATTCCTTGGGCACCCAATATCTTTTTAAGCTCATGAAAAATCTCTGCTCCACAGCGTAGTGCTTCACGAAAATTCTGTGCCCCAACGGGCATGATCATGAACTCTTGAATATCTAAACTATTGTTAGCATGCGCACCGCCATTCACAATATTCATCATTGGTACAGGCAATTGCATTCCGCCTGATCCACCGAAATAGCGATACAGAGGTAATCCTGCTTCTTCAGCAGCTGCCCTGGCTACTGCCATTGAGACCGCCAATGTAGCATTAGCACCTAAGCGAGCCTTATTATGAGTACCGTCAAGCTCGATCAAAGTATGGTCAAGAAAAGCCTGCTCGCTAGCATCTAAACCTAGAATAGACTCCGCTATTTCTATGTTGATGTTTTGAACTGCCTTAAGAACGCCTTTACCTAAGTAACGTTCTTGATTGCCGTCTCGCAACTCAATCGCTTCGCGTGAGCCTGTAGAGGCGCCAGAAGGAACGGCGGCTCTGCCCATTACGCCAGATTCAAGTAATACGTCGCACTCTACAGTGGGGTTACCGCGTGAATCTAAAATTTCTCTACCGATGATGTCAACAATGGCGCTCATGCAGCCTCCTAAATGAAATAAATATGTTCGTAACAGGACAAACCTTTAAAGCAGCCCTACTTAAAACTGTCCTCCAGAAATACCCCAGGTTTTTTTACAACGAGATCAATTGCCACCAATGATTCAAGCAAGTCCTTCATTCGGTTCAGTGGCACTGCGTTGGGGCCGTCTGATAATGCTTTTGATGGATCGGGATGGGTCTCCATAAAAAGACCACTAATGCCAACCGCGACTGCAGCACGAGCCAATACGGGGACAAATTCACGTTGACCGCCACTGGATTGCCCTTGACCTCCTGGCAGCTGAACTGAATGGGTTGCATCAAACACTACTGGGGCTTTTGTATCGCGCAAAATCACTAAGCTACGCATATCAGATACTAAGTTGTTATAGCCAAAAGAAGCGCCCCGTTCACAAACCATGAATTGATCGGCAAGCTTTGCTTGAACTGCGGCATCACGCGCTTTATCAATCACATTGAGCATTTCATGAGGGGATAAGAACTGACCCTTCTTAAAGTTCACCGGCTTACCACTTTGAGCGCAAGCCCTAATGAAATCCGTTTGACGACAAAGAAAAGCCGGGGTTTGAAGAACATCAACTACTTTTGATACTGGTTCGATTTCACTGATGTCATGAATATCCGTCAGTATCGGGACACCAATTTCCCGCTTTACTCTAGCCAAAATTTCAAGGCCCTTTTCCATTCCCAGTCCGCGAAAGGATGTCCCGGAAGATCGATTGGCCTTATCAAATGAAGATTTATAAATAAAGGGAATACCCAAAGCGCTGGTGATCTCTTTGAGTTGGCCGGCAATATCCATGGCAGACTGTTCTGACTCAATAACACAAGGACCGGCAATCAAGAAAAAGCGCTGGGTTAACCCAACATCAAATCCACATAACTTAAATGAGCTCATAAATTTCCTAATTCTTGCGCGGGTTAGGCTGGCTGTTTAAATGTGATGTTGTGCTGAGCCAATGCTGCACGAATAAATGCAGAAAACAAAGGGTGGCCATCACGTGGTGTCGAAGTAAATTCAGGATGAAACTGCACACCAAAGAACCAGGGGTGCATCGCCTTAGGCAATTCCATCATCTCAGGCAGAGACTCATTAGGCGTTCTTGCAGAAATAATAAGGCCCGATTTTTCTAAGCGAGGTACATAGGCATTATTTACTTCATAGCGGTGACGGTGACGCTCATTAACCTCCGCTCCATAAATATCATGGGCTAGTGTGCCGTCTTTTACGGGGCATCGCTGAGAGCCTAAGCGCATCGTACCGCCAAGGTCTGAATCGTTGCTACGCTTCTCAACACGACCTTCTCGATCAATCCATTCTGTAATGAGAGCAACAACGGGACTCTCTGTCTCAGGGTCAAATTCAGTACTATTGGCGTTAGTGATAGAGGCTACGTGACGTGCAAATTCGATAACGGCCAATTGCATACCCAGGCAAATGCCTAGGTATGGGACATTGTGTTCACGCGCATATTGGATAGCTGCAATCTTTCCTTCTGTGCCGCGCTTACCAAATCCGCCTGGAACCAATATGGCATCAAGGCCCTTAAGGCAATCAATTCCATTTTTCTCAATCACCTCAGAGTCAATGTAGTTGATATTAACGCGTGTGTGATTATGGATGCCTGCATGTCGTAAAGCTTCAATCAAAGACTTATAGGATTCAGTAAGCTCAACATACTTCCCAACCATACCAATGATGACTTCATGCTGTGGGTTTGCTAGCTCATAAACAAGCTTTGCCCAAACAGACAGATCTGCAGGCTTAGCTTGGATTTCAAGTTCACGACAAATAAGATCATCCATGCCCTGCGCTTGCAGCATTTCAGGTATTTTATAAATGGTGTCTACATCCCAAACCGAAATCACTGCCTCTTCTCTTACATTTGAGAATAAAGAAATTTTGGCTCTTTCGTCCGCAGGAATTGGGCGGTCCGCTCGACAAAGTAAAGCGGTTGGCATGATGCCAATTTCGCGTAGCTTTTGTACTGAATGCTGCGTAGGCTTTGTTTTCAACTCTCCTGCACTTGCAATATAGGGAACCAAAGTGAGATGTACAAAAGCACAACTATGCTTTGGCATCCGAATACTCATCTGACGAGCTGCCTCAAGAAATGGCAGTGATTCAATATCGCCTACAGTTCCACCAATCTCACAAATAGTTACATCAGCATGACCATCATGACTGGCAAGAGCACCGCGTTCAACGAAGGCCTGAATCTCATTCGTAATGTGGGGAATAACTTGTACTGTTTTTCCAAGATATTCACCACGACGCTCTTTGCTGATAACGGACTCATAAATCTGACCAGTCGTAAAGTTATTGCTTTTACGCATTTTTGCTGAAATAAAGCGTTCGTAGTGGCCCAGATCAAGATCGGTCTCAGCCCCATCCTCTGTTACGAAAACTTCGCCGTGCTGAAGCGGGCTCATTGTCCCAGGGTCAACGTTAATGTAGGGGTCTAACTTAAGGAGGGTGACTTTCAGGCCGCGGGATTCGAGAATCGCGGCAAGCGAGGCAGCTGCGATTCCTTTCCCTAAGGATGAAACCACACCACCAGTGACGAAAACGTATTTGGTCATCGCTTATGCTCTGTTGGAAATGGTAATTATAGCGACAGCTTTAAAAACCCGCCCTTTTTCTATCCATAAGCTGCTTTTATTGGATTTACAAAAAACCTTTCGTCTGATATCCGGATGTTATTTGCTAATTTATAGTGAATTTTTAAGCTTTAAATTTCATATTTTTCATTTTTTTATTAATATTCATCAATTTTCCTTATTAAGTCTTATATAAGACTGAAAAATAGATCTACAATAGATAAATCGGGTGCAATTCAAGGCCTGTTTTTACTGTTGATCACTCTTACCCAATAGGAAACACGATGCTAGAAGCCTACAACGTCAAACTTGCCGAACGCACGGCCCTTGGTATACCTGCACTTCCTTTGACAAAGGATCAAACAGCGGAGCTGATTGGTTTGTTGAAGAACCCACCAGCAGGCAAAGAAAATGAATTGTTAGATCTCATTACCAACCGTGTACCTGCTGGAGTAGACGAGGCGGCTAAAGTAAAAGCTGAATTTTTGGATGCGCTTGCAAAAGGCACTGAAAAATCACCGCTCATTTCCCGTATTCAAGCTACGCAATTATTGGGTACGATGCTTGGGGGTTACAACATCAAGCCACTAGTTGAGCTGCTATCCGATTCAGAATGCTCAGCCACGGCGGCAGCTGCCCTCAAGAAAACCCTGTTGATGTTTGACTACTTCCATGATGTTCAAGAGCTTGCTGAAAAAGGTAATGTCTACGCTAAGGAAGTGATGCAAAGCTGGGCAGATGCTGAGTGGTTTACAAACCGAGCCCCCGTACCAGAGAGCATGAAGCTCACCGTATTCAAAGTCACTGGTGAAACTAATACAGATGATTTGTCCCCTGCTCCGGATGCTTGGAGTCGCCCTGATATCCCCCTGCATGCCACTATCATGCTAAAGAATCCTCGGCCTGGTATTGATCCAGATGAGGTCGGTGTGCGTGGACCAATGAGGCAAATTGAAGCCCTGCAGAAAAAAGGGAATCAGATTGCTTATGTAGGCGATGTGGTTGGAACTGGATCGTCGCGAAAATCTGCCACTAACTCGGTGTTGTGGTGGACCGGTCAAGATATCCCCTTCGTTCCTAACAAGCGATTTGGAGGTGTTTGTCTTGGTGGCAATATTGCCCCGATCTTCTTTAATACCATGGAGGATTCTGGCGCCCTGCCAATCGAACTCGATGTCTCTCAAATGAATATGGGCGACGAGATTGAATTGCAACCCTATGCAGGTAAAGCATTTAAAAATGGTCAAGAAATTGCCGCATTTTCACTCAAGTCTCCTGTAATTTTGGATGAAGTGCGTGCCGGTGGGCGTATCCCACTGATCATTGGACGTGGATTGACGGCGAAAGCGCGAGCAGCACTTGGCTTACCTGCTTCTACTGAATTCCGTGTGCCAGTAAGTCCGCCTGACAACAAAAAAGGCTTCACCTTAGCCCAGAAAATGGTCGGCCGTGCATGTGGCTTACCTGAGGGCCAAGGAATTCGCCCAGGGACTTATTGCGAGCCTCATATGACTACTGTCGGCTCTCAGGATACTACTGGTCCAATGACGCGTGATGAGTTGAAAGATCTAGCTTGTTTAGGTTTCTCCTCTGATTTAGTCATGCAATCTTTCTGTCATACATCTGCCTATCCAAAGCCAGTAGATATTCGTACTCAACATGAGCTGCCCGCTTTTATGACCAATCGTGGTGGCGTTTCATTGCGCCCGGGTGATGGTGTTATTCATAGTTGGCTCAATCGCCTGCTGTTACCAGATACTTGCGGTACTGGTGGTGATAGCCACACCCGCTTTCCAATTGGCATTTCCTTTCCGGCCGGCTCAGGTTTAGTGGCCTTTGCGGCTGCAACGGGTGTTATGCCCCTAGATATGCCAGAGTCAGTCTTAATTCGCTTTAAGGGCAAGATGCAGCCTGGCATCACCTTGCGTGATCTGGTAAACGCAATTCCTTTGTATGCCATCAAGAAGGGCTTATTAACGGTTGCTAAGCAAGGCAAGAAAAATATTTTCTCAGGTCGCATCTTAGAAATCGAAGGCTTACCAGAGCTAAAAGTTGAGCAAGCTTTTGAACTATCAGACGCTTCTGCAGAGCGCTCTGCTGGCGGCTGTGCGGTTCAGCTAAATAAAGAACCCATTATTGAATATATGCGCTCCAACATCACCCTGATGAAGTGGATGATTGCAAATGGCTATGAGGATAAGCGTACTTTAGGGCGCCGCATTAAAGCAATGGAAGCATGGATTGCTAAGCCAGAGTTGCTTAAGGCAGACGCAAATGCTGACTACGCAGAGATTATTGAAATCGATATGAACGATATCAAAGAACCTATCTTGGCCTGCCCTAACGATCCAGATGATGTGAAATTCTTATCAGAGGTTTCTGGTGCAAAAATTGATGAGGTCTTTATTGGCTCGTGCATGACTAATATCGGCCACTTCCGTGCTGCTGGGCAAGTACTTCAGGGCAAAAAAGACATGCCTACCCGCCTATGGATTGCACCGCCAACCAAAATGGATGCCATGATGTTGATGGAAGAAGGTTACTACGGCATTTTGGGGGCTACTGGTGCACGCATGGAAAGTCCAGGCTGTTCATTATGTATGGGCAATCAAGCGCAGATTCGAAAGGGCTCTACTGCGGTCTCTACTTCAACCCGTAACTTTCCAAACCGTTTAGGAATTGATACCCAGGTATATTTAGCTTCAGCAGAATTAGCTTCTGTTGCTGCCCTGCTAGGTCGTCTACCAACGCCACAGGAGTATTTCGAGCAAGTAGAGTCGTTAAACGCAAAAGCAACTGAGGTTTATCAGTATATGAATTTTGACAAGATCAAGTCATTCAGCGATGTTGCTGATACTGTCGTCGTTTAAATTATTGATTTCCTGTTTCTGGGAAAATAAAAAGGCGATCAAATGATCGCCTTTTTTGATCCCCTGAAAACTTAAATTATTTAGATGGACAGCTTATTTTCTTGATGAGCATTCTCTCGATTCAAACCTGATACCCAAGTATTGGTTGGTAAGCCAGTCTTTTCCATTATTAACTTCGCACGCCTTGATACGTCCTGCCACTCAACACTTAACATGGGCCCTTTAAAAGCAATTGCCACTACGTTGCAGTCATGTGACTCTGGAAATAAGAGTACCCTGTTATCGAAAGCATCACCGATATGATTTAAATTTAAATCAAGGCTTGGGTGACGCGAAAAGAGATTCACTGTAAGAATGCCGGGAGACTTCAAGGCGTTATAGCAGCCTTGGTAAAAATCCAAAGAGCTTGCGCTAGGTCCATCGCAAATCGCATCATATAGATCTACCTGAATTGCATCATAATGATTCTGATAATCATCGTAGCGAACAAATTGCTTGGCATCCATCATGATCGTTTGCAGACGGCGATCGTCACTTGGCGTAGAGAACATGCTCCTAGCCGCAATAATCACCGAAGGATTCATCTCGACAACCGTATTTTTTACAGCCGGACAATATCGATGAGTAAATTTGGTTAATGCTCCGGTGCCAAGGCCAAGTTGAGCAACTCGCATTCCTGGCTTTGTCTCTAAAAAAAGTAACCAGGCCATCATCTGCTGGTTATATTCAAGATAAATTTCATCCGGATCCCGAATGCGCATCGCACCTTGAATTAACTCGCTGCCAAAATGTAGATAACGAATTCCCCCACTTTCAGAAAAGGTTACTGGCTCCATTAGCATAATGAGTTACTTAGCCCAACTACGCGCATTGCGGAACAAGCGCATCCAAGGGCTTGCTCCATCAGGAACATCAAGCCAAGCTGGTGGGCACCAACTCATTTGCGCTGCACGGAAAACACGCTCAGGGTGCGGCATCATTACAGTAAAGCGGCCATCAGCCGTAGTTACGCCAGTCAACCCACCAGGTGATCCATTGGGATTCATGGGATAAGTTTCAGTCGGCATACCCTGATGATCCACAAAACGTAAAGTACTTAATCCCTGCTGCTTAATTGAATCTAAATTTCCTTGCAAGCTAAAGTTGGCAAATCCCTCACCATGGGCGATAGCAATCGGCAGATGGCTGCCTTCCATCCCCTGAGTAAATATAGAGGGTGAGGACATCACCTCTGCCATCACAAAGCGCGCTTCGTATTGCTCAGATTGATTGCGGGTAAATTTAGGCCAGGCTTGTGCGCCAGGAATGATTCCAGAAAGATTACTCATCATTTGGCAACCGTTACAGACCCCCAAAGCAAAACTTTCCTCGCGATTGAAGAAAGTGGAAAACTGGTCACGCAATTGGTTATTAAATAGGATGGTTTTGGCCCACCCTTCACCAGCGCCCAATACATCGCCGTAACTGAAGCCACCGCAAGCAACCAAACCACGGAAATCAGCTAAGTTGGCTTTCCCGGAAAGCAGGTCAGACATATGGACATCATAGCTATCAAAACCAGCCCAACTCATGGCATAGGCCATTTCAACATGAGAGTTAACGCCCTGCTCACGTAAAATCGCTAGCTTAGGTCTAACGTTCTTATTAATGAATGGTGCAGCAAGGTCATCCCTAGGATCGAATGTCAGCTTAGGGGACATACCAGCATCAGCAAGATTGTCCAGTAAGGCAAACTCACTATCCGCACAATCTGGGTTGTCACGCAAACGTGCGATTTGATAGCTGGTATTGCCCCACATCTTTTGCAAAACCACACGGGGCTCAGCAAAAATATTTTTTGCATCACGCCAAATTTCAATTCGTCCATTCGCATTGGGTTTTGCAATAACGTGACTGCAGGCACTTAAGTCTAACTTTCGAAGCGTCGCAAATACAGCATCACGGTCTGCTTTGCGTATCTGAATAACAGCGCCCAACTCTTCGTTAAACAGCGCGCGCAGTGTTTGCTCGTGGCGTCGACCAGAAACTTGGTCAGCCCAGTTTTTGGCGTCTCCCCAGTCTTGCTCTTGACCGAGGTCGACCGCGATCATATCAACATTGATGGAGATCCCACAATGAGAGGCAAATGCCATTTCAGCAATACAGGCTAGTAAGCCGCCATCAGAACGATCGTGATAGGCCAACAGCATTTGTTGCTGACGTAATTCAATGATTGCTGCAGCCAAGGATTTGAGATCCTGCGGCTGATCAACGTTAGGTGCAGACCTACCAGATTGGTTGAGTACTTGAGCCAAGATGCTACCAGCCATCCGATTCTGACTTCGGCCTAGGTCAATTAAGATCAACTCCGTTTCAATAGGCTGTCCCGCAGCATCCTTCAGCACCAATAAGGGGGTGGATGTTTTTCGCACATCCTGAACAGAAGCAAATGCAGAAATAATCAGCGAGACTGGTGAAACTACAGCCTTAGATTGACCCCCCTCTTTCCAGGCCGTTGCCATCGATAGGGAATCTTTGCCTACTGGTATAGAAATACCTAATGCGGGGCATAATTCCATGCCAATAGCGGCAACAGAGTCATACAACTTAGCATCTTCACCAGGGCTACCACATGCAGCCATCCAATTAGCAGAGAGCTTTACATCTTCTAGACGACGAATATCCGCAGCTAGCAAATTAGTAATAGCTTCTCCAACCGCCATTTTTGCTGCTGCTGGTGCATTAATAACAGCCAAAGGAGTACGCTCACCCATTGACATCGCTTCACCACGATAGCCTTTGTAATCCATCAACGTTACAGCGCAATCCGCTACAGGAACTTGCCATGGGCCAACAAAAGGATCGCGGGCATTTAAGCCGCCAACCGTACGATCGCCGATCGTGATTAAGAAAGACTTACTAGCAACCGTTGGCTGTTGCAAGACCCAGGCAATACACTGAGCCAAGTCAGCATCAGTGACATTAAGCTCATCAAAATTCTGCTCTACTCGTTGAACATCACGATGCATTCGCGGAGGCTTCCCCAGAAGCACTTCCATTGGCATATCAATTGGCATCGCTGCATCAGTTCCAGTAGCCTCTTTGCTATCGCTTAACTGCAGTTGACGCTCAGTTGTAGCTTCACCAACCACGGCAAATGGGCAACGCTCACGTTCGCATAGAGCAGTTAATAAATCAAGATCTTTTGAGTCAATAGCTAAGACATATCGTTCTTGAGATTCATTACACCAAATCTCAGCAGGGCTCATGCCGCTCTCTTCAAGAGGAACATTGCGCAACTTAAATTGTGCCCCTAGGCCTGCACCGTCTGCCAACTCAGGAAAGGCATTGGATAAACCACCCGCTCCAACATCATGAATAGAAACTATGGGATTACCTTCTCCCATTGCACAGCAGGCGTTAATCACTTCTTGCGCTCGACGCTCCATCTCAGGGTTACCTCGCTGAACAGAATCAAAATCCAAGTCTGCGGTATTGGTGCCCGTAGCGACAGAGCTTCCAGTTGCCCCGCCCATACCAATACGCATACCAGGGCCGCCTAGCTGAATAAATAGATGCCCTGCTTTAATTTCTTTTTTAGCCGTATGGATCGAATCAATACTGCCAATACCACCCGCAATCATGATCGGCTTATGATAGCCGCGACGAACACCCTCTAGTGTTTGCTCAAATACGCGAAAATAGCCACCTAGTATTGGACGTCCAAATTCATTATTAAAAGCAGCTCCACCTAAGGGGCCATCAATCATAATTTGCAAAGGTGCTGCAATTCGATCTGGCTTTCCATAGCGCTCTGCTTCCCAAGGAAAATCGGTGCCAGGAATATTTAAGTTTGATACTGTAAAACCCGTTAAGCCTGCTTTTGGGCGACCACCAATGCCAGTGGCACCCTCATCACGAATCTCACCGCCGGCACCAGTAGAGGCCCCTGGAAAAGGCGCTATAGCCGTAGGATGATTATGAGTTTCTACTTTCATTAGGGTATGAACAAGACGAGTATCTTTTTCATAATGGTGGTCTACGCCTTTCGCGGACCATGTCTCAGATTCACAACCAACCATCACGGCAGAGTTATCAGAGTAAGCAACAATTGTGCCCTCAGGCTGCAGTTGATGCGTATTACGAATCATTGCAAATAATGATTTCTCTTGATCATCGCCATCAATTGTCCAGGTGGAATTAAAAATCTTATGACGACAATGCTCGCTATTAGCCTGCGCAAACATGATGAGCTCGACATCTGTTGGATTGCGCTCGAGACGAATAAAATTCTCAGTCAAGTAAATAATTTCATCATCTGATAGTGCTAGCCCTAACTCTTGATTTGCCTTGTCTAAAGCTGACTTACCTTCGCTGAGTATCAAAATACGCTTAAACGGGCGATCAGCTAAAGTTTGATACAAGGCGCTAGCTTGATCTATATGCGTGATGAGTGTTTCGGTCATACGATCGTATAACGCAGTGAAAACTTGCTGCTCTTGTTCTGCGCTGAGGTTCTTTTTGGACTGGAAGGTGTATTCAATACCCCGCTCAATACGCAAAATATTTAGTCCGCATTGACGAGCAATGTCGGTTGCTTTACTTGCCCACGGTGAAACAGTTCCAAAGCGGGGAATCGAGATCGAACTGTTTCTCGCATTAGGCTTACCAAAAAGCGTGGTTCCAGACTTTGGATTGGCCTTAAAAGGCTGGCCGTAAGTAAGTAAGCTTTCGAGTATCGTTTTATCTTGAGGGCTAAGCTCCACCTCAGTCCAAATGAAATGGAGATATTGCGCCTCAATAGACTCAAGATCGATACCTTGTGCCACAAGTGTGGCTACAAGTCGCTGTTGGCGAAAGGCGGAAAGGGCATTAGCCCCTGGCAAGCAAGTGTATGAAAACATCCCTAGATTATAAGGTTTTGATTAAATCAATCGACCACCTTGAAGTTGTAATTGGCGTTCGCACCGTACGGCCAAAGTCTGGTCATGGGTGACCAAAACTAAAGTTGATAAATTCACAAGATTTAGCTCAAAAAGGAGCTCAATTACCCGCTTACCGCTAGCTTCGTCCAAACTGCCCGTTGGCTCGTCAGCAAACAGAATTGCCGGCTCATTAATAAAAGCCCGAGCCAATGCGACACGCTGTTGCTCACCCCCTGAAAGGGTTCTGGGAAAGTGGTGCAGCCGATCTCCTAAACCCACCTTTTCTAGCCACATCTGGGCCGACTCTTTAGCCTCAGACTGCTTGACTCCTGCCAATTCCATGGGCAACATCACGTTTTCCATTGCATTTAAGTGCGGTAGTAATTGAAAAGATTGGAAAACAAACCCGATATGCTGCCCCCGCAATTGGGCGCGGCCATCCTCATCCAATCCGTTTAAGCTGTTACCCATTAGGCTGACACCCCCAGAAGATGGAAGATCTAAGCCCGCTAAAAGGCTTAATAAGGTACTTTTACCAGACCCAGATGCGCCAACGATAGCCACGCTTTCCCCGGAAAAAATCTCAAAGCAAATGTCGTGCAAAATGCTGAGGTCACCATCGCTTGTTTTCACCGTCTTTGACAGATGATCGGCAATGATGGATTTAAATGCTTTATTCATAGAAAGATTTTCAAGTAAGAATGCGTAATCCAGCCTTTAACTTTACAACATGGCTAGCCAGTCTATTTTGCCTGTTTATGAGCATTCACTGTTGGGCACAAACAAATCCAGTTATTTTGGTTCTAGGAGATAGCCTCTCTGCAGAGTACGGTATTCCGCGAGGAACAGGGTGGACTCATCAATTGGAAAAAAAACTGCAGCAGGATGCTAGCCCTTGGTCACTTTTCAATGCCAGCATCAGTGGCGAAACGACTTCAGGCGGCGTATCACGACTGCCAACACTTCTCGTGCAAAAAAAACCAGGAATTATGATGATTGAGTTGGGCGCAAACGATGCCCTTCGTGGTTTACCGATTGCCCAAACGGAAAAAAATCTACGCAAGATGATTCTTGATAGCAAACAAGCCGGCGCAAAGGTTTTGCTTTTTGGAATGCAGATACCGCCGAACTATGGCCAAGCTTATACAAAGCAATTTAAAGATCTCTACACTACACTTGCACAAGAGCAAAAAGTAGAGCTTTTACCCTTCTTTTTAAATGGAGTTGCCACTAATCCTGGGCTGTTTCAGGCGGATCGATTACATCCGAATGTAGAAGCTCAGACCATTCTCTATAAAAACGTATGGGGCGCAATGGCCCCATATTTAAATCTGCTCAAGAAATCAACTGGGGTAAATTAACTACCCGCACCACCGGCATTAGCCTGCTTCAGAGGATTAATTACTTTGACCCCAGCACTGTTCCGCCAGTAGGCCATAAAACCGGCAAACTCGGATTGCGCTGCCAGCGCCTGGATTTGTTGGGCCTGGGCTTTGCGCGCCTTAGCATCAATACTAGCCGGCTGACGAATACCATCAATTCGATAAAGAGTTGCCCCAACACCCGGATTGGAAACAGAGATTACCGCTGGCAAAGTACCGGGATTAACAGACATCACATCATCAATAGCTTGACCTACTAAACTACCTGGCTTGTTACGAGAAATCCATACTGATGAGGCGAATCCTGTGGAACTCTTAGGGGATTTTTCCAAAGACGATAATTTTTCTGAGGCTGCGGCCAAGGCTAACTTTTCAGCCATACGCAGGCTAACTTGACGCTTAACTTCAGCGGAAACCTCGCTCAAAGGTAGGATTTGTGCT
The DNA here is from genome assembly GCF_002797575.1 of Polynucleobacter brandtiae. Classification (GTDB taxonomy): domain Bacteria; phylum Pseudomonadota; class Gammaproteobacteria; order Burkholderiales; family Burkholderiaceae; genus Polynucleobacter; species Polynucleobacter brandtiae. The sequence goes on along the minus strand of NZ_PGTX01000001.1, from coordinate 138,731 downwards.
GGATGCAATATCACCACTCGAGCCGATACAAATACTCCGGGTGATATTTGAACGGCTTCAGTGTTGCGTTTATTTTTTAGGGCCTCATCACCAAATAAGGATTGCAGCACCTTGGGATTGGCAAGAGGATGATCCCTGGATACACCGGCAGCACCAGCACGCGTGACCCCCTTTTGAGATTGAATACTAAGCTTAAGCTTATCGGCAGCTGGCTTTAAGCTATCCGCCTGATCGTAAGTGATATTGGCAAACTGATCGGCTTTTTCACTAAAGGACTTAGCATCCTCTTTTGGCTCTGCTTTAAGTACAAGATATTCCACATCTACATATTCAGGACGCTCAAAAAGCTTTGCATTGGCTTGATAGAAAGTCTGCAAATCTTCCGGGCTAGGATTAACCTTGCTTAAATAGTCTTTGACATTAAATTCCATTGCCTGAACTTCTCTCTCAGTCTCATAGAGTGAAGAAATTACTTCAGCTAGCTTAGGGCTGCCTAATTCTGTTCGTGCAACCGAGTTCACTAATTGCTGAATTTTTAAATCAAAACTTTGACCTGCATAAAATTGCTCTTCATTCATGCCGTTGCCAGCTAATAATTGCTTAAAACGCGCATCATCAAAGCTGCCATCTTGGCGGTATAAGGCGCGTATCTGCGGGATTTTTTGTAGGCTACTTACCAACTCCTGCTTGCCAACTTGAAGACGTAAGTCACTTACTGCATAACCCAAAATTCTTTGTTGCAGTAGCTCGTTTAAGATCGCCTGCCGAAAAGGGAGGCTTTGGGCAATTTGGGCACTACCCCCTACTCGCTCGGCTTGGCGCTTAGCGGCGCCATCGACTTCCTGAGCGGTTATAGGCTTTCCATTCACCTTAACAATGTCGGTTTCCTTGTCCATAAAGCTTGAGTAACTAGAAATGCCAAACAATGCAAATGACGGAACAATAAAGAGCATCAATATGAACTGGAGAATTTTTTGGTGTTTACGTACGGCATCAAACATAAATTAATCGCTAAGTAATGAAGTTAATAGTATGACTGTACTGGGCATAAGAGTCTAGGTGAACTAGAAAGCCTGAAAGAGATTCACGTACGGGTAGAAAACGATTGGGAAACTGGTGGGCGCTGACGGGATCGAACCGCCGACATTCTGCGTGTAAGGCAGACGCTCTACCATCTGAGCTAAGCGCCCCAATTAATACAAACGATATTGTAACCTAGTGGAAAGGCAAGTGAAGGGTTCTTGATCTGCGACCTCATTAGATACGAAGCCATACCGATCAAAAACCCCTCAAGCCCTAATGCTTACGGATCTCTCCAGTAACAACTTTTTCATTGGCCTTGCTAGCTTCACTAGCTTTTCTGGCCAGCTCCTCCGGCGTTGGATCGGGCAAGGCGACTGGTTTTCGCTCCAAAGCTAGCTCAAGCACCTTATCAATCCATCGCACTGGAACAATCTCAATCGCATTCTTAACATTGTCAGGAATATCAATTAAATCCTTGACGTTTTCTTCCGGGATCAAAGCTAGCTTGATACCACCGCGGTGGGCTGCCAAGAGCTTTTCTTTTAAGCCACCAATGGGCAAGACTTCACCACGCAAGGTAATCTCACCAGTCATTGCTACATCAGATCGAATGGGGATGCCTGCTAAGACCGATACCAGAGCGGTAGTAATAGCGATACCCGCTGAAGGACCATCTTTAGGAGTAGCTCCATCAGGAAAGTGAATGTGAATATCTTTTTTCTCAAATGACTCATCGGCGATACCAAGACTGCGTGCTCTGGAGCGAACCACGGTACGAGCAGCCTCAACAGATTCCTTCATTACATCGCCAATAGAGCCTGTACGTGTAATGACGCCTTTACCGGGCATTACCGCCGCCTCAATAGTAAGAAGATCACCACCCACCTCAGTCCAGGCTAAGCCCGTAACCTGACCAATTTGATTTTCCTTGGCAGCTAAACCAAAGTCATAAATGCGCACAGATAAGAATTTCTCAAGATTATCTGCATTTACCGTGATCGGTGCAGACTCTTTTTTCAAGAGCAAAAGCTTCACAACCTTACGACAGATCTTGTTGATTTCACGCTCTAAAGATCGAACACCAGCCTCACGAGTGTAGTAGCGGATCATGCTGCGTACTGCACTTTCCTCGATATGTAGTTCGCCTTTTTTCAGGCCATTATTTTTAATCTGCTTGGGGATTAAATAATTGGTGGCGATACTAGTTTTTTCATCCTCTGTATAGCCCGCAAGACGAATAATTTCCAGGCGATCCAATAGTGGGCCTGGGATATTCAAGGAATTTGAGGTTGCTACAAACATCACGTCTGACAAATCAAAATCTACTTCGACATAGTGATCTTGAAAGGTATGGTTTTGCTCTGGATCAAGGACCTCAAGCAATGCACTCGCCGGGTCACCGCGGAAATCCATACCCATCTTATCTACTTCATCGAGCAGAAATAAAGGATTGCGCACACCCACTTTAGTCAAGCTCGACAAAATCTTTCCGGGCATTGATCCAATATAAGTGCGTCGATGACCACGAATTTCAGATTCATCACGAACGCCACCTAAAGCCATACGGACAAATTTTCGATTAGTGGCCCTGGCAATCGATTGACCTAAAGAGGTCTTACCAACGCCAGGAGGACCAACTAAACAGAGAATAGGCGCCTTTACCCGATCAACCCGCTGTTGAACCGCGAGATACTCCAAAATACGCTCTTTAACTTTATCAAGACCGTAGTGATCTTCATCTAGCACTTTTTCAGCATTAGTAAGGTCGTTATTAATCTTGGTTTTTTTCTTCCAAGGCAGATTTACTAACGTATCAATGAAATTACGAATGACTGTTGCTTCTGCTGACATGGGCGACATGAGTTTGAGTTTTTTTAACTCAGATTCTGCTTTTTTAAGGGCTTCCTTTGGCATACGGGCTGCTTTAATGCGCTTCTCAAGTTCCTCTAAATCAGCGCCCTCTTCGCCTTCACCCAATTCTTTCTGTATGGCTTTCACTTGCTCATTTAAGTAGTATTCGCGTTGACTCTTCTCCATCTGGCGTTTTACACGGCCACGAATACGCTTCTCTACTTGCAGGATGTCAATTTCACTTTCAAGATCGGCCAAAAGACTCTCGAGGCGCTTTACTACATCAATCATTTCCAATAAGCGCTGCTTCTGCTCTAGCTTCACTGGCAGATGAGCGCAAATGGTATCAGCCAATCGACTAGGATCATCAATGCCACCAAGCGAAGCCAGAATCTCTTGAGGCACTTTCTTATTGAGTTTTACGTACTGATCAAACTGAGCCATGATGGCGCGGCGCAAGGCCTCGGTCTCGTGTGCATCCATCGCGCTAGCGATTGTGGGTGTGGCCTCACATGCAAAGTAGCCTAAACTGTCTTCAACCTGGCTTACTTGAGCACGCTGAATACCCTCAACTAATACTTTTACAGTGCCATCAGGCAGCTTTAACATCTGAAGGACATTGGCAATGCAGCCAACATCATAAAGATCATCAACGCTAGGCTCATCTTCCGCAGCTGCCTTTTGGGCTACCAACAGAATATTTTTGCCGGTTTCCATAGCCGCTTCGAGTGCTTTGATCGATTTTGGGCGCCCCACAAATAAAGGGATCACCATATGGGGGAAAACCACCACATCCCTTAAGGGAAGTAATGGCAATTGAATCGGTTCAGAGGGTAGTAATAAGTGGCCAGGCATAAGGCAATTCCTCCAAAATGGTCAATCCATGAAATTCTCTAAAAATTCCGCACCACTAGATACGGACATTAATAGCAAACAGGATACTACCTATATGGGTACCCAGAATAAGAAAACAAGGGGGAAATACAGCAAAAACGATTAAAAATCGTACTAAACTGCCAAAAAAGTGAAAAAATTAAGCTTTTTTAACCAATTCAGCAGTTTCAGAATCCTGTTTGTAGACTAGGATTGGTTTTCCACCGTCTTGGATGGAAGATTCGTCTATCACTACCTTCTGGACATTCTTCAATGAAGGAAGGTCATACATGACGTCCATCAAAGAGCCTTCAAGAATGGAGCGTAAACCACGGGCACCCGTCTTGCGAGCAATTGCCTTCTTAGCAATGGCGGATAAGGCGGTAGTGCGCACCTCAAGATCTGAGCCTTCCATTGTCAAAAGCGCTTGATATTGTTTAATCAAAGCATTTTTCGGCTCAGTCAAAATCTGAATTAAGGCTGCTTCATCTAGCTGAGCCAAAGTCGCTACAACTGGTAAACGGCCAATGAGTTCAGGTATTAAGCCAAATTTAATTAAATCTTCTGGCTCAACCTCAACCAAAAGATCGCTGATTCCACGATCATCTTTGCCGGGTACGGTTGCATTGAAGCCGATGCCGGTCTTTGCAGAGCGCTGCTGAATGACCTTCTCAAGACCATCAAATGCACCACCGCAAATAAACAGAATGTTGGTGGTATCTACTTGCAAGAAGTCTTGATTGGGATGCTTGCGGCCGCCCTGAGGGGGAACTGATGCCATAGTGCCCTCAACCAGCTTTAGCAAGGCTTGCTGTACACCCTCACCCGATACATCGCGAGTGATGGATGGATTGTCTGATTTACGAGAAATCTTATCGATTTCATCAATGTAGACGATACCGCGCTGGGCTTTTTCTACGTTGTAGTCACAAGCTTGCAGTAATTTTTGAATGATATTCTCAACATCTTCACCAACATAACCAGCCTCAGTTAAGGTGGTTGCATCAGCCATTACAAAAGGCACGTCGAGCATGCGAGCTAAAGTCTGGGCTAATAATGTTTTGCCAGAACCTGTTGGCCCGATCAATAAAATATTACTCTTGGCTAACTCAACACCATCAACCATTGCTTTAGCTGGAACTTTAGACTGCTTCTTGTCGGCCGCTTCAGTTGGCTTGCCGTCTTTATCTAACTTTTCTTTTTTAGGCTTAGGCAAATACTGCAAACGCTTGTAGTGGTTATAAACCGCGACCGCAAGGGTTTTCTTGGCGTGATCTTGCCCTATCACATACTGATCTAAATTCTCACGAATTTGATGGGGCGTTGGTAAAGACGCATTTCCATCTTCTTTAGGAAGATTCGCTAACTCTTCTTGAATAATATCGGTGCACAGATCAATACATTCATCACAAATAAAAACAGATGGGCCTGCGATCAGTTTTTTAACTTCATGCTGACTTTTACCGCAAAAAGAGCAATACAGAATCTTGTCCGTGCTGCTAGTGATATTTGTATCGCTCAAGTAGTTAACCTAAATAATGAAGTGCAGAAAATATAATGTGATGAGGGGCGCTAAAGAATAATTAAGGACGCTTGTCGATCACTTTATCGATCAGGCCATATGACTCAGCTTGCTCAGCAGACATAAAATTATCGCGATCGGTATCCTTGGCAATTGTTTCAATAGATTGACCGGTACGATCTGACAGGATTTTATTCAAACGTTCACGTAAATACAAAATCTCTCGTGCTTGAATTTCAATATCAGAGGCCTGACCACGGGCGCCACCTAATGGCTGGTGAATCATGACTCGAGAATTGGGCAATGCATAGCGCTTACCCTTTTCACCAGCGCACAACAAGAACGCCCCCATACTGGCAGCCATACCCATGCATAAGGTACTGACATGGGGCTTGATGAATTGCATTGTGTCGTAAATAGCTAGGCCAGCAGAAACAGAGCCACCAGGAGAATTGATATACAGAGAAATCTCTTTGTCGGGATTTTCACTCTCTAGAAATAATAGCTGAGCGATAACCAGATTGGCAGTTTGATCGTTGACTTCACCAACCAAAAACACGACACGCTCTCGCAGGAGGCGGGAATAGATGTCGTAAGCACGCTCGCCTCTTCCAGAGGTTTCGATCACCATGGGAACCAGACCCAAACCTTGGGGCTCTAAATAATCAGATTGGAATTGATTCTGGTTCATATGGACAAGCCTTTATTGATAGTGACAGAGAGACAATTTAACGATAAATCAACAAGCATTAATTAAGCTTACTTAATTCTTCAAAGGTTACTGCTTTGTCAACAACCTTTGCCTTCGAAGTAAAGTACTTAATGACATTATCTTCAAGCACCAAGTTTTCCATATCTTTGAGGCGGCTAGGGTTGCTATAGAACCAGCGAACCACCTCTTTAGGATCTTCATAAGTTGCCGCTTGCTCATCAATCTCGGCTTTAATTTGATCTGCAGTAGCTGCTAAGCCCTGCTGCTTCACAAGCTCACTCAAAATGAGTCCAAGACGAACACGTTTCAGTGCCTGTTCAGCAAACATCTCAGCAGGAATAGGTGCATCTTTCGCGTTTGGAATGCCGCGCTGGATGAGATCTTGGCGTGCAGAGTCTACTAAACGCTCTTGCTCTTGTGCGACTAAAGTTTTTGGCACATCTAGCTCACATAGACCATTGAGCTTATCCATTACCTCGCCTTTTAACAAAGAAGTAATGCGACGCTTGGTTTCACGATCAAGATTTTCTTTTACTTCTGCGCGCATCTTAGCAACGCCGCCTTCAGTAACACCAAGAGACAATGCAAATGCATCATCAATTGCCGGGAGGTGCGCCCAATTTACAGACTTCACCGTGATCGTAAAGTCAGCCGTCTTACCAGCTACATCTTTACCGTGGTAATCCGCTGGAAAGCTTAATGGGAAAGTTTTGCTCTCCCCAGCTTTCAAGCCTAGGGTTGCGGCTTCAAACTCAGGGAGCATACGACCTTCGCCAAGAACGTATTCGAAGTTTTCTGCCTTACCGCCTGCGAACTCTACACCGTCAATCTTACCAACGAAATCAATTACCGCCTGGTCACCAGCTTGAGCGGCAGTATCAGCGCCGCCATCTCCATGGTGCCCAGCTTCGCCACGAGGATGGTAATGAACCTGCTGCTTACGAAGTACATCCAGGGCACGATCAATTTCCGCATCAGAAATGTCAGTTGTGTATTGAGTAACTTCTGCTTTTGTAAAATCACCGATTTTGACTTCAGGCAGTACTTCGAAGTACACGTCAAAAACGATCTTGTCCGCGTCTAGTTCGCTTTTTGGATCAAGGCGAGGTTGACCGGCTAATAAAATTTTATCTTCTTGAGCAACGCCATAAAAGAGTTCAGTAGCTTTGTCGTACTGCAGCTCGAAATCAACCTGCATACCGAATTGCTTTTCGACCATATTCTTGGGCACTTTTCCGGGGCGAAAGCCGGGAGCCTTCATGGTCTTGCCAAGCTTAGCTAAACGCTCATCTCTTGCTTTTACCAAATCGGCACGAGCAAACTCTAAAGTTACTTTGCGGTCCAACAGACCTAAATTTTCTATTTGCGCAGCCATTCTCGTCTCTTCATTAAAATCGGGATATGTGAAGCCCAAGCCAAACATCAAACTTGTGGTGCGAGAAGGGGGACTCGAACCCCCACACCATTTCTGGCGCCAGGACCTAAACCTGGTGCGTCTACCAATTCCGCCATCCTCGCGCTAACATCCCAAAAATTCTGGGGCTTCAGCTTCACTCTAAAGACCGTAATTCTACAATGCTTAGTAGTTTTGGAGGATCTTTTACGGTCTATAGAGCAAAGCTACTACATGAACTGCAATGCCCTCACCCCGACCCAAATGCCCTAATGATTCATTTGTTTTGGCTTTGAGGTTGATACAGCCGGGGGTGACAAATAGATCAGCCGCAATGTTTTGGATCATTTTAGGCAAAAAAGAGGCCAATTTAGGGGCCTGACAAATAATTGTGGCATCGATATTGCCCACCTGAAATCCAGCTGATTGCACCTTTTGTAGTGCGGTTCTGAGCAAGATTCGGCTATCCATGTCTTTAAATTGTGGATCTGTATCGGGGAAAAGTTGACCTATGTCATTTAACCCCGCAGCGCCCAATAATGCATCGGTCAAGGCATGGAGCAAGGCGTCTGCATCGGAGTGGCCCAGTAGGCCCTTGACGCTGGGAACATGGACCCCACCTAAAATCAATTTTCTACCGACAACTAGGGCGTGAACGTCATAGCCCTGGCCAATTCGGAAAGGCGGTGAATGGTGAGTGTTTTGGGTCATAGAGGGGGGGTGCGTCAGTTTATGAAGTTTTCAAAATAGTTTGGATTAACTCCCAGTCAGCTGGGTGCGTCACCTTAAAGTTGCGAGTTTCCCCATGAATCAATAGAGGTTTTGAGCCCGCCAGCTCCATAGCGCTCGCCTCATCCGTCATATCCGCATTAATAAGCATGGCTGCCTTTATGGCATCGTGCAAATCCTGAAGACCAAACATTTGTGGGGTTTGCGCTTGCCAGAGATGATCTCGAGAGATCGTTTTTTGAACGCGGACAGAGCTTCCATCTTGAGGGGAATAGGTTTCCACCATCTTTAGCGTGTCAGCTAGTGGCATTGCAAGTAGACCACCCTCGCCTGTCACAGTAACGCTGTGAATGAGTTTTTGAATCAAAGCAGGCCTTATGCCGGGCCGAGCGGCATCATGAACAAGCACCCAATCATTCTCTGGAATTGCTGATTGCAGCATGGCTACTAAGGTATTAATTACCGTTTCTTGCCTAGTCAGACCTCCAGTTGGCAAAAAATGGGTTGGCTTTGTCATACTCGAGAGAGACTTGAGTATTGGATCCTCAATAAAGGCTGGGCTAATCCCAACCCAGATAGAAGCAATTTCAGGGGTGCTATTAAAGGCATCTAAGGCATAGGAAAGCATTGGCTTGCCGGCAAGCATTTGAAACTGCTTTGGTAAGTCGCCACCAAGGCGAGAGCCAGAGCCCGCTGTTGGCAACAAAGCATGACATCGAGGTGAAGCTGGCGTGGATTGAATTCCGATAGGCATAACTAATTCTATAATGAGTGAAGATGTCCGATGCATTAACACCAACAATCACTACCTTATCCCCTATCCCGGCTCCTCGGGCTGGGCAGCGCTTTACCTATTCCGGGCTGATTGGCTCCGCAGATGCCGCATTAATTGCCCAATCCGCCCTACGCTACCGCTCTGAATTCTCAGTCATGATTGTTTTCTGTGCTCAAGCTCAAGAAGCTCAAAGGTTGCTAGAAGAAATTCCCGCCTTCGCACCTCAGCTTAAAACCCGGCTTTTACCAGATTGGGAAATACTTCCTTACGACCATTTTTCGCCACATCAAGATTTGGTGTCTGAGCGCTTAGCTACCTTGTATGAACTACTGAATGGAAGCTGTGACATTGTTCTAATCCCCGTCACTACCGCCCTGCAAAAGCTGGGCCCACCAAACTTTTTGTCTGGGCATACCTTCTTTTTCAGACAGGGGGACAAACTCGATGATGCGGCGCTAAGGCTACAACTGCAACAGGCGGGCTATGACCCAGTTAGCGCTGTCATGCGTCCTGGTGAATACAGCATTCGAGGCGGCTTAATTGACCTTTTCCCAATGGGATCACCACTGCCTTATCGGCTGGATTTATTTGGTGATGAAATCGAACAGATTAGAGCATTCGATCCAGACACACAGCGCAGCCTCTACCCAGTCAAAGAAATACGCCTACTGCCAGGACATGAATTTCCATTTGATGATGCGTCGCGCACCGCATTTCGTGGACGCTGGCGGGAGGTATTCGAGGGTGACCCCACAAGGTGCTCTATTTATAAAGATGCCAACCTAGGTATTCCGAGTGCCGGAATTGAATCTTATTTACCGCTTTTTTTTGAAGAGTCCTCCAGCGTATTTGATTACTTCCCACGCTCTGGCGATCCCGTATGGATTGTGAGTGCTGGTGATATTGAGGTATCCATTAAAAGCTTCTGGAAAGATACATTAGCTCGGTATGAATTCTTAAAGCATGATTTAGATCGGCCAATACTTCCGCCAAAAGAATTATTTCTTGATGTTGATCAGTTCTTTTCTTCAGCAAAACCAAATGCTCGTCTGGTTCTTGAAAAAGACGATAAGGGTGCAAGCCAATTTTTAGCAGTGCCGGATCTTGCTGTGCATCGCAGGGATACCGATCCTATCAATCGATTGCGCTCGTTGATCTCAAAAGAAAAAACGCGTGTGCTCATTTGCAGTGATAGTGCGGGGCGCAAAGAATCCATTCGAGAGCTGTTTGAGCAGAGTAATGCCGTATCCGGAGTAAATGGCAAATTTCTCTTTCCACTGAAGCCACAGGAATTTGAGGGAATCGCTGACTTTATTAAAAGTGATCTGCTATTTGGACTTGTAACAGCGCCATTGTTTAACGGCTTTACCTGGCCCTCCGAAAATCTCATTGTGGTTACCGAAGCAGAGCTATTCACAGCTACTGCGCGACAACGCCGTAAAGGGAAAGTCAGCGAGAGTTCGGATCCTGAGATGCTCTTTAAGGACCTCTCTGAATTAAATATTGGCGACCCCGTAGTGCATTCTGATCATGGTATCGGTCGCTATCAGGGTCTCGTGCTTTTAAATTTAGCACAGGCAAAAGAGGAGCCTGTCTTTGAGGAATTCCTTCATTTAGTGTACGCAAAAGAAGCAACGCTTTATGTTCCGGTTCAGCAATTGCAGATGGTAACCCGCTACGCTGGATCTGATCCCGATTCTGCTCCGCTGCATCAACTAGGCTCAGGTCAGTGGGATAAAGCTAAACGAAAAGCAGCACAACAAATCCGAGATACGGCAGCAGAGCTGTTGAGTCTCTACGCAGCAAGAGCAATTCGTAAAGGCCATGCTTTTGAGTTCTCTGCACATGACTATGCTGCATTCGCTGAAAGTTTTGGATTTGAAGAAACGCCAGATCAGGCCAACGCTATCGCTGCCGTGATTGCGGATATGACTAGTGGTGCGCCAATGGATCGACTGGTGTGCGGCGATGTTGGCTTTGGTAAGACGGAAGTGGCTTTACGAGCCAGCTTCGTCTCTGTAATGGGTGGCAAGCAAGTGGCTATTCTTGCGCCGACTACCTTATTAGCAGAGCAGCATGTCACAACCTGGAAAGATCGCTTTGCCGATTGGCCTGTAAAAATTGTAGAGTTATCGCGCTTTAAAACCACTAAAGAAATTAACGCCGCTTTAGAGGCTATTGCGAAGGGTGATGCTGACATTATTATCGGTACCCATAAGTTACTGTCCAAAGAAACTAAGTTTGCTAATTTAGGCCTAGTCATTGTGGATGAAGAGCATCGTTTTGGTGTTCGTCAAAAAGAAGCGTTAAAGGCCTTAAGAGCAGAGGTTGATATTTTGACTCTAACTGCGACGCCCATACCCAGAACACTGGGTATGGCAATGGAGGGCCTAAGAGAGCTTTCCATTATTGCTACTGCCCCACAAAAACGCTTGGCCATCAAAACATTTGTGCGTCGCGAAGGCGATAGCATTATTCGGGAAGCCGTCTTACGCGAGATCAAACGAGGTGGGCAAGTCTACTTTCTGCATAACGAAGTAGAGACTATTCAAAATCGTAAACACGCTTTGCAGGAATTAATTCCCGAAGCTAGCATTAGCGTCGCCCACGGCCAAATGCATGAACGCGAATTAGAATCCGTGATGCGAGAGTTTGTTACGCAGCGTACGAATATTTTGCTCTGCACAACTATCATCGAAACTGGCATCGATGTTCCAACAGCCAACACTATCATCATGCATAGGGCCGATAAATTTGGTCTAGCCCAACTGCATCAACTGCGAGGTCGTGTGGGACGATCGCACCATCAAGCCTACGCCTATTTATTGGTACCTGATCCTGAGGCACTTAGTAAGCAAGCCCAACTAAGGCTAAACGCCATTCAAGCGATGGAGGAATTGGGTTCAGGCTTTTATTTAGCTATGCATGATTTAGAAATTCGGGGGGCAGGTGAGGTGCTTGGCGATAAACAGTCTGGTGAAATTCATGAAATTGGTTTCCAGCTTTATACAGAAATGCTCAATCGCGCTGTCAAATCATTGCGCAGTGGCAAAGAGCCAGATCTGCTTTCGCCGCTGCAAGTTACTACTGACGTCAATTTAGGATTACCCGCCCTACTACCAAGTGACTATTGCCCAGACGTCCATGAGCGTCTTTCAATGTATAAACGTTTTGCTAGTACAAGCGATTTTTCTGACCTCATGGGCCTGCGTGAAGAGCTAGTTGACCGCTTCGGAGATTTACCTGATCAGGCCAAATCGTTTTACGAGACCCATCGTTTACGTCTAGAGATGACCGGCTTTGGAATCAAAAAAATAGATGCCACACCAAGCTCTATTCAGATTCAGTTCATCCCCAACCCACCCATTGACCCCATGAAAATCATTCGATTGATTCAGTCATCAAAGTACATCCAACTTAATGGCCAAGATAAGTTAAAAGTGCTTCCGCAAAAGGATAAGGACTTTGAGAAATTAGAACAACGCTTGGAGCATATACGCCGTATCCTTCGAGGATTAAATGAATCGGCTATGCTCAATACGGCAAACGTCACCTCATAAATCAGATGACCAATCTCCATACGCTCGTAGGTCTATCAAATAAGCCGATCCCGCAGGATCTAAATGTGGCTCTTGAACATCATGCGCAGGCACTTGGGATAAAAATTGAGCCCCTAGAAATCAGCGATAAGTCAGGTCGTTATTTTTCTGCTCGCTGGACTATTAGTCACCAACTATCTTCTGAAACGCGCTTGGCAATGCGTGAGCTGGCGGCTAGTCACAATACCGATCTTGCTTTTTTACCGCCCCACTTTCAGCCTTCTGATATCAAAGTCTTAGCAATGGATATGGACTCGACCTTGATTAATATTGAGTGTATCGATGAAATTGCAGACTTCGCCGGTAAGAAGGCAGCCGTCTCTGAAATTACTGAAGCCACTATGCGTGGTGAGATCAAAGATTTTAAAGAGAGTCTACGTAGGCGTGTAGCACTACTTGCTGGTGTATCTGCTAATGTACTTGAATCAGTCTATTTAGAGCGCCTCCAACCCAATCCAGGTGCCACAGAATTACTTGCTGGCGCCAATGAACAAGGGCTTTATACCCTTTTGGTTTCAGGTGGCTTTACGTTTTTTACCGAAAAGTTACAACGCAAGTTTGGCTTTAAGCAAACCCAAGCCAACACCTTGGAAATAATTGATGGAAAGCTCACTGGCAAAGTGCTCGGTGAAATAGTGGATGGCGCTGCCAAAGCAAGCTATCTGGATCAAGTCTGCGTTGCAATGGATTGCCATAAATACAATGCAATCACCATGGGTGACGGCTCTAATGATTTACTGATGATGCACGGCTCTGGTGTTAGTGTTGCCTATAGAGCAAAAACAATTGTCAAAGAAAAAGCCGACGCGGCTTTTGACCGAGTCGGCTTAGATGCTGTGCTAATGCTAATTACCTAAGTCTGCCTGTAACTACTTTGGGAATTACACAACGCCATTAGAGGCGCTCAAAGATCGTCGCAATGCCTTGACCGCCACCAATGCACATAGTTACTAGCGCGTATTTGCCCTGCACCCGCTGTAATTCATGAATGGCCTTTGTTGCAATCGCAGCGCCTGAGCAACCAATTGGATGACCCAATGCAATAGCGCCACCATTCACGTTTGTCTTAGCTGGGTCTAATCCCAAGCCTTTAGTCACTGCCAAAGCTTGAGCAGCAAACGCTTCATTAGATTCAATAACGTCAATTTGATCTAACGTTAAACCGGCACGCTCAAGCGCGATTTTAGTCGCAGGAATCGGACCTTCGCCCATGATGTGGTTTGGAACACCGGCAATAGCATAGGATACAAGGCGAGCAATCGGCTTATAGCCGGCTTTCTGCGCAGCTTGCGCTTCTGCCAATACAAAAAAAGCAGCGCCATCATTAATACCAGAAGCATTACCTGCAGTAACGCTACCGCCTTCCTTTTTAAAGACGGCCTTCATCTTGCCTAAGGTTTCCATCGTGGTATCAGGCTTGCAGTGCTCATCAGTATCAAATACCACATCACCTTTACGGGATTTGATGGTGATAGGAACGATCTGGGATTTGAAGCGACCTTCTTTAATGGCGTGTGCAGCACGACGATGTGATTCCATGGCAAACGCATCTTGCTCTTCACGGGTCAACTTCCACTTTTCAACCAAATTTTCTGCAGTAACACCCATATGACCAACGCCAAATGGATCCGTCAAAACAGAAACCATCAAATCGAGCATTTTGGTGTCGCCCATACGAGCACCACTACGCATTGCTGGGGAGCCATACATGCCGCGGGACATTACCTCAACGCCGCCACCGATACCATAATCACAATCACCCAGCATGATGGCTTGGGCTGTAGTGACAATTGCTTGCAAGCCAGAGCTGCATAAACGATTGAGCCCCATGGCAACCGACTCCATCGGCAACCCAGCCTGGATCGAAGCTACGCGGGCGACATAGGCATAACGGTTATCTGTAGGAATCGTATTACCTACAGTAATGTAGTTAATCAATGCCGGATCGACACCAGAGCGAGAAACCGCCTCCTTCATCACAATACCGCCAAGCTCACAGGGTTCCATAGAGCTAAGGGCGCCTCCAAAGCTACCAATGGCAGAGCGAACAGCACTTAAAACAACGACTTCACGACTCATATTAATCCCCTTAGCAAAGCCATTTCTGGCTAAATTAGTTCATCTTGAAAGCTACTCTTCATAACGTTTTTATTCGAATAATCAAGTTTCAGCTATTAGGTCATGCCCTTGGGTGCTAATAACCGTTACCTTAATAATCTCACCAGCACGATAGCGCTTGGAAGGCTTATTGGCTGGTAAAACCCGAACCAAACCATCAATTTCAGGGGCATCACCAATACTACGACCAATTCCACCTGACTCGTCTACGCGATCAATAAGAACCTGTATCCGCTTACCTGTTTTTTTGCTTAGGCGCTTAATAGAAATTTCTTCTGCTTTAGCCATAAACCGAGCCCGACGTTCCTCGCGAACCAACTCAGGCACCGGATTATCAAGGACATTAGCGGTTGCGCCATCTACTGGCGAATAGGCAAAGCAACCCGCCCTATCGATCTGTGCTTCATCAAGAAAATGCAGTAAGTGCTCAAATTCTGCCTCTGTCTCTCCCGGAAAGCCGGCGATAAAGGTACTGCGAATGACCAAGTCCGGGCAAGCAGCACGCCAAGCCTGAATACGCTCCAAATTCTTTTCACCACTTGCCGGACGCTTCATGCGTTTAAGAACGTCTGGGTGAGAATGCTGCAAAGGAATATCTAGATAAGGCAACACACCATAACCATGATCGGAAAATTCAGCCATTAGCGGCAAAACATCATCGACATGGGGATATGGATAAACATAATGCAGGCGTACCCAAGCTTGGTGTTCACGAGCAATTTGATTGAGCGCATTGACCAAGTCATACATCTTGGTTTTGACCGGTTTACCATCCCAAAATCCCGTTCGGTATTGAATGTCCACACCGTAGGCGCTGGTATCTTGCGAAACAACCAATAGCTCTTTAACACCAGACTCCAACAATCGTTTTGCTTCGAGCAACACCTCACCGATCGGGCGAGATACGAGGTCTCCCCGCATGCTGGGAATGATGCAAAAAGTGCAACGGTGATTACAGCCTTCAGAAATTTTCAGGTAAGCATAGTGCTTAGGGGTAAGCTTTATTCCAATGGGTGGCAACAGATCGATAAAAGGATCATGTGGCTTAGGTAGATGTAGATGAATTGCCTGCATCACCTCTGCAGTGGCATGCGGGCCTGTCACAGCAAGAACTTTAGGATGAATGCTTTGTATAAGATCACTACCGTCGGCGTTCTTACGCGCACCCAAGCATCCCGTCACAATCACTTTACCGTTTTCTGCCAAAGCCTCACCAATGGCATTAAGACTCTCCTCAACCGCAGAATCGATAAAGCCGCAGGTATTGACCACCACCAAATCTGCGCCTGAATAATCATTTGATGTCTCATAACCCTCAGCACTTAACTGCGTCAATATGAGTTCAGAATCTACTAATGCCTTGGGGCATCCCAAGGATACAAAACCAACTTTTCCGACCACGACTATTCTTTCTCTGTTTTATTTGTTTGCTGCACAAATGGGAAACCGCTGAACACGGACGGTGTACCCTGCACTTGCTCTTGCATTTTAACAAATAGGTCTTTACTTTGATCCATGAAGCTCCCCATCAATCCTTGCATCATTGGATTTTGGAGATTGAGCATGTTAGCCCATGCCTCAGGGGTGCTCGCAGCACCTAAGCCTTGCGTCTGATCACCTAACTTACTATGAATATCTACAAACGATTGCATGGTCTTTTCTAAATAATTCCCCATGAGCCCTTGCATTGAATTTCCGTAAAAGCGAATAATCTGTGACAGCATCTGAGAAGAAAAAACAGGTGATCCAGCAGCTTCTTCTTCTAGGATAATTTGCAGCAAGATATTTCGCGTTAGATCATCGTCTGTTTTTGCATCGACAACAGTAAATGGATGGCTAGACATCACTAAATTTTTAATATCGGCTAATGTCACATAGGTGCTGGTTTGCGTGTCGTATAAACGGCGATTGGGGTATTTCTTGATTAAACGGCTTTCACCGGATTTTTTAGCACGTGTAGCCATGGTTTTTCCTTGCGATCATCACTGCAAAACAACATCGGCATAGTTTATTCCTAGTTTTTGACCAAGAGTAAATATGCCGACCTTAAAGCTGTAAAAATATGGATTTTTTTAACCTGTATGCAGACCGCCATTTAAGGAAAAATCAGCCCCAGTGGCATATCCACCGTCTTCAGACGCAATCCAGCAAATAATGGATGCAATCTCTTCTGGGGTGCCCAAACGCTTAACGGGAACGCCGGCAACGATCTTCTCTAAAACATCATCTCGGATAGCCTTGACCATATCTGTGCCGATATAGCCTGGGGAAACCGTGTTAACGGTCACGCCCTTAGATGCCAATTCATGCGACAAAGCCATGGTAAATCCATGTAAGCCTGCTTTTGCAGTCGAGTAGTTCGATTGACCAAACTGCCCTTTTTGACCATTTACAGAGGAGATATTGATAATGCGCCCCCAACCGTTATCAGCCATTGCATCGACAACTTGCTTAGTGACATTAAAGAGGGAATTTAAATTGGTATCAATAACAGCCTTCCAGGCTTCTGGAGTCATTTTACGAAATACGCTATCTCGGGTTATGCCGGCATTATTCACCAAAATATCAACACGGCCTACTTCCGCTTTGACTTTATCAAATGCAAGAACGGTGCTATCCCAATCTGAGACATTGCCCTCCGAAGCAATAAAATCATAGCCCAGGGCTTTTTGCTCACCCAGCCATCGATCTTTTCTTGGGGAATTAGGACCGCAACCTGCAATGACTTTGTAGCCATCTTTTGCCAAACGCTGGCAGATAGCAGTACCAATGCCGCCCATACCACCAGTTACATATGCAATCTTTTGAGTCATTTATATCCCCTTGTAAATCGAATTAAACCGCTGTTGTTATTTTTTCTTTTACATACATACCCGGAGCAGCCTCCAGCGCCTTATATTTTTTATTGCCAAAGAGCTTGCTCGCTTTAACCTTTTTACCCCCAAACGGCTTTAACCAAGCCGCATAATTAGGCCACCAACTGCCCTTAATATCTTTCGCTGCTGACAGCCATGCATCGGCAGTTTTAGCCAATGCATTGTTTTCAAAATAATGTCGTTTATTTTTAGCTGGGGGGTTAATCACTCCAGCAATATGGCCTGAAGCACCAAGAACAAATCGGTTTTTACCCTTCAGAATTCGCGTGGACTCATAAGCTGATTTCCACGGAACAATATGATCATCATGTGATGCATATATATAGGCGGGTATGGTGATTTTCTCAAGATGAATTTTTTCACCACAAACAGTGAGCTTACCCGGCTCAATCAATTCGTTTTGAAGGTAAGTGTGGCGTAAATACCAGCAATACATAGCGCCCGGTAAATTAGTAGAGTCGCCATTCCAATAGAGGAGATCAAAAGGAGGCGGAGACTTTCCTTTGAGATAATTTTCTACAACGTAATTCCAAACAAGATCATTAGGGCGCAAAAAGGAGAAAGTATTACCAAGTTCTAATCCTGACATCATGCCGAATTTTCCAGCTTGGCCGCCAATGCTCTCTTCGCGCAACTTCACCATACTGTCATCAATGAATACATCTAAGATGCCGCTGTCACTAAAATCCAATAAAGTGGTTAGTAAAGTTAAGCTGGCAACCCAGTCCTTTTTGCGTGCAGCGAGAACCGCCAAGGCAGTAGAAACAAGCGTACCGCCAACACAAAAACCTAAAACATTAATTTGCTCTGTGGTCCCAATTTCTTTGGCAACTTCAATAGCCTTAATAACACCCTCGCCAACATAATCGTCCCATGTCACTTGAGCCATAGCTTCATCAGGATTTTTCCAGGAAACTAAAAAAATCGTATGGCCTTGCTCGACCATGTACCGTACAACTGAATTATCTGGCTGTAAATCTAAGATGTAATATTTGTTGATACATGGTGGAACCATCAAGTAAGGACGCTCGAAGACTGTCTCGGTCAAGGGCTTGTATTGAATGAGCTCAAAGAGGGCATTGCGAAACACCACCTGACCCTCTGTCATCGCAATATTTTTACCAAGCTCAAAGGCGCTTTCATCCGTCTGAGAAACCTTGCCTTTTTTCAAATCGCCCAATAAATTAACGATCCCGTTTTGAATGGACTGCCCTTGCGAGCTAATAATATTTTCTAAAACTTCAGGATTTGTTGCGATGAAATTAGATGGCGATAATGCGTCAATCATTTGCTCTGTTGTGAACAAAATTTTGACCTTTGTTTTTTCATCGGCATCAACTGCTTTAGCAAGAGCCAACAAATGCCTGGAATTCAAGAGATAGCTCGCAGCAATAAACTTGCTCCAGGATGCTTGCCATGCATTGCCCGCAAAGCGCCGATCTTTTAGCTCAATGGCCTGAGGATTCGCAGCGAGGTGCGCCCACTGCGTAAAATATTCTTTCTGAATTTCTGCTAAACGCTCTGATGGGATTAATGCCATGTGTTGGGGTGCTAAAGATGGAGCTACTCCAGAATTCATGCCAGCAAACATAGTTATCCCATTAATTGAATAATCCTATTCTGCCTTTATATGCTGTAGATGGTTATACGCACTAACCCTAGCCCTGTAGCCCTTAGTGAAGCTGCAAAATCTATGGGGCAATCCATATTAATGAGGCAAAGCGCCCAGTCACACCCTCGCGACGATAAGAGTAAAAGCGTTGTGGGTCGGTGTAGGTACATAGGCCACTTCTTGCGATAGATAGAATGCCCAAAGACCGAAGACGGTCCGCGGCCAACACCTCTAAGCTGGCCAAATATTTACCGCGTCTGCCTGGAATCGGTATAAAAGCATCGCATAAGACGGATTCGGATTGATTGGAGAAAGCATCCAAAACATCCGACCCCACTTCAAATGCTGTTGGCCCAATGGCAGGCCCCATCCAAACTAAAATTGCTTCAGGAGTTAAGGAAGGCTTTAAGGAAAGCATTGCTTGTACAGTATTTTCTAAAACGCCGCCACTCAGACCTTTCCAGCCAGCATGAGCGGCAGCAATAACGTCACCCGCAACAGTAGTAAACAATACTGGCATACAATCCGCCGTCAAAATAGCCAAGACCTCGCCGGGCCTATCGCTAACAATAGCGTCGGCCACAATGGGCTCTAAAGGCAGAGCATCTCTGAGTATGGGCGTACTTACCTCTGTGCCATGGACTTGCTTTAACCAAGTGGGTTGGGACGAAAGCTGCCGAGTAAGAATGGCTCTGTTTTTCAAGACTGCTTGCGGTTCGTCACCAGCATTTAACCCCAGATTCATTTGGTCAAATGGGGGTTTACTAACCCCACCAAAACGGGTTGTACAAAAAGAGTGGATAGTAACTGGGGGTTGCCAGTCAGGTAAAAGATAATGCCCTGGCAGGCTGCTAACGCTGATCATTTTTAATTGAAGCCATTAAAGCAGCCTCTTTGGGAAGATCTTCCTCATTCATGCCGGTAAGTGATTGCAGTTGAATTAAATCTTCTGGCGGCAACCTAAACCAGGTCATGATTTCCAGTGACGTGGGGTGCTGCAAACTTAAAGCATAAGCGTGAAGTGCTTGACGCTCAAATGGGAGGGATTTAGCAACGCCGGGGGTTCTCTTGCGATACACCGGATCACCCAATAAAGGCAGACCCAAAGACTCTAGATGCACCCGTATTTGATGTGTTCTTCCCGTCTCAAGCCTGCACTCCAAAAGCGTAACCGGACTAGCAGCAAACTCGCCTTTAGCGAGGCGACGAAACAATGTAGCAGCCGGTTTACCCTGTGCAGAGCCTGCAGCCATCTTCAGTCGATCACGCTGATCTCGACCAACTGAGGCCAACACCTTACCCTGCGTAGGAGCCTCACCCCAAACCCAAGCCAAATATCGTCGCCCTACAGTTCGCTCCTGTAACTGCCTAACCAGGGCAGTCTGAGCCACATCTGTGCGGGCAACCACCATTAATCCGGAGGTATCTTTATCTAGGCGATGAACAATTCCGGCCCTTGGCAAGTGTTTAAGCTCGGGAAAGTGAAATAACAGCGCATTTAGCAAGGTTCCTGTCCAATTACCTACGGCTGGATGGACTACAAGACCCGCCGGCTTATTCACCACGATGATTGCCTCATCCTCATAGACGATATCTAAAGGGATGTTTTCAGGCGCAAAAGCGTATTGCTCGGGCATTTCTTGCGGAAATACCTTAATATTCTCACCGCCACGCAGCAAGTGGCGGGATTTTGTCACCACAACGCCGTCAACCATAACAGCGCCCTCTTCGACCCATGTCTTAAGGCGGGCACGGGAGTAATCAGGCAAAGCACCCCCCAGAAACTTGTCTAAACGCTCCCCATCCACCTCATGGGGAATTTCTAAGGTAATGAAATCCTCTTCATCGATATAATCAATGGGATTCGAATCCGGAGTTTTCAGCAATGCCACGCTTAGAGAGCCTTTTAGTTATGTCAGAAGTAAATACAACTACCAGTTTAAGGCTTGCTGGGATTATTGAAGCGCCCACTGGAAAATTAATGTCGATTCGCAGAGCTTCACTATCCGCCCTTTTGATTGCTGCAGTCTCAGCATGTCTCCTACTCAGTGGGTGCGCTGGTAGTGACGGCCAAAAAGATGACACTGATATTTGGTCGGAAACCAAACTGTACTCCGAAGCAAATGAAAAGCTAAATGACGGTGATTTTGCTAAATGTGGAAAATATTTTGACAAGTTAGAGGGTCGCTTCCCTTTTGGCCCCTACTCTCAGCAGGCACAAATTAACGCTGCTTACTGCTACTGGAAAGCACAAGAAACCGCTCTAGCTCAGATTGCTATTGATCGTTTTATCAAGTTGCACCAAGGCAGTCCCAATTTAGATTATGGCTACTACCTTAAGGGGATTATTAGCTTCAACGATGATTTAGGATGGCTCGGGAAATTTACTGGTCAAGACTTAAGCGAGCGTGACCCAAAGGCAGCAAAAGAGGCTTTTGAATCATTCAAAGTAGTTGTAGAACGATTTCCCGATAGTAAATATGCGCCTGACTCTTTAGACAGAATGCGCTACATCGTGAACTCTTTGGCCGAAGCCGATGTCATTGTTGCTCGCTTCTACTTTCAGCGTGGCGCCTACCTTGCCTCGGCGAACCGCGCGCAACTGGTTATTCGTGACTATGACAGAGCTCCTGCCGTAGAGGAAGCTTTGTATATCCTAGTGAAGTCTTATGAAAAATTAGGCATGACAGATTTAGCCAATGATTCTTTGCGCGTCTACAAACTTAATTTCCCTGATAGCCAAATGATGACGACCGGTCAACGCGTTATTAAAGAGCGTAAGTGGTGGCAGATCTGGAATAAATAAGTGCTGGTGTTCGCTATCGGAATTTAGGTAACAGCCACAGGGACCCTGGCAGTAAGAGCGCAAATTAGTTCATAGCCAATGGTGCCACTCATGTGCGCGACATCATCCACCGGAACTTCATTCCCCCAAAGCTCTACCTTGCTACCAATCATCGCCTGGGGAGCCCCTCTTAAGTCGATGGTAATCATGTCCATTGAAACTTGACCAGCGACTGGACAGATGACTCCGCCATCACCACCGGCACTCTGCACCCAAACTGGCGTTCCATCGGAGGCCTGCCTAGGATAGCCATCTGCATAACCACAGGCAATTACACCAATTTTCATATCTTCTGGCGCCTCAAAACGACCACCATATCCTACGTGCTCACCTTTTTTTAAATGCTGAATATCAATGATTTCACTATTAAGCGTCATTACTGCCTGAAGATCAGATCGAACAATATCTGCAAACACACCGGTTGGCGAGACTCCATACAACATGATTCCAGGGCGGATCCAGTCACCCAAGTAATTTCGATGCCACAAAATAGCTGCTGAATTACCTAAAGAGGTGGCCGCCTCTAAGCCCTGAATGGCTTGCTCAAAACAATCTACTTGCTCGCCAACACTGGGGTAACGATCTACTTGGTCAGCATTCGCAAAATGGGTCATATGATGCAGGCGATACCCCGCTGAATGCAGCACATGAAAAGCATTGCGATATTGCTCCGGCCTAAAGCCCAGGCGATTCATTCCAGAATTGAGCTTCAAAAAAATATTGATGGAATGCCCAGCATGGTTGGCGTAGGACTCTAACCAGGCCACTTGTTTTTCACTATGAACCACCATATCGCAACCTAAAGCAACCGCCCGCTCAAGCTCGGCTTGATGAAACAATCCCTCTAATAGCAAAATACGCCCATTCCAATCATGGTCTCTCAGCCATTGCGCATCAGCAATATCGAGTAATGCAAAGCCGTCTGTCGCCCCTAATCCCTGCAAGGCTGCCTCTAGGGTGTGCCCATAACCCTTAGCTTTGATAACAGACCAGACTTTAGATTCTGGTGCCAACTCCCGAATGCGGTTTAAATTGTGGCGGAAGGCTTTAGTATCAATAACTGCCGAAATTGGTCTATTAATAGATGGAATAGCCATGGACACCATATCTAACCTCCCTTTCATGTTTTAATTGACGCATATGACTAGATTGTACGAATGAACCGTAGTTTTTACACCATTATGGCGGCGCAATTTTTTTCGTCGCTTGCCGACAATGCATTGCTCATTGCGGCTATAGCCCTATTGGTCCAGCTAGAAGCTCCGGCTTGGATGACACCTTTACTCAAATTATTCTTTGTTCTCTCGTATGTAGTACTGGCTGCTTTTGTGGGGGCCTTTGCAGACTCCCGCCCCAAGGGCAATGTCATGTTCATCACCAATACTATTAAGTTTGTAGGCTGCGTAGTAATGCTCTTTGGCAGCCATCCTTTGCTCGCTTATGCCATAGTGGGTTTAGGCGCAGCGGCCTATTCTCCTGCTAAGTATGGCATTTTGACTGAATTATTACCCCCAGAAAAATTGGTAGCGGCCAACGGCTGGATTGAGGGTCTCACGGTAGGTTCAATCATCCTAGGCACAGTCCTTGGGGGCGTGTTAATCAGCGCCTCGGTCTCGCAAAGTCTACTGAGCTTTGATATCCCTTTACTAGAAACCGGTATTGATACCGCTTCAGAATCAGCCATTCTTATCATTATGATAATTTATGTCATAGCTGCATTAATTAACTTACGCATTCCTGATACGGGTGCTCGCTACGTTTCTCAAAAAACAAATCCAATCGAGCTTATTAAAGATTTTTCTATTTGTTTCAGAACCTTGTGGGATGATCGTCTTGGTCAGATTTCACTGGCGGTCACTACGTTATTCTGGGGTGCTGGTGCAACACTGCAGTTCATCGTCATCAAGTGGGCACAAGTCGCACTGCATATGACGCTATCTCAAGGCGCAATTCTGCAGGCTATCTCTGCATTTGGGGTTGCTGGCGGGGCTGTCTGGGCTGCATGGCGTATTCCCTTGCGTAGCTCCTTAAAGGTGCTGCCTTATGGCATCGCAATGGGCCTAGTTGTTTGTGTCATGGCCATTTATAACTCAGACATGTTGCCTAATGTTGCGCTGTTCAGCATCGGCAAACTTGAGGTTTCCCTCAATCTAGTACCCGCCTACTTTTTACTTATTTTAGTTGGCTGGTTAGCCGGGTATTTTGTAGTGCCTATGAATGCCCTACTACAGCATCGTGGACACGTCCTGATGTCTGCTGGCCACTCGATTGCAGTTCAGAACTTCAATGAAAATATATCCGTTCTGATCATGCTCCTACTGTATTCAGGTTTAATCTGGCTTGATATTCCCATTCAGTATGTGATTATTGGTTTTGGCGTGTTTGTCAGCATCATCATGTGGCTTGTCATCAAAAGACACAAAGCAAATCAGGCTGAGCGTGACTCAATGCATCTGATTGGCGAACATAAACACTAAGTATTTTGTAGAACTGATTTGGCAAGCAATACATCCTGCCAAAATAATGCCTTATCTTTTGGTCTCGAAACAAGGTGATTTAATTCAAAAGTCGCTATCAAGGGTAGCTCTTGGGCCCCCTCTTCCATAAATGCCAGTACTGTCTCACGCAGCTGTGGCAACGCATCTCGCTCACCAGACAATTTTTGTGCCACTGAGCCACCAAAAGCCAAAGCAACCATCGGAATACCGGTTTGCATTAATGCCTCAACCTCTACTGCATCACTTGGATTTTTCCAAAGCCATTCTTGTGGAGATAAGCCCAAAGCACGAACAATGCCCTGAAACAGTAACTCAGTATCGCCTTGCGGTGGATTACCAAAAAACCACCATAAAGCCGCCGGGGACCGATCGATGGCTATGGCTGAGGCTGGTGGTGCAGTGATGGCTTTGGCAATTTCAGGAGCCTCGGATGTCATGTCAGCTTTTGTATCACGCGAAGTCCATTCGGTAATACCCATTTCTTTTAGGAAGGCTGTGTTGGAATGCATATTCATTCCCCTAGCTTAATCGATTTAGCCATAACCAGAGCATCTTCCCGTGATCCGGTTAAAGAATCAGCCGGATAGTAATTTTTTCGTAAGCCAATCTGCTCATAAGCTAAACGATCATAGAGCTTGAGTGCCGAAACATTGCTGGGCCTGACTTCCAAAATGATGCGGGGCATCTTTTGCTGTACTGCTACCCCCTCAATAGCGCCCATCATTTTGACGCCGATACCCAGATTACGCAGCTTTGGAGCTACAGTAATATTTAATAAATGTAATTCATCAACCGCGGGAAACAGAATGCAGTAAGCCCAGAGAATGTCTGGGTCTAAATAACTACCCTTCACAGGATCTTCGATTTGGGGGCGAACACAATAAGCCCAATGCCCAGCAGCAAGAGAGTCAGAAAAATTTCCCCTGGTCCAAGGGTGTAAATGTGACACAGATTCAATCGCAAGAACTGCCCCTAGATCAGCAGAAACCATCGGCATAAACGATAGCTCAGCAATACCTTCATTCATTGTAATGCTCGCTCTGCAGCCGTATATGCCACCTTATTACGCACATAGAGCGGCTCTAATAAGCGCACATCTTGGTGCAGCCCTTGAGCCCATAACTTCTGGGCGCAGATTAAAACGCCAAGTGACTCAATACCGATTTCTGCATCTAAATGACTATCCAAGAAAGTTTTTCCTTGCAAGAATGTACTTTGAGAAGCCAATAGACGATCACCAAATTCTCCGATAGCACTTCCAGCTATGTATTGAACACCATCCAAATCAACTGCCTCGGGAGCGGATAACTGAATTTCTCCGATACGCTCGGCCCACGCTAGCGATTGGCCCCGTAAGACGCGATATTTAGCCCAATAGGCTTCGCCCATTCTGGCATCCATGGCAATGAGAAAGGTTGAGGGGGCGACTTGCAAAAATGTGGGCTTTAAGAGCAATTGAGCGGCAATTGCATCCAAACTAGCAACCGGAATTACAGGCAGACCAGCAGCAAATGCTAAACCTTGGACAGCAGCAACCCCCAATCTAACACCGGTAAAGGCACCAGGACCCACCCCAACAGCGATTGCGTCCAGAGATGCCAGTTTGATATTAGCCTCCATCAGAAGCCCGTCTATCCACGGCAAAAGGAATTGGCTAGCGCCAGCTGAGACTTTTTGATGACGAACCAGGTTTGGGGCATCATCCATAGATAAAGCCACAGAACACCAGGCAGATGAAGTATCAATCGCTAAAATTCGGGTCAACTGCGCTTCTCTTTTTTCTTTTTTTCTTATTGCTATTAGGGGGGTTGAGGCTACGAACCCAACCCCTGAATGATATCGGGTGTTGCCTGTACTAACTCAATCAATACGCCCTCCCCGCATAAGGGAAACTCTGCATTCCCTTTAGGGTGCACAAAGGTAATATCATGCCCTGCAGCCCCCTTACGGATGCCGCCAGGAGCAAAGCGTAGACCTTGTGCCGATAACCACTCAACTGCTTTAGGAAGGTCATCAACCCAAAGGCCGATGTGGTTTAAAGGGGTTTGATGCACTGCAGGTTTTTTATCGACGTCCAATGGCTGCATGAGATCTACCTCAATTTCATAAATGCCTTGGCCAATTGCGCATATATCTTCATCTACGTTTTCACGCTCTGATACAAAGGTACTTTTATATTCAAAGCCCAATAAATCGACCCATAACTTACGCAAGCGAGTTTTATGCTCACCGCCAATAGCGATCTGCTGAATACCCAATATCTTAAATGGCTTAGTCATTTTTTATCTACTCCAAGCGAATGATCAATTGATCGACGGCCAAACTCTCACCAACAGTAGCGCAGATTTCTACCACAACACCATCTTGGGCTGCTAACAATACATTCTCCATCTTCATCGCTTCAATAGCAGCTAACTTTTGACCGGCAATCACTGCTTCACCAACTTGAACAGAAATATTCGTGAGCAAGCCTGGCATAGGCGACATAATTAACTTTGAGGTATCCGGAGGAAGTTTGACTGGCATACGGCGTTGAAGCTCCGCACCAAGTGAACTTAACACCATACATTCAAAATGAGCACCATCTAAGACAAGGTGATACTTCACACCGCGCCGCTCAACTTGCGCAGTGATTTGCTGAGTTCCATTAATTGTTGCACGCAGGCAAAGCTGACCCGGGCGCCAATGACTCACGATGTCATAACGACTAATATCATGGGCCTCTTCAATATAGACCGAGTAAATACCTTCCTTAAGCTCTACTCGCATCGCTATCTCTTGCATCGTCTCATTTGAGCCAACGCGGGTACCTGTCACAACGACAAACTTTTTCGCAATCAGCATTTCATGACCGGCCAGTTGACCATCAATCATTTGAATGTGCTCTAAATAACGATAGCGAATAAAAGCAGCTAGAGCAGCAAGCAGTTTAGGGTCTGCTGGCTGCACTGAATCTAATTTAAAACCATCGGGATATTCTTCCGCAATAAAGCCTGTCGTGAAATCTCCTGATACAAAACGGGGATGCTGAAGCAGTGCGGCCTGAAAAGGAATATTGGAATGAATTCCCCGAATCACAAAATCATTGAGGGCTGCACGCATTTTTTCAATCGCTTCAGTACGATCTTTCCCATGCACAATTAACTTTGCAATCATGGAGTCGTAATACATCGGAATTTCTCCACCTTCGTAGACACCAGTGTCCACTCTGACGCCATTTCCCTCTTGAGGTGGTTGATACTTGACTAAGCGGCCTGTGGAGGGCAAAAAGTTTCGAAATGGATCATCAGCATTGATGCGACACTCCATAGACCAGCCATTGAGCTTAATATCTTCCTGCTTAAATGCTAACTTTTCACCAGCGGCTACCCGAATCATTTGCTCTACTAAATCGAGTCCAGTAATATTTTCGGTAACAGGGTGCTCTACTTGCAAGCGAGTATTCATCTCCAGAAAGTAGAAAGACTTATCCTTTCCGACAACAAACTCGACTGTACCGGCAGATTGATAATTAACCGCTTGCGCCAAAGCGACAGCCTGCTCACCCATGGCTTTGCGAGTTACTGGATCAATAAAAGGAGAAGGCGCTTCTTCAATCACCTTTTGATGACGACGTTGAATTGAGCAATCTCGCTCACCTAGGTAGACTACATTTCCATGGGCATCGCCTAGCACCTGAATTTCAATATGACGCGGCCCCTCAACAAACTTTTCAATAAAAATTCGGTCATCGCCAAAACTGTTCATTGCTTCTGTTTTACAAGCAACGAAGCCTTCAGCTGCCTCCTTGTCATTTGCAGCAACGCGTAGCCCCTTACCACCACCACCCGCCGATGCTTTAATCATGACAGGGTAGCCAATATCTTGAGCGATCTTCACCGCCTCTTCGGTGCTTGCGATTGCTTCATTAAAACCAGGAATCGTATTGACTTTAGCTGCAAGGGCTAATTTCTTAGAAGCAATCTTATCGCCCATTGCAGCAATCGACTGATGTTTGGGTCCTATAAATACAATGCCCTCTTCCTCACAACGGCGGGCAAACTCTTCGTTCTCAGAAAGAAATCCATAACCAGGATGCACCGCTTGGGCACCCGTGTCTTTGCAGGCTCGAATGATTCGATCCATTACAAGATAGGATTCACGCGAAGGCGCTGGGCCAATGCAGACAGATTCATCTGCCATTTGAACATGCAGCGCTTCTTTATCCGCCTCTGAATAAACGGCAACCGTTTTAATTCCCATTTTTTGGGCGGTTTTGATTACGCGGCAAGCAATTTCACCGCGATTCGCTATGAGTATTTTCTTAAACATATTTGTTTTCATATTTACTCTCGCCTTACAGGGGGATGTTGCCGTGCTTACGCACAGGATTTAATAATTCTTTATCTTTGAGCATGGCTAAAGAGCGGGCAATACGTTTGCGAGTCTCGTGAGGCAAGATCACGTCATCGATGTAACCACGACGACCTGCCACAAATGGATTGGCAAATTTTGCCTTGTACTCCGCCTCGCGGGCAGCAATTTTTGCAGGATCCGTCTTTTCTTCTCGGAAAATAATCTCTACAGCACCTTTTGAGCCCATCACTGCAATTTCCGCAGAAGGCCAAGCAAAATTCACATCACCTCGTAAATGCTTTGAGGCCATCACATCATAAGCACCGCCATAAGCCTTACGTGTAATTAAAGTTACCTTTGGTACGGTGCAGTCAGCATAGGCATACAGTAACTTAGCGCCATGTTTAATGATGCCACCGTACTCTTGTGCAGTACCGGGCATAAATCCAGGAACATCCACCAAGGTGATTACCGGAATATTAAAAGCGTCACAAAACCGGACAAAACGCGCAGCTTTAATAGAGGCCTTGATATCCAAACAACCAGCCAATACCAAAGGCTGATTGGCAACAATACCAATCGATCGTCCTTCAATGCGAGCAAAACCAATCAGAATATTTTTCGCATAGTCAGGTTGAAGTTCAAAAAACTCGCCATCATCGACTATTTTTTTGATTAATTCCTTCATATCGTATGGCTGATTTGGGTTGCTAGGAACCAATGTATCTAAAGAAAAATCAGGTTCTACAGATCGCATTGCCCCTTTAATCATCGGCGGCTTCTCTCGATTCGATAAAGGCAAATAGTTAAAAAAGCGACGCAGCATCATGATGGCATCAACATCATTATCAAAGGCTAAATCGCAAACGCCAGATACAGTGGAATGGGTAATAGCACCCCCCAATTCCTCAGCAGTCACTTCTTCATGGGTCACCGTCTTGACTACCTCAGGACCCGTAACAAACATATACGAACTATCTTTAACCATAAAAATAAAGTCAGTCAACGCAGGCGAATACACAGCGCCACCGGCACAGGGGCCCATAATGAGAGAGATCTGTGGAATCACACCAGACGCAGTAACGTTACGCTGGAAAATTTCCGCATAACCACCTAAAGAGGCGACACCCTCTTGAATACGCGCGCCTCCAGAATCATTTAAACCAATGACCGGGGCGCCTACTTTTAGGGCCTGATCCATAATTTTGCAAATCTTCTCGGCATGGGCCTCAGAGAGAGAGCCGCCTAGTACCGTAAAGTCTTGCGAGAAAACAAAGACCAAGCGACCATTAATCATGCCATAGCCAGTAACTACACCATCTCCAGGGATAGTTTGATCATCCATACCGAAGTCATGGCAGCGATGCTCAACGAACATATCCCACTCTTCAAAGGTGCCAGCATCAAGCAGTAACTCAATGCGTTCGCGTGCCGTGAGCTTGCCCTTAGAGTGCTGAGCCTGAATCCGTTTTTGCCCACCACCTAGGCGAGCTAACTCGCGCTTTGCTGCTAGCTGCTCAATAATTTCTTTCATGTCGATTCCTTAGAAAAATTCGTGCCCCATGGCTTCCAGCAAACGTCGCGCAGCGACAGATGAAGCCATCGTTCCTTGATTGACCTGAGCAATAAAGCTAGGTAAGAGTTTTTGTACTTCAGGGTGATTACGAAAGGCGTTTTTCAGCCCTGCATCAATTCTGTCCCACATCCAGGCGCCAGATTGTTGTTGGCGACGAGATTGCAATTGGCCATTGGCCTGTTGTATGGTTTGAAAGTGGCATATTTTTTCCCATAATTCAGGGATACCTTGACCCTGTAATGCGCTCATCGTCATCACTGTGGGGTGCCAAAATGCTTGATCATGAGAAGCGTGATCAGGGTTACCTTGAAATCCTAATAACCGTAAAGAACTAGATATAAATAACTGCGCACGCATAGCAGCATCCATATCGATATCTGCTTTATTAATCACGATCAGATCAGCCAACTCCATCACGCCTTTTTTTATTGCTTGAAGATCGTCGCCAGCATTCGGTAGTTGTAACAATAAAAACAGATCAGTCATTCCAGCAACAGCAATTTCGCTTTGCCCTACACCTACCGTCTCAACAATGATTACGTCAAAACCTGCAGCTTCGGCAACTAACATTGCCTCACGGGTCTTTTCGGCAACGCCGCCTAAAGTCCCAGAGGATGGGCTAGGCCGAATAAAGGCGTTATCTAAAACAGAAAGTCTTTCCATCCGAGTTTTGTCACCCAAAATAGAGCCGCCAGATAGGCTTGACGATGGATCGATTGCTAACACAGCAACCCGATGACCTTGCTCAATCAGATAAAGTCCAAGCGTTTCAATCAAAGTAGATTTACCAACACCAGGCACACCAGAGATACCCAACCTAAAGGAATTCCCAGTTTTAGGTAACAAGGTGTTTAAGACATCATCCGCACGATGGCGATGGTCTAAGCGTGTCGACTCCAATAAGGTGATGATTTTGGCTAAGGCTCTACGTTGGGCGTACGAAGGACCTCCAGTCAAGTCATCCACTAATGTTCGGTCAACATTGCTAAGCATGATCACCTATCAAACTCAGATTGGTTTTGCTGATTTACGAATTTGCTCAAGAACATCCTTGGCTGAGGCAGGTATCGGAGTACCGGGGCCGTAGATTCCTTTCACGCCAGATTCATATAAGAATTCATAATCCTGCTTAGGAATTACTCCGCCAACGAAAACGATGATGTCATCTGCACCCTGTTTCCGGAGCTCAGCAATAATGGCCGGAACTAAAGTTTTATGCCCAGCGGCTAAGGTAGAGACGCCCAATGCATGCACGTCATTTTCAATCGCTTGACGCGCACACTCCTCAGGCGTCTGAAACAACGGTCCAATATCCACATCAAAACCCAAGTCAGCAAAAGCAGTAGCAACCACTTTGGCGCCGCGATCATGACCATCCTGACCTAATTTAGCAATCATCACACGTGGGCGCCGACCGAAGTCTTTGGCAAAGTCAGCAATCTCAACCTTCAATTTATCCCAGCCTTCTGCTGAGTCATAAGCGGCTGCATACACACCTGTCACCTTTTGAGTATCGGCACGATGACGCCCGTATACTTTTTCTAAAGCATCCGATACCTCACCAACTGTTGCCCGTAAACGAATTGCCTGTACCGATAATTCTAATAAGTTACCAGTACCTGATTGTGCAGCCTGCGTGATGGCCTCTAATGCAGCCTCTACTTTTTTAGGATCTCGTTTGGCGCGAATATCCTTTAAACGCGCAATCTGACTTTCACGAACACGATCGTTATCAATCATCAATACATCAACAAGATCCTCTTTTTCCAACTTGTATTTATTTACGCCAACGATCACATCCGATCCAGAATCAATCTTGGCTTGTTTTTCAGCAGCAGCAGCTTCAATTTTTAACTTAGCCCAACCACTTTGTACGGCCTTGGTCATACCACCCATGGCCTCGACTTCCTGAATAATTTCCCAGGCTTTGTCGGCCATTTCTTGGGTAAGATTTTCCATCATGTATGAGCCAGCCCATGGATCAATCACGCTAGTAATATGGGTCTCTTCTTGCAAGATCAGTTGAGTATTGCGGGCGATGCGACTAGAAGTTTGAGAAGGCAATGCAATCGCCTCATCAAAAGAGTTGGTGTGCAGTGATTGTGTTCCGCCAAAGACTGCCGCCATTGCCTCTACCGTAGTCCGAACCACATTGTTGTAGGGATCCTGCTCTGTTAATGACCAACCAGAAGTTTGGCAGTGTGTGCGCAACATGAGAGACTTTGGATTTTTTGGTTCGAAGGATTTCATCATGCGCCACCATAACAAACGCGCCGCGCGAAGCTTGGCAACCTCAAGGTAGAAATTCATTCCAATCGCAAAGAAGAACGATAGTCTGCCGGCAAAGCCATCAATATCTAAACCTTTTTCTAGCGCTGTCTTGACATACTCCTTACCATCAGCCAAAGTAAATGCGAGCTCGAGTACTTGATTTGCGCCAGCCTCTTGCATGTGGTAACCCGAAATTGAAATGGAATTAAATTTCGGCATATGCTTTGCGGTGTACTCAATAATGTCGCCAATGATGCGAATTGAAGGCTCTGGTGGATAAATATAAGTATTGCGCACCATGAACTCTTTCAGAATATCGTTCTGAATTGTTCCTGAGAGTAGCTCTTGCTTTACGCCTTGTTCCTCACCAGCAACGATGTAGCCCGCCAAGACTGGCAGTACTGCACCATTCATAGTCATAGAAACAGATACTTTGTCTAACGGAATGCCGTTAAACAATATTTTCATATCCTCCACAGAATCTATAGCAACACCGGCCTTCCCTACGTCTCCAGTAACACGCGGATGATCAGAGTCATAACCCCGATGGGTCGCCAAGTCAAATGCAACGGAAACCCCTTGTCCGCCTGCGGCCAAAGCTTTACGATAGAAAGCATTAGATTCTTCTGCTGTCGAAAATCCAGCGTACTGACGAATAGTCCAGGGGCGAACCGAGTACATAGTAGCCTGCGGGCCGCGCACGAATGGCTCAAATCCCGGTAAGGAATTGGCATATTGCAGGCCCTCAATATCCTCAGAGGTATAAAGCGCTTTGAGATGGATGCCATCTGGCGTCTCCCATCCCAGCTGACTGACGTCGCCATTGGGTGCTGATTTTTGAGCTGACTTCACCCAGTCTTCTAAATTGCTTTCTGGAACGTCCGGCCAAACACTATTCTGAAAATGAGATTTATCGGACTTCTTGTTAGATGTGTTGTCGCTACTACTCATAAAGCACTCCTAGTTGGCTTTACTGCACTTATATAAATTTATTCAATAGTTGATCTATTTTGCTTGACTTATTGATGTTTGTCTACATAATGTATACATAATTATGAATACAAAGTTACTAAACAGGCCTTTATATGAAGAGGTAGCGGAACGGCTAAGGGCGCAAATCTTCGCCCATGAAATCACGCCAGGAAGTTGGTTGGATGAACAAAGCCTGGCCATAGAATTTGGCATTAGTCGCACACCAATGCGAGAAGCAATAAAGGTGTTGGCCTCGGAAGGCCTTGTTACTACCAAAATGAATCGTGGGGCCTATGTAACCGAGGTTGAGCGCAGTGACTTAGAGCAAATCTTTACTGTCCTGTCCTTACTTGAGGGTCAGGCAGCTAAAGAAACCGCTTTAAAAGCCACTGAGAATGAGCTTACCCAACTTGATGACTTGCACCAACGCTTAGAAACAGCTGCTGCAGACCGAAATTTAGAGCAATTCTTTGAAATAAATGTCAAATTTCATGAGCTAATACAAGAAATAGCCGGAAATACCTGGATGAATGGCGTCATTAACGACCTTAGAAAGGTGCTCAAACTCCAGCGCCGAGATTCGCTGAGTAGATCAGGGCGATTGCTTAGCTCGCTAGTAGAGCACCGGGCTATTTTGGAAGCGATCTTAAAAAGAGACCCTATTGCCGCCGAGGCAGCGATGCGAAATCACCTTGCTTATGGGCTCGAAGCCACAAAATAGAAAAGAAAAAAGCTTAGCTATTGGGCAAACCAACAGGCTAAGCTTTTGAGTATCCTCAGCCTAGGGGCTGAAGTAAGCTTGCATTACTTCTTAATAACGAAATTCCCAGGCAAAGAGCCAACATAAGCAGCTAAATCATGCAGATCTTGGTCTGAATAAGGTTGAACCTGACTAGTCATAATGGCATTATTGCGACCAAATTGAGGATTGCTATTGCCGACCTTGTAAGCCCGAAGCGCGTAATAAACATATTCAGAGTATTGGCCAGCAAGCTTAGGATAAGCGGGCAAAATTGGCGCATTTAAACCTGCCCCATGGCAAGATGCGCAATTGCCCGTTTCAGAAAGAGCCTTGCCTTTTTCAACGCTAGCAGCATTAGAAACAGTAGCCAAGCCAAGACTTGAGATCAACAAAGTAGTAATTAGGGCGAATTTCATAAATATGTCTCTGAATATCACTTCAATGGGTTGGGTGGTGTGGCGGCAGTTTGTGCAGCGTAGTACTCGCCAATATCGGCCATATCTTGATCCGACAAGCTACCCGCAATTGCACGCATCGTTGGATGCTTTCTTTCGCCTTTTTTGTAGGCGCTTAGTGCACTTGCAATATAGGCAGCATTTTGACCGCCAATCATGGGAACCTTGTATACAAAAGGATAGTCAGCGCGATAGTCAGGGATTGCATGGCAGCCGACGCAAAGCCACACTTTGCCTTGACCTGCTTTAGCCGAGCCCTGAACATCGGCAGCTTGAACAGACAAGCTAGCTAAAGCAAAACCAGCACAAAGGGCTAATTGAGTAAGAAGTAAGTGTTTTTTCATGGAAATCATCATTAACGAGTTCGATATGGATCAATTGCCCACGATTATAGCGGAGAGCGCAATTCAACCTGCATCCAAAGCTCTTAAATCAACAAAAGTATCAAAATTTGAGCTTCATTCCCTATACTTTAGCCTTGCCGACACCGAATTAAATACCGAAAGATCACTGTGAACAAATCCCGCTTTGATGGATCCCAGAGCTATGTAGCAACGGAAGATCTTAAATTAGCCGTCAATGCGGCCATCACGCTTGGACGCCCTCTTCTCATTAAAGGCGAGCCGGGAACGGGCAAAACAATGCTGGCGGAAGAAGTAGCTCAAGCTCTCAATATGCCGCTGATGCAATGGCACATTAAATCCACTACAAAAGCACAACAGGGCTTGTATGAATATGATGCCGTGAGCCGTTTGCGTGACTCGCAGTTGGGCGATGCAAAGGTGAAAGATATTGCGAACTACATCATTAAAGGGGTGTTATGGCAGGCGTTCGAAGCGGATGAACCAGTCGTCCTTCTAATTGATGAAATTGATAAAGCAGATATTGAGTTTCCAAACGACCTTTTACGAGAAATCGATCGTATGGAATTTTATGTCTATGAGACCCGTGAACTCATTCAAGCAAAACACCGTCCTTTAGTAATCATTACATCGAATAATGAAAAAGAGCTTCCTGACGCTTTTTTGCGTCGCTGCTTTTTTCATTACATCTCCTTTCCCAACGCGCAAACCATGCAAAGCATTGTGGATGTGCATCATCCCCACATAAAACACGATCTTTTAGAAGCGGCGCTCAAATCCTTTTATCAAATCAGATCCCTTCCAGGACTAAAAAAGAAACCATCCACTTCTGAATTAATCGATTGGTTAAAGCTTTTACTTGCTGAAGATATTCCTGCTGAGGCCCTTTATAGCTCGGAGGAAAAGATTTCAGTACCGCCCTTGCATGGGGCACTACTGAAGAATGAGCAAGACGTTCATTTGTTTGAGCGTTTAATCACCATGAATCGCAATCATCGCTAATATTTAAAATCAAAACGTTAGCATTTGATGCTTATTCAATTTTTTCTTAATTTAAAAGAAGCCAAGATACCGGTATCCGTCCGAGAATTTCTCACGCTGTTAGATGCCTTAAAGCAGAACGTCATCAACCCCTCGATTGATGAGTTTTATCAACTTGCCCGAATGACTCTAGTCAAAGATGAGCAATATTTTGATCGATTTGACCAAGTTTTTGGCGCGTATTTTAAAGGAATAGAGCGCATCATCTCTCTGGCACCAGAGATTCCCCTAGATTGGCTCGAACAGAAACTGCAGCGCGTATTAAGTGCTCAAGAAAAATCAGCCCTTAAGAAGTTAGGTGGACTAGAAGCGCTACAGAAGCGCTTACAGGAGCTGTTAAAAGAGCAAAAAGAATGGCATGGCGGCGGTAATAAATGGATAGGCGCTGGAGGCTCTTCTCCTTTTGGTCACAGCGGATACCACCCCGAGGGCATCCGTATTGGCGGCGAGAGCGCTGGAAATAGAACTGCTATTAAGGTATGGGAGGCGCGTGAGTTCAAAGACTATGACAGCAATGTCAGTCTTGGAACGCGTAATCTCAAAATGGCACTGCGTCGCTTACGACGTTTTGCAAGAGAAGGCTCTAATCTTGAATTAGACTTGGACAAAACCATCCACTCAACAGCAGCTAATGCTGGGATACTAGATATTCAGATGCGGCCAGAGCGACATAACCAAGTCAAAGTTTTACTGCTAATGGATGTTGGTGGATCAATGGACGACCACATACAGCGCATCTCTGAATTATTTACAGCTGTAAGAACCGAATTTAAGCATCTTGAATATTACTATTTTCATAATTGCGTCTATGAGCATCTGTGGCAGAGTAACCGCCGCAGAAGGGATCAGATCCTGCTAACTCAGGACATCATTAATAAATACAGCTCAGACTACAAACTTATTTTTATTGGCGATGCCACCATGTCCCCATATGAAATACTGAGCGTGAATGGCTCAGTTGAAAATAATAATTCAGAACCTGGTGCAAATTGGATTCATCGACTAATTGATCATTTTCCTAATTTTGCTTGGTTAAACCCAGAGCCTGAGTCTGTTTGGCAATATCGGCAATCGATTGACATCTTGCAGGGCCTCATGAAAAATCGTATGTATCCAGTCACATTACAGGGCCTAGAGAGTGCCATGCGACAACTTTCGAAGTAATATTGATCTATCAGCTTTTTTTACTTGTGGCTTTTTTATTTCCCGATTTTCTACTTTTTACTTCTTAAATTTTATTTCTACCCACACAGAACCCATGACCAATTTCATTAGCGATAGAATCAAAACTCTCGGTATCAACCTACCCCCACCTGGACCGCCTGCAGCAGCTTATGTAATGGCCGTTACTACCGGCAATACGGTATTTCTCTCTGGTCATATCGCCAAAAGAGACGGTAAGGCATGGGCCGGAAAATTGGGTTTAGATATGGACACTGAAACAGGTAAAGCTGCCGCAAAAACGATTGCTATTGATTTGATTGCAACACTGCAAGAGCACTTAGGCTCTTTAGATAAAGTAAAGCGCATCGTTAAGGTAATGGGGCTTGTAAATTCCACAGAGCAATACACAGAGCAACACTTAGTGATCAATGGTTGCTCAGAGCTTTTGCTTGAGGTCTTTGGAGAAGTCGGCAAACATGCCCGCAGTGCATTTGGTGTTGCCCAAATTCCGCTGGGTGCTTGCGTAGAAATCGAGTTAATTGCCGAGATTGCCTAAGTTACCTAAGTTACCTAAGTTACCTAAGTTACCTAGGTAGCCTAAGTAATTTTATGGTGGCAAAGTCGCTACTAGCTTTTTGATAATTGATATTTGCTGATATCTTTTGGCGTGTCAACGTCTTGTATGAAAGCCTGGCGATTTGTGTCTAGACGATAAATTAACGCTGGATTTGCATCCATATATGATCGGCAAACCATTTGGCTAATCGCCAAGATTTCATCGACTGCCCCCTTAGAAAATAACACTGGATTACCCCGTTGCTTGCCCACCATAGGCAAAACAATTTGAGTTCCAGGAGGTCGATTAGTAAATCCCTCCAATAATTCACTGATCTCCATACAGCCTATTTCTGGTTGATCAGAAAGAGCCACGAATAGAACGTCAAATGCACTTTGGAGCGACTCTAGACCCAGGCGAATGGAAGAGGATTGGCCTTTTTCGGGATATGGGTTCAAGCAAGTTTTGATATTCAGGTCATGCGCCCTATTAAGGCGATCGATTTCACCCTCAATTGCCTCCGCATAAAATCCCGTAACTGCTACAAACTCTATGGGCGCCATAGACTTAGTCGAGATCACCAAATGCTCTAATAAGGTTTGGTCATCTTTCTTCAATAAAGCCTTGGGATAACCGCCTAAACGACTGCCCTCGCCTGCCGCAAGCAATAAAACAGCAACGCGTGTTGTAGGAGTCCCACTTTGAATGCTCAGATTAGTCATTAGCGTGATAATAAAACGATTCAGTAAAAATGCAGCAAAAGTAAATTAAAGAAAAAGACCACAAATGAATAGCACGGATCTAAGCGTACTTAAGGCTGCCGTACATTGGCTTAAAGAAGGGCATCGGGTCGCCATTGCCACAGTAGTCCAAACGTGGGGCTCTGCTCCAAGGCCTGTTGGATCATGGCTGGCGATTCGTAGTGATGGGCAAGTCATGGGCTCAGTTTCTGGTGGTTGCGTTGAGGATGATCTGATTCGTAGAGTGCAAACAGAAATTCTGAGTCGAGACTTACCCGAGATGGTAATTTATGGCGTCAGCCAACAAGAAGCATCACGCTTTGGCTTACCCTGCGGAGGAACGTTAAGATTACTCGTTGAGCCCAGGCCAGAGCTCCTAGTGCTTGAGCAAATTCTGCAATCTATTTCAAATCACGCCATTACTTGTCGTACGATTGATTTAAGTAGCGGCAAGTCAACTTTGTCCGATGGAGGTCGCAACGATACTTTCATCTGCAATAAAAGCATCATGAAAACCAGCTATGGCCCCCGCTGGCGCATGGTGATTATTGGCGCTGGACAACTTTCTCTATACACCGCTGATTTTGCTCTGGCATCCGACTTTGAAGTGATCGTCATTGACCCACGCGAGGAATACGCAGAAGGCATTGATCGTGAGCATATTCAGTTTATGCGCGGTATGCCGGACGATGTATTGCTTGAGATTGGCGTAGACTCGCATACTGCAGTTGTGGCGCTAACGCATGACCCCAAATTAGATGACATGGCTTTAATGGAAGCTTTAAAATCCCCCGCCTTTTATGTTGGCGCCTTGGGTAGCCATACCAATACAGTAAAACGCAAAGCTCGCCTACTGGAGTTTGATTTAACCCAAGCGCAGTTGGATAAGCTCTATGGGCCAATTGGTCTGTATATTGGCGCTCTCACCCCTCCTGAAATTGCCATTGCCATCTTAGCTGAAGTAATAGCCGTGAAATATGCCATTCCCACTCCAGCAAAAAAGTTCACATAATTTTCTGAAAGAAAAAAGCCAGATGCAAACGGTAATCAGGCTTTTATTCTACTGCGAGGCCATTAATTAATTAGCCTTAAGCTTACCGTCCTTGAGGCGAGGCTCAACAAAGTGCCCTTTGCGGGCTCGATTACCAGCAAACGACTTTAGGGTCTTGGCGTCTAGATTTAACTCCGTTGGCTTTCCAGCTCGCCCTGCACCAGAATAAGTGGCTCCATCAGCGCCCACTGCAATAGCTGAGGACAATTTCTCTTTATCGTCTAGACCCATCAGAATGACGCCTTTACCACCCGTTGGTAAGCGCTTGAGCTCATCCAATCCAAAAACAAGCAGTTTAGCGCCTTCAGAAAGGCAAGCCACCTGCTTCATACCGGCAGTAACTTTAGCCGCGCCTAGAGGAGCATCACCACCTGGGAATTTACTATCAATGCCCACAAAAGACTTTCCAGCCTTGTTGCGTGTTGTCATGTCAGAAACATTGGCTAAGAATCCATTACCCGCTCTAGTGGAAATCAATACCAAATCATCTGATTGGCCCGCATAGTAGGCAACCATTTGTGATCCAGCCGCCAAATTGACAAAGCTAGTTAATGGCGAGCCATCACCGCGCGCACCCGGTAAATCACTGACGGGCACAGTGTAGACACGCCCATCACTACCAAAGCCTTGCATGACATCCACTGTTCGACACTCGAAGGTACTGTAGAGGGCATCGCCTGATTTAAAGGCAAACTGAGTAGCATCGTGCTCATGACCCTGACGCACTCGTACCCACCCTTTTTGAGAAACAATGACGGTCACTGGCTCATCAAGCACTTTTGCCTCGGCAACAGCACGCTTATCTTCCAAGATCAAAGTACGACGATCATCGCCAAACTCTTTCATATCCGATTCAATTTCTTTGATAATGCGCTTGCTTAATACGGAATCACTTTGCAATAAGCCATCCAAATCATCGCGTTCAACTGCAAGTGATTTGAGCTCTTGCTCGATCTTGATGCCTTCAAGTCTTGCCAGCTGTCGCAATCGAATATCTAAGATATCCTCAGCTTGACGATCACTCAATTTAAATTCTTTAATTAAGTCTGCTTTAGGCTCATCACTGTTACGAATGATTCTGATGACTTGATCGATATTTAAAAGAACGGTTAAACGCCCCTCTAAAATATGCATACGATCTTTGACTTTACCTAAGCGATATTGCGTTCGGCGAGTCACTGTTGCGAATCTGAATGAAATCCATTCTGAAATAATTTCTCTCAAGCCTTTTTGGCGCGGCCTACCATCTGTACCAATCATGACTAAATTCATTGGCGCATTGGACTCAAGGGATGTGTGCGCAAGTAATAAATTTACAAACTCGTTGACATCAATATTTTTACTTTTTGGCTCGAATACCAGGCGTACGGCAGCATCCTTACTTGATTCATCACGAACACCATCTAATACATTAAGAATGGTAGATTTAAGATTGCTTTGTTCTGGTGTAAGCGTCTTTTTGCCAATCTTTACTTTAGGATTGGTAATCTCTTCAATCTCTTGCAAGACTTTCTGAGAAGAGCTCGAAGGAGGCAACTCATTAACTACAATTTGCCATTGTCCACGCGCCAATTCTTCTACTGACCAGCGGGCACGTACTTTTAAACTGCCCCGACCCACTTCATAAATCTGCGCAATCTCAGCCGTTGAGGAAATAATTTGACCGCCGCCAGGATAATCTGGGCCAGGAATAATCTCTAAAATCTGATGCGTAGTCATCTTCGGAGACTTCATCAATGCAATGGCAGCGGCAGCTACTTCTCTCAGATTGTGCGAAGGAATCTCTGTTGCCATGCCGACCGCAATTCCTGAGGCGCCATTTAATAGTACAAATGGTAGTCGAGCAGGAAGTAACTTCGGCTCCTGAAAGGAACCATCGTAGTTGGGAGCAAAATCAACAGTGCCTTCATCAATTTCACTGAGTAATAATCCGGCAATTTTTGTTAGGCGCGCCTCGGTATAACGCATTGCCGCAGCGCCATCCCCATCGCGAGAACCAAAGTTTCCCTGGCCATCAATTAACGGGTAGCGTAGCGAAAAGCTCTGCGCTAAACGCACTAAAGCATCGTAAGCAGACTGATCGCCGTGAGGGTGAAACTTACCAAGTACATCACCCACCACACGGGCACTCTTCACGGGTTTGGCATCTGCGCGCAAACCCATCTCACTCATAGAAAACAAGATGCGACGCTGAACCGGCTTTTGACCATCAGACACATCAGGTAGTGCGCGCCCTTTAACTACGCTAATAGCGTAATCTAGATAGGCTCGCTCGGCATAAACCGCTAAAGTTAGGCTATCTTTATCGTCTTCGTTTAGCTCTACTACTTTTGGATCATGCGGGTCATTAGGTCCGCCTGATGATGGTACTTTGCTGAGATCTAATTGCACAATATCTAGTTCGGTAGATTCAGAACCATCTGCAATATTTGAAAATAAATCTACTTGCTCAATTGCAGAGGTATCTGCGGAAGGTTTTTTAGTAGCCATTAAATATCTGCCTCGACTTCATTGCCACGCTCTTCTAGCCAATCGCGGCGAGCACCCGATTCGGATTTACCCATCAACATATCCATTGTTTTAATTGTTTCATCTTCAGTCCAGGTACCTAAGGTCACCGGTAACAAACGGCGAGTATCTGGATTTAAAGTGGTATCCCACAGCTGCTCGGCACTCATCTCACCCAAGCCTTTAAAGCGTGATATCTGCCAAGCGGATTCTTTGACACCATCTTTACGTAATTTATCCTCGATAGCCTGCAGTTCATTGATGTCTAAAGCGTAGATTTTTTGCGCAGGCTTCTTACCCCGTGCTGGTGCATCCACCCTGAACAAGGGTGGCCTAGAAATATGAATATGACCCAGCTCGATCAGCTTCGGAAAATGCTTATAAAACAAGGTTAATAGTAAAACTTGAATATGCGCACCATCCACATCAGCATCAGACAAGATGCAGACTTTTCCATAACGTAAGTTTGTTAAATCTGGGCTGTCATTAGCGCCGTGAGGGTCAACCCCGATGGCTACCGCGATATCGTGAACTTCATTATTGGCAAAAAGGCGGTCGCGCTCTGCCTCCCAAGTATTGAGGACCTTTCCACGCAGAGGTAAGATCGCTTGATACTCTTTATTACGTCCCATCTTGGCAGATCCACCAGCGGAATCTCCCTCAACTAAAAAGATCTCATTCAGACTGATATCTTCACTCTCGCAATCGGTGAGTTTTCCAGGCAAAACAGCCACACCCGAAGATTTTTTCTTTTCTACTTTTTGACCGGCACGCGTTCTCGCTTGAGCCTGCTTAATCACAAGCTCAGCTAATTTTCGTCCGTAGTCGACATGCTCATTGAGCCAAAGCTCTAAGGCAGATTTAGCGTAGCCCGAAACGAGGCGTACAGCATCCCTTGAGTTGAGACGCTCTTTAATTTGCCCCTGAAACTGTGGGTCCAACACTTTAGCCGACAAAATAAAGGAAGCACGAGCAAAGACGTCTTCAGGCATTAACTTCACACCTTTAGGTTGCAACGCATGCATTTCAATAAAACCTTTAACTGCATTAAATAAACCTTCTCGCAGACCACTCTCATGAGTTCCGCCTGCCGGAGTTGGAATTAAGTTCACATAGCTTTCGCGTACTGGTGGACCGTCTTCAGTCCAGGTAACGACCCATGCCGCACCCTCCCCTTCTGCAAATGAATCATCTTCACTGTTACCCGTTGCGTATTGCTCGGCCTCAAACGGTGGAATCACTTCTGCACCATGGCCCGCTTGAGCCATCGCCTCATTCAGATAACCGCGCAAGCCTTGCGCATATTGCCAGGTCTGGCTCTCACCAGACTTCTCTTGAATTAAGGTCACTTTAACGCCCGGCAATAGGACTGCCTTAGAGCGCAATAAACGAATCAGCTCCGGCATCGGAATTGCAGGGCTATCGAAATATTTTCCATCAGGCCAAGCACGAACGCGCGTGCCATGTGATTTATCTTCTTTCGCGGCGGTAACTGTCTTCAGCTTCTCGACAACCTGGCCATCAGCAAAGGTCAAGGTAGATACTTTGCCCTCACGCCAAACAGTGACTTCCAGCCGTTTAGATAAGGCATTCGTGACAGAAACACCAACCCCATGCAAACCACCAGAAAAGGCATAGGCGCCACCACTGCCTTTTTCGAACTTACCGCCGGCATGGAGTTGCGTAAAGACGATTTCTACAACAGGTAATTTTTCCGTAGGATGCATGCCTACTGGAATACCGCGCCCGTCATCCTCAATACTGACGCTGCTGTCGGCATGTAAAGTGACAATAATTTGCTTACCGAAACCCCCTAAAGCCTCATCCGATGCGTTATCAAGCACCTCTTGAATGATGTGCAAGGGATTATCAGTGCGGGTGTACATTCCCGGCCGCTGACGGACGGGTTCAAGTCCTTTTAGGACCTGAATAGATGATTCGCTGTATTCGGATGTTTTACGGGTAGCCATGCGCGCAAATTGTAGTCATGTCTGAATCGAAACCAAAATTTTCGTATTTTTTCCGGTAATACCCCTCTATTCATGCCAAAATTGAGGAATGGGAGCCTTAAGTCATATTCGCGTTTTAGACCTCAGCCGTGTGCTTGCAGGTCCTTGGTGCGCTCAAAATCTAGCGGATTTGGGTGCAGATGTCATTAAAGTCGAGCGGCCTGGCGCTGGTGACGATACACGGCATTGGGGTCCTCCCTTTGCAAAAGACGCCAACGGAGCAGACACCAAAGAATCAGCCTATTTTATTTGCATTAACCGCAATAAACGCTCAATCACGGTCGATATCAGCAAACCAGATGGCCAAGAAATCATTCGCCAGTTGACCAAAGACTCTGATGTCGTCATTGAGAACTACAAAGTAGGTGATTTAGCAAAATATGGACTCGACTACGAAAGTCTCAAAAAGGTCAAAAAAGATTTAATTTACTGTTCTATCACTGGTTTTGGTCAAAATGGCCCCTATGCCCAGCGCCCTGGTTATGACTTTATTGTCCAAGGAATGGGTGGCTTTATGAGCGTCACAGGGGAGGCAGACGATGTTCCGGGGGCCTCGCCACAAAAGGCTGGTGTAG
The DNA here is from genome assembly GCF_002797575.1 of Polynucleobacter brandtiae. GTDB lineage: Bacteria > Pseudomonadota > Gammaproteobacteria > Burkholderiales > Burkholderiaceae > Polynucleobacter > Polynucleobacter brandtiae. The sequence goes on along the minus strand of NZ_PGTX01000001.1, from coordinate 93,948 downwards.
CCATTGCAGATATTTTTACCGGAATGTACGCCAGCACAGCAATTTTGGCCGCTGTTATCCACAGAGATCGAACAGGTGATGGGCAATACATTGATATGGCTTTGCTGGATACACAAATTGCAGTCATGGCCAACGTTTCTAGCGCCTATTTATGCTCTGATCAGGTCCCGCAACGCTGGGGCAATGCTTCGCCCATTATTGTTCCTTACCAAACCTTCCCTACAGCTGACGGCTGGATGATCGTTGGCGTGGGTAATGATGGACAATTTAAGCACTTTGTCACTGCAGGTGGCCAAGCCCACTTAGCAAATCACCCAGATTACTGCACCAACCCTCTACGTGTGGAGCACCGCAAGGTACTTGTTCCGCTTTTAGAGGTAATGACGCGCAAGAAGACAAAGGCCGAGTGGATTGCGCTGTTAGAGGCTGTCAGCGTCCCCTGTGGTCCTATCAACAACTTTAAAGAGGTATTTGAAAACGAACAAGTCTTGGCACGGGGCGTACAAATTGATGTGCCTCACCCCACAGCCGGCACCATGAGATTGGTGGCTAGCCCGATGCGGCTGTCCGAGACTCCGGTAGAAGTTCGCTTAGCACCCCCCACTTTAGGCCAACATACTGACGAGATTCTGCGTGAGCGCCTCCAGTTAGATGAGGCTGGTATAGCAGCACTGCACGCCAAGGGCATTGTTTAAAGCTATGCGTCATTTGGTAGCAGGCCAAAAACTGTCACTCAAGCAATTACTCATTTTCGCTGGACTCATGGTGACGCTATCCATGGGTATACGCCATGGATTTGGCCTCTTTAATTTACCCATCACTTCGGCTAATGGCTGGGGCAGAGAAACCTTTGCCCTAACCATCGCATTACAAAACTTAGTATGGGGCATTGTCCAACCTATTACCGGTGCAGTCGCCGATCGTTATGGCGCACTAAAAATCATGATTGCTGGTGGCGTACTCTACGCATTGGGCTTAGTAGGTATGGCCATTTCTACAGATACTTTGAATTTTTATGTGGCGGGTGGTTTACTGATTGGGCTGGCTCAAACTGCAACAACCTATAGCGTCATCTACGGAATACTCGGCCGCAATGTTGCTCCAGAAAAACGGGTTTGGGCTATGGGTATTACTGCAGCTGCAGGGTCATTTGGGCAATTTTTAATGATCCCAGTTGAGCAAGGCTTGCTCAGTCAATTTGGTGCAAGCGATGCATTACTTGCATTAGCAATGATGGCTAGCTTAATAATTCCTATTGCATGGATGTTGCGTGAACCGCAAATGCAGCATCAACATCAACGTGGCGATCAGACTATTCGAGAGGCTTTAACTGAAGCGATGCGCAATCCTAGTTTTGGCTATCTCACTCTAGGTTATTTTGTTTGTGGCTTTCAGGTAGTATTTATTGCCGTGCATCTTGCACCCTATCTGAAGGACTTATCAAAGATCTATCCAGATGTGGGAGCGCCCATGGTCGCTACTACTGCCTTGGCACTCATCGGCCTATTTAATATCTTGGGTACCTACAGCGCTGGAGTGCTAGGCCAGCGTTTTCCAAAACGTTACTTATTATCCGGCATCTACATCACCCGTTCTTTTGCAATTATGGCCTTTGTTTGGCTACCTTTAAGCCCAGTGACTACCTACGTCTTTGCCGCCATCATGGGCTTCCTATGGCTTTCTACCATCCCTTTGACCAATGCTATTGTGGCGCAGATCTTTGGCGTTAAACATCTATCAATGCTATCGGGCCTTGTCTTTTTATCACATCAATTAGGCAGCTTTTGTGGCGCCTATTTTGGAGGGTATCTATTTGATCAAACGGGCTCATATGCAGTTGTTTGGAATATTGCGATTGCCCTAGGATTTATTGCTTTTTTAGCCAATCTGCCAGTAAAAGAACAGTCCATTCATCGACTGATAGCAGCATAAGTAATCGATGAAAAAAAAGCATGTTCCATCGCAATGGTTGATACTGGGCGGCGCTGTTTTAGTGTTGATGATTGTTTTTAGCGCCTACTTTGCGCCCAATGTCATGATCGCCATTGCTAATCATGTTTGGGCGTGGTGTAGTTAATTACTGCGACTTTAGTTCGGTGGATAATAGAATTTGTCAAGCACGCAAATTGTATTTTGTATTCTGATATTTACTCTAGTTCTGATTGTTGTTTTAGTTTATTCATCAATTCTTGCCGTAGCACAATGGATAGTGCACATGCCTCCTAAGCGTGGGATACAGGTTCGATTCCTGTCGGCGGGACCACCTCCTTCACAATAGTTATCCACAACTTGTGTGGATAAATCGGCGAAAGTTTTCGTAAGTCCTAGATTTGTATAGACTGACCTTACTTGCCTAAATAATAAGCATCCATTTATAGCTCAAATTTAAGTAAAGAACGATTGACTTTTGGAATTCTCTTACACTAAAGCCATGACGAAAATCTCCACAAGCACTCTAGCCGCCCTAGAGGAAATGCTTCAAAATACAGCCAGATCAGCACCTCAAGATTTCTTACCCATTCATTTCGCCGGAGGCCTAAACCCTGGAAAGGTAATTGGGCATCTCAACCCAGAATTCATCCCTTTTTTGCAAGATTCGCTTCGCAAACAGCCAATCGCTCACATTCAAATGAATCATGACAGTTTGATTATTCAAAGCGCCATACCCACTGTGCTTTCGGGGAGCCTAGCGCAGATAGCCGACAGAATGCAGCAAGGAGGATTTATTCCCGGCTGGCGCCATGAAGAATTTGCCTGGATTGACCAAAATGGTCATGAATACTTCCGTATGGAGCGCTCTGCTTTTCGTACCTTTGGCTTTCGAAGCATGGCAAGTCATGTCAATGGCTATACCAAGACAGGAAATCTATGGTTTGGTCGCCGCAGTGAAAGTAAAGCAGCGGACCCAGGCCGCTTAGATAACCTAGCCGCAGGTGGTATAAAAGCGGATGAGACCCCTTGGGTAAACGTGCGACGTGAACTATGGGAGGAAGCAGGTGTTCCCCCGCAAATATCTGACTTTATTGAACCTGTAGGACGTATTCACCTACGAAGACCTATCCAAAACAGAGGTTTTCATGATGAGCTTCTTTATATCTATGATTTAGCCTTAGCTGAAAATTTTGTACCTACTAATCACGATGGTGAAGTCAGTGGTTTTATTGAAATCACCCTTTCAGAGGCTGCAGCCCGTATCTTAGCCGATGAATTTACCAGTGATGCCGCCATTGTTACTGCGGATTTCATCTTACGAAATACCAAAGCTTAATGGGTGTGCATTACCCCCATTTATTTGAAAGCTATTTCGTGGTTAAATACACACAAGGATGAAACAGGGGTGCTCTTTAGGGTTGTTGACTTTAAAGTGCTGAGAAAGACCCTATAACCCGATCCAGGTAATGCTGGCGTGGGGAGTTTTCAATCAGCCGTCACCCGGTTTCGTCCATCTAATGACAGCCAGGAGATGGATATGAGTGATACCAATAAGAAATCAAAAGCCGAAATCCCAAGTTTAAAGAGCTTAGAGCGTGACTTTGGGCAAAAATTTGCCTACCCAGCCTCTACTAAAACTTACCTAGAAGGTTCCCGCCCCGATATTAAAGCGCCGATCCGTATGATCGAGCAGCTATCTACTCGTGTTGGTGAAGAGATGGTTGCTAATCCGCCAGTACCGGTCTATGACACTTCGGGTCCATACAGCGATCCGGAAATTGTGATCAATTTAGAAAAAGGCCTGCCTTTATTGCGCAAGAATTGGATTGAAGAGCGTAATGATACTGAGCAGCTCGCTGGGCCTTCATCAGATTACGGCGTAGCTAGATCTCAAGATACTGAAACTGCGCATCTACGTTTTGCCCATATCGGCGCACCACGAGTTGCTAAGGTGGGTAGTAATGTCAGTCAAATGTATTACGCGCGCAAAGGCATCATCACCCCAGAGATGGAATACGTTGCACTACGTGAGTCCATGGGCCTAGAGCAGTTACGCAAGAACCCAGAATACAAGCAACTACTTAAGCAACATCCTGGTAAGAGCTATGGCGCTAACCTACCCGAAATCGTCACCGGTGAATTTGTGCGCTCTGAAATCGCCGCAGGTCGCGCGATTATTCCTGCGAATATTAATCACCCTGAATTAGAGCCAATGATTATTGGCCGTAATTTCCGTGTCAAGATCAATGGCAATCTGGGTAACTCGGCTGTTACCTCCTCAATCAATGAGGAAGTAGAAAAGATGGTCTGGTCTATTCGTTGGGGTGCAGACACCATCATGGATCTTTCCACCGGTAAGCATATTCATGAAACGCGTGAGTGGATCATTCGTAATTCTCCAGTACCTATTGGTACCGTACCTATTTATCAGGCGCTTGATAAAACAGGTGGCGTTGCTGAAGACCTCACCTGGGAAATGTTTCGTGACACTCTGGTTGAACAAGCTGAGCAAGGTGTGGATTACTTCACCATTCATGCAGGAGTATTGCTACGCTACGTTCCATTAACCGCAGATCGCATTACGGGCATTGTGTCTCGCGGTGGATCTATCATGGCCAAGTGGTGTTTAGCCCACCACAAAGAAAACTTCCTGTACACCCGCTTTGACGAAATTTGCGAGATCATGAAAGCCTATGACGTGTCATTTAGTTTGGGTGATGGTCTGCGTCCAGGCTGTATTGCAGACTCGAATGATGCGGCGCAATTTGGAGAGCTGCATACACTGGGTGAACTGACAGCCAAAGCATGGAAGCATGATGTGCAAGTCATGATTGAAGGTCCTGGCCATGTTCCTATGCAACGCATTGAAGAAAACATGACTGAGGAACTCAAGCATTGCTTAGAGGCGCCTTTTTATACTCTCGGCCCATTGATTACTGATATCGCTCCTGGCTATGATCACATCACTAGCGGTATTGGTGCTGCGCAAATTGGTTGGTACGGCACAGCAATGCTTTGCTATGTGACGCCTAAAGAGCATTTAGGCTTGCCAGATAAAGAAGACGTGCGCACCGGCATCATTACCTACAAAATTGCAGCCCATGGCGCAGACCTTGCTAAAGGGCTACCTGGTGCTCAATTACGGGATAACGCCTTGTCAAAAGCGCGCTTTGAGTTCCGCTGGGAAGACCAATTTAATTTGGGTCTAGATCCTGAGCGAGCCCGTGAATATCACGATGCGACTTTACCGGCTGAGGGTGCAAAAATTGCCCACTTCTGCTCTATGTGTGGCCCGAAGTTCTGCTCGATGAAAATCACGCAAGAAGTACGTGAATACGCTGCAACGTTAGATGCGGATGGCAATCCAAAGGTATCTAAGGTGATACCGATCATTGCGGATGCCGATCAAGCAACCCAAGAAGCAGCCAGTAAAGCGGCTGCAGGCATGGAAGAGATGTCCGCTGAATTTCGTAAGCGCGGTAGTGAGATTTATCAGTAAGCCAGCATTGATTAAAGTGAATCATGAGTAGTTCTTTCGCGAATCGCAAGTACGCCATCGTTGGCGCCGGCCTAATCGGTCGGTTGCTGGCGGTTGCGCTTGCGAAACGCGGAGCCAAAGTATCCCTTTATGAAAAAGGGGGGCCCGAGGCCCTAGATTCGGCTGCTCGAGTTGCTGCTGCCATGTTAGCCCCGCTTGCAGAATCTGCTATCACAGAAGATAACGTAGTCCGCATGGGCATCCATAGCTTGCCACGCTGGAAACAAATTATTAATGAACTCGCTAAACCTGTTTTTTTTCAGCAGGAAGGTACTTTAATTTTGTGGCATCACCAAGATGCTAGTGAAGCAGCGCGTTTTACTAAGCACCTTGAAAAAAATAGTGGCAACAATACGGCTTTAAGTGCACCGCAGAAACTAGATCGTGACGCTCTTCAGGCGATAGAGCCTAGTATTCAAGCACAATTTACGCAAGGACTCTATTTGCCTAATGAGGGCCAGCTAGATAACCGCCAACTCTTAGAGGCCTTATTAGTTGAGCTAACTCTCATGAAGGTGTCATGTCATTGGCACGAGTCCATTAATCCCGAGCTATTGAGAGCAAAACACAATGCTTTTGATTGGGTGATTGATTGTCGCGGCTTAGGTGCAAAAGATAGCTGGAATACACAGGAAGCATCTAAAGAAAATTTACGTGGAGTGCGGGGTGAAGTCATTCGCTTGCATGCGCCAGAAGTCAAACTGCAGCGCCCTACTCGCTTGATCCATCCGCGATATCCTATTTATATTGCCCCAAAAGAAGATGATGTCTATGTTGTGGGTGCCACAGAAATTGAGTCTGAAGACAGATCACCCATGAGTGTGCGCTCTGCAATGGAGTTACTTAGTGCGGTGTATACGGTTCACAGCGGCTTTGCCGAAGCCCGTATTTTAGAGATGGCTACGCAGTGCCGACCCACTTTAAAAGATAATTTACCTCAAATTCATATTCATCAGCAATCTAGTACAGCAGGCCTGATGATGATTAACGGTTTATACCGTCATGGTTATCTGATTTCGCCGGCTATCTTAGATTGCGCACTTGAAATACTGAGTGTCGGTAATAGTCAAACGGCTGTTGAACTAGGCTTACAGATAAAAATTCACCAGCACCATCTTATAGAGACCGAGGTAACGACATGCGTCTGATTGTCAATCAAATTGAGCAAGAACTGCCTGATCACAGCACGATTGACGATGTACTAGAAATGATTAAAGCCACCCCGCCATTTGCGGTAGCTGTCAATTTTGAATTTGTACCCAAGTCAACCCATTCTGAACATATTCTGAATGAAGGCGATCAACTAGAAATCATTTCTCCCGTCACCGGTGGTTAATGAATGCCGTTGATTGTTATCAAAATTCTGCTATGACCATACCCCTACAAAATAAGCTTCATTCTGCCGATACTCTCGTGCTCTATGGCGAAACATTTGCCAGCAGGTTGTTGCTGGGTACCTCACGCTATCCCTCCCCACAAGTATTAGAAAACGCTGTTAGATCTGCTAACCCCGGCATGATTACAGTAAGTTTGCGCAGACAAGGTAGTGCTACTACTGAGGCTCACTCGGGATTCTGGGATCTCCTGAAAAAGATGGCTGTACCAGTCTTACCCAACACAGCAGGCTGCCATAGCCCACAAGAAGTAATTGCCACAGCAAAGATGGCTCGGGAAGTGTTTGAAACAGACTGGATTAAGTTAGAACTGATTGGCGATGATTACACCCTTCAACCTGACACGCTGAGGCTAGTAGCAACAGCAGAGACCTTGATTCGAGATGGATTTAAGGTGCTTCCCTACTGCACTGAAGATTTAATTTTGTGCCAACGTTTAGTCGATGTGGGTTGCCAAGCAGTGATGCCTTGGGCCGCACCGATTGGAACAGGTCAGGGGCCATTAAACCCCTATGCACTTCAACTGTTGCGAGATCGTCTGAAAGTGCCACTATTAGTAGATGCTGGATTGGGCCTACCTTCACATGCTTGTACAGTGATGGAATGGGGGTATGACGGTGTTTTATTAAATACGGCTGTTGCTCTCGCTGATGATCCGATTGCCATGGCGAACGCCTTTGCAATGGCTGTACAAGCCGGTCGGTCAGCTCATCTATCTGGGGCCATGAAAGCGCAAGTTTCTGCGCAAGCAAGTACACCTTTAGTGGGTACCCCTTTCTGGCACCAAGAATAAAGTTCATACGATGAGTTTAGTTCGCGACCTAGCCGATCAAATTGTTGCAGCCCATCAACATGATGACTTGTGTATTGCTATTGCTCAATTTAGTATCGCCTCACCGCCCCCTAAAATTGATAACGAGCATGCTGCAGATCATTACGAATTAGCTGGCACCTTAGCAGCAATCACCATGGGCTTTATTGAGCAAGATGCCAAGGTGTTGGGTAAGGCCTGGTCACGCATGGTGCATCAAGACGGTCGCTTTGATCCTAAAAGATGGCCCTCCAGACCAGAGTATTTTGATCTTTTGCCGTGGACTAGGGATATGAATTCCAATGCCTTTGCACCCTGCCCTAAGCATTTAGGTTTATATGCCGTCATGCCAGATGCTGATTGGGTTAAGAGGATGGTTGAAGCAGAGGTGCCAACAGTACAGCTGCGCTTTAAGTCTGACGTACACGATACAAGCGAGCTGCGCAAACAAATCGCCCAATCGGTTCAAGCCGTTGCAGGCAGCAAAACCTTGCTATTTATTAATGATTTTTGGCGAGAAGCAATTGAGGCTGGTGCCTATGGCGTTCATCTTGGCCAAGAGGATCTCGACTTTGCAGATTTAGAGGATATTAGATCTGCGGGCCTTCGCCTTGGCTTAAGCACCCATGGTTATGCTGAAATGGTTTACGCCGATCGCTATTGTCCAAGCTATATAGCAATGGGTGCCGTATTTCCGACGCAACTCAAAAAGATGCCTACTGCTCCACAAGGTCTAGGTCGCCTCTACCAATACACTAAACTCATGAATCACTATCCACTCGTAGCGATCGGTGGAATTGATGAAAGCAGTATTCATGCAGTAGCGCAAAGTGGCGTTGGCTCTGTGGCAGTAGTCAGAGCCATTAGCGAATCAAGTGATCCCAAGGCGGTTGTTAAACGATTGCAAGAGTTAATGAAAACTTAGAGCATTAGCGCTTTACTGCAGTCTAATACTTCCCCTCTTCCTCAGGCAAAGCCGTTGGATAGAAAGCGTGCATGTGCCACAAGGGTCCTGGACCCTCCCCAATACTTAAGAATCTACCAGCTTCTAAGCCAGCCTCTACATAAGCAATTGCTTTAGCTACTGAGTGCGCAAGATCATGGCCATCGGCTAAATACGTCGCCACAGCGGATGATAGAGAGCAGCCAGTGCCATGGGTATTGACTGTATTAACCCGGTAGTGCTTAAACTCCTTAGACTGGACTATTTCTAGGTTGTCCTCCAATGTCCGCCACATTAAAAAATCCGTTAACTGAGTATGCGTTGCATCTAGGTGCCCACCTTTAATTAATACTGCTTGCGGACCCATATCAAGTAATTCTTGCGCGGCTAATGCAAAGTCTGCGACCGTAGTGATTTCTCGGCCCAGTAGCAAAGATGCCTCATCTAAATTCGGTGTAATTAAACTGGCCATCGGAAATAAATACGTCATCATGGCTTGGGCTGTATCGTCACCACCCAAACTGGCCCCAGAGGTTGCCCTAAGAACAGGATCCAGAACAATCCTTTTTGCCCCGTGGCGCTTCAGTGCAGATGCTACCGTACGAACAATCTCAGGGCTAGCCAACATCCCAATTTTGACAATATCCACACCAATATCTAAAAATATGGCGTCTATTTGCGCCTCGATGACGTCCAGATTGACATCTTGAATACAGCTGACACCCAAGGTATTTTGGGCAGTAATCGCAGTAACGACCGACATGCCATATCCACCAAGGGCTGTGATGACCTTAAGGTCGGCCTGCAAGCCGGCGCCACCGCCACTATCAGACCCGGCAATGGTCAATATTTTGGCAATCTTTACAGAAGTGGGAAGAGATGATTTCATCTTGCTATAATATTCGCTTATTCCTCGATAGCTCAGTTGGTAGAGCGCCGGACTGTTAATCCGTAGGTCCCTGGTTCGAGCCCAGGTCGAGGAGCCAGAAAGTAAAACCCCGTAATGCTGATGCACTACGGGGTTTTTTTATTTATTGAGATCAGGTATTGAGCTCATCTAAAGCGCTGTAACTAAATCAAGCCTTTTTTTCTTAAATTAGCCAAACGATTGTTTAATGTTTTGATTGTCAGTAGGTTAAATTTATCGCCTTCGGACCAGGCACTGCCCATCCATTCAATTCCCTCTGCAGTGATGTTAGCAAATGGCGCCTTGCCTTCTTTTGCATAGCCTTCTAATGCGGTCATTAAGGCCGGGCGATCTTCGAACCCGCCAACATCCTTGATAGCATCTAAAATCGGTTTGGTAATCGTGTCGCTGTAGGTTACTTTTGAGTCTGGATGCTTTGGTGCTGGCGTCGCTGGAAGAATATATTCGTGAGGCCACTCGAATACATTCCTGGCTGAATTTTTTACTGCTTCTGGGCTCACAGTAACTACGGAGACATTCTTAGGATCACCGGGAAGACCCAATCCAACTATCCAAGCCTCGAATTCTGCAATCCGACTATGGCGCTTATCTTCACTATCGCGCTTAGGCTCCTCTTGCGAGAGCAGCAAGGTAACCCATGCCCAAGCAATATCTTTAGGGCTTGCAAATCCCTGCGTCAAAATAAGGCTGGCTTTTTTTAGTAGCGCTACGGAGCTTGGTTTTGTCATTACATACTTTCGGGGATGCATTTAATTGGTGATAGGCAGCAAAAGAGCCGTTCAGTGATGAAATCACTGTATGCGCTACCAATAGAACCTGAAGAATACGCTAAATAATCAAAAAACATCTGCCAAAGCGCTTATCCATACTGAAAACTGACTCATTTAGCCCTTCATTACCGCTATCACGATGGATATCGGTCCACGTTCCCTTAGCTTGAATCATGCCAGGATGTGCTGAGCTTTTTGGCAAGAATGCCACTTATCGCTTTTAATTTTTTATCTAAGCAATAATGTTGATCAAACTAATAATAATTTAAATATAGTGCTTTAAATTATGCTTAAAACAATAAGTCAGAACCCATGTCAACAACACTCAAAGTAAAGCTAAAAAATGAGGCAATGAAGGCAGCTCTGCTAGCCCTCTACTTCGCCCTATGGTTTTGTGCTCTGGCTTTTTTAGCGGCAACGACTTTACGTGAACGCCCTATTCCGCTGTCAGTATTTGGGTTTGCACTACTAAAGGCTGGGATTTGTGCCAAGTTTATGATGCTTGCTCAAACTGTATACCCAATCAATATCAAACAGGGGCGAGGGATGATGCGCCCTCTATTAAGTGCATCTGTCTTTTACTTACTAGTGGTGCTTTGTTTGAGTGCATGCGAATCTGGCCTAGAAGCATTGATTCATGGGCGCTCCTTTACGGGCGCCCTACTCGATTTCGTAGCATCTGACCCAATACATCTTCTTTCCATTTCGTTCGTGTATTGGTTGATCGTTTGGCCCTATTTGATATTTTCTGGTATGCGCCTAGCCCTTGGAAAAGAGACTACTGATGCATTGTTTTTTGATGCACCAGAGATTCCGAAAAAATAATGTGCAGGCGTAGTAATAAGTCCAACCAAGTATGGGCTTTTTTAACCCTCATTATTGGCCTCATGCGCATGAGCTTCGCTCAAGAGATCGTAGCACGGACATACTCCAACGCGCCCATTGGCATCAATTTTTTAAGCGCTGGCCTTGTGCAATTGAAGGGTAATAATTACAAACTCACTAGTGAGGTGATGGGCTTTACACATATTTTGGATGTAGCCGGTCAATCAGGGAAGTTGGGTATTGTGATTCCTTATGGGGAGCTCAGCAAAAAAGCTACTATTAACGGTTATCAATTGAATGCCAGTGCGCAGGGCTTATCAGATCCGGTAATCAAAGCATCCGTTAATCTTTACGGGGCACCTGCGCTCACCCTAGATCAGTTTAAGAGCTACCAACAAGATTTGATTATTGGCCTTAGTGTTGCGGCTTCTATTCCCTGGGGAACTTATAGCGACCAGCAAATGGTCAATATTGGCGCCAATCGTTGGTTTATTCAGCCTGGGGTAGGCGCGTCTAAAGCCATCGGCCCCTGGAGATTTGAATTAGCGGGGGAAGGTATTTTTTACAGTAAAAATACCAACTATTTAGGAGGAAATACACTTTCTCAGAGTCCAATCTATTCGACTCAAACCCATGCTATTTACTATTTTGAGAATACTGCCTGGCTCTCTCTCGATGCCACCTACTTTATTGGAGGGCAGACCTTACTAAATGGAAATCCAGTGAGCGGCAGTCAGGAAAATTGGCGCTATGGTAGCACCCTTTCCTATCCATTAAGCAAGCACAACTCTATCCGGCTTACAGGGAGCACTGGGGCATACTCTAAAACCAATAACAGTCATGATCTCATCGGCATATCTTGGCAATATCGTTTCGGGGGTGGACTCTGAATCTGAGGAGAATTTATAAATCTCGCAGATGGCGTCTTAGTATTTTGCCAACGTTAGATTTAGGCATTTCATCTATAAACATCACTTTTCTAGGTCGCTTATAGTTAGTCATGTGTAATTTGCAGTATTCAATTACTTGCGCTTGCGACAGCTCAGGGTGATCTTTAACGATATAAACAATGACCACCTCTCCAAGCTTTCGATGTGGCATGCCGATGACTGCGCACTCTCGTACTCCAGCCAATTGAGAAATCATTTCTTCAATTTCGTTTGGAAATACTTTAAAACCTGCCACGACAATCATGTCTTTTTTGCGATCAACAATGTGAACATGCCCTTCAGGGGTCATGATGCCAATATCACCCGATTTAAAATAGCCATCAGCAGTCATGCATTGCAGTGTTTCTTGGGCTTGATTCCAATACCCTGCCATGACCTGAGGACCTTTGATAGCGATTTCTCCGGCCTGACCAAAAGGCAACTCAGCACCCTCGTCATCCAAGATGCGGACATCAGTAGCGGGAAGCGGCATACCAATCGAACCAGTAAATTGAGTAATGATGGGGGTATTAACGCACACTACAGGTGAAGTTTCGGATAAGCCGTAACCCTGAGCAATCGGCACTCCTGTTAGCTGATGCCAGAGGTCGGCAGTCTTTTTTTGTACAGCCATACCACCACCAATAGTGACTAATAAATGCGGTAGCTTTACTTTAAGAAATTCAGGTCGATGAATCAACGCATGAAAAAGGGTATTGACACCCGGAAAAATGTGAATGCCAGGATGATTAATTAGAAATTGAATAAACCCATCTATGTCACGTGGATTAGCTACAAGCAATAAGAGCCCACCCTTACGAATGCCTAAAAAAGCACATGCAGTTAGGGCAAAGATATGGGTCATAGGCAATGCGCACAAAAAAACTAACTGCTCGTCTCCTTTACGCTCAAGCGCAGGACTTAGCCACAGCTCAATCTGAACGATATTTGCCAGAACGTTGCGATGCAACAGTACAGCACCTTTAGATACGCCCGTAGTGCCACCCGTATATTGTAAAAAGGCCACATCATCCATACTCACTTGTGGCCGATGAAATTCGTGGTGCTTACCCGTCTTGATTGCTGCATTAAACCGTATATGAGAAAACTTCCAGGGTGGAATCATTTTCTTCACATAACGCGCTACAAAGTTGACTACCCTACCTTTGGCTCCAATAGCATCACCTACGCTGGTAACGATGACTTGTTTAACTAAATGCTGATCAGCAATTGCGTCATAAGTAGCGGCAAAGTTTTCTAAAATAATAAGGGCTTCAGAGCCACTATCGCGCAATTGATGCTCTAACTCACGAGAGGTATAAAGGGGGTTAACGTTAACAACAACATATGCTGCACGCAGCGTACCCAACATGGCAATTAGATATTGCGGCACATTAGGAAGCATGATGGCAACACGTGCGCCGGGCTCTAATTTTAGAGTCTGCAAATAAGTCGCAAAGTGTTGGGATAATTTATCTAATTGCCCATAGGACATAGATACACCCATAAATTCCAGGGCAGTACGCTGTGGGTGCCTGGAAAAGGATTCTTCAAATAGATCAACCAAAGAATGGCATCCCAGCGACTCCATAGCGCGATCAATCTGATGGGGAATGCCATCAGGATAATGATCAAGCCAAGGAAATAAGGGATTGGTCACAATAGGCTCAGAGTAATTCTTTTAGCTTCAGAAGAAAAGCGTCTTGGCCGTCATTCACCTTTTCCTGCCAATCATTGCCAGATTGGGTATTGGCATCATCTGTTATATATTTAAACGATTGCCACGGAATCTGAAACTGATAGGCAGTCGCTGCAATGGCAAAGAGCTCCATATCAACAACATCAACCCCCTGCTCTTGTAGCCAGGGATCATGAGCAGTAACAAAGCTATCGCCCGTGCCACACATATGAATGCCTCCTGGAGATCGATAGACCTGGGGTCTTGGGCAAAATGGTGTCTGACCTCTTGGTGCCAAAGGCTCAGTTTGCATATCCCGCTGAATGACCTGGCCAATTTCTAATAAACCATGAAGGTCGAGATTCACCTTACCTGCCGTGCCAAAATTGATGATTCTTTTTGGCTCAAACTCCTCGATAGCCTGATAAGTCATCAGGGCAGCATTCACCTTACCAATACCAGAATAGATAATGCCTACCCCTGGCGGCAATACTGCACGGCTGAGTTCGGATTCTAAAGCGGTGATAATAAGTAGGTTCGATTTCATGATGGCCAATAATGAATTTATTAGATTATCTACCCGGAGTCCCAGACTTCCCCAAGCCCGGTATTTTATTTAGGGATATTTCACCGCTATTAGCCAATCCTCTGGCATTTCAGGCTGCAATTACTCAGCTCAATACCCTTGCACAGCAATTGGATTACACCCACATTCTGGGCATCGAATCACGCGGCTTTATCTTTGGGTCAGCCTTGGCGCATCATGCCCATAGAGGCCTTGCTTTAGCCAGAAAGCCCAACAAACTCCCACTCGTAAGTCATCGGGAGTTTTATGGCCTGGAATACGGGTCTGACAGCCTCGAATTGCAGCAATCCAGCCTACCTACTGATGCCCGCGTCCTGATCGTGGATGACGTACTGGCTACGGGGGGCACTATTGTTGCGGCCAGCCTACTACTTAAAAAAGCAGGCTTTACATTAGCCGGGGCTTTAACGCTCTTAGAGATTGCTGGTTTAGATGGCAGTGCTACTTTAAGTAAAAATGGGATTGTGAATCGCTCGCTACTAATTGCCTAAATAAAAGCAACGAAAAAATCTAGATGAGATTTTTGGCAGTTTTGAATAATTTGATAGCGCCCCAACCGACTGCTAGTGCCTTAGTGGCTAATTTGGGTCGGTAGTGCGCGAGCACTGCAAATGCACTGCTCCATAAAAAAGGATTGCTTGAAATGAAATGAAAGGCATCAACCCCTTTATCCGCCCAAGAAAGTGGCATCTCAAGAGGCTCAAAGTGTAGCGCAAAATCAGAGCGTTCTTGGGCGGCCCTTGCCTGCAGCAATTGTTGACGAGCTGTGAGCTCAGCTAAGGATGGATGCTTCATTTCGATAGCGCCTGGCGATCTTTAGCAAGCTCGGCAATAGATGACTCAAACAATTTGGGCATAGTCTTTAAAGAGCGCAGTACTACTAAAGCCAAGATTAAACCCACTGATAAAAATCCACCACTGAGAAGGCCTAGGGCCATCATACGATTCGTTTCCCAACTATAAATCACAATGAGTAAGGCAAGCATGACTAGGCCAAAAAACAGAAAGAATAAGGCTAGGCTAATAAAAACCAGCAGCCGCATAAATTGAGAACGGGCAATCTGCACATCGATTGAGAGAAGCTCTAAACGGGTCTGGGTGATAGCGGCTGCAGTGGAGACCAGATTTTTGACTGCAGAAAGCATATTTTCTTGTGACATGGCGAGCTATCGACGACTCATGAGTAAGCCGATCAAAACACCAACACCAGCAGCAATACCAACAGCTTGCCATGGCTTGTGATGAACAAAATCATCTGCACCTTCAGCAGCTACCTTAGCTTTATCCATTAAGCCATCTTCCAGCGTTGCTAAATTCTGTTTAGCACTTGATAAGGTCTCGATCGCCCGAGCCCGAATAGCATTTAATGGCCCCTCTTCGTGTTGCGCAGTTGCTTTAATCAACGCTTCCGCATCAGCCATCAAGGCCTTAAAGTCATCTACTAAATGCTCAGAACTTTGATCAATATCTTTGTGTGACTCTAATGCTGCTTTTTTGGTAGTCATTTTTCTCTCCCAAAGCCTATATTAAAAGGATTTAACTACTCTATTCTAAGCATTGATCGCATACATACCTAATATGAGTACAGTCATACCGGCATTACCCTGCTTAAAGTGCTTCAGATACCCCTTTAGTGAAGGTCTTCTCTTGAGTAGTGCGTGATAGGCCTCACTTCCAAATGCCGTCTCTTCACCATAATGGTATTCGCTCACACGATCAGAGAAATAGTTGCTCTCCAGCGCAGCATGTACGGCATGCTTGATAAAGCCACCCTCTCCACTGGCGCCATAGCCATGTATCAACATAATCACTTTGACACCGACTTCCGATGCTCTTCTTAAGCTAATAGTCAAGCGCTCCAATGCCTCCTCGGCACTGGGGCTACCAAACTTGAGGTTAAGCACGAGGGTATCCATCAATACTGCCGGAAGTGTGCTGCTGCCACAGTGCTGGCAGTCATCTAACATCACCCTTGGATTACCGCACTCAGAGCACTCAAATGAATTGGGCATTAGATCGCTTAATTATTTGATTGCTGAATTGCTAATAATTAAACCGAGCAATACTTTTCTTCTAAAGCGGAAATGGTATTGATGCGATCGTCCACCATTTTATTGAGGGTTTGTTGAGCAGCATCTCTATTTTCCTGCACTTTTAAACTCATATTAATCAACCCAGTTACATCTTTTCGGATTGAGGTGTTGCCATAGCGCAGTTCTTTCAAGGAAGATACGGCCTGGGCTGAAATCTTGCATTGCTGGCTTAATAACTCCGAGGAATCAGAAGCACTGTTGGCATACGCAAATGCAGCTACTGAGGCAGTAACTAGGGCTAATAGAATCTTTTTCATTTTTTATCTCTTCACTTTATGACCACATGTTGGACAGCAACCTAAATCTTTTGCCTTCATCTTTCTTAGGGCGGCATAGACGCTAGATTCTGATATTTCCATCTTTCTAGCAGCTTGTGCAGCTGACATACCCTTCCCTATCCAATCCAAAGCTTGATGCGTTTTTGGTATTACTTTTCTCATTTCACCTCCCATGGCATTACTATACTACACAAGTTGTGAAGTTGTGAGGTTGTGAACTTTATAGTTAAATAGAATACTAGGGAAATCTACTAGTTAGCGATATAAAATCTATAAATTATTAAAAAGTTCCGTTTTGCGCCAGAATCACAGTGGGAAATAGGTAGCTCACGCTCTCAACGCCGAACTACTTCGGATGCACTAAAAGTGATAAAGTGAAGACTCTATAAACTTATATCTACCAATGACTCTCATGAAGAAACCTTTTATTGGACTAGTAGAGGCCTGTGAACTCATTGAGCGGAAACAGCTTACGATCCAAACATATCTGTCTCAGTGCGTGGGACGCGCGGATGACTTAGAGTCAACGCTCAAGGCATTTACTGTACGCAGCCCCCTGCTAAAAATGCTTCATGAATCTGGCGCTGGCCCATTGAAGGGTATACCAGTAGCAATAAAGGATATTCTTGCTACAAAGGATTTTGTAACGACGAATGGCTCGCCTATTTACGGCAACTACATACCTATGGAAGATGCCCCTATCGTTCAAAAGATTCGGGCACTTGGTGGCGTTGTTTTTGGAAAGACAGTCACAACAGAGTTTGCTTGGAAGCACCCGGGTGCAACTACCAACCCTTGGAACAGAGGACACACACCCGGGGGCTCATCTAGTGGCTCTGCAGCGGCAGTAGCAAGCGGAATTGTTCCATTGGCAATCGGCTCTCAAACCGTAGGGTCCATAGTGCGACCCGCATCATTTTGTGGCGTGGTCGGATTTAAAGCTAGCTTTGGGGCCGTACCTCGTGCCGGAGCACACCCTGTATCAGGCTCGCTAGACCATATCGGATTTTTTACTCGATCCGTTAAGGATATTGTTTACGCATTTAATCTATTAAAAAATATATCTCCTAGTGAGGAGGATGCCATCGTCATTGAGGATGTCTCACTAAAACCACTTGAGAAATATACTGATAACAGAAGGCTTCGCATTGCTTTATTGAAAACACCGTTTGATGATTTACTAAGCCAAGAGCAAAGTGATGTTCTTCAATCAGTCGCAAGCAATCTGAAGTCGGAGGGGGCATCTGTTGAGGATTACACTTTGCCCGATGGTTATTGGGATGGAATTCAAGCGCTACATATATTAATGGCATGTGAGGCTGCAGTCATCCACGAGCATCATTTTGAAAAATACCCCGAGCTAATGAGTACTCATATGAAAGAGTTAGCCCAAAAAGGAAATAATCACACCGCCAGCGAATATATCAAAGCAAAAAAACTACAACAACGATTACGACAATCTATTGGTGAAATTTTTGAGCGCTTTGATGTAATTCTCTCTGCGCCCGCAACTGGCGAGGCCCCTAAGGGCTTAGATTTCACTGGCAATCCTATCTTTTGCGCCTTATGGTCTTTTATAGGTACGCCAGCTATTGCATTGCCCGTTACTAAATCCGCTAAAGGGCTACCATTAGGCATTCAGTTGATCGGAAATTACCGGGATGATGAAAAGCTATTAAATATCGCCGCCTTTGTGGAGGCCTCTATTGAAAAGAGGAGCAATTAAGTTAAGACTGCTGCCAATCTAAAATTAAATTACTGAACAGCTTTGTAGCGTCTTCAATTTTATTGACATAGCAAAATTCGTCAGTTTGATGAGCCATCTCGGGCTGACCAGGGCCAAGAATGACTGTTGGTGGATTACCAATAGCGGACTTCAGAGCAGATGCATCAGTAAAGTATGAAACGGTCTTTTCTGTTGGTCGAACCCCATTAATAGCAGTGCAGCACTCAAAAACCTTTTCCATCCATGGATCATTGGCCGGCGTGAACACGCCCTCGATATCAATAATCGTATCGAGCTGCACCGCCGATCCTAAAGCTTTGCATAGACATCCATAAATATGGGAATGGCTTTGGCCTGCAACCGTCCTAATATCCAGCGTCATTTCCGCAGCATCGGGAACAGAATTAATATTAATTCCTGATTTTGCTGTACCTATATTTAACGTACCCTGACCCATTAAGGGGTGAACTGGAGTATCAAAAGTAAATTTCTCAAGAGTCAGCGCTGCTTTGGCTAATTTATAAAAAGCGTTATCACCTCTTTCGGGCATCGAGCCATGAGCGGTAATGCCTTCCGTTTTAGCTTTGAGCCAGTAAGCGCCTTTATGACCCAAAAGCGGTTCATTCGCCGTCGGCTCAGCTACAACAAAGCACCCTGCTGGACCAAGAAAATCCACAATCTCTTTACTGGCGGCTAAATGAAAAGCGCCCTCGCAACCAGTCTCTTCACCAGCAGTAATGATCATAGTGACACCAGCGCCTGATTTTGTCATTTGAGCAGTTTGAACGGCTGCTACAACAAAGGCAGCAACACCACTTTTCATATCACTAGAGCCGCGACCATATAACTTACCGTCTTCAATCAAACCAGCAAATGGTTCAAACTGCCATGCACGAGCCCCTAAGGGAACGACATCAACGTGACCAGTAAAACAAATGCTGGGGCTGGATGAGCTGCAGGCCCCAATTCTGGCTACCAAACTTGTGCGGCGCGGGGCAAATTCAATTTTCTTGCATTCAAATCCAGCAGTCTCCAAGATACCCTGCAGATATTCACAAATCTGATCTTCGTTACCAGGAGGATTAATTGTGTTGAACCGAACTAACTCTTGAGTAAGTTCGACGGGATTTAATCTTGATGTCAGCATAAATTATCCAAAATAAGCGGCCTGTACTTCGGCATTTGCTATCAACTCTTCAGCATTTCCTTGCGCCACTACAGAGCCCTTAGAAATAACATAGCCACGATGAGCAATAGCGAGCGTTTGACGAACGTTCTGTTCGACCAATAAAACGGTAGTCCCCATCTGATTAATCTCTTTAATAATTTTAAAATTCTCTTTTACAAAGAGGGGGGATAACCCCAAAGAAGGTTCATCAAAGATCAATAAATCAGGAGAGCTCATCAGGCTACGGCTAATAGCAAGCATGGCTTGCTCTCCCCCAGATAGAGTTCCGGCTAGCTGGGTCGATCGCTCTGCCATTCTCGGAAAAAGAGCTTTAACGTGAGCACGCCTCTCTTCAATAATCCGCTTATCTTTCACAAGATAAGCGCCAGCCGATAAATTTTCATCGACCGTCATGCGCGGAAATACTTTACGCCCCTCAGGAACACAAGCAATTCCACGCTCAATGATTTGGTGCGAGGGAAGGCGGCAGATATCCTCATCTTTAAAAAGAATCTCCCCACGATTTGCAGGCGTTAAACCTAATATTGAGCGAATTAAAGTGGACTTACCAGCACCATTCGCGCCTAAGATACAGGTAATTTCACCTTGCCTAACTTCAATAGAGACATCCTCTAAAACATCAATACGATCATAGGCCGTGTAAAGGTGCTGGATTTTTAATAAATTCATGATTATTCCTGGCCCAAATAAGCAACTTGTACCTCAGGATTATTGACAATCTCATCATAAGTGCCCTCGGCAATTTTTTTACCGTAATTAAGAACAATACAGCGCTCAGTCATGCGCTGAATTAGGCCCATTTCATGCTCAATTAAGACAATCGTAAAAGGCTTTACTTTGCTTCGCACCTGCAAGATATCGTTCATAACCTCAGCAGTTTCGTCATGAGTCATGCCCGCCGATGGCTCATCGAGCAATAGGAGATCTGGTTCACTGATTAAGGCGCGACATATCTCAATACGACGACGATCAATCATAGGAAGACTAGCAACAGGTTCAAATATTTTTGCAGCTAAGTTTGGATTGAAAGTCAGTAGGAGTTGATTTACTTGCTCAACAACCTGGTCATATTCTGACTTAAATTGCTTGCGTTGAAAAAGATTAAAAAACAAACCCGTATCCAAACGACGGTTGTCTCCAATGGCAATATTATCAAAGACCGTTAATGGTAAAGATAATCGTGAGCGCTGAAAAGTACGCGTTATTGCCTCGCGATAAACATCCTGAGCAGAGGCACCAGTAATATCCTTGCCTCGAAATATAGCTGATCCAGAACTGGGGCGATAAAGGCCTGTTATCACGTTAAAAAAGGTTGTTTTACCTGAGCCATTCGGACCTAGTAAACCAAGAATCTCACCTTCATTCACATGCAGGTTCAGAGAATCTAATGCAGTGACTCCACCAAAACGCATTGTCAGGTTATGAGCCTCTAAAATCTTTTTTGCAGGATGGTTCATTTTGAACCCCCCACACTCTTATTTTTATCTGGAAAATATGCGCGGATACGGCGAGGTAGCAAGCCATCAGGGCGGAATAGCAAAATGAGAATAACAACAATTGCGTAAAGTAGAAAACGATATTCTTGTATAAATTGCAATTTTTCCGGAAGGATCACCACAATCGCAGCTGCAGGAATAATCCCCCAGGGATTACCAATGCCACCCAAAATGACGATGGAAACTAGAATTAGTGAATCGGCAAAGGTGAAATTATTAGGGGCAACGTAAGCCGTCATCATTCCGTATAACGCTCCGGCCATTCCAGCCATAAAATTACCCAAAGTAAACGCCACTATCTTCCAACGTGCAATGTTGACCCCAAAGGTTGAGGCTGCAATCTCATCAGTACGAACCATGTCCATGCTTAAGCCAACCCAAGAGCGCTCTAAATTTCGGGTAATTTTGAAACTAAAGATCAGCAAGACTAAGGCAATCAATAAATATGGAATATAGAATGAAAACTCAAATCCACCAATATCAAATCCGTCGGATAAATTCCAACCAAAAAGATTAAAAGCAGGAATCTTTAAGCCTTGAGGACCGCCGAGAGTATCGTTTACCTCAAGAAAATTCCTGAATAAGATACCAAAAGCAATCGTCACTAAAGCGGCATAGTGACCCCGAGTCCTGAGGACAGGATAAATAACAATACAACCAATCAAAGCTGAGATACCGGCAGCCAAAAATAAGATCGCTATGTGGGGCACATTAGTATGCATTGCCAACACTGCAGCCGTATAACTACCAATACCAAAAAATGCAGCCCCAGCAAAGTTCACGATACCGACGTAACCAAATTGGATGTTTAAGCCAAGACATACTATGGAATAAATCAATACGGTTGCGAGCATTAGTAACGCAAAATGTGCATCATGAAATACCACCATGGTAATTAATACCCCAGCAATAGAGGCGTAAGCTGGAAACTGGGGATGCTGTCGCACCGCAGCTGCAAGACGCTCCATTAACCCCATCTTTTTCCCGATGATACTAATTACAAACGCCAAGACAACCAAAGCTCCTACTTCGATCTGATTTTCAGAGCCCAGCAATAAGTTGCTATAAATTAAACACACAGCAAACGTTGTTAATAGTAACTTCATGATTACACCCGTTCGCTAGATTTTTCAGAAATTAAGCCTGTTGGCTTTAATCCCATAATGATAATAATCACTGCAAATGCAAATACGTCTTTGTATGCACTGGGAACACTGGGCAAAATTGCGGGCAATAACACTGCACCAATTGTTTGCAGGGCCGCAAATAGAAAGCCGCCCACAATAGCGCCGTAGAAGTTCCCTAGGCCACCAACTACCGCAGCAGAAAATCCAATAACACCGAGCAACAAACCCATACCAAAGTTCACTTCGTTGTAGTAGAGGCCATTCATAACTCCGGCCAAAGCTGCCAACGCTGAGCCCAACATAAAGGTGATCAATACAATTTTCTGAAAATTAATGCCCATAATGCGAGCGGTTTCACTGTCTTGAGCGACCGCTCTGATGGCCAAGCCAATTTTGGTGCGAGTAATTAAACGTTGAACGGCAACAATACTAATAATCCCGGTTAACAACAAAATTAAGCTATCCGCCCTCAATATAAAATCGCCTAGGGTAATACCCTCAGTTGGTAACAACCTTGGAAAAGGCTTTGGATTTGAGCCATTAGGATAAAACAGGCGTACCGCCTCTCGCAATGCTAATCCAAGCATTAACGTAACCAACAATGTGTTGATCGGCGGCGCTTTTTGTAATGGGAGAATTAAATAGCGCGCTATAACGGCGCCCAAAAAAGCTGCAACAGAAAGACTAATGATGACAATCATCAAAAGCTGCAACCAGGGAGATTGAAATGTCTCAGCAATGCCGATATAAGCAGTGAGGCCAGCAAAGGCCCCCACCATCAAAATATCGCCATGAGAGAACTTGATGACATCTAACACACCAAAGTAGAGAGTGAAACCTACCGCAACAATCGCGTAGATAACGCCCAACATCAAACCGTTAAGCAGATACTGCAAAAGGATATCAAACGACATGCACTATCACTCTCATTACTTTAGTTAAAAATAAATTAATAAATGGGTACAAGCTACGCTATTTATTGACCTAATTTACGCTGTTTTTTGGCATACAGGCTATCTTCCCAGACAACCCATTTTCCATCCTGGGCAACATATTTAGAGATCAAAGGAACGATGTTTTGGCGACGATCATCAAAGGTTACGGTACCAATAATTGTTTCAACGTTATTCGTTTTATTTAACACTTCCATGACCTTCTTGCGATTAGGCCCCGCCTTTTCAATCGCATCCATAATAAGATTGGCAGCAGCATAGGCAAATGGACCATATGCCTCAGGTGCATCAGGATATTTTTGCTGACTGTATTTAGCTGTAAATGCTAAGCCGCCTGGCAACTTCTCCCATGGAGCGCCCTCAATAAAAGACAAAGACCCCTCTGATAATTTACCGAGGCCCTCAATGTAAGCGTCAGACTTAATACCAGACGTACCTTCGAAAACCGCTTTGATGCCTAAACGATCCATTTGCGTGCGAATACGGATACCAATAGGAGTTAGTCCGCCAAAGTAAACAACCTCAGGCTTAAGCTCCTTAATCTTAGTCAGCTCAGCAGTAAAGTCTTGCTGATCCGCCGTTACTCCGAATGTGCCCAAAATTTGGCCGCCATTCTTGGTTAGGTATTGAGTAAAGTACTTGTTGTGTCCCTTGCCGTAGTCAGTTGTGTCGTGAATAATCACCCACTTCTTGTAACCTAAACCAGTCAAAAATTTAGCAGCAACTTCGTTTTGATTAATCATGGTGCCATTCACTCTATGCACCTCTTTATAGTCATTGCCATAAGTAATCTCAGGCAAAACAGCACCCCACACCATTACTGGCAAGCCAAACTTGTGATAAACATCAACAGTACTCATAGCCACTGCTGAACAGTAATGAGTAACACCAGCGATAATAGAGCTGTCAGCAGCTATCTTTGTAGCTACCTGCACGCCAACGTTAGGCTTGCACTCATCATCAGCAGACACTAATTCATACTTATATTTTGCATTCGGATCTTGATTTTTAAGCCGGACTGCAAGATCTGCAGAATTTCGACCGCCGATACCGTTGGCAGAAACTCCACCAGTCAAAGGCCCGATATAAGCAATTTTGACAGTATCTTTAGCGGATACGCCTACAGATATGCCTGAACATAAAACAAGGGCTAAAGCGGAAACAATGAATTTCATGACTAATCTCCCGTTACGTTATCTAAACTACTACCTGAAAACAGTGTAGCAATATTTCATTTAGAGAATGTTGATTTAGATCACTCACAACGATGCTGTAAAAAATATGGTGTCGAAGGAAGATTGCCCATTATTTTCAACAAAAATCCAGTAATTTGTACGTAAGTACTATTTATCTACAAATATGCACTAAATTGAAGCTAAAAATTCCATCACTCCTGGAAAGATTACTACTCTACCCAGACAGGATGTTGATGCATCACCAAGCCAAAAAGTTCGGATTGCAAAAAATGAGCAAGCCATTCTTTAGTTCTTGATAATGGCAAGCCTGAAAACTCTGATGGGTTCACCATCGAAAACTGCCGAATAAATGGGAATATGGCGATATCTACCCAGGATGTTTTATTTCCCAATAGAAACTGACTGGACTGAAGCGTTAACTCCATTGGCCGTAACATCAACTCCATTGCAGCTCTCAAAACTTCTGCATGGCTAAAGTCTGGATATCGATTGGGGTATTTGTACTGATCCAGAATCTTTTTAAAAGGCCCGTCATTCTTTTCAATCCAGCTTTGCGATATTAGTTGATCAACCATATTCCAGTCATCTGGATCTGATTTTTCGAGTGCCCACTGCATGATGTCCAGACTTTGATCCAAGACTATGTCGTCAATCCACAGCACTGGAACCGTTCCTTTTGGAGAAACCAGGAGCATAGACTGTGGCTTATCCCTTAATGAAATCTCTCGATGCTCAACTGCAATACCTGCATACTGCAAAGCCATGCGAGCCCGCATAGCGAAGGGGCATCTACGATAAGAGTACAAGATGGGCAGAGACATGGATTTTCTTGCTAGGGCTGAAGGTGCAAAAAACTATGCCAGAAAAACTAAGCAATAAGGGTTTGTATCTCTACAAACCCTTATTTTAGGTATTTCCTGGCGAAGACGAGAGGATTCGAACCTCCGATTCGCTTTTTGAGCAAATGCTCCCTTAGCAGGGGAGTGCCTTCGACCACTCGGCCACGTCTCCGTATTCATTCTTTGTATTACAAACTACGACCCACAGTTTAACGGATTCCGTTTGATGGGGGCATATAAAGCGGTATTTACTTCTGGTCTAGCTCAAAGGCCTTGTGCAGGGCACGTACAGCCAATTCCATATATTTCTCGTCAATCACGACTGAAATCTTAATTTCACTAGTGGAGATCATCAAGATATTGATGCCCTCCTCTGATAAGGTGCGGAACATTTTGCTAGCAACGCCAACGTGAGAGCGCATGCCAACACCAACAACAGAGACTTTAGAAACCTTTGGATCACCAGTAATCTCTTTTGCCTCTATGTGGGTCTGCACATTCTTTTTCAGTAAATCTAGTGCTTTCTGATAGTCAGCCCGTGGCACTGTAAAGGTAAAGTCTGTCTTGCCTTCAAAAGATTGATTCTGGATAATGATGTCAACATCAATATTGGCATCAGCAATCGGACCCAGAATTTGATAAGCGATTCCAGGGCGATCAGGAACACCCAATACGGTAATTTTGGCTTCATCGCGCGCAAAGGCGATACCGGAAATAACGGCGGCTTCCATGGTGCTGTCCTCTTCAAATGTAATCAAGGTGCCCGACTTCATCTCAACGTCGAGGGGCATCAGTGGATCTGTCAAGGATGACAGAACACGGGTTTTAACTTTGTACTTCCCGGCAAACTCAACCGAGCGAATCTGTAATACCTTAGAACCCAAGCTAGCCATTTCCAGCATTTCTTCAAAGGTAATCTTGTCCAAGCGGCGGGCATCCTCACAGACACGGGGATCCGTGGTGTAAACACCATCTACGTCGGTATAAATTAGGCACTCATCCGCCTTGAGGGCCGCAGCCATAGCCACTGCTGAAGTATCTGAGCCACCACGGCCTAAGGTTGTAATATTTCCATTGGGGTCGACCCCTTGAAAACCAGTTACTACTACAGCACGGCCAGCGTTAAGATCCGCCAGAATTTTCTGATCATCAATACTCTTAATCCGGGCTTTGGTGAATGCAGAATCGGTATGCACCGTGACCTGCCACCCAGCGTAACTCACAGCATCAATTCCTTCGCGGAGTAAAGCCAAAGCCAACAATCCAGAGCTCACTTGCTCACCTGTTGAGGCAATTTGGTCAAGCTCTCGCGGATTAGCGTCAGGATTAATTTCTTTAGCTAAGCCGAGTAATCGATTGGTCTCTCCAGACATCGCTGACGGAACGACAACAACTTGATGGCCAGCACGCATCCACTTAGCGACGCGTTTGGCCACATTTTGAATGCGCTCTACTGAGCCCATTGAGGTGCCGCCATATTTATGAACGATTAAAGCCATACGAGCAATCTTCTATTTATTCTGATTATTTTGATTTTTCTATCGATGATGCGGCAAAGGAAGCTACCAGACCCTCAAAGGAGCTTATTTTACAGGTTTTTGTACACTGACCACTCTGGAAGCACCCGCATTCCCATAGCCGTTAGATGTGGATAACTGACGCCCACACCAGCAACAGCAACAAGTTGGTCATCAATAAAGAGTAAGGGGGCATTTCTCTCCCAAGGAGGCACGTTAGATTCTTGGAAGAGGTTTTTAAGCGTTTTACGCGGGGTATTCGCCTTGATTTGAATCTTCTCGGCACCCTTACGATCGACTTGTTGAATAAGGCCTTTTTGTCTCGCCTCATCTACCCAGGCAAATGCGAACCCCTGTTTTTTACTTTTTATCGGAATTGTTTTAAAAATCCATCTACCAGACTCCACTCTAGCCACCCGCAAAAGACCACGCCAAAGGTAAATGCTGGCTTCATCGTGCTGCCACTCCAAAGAGGCATCAAGCCCGACCTTTATTAAGTCACGCCACCAAGAATCCAAACGCTCTTGTGAGGGCATTGATAAGCAGTTATTTTTTAGCCAATAGCGCATCAGATTGTTGGCTGCTGGTAAGTCTTTTTTTGCTAGAGCTAAAAGTGGTGCCAGCTTTAAATTCTCTTTTTGCAAGACTGACTTACCGTCCTGAACAGCCAAGCGATCTAATAATTGTTGGGATTGAGCCAGGAGCTCTGCACTACGCGCTAAATTAGCAATAGCCTCAGGCTGTATTTTAGCAAGCCGGGGAATGATTTCCTGACGAATTGCGTTACGTCTAAAACGCCTACTTTGATTACTAGGGTCCTCAATCCATTGAAGCCGATATTTTTTTGCGTACGCTTCAAGCTCGGCCCTGGTTTGATTCAGTAGTGGGCGCTTTAAAGTAACCGTCTTCACCTTGTTGGACCCATTGAGAGGGCGCTTATCAGGCATGGCCGATAGGCCTGCAACACCAGCGCCACGTAATAACTGCAGCAATACTGTTTCTGCTTGATCGTTTTGATGATGCGCTAAAAGCAAATCCTCAATACCATACTCAAGACATAGCTCAGTCAATGCCTCATAACGCCCTGCTCTGGCTCTCGCCTCAACATTACCCTCGTTGGCTTTTTGAAAATGCAGCAGACGAAAATCAAAATGCACTTGATATTTTTTAGCTATTTTTTCACAAAAGACTAGCCATTGGTCGGCTTGCTTTTGCAGACCATGGTGGATGTGAAATACCCAGATTTCAGGGGCAATAGCGGTGTTTTGAATACCCGTATTTCTGCTGGCCCTACAGACGGTGTCGAGAAGAACAACCGAATCGAGGCCGCCACTTAAGGCAACTGCAATTCGTTTGCCCGCCTCAGGACTTGGCTTCGATTTCCTTGAACTTACCATAGCCCATCAGGCGCTCGTGACGTCGCTCGAGTAATGCTTCCACCCTCATGCCTTCAAAAGTCTTTAGAGAGTCCGCTAAAGCCTTACGCAGGTTACTCATCATCACTTCGTAGTCCCGGTGTGCTCCACCAGTAGGTTCGGCCACAATCTTGTCAATTAAGCCTAGTGTCTTTAGGCGTTGCGCAGTTAAGCCAAGTTGCTCTGCTGCTTCAGGCGCTTTTTCAGCTGTTTTCCAAAGAATGGAGGCGCAGCCTTCAGGGGAGATGACCGAGTAGGTGGAATTTTGCAGCATCAGCACTACATCACCCATGGCAATCGCTAATGCACCACCCGAGCCACCTTCACCAATGATGGTGGCAATAATGGGAACCTCTAATTCTGCCTGAACATACAGGTTATGGCCAATCGCCTCAGATTGATTGCGCTCTTCCGCATCAATTCCAGGAAATGCTCCCGGTGTATCCACAAATGTAAATACCGGTATTGTGAATTTCTCCGCCAAACGCATTAAGCGCATCGCCTTGCGATAGCCCTCGGGACGACTCATACCAAAATTTCTAAGAGCACGCTCTTTAGTATCACGGCCTTTTTGATGCCCAATGACAATACAAGGCTTGGCATCGAATCGGGCTAGGCCGGCCACAATAGATTGGTCATCGGCAAAATTACGATCGCCATGCAATTCATGGAAATCAGTAAAGAGTGCATTAATGTAGTCTAGGGTGTAAGGTCGTTGCGGATGACGAGCCACTTGGGAGACTTGCCAAGGAGTCAGATTGGCATAGACATCCTTAGTCAGTTGCTGACTTTTTTCAGACAGCGTTTTAATTTCATCTGAAATATCCACGGATGATTCATCTTGTACAAACTGTAGCTCTTCAATCTTTGCCTCTAATTCAGCGATTGATTGCTCAAAATCCAGGAAAGTCGTTTTCATTGCTTGATTTTAATGGTCTACGGGCACGGGGTCGAGACTTCTCCACATATACCATGTGGCAACCGTGCGCCAAGGAGCCCAATTTGCCGCTACTTCACGAGCCTCATGCCTACTAACAGGCTCCCCACTGAAGTAATTGAGAGAAATAGCCTTAATTAAGCCCGCATCATCTAAAGGGAGAATATTGGGCCGTACTAGATTAAAAATGAGGAACATTTCTGCTGTCCAGCGACCTACCCCCCGAATGGCGCTTAACTCCTTAATGATGGCCTCGTCCTCCATGCCCTTCCATTGACCGGCATGCAACTGGCCAGAATCAAAATGCGCAGCCAAATCACGTATGTATTCCACCTTACGGCCAGACAGACCACAGGCACGCAAATTCTCAATAGGCAATGCAAGAATCGTCTTGGGGCTGACTTTGTTTTTCAGGGCAATGAGCACTTTATTCCAAACCGATTGAGCCGCCACCACTGAAATTTGCTGTCCAACAATAGATCTGGCTAATGTCAAAAAAGCGTCGCCACGAGTCCTCAAAAATCCAGGGCCAATTTTAGGAATTAACTTTTTAAGGATGCGGTCTTGCTTCATTAGCTCAGTACAGGCCTGCTCCCAATATTCTGGGGCGATTTCCTCCAAGAATGCAGTAGCTGCCCCAATATCGATGATTGCTACTTGAGTCAAAATAAATTCATTGTTTGTCGTTAGTCGTTTGTTTTTGTTTGTTGTTTATTGTTTATTGTTTGTTATTGTCTTTTCATTTATTACTCACCACCCATAGCGATTTATTAGCTTCTGCGCCACTCAGTGACGCCACCAGGCTTATCCTCCAGTACTACACCCTGCTCTAGCAAAGTCTTTCGAATGAGGTCTGACTTCGAAAAATCTTTCGCTTGCTTAGCCGCTAACCGTGCTGCAATCTGCTCTTCAATCAATTCATTTGTTAGGCCACTCTCGTGGCTGGGAACGGTAGATTGTAAAAACGATGTTGGGTCTCGCTGAAGAAAATTTAAGGTCGCTGCTAATGTTTTTAAGGTACTTGCTAGTTGAATTTTTTCCGCACCCTCTGCACGATTCACTTCAGTAGCAAGGTCAAACAAGGCTGCAATGGCTTCAGAAGTATTGAAGTCATCATTCATCGCACTAGAAAAACGTTTTACTAAGGCAGAGTTAGGATCCAAAAGGATAACCTGAGCTGGTGAAGCTTGTAGCAAAGCGGTATACAAGCGAACTAAGCCGGCACGCGCTTCTTCTAACTGTACATCGCTATAGTTAATAGGGCTGCGATAATGGGCGCGCAATATAAAAAAGCGGAGTACCTCTGGATCAAAGCGCGTTAAAACATCCCGAATTAAGAAAAAATTACCCAATGATTTGGACATCTTTTCTTCATTGACTCGGATGTGGCCGTTGTGCATCCAGTAATTTACAAAGGGCTGGTCCGCAGCAGTATGTTGTTGACCATATAGGGCACCTTCGCTTTGCGCAATTTCATTTTCGTGATGAGGGAACTGTAAATCAGCGCCACCGCCATGAATATCAAAATGCTTACCAAGCAAGTCACATGACATCGCAGAACACTCAATATGCCAGCCCGGGCGACCCTCACCCCAAGGAGAATTCCAGCGCGTATCTGCTGGCTCTTCTGGCTTGGCACTTTTCCAAAGAACAAAGTCCAGCGGGTCTCTTTTGACACCACCAACCGCAACCCGCTCACCGGCATTTAACTCATCAATCGATTTACCAGACAGACGACCATATTCTGGAAATAAACGCACGGCAAAGTTCACATCGCCATCCTCCGCTTGGTAGGCCAGCTCTTTTTCGATGAGCTTGCCAATCATGCCCTGCATTTGCGCAATAAAGTCAGTAGCCCGAGGCTCCTCATCGGGGTAGATGAGGCCTAACGCATCTGAATCGGCATGCATGGCATCAATAAAACGCTGCGTTAGGGCGGCAATGGGCTCCCCATTTTCAATTGCCCGCTTAATGATCTTATCGTCTATATCCGTAATGTTGCGAACATACGTTACCTCAAAGCCGGTAGCCCTAAGCCACCGTACCACCATATCAAATACGATCATCACCCGGGCGTGACCTATGTGACAAAAGTCATAAACCGTCATGCCACAGACGTAAATCTTGACCTTGCCAGGCTCGATAGGCTTAAAGACCTGTTTTGAACGACTCAGAGTGTTATAGATTTGCAGCATAGGGGGGCTTTAAAGGGGCAAGTGTTGCTAATTTGTTAGACTGAGCGCTGAGTATATCTAATGAGTCCGTTTCTTACCCCATCTCCTATGCCAGCCAACCCCCTTGCTAAGACTCTAACTAGCCGTACCACCCTATTGAGGGTCTTAAGCTACGCCATGCTGACTTTTCTACTTGGTGCTTGCAGTACTCCAGGCCAGCAGCTGGCGGATGCGGAAATTAAGGCGCTCAATAGTATGAATGTGGCTTCTGCAACTTCTGCAGCCAATACTTCCAGCACTGCTGGGGCACAAGTGGAGCGCCCAGCTCCCTATATTGGCTCATATGGACCGAATGACCCGCCCAGAATGACGTCAAATAGCTCTGGGTATGACCCATTCAACTCCGAGCTTTCGGACTCTATTGGCGTCCCCTTTTTGTCCTTTTTGATCATAGAACCTGATCCAGTGACCAAGAATGGCGTTCCAGCAGACATTGAAAGGCTAGTCAAAGCCAAGCAATACCCTGAGGCTATAGAGCTCATCAATCAACGCCTTAAAAAGACTCCTGGTAATGTGCAGTTACGCTATGTAAAAGCCCGCATGCAAATTGAAATGCAGCAGTGGGAACCAGCGAAAAAAACATTAATTGAAATTACTCAGCAATTTCCTGAATTACCAGAGCCTTACAACAATTTAGCGGCTTTGGCCGCAAATCAAAAGAATTGGATTGAGGCACGAGACTATTTAGAGCTTGCCCTCAAATTAAGGCCCAGCTATGTAATTGCGTCTGCAAATTTAGGTGAGGTGTACATACGCCTTGGTGCACAGGCATATGACAATGCTGCAAAAGACGCGCCAATTAATCAACGCCAATACAGCAACAAAGCAAAAGCCCTATTGGAAATTCTCAAGCCTCCTAAGAAGCCTGTGCAAACGAATATTGCCCCTATTGCAAAATAAATATTGAAACTAAACTCCATACAGCACTTACTGCTAACTACTCACCAACTCCCAACCAATCAGAAAGTAAATTCAATCATGGCTAAAGTCTTACTCAAAACCAATCATGGTGATATCACCCTTACTTTAGATGCTGTCAAAGCACCTAAAAGTGTTGCTAATTTTTTACAGTACGTTAAAAGTGGCCACTATGATGGGACTATCTTCCATCGCGTTATTGATAATTTTATGATTCAGGGTGGCGGTATGAGCCCAGGTATGAAAGAAAAATCTTCTGGCGCCTCTATTGAAAATGAGGCTAACAATGGCCTCAAAAATGAGCGCGGTACAGTAGCAATGGCACGTACTAGCGACCCGCATTCAGCAACAGCTCAGTTCTTTATTAACGTCAATGACAATGACTTTCTAAACCATACGGCACCAAATGCCCAGGGTTGGGGCTATGCTGTTTTTGGCAAAGTAACTGATGGCTTGGACATCGTTGATAAGATCCGCAAAGTAAAAACTGCTAGCTCTGGTTTTCATCAGGATGTTCCAGCGGAAGATGTACTGATTGAGAAGGCAACTGTTCTCGAAGAATGATCGCG
This sequence comes from Polynucleobacter brandtiae, assembly GCF_002797575.1. GTDB lineage: Bacteria > Pseudomonadota > Gammaproteobacteria > Burkholderiales > Burkholderiaceae > Polynucleobacter > Polynucleobacter brandtiae. Next base: position 61,127 of record NZ_PGTX01000001.1, on the reverse strand, counting down.
CAATACGCGAGCGCTCTGCTCATCTCTGATCTACACCTCACTCCATCGATGCCTTTAACGGCGCAACGCTTTTTCGACTTTTGTGAAAAAGAGGCGCCAAAAGTAGAGGCGGTGTTTATTATGGGTGATTTATTTGAGTATTGGGTTGGCGATGATGCAGCGTTGCACTCTCCGTTTCAATTAGAGGTGCAGCGTGCGCTCGCAACGCTTTCGACTAAAGTGAAAACGTATTACCTCCACGGCAACCGTGACTTTTTGATTGGTAAGCAATTTCTCAGTAGAACGGGTTTGACTCTACTATCAGACCCTAGCAAGGTAAAGATTGCTGGACATGACTACGTTTTGTGTCATGGGGACTCTCTGTGCACTGCGGATGTAGGCTATCAAGTATTTAGAACCTGGGTTCGTAAGCCATGGGTTCAGAAGTTATTTTTAGCAATGCCACTGAATTGGCGTCGCTCAATCGCCAATCACTTACGCAGTAATAGCGGCATACAGTACCAACGTAGCGCTCAACAGTCTTCAGAGTTTGCGCGAATGAAAACTAATGTAACGCTCGCGGCCTGCGCTGCGGTTTTGAGAGACCAAAATACAGACCGGTTGATACATGGCCATACCCACTTACCTGCGCATCATCAAGAAAACCTAGATGCCCAAACGTGGCAACGTTGGGTATTATCGGATTGGGATCTAGATCACCCAGAAAGTACGCTCCCTAGAGCAAGTGCTCTGCAGATTGACAAGGCAGGTTTGCGCTACGTGAGCCTTGTCAAAGCCTAATCTAGTTTAGGGTCTAATGAATCTCTAGCAATTAGAGTATTTGGATAGGCATTGCACCATCTGAGCAAAAATACGCGGATTAGCGCACATCACTTCGCCGCTTTGCAAGAACCCCTCTTCGCCGCGGTAGTTGCCAATCAATCCGCCAGCTTCCGTGAGCAACAGCGCGCCCGCCGCCATATCCCATGGCTTAAGATCACTCTCAAAAAATCCATCGTAGCGACCAGCCGCAACATAGGCTAAGTCCAAAGATGCTGCACCAGGGCGGCGTAAGCCAGCACACTGGCGCGACATATCGGCGAAGATCTCTAAATATTTCTCTAAGTCTTGATCTTCACGATAGGGGAAGCCTGTGCCAAGCAAGCAATTAAATAAACGGTCTTGAGTGGCTACACGTAAACGCCGACGATCTAAGTAGGCGCCAGCACCACGAGTGGCTGTAAACAACTCATCACGGGTTGGATCGTAAACAACTGCCTGTTGAGTTACGCCATTAACGGACAGTGCAATGGACACTGCATACTGCGGAAAGCCATGAATGAAGTTGGTGGTGCCATCTAGCGGATCAATAATCCAAACATTCTCCGCCTCAATGTTTTGAGCGCCCGTCTCTTCTGCTAAAAATCCGTGCGTAGGATAAGCTTCGCTCAACGTCTCGATGATGGCTGCTTCAGCCTGTCTGTCCACCTCAGTTACGAAATCATTATGTTGTTTACGGTCAACCTGAAGGCGCTCTAAATTAAGAGAAGCTCTATTAATCACGGTTCCGGCACGACGGGCAGCCTTAACGGCCACATTTAACATGGGATGCATAGTTTTGATGGACAAATTAAATAAGAACAAGCTCACCAGATTGCGAACTGCGTGACAATATGGAGCTAACACCCTGATTCTAAACGATCGTCTCCCAAGTCCTCACTAAATACGATAAGCTCGCCCTCTATGAATGCAAACCAAGCTCAACTCTTACGCTGGGTCCTTGTCCAGACTAGTCATCCCGGAAATGTGGGTTCAGCAGCGCGTGCATTAAAAACAATGGGATTTGGTGATCTACGTCTAGTTGACCCCAAGATACCGGGTGTTGCCCATCAAGCAGAAGCAATTGCGCTTGCCAGTGGTGCAGGCGATGTTTTAGGGGCCTGTCAAGAATCTCTATCACTGGAATCCAGTGTTCAAGAATGCTCCCTAGTATTGGGGCTTACTAGCCGTGATCGTGAATTTGGTCCGCCCGCCCTAGACTGGAATGCAGCACGCCTGTTGGTCGGGGCCGCAATTCAGGGTGGGCAAAAGGTAGCCTTACTATTTGGCCCAGAGCGGACTGGGCTAGACAACCAGCATTTATCGCTGTGCACGCACAGAGTTTGGCTAGATGCCAATCCGCTCTACCCCTCTTTAAATCTCGCTCAAGCGGTCATGGTCTGCGCCTACACCCTAAGGGAGACCTTGGGCAATAAACTCACTGAAAGCGATATCAGCGTAGATTTAAAGGGTTATGCAGACCCTGCAGCTGTAGCTGCGATGCTAGATCACCTGAAAGAGGGTCTTGAGTCCATTGGCTATCTTGACCCTGCCAACCCTAAAAAGCTCATGCCACGCCTGCAAGCCCTATTCGCTAGAAGTCGTCTTCATAAGGAAGAGATTGACCTACTACGCGGTATTGCCAAGCAAATGCTCCTTAAGAAATCTGCCTAGACGTTTGCCGTTAAAATTGGGTATATGTTTAATTCACTTTTCGACCAAGTCGACTCCATCATTGTTCGTGATCCTGCGGCCCGCAATCGTCTTGAGGTCATTACCTGCTACCCAGGTTTACATGCTGTTTGGATTCACCGGATTTCACATGCCCTTTGGAATGCCGGTCTTAAATGGATTGCTCGTTTACTGTCAATGCTGGCCCGCTTTATTACAGGCATTGAAATTCATCCAGGTGCGATCATCGGTCGTCGCGTTTTTTTAGATCATGGCTTAGGTATCGTCATTGGTGAAACCACTGAAATCGGTGATGACTGCACCATCTATCAGGGCGTTACGCTGGGCGGAACCTCCCTTTACAAAGGCGTCAAACGTCACCCCACATTAGGCAAAGGTGTTGTGATCAGCGCTGGTGCAAAAGTATTAGGTGGATTTACTGTCGGCGATGGTGCCAGGGTTGGATCCAATGCAGTCGTGCTCAAAGAAATCCCTGCTGGGGCTACTGCTGTTGGAATACCAGCCCGTGTCTTGCACCCAGATTTACCGCAGATTGCCAGCGCTGATAGCAAGGCAAAAGAATATTTCTCTGCTTATGGTGTGACGCCCAATGTAGATGACCCAGTATCGATGGCTCTGAAAGGTTTGATTGATGCCACCCTCGAGCAAGAGGCAAAGATCGTAGCACTTGAAAAAGCGTTGGCTAGATTAAGCAATACACCACAAAATATAGGGGTTACCAGCGACACCCAACGTGATCTGGGCGCCTTGAAGGAATGGCTTAAGGAATGATGAGAATTACTAGGGATTACAAAAAATAATCAAGGAATAAAGAAATCGATCTATAGTTAGCTCTACAGACCAATTCAATGCAATGTTGGGTTAGCGCCACCTAAATGCGTTTGATGAGCACAGCTATCTCCACCAACTTCATCACCCTCGTCACCATCACCATCATCATCATCATCGAGATGAGGCATACCAAACGCAAACCCCTGGCCACTTTCGGGATAGCGATTTTCAATCTCTTCTTCTGTTGCCGCACGGATATCTTCTACCTGCACCCAGAAGCGTAAGGCCATGCCTGCGAGTGGATGGTTGCCATCCAAAATCACTTGGCTATCAGCAACATCCGTTACGGTGTAAATCAAGGCATCATCATCCAGAGTGCTCTCTTGCCTCTCCCCGTCTTCGTCCGCATCCCCCTCTTGAGCGTCGGGAACGCCCTCAAATTGCATGCCCACCTCGAGTGGCTCAGGGAAGCGGCCGCGGGGTTCAATCTTGAGTAATTCAGGGTCGTATTCACCAAAGGCTTCACTAGGCTCCAACTGAATACTGGCTTCATATCCAATATCCTGACCATCCAACAAGGACTCAATCTTCGGAAAAGTACCCTCGTAACCGCCGTGCAGGTATACCATCGGGGAGTCCGGCTCCTCGATAACATTATTCTGGGCATCCGTTAATTTATAACGTAGAGATACAACAGTGTTTTTTTCGATCTTCATGCGCAATTCATTCAACATAGTGTTTTAGATAGCTTTTTACATTTATGACTGCATTTTACTTGAGCAATCCCTATCAGCCGCCTCAGGCACCACAAACCCTTCCGCTAGAGCTGCCCTGGGCTTTATTGGGCAATATGAGCCCAGTACAGTTCATGAAAACCCACTGGCATAAAAAGCCCTTGCTGGTTCGTGGCGCCATCCCCGCTTTCAAGCTAGCCAACATAGCTGGTAATCCGCTGCAAAGCCCCATTTCAGCTGAGACACTCATTAAATTGGCGGGCGATGATGCCGTCCAATCCAGGCTAATCCAAGCTAAACCCTGGCGCTTTATTGAGGGCCCATTTAAGAAAAAAGATATCCCCACTTCGAAGGCGCGTCACTGGACCCTCCTACTTCAGGGCATGGAGGCACAGCATCCTGCCGCTGCAACAGTCTTGTCATGGTTTCGATTTATCCCAGATGCCCGTTTAGACGATCTCATGATTAGTCTTGCCAGCATAGGCGGTGGCGTTGGCCCACACTTCGACTCTTACGATGTATTTTTAATTCAAATGTCTGGACGAAGGCGCTGGCGCATCTCAGATCAATCTGACTTGAGCCTCAAGCCAAAAATGCCCCTTAAAATATTACAAAACTTTCAGGCTCAGCAAGAATGGGATTTAGAGCCGGGAGACATGCTGTATCTTCCGCCTCAAGTTGCCCACGATGGCATCGCGTTAGACGCAGGATGTCAAACCTGGTCGGTGGGGTTCCGCTCACCAAGTTATAAAGAGCTCTTACAAGAGGGCTTGTGGCGTCTTGCGGAGTCACTCGAAGAGATCCCTGGGCTAGCTAAACACTTTGCCGATCCAAAACAAGCGGCAAGCAATAAAGCCCAGGAGCTTCCCCATGAAATGACAGAGCAACTCGGGCGCAAACTTAAAGAGTTACGGTTAGATCAGATTGATACATTCCTACCCGGAATCACTGCCTACTTAAGCGAACCAAAACCTCAGGCCATTTTTGATGGCTCGTCGTCCAATCTGACCCCCGCTCAATTTTCAGTCGCACTATCCAAATTCGTATTAGTGCCCCACCCCCAAACACGACTGCTGACACTCAAAAAATGTGTTTTTTGCAATGGCGAGGAAATGACTGGCAAGCAAACGCTGGCAACCCAAAAAGCCTGGCAGTGCATTGCTGCAAAAAAATCTCTCAATAAGGTCCAAATTGACGCAATAAATACTGAAAATAGTCTTTATCAGGCCTATCAGGATGGCTGGTTAATATTTGAGGGTTTTGCTCCAGGTTGGCTATAATCAATCATGGGATGTACTTAAGGGGTTTCCCTTTGCATTTCATGGATCCATTACCGGTAATTAATATTTTTTAAAGAGGAAATTACAAATGAAGAAATCACTAGCCCTAGTAGCAATGTTAGCAATCGTTTTGGCAGCTTGCGGTAAGAAAGAAGAAGCTAAGCCAGTTGAAGCTGCTCCAATGGCACCTGCTGCTGCTCCTGCTGCTGATGCACCTGCTGCTGCTCCTGCTGTACCTGCTGCTGCTCCTGCTGCTGACGCTAAGAAGTAATCTTCTCTTTGAAGAGAAAAAGCCGCTGAAAAGCGGCTTTTTTATTACCCTAATTTTGAGAACGCTGAACCTACCTAGACAACTGCTCTGTTAATAACGTTAGTAGTTGTAGACCAGCGGCGGTATTTTCAGGCTTTCCATCTGCATCCTGTACGTAGACGCTAGCGCTATTTTCACCAGTAGATTTGACGACCACACTGTATTTTTTCGCTTTCAAGCTTGAGTCATCTTTGCTGCTAAAGAGATTCGTAAAGAATCCTTTGGTATCACCGAGATCTTTTGGATTGACATAGCGAACGTAGTAAACACCATTTGTGCGATTGCGATCTTCCACGGTAAAGTTAGAGCGATCTAGCGCTAGCCCAGTGTCACGCCATGCGCGATCAAAACTAGCAGCAATAACAATGTGAGCCGTGTTTACACCCTCTTGAACCAACTTAGCCTTCGGTGTCTTTGGACCCAATGGAGCAGCCACTTGAGCTTTAGCCTGCTCTTGCGTCATTCCCAATCGCTCCATTAAGCGCGCCAAAAAGACAGCTTCAAGTTCTGGGTCGTTTGGACGAGCCGTCCAAATTGTAGAAATACAAGCACCCGTCGAATCTGTTGTACATTTTTCAATAGCGCCACGCTGAGTAATATAAATCTCTGTTTCGCCAGGCTTACTAACTTCTAGACGGGTTTTATATTTATCGCGCTCGCCGGTATCGTAAATGGAATCTAATGCACTACCAACGATTGAACGAATGAAGTCCTGAGAAATCTTAGCGCGATTCTCAGCCCAGTCCGTCTCCATAATGCCGGTTGATGGTGAATCCGTTACCAACAGAAAACCATTTTCCTGCCAAAAATCCTTTACCTGTGGGTAGAGTTCAGGCGCGGGCTTCTCAACAACTAACCAACGACGCTCACCATCACGTGCAATCCGCATTCCGGGAATACCGGTCATGACATTCTTGCGAGTCTGGACTGATTTTTTTACTGCCGCATTGTATTCAGACATCGTTGCAGAACCGTCTTGAACAATATAGCGGCGATCTGCCTGAGAGGTAATGAGATCTGGTGGATACGATAAATTAGGACCGCGAACTGCCCCAGCCGACTTGTAGTCAACCGTATCGTTTGAAGTAACTGTTTTGCATCCAACTAAAACGAAGGTTGCAGTAGCAAGAATCAAGGATGCTGCGCAGTAGCGGCGCAAAGATTGCATAAAATTAATCATAGTAAGCCGGCCTGTTTCATTGCAATCTTTAAAGGTTCACGCAAGGAAACGCTTAAAGGGGTTAAGGGTAAACGAATACCTGAAGTGATCTTACCCATTTCATGGAGTGCCCATTTGACGGGAATTGGGTTTGCTTCAGTGAACATGGCTCTATGAACGTCCAGTAATTGGTATTGAATAGCGCGTGTTTTGATGACGTCATCTGACATCGCAGCACAACATAATTCATGCATGAGGCGCGGAGCAATATTGGCAGTCACCGAAATATTGCCTTTACCGCCCATCAGCATCAACATGGCAGCACTCAAATCGTCACCCGAAAATACAGCAAAATCTTCATGACCAGCCCGTTTTAAATCCGCTAGCAAAAGGGTGCCTCGCTCCATACTGCCGGTGGCATCTTTAATACCAATAATCCCAGGGACTCCCGCTAAGCGGACTGTAGTCTCACCAGCTAAGTCGGCTACGGTTCTGCCGGGCACGTTGTACAGCATCACCGGAAGATCGACCGCTTCAGCAATTTTTTTGAAGTGGGCATACATACCCTCTTGCGTTGGCTTGTTGTAATAAGGAACTACCTGCAAGCTGGCATCTGCTCCGACTGACTTTGCAAATTGCGTCAGTGCAATAGCCTCAGCAGTTGAGTTTCCGCCCGTGCCCGCAATAACAGGAATACGCCCTGCGATGTGCTCGACTGTGACCTGAATTAATTCACAATGCTCATCAACCGACACTGTTGGGGATTCACCGCTAGTACCTACAATCACAATGCCATCAGAGCCCTCTGCAACATGCCAGTCCAATAAAGAACGTAGGGCGGGAAAATCTAGGCTGCCATCCTCATGCATTGGAGTCACTATCGCAGGCATGCTTCCAGCGATGGGCTTTTTACTACCTTGAGCTTGTGTTGTATTTGTCACCAAGTGGTTACCAATTGTGCGTTAGTTGGATCTCAGTGCATTGACTGCACTACCTTGAAATTGTAACGGAATGCGCCCTTTTTACTATTGTTTTGATAATCCCCTAACTTGACCGCAACTAGGCTTTAACTAGGCTTTGGCTACCCTTCAGTTGCCCTTCAGCTGCCCTTTTACAGCACAGATACGCTGAACCATGGCTGGTTTAGGCTCTTCAAGACGAATATCCTCATAGCCGAGTACCCTTAGGTCATGTTGGGCGGCAAGAACCAGCAATTCACCAGGATTTAAAAGAAAATCAGGGTTAGATGGCTTGCCAAATTGGGCATTACCCTGGGCAAAGGTTTCGTAGATCAGAATACCCCCATCAAGAAGCATCTGCGGTAATCTATTTAAATAGGGACGGTAAAGGTAATTAGTAACCACGATAGCGGAAAACATCCGCCCCTCTAAAGGCCAGATCTCCCCTTCTAAATCCATCTTTAAGAATTCAATGAAGGAGGTGTTAAATATATCTGCTGAAGGGATATTTTGATCCACCGCCAAAACGGAGTGCCCCATAGAGGCCAACAAACCACTATGGCGACCAGACCCGCAAGCCAAATCCAACACCGCCCCTGAATCAGAAATCAGGGGCGCATAACGTCTTACCCATGCGGATGAATCCAGGATTACGTCATGCATCAGAGGAGCCTGTAACACCCACTCAATCGTAAGCTAGGCCCATCGACTCACGGACCTCGCGCATAGTTTCTTGGGCAACCTTGCGTGCCTTATCGCTACCATCAGCAATGATGGAACGCAACAAGCTTGGATCATCCAAATACATCTGCGCACGCTCAAACATCGGTTGCTGCTCAGCCAGAATAGCGTCAATCACGGGTTGCTTACACTCTAGGCAACCAATACCAGCTGACTGACATTCTTTTTGCACCCAAGCTTTCGTATCTTCGTCGGAGTAGACCGTATGCAATTGCCATACAGGGCACCGTGCCGGATCTCCTGGATCAGTTCTACGCACGCGGGCTGGATCAGTAGGCATCGTTCGAATAGAGCGAGTCACTTCTTCTGGCTTTTCACGAATATCAATCGTATTGCCATACGACTTAGACATTTTTTGACCGTCAATACCAGGCATCCGCGAAGCTGAAGTAAGTAAGGCTTGCGGCTCAGGAAGAATGATCTTTCGAGCACCCTCCAAGAAACCAAACAATCTTTCGCGATCTGCCATAGAGAGGCTTTGGGCATCCTGCAGCAAAGCTTTGGCTTGTTCTAAAGCCTCATCATCTCCGCGCTCCTGAAATGCCACCCGCAATTCTGCATACATTTTTGCACGCTTACTGCCTAATTTTTTTACCGCCTCAAGCGACTTTTCCTCAAAGCCAGGTTCACGGCCATACAGATAGTTAAAACGCCGCGCTACCTCACGCGTCATCTCTACGTGCGGCACTTGATCTTCTCCAACGGGAACAAACTGTGCACGGTAAATTAAAATATCAGCGGCCTGCAGCAAGGGGTAACCCAAGAAACCGTAGGTTTGCAGGTCTTTTTCTTTTAGCTTTTCAATTTGATCTTTGTAGGTCGGCACACGCTCAAGCCAACCTAATGGCGTACCCATCGCCAAAAGCAAAAATAGTTCTGAATGCTCAGGTACCTTACTTTGTATAAATAAAGTTGCTTGATTGGGATCCACACCACAAGCAAGCCAGTCAATCACCATATCCCATACGGATTGCTCAATCACATCAGGGGTTTCGTAGTGAGTGGTGAGCGCATGCCAGTCAGCCACAAAAAAGAAACAGGGATACTCAGACTGCAGTCGCACCCAGTTCTTTAAGACACCGTGGTAGTGACCTAAGTGTAAATGGCCCGTAGGTCGCATGCCAGAGAGAACGCGTTCAGCAAACATCTTAATATCTATTCTTTAAGGGTAAGGGCAAGTTTGGAAATATATCAGAGCTTAATGAAACAGTGACCATACCGGCGTTAAATGATCGGGCAAATGGGGCAACGTACCAAGATCAATATAACTTTCTTTAGGATCATGAAAGTCGGATCCGCGAGAAGCTAAAAATCCATAGTGCTGGGCAATCTTGCCATAGGTTTGATATTGACTTGGACTGTGGCTACCGGTAATAACTTCAATAGCTAGGCCACCGATTTCCTTAAAGTGCTTATAGAGCTCATCCATCTGCATAGCACTCAACTTATAGCGGCCGGGGTGAGCAATCACAGCAACACCACCTGCTTCGGTAATCCAAGCAACAGCATCGTCCAAGGTTGCCCAAACATGAGGTACATAGCCGGGCTTGCCATCGATGAGGTAGTTTTTAAATACCTGCTCAGTATTGCGACAAACCCCCTGCTCCACTAAAAAACGGGCGAAGTGAGTACGCGAAATCAGATCATGATTGCCAGCAAAAACCAGAGCGCCCTCATAAGCTCCAGGGATGCCCACTTTCAATAATTGCTCGGCCATCAGCTTGGCTCGATTACTGCGTCCATCCCGCGTCCGCCGCAATCCCTCCAAAATACCAGCATGGAATGCATCAATTCCCAGGCCCACAATATGTATTGTTTGACCCATCCAGCTAACTGAAATCTCCACGCCCGAAACATATTGCATGCCCAGTACGCTAGCGGCACTGCGTGCCCTCTCCTGTCCGCCTAGCTCATCGTGATCAGTTAATGCCCACAAATGCACTCCATTGGCATGGGCTCGCTCTGCCAGCGCCTCAGGCGTTAACGTACCATCTGACACCACAGAGTGGCAGTGCAAGTCAGCGTTCAGACTGGAAAATGAGTTCATGTCCTATTTTAGGTCAAGCTGGCGTCAATTACCCGACGAGGCGCATCTAAATAATCTCGAGACTGCATTTCAATCAACCTAGACACGGTTCTAGAAAACTCACTGATAATTTGGCCTTCAGTGTACAAATCGACCGCAGGGACCTCTGCAGAGATGATTAATTTGATCTTATGGTCATACAGGACATCAATTAACCATATAAAACGGCGCGCTTCATTCGTCTTACTCATAGGCATATAGGACACTTCAGATAGGATTACTGTATGGAACAGTTTGGCAATCTCTAGATAATCATTTTGAGAGCGGGGACCACAACAGAGTGTCTGAAAGTCAAACCACACCACCCCCTCGGCCATATGTAGAGGCCTTAGTTCTCGAGACTCAATACGCAACACCGGTCTTTTTGTCTCTTTCTGATTGCCAATAAGCCGCTGAAACATCTGCATTAACGCCAGATGTGTTCCTGAATTTAACGGAGTCAGGTAAGCTTGCACTTGGGCCATCTGCAATTTACGGTAGTCGCTGCCAGCGTCGACGTTCAGTACATCCAACTGTTCTTCTAATAATTTAATTGCTGGCAACAAACGATCGCGGTGCAAGCCATTTGGATAAAGCTGGCTAGGTGCGTAATTGGATGTCATCACAAATTGAACACGATCTTTAAATAGTGCCGTCAACAAGCGATACAAAATCATCGCATCAGCAATATCGTTTATGTGAAATTCATCAAAACAAATGAGGCGATAACGCTCAGCAATGCGTTTGGAGAGTTCATCTAATGGATCAGCCATGCCAGATAACTCATGCAATTCTCGATGGACCTCGCGCATGAATTCATGAAAGTGAATCCGGATCTTCTTTTCTAAAGGAGAGGCGGCAAAAAAACAATCCATCAGGAAAGACTTACCCCGACCCACCCCACCCCACAAATAAATACCGCGGGGAAGTCTTGGCTTAAAGAATTTCTTTTTTAAACTATTGCTACGAATTTCTTTGTAAGCAATCCACTCATCTTCACAGTGCTGTAAGCGCTCAATAGCAACAAGCTGCGCGGGATCGCTTTGATACCCGCGCGCTATTAATTCTTGATGGTAGTACTCTAATGCTTTCAATTACATATTTAATGCACGTGAGTCCGTTGCCAATGCTGCTTCGCGCATCACTTCCGACAAGCTCGGATGTGGATGACAAATACGGGCGATGTCTTCAGCAGCAGCCTTAAATTCCATTGCTACAGCAGCCTCCGCAATTAAATCAGATGCATTTGCACCAATAATATGTACCCCTAAGATTTCATCTGTTTTGGCATCGGCCAATATTTTGACAAAGCCATCAGAGCGATCCATTCCTAAAGCCCGGCCATTCGCAGCAAATGGGAACTGACCCGCTTTATAAGCGATGCCGGCCTCGGTTAATTGCTGCTCAGTTTTCCCTACCCAGGCAATTTCTGGATCGGTATAAATTACCCAAGGAATACAGTTGTAATCAATATGGGGCTTTTGACCAGCAATCACCTCAGCAACTAAAACACCCTCATCTTCGGCCTTATGTGCCAACATCGGGCCACGAACTACGTCGCCTACTGCGTACACACCAGGCGCCGCGGTTTGACAGGTGTGATCATCGACAGGAATAAAACCGCGCTCATCTACCTTCAGACCAATGTGATCTAAACCTAACTTATCCGTATTGGGCACACGACCAACTGAAATAATTAAGCGGTCACACTCTAATTTCTGAGCTTTACCAGCACTATCTGTGTAGTGAACCACCACCCCTTTTTTATCAGCCTTGACTTCGCCGATCTTAACGCCTAAGTTGATATTTAAACCTTGCTTGGTAAACAGCTTGAGCGCTTCTTTGGCAACGCCTTGATCAACGGCGCCCAAAAATGTTGGTAAACCCTCCAGAATAGTAACTTCTGAACCTACGCGTCGCCATACTGAGCCAAGCTCAAGACCAATGACACCGGCACCAATCACGCCTAATTTTTTTGGAATCGAATCAAATTTTAATCCGCCTTCGTTATCGCTGATGAGGACGTTATCCACAGGAATATTAGGCAAATGGCGCGCCTTTGATCCGGTGGCAATAATGACATTTTTAGCGATGACTACCGACTGCTCTTTACCATCAATCTGCACCTGATAACCATCAACACTCTTAGGAAGAAATGAAGCGTGCCCTTTGAGGAGGGTAATTTTATTTTTGCGAAATAAAAACTGAATACCAGCTGTCATCTTGCTCACAATTGCATCTTTACGCGCAATCATTTTGTTTGAATCTAACTTAACAGAGCCAACAGTAATGCCATGATCAGCTACATGGTGACTAATTTTTTCAAACTCTTCAGATGAGGCGAGCAAGGCTTTAGAAGGAATGCAGCCAACGTTTAAGCAAGTGCCGCCCAGGCGTACATCGCCCTTTGGATCATCGTAGGCATTGGATTCTGCACAGGCTACCTTAAAACCCAACTGAGCTGCACGGATAGCAGCAATGTAGCCGCCAGGACCACCACCAATAACTAAAACATCAAATGATTGACTCATGATTTTTCCTTCTTACAAGTCAAGCAAGAGGCGTGAAGGATCTTCTAAAGCATCCTTCATTGCAACTAAACCCAGCACCGCTTCACGACCATCAATAATGCGATGGTCATAAGACAAAGCCAAATAATTAATTGGGCGAATCACAATCTGCCCATTCTCAACTACGGCACGCTCTTTGGTCGCATGAATGCCCAAAATAGCGGATTGCGGTGGATTAATAATAGGCGTAGACAGCATTGAGCCAAATACACCGCCATTAGAAATTGAGAAGGTACCACCGGTTAAGTCTTCGATAGACAACTTACCATCACGTGCTTTTGCGCCGTACTCGGCAATTTTTTTCTCAATGTCTGCTAGGTTCATTTGATCAACGTCACGCAAAATGGGGACTACTAAACCGCGCGGTGAACTTACTGCGATACCAATATCAAAATAACCGTGGTACACGATATCGTTACCATCGACTGAGGCATTCAGTAGTGGGAACTTCTTTAATGCGTGCGTGGCTGCCTTCACAAAAAAGGACATAAAGCCCAACTTCACGCCATGCACTTTTTCAAATTGATCTTTGTACTTATTGCGCATTGCAATAACAGGGGCCATGTTAACCTCATTAAATGTGGTCAAGATGGCGTTGTTTGCCTGGGACTCTAACAAACGTTCAGCAATACGAGCGCGCAAACGACTCATGGGTACACGCTCTTCTGGGCGGTCGCCCAATGGCAATGCAGCCATGGGTAATGCTGCTGATTTTGTGCCGCCGGCTACTGCACTAATTACATCCCCTTTGGTAATCCGACCATCCCGGCCAGTGCCTGCAACTTGGGCAGCGCTGACATTACTTTCTGCCATTAACTTGGCAGCTGAAGGGGCAGCAGGTGCGGCTACTTTAGCAGCGGGAGCAACGGCTGCAGCTGGAGCTGGAGCTGGCGCTGCTTTTGCTGTAGGCGCGGTGGAAGCTGCTGCTGGAGCAGCTGAGGCTACTGCAGTACTGTCGATCTTTGCAATTAATTGCTCAGCAATAACAGTGTCACCATCACCCATCAGAATCTCAGTGATCACACCAGCGGACGGAGCAGGAACTTCCATAACCACCTTATCAGTTTCAATTTCAATCAAGATCTCATCTTGACTAACAGCATCGCCTACTTTCTTTTTCCATTGCAACAAAGTAGCTTCTGCTACGGACTCAGAGAGTTGGGGAACTTTAACTTCGAAAATGGCCATGAGGAATCCTATTAAATGTTTTGTGATGGATGATGTCTACGATTACTTCGTAATGACATAACCCTTAAGTTTTGCAAATGCTGCTGTAAGAAGTGACTTTTGTTGTTCTTGGTGAAGGTGAGCATATCCGCATGCAGGAGAAGCAGATGCAGGACGACCCGCATAAGCCATCTTCATTCCTTCAGACATATTCTCTAAAATATTATGCTGAACGAAGAACCAGGCACCTTGGTTTTGCGGCTCATCCTGACACCACACTACTTCCGCTAGTTTTGGATACTTCTTCATCTCCGCTGCTAAGGCTTTGTGAGGGAATGGATATAACTGCTCCAGACGAATAATCGCAACTTCGTTTTGTTTTTTCTCTACACGTGCTTTAGCTAGATCGTAGAAAACCTTACCCGAACACATAATTAAGCGCGTAACTTCTTTGGCATCAATTGCAGCATCTCGTTCAGGCAGAATCGTTTGAAAGCCACCCTTGGTAAATTCAATTAACGGTGATGCCGCTTCCTTATTACGAAGCAACGATTTTGGTGTCATCAAAATCAATGGCTTGCGAAATTGACGAATCATCTGACGTCGCAGCACATGGAAAATCTGTGCCGCAGTTGTTGGCTGAATCACTTGCATGTTTGTATCAGCACACAACTGCATAAAACGCTCCAAGCGCGCGGAGGAATGCTCTGGGCCTTGCCCCTCATAACCGTGAGGTAACATCATCACTAGACCATTTGCACGGCCCCACTTCACTTCACCAGAGGCAATAAATTGATCAATAACTACTTGGGCACCGTTTGCGAAATCACCAAACTGCGCTTCCCAAATAGTTAGTGTGTTTGGCTCTGCAGCTGCGTACCCATATTCAAAGCCGAGTACCGCCTCCTCTGACAGAATCGAGTCAATCACCACAAATGGCGCCTGATCCTTTGCTATATGGCGCAGAGGAATATAGATACCAGAATCCCACTTTTCTCGATTCTGGTTGTGCAAAACAGCATGCCGATGGGTAAAAGTTCCGCGACCACTATCTTCACCAGATAGGCGTACTGGGTAACCACTAGCCACCAAGGACGCGAAAGCCATGTGCTCTCCCATACCCCAATCGATATTGGCCTCGCCCCTTCCCATGGCGGAGCGGTCTTTCAACACCTTCTCAACCAATGGGTGTACTTTAAATCCTTCGCGAACTGAGGTCACTCTCTCGGCCAATCGCTTCCACTCTGTTAGCGGAATGGCAGTATCGGCCTCGTCAGTCCACTTTTTATTTAAAAATGGGGACCAATCAATCGCAAACTTTCCTTTGAAGTTACTCAATACTGGGTCTGAGGTTTGTTTACCGGCATCCATTGCTGCGCGATATTCCTTGACCATCAAATCGCCAGTACCTGCAGGCAGTACACCTTGAGCCTCTAACTTATCGGCATAGAGTTTGCGAGTACCTGGATGGGCGGCGATGATTTTGTACATCAATGGCTGAGTCATCGCAGGGGTATCTTGCTCGTTATGCCCCAGCTTTCTGAAGCACACAATGTCAATCGCCACATCTTTATGAAATTGACTGCGGAACTCGACCGCTAGTTTAGTTGCCAATACCACCGCCTCAGGATCATCGCCGTTGACATGCAATACCGGCGCATCAATCACTTTCATGATATCAGTGCAATAAAGGCTAGAGCGTAAATCGCGCGGATCGGAGGTTGTAAAGCCAATTTGGTTATTAATCACTATATGGATAGTGCCGCCAGTGGAGTAACCCCGCACCTCGGCCATCATCAGCGTTTCCTGCATGACGCCCTGCCCAGCAATTGCGGCATCACCATGCACCAATACTGGCAAGACATGCTCACCCAGTAGATCGCCGCGACGCTCCATACGGGCTCGCGCAGATCCCTCAACTACTGGGTTTACGATTTCTAAATGCGATGGATTAAAAGCCAATGACAGATGCACTGGGCCCGCTGCTGTCGAGATGTCACTTGAAAAACCTTGGTGGTATTTCACATCACCAGCAGGCAGTGTTTCTGGGCCCTTATGCTCAAACTCTGCAAATAAATCCGTCGGCATTTTGCCCAGGGTATTTACAAGCACGTTAAGGCGGCCACGGTGTGCCATGCCAATAACAATCTCCTGCACGCCCTTTGCAGCTGCTTCACTAATTAACTCATCCATACAGGCAATGAAACTCTCACCACCCTCCAAAGAAAATCGTTTCTGGCCAACATACTTTGCTTGCAAGTAACGCTCTAAGCCTTCAGCAGCAGTAACACGATCGAGAATGACGCGCTTTTGCTCAACATTAAAGTGCCCTGTTGAGCGAATAGATTCTAATTTTTCTTGCCACCATTTTTTGATCTTCTGGTCGGCAATAAACATGTACTCTGCACCCAAGGTGCCGCAGTACGTTTCTCGCAAGGCTTGCAGTAGATCCCGCAAGGACATTTGATTCTTGCCAAAAAAAGTGTTGCTGGTATTAAAGACGATATCCATATCGCCATCAGTAAAGCCATAAAAAGCAGGATCCAGCTCAGGAATGTCTGGGCGCTCTTGGCGCTTCAAGGGATCAATGTCAGCCCAACGATTACCAACGTTGCGATAAGCGGCAATGAGCTGCTGAACTGCAACTCGCTTACGACCCATTTCTGAATCTGCGGAATCTGCTGAAACTGTTCTTATAGGTCCTTGCTTGGCTCGCTCAGCAAAAGAGGCGACGATAGGCGCGTGGGCAATATCCACCCTAGACGAGCCATCAGCCGCTGGAACCTGCTTCACATTATCAAAATAGTCTCGCCAGTGATCTGCCACCGAAGCAGGATCGTGCAAGTAGGATTCGTAGAGTTCCTCTACGTAGGGTGCGTTTCCGCCGAAGAGATAGGAACTATCTCTTTGATCCTGCATCATGATGCTCACCTTTCATCGGGTTTCCCGAATCAAAACTGTGGTTATAACCATTCACCCTACGGCTTCACCGCCGAGCGAATTGATCTGTGCGAATTCAAATAGTACCCATCTAATTTAACACGATTAACCTTGGCCAGATAAAGGACTTTTCATAGCTTGGCGGGATAAAAGGCAAATTCCCCTTCATATTCATCTAAATAAGAATTTTCCTACCTAGGTTTAAGTACCTCCCGACAGATTCTCTCAAAGTTGATTCGTATTCTCTAAATCTTCAAATGAATTAATAAGTTTAAGGAAACCAAGAGTATATGAAAGCAATCACCCCAGAAATGGAGTATTTGAGTACCCGTCAAAGCGCTCAGGTTTTGCAGGTCTCCCTTGGAACCGTTCAGAAAATGGTTGAATTGGGGGAATTAATCGCCTGGAAAACACGTGGCGGGCATCGCCGAATCCTAGCAAGCTCTTTAGATCAGCAATTAGCCCGTCGAAAACGGTCTATGCGTCAAAAAACTACTCAAAACTGTATCGCCATGGGAATATTCAGAAGAGTAGAAAACAGTCATGATTTACTAGAATCTATGCAGTTATGGCAACTCAAGGTAGATATGGAGGTCTCCATTGATAGCCTTGAAGGCTTAATGAAAGCCGTTTCTATCACCCCGGACTTAATCTTTCTGGATGCCTTAATACCGCCAGTTGAACAGGTTCATTTAATTCATTATCTGAGCAAAAACAATGACACGCAGCGTATTCCTATTTTAGTAGATGAAGGTTTTATTAAGCTTCACCCCGGAGTGATGGGCTTAGCAGATGAAAATACGATTGGCATGAAATCGAAATACCCGGAAATACTTCAAGAAGAGCTGGAAAATGGCTTAATTGATCAAAACCCATTGATTATTGGCTATCCAGCAACCAACCCTGAAATGGAGACATCGCTGGGCGGAAGCCAACGATACCGACTACTAGAGCATCTCTTTATTGACGCCCTCAGTAAAAAGTGTAACTAGTAGCAATAAAGGCCGATTCGTTTTTACCAATCGGCCCATTATTTTTTAAATAAATTGATTTAATTCAATAGCTTAAATCAGAAAGCTACTGCGATCTCTACCTTCAATCCACTTAGGAGCCTTACCTCGACCAGTCCAGGTATCGCCGGTATTGGGATTGCGGTACTTTGGGGCAACCTTGCCGCCCGGGTCACGAGAACCTGATTTACGGCTAAACAAATCTGACGCTGTCAGTTTATATTGGTCAATAATCAGCTTGGCCTTTGCAATGCCATCTGCCTTTTCATGGGCAATAGCCTCTTTAATCTGCTTATCTAATTGTTCACGTTGAGCTAGAAGGTCTTGATAGGATGACATGGTTAATATTTTTCCAATAATAAATGTTATGAACAAGTAATCCATGAGAATTACTGATATTTATTATAAATCGATATTAAATAATGAGCAATAAAGTTGATATTTCTAAAAAACCTTTTCTAAACAAAGGTTAATAGATAAAATAGATTATATAATCATTATAAATAATATATTTAATACCACTGTTTAAGGCTACTTTCTGAGCATAAAGGTGCCACTAGATTTAGCGGTAACCTCACCAGCCTCGTTCAAAACAACAGCCTCACAATAATGAATCGTCTTGCCAGACTTGAGGACGCTGCCCTGCACAATAATTTTTCCTACGCTGGGACGCAAGAAACTAACGTTCATATCAATAGTCATGGCTCCTAGGGGCTCATTTGAGACGCTCCTAGCTGCAGCACCCATTGCAAAATCTAATAGAGTCATCACTACACCACCATGGGCAATATGAAAGCTGTTCTCGAACTCGGGCTTGATTTCCAGGCTTATCTGGGATTTACCACCTGCTGCAAATTCAGGAACTACCCCTAAATGCGCCAAGAAAGGAATATTAAGACCAAAATAGAGCGTGTTTGGAGTTGAGTCCATGAGCATTGGATTTCCATAAATCAGAAGAAAATGGTCGGGGCGAGAGGATTTGAACCTCCGACCACATGCACCCCATGCATGTACGCTACCAGGCTGCGCTACGCCCCGACGGAATAGAAAATTGTATCAGCAACTATTGGGACAGAATTTGCAACACCGCTTGAAGTTCATCGCGCAAGCGTAACTCCCCTCGAGCCTCTTCAAGGCGATTACGTGCACCGCTGATAGTAAAGCCCTCTTCATATAAAAGTGCCCTAATCTTGCGGATTAGAACGACTTCATGATGCTGATAGTAGCGACGATTACCACGGCGCTTTTGCGGGCTTAGCTGGGAAAACTCCTGCTCCCAGTAACGCAAAACGTGTGACCGGACTCCGCAAAGGTCAGCTACTTCACCTATTGTGAAATATCGCTTAGCCGGAATAGGCGGAAGTTGTGAGCTCAGCAATGCCGAGCCAGCCTCAAATAGGGTTTTGTCTAGCATGTGACTCCACTACATCCTTCAGTTTTTGACTAGCGTGGAATGTCACTACACGACGGGCTGCAATCGGAATCATCTCACCTGTTTTGGGATTTCTGCCTGGACGGGCAGACTTATTTCGCAGCTGAAAATTACCAAACCCAGAGATTTTTACTTCCACACCAGCCTCAAGGGACTGGCCAATATGATCAAAAAAAGCGTCAATCATATCTTTAGCTTCTCGCTTATTCAGGCCAACCTGATCAAAGAGCGCTTCCGATAGCTCATTTTTAGTAACCGTATCGTTGATGGCTAATTCAGTCATGCTGTCACTCTTTTCGTGCGATATTTACTACTAATTATTTGAATAAAACTGAGATACAAAGATGCGCAATGGGTCAATACTAAACTAGCGAAGTCGAGCTGCGCAATTTTTTTCAAGCGCCCCTAGCAAAGACTTCATTACTATTTCAATTTGAGCCTCTTGCAGTGTTTCCGCTTTACTGAGCAAAGTCACCCGAAAAGCCAAGCTCTTTTCATCATCACTCATGCTGCTAGAGCCGGCCTTAGGCTTAAACTCATCAAAAAGCACGACATCAGTAACTAATTGTTGGCGGCTTGCCGCCATCGCATCTAATAGAGACTGCGCTGAAACAGACTGTTTGACCACTACTGCCAAATCTCGCTGCACCGCAGGAAATTTGCTGAGCTCCTCTGGTTGAGGAAGTCCGAGGTTCAAAATAGCTTCTAAATCTAATTCAAATAACACGGGGGCTTGTGGCAACTCATACACCTGCTGAAGACCGGGGTGCAACTCACCAATCCAACCAATAGGCGCTCTACCCTTGGTTGTGTGCAGCAAAATCTGGGCACTACGGCCTGGATGCAATGCAGGATGTACCGCCACCTCAGTTGTAAAAGATAAAGGATCTAGCGCTCGCTGTAAATCACCCTTCACATCAAAAAAATCAACGAGTCGATTAATGCTAGCCCACTGCTCAGGAACAAAGGAGCCATAAGCTAAGCCACCCACTTGCTGAGGCTGATAGAAACCGGCAACCTGACCGGCCGCCTCTTCAATAGCAGCATGACGCTTAAAAACGCGCCCCGCTTCAAACAAGCGAACACGAGCGGCACCTTTGTTTAGATTGCTTTTTAAGTTCGCTAACAAACCACCCCAAAGATTACTGCGCATCACACCATATTGATTGGCAATCGGGTTTACTACAGCAATGATGTCTTGCTCCGTTGCACCAGCTAAACGCTGCTCGCTTTCTAAATCCGTAAATCCAAAGTTCACTGCCTCTTGGTAACCCTGCAGGGCAAAACGTTGACGTAATAGATGCACGCCTCGTTTTGCCTCAGCTTTAGCACTCATCTTTAATGAGGCTCTTGGCGGTGTATCTGGAATGTTTTCAAAGCCATACATCCGAGCGACTTCCTCTATTAAATCTTCTTCAATTTCAATATCAAAGCGATAACTAGGTGGGGTCACTACATAAACATCGTTTGCTTCAAGCTTAAATTGAAAACCAAGACGATTAAAAACATCACTCACAATCGTATTTGTTAGTGGAATGCCAATGACCTTCACGGCCCGCGCTAAACGCATACTCACAGGCTTTTCTTCTGGCAATGCTAATACCTGGTCGTCAATTGGGCCCGCAGCACCACCGCAAATTTCTACAATCAATGCCGTTAAATACTCAAGACAGTGAACCGTATTTTGAGGATCCACTCCTCGCTCAAAACGATGGGCTGCATCAGTACTAAAATTAAAGGATCGAGCACGTCCCTGTATGGCGGAGGGCTTCCAAAAGGCTGCCTCAACATAAATATTTTGGGTGTTGTCAGTAACAGCGCAATGGTTTCCACCCATCACACCGGCCAATGCGACTGGGCCAGATTGATCGGCCACAACACCGACTGCCAGCACTTTACCAATCGGATCAACAGGGACTGGAGTCACTGTTTGGCCATTTAAAAGCACTAAACTTTCTCCAGGCTTTGCCCAGCGAACAGCAAGGTCGCCGTTCAGTTGATCAATATCAAATACATGGGTAGGCTGCCCCATCTCCAGCATGACGTAATTAGATAAATCGACTAATACTGAAATACTTCTCTGACCTGCGCGAGCTAAACGCTGCACAATGTGTTCAGGTGTTTTTGCTTGCGGATTGACGCCGCGAATGACGCGGCCAGCAAAGCGACCACATAAGTCTATATCCTCAACAGTAACCTTCAGCTTGTCTTGAATAGAGCTACTGACATTAGTCCACTGTGGCTTACATAAAACAGCGCCAGTAATAGCAGAAACTTCACGGGCAATACCAAGCAGAGATAAACAATCTGCCTTATTGGGCGTTAGCTTAATCACAAAAATTTGATCGTCAAGATCTAAAAATGCCCGAATGTCTTTTCCGACTGGGGCATCTAGTGGTAATTCCAAGATGCCCTCATGATCATCACCCAAGCCAAGTTCACGGCCAGAGCACAACATGCCCTGACTTTCAACGCCGCGTAGCTTACCTATTTTGATCTGAAAAGGTTTTCCACCAGCCTCAGAGGGGGGCAATACCGCACCTACTAATGCGCATGGAATCTTGATCCCGGCACGTGCATTGGGTGCGCCGCAAACTATTTGTAAAGCTTCACCAGTTCCAACATCAACCTTACAAACGCGCAAACGATCTGCGTCTGGATGCTGCTCTGCAGACAGAATCTGCGCCACCACAATCTGAGTAAAGGCAGGAGCAACGGCATGCTGCTCCTCTACTTCGAGTCCAGCCATCGTCATTGCATGACCAAGGGCCTTGCTATCTAAGTCTGGATTGACGTACTGGCGTAACCAGGATTCAGAAAATTGCATCGTCTTATTGTGACTTTCTTAAGCTGGAAATTGTGCCAAGAAGCGCAGATCATTCTCAAAGAAGAGGCGCAAATCATCAATGCCATAACGCAACATTGAAAGGCGCTCCAAACCAGATCCAAAGGCAAAGCCAGTGTAGCGCTCGGGATCGATACCCATATTACGTAGTACGTTGGGATGCACCTGGCCTGCACCAGAAATTTCTAGCCAACGGCCCGCCAGTTTTCCACTGCCAAAAGCCATATCGATTTCAGCAGAGGGCTCTGTGAATGGAAAGTAGGAGGGACGAAAACGAACCTGCAGCTCATTAGTCTCAAAAAAGGTTCTCAAAAAGTCTGTATAAACCCCTTTGAGATCAGCGAAAGAAACGCTCTCGGCAATCCATAGGCCTTCAACCTGATGAAACATCGGCGAATGGGTGGCATCACTATCTACACGGTAGGTTCTACCAGGTGCAATCACTTTAATTGGCGGCATGACACCAGCATGCGCATATTTTTTAACGTGCTCACTAGCATAGCGAACCTGAATGGGGCTGGTATGTGTGCGCAATAACAAAGGCTTCCCTAAGGAATCATTGCCGTCGATGTAAAACGTGTCCTGCATTGATCTAGCAGGATGATTCTCAGGGCTGTTTAAAGCTGTGAAATTAAACCAGTCCGTCTCTATTTCAGGGCCGTCAGCCACATCAAAACCAATGGAGCGGAAAATTTCTTCAACGCGTTCCCAGGTTCGCATCACTGGATGCAAACTACCAACTGCCTGACCACGCCCTGGCAAAGAAACATCAATAGATTCAGCAGCAAGGCGATTGAGCAATACCGCATCAGCCAAGGCTTGGCGACGCTCTTGTAGTGCAGCTTCTACCTGAGTTTTGATTTGATTTATTTGGGCGCCAGTACTCTTGCGTTCATCAGGCGACATTCCACCAAGCGCTTTGAGACGCTCAGTGAGAACACCTGATTTACCGAGATACTTGGCTTTCGCGTCCTCCAGAGCTGCAGCATCTGCAGCTCCGAGGAAATCGCGTTTAGCATCCTCGACAATGTGGTCGAGAGAAACCATTGCAGCTTAGTTTTTTAGATAAGCTAAAAATTAAGCTGCAGCGTTTACTACGGATTTAATCCGAGTAACCAAGGCGGCAAAAGCCGGCTTGTCCCTAACTGCCATATCGGAAAGCACTTTGCGGTCAAGTTCGATCGCAGCCTTCTTCATGCCATTCATGAATACGCTATAGGTCATGTCATGCTGACGAACTGCCGCATTGATACGGGCAATCCACAATGCACGGAATACACGTTTCTTATTGCGACGGTCACGATAGGCATATTGACCAGCACGCATAACTGCTTGCTTAGCAACACGGAATACGTTTTTACGACGTCCACGATAGCCTGTTGCAGCATCGGTGATTTTCTTATGACGGGCTCTTGCTGTAACCCCACGTTTGACTCTTGGCATTTATTTCTCCTAATCTAGTCTGAGGTTAAGCGTATGGAAGCATCGAACGGATAGATTTAACATCCGCTTTCGAAACTTCAGTAGTACCACGCAATTGACGCTTGCTCTTGGTAGTCTTTTTGGTAAGGATATGGCGTTTAAAAGCCTGACCTCGTTTAATCGTTCCGCCTGCGCGAACCGTGAAGCGCTTTTTGGCGCTACTCTTGCTCTTCATCTTGGGCATAAAGCACCCCTTCTTCTGCATGTGCGACATAGGTGGTAACCGACGGTTACGCTTCCTGTACCTAGAAGCACTTCTGACAACCAGAGTCTTTCGACTCCTCACTACTTAACAACCAGCAAACTCTATAGAGATCGCTAATTACTTAACCTTGCGAATGGGGGCCAAAACCATCACCATCTGGCGACCTTCCATCTTTGGAAACTGCTCAACTTGACCAAACTCAATCAGGTCAACCTTTAAGCGCTCCAACATTCGAACTCCGATTTCTTGGTGTGCCATTTCACGACCCCGAAACCGCAGCGTAATCTTTGTCTTATCGCCATCTTCCAAAAAGCGGATTAGATTGCGTAGTTTCACACCATAGTCACCATCATCTGTGCCGGGACGAAATTTAACTTCCTTCACCTGAATCACTTTTTGCTTGAGCTTCGCTTCATGCAAACGTTTGGCTTCTTGGTACTTGAATTTGCCGAAGTCCATGATACGGACTACAGGTGGCACAGCTGTCGGAGCAATTTCAACCAAATCGGTTTCTTTCTCTTCTGCTAAAGCCAGGGCTTCACTCAAACTTACTACACCGATGGGCTCCCCATCTAGTCCAACCAGACGCACTTCAGGAGCAGTAATCTCCCGATTTATGCGCTGCGATTTATCAGTAGCGATCTTCTTAATTCCCTTAAAAAAACAATCAAAACCATTCCGCCCCTAGCTTTGCTCGGGTCCGACCTTATGGGCAATATCCTGCTGGAGTCGGGCAACGAAGTCATCGAGAGGCATTACACCTAAATCAACTCCGCCACGGGCACGAACGGCCACCGTATTACTTTCAGCTTCTTTATCACCTACAACCAATAAAAAAGGAATCTTCTGTAATGCGTGCTCGCGTATTTTATACGTAATTTTCTCATTTCGCAAATCAGATTCGACTCTAAACCCTTGTTTTTTCAGCAATTGCTGAACTTTCTGTGCATAAGCAGCAGAATTA
Source organism: Polynucleobacter brandtiae (assembly GCF_002797575.1). GTDB lineage: Bacteria > Pseudomonadota > Gammaproteobacteria > Burkholderiales > Burkholderiaceae > Polynucleobacter > Polynucleobacter brandtiae. Next base: position 36,003 of record NZ_PGTX01000001.1, on the reverse strand, counting down.
CCAGAGATATTGAGTACTACTGCCTGAGTTGGAGCAAGCCAAACAGGCATGTTTCCAGCATGATTTTCGATCAAAATACCAATAAAGCGCTCTAAAGAGCCCACTATTGCTCTGTGGAGCATTACAGGAGTCTTGCGAGTATTGTCTTCTGTGACGTATTCAGCACCCAAACGCGCCGGCATTGAGAAATCCACCTGGATAGTGCCGCACTGCCAAGTACGCCCAATCGAATCCTTGAGGTGGTATTCAATTTTTGGGCCATAAAATGCACCTTCACCTGGCAATTCATCCCAAGTTTGACCTGAGGCAGTCAAAGCCCCTCTGAGCGCATATTCCGCTTTATCCCAAATAGCATCATCACCAACGCGTTTTGCAGGACGAAGAGCCAGCTTTACAGCTACCTCGGTAAAGCCGAAATCTTGATAAACAGCACGAACCGCTTTATCGAATGCAGCAACTTCTGATTGAATTTGATCTTCTGTACAGAAAATATGACCGTCATCTTGGGTAAACCCTCGCACCCTCATCAAGCCATGCAAGGCGCCTGATGGCTCATTGCGGTGACACTGACCAAACTCACCGAAGCGCAATGGCAGCTCACGGTAGCTATGCAAGCCAGCGTTATAAATTTGCACGTGCCCAGGACAGTTCATCGGCTTTAATGCATAAGCACGATTCTCCGACTCTGTCGTAAACATGTTCTCTTTATAGTTATCCCAGTGGCCTGACTTTTCCCAAAGTCCACGATCTAAAATCTGTGGGGCTTTAACCTCTTGATAACCCTCTTGTTGGTATACGCGGCGCATGTACTGCTCTACTTCTTGCCAAATGGACCAACCCTTAGGATGCCAAAAAATGAGGCCTGGGGCTTCGGGCTGAAAATGGAAAAGATCCAAAAACTTACCAAGGCGACGATGGTCACGCTTCTCAGCTTCTTCGAGCATATGCAAATGGGCTTCTTGATCTTCTTTTCGAAGCCAGGCAGTGCCGTAAATCCGCTGCAACATCTCATTTTTGCTATCGCCACGCCAGTAAGCGCCAGCAACACTCAACAGCTTAAATACCTTAAGCTTCCCAGTGGACGGGACATGGGGGCCGCGACATAAGTCGGTAAATTTGCCCTCTGTGTAGAGAGAAACATCCTCACCTTGTGCAATGCTGGCAATAATTTCTGCTTTGTAGTGCTCGCCTTGATCCTTGAAAAACTGTACTGCAGCATCTCGCGGCATCACAGTACGAATGACTGGCTCATCTTTTTTGGCAAGCTCAGCCATCTTCTTCTCAAGCGCTACCAAGTCTTCAGGTGTAAATGGGCGATGAAACGAGAAATCGTAATAAAAGCCGTTTTCAATCACTGGCCCGATAGTGACCTGAGCCTGCGGAAACAATTCTTTGACGGCATAGGCCAATAAGTGTGCGGTAGAGTGACGAACAATCTCTAAAGCCTCTGGGCTTTTGTCCGTAATGATGGAGAGTTGACTATCTTTGTCGATGACATAACTGGCATCCACTATCTTGCCATCAATAATGCCGCCCAACGCAGCCTTAGCGAGGCCGCTACCAATGCTTTGGGCAACATCAAGAATGCGTACAGGGGCATCAAACTCACGTTTGGATCCATCTGGCAGAGTAACTACAAGCATGACAACCCCATCTTATTTACTGACCAAAAAAGAAAGCGCGGAAGCATTTCGGCAACCGCGCTCTTTGGTCTTTATTCGTTGGTAGGCTCGATTGGACTCGAACCAACGACCCCCACCATGTCAAGGTGGTGCTCTAACCAGCTGAGCTACGAGCCTATTTCGACTTAGAGTTTATCACCGGCGGCGTACCTGTGTCACCCCTTTGACCTCTTCGAGGCTATTTTGAATGAATCTTAAGGCATCAGAGTCCTGAATTTCGACTGTCAGCAATATTTGAGTCATGCCTCGCTTAGCTGACTTACGTAGATCAATCACATGGATGCCCTGCCTCGTCAAAATCTCAAATAGCTCCCGCATGAGCTCAGGACGGTCAACACCTGTAATGGCCAAATCTGCAGGAAAGACCTTTTGGGGATCACCACCGGTAGACTTTTCTGGAGAGGTTCCATTCCATGATGTCTGAATAACGCGCTCAGGTGCCCGCTCTAGAAGGCCTCTGAAGGTCTTACAGGAGCGTCGATGAATCGATATGCCGCGACCTTGCGTCACAAAACCAGCAATGCCATCCGGGGGTACGGGCCTGCAACAGCGTGCTAACTGTGTCATTAAAGAGTCGACTCCAACAACCAAAACATCCCCAGCTTGACCTTGCTTGCGCGTGCTCTGCTTGAGAATAATCTCAGGCTCTGCTGTGCCGACCTTACTTTCCAGCTTCAGGTCATGCTTAAGCTCAGTCGACTTAGCTCCAACGCCAGCCTCCTCATCGTCTACGGCATTAAACCAGGCCCGCACCCGAGTACGGGCACGCTGAGAGGATAAATATTGGTGGCTTGGACTGATCCAATCGCGGGATGGTCCGCCATGCTTTACGGCAATGACCTCAACAGTCTGACCGTTTTTTAATGCTGTCTCTAAAGGCACCATAGCACCATCCACCCTCGCCCCACGACAACGATGCCCTAAATCGGTATGGACTGCATAAGCAAAATCAATCGGCGTTGAACCCTTCTCAAGAGAAATCACTTTTCCTAATGGGGTAAGCACATAAATATGGTCGTCAATCTCATGATGTTTGAGCTGCTCCCAAGCATCCTCTTTCCAAGAAATCAGCTGCCTAGCCCATGCAATTTGACGCTCATAAGCTACTGCAGCGCTGTGCGTTCCTGATTGATGCGCAGACTTTGCTAAATCAGCATGCGTGTTGGGCAATTTATTTTGTTTACGAGGGGTAGCCTCGCCGGTGTAAGCCCCCTCTTTGTAGCGCCAGTGAGCCGCCAAACCATACTCCGCTTGTTGGTGCATCTCATGCGTACGCACCTGAATTTCAAAAGCGGCGCCATGCTCATCCATCACTACCGTATGCAAAGATTGATATCCGTTTAGCTTTGGCCTGGCGATGTAGTCATCAAACTCGCGCGGCACAGGTTGCCAAATATTATGAGCTAAACCCAAAACCGCATAACAAGATTTGACGTCATCCACCAAGACTCTAAACGCTCTGACGTCATAAAGATTAGCAAAGTCTAAAGACTTGCCTTGCATCTTTTTCCAGATGCTGTAGATGTGCTTAGGGCGACCCTGCACTTCACCTACGATATTTGAACTACTCAATTCTGTTTTGAGCTGAGTAACAATGTGCTCAATAAAAGATTCTCGCTCTACCCTCTTTTCATCCAGCATCTTCGCAATATCACGATACGTATCTGGAGAAAGCGTCCGAAAGGCTAAATCCTCCATCTCCCATTTCATCTGCCAAATACCCAATCGATTCGCAAGCGTGGCATCGATATTCAGAATCTCTTGTGCCCAGGAGACGGGCATGACAATCCCCTCCTGGGTAATCCAACGCAAGGTTTGCAAGCGCGAAGCAAGATAAATTAATACCACTCGCAAATCATCACCAAAGGCCAATAGCATTTTTCGGAGCATTTCTTCTTGTCCGGAAATGGTGAGGCCGCCATCATCACGTACCAACTTTCCCTGCGCCTGTCTTAGCCCTCGATATCCAATTAATAGCTTTGCTGGCTCCTCACCAATTAACTTGATTAACGCTTCTTTGCCATGGGTGCGGGCAATGTTACTAGCTGCCGTTAGGGTCGACTCGTCTAAATGCAAACTCGTCAGAACTTGTAATACGCCGATAGCATGATCTTGAGCAGGCTCACCATACCAGCCATCTACTATTTTAAATTTCTCAGATGCATTAGCCGCATTTGACATAGATCAATCAATATCTTAACTAAAGAATTCTTTGGCCAAAGCAATCTGCTCAGCTTTAACAAAGGCAGGTGCATGCCCTACACCTGGGATCTCGATACTGCGCAAGTAAGGATTGTCCTTGCACATCCGCGCTACCGTTTTTGCTGATAACAAATCAGAATCACCCCCGCGCACAATCAGCATCGGAATATGAATTTGCTTAAACGCATGCCACAACGCCATCTCACCTACTTTTGCCATCACGGGATTGACCGAAGCAAATGGCACTGCAATATTAGGGTCGTAGTGCATAAGCCATAAGCCATCTTTTTGAATCAACATAGGACCGTTATAGATCTCCCACTCTTCTGATGTGTGCTCGCCAAACGTTGCACATATAGTATTCAAACGAGAGAGTGCTTGGGCACGTTGCGCAAAGGCAAAAGGTTGCCCAACATAAGCGCCAAGTCGTTCAATAGCCTCAGGCTCAATCGTAGGACCAACATCGTTAATCAGCATGCGTCGAATCGGATTATTGGGCATCGAGGCATACACCATACCGATCAAGCCCCCCATCGAAGTACCAAACCAATCGATTTGCTTCACACCCAATGCTTTAACTAAACAATCAATATCGGCTACATACTGTGGAACGGCATACAACATTGGATTATGCAAATGATCTGAATCACCACGTCCAACAATGTCAGGGCACACAACATAGTATTGGTCGCACATCGCTTGTGCCAGGCTTGTGAAATCACTTCCGCGTCGAGTCAGGCCATGCACACACATGAGGACAGGATTGCTAGGATCGCCCCACACGTGATAAGCCATCTGATGAGGGCCGTCAGGACTAGTACAGCCAACAAAGAATGTATTGCCCTGATGGCTTGATTGAGCTTGAGCAGCTAATGGTGCCTTGGGTTCCTTGGGCTCCTTGGCTTCCCTGCGTACTGGCAGATTATTTGATCCCATTGGACTAGCTATCTCAGCACTAGTATCAGCATCAGTCTCTGGCTGCAAAGTCACATGATCAATACCATGCTGATCGAGTAGCATCACATTAATACGAGCCATGATCTCTGGCCAATCCTGCATTTTCTCAATTTCAATATGCCCAATAAGGGCCGGGAAACTAGGAGTCATTTCCCAAACGTGCAAATCATGAACCGCTAAAACACCAGGTATCTTTTTTAAATCACTGCCCACTTGAAGATAATCAATGTGCAAAGGAACACCTTCCATAAGAAAGTGATAAGACTCACGCAAGATCGAAAAAGTGGACTTTAAAATAAGTAGGGAAACAAAAATAGATAGCAACGCATCAATGGGCATCCATCCGGTAAATTGAATCACTAAACCGGCAACGAGTGCCCCGACTGAACCAAGGAGGTCGCCCATGACGTGCACTAAGGCTGCACGGGTATTGACGCTCTTAAGATCATGCGACAGCACCCAGGCTACTAAAATATTCATCAGCAAACCAACGGCTGCAACTATGGATACCGTTAGGCCGTCTACTTGATGTGGGGTAAAGAAACGGGTAAGCGCCTCTCCCACAATCCAGGCCACAAGGGCCAACATGGCAATACCATTTACAAACGCTGCCAGTGCTTCCGCACGACCAAAGCCAAAAGAGTGTTTAGCCGACGGTGGGCGTCTTGCAATCATTTGCGCCAATAGAGCAAGCCCTAATGCAGCTGCATCGGTAACCATATGCCCTGCATCTGAAATTAATGCTAAAGAGCCCGCAAAATAAGCAGCAGTGGCTTCAACCCCAGCAAATCCTAAGGTCAAGATCAGAGCAATCAGTAATAAGTTCTGATTAGCCGTTTCTTTACTGTGAGAATGCTTGGCATCGCCCTTCTTATGGGCGTGCAATGATTGAGAATGAGCAGAATCAGACATAGAAGATCCCTATCCTATTGAGGATAGTGGGATACAAAGCATTAGAAGCCCGCGGTATCAACAGGCGCACCTGTTTTAGCCAAGACCTCATCTTTATTTACGCCTGGCGCTAATTCAACTAACTTCAACCCCTTTGGAGTAATGTCTAAAACACAAAGGTCGGTAATGATACGACTGATAACGCCAACTCCTGTTAGCGGTAATGTGCAGTTGGGCAGTATTTTAATTTCTTCAGTGCCGTCTTTTTTCTTGGCTACATGCTCCATCAAGACAACAACATGTTTTACGCCGGCAACTAGATCCATTGCACCGCCCATGCCTTTCACCATTTTTCCTGGGATCATCCAGTTGGCTAGGTCTCCGTGCTCACTCACTTGCATTGCACCCAAAATGGCAATATTGATTTTTCCGCCTCGAATCATCCCAAAGGAATCTGCTGAAGAGAAGATGGATGAGCCTGGCAAAGTGGTAATCGTTTGTTTACCAGCATTAATTAAGTCGGCATCAATTGTTGCTTCCGTCGGGAAGGGCCCGATACCCAACAAACCATTTTCAGATTGAAGCCACACTTCCATGTCCTTAGGAACATGGTTAGCCACCAAGGTTGGCATACCGATTCCCAAGTTAACATAGTAGCCGTCCTTTAGTTCCTTGGCAGCTCGTGCCGCCATTTCATCTCTATTCCAAGGCATATTGATCTTCCTAAAATTGCTATTGTGTTTAGGCTTTTACGCCACTGTTGTTAAAGTGCGCTGCTCAATGCGTTTTTCTGGTGTCGTGTTGAGCACTAAGCGGTGGACATAAATACCTGGGGTGTGGATTTGGTCAGGATCTAGTGTGCCGTTTTCTACGATTTCTTCTACCTCTGCTACGGTAATCTTGCCCGCCATCGCTACTACTGGATTGAAATTGCGTGCGGTGTAGCGATAGATCAAGTTACCGGAGCGATCCGCTTTCCAAGCCTTTACTAAGGAAATGTCTGAAATAAGCGCACGCTCCATGATGTATTTTTCGCCATCAAATTCCTTGACCTCTTTACCTTCAGCCACCAAAGTGCCCACACCTGTTTTAGTATAAAAAGCAGGAATGCCGCAGCCACCAGCGCGGAGTTTTTCAGCTAGAGTGCCTTGCGGAGTAAATTCTAATTCCAGCTCGCCTGCCAAGTATTGACGTTCAAATTCTTTGTTCTCACCCACATAAGAGGCGATCATTTTTTTGACCTGCCTAGAGTTGAGCAAAAGGCCAAGTCCAAAACCATCAACTCCGGCATTATTGGCAATAGCAGTCAGGTTCTGAGCACCCAAATCTTTCACTGCCTGAATTAATGCTTCTGGGATACCACAAAGGCCAAAACCGCCGACAGCCAGTTTTTGACCGTCCTTTAAAATGTCTTTGAGGGCCTCGACTGCGGATGGGTAAGTTTTATTCATACATTCGTCCTAATATTGCCAAGAATCAATAAAAATGGGTCATACGTGATCATAACGCTTTAGCCCCTTAAAAACGATTAGTCCCAGGCTGATAAGCCGGTTTTGGCTCGGGGATTTACACTAATGCAATGATTTAACGTTAAGTGAGCAGGAAGTTGCCGCATACGCACCTAAGCCACGTCGGAGAAACAAAATGCATTCCCAAGAACTAATCGAGCAATTTGGCCCCAGAGAATCCATGGACTATGACATCGTCATCGTTGGAGGCGGCCCTGCGGGCTTATCTGCTGCCATTAAAGCAAAACAACTCGCACAAACTGCTGGCCAGGAGATCAGCGTTTGCATTCTCGAAAAAGGATCAGAAATCGGCGCCCATATTTTGTCAGGCGCCGTCATGGACCCCAAAGCACTTACTGAGCTTTTTCCTAATTGGAAAGCATTAGGCGCGCCCTTAAATACGCCAGTCACTCAAGATCAGTTCTTATTTCTCACAAAAGACAGTGGGTATCAAGTGCCCAACTGGATGCTGCCCCACTGCTTTAAAAATGAAGGCAACTATATTGTCAGCCTTGCAAACGTTACCCGCTGGCTTGGGCAGCAAGCTGAAAACCTGGGCGTAGAAATTTTCCCTGGTTTTCCAGCAGCAGAAATCTTATACAACGATCAAGGCGCCGTCTGTGGAGTCGTTACAGGATCGATGGGCCTTGATAAAGAAGGTCTGCCAACGGATCAATTTCAACTGGGCATGGAATTGCGAGCCAAATACACTTTGTTTGCTGAAGGTTCTCGTGGGCATTTAGGCAAACAACTCATGAATCGCTTTGCCTTAGATGCCGATGCAGACCCTCAAAGCTATGGCTTGGGCATTAAAGAACTGTGGGAAGTCGAGCCCTCTAAAAGTAAGCCTGGCTTAGTGGTGCATACCGCAGGCTGGCCGCTAGAAAGTGATACCTACGGCGGTTCTTTTCTCTATCACTTGGGTGACAACCTAGTTGCTGTTGGGTTGGTGGTAGGTCTTGCTTATAAGAACCCCTACCTCTCCCCCTTTGAAGAATTTCAACGCTATAAGTTACACCCTAAAATTCGAGATACTTTTGAGGGTGGCAAGCGTATTGCTTATGGAGCGCGTGCGCTGACAGCTGGAGGGCTAAATAGTTTGCCTAAAACGGTATTCCCCGGCGGGGCATTAATTGGTTGTGACGCAGGCTTTTTAAACGCTTCACGCATCAAGGGAAGTCATGCTGCTATCAAGACTGGCATGCTGGCAGCCGAAGCCGCAGTTGCTGCGATCAATGCCAATCGTTCCGCTGATGTATTGGAAGCCTATCCGCTGGCTTTTAACAATAGCTGGCTACATACAGAATTAAGTCAGGCGCGTAATTTCAAATCTTGGATGTCTAAGGGGCTTTATGTTGGCACGCTGATGGTAGGAATAGAACAAAAACTCTTTGGGGGCAAGGTTCCCTGGACCATTCATAACCGCCATGCTGACCATGAGTGTTTAGAGCCCGCTGCTCAGCATCAGCCCATTGACTACCCAAAGCCAGATGGGAAGATTACATTTGATCGACTCTCTTCGGTATTTATTTCCAATACCAACCATGCCGAGAATCAGCCAGTACATTTAACGCTGAAAGATGCCTCGGTTCCGGTCAGTCTAAATCTCAAAACGTATGCCGGACCAGAGCAACGCTACTGCCCTGCCGGGGTTTATGAGTATGTTGAAAAAGATGGGCAATCCCACTTGCAAATTAATGCCCAAAATTGTGTCCATTGCAAAACCTGTGACATTAAGGATCCAAGTCAGAATATTGTTTGGATTACGCCAGAGGGTGGCGGGGGACCAAACTACGCATCCATGTAAATTAGGCTGATGCGTAGTGCCTTGGTCTCAGTTTTTGAATCGCCATGCCAGCCAAACCGCAAGCTAAGGCAGACGTCACAAAAACATTGCGGGGTTGAGTACTTTCCCATAACCATCCGGCTAGTAAGCCCCCTAGCGTTCCACCAAGACCATAAGAGATCGTGGCCATCAGCGCTTGACCACGTGCCTGCAAGGGACCAGTAAACCAGCGCTGTAGCAGTTTTGTTGCGGCGCTATGATGAGCCCCAAATGTACCAGCATGCATTAACTGCGCAAAAACCAATACCCAAGTAACAGGATAAAAGGCAATTAAGGCAAAACGAATTACTCCAATACCAAATGCCACCTGTAATACCACCTCAGCATCTAGTCGACTCAACACTTTGCTTTGGAAATAAAAGAAGATCACTTCAGCAAAGACACCCAAAGCCCAGAACAATCCAATTTGAAACTTGTTGTAGCCCAGGTCTGAGAGATATAAAGAATAAAAGACATAGAGCGCCGCATGCGCAAAAATCATAAAAAATCCTGATAATAAAAACCAGCGTACATCAGGATTAAATAAAACCACTAAGAGCTCGCCCTTGACCATCTTGCGGCGCTCCATCTTGGGCTCGTGTAAACGGAAAGTCACCAAAGCTAGCGCTAAGAGTACAACGGCGCCCACTATGGGATACAACTCAATACCCTGGCGCTGAAAAAACTCACCTGCAAAAAGCACCATCACAATAAAGCCAATAGAGCCCCATAAACGCAGGCGACCATAACGCTGATCAAATGAATTGTCTTTAAATAAAGCATGAACGGTTGCAGACTCACCCAAAGGCATCAGGCTACTTAAGATCGTATGAAGAACAAACATCCATATGAAGAAAGCGGTGTAGCTCTGTAGATAAAAGATGGATAAGAAGACTGCAGCAGCTAAGCAAGCGCTAAAGCGAATAATGCCAATTCGGTTAGAGAGGTAATCTGACAGCCAGCCCCAAGAGAAAGGCCCTATGATGCGCGTAATTTGCAACATCGACATCAGGATTGCAATCTCCATGACACTGAAGCCACGGTCTAAAAAAAATAGACTGGCATAAGGGGAAACTAAACCAACATACGCAAAGTATAAAAAGAAAAAGGCCCCAAAGGCCCACCGCACTGAGGAGGTCATGATCTTGTTTCTCTTTAGGTATTACTTGTTATAGATTAATGCGATTGATTGATGTTAGTGATGTCCTGAACTTCGCCGAGCTCAGTCTGCAGCTGAACCAGGACGCGCAGCCTGAATCGATGGAAAAGCATGATGCACATCACCACATTGAGCGCGGTGCCGCAAGGCATGATCCATTAAGACTAAAGCCAACATCGCTTCCGCGATTGGAGTGGCACGAATGCCAACACAAGGATCATGGCGCCCCTTGGTTTGTACGGTCATTGGCTTGCCCTCTAAATCTACCGACTCTTTGGGGCTCAAGATACTGGATGTTGGCTTGATGGCAATAGAGATACGTAAGTCTTGGCCCGTACTAATACCGCCGAGGGTGCCACCAGAATGGTTCGTAGCAAAGCCATCTGGGTGAAGCTCATCTCCATGCTCGCTACCGCGTTGCGTAACAGACTTAAAACCAGAGCCAATTTCGACACCCTTAACTGCATTAATACCCATCATGGCATGTGCAATGTCGGCATCCAATTTATCGAATAAGGGCTCACCTAAGCCAATAGGTACGTTGCGTGCTCGCACCTCAATCCGCGCCCCGCATGAATCTCCCGCCTTACGAAGGCTATCCATATAAGCCTCAAGCTCAGGAATGATCTGCGCATTCGCAGCAAAAAAAGGGTTATCCGCAATGAATGTCGCATCCTCAAAGGGAACATCAATTTCCCCAAGCTGACTCATGTAGCCATAAATTTGCGTGCCATATTGCTCCAGTAGCCATTTTTTTGCAATGGCCGCAGCCGCTACTACCGGTGCAGTAAGTCGTGCAGAAGAGCGGCCGCCGCCGCGTGGATCGCGCAAACCATACTTGTAGTGATAGGCATAGTCAGCATGACCAGGTCTAAACGTTTCTAAAATATTGCCGTAATCTTGACTGCGCTGATCGGTATTGCGAATCAATAGCGCAATGGGTGTACCGGTTGTTTTTCCTTGGTAGACACCAGATAGAATTTCAACGGTGTCAGCCTCTTGACGCTGGGTGACGTGACGTGACGTGCCTGGCCTACGACGATCTAAGTCAAACTGTAAGTCCGCCTCACAAAGGGCCATACCCGGGGGGCAGCCATCGACAACAGCGCCAATCGCGGGACCATGGGATTCACCAAAAGTGGTGACAGTAAAGAGAAGGCCTAGTGAATTTCCTGACATATTGACATTATGTCATCTGTCAGAGGGAAGCTGGCCAGAGACGGATGAGTGCCTACTGAGCTGGGGCTTTTTCAGTATCTTCAGGCCAATCACGGATGTAGGCCTTGAGCATCGAGTTTTCAAAGTCCTGTGCTTCAACTACCGATTTAGCGACGTCATAAAAAGAAATGACGCCCATCAACATTTTTTGGTCAATGACCGGCAGATAGCGGGCATGATCAACCAGCATCATGCGCCGAACTTCATCTATCTCAGTTTCCATATTGCAAGTGAGCGGATTAGCGTTCATCACCGAATGCACTTTGATGTCATCCAGCTTGCCATGGTGCCGAGCTAAGGCAGCAATTACCTCGCGAAAAGTCAGAATTCCCGCCAGCCTGTCGTAATCCATCACCACTAATGAACCAATGTCATGCTCACTCATCACCAAGACAGCAGTCTGGAGGGCAGTATCAGGAGCCACTGTAAAGAGCGTACTGCCCTTTAGACGCAATATGTCATGAACTTTCATTTAATCTCCAGATAACAGTCTATTAATACAATATATGCTCAAGCCTTGGCAGAATCAAGGCGGAAACAGGCAGATTTAGTAACGAATAACCCTAATAAAGCCACTTCGGAGACTGGGCAAATTCGATACCAATACTGCACCGGCTAAGGTAATCCACCAGGTTAAATAAATCCAAATGAGGACCAAGGGGAAAATGGCGAAGGCGCCGTATACGGTTTTATAGAAGGCCACATTAGTCAAAAATAGTGCAAATCCAAATTTCATCAGCTCGAAAGTGACCGTTGCAAAAAAAGCCCCACCGAACGCGTCACGCCACTGAATTTTTGTATACGGCAATATTTTGTAAGCCACTGAAAAAACGGCCATCTCCAATAAGACCGGTACCGTGGTGGCTATTAAACTGAAGCCAAAGGTTAGTGATTCTATCCAGCCCTCTACTGCACCGAGCATCAGACCGCTGAGATAAGTACCTACACCCAGCAGTATGGGCCCCAAGATTGTTGCAGCGGAGTAGATCGCAATCTTTCTCAAAATGGGCCGCTTTTCCACCACCCGAAATATTTGGTTGAAGGCGCTCTCAATCACCCCCATTGTCATGATGGTGGTAATCACCAAGCCAATCAGTCCAATCACAGTTAACCCTTTGGCCTGAGAAGAAAAGCTATCCAAATAATTAAATACCTGTTGGTTTAAGCCTCCCGGCATATAGGAATCTAGTAGCCACCCCTGAAATGCGTACTTAATTCGGATCACGCTGGGCAAATACCCAATAAGAATAGACGCTACCGTCAGCATAGGAACCAAAGCCAGGGTTGTTGTGAAGGCTAAGCTAGCAGCAATTTGCTTGAGATTTTGACCACGGTTGCGCTCCCGGATCTCTTTTGCAAGAGAGAGCCATAATTGAGGATTACGGATGAGGCGCATTGCCCACATCATAAAAGATAACGAACAAGAGATGAAGATGAGTCAAGCAGATATTTTGGTGTTGTACTACTCCCGCTATGGTGCTACCCGTGACCTAGCACGCTTTATCGCCGAGGGTATTGAAAGCGTACCAGGAGCCAATGCAAGGCTAAGAACTGTCCCAGCCATTTCTACCGTGTGCGAGGCAACCGAGTCAGCAGTGCCCTCGGATGGCGCCCCTTATGCTGAATATACGGATCTTCAGGAATGTATTGGGCTGGCCCTAGGCTCCCCAACGCGTTTTGGCAATATGGCTGCCCCCATGAAATATTTTTGGGATGGCAGCTCATCAGAGTGGCTTAATGGCGCCCTCATTGGCAAGCCTGCCTGTGTCTTTACTAGTACTGGAAGCCTGCACGGAGGCCAAGAAAGCACCCTGCTCACCATGATGATTCCACTTCTTCACCATGGCATGATGATCATGGGCCTCCCCTACAGTGAGCCTGATCTCATGAGCACAACGACTGGTGGCAGCCCGTATGGACTTACCCACTTAGCCCATGCTGACGGCCGTGCGCCTATTAGTCCAGAAGAACAGCGCCTTGCAAGAGCCCAAGGAAAGCGTCTTGCACAAACCGCTCTTAAATTGACCCTAGGCTCCAAATGATCAAGCAATGGCTGGCCAAAAACCCCTATCAACTCATTGCAACGGCTGCTTTTGTTGACCTATTTATTCTATGCGTCGCATGGGAATGGTTCATCTCCCCGCTCAGGCCAGGGGGATCCTGGCTCATCTTAAAAGCCATTCCCCTGCTATTCGCTATTCCTGGGCTATGGAAAGGCAATATTTACACCATGCAGTGGGCTTCCATGCTGGTATTGCTCTACATCACTGAAGGCCTCGTTCGAATTTTAGAAACCGGCGCCAATTTTTGGATGGCCACCCTGGAAACCACTCTTGGGACGATTGGTTTTATCTGTTTACTTGCTTTCCTCAAGCCCATTAAGGCACGTGCTAAAGCTTTAAAAAAGGAGGCTGGGAGCCCTAAATCATGAAATAACCGCCTTTTAGCGCTGTTTTTGTCAAATATTGAAAAATAATCGTATTTCCTGTCATCTCAGCCACTTTTGTAGGCGTTGTATGCTCATGGAGGCAACAATCATGTCAACAAGACTAAAACGCTGGGCCCGCGCAATTCAAGAGATCGACTTATCCAAGGGGAATGATCCTGAAGTCGCAATAGCTTATTTAGATAGAAAATATCGAGATATCGCTTGGCGCTATATCCGTATTCTCGGTTTTGAACGGACTATTAGTTTTATGGCGAGCAATAATTTCCATCCAGAATAAATTTCTTGTAGAGAGATCTTCTCTTTCATAGCAAAACTCCAGACTAGCGTTTTATCTGGAGTTTTTTTATTGTGAATGTTTTCATGGGGGCCCTACGAGCCCAAGCTGCTTTTGATGTCGCAATCAAAAATACTGAAAATCATCGCCGATTGATGCGTCGCTATGAGCTAAATCTTTCTGACAGCTGGCCAGAACAAAGTATCTAAAAGTATCTAAATCTGTCACAAATGCTTGAAAGTATCCACAATAAAACGTAGGATGATCTTGAGTCGGAAAACAACTGACTATATTGAACTTCAAGAATAGGAATAAATCATGAGCCAAAAGAAATTAGTAAAACAACTATTAAAAAAACTCGACAAACTAGAGTCTGATAGAGAAAAACTCATCGATAAATTAGCCAAGGCACTTGATAAGCTAGAAGCGCAATCGCCTGCGAAAAAAACTCCCGTCAAAAAAATAGCAGCTAAAAAAGTGGCGGCAAAAAAAGCGCCGGTGAAAAAAGTAGCGGCTAAAAAGGTGGCAGCTAAGAAAGCACCTGCTAAAAAGGTTACGGCTAAAAAGACGGTGGCTAATAAAGCAATCGTAAATACAAGCGCCACATAATTAGTAGGGTATTGAGTAAAACTGCCCATGAGTAAAAACCCAAGCAAGGGGAACGCTTATGAGGCAGATTTACGGTTGTTGCAAATTGAGCTCGTCAAACTCCAGCGAGAAATCATTCATCAAGGTACTCGCCTATTAGTTATCCTCGAAGGAAGGGATGCCGCCGGCAAAGATGGCAGCATTAAAAGGATTACTGAACATTTGAGTCCACGCGATACTAGAGTAGTCGCCCTCAACAAACCCTCCTCTCGCGAAGCAGATGAGTGGTATTTTCAAAGATACGTAGCGCAATTACCATTGGCTAGAGAGTGCGTACTGTTCAATCGTAGTTGGTATAACAGGGCTGGGGTTGAAAAGGTTATGGGATTTTGTACGGCTGATCAACATCAGCAATTCATGTCCACCGTTAATACATTTGAATCCCTCTTGGTTCAATCCGATATTCAGATTATTAAATATTACCTAGACATCACTAAGGAAGAGCAATCAGCTCGCCTACTGGAGCGCGCTCAGGATCCTCTCAAACAGTGGAAAATTAGCCCCATAGATCAGCAAGCTCAGCAAAGATGGGATGCCTATTCCGATGCACGCGATGAAATGTTAAGAAAGACCAATAGCGAAGATGCGCCTTGGACCATTATTGACGCTAACGATAAAAAATTAACCCATCTGAATCTTATTCGAGATCTCTTGTCGCGAGTTCATTATGAGGGTAAGGACCAGTCGCTTTTAAAGCTTGACCCTCATATTGCATTCCGATGGCCGGCGCACTCTAAAAATCTTCCAAAGTTAGCAAAGTGACTAGACTTCAGGCCGAGCTACAAAAAACTGCTTAACCTCTTTGATCAGCATTTCAGGAAGCTCTTCTGGGATGTAATGTCCGCAATCGCAGGTCGTGCCAGAAACATCTTCTGCGACTATCCTCCAGTCATCCAGCGGCGAGAAACATTGATTGACTAAACCATTACTACCCCAAATTACTCGCAGTGGCATCAATAACTTTTTACCCAACAAGCGATCTGCTCGATCATGAACTAGGTCAATGGTAGCGGCAGCCCGATAATCTTCGCACATCGCGTGCATTGATTCAGGATCGCTAGCACCCTTCAGATATTCAGCCCAACACTGTGGGTCAAATATCTGGGTGCCTCCATGACGTCCCATATGATTTTTTAGCCAATACTCTGGATTAGCGCCAATTAAAGTCTCTGGCACAGGATAAGGCTGAATCAGGAAAAACCAATGCCAGTAACCTTTGGCAAAGGCCATCGACGTATTCTCATACATTGTCAGCGTAGGAGAAATATCAAGCAACATTAAGCGCTCAACGCTATCTGGAAAATCTACTGCTAAGCGATGCGCCACCCTACCCCCGCGATCATGGCCTAACAAGAAAAATTTAGCATGACCCAATGATTGCATGAGGGCATGCTGATCTCCTGCCATAGCCTTTTTTGAGTAGGTGGAGTGGTCTTCTTGACCCTCGGGCTTAGATGAAGCCCCATAGCCGCGAAGATCGGCCACTACTACTGAAAAAGACTTTGCCAGCTCAGGGGCTACTCGATGCCAAATGGCTTTTGTTTGAGGAAATCCATGCAACAACAATAGAGCAGGTCCTGAGCCAGCAGTTTGGCAGGCAATATTGATCGGGCCATCAGAGGACGGCACGGTCATAATTTGCTCATGAAATCCCGGAATGATAAAAGTCATCTCGAATACCCTAAAAAATAGAAATTGAACTGACTAGCTGTTCGCCATTACCGCAATGTCTGTGGATTCATTTAGAGGTAGCGGAAGCGTTAGTAGCACTTGTATTGGCTGCAGTCTCCATAGCAACGCGAACCACCTTTTTAGCCATTGCTACAAATGACTCTACTGAACCCCCACCCGTTCTGAAAGATTCGCCCTGAATGGTCACTAGGCCCTCACCAATAACTTCTTTGGATTGGCTATCGGTAATTTTGCTTTCTACTAACATGGCAGGAGTCTTAGAATTAACACCGCCCGCAAAGGCGGCAGCATTTAAGGCCAGGCCTACCGGAGTGAAGCTCCAAGGCTGCAAACTGTCCGTCGAACTCTCGGCACCCGTAATACCCACTGAAATACGGGCTACACCTGGGCCGGGCTGACTGACAATTTGGATATTGCCGCGACTACTGACAGCCTCGACCATGGAGGCTTGTAGTGCAACTTTTGCCTGATTGATTGCCTCAGCAGTCACTTCTTTAGTAGCGCCTTGATTTAGATAGATCGGATCGAGAATCACCGCCTTGTACATTCCAGGATTGACACCCTCTTTACGATATCTCCAGATGCGCGTATCTGACTCACTGGTGGCCATCGGCACTAAAAGAGCATAGTTTGGTAGAAAGCCTGATTTGGGCATTGGCTGACTAGCTAATTTAGGCGTATTACTACACGCTGTTACCAGTATTACCGTTGTTACTGCTGCAATGGAGGTGCGAAGTATTTTCATAAGGGGATCCGGTGGAATAGATTGCTAAGGAAGCTTACTGATAAGGATTGACAATAAAAATTGGCCTGCCAATAAAGTCAGACAGACCATCATACCCCTCGACAAAGGCTAAGGAGCTGGGCAAGGCATCAAGCTCCCAGATTTTTGGTGTAACTGAGGCTTGCACTCAAGGGGCATCGCGCTGGGCTTTGCAGAATCTGACTGCAAGTTGGGTGAAGCCTGAGAGCCAGAAGTAAGCACTACCGCTGTCTTGGGCGGCACTGGGTTAAGCGAAGGAATTGACTTATAGAATGCCTTATCTGATCCAGGACAAGGCATCAGAGCTCCTGTTTTCTGATTCATCACAGATTTACATTGAGGATCCGCCTGAAGTCGAGCCTCTAGCTTATCAGTGCTACACGCTGATAGTCCTAGCAAAGTAAAAACGGATAGTAATAATGCAGGCAGATTAATAATATTCATGTATCGAATTTTATGGCAAACAATCCTCTATGAATAGTGGCAATATTGAGGTATCCATAACACGCAAGAAATAAAGGAGAAATTCATGAACAAAGAGGCATTTGAAAAGGGCTTAAAAACCCGTCGTGAAGTATTGGGGGCCGAGTATGTTGATCAGTCCATTGAAAATGCAGATGCATTTAATATGCCAATGCAAGAATTGGTGACAGAGTACTGCTGGAATGAAATTTGGAATCGTCCTGGCTTAGATCGCCGTACCCGCAGCATTATCAATTTATCAATGATTACCGCATTAAATCGCCCTCATGAGCTCAAACTTCATATCAAGGGCGCTATCAATAACGGCTTAAGCAAGGAAGATATTCAAGAGATCTTTTTACAAACAGCTATTTATTGTGGAGTGCCCGCAGCAATCGATAGCTTTCGTTGCGCCAAAGAGGTATTTACAGAGATGGGTATCTGAAAGTTAAAAAGCCCTGAATTAATGCGCCAGTATCTTAGACAAAAAATCTTTTGCTCTTGGTGAGCGCGCATCTGGGTTGCCAAAAAATTCTTCTTTAGTACAGTCTTCGATGATGCGACCGTGATCCATGAAAATGACTCGATTTCCAACCTTGCGTGCAAAACCCATCTCATGGGTTACACAGCACATTGTCATTCCTTCATTAGCAAGATTTACCATGACATCCAAGACCTCGCCAACCATCTCGGGATCTAGGGCTGAAGTTGGCTCATCAAATAACATCACGATGGGATCCATACTTAAGGCACGGGCAATTGCAACCCGTTGCTGCTGACCACCCGAAAGCTGACCTGGGAATTTATCTTTTTGAGCAATAAGCCCAACTCGATCCAGATACTTTAAGCCTTGTACCTTGGCCTCGTCAGCCGATCTATTGAGCACTTGAATTTGGGCAAGCGTCAAATTTTCAGTAACGCTGAGATGCGGAAAGAGTTCAAAATTCTGAAACACCATACCCACTCTTGCCCGGAGCTTTGGTAGCTTAGTTTTGGGATCGTGCAAATTCACACCATCAACCGTAATTTCGCCTTCCTGAAATGGCTCTAGGGCATTCATGGTTTTAATCAGGGTGGACTTACCAGATCCGGAGGGGCCACAAATGACCACCACTTCACCCTGATTAATTGTGGTCGTACAGTCAGTAAGCACCTGAAAAGCGCCATACCATTTAGAGACGTGTTGAAGTTCAATCATAATGATCTAGACCATTTAAAAAATATTTAACGAATGATGGCGACTTTAGCCTGCATTCTGCGCACCAATTTCGACAAAGAAAAGCAAATCAAGAAATAAGTTACCGCAGCCAAGATATAAGTCTCAATAGGACGACCATAATTTTTACCGGCAATCTCAAATCCCTTGAGCAAGTCATAGGCACCAATCGCATAAACCAACGAAGTGTCTTGAAACAAAATAATGGTCTGCGTCATGAATACCGGAATCATATTTCTAAATGCTTGTGGCAACACAATAAATCGCATATTTTGACTGTAAGACATCCCCATCGCTTGAGCAGCATAAGTCTGGCCCTTGGGTACCGACTGGATGCCAGCACGCACAATTTCTGAAAAAAACGCTGCCTCAAAAGCAATAAAGGTGATCGTAGCCGAAAGGTCTGCACCTATCGGCCGGCCAATCAAAAGCGGAATGAGCAAGAAAAACCAAAGAATCACCATGACTAGCGGGATGGACCGCATAGTGTTGACATAAAAGGTGGCTGGATAAACCAATACTGAGCGGCCAGATAACCTCATTAAAGCCAGAAATGTCCCAAATATAATCCCGCCCACCGTAGCAAAAAGTGTCAACTGCAAGCTAAATAACAGGCCCTTGAGAATGTAATTGGTAAACAGCTCCCAGTTATAAAAACTAAGATCTAGGCTAAATAAAGTGCCATCCATTAATGAGCCAAACTCGCATCGTTGGAAACAATAAATCCTGGAACGCGGCTTCTTTTTTCAATATATGCCATTACCCGGTTTACTGAGAAGGCGGTCAACGCATACAGTAGTGTGACAGCCAAGTAGACCTCTACTCCTTTAGAGGTCTCCTCTTGTGCCTGCATGGCAAATAATGTGAGCTCGGGTACCGAAACTGCAAAGGCCACCGAAGAATTCTTCACTAGATTCATACACTCTGATGTCAGAGGCGGAATGATAATTCGCAGCGCCATAGGCAAAATGATGAAGCGATAACTTTGCGCCGTGGTTAAACCGAGTGCGGTAGCAGCTGCCCTCTGACCGCTGGGCAATGCACCAATACCAGCCCTCACCTGCTCTGCAATGCGCGCCGAAGTAAAAAACCCAAGCGCAATGCTGACCAACCAATACGATGGCAGCTCTTTAAGAGGAGTGATGAAAGCTGGAATCACGTGGTACCAGAGAAATACCTGAACCAGAATAGGGATGTTTCTAAATAGCTCTACCCAGGCTGTAGAAAGTCTCACTAATACGTTATTCAAATTACTGCTATTGGGAAGGGTGCGCAGTGTACCCATGAGTGCGCCCAAAATCAAGGCAATCACTAAACCAAGGCCGGCGACCGCTAAGGTCCAACCCCAGGCTTTTAACAACCAATCCAGGTAACTAGGATCACTGTTTTGAGCAAGGCCAAAAACAGCGGAGAAGCAGTGTTCTACCGCTTCTCCATCCAAGGTATTTTTACAAAAAATACCTAAATCTAAAGACATATAAGGCGCTTATTTTAAAATTACTACTTTTGATAATCTTCCGCAGGCTTGTCATTGAGGTTCGCCCAAGCATTTTTAGTTGCAGGAGATAACTCGAGTCCAACCACAATATTCTTAGGTGGAATAGGCTTTAAGAACCACTTATCCCACAGCTTGGGCATATTGCCGTTAGCAACTATTTTTGCAATAGATGCATTTACGGCAGCCATAAATTCTGGATCATTTTTAGGCACCATAATTGCAATAGGCTCTGTTGCTAGTACTTCACCAACAATTTTGAAATCCTTTGGATTTTTGGAATTAGCGATGTTGCCAGCCAAAATGGAACCATCCATCACAAATGCATCAGCACGACCAGACTCAAGTAATAAAAAGCTGTCTGCATGGTCCTTGCCAAACACTTCATCAAAGTTAACGCCGGTCGCTTTTTCATTCTTGCGCAATAACTGAACGGATGTCGTGCCAGTAGTGGTGGCTACTTTTTTTCCGTTCAACTGCGCAATCGACGTAATACCCGAGTTGGCCCTTACGGCAATTCGGACCTCTTCAACGTAAAGCGTATTAGCAAAGCCAACAGTTTTGGCGCGCGCAGTATTATTGGTTGTCGTACCGCACTCAATATCAACAGTGCCATTTTGAACTAAAGGTACGCGATTTTGAGAAGTGACTGGCTGATAATTAATCCGTAAAGTGCTGAGGCCTAAGTTTGATTTAATGTCCGCCAAAATCATGCGGCAGATTTCAACATGGTAACCATCGAAGCGGCTATCACCGGTTGTATAAGACATTGGAATAGAGGATTCGCGCACACCCATGGTCACCGTGCCTGACGACTTGATCTTATCAAGTGTTGGACTAGCAGCGCTCACATTGGCAGCGCCGAACAAAATGGTGGCGGCAACAAAACAGCTTTTGGTCAATTGACTATTCACAAACGTCTCCCATTAAAAATTAACCATAACATTATCAAAAGTCAGTATAAATACAAACAGGTCTTTAAATACCAAATTCACCCTAAAATAACGATATCTTATGAAAGCACTCATCTTATTTGGACATGGCGCACGTGATATGCGTTGGCGCGAACCCTTTGATCGTTTAGCAGCGCTATGGAGCCAACAGATTCCTAGCACCCCCGTAGAGCTTGCCTTTTTAGAGTTGATGGAGCCCTCCCTCGAGAATGCAATAGGATTACTTTGCGCCAAAGGAGCGACCAGCATCACAATCGTGCCTGTATTTTTTGGTCAAGGCGGGCATTTACGCAATGATTTTCCAGTCCTTCTGGAGGCTTGTAGACGTCAATACCCAGATATAAGCTTAAGCGCAACGCCGGCTGTTGGTGAGAGTGAAACTGTCCTGCAAGCGATTGTCAAGTTTGGTATCAAGCACCTCTAAGTTTTCTACGCACTGGTCGGCTTTGCTAAAAGCGGATCCAATCATAATTAATGCCGGTGAGGCGCTATTAAACCAAGGGCCAGCTTTTCCAATCGCCAATTCTCCTAGAGTGCCAGACCATTTCCGCTCTCTGGTCGTACTGACGGACTCCAAAATAAATACAGGAGTATCTCGAGTTTGATTGGAGGAATGCTCAATCAATTGGTGGGCAATCTTTACAGCATCCTTTCGGCCCATGTAATAAATCAGTGTATCTGCGGCAGGAGTGCTGATGGGTTGGACAGATGGTGTACTGTCCTCCCCTTGCGCTAAGGTAACAAAAGCAACGCTTCTACTGACTCCACGTAAGGTTAAAGACTGCCCAAGCGACGCTGCGGCTGCCAATGCAGCAGTAATACCGGGCACTACCCCAACTTCGATACCGGCATTTTTTAAAGCGCTAAGCTCTTCGTCAGCCCTGCCAAAAAGCATCGGATCGCCTCCCTTTAGTCTAACGATCATGGAATATTGATGAGCCGCATCTACCAACCGCTTATTAATAAAATACTGCGCCGAGGATAGCTTGCCACAACGTTTGCCTACTGGTACTAAGATAGCCTGAGGACAAAGTGCTAGCATTTCAGGTTCAACCAAAGAATCATAAAATACGATATCCGCTTGAGCTAATAATTTGGCACCGCGAACCGTAATCAGATCTGCCGCGCCAGGCCCAGCGCCAACAAGAAATACTTTACCCAGGGTTGCTAAGTCATTTTTATTGGTGCTCATGATTTCAAAAACCGATCGGCATGCGCTTCGATTAATGTGCGTTTATTGCGCCAACTGTTCTGCATGCTTACGGGGAATACATTAAGTTGTTGTAAGGCAGTATCCAGGCTCTGATCTGGGCGCAAGTCAAAAGCATCAAACCCTACTCGCGCACCCTGTATTAGTTGGTCAATCAATACATCGCCAATTGCCCGAACCTCGCCCTGCCATTGAAAGCGCTCTCGTAGTAAGGCTGCAGTGCTAAAACTTCTTCCATCCCTAAAAATAGGAAAGTGTGAAGCCACAATAGGCCATAGTGACTTACCGGTTTCGATTAATGCTGAGTGCTGCAAAATATCCTCCTCAGCAGAAAACCAAACACCTATATGGCCTTGCTTCACTTTTGCTACTAGCGCAGAGCTCGTATTGCCTGAATTAAAGTGTGCTTGCCACCACGAAAATGGTAGTAATACTTTATGAACACCCCAATCAGAATGTAGTAAGTCCTCATTTTCTGCACCCGCATAACAAATTTGCCACTCATTGGGTATCAGTGCCGGTTTTCCATCTTTTGGAAAAGAGAGGATGTGTTTGGACTGTGCCATCATGCCCCACGCTCCTGGCTAGCAATCTTGAGCTTACTTATCTGCTGATATGCCGCCTCCTTAAAAGGCGGCATTCCCAGTCGGCTAAAGGCTTGAATGAAAGTCTCCCCATCCAATCTTTGATCAACATAGGAGTTAATAATGCGTGCAATAACGTCTGGGATGTCATCGGCGCTAAAGGCGGGGCCGATCACCTTTCCAATGGCTGCAGCATATCCTTGCTCGCCACCAAGCGTGATTTGATACCACTCTTGACCATCTTTATCGACCCCCAAAATGCCAATATTACCCACATGGTGATGACCACATGAATTAATACACCCGGAAATATTTAAAGAAATCCCCCCCAAATCAAAGAGATAATCAAGATCATCAAAACGCTCCTGTATGGCCTTTGCAATAGGCAATGACTTAGCATTCGCTAAAGAACAAAAGTCGCCACCAGGACAAGCAATGATATCGGTGAGTAAACCAATATTCGGCAATGCGATGAAGTGGTTTTTAGCAGCCTGCCATAAACTCAATAACTGACTTTGCTCAACGTCAGCAAGTACCAGATTCTGTTCATGCGTTACCCGTAACTCGCCAAAACTATATAGATCCGCTAAGTCCGCTATTGCTAGCATCTGCGCGGTAGTTGCATCTCCTGGTGCAACAGTGCCATGAGGCTTTAAAGAGAGCAAGACGCTGACATAACCCGGCACCTGATGTGGCCTGATATTACGCTCTAACCAGCGCGTAAAATGTGCTCGATCCTGATCAGGAGCAATGTCGATTACATCATTGAGCGGAACTTGAGTGAGTGTTTTGTAAGCAGGTTTTGTAAAGTACTGGGCTACTCGGTCCCATTCAGCAATAGTAAAGTGATCATCACCATGTTTAATGTGACTCCATTCTGTCTCTACCTGCCGCGCGAACTCCTCTGGCCCCAGGGCTTTAACTAATATTTTGATGCGTGCTTTATATAAATTATCGCGACGTCCAAAGCGGTTGTATGTTCTTAGTAAGGCCGTGAGATAACTTGGTAGCAGTTGCCATGGCAAACCCTGCTTAATCAGAGCACCTAAAATAGGTGTTCGACCCATACCACCACCAGCATATAAATCCACTAATAGCTCGCCAGCTGCGTTGATGTTTAATTCAATCCCGACGTCATGACAGAGCAAAACTGTTCGGTCCTCTTTCGCACCATTAATAGCAAACTTGAATTTGCGAGGCAAATGGGCGAACTCAGGGTGTAGTGTTGACCATTGACGTAACAGCTCACAAATAGGACGCGGGTCAACATATTCATCAGCCGCAACGCCTGCATATGCATCGCTTGTAATATTACGAATGCAGTTTCCTGAGGTCTGTATGGCATGCATCTCTACCTTGGCAAGCTCAGCCAATATATTCGGAGTCTCTTCCAAGGAGACCCAGTTAAATTGAATATTTTGACGGGTCGTAAAGTGGCCATACCCACGATCGTACTTTTCAGAGATCGCTGCTAATGCTCTTAACTGATCACTACTGAGCAAGCCGTAAGGAATGGCCACACGCAGCATATAGGCATGGCGTTGAAGATACAGGCCGTTCTGTAATCGCAGTGGCTTGAACTCATCCTCACCCAAAGCACCATTTAAGCGACGGCCAACCTGCTCGCGAAATTGGGAAACTCGTTGGTCCACAAGGGTTTGGTCAATGCTGTCATATTTGTACATAGCCTCTGATTGTCAAAGGCAATCTATATTTCACCAAATACTTAAAAGTGTTTTCTTTATACATTAATTGATATATAGAGATAAAGGTCCTTAACCTGAGGGTTGTTAGTGAATGAGCCACTTTTAATGGCCTTTAGTTGTTAAGATGAATGAAGACAAGATCAAGGGCTATATATGGCAACTATGAAGAACAAAAGTATGGGCATCGACATTGGTATATCAGAGTTAAATAGAAAAAAGATTGCAGAAGGTCTTTGTAACCTGCTCGCTGACAGCTATACGCTCTATCTAATGACACATAACTTTCACTGGAATGTGAAGGGTCCACAATTTAATACCCTGCACAATATGTTTATGGCGCAGTACAGCGAACAGTGGATAGCATTAGATACGATTGCCGAAAGAATTCGGGCGCTAGGCTACCCTGCACCTGGTACTTATGGTGAATTTGTAAAACGTGCCACCATTAAAGAGATCAAGGGTGTCCCCAAAGCTGAAGAAATGATAAGGCACTTGGTAAAAGCACAAGAGGCTACTGCCAAGACAGCACGTAAATTATTTCCGGTAGTCGCTATTGCCAATGATCAGCCAACTGCTGATGTACTCACTCAACGTTTAGATATCCATGAAAAAACAGCGTGGATGCTAAGGAGCTTATTAGAAGATTAAGTTTTTTATCGGCACCCTAGATCACTCTGGTGGCTGCTGGTGACAATGGATACGCACAGATGTGAATTGATCACATGCTGCGGTTCGGTTTTGTTCTTCCTACTTTGCGGCAAAATAAAGCGATAAAAATAATAGCTGCTAGCGTTTCAGCAACAATAAAACCACTGACATCCGCGGGAGCAATGCCAACAAAGGTATTGGTTAAGCTTCTGGCAATCGCTACAGCAGGGTTTGCAAAGAAGGTAGATGAGGTAAACCAATACCCCGCCACTACCGTTAATGCCACAAGCATGGGAACTTTATCCTTAGCCCCCTGATCCCCAAGTCGAATTACCACCAATAATACTAATGTGGAGATAAATTCACTTACCCACATGCCGCTACCAGTTCTGATATTGCTAGAAACCTGCATGATCGGTAGACTGAACATCCAATGCGTCACCCAAATACCAATTACAGCCCCTGTCAACTGCCGCAACCAATAGGCTAGCATTTGACTGGTTTTGATGTAGCCTAACTGCCAAAACATAGCAGATACCACTGGATTAAAGTGTGCCCCTGAAATGGGCCCCAGTAATGTTATGAGCACATACAAACCAGCGCCAGTCGCAATACTATTACCCAGCAAAGCGACAGCATCATTACCCGCGCCTAGAGACTCACCCATTAATCCTGAGCCGGCAACAATGGCGAGCAATAAAGCGGTTCCAATAAATTCACTAATAATATTTTTCATACTATTGCATGAGTATTTTTTAAACTCAAGGAATCTAATCTCTCCAAAGTCATTGAGGCCAAAATATCTACTCATTTTTAAACTGTTCATCGCATCCACAAAGGCAGTCTTTTTTTCGAATTCAGAACCCTGTACTTTTAAAGGATCAGGAAATCCCCAATGCGCTGTTACATTAGGACGAGGCCATGGGGATTGCCTACCTGCTGCATCATCACAAACAGTAACCATAAAATCCATTTGCGATGCAATAGGATTAACAGAGGTACCTGGCGAGGTCTCGGCTAAAAAACCCACAAACCTGTCGCTTGGTTGAGTAGACGCCAATGACTTGCCTAAAATAGAGCGCGCTGAATGATGGGTATATACAAAGCGGATGTTGTAGCATTTCATATTACTTTTACTTTCTTGCGTTTTTTCTCGGGCAAGCAAGACTTCCCTCCACAACAGTTTTCGAGTAAAAAACTACTCAAGCTTTGCACCAACTCGGCATTAGGCCTATAAATAAGATTTCGACTTTGGCGCTCAACTATCAGTAAATTAGCTTGGGTTAATTCTTTTAAATGAAAGCTCAGCGTAGCATTCGGAATACCTAATTTTTTAATGATTTGACTAGGAGTCAGTCCAGACTCTCCTCGCTGCACTATTAAACGAAATACATTTAAGCGGGATTCTTGCCCTAGCGCAAGGAATGCGGAAATTGCCTCAATATTCTTCATATTTCCAATTATATCGAAATATGTTGCAAAAATATGACAAGCAAATTACAAACTACTTTAGCTAATCCCGATTCAAAGGAGAAGCTTCAAGCATCTGGTGTAGAGCTTTCTAATATGACGCCGAGCGAATTTGGAAAGCTGCTACAGGAAGACATTACGCGTTGGGCAAAGATTGTTAAACAATCTGGAGCCTCATTAGATTAGATGATGAGTGTTATCGGCAGTAGTCAGATGTATTAACACTTCATTTTGAGCGTTGCTCATTTTCAATCCAAAATTTCCACCAAGGCCTTCTATTCTCCAAGATATTTTGCTCTTCATTTTCCTGAAGCTTGAAGTAAGGTAGCAATAAATCCTCCATGGAGTAAAAGCCTTTTGACTTTCCGTTGAGCTGCTCAACGGCAAACAAAATGCCATTACCAAAAGCTTCGCGTGAAATGGCCTCATGCTTGAGTCGAACAGTTTGATACGGAAAGCCGAATAAGATTTCATGAGTACCAATAATGCCACCTGCTCTGACTGTCTTAATCGCATCCTCCGCTAAACCAAGCTCTCTCGCTATGACCTTAGCGGTACCGGAGACTTCGGATTTATTCTTGAAGTGCTCTTCAATGATTTCAATATCGGTATAAGGTGCAATATTTTTTAGTATCTTTGCAGCAATCATCAGAAAGTTAATGCCTAGGGTGATGTTCGGTGAATGCATCACAATCGTTTTATCACTGAGATCTTTGAGCTTTGCAAGCGCGGCAGGCTCATACTGCGAAACCGCACTAACGATTGTGATGCCGCGCTTGGCAGCAGCTTGTGCGTAGTAATCAATTCCCGTTTCGTGAGAAAAGTCAATAATGACATCTACTGGCATGTGGTCTAGCAGCTGATCTGCAGTAAATTCATCCTTAGAATAGATAAGTCCAGGTTCGTCAGACTGTATTCCTAAAAACTCAGGAACAGAACGATGCTCGAGTGTGGTCGATTGCCTGACAACCCACTGTAAGTTTGTAGATTTCGATTCGAGCAAAACAGTGGCAACTGCTCGACCTGTTTTTCCAAAACCAATAAGGCCTACTTTCATACCTACCTCCTAAAAAAATTAACAACGCTGAGGAGTTATTGCTAGATTGAACACCTGCTAGCTTAATGATGGATGATCGATGATGCTTGCAGAGCAAGACTAATGATTGCTGATAAAAAACAACAATACCACATACGAATTTAGCACTTGAAAAATTACAGTGCACAAGACAGAACTCATGATCCTATTTGCTTGCTTTCTCTTGAGCCTATTTGGAAGACTCCATCGAGTGCTGTAATCCAATTCATCTTGGCATTTTTAGCAAATCTAATTCCTCTAGATTTCTAGTAGCCATGTTAGATAGCTACGATCAATCACCATAAAAAGAAAATAGTTTTAATCTCTGATTGCGCCATAGTGTGCAATCTCAAAAAGTAGTAAAGACAAAGCTTGCTTACTTATATTTATAAATTAATAAATAACCAATCGAACAACTCCGGGGCAGAGCCAGTCTAATGACAAGCACAGCACAGAAAACAGGAAGATATTGAAGTGGTTTACTTCGCAATCATCACATCGGAGGCTTTAATAATTGCCCAAACAGTATCACCAACCTTTAGCGCCAATTCTTCGACCGCCTCATTAGTTACAGATGAAGTAACAATATGACCGCCGATATCAATCTTTAAATGGGATGTGGTTTGACCCATCTTAATTACTTTAATAGTGCCTTGGAGTTGATTGCGGGCGCTAAGAGCGACATTGAGTTTCATACGTTTCCTTAATAGATATACTGCTTTGCATAGACTGCATCATTATAAAGTGGCTCAGGATACTTATCTTTGCCATAGTCATGAATAATCTTTTGCCCTTCAGGAGATGCGACAAACTGAACAAATTTAGCGGCAGTGTCCCTACCTGAAGTACTGCCTGCCGGAGCTACCAAAGCATCATAAGTATTGACCAAGAACTTATCGCCTCGATATTGGATTTCTAGTTTTGGTGCTATAGCCTTTTCAGCCACCCAAGTACTGCTATCAGTCATGAAGTAAGCATTTTCATCGTTTGCTCTTTTCAATGAGGCAGTCATAAAATCATTGGTTACGATGTACCAATTACCCGATGGAGTGATATCAGCCTTTTTCCATATATCCATTTCTTTTACATGCGTTCCACTCTTATCACCACGAGAAATAAAATTTACCTGTGCTTTGGCAATCTTGGCATAAGCATCCGCTCCGCTACGAGCCGTTTTAATTTTTGCTGGATCACTTTTAGGGCCGACAATATAAAACTCATTAGAGCCAATCAAAGTTCTATTACTAGCCCACCCTTCCGCTAAGGCTTTATTAACTGCTTCAGGAGCATGAACCATGATCATATCTACTTGCTTATTCTTGAGCATATTTAAGGACGCACCACTACCAGCTTTAATCCACTCCATCTTGGCATTCTCTTTTTTACCAAACGCATCGCCTAGTTTTTCTAGCAAACCTAATTCCCCTGGACTACCGGTAGCTAATTTAAATACATTAGAGCCATTACCATAGACAGCAAATGGTTTTATCTCTGTTTGCGCCATAGCATGCAATCCAAATAAAGAAAGTAAAGCAATAAGGCCGATTCGTATAGATATTGTCATAATGAGCATTTATTTATTAATTACTTCTTGGCATTAGGAAAGAACGATTGCTCACCAGCAACTTTATAAGATGCAATCGTATCTTGACCCTCTTTTGATATCAGCCAATCAATAAATGCCTGTCCTTCTGCTTTCTTTACCTGCGGATACTTGGCAGCGCTAACTAACATCACGCCATATTGATTAAATAACTTAGGGTCGCCTTGAACCAAAATGGCTAAATCACCTCGATTTTTGAAGGTCAGCCAGGTTGCCCTATCACTCAAAATGTACGCATTCATAGCAGAAGCAGTATTTAATGCTGGGCCCATGCCAGAGCCTGTTTCTTTATACCAAGCAGATCCGGGAGCAATATCTACACCAGCATCTTTCCAGTAGCGCAATTCTGCTGCATGAGTGCCACTCTTATCGCCTCTTGAAGCAAAAGTGGACTTGCTATCAGCAATTTTTTGAAGAGCCACTTTAATATCCTTACCACCTTCAATTTTGGCGGGGTCAGACTTTGGTCCAATAAGAACAAAGTCGTTGTACATGACCTCAATACGCTTGTCTGCAAAACCTTCGTTCACAAACTTTTCTTCGGCCACCTTATCGTGCACAAACACGACATCAGCATCACCACGACGGCCGATATCCAGCGCCTGACCGGTACCAACCGCTACCACCTTGACCGAAATGCCAGTTTTCTTTTCAAAAGGAGGCAGAATGTGTCCAAATAGCCCAGACTGTTCAGTCGAAGTTGTAGAAGAAACAATGATGTTCTTTTGAGCAATAGCATAGGTAGAAGTAGTAGCAATGCATGCAAAAGCTAGCGAAGCAGTTACATGGCGCAAGAAAGATGTTTTAAGCATGGCAGTCCCTTATTAATAAGATTGTTATCATCCATGTTTGATAGTTATTACTCAATATGCAAATAATTACATATGCGAATTAAGATCAAGCCCAGCATCTCTCTGATAAGTACTGTCGGGGGCAAGCCCTCATCCATTGACCTCGCTTGGGTCATTGAGCTATTAAGTGGCATTAAAGAGGGTAAAAGTATGACTATTGCCGCCCAATCCGCAGGAATTTCCTATCGAACGATATGGAATCATCTCAAGTTAGCTGAAAAAGAATTGGGGATCGCGCTTCTCGATTCCGTTAAAGGCCATGGAAGTAAGTTATCAGCAGCAGGCGAACTGCTATTAGGGTCCACAAAGCAATTAGAGGATAGATTTAGCGCCCTCTTCCCTAGTGAGGCGATAAAACTTCAAGAACAGTTAATGACCATTACCAATCAACTGAATAGTAAGTGGAAAATAGCTGCTAGTAGTGACCCCATCATAGAGAAGCTCATTAGCAAATCAGCTAATTTTGAACTAAGGACTATGGGATCCGGACAATCTCTTGAGAGCCTGATTGCCGGTAAATCTGATATTGCTGGATTTCATGTTCCTGATGAGGGAAGCATCAAGGCTATCTACCTAGAACTGAAGCAGCAAGGAATAGATGCCATACCCGTCATGAAACGAGAGCAAGGATTAATTGTTGCCAAGGGAAATCCCCACAAAATAAAGACCATTCGTGATTTAGCACGGCCTGAGGTGAGGTTTATTAATCGCCAAAAAGGGGCTGGAACAAGGCTTATGCTTGATAATTTATTGGAGGCCCAAGGAATTGCTAGTAAACAAATTAAAGGCTATCAACACGAAGAGTTTACCCATAGCGCCGTAGCTACCGCAATTTTGGCAAATATTGCTGATGCGGGTTTAGGACTTCATCATGTTGCTAAAGAATACAAATTACATTTTATCCCACTGAATATTGAAACCTTTTTTCTGGCCATGCCTACCGGGCTAGCAAAGCAATCTGCTGTTGCTGCCTTGATAAAAAATATTCGTAACCATGCTGGTGACACTATTGGCTACTCACAGCTTAAATTGCGAAATAGATACAAGCCGTAAATGTGAAAGCTCTTAAGCTACTCCGCACGATTTCAATAGCATTGAGCACAAAGAACTTGCTGATGGAGTGCCTACTAAGCTCACCGGCTTAGGCAAAATTAACTCCTGAGTCGAGATTTGTGTAGTAACGATTGGCCTAACATCAAATGAACGACGTACTAGATGGGTTCTACTGACATCACTAAATGCATGGTCGATAAATAAGCGTCTTACTGAATAAATAAGTAAAAAGACCAACCTAGATTTACTACTACTAGAGCTATTAAAGTATTGAAAGTAAATTGCATGCCTAGTACACGCTTACTGAAATCTGGGGGTGGTGTCTGAATACCCACAGCATGAATTAAGCGCCCTACGATTAAGGTAATGCCTAGTGCGCTTACTAGCCACCATGGTGCACCATTAAGCTCTAAGCAAGCAATTAAAATGATGCCTAGCGGTACATACTCCGAGAAGTTGGCTTGAGCCCGAATCGCCCTCTCTAGGTCGTCAAAGCCGCCATTTCCTAATGCAACTTTGTGCTTTCTTCTCCATTTAATGACGGCAAAGGATAACTTGATAAAGATGATGGTTAAAACAGCGGCAATTATTGATGTGACTATCAACATGGATACCTCCTGAAAAATGAATGAGGTTTTGCTGACATGAAAAATTTAGCGCAACCTATTTTTATTACTTTAAATCAGCGGAGCCAATGTACTCTTTAAATTGCTTGCACCAAATTAAAACGCTATTGATGCTATCGAGATCATCTGTCGTGAGCTTGTAATACGCCGCACCATTGGGCTTAAGCAGTCTACCGACCTCAATTTGCGCTTTACTAAACTGTTCATTATCTTTAATAGCAGGGTCTTTGCTAACGTAGACGTGATAATCTGGTCCTGGACTTGATCGGAAGTTTTCTCCAGATTGCAAAAAGAGATCATTGCCCACTCGAATCACGCTCCATGTACCTGACGAGCTGTGAATCATGTCCTGGCCCTTTGCCAAAACGTCAATATCCCCCTTCTTAAGGACTGCCCCCTTAATTACCTGATGCTCAGTAAAGCGAGAGCGAATATCACGAGCATGGCCAGTAATGGCATCCAGAATCTGAGCATGAGATGCCGTAGAAAAAATAATCAACATTGCTGCAAATAGTTTGTGTTTCATTTTTTCCCTATCAAGATTTGATTACGGATTCTTTTATCACAACGCCAGCTATACGCACAGATTAAACCCAGAGTAGCGCTTTTAAAGTAGAGATCATACTCACGAAATTGCTTAATTAAATTCAAGGAAAAAAATTAAATATAACAACGCAGGATTTATTCGTTCGGCTCTCTAGTTTGGTTTTTTAGCCTGGTAATTACTTGCCTTGGCGTTTATATCTTTTAACACGCTAGCATTATTTAATTGTTGATCAACAAGATATAAAGTACCGCCATAGTTTGCCTGTAAATCATATCCAGATATACCTACTGTATAAAAAGTGATGCTGGGGTTAAAAGAACGAATCTCGCCGCCAGAGCCTGCAGAAAAATTGGCATCTACATCTAATCCCCCTTTTTGACCATCAATAGATGTTAATAAAAATTGGTCAATTGCAGTAGATCGTAGATTCAAACACGAAGTGCAACACGGTTTAAGGACTGCATAAACACTTCATTCGGGGTTTTAAATCCCAACCTCTTGCGAGGACGATTATTCAGTTTAGTTTCAATCATTCTAAGCTCCTTGTCTGTCACAGTAGATAGCGGTCTCTTTTTAGGGATGTATTGACGCAGCAGACCATTGAAGTTTTCATTGGATCCGCGTTGCCAACTCGCAAACGGATCTGCAAAGTAGGTGGTTGATTGCAGCGATTCATCAATTCGGGCATGCTCGGCAAATTCTTTTCCGTTGTCAAAAGTCAGTGTTTTAACTAGTCGGCTTAAGGGATTCATTTTGGTAATGATGGCATTACTGACAAGCTCTGAGGTTTTATTGTTCACTTTGCTTATTAAGGCATAACCACTCTTGCGCTCGACTAAGGTCACGATGGCTTGCTTATGGGCAGCGCCAATGACGGTATCGCCTTCCCAGTGGCCGATTTGGGATCTGGCTTCAATGTGCTGGGGACGCTCGCTGATGGGCCTTCTACCGACGATCTGACCCCTCCGGTCACGGCCACTGGCATAGCGCTTTTTGCGTTTCTTTTGGCAGCGCAGCTGCTGGTAAAGGCTGCCACCAGCGGCCTTATCGGCGTACACATGGCGGTAGATGGTTTCAATGCTAATACCAACCTGATTGGCAATTTGGACGGGGCTCCATTGGTCCTTTAGGCGCTCCACAGCCTGATCCCAATCAGATGGGGTGATTTGGGCGGCATTACGAGAGCCTTGGGAACGTTCCTCTGCTAACAGGCAGGCTTGCCTGGGACGGTAACCCCGATTACCAGTATTGCGAGCAAGCTCTCGGCTAATGGTCGACTTATGTCGATCCAGGAGCTGGGCTATCTGGCTTTGGGTTTTTCCGTCTTTCATAAGGATATAAATCTGATATCGTTCAGTTTGGCTAAGGTGTTGATAGGTCATGGCTACTTTGACTTACCGGCCCCTAAGCTTTGGATACTAAAACATCCTTAGCCACTAGCCCTAGTTGTTCAAAGTTGCACTTCGTAGTTGAATTCACCAAATATTAATTGATATGCGGCTGCGTTATATGGTGTCGGTTTAAACCGACACCGCATGCTCTACCCCGCCAACTTATGAGCTGCCATCATTGCTGTTAATTTACTGTAATGCCGCTCAATCATTCCTACGCTAGTGCCCATCTGCCTTGCTAAGGTATGGATATCAATCCCCTCTGCTAGAGCCTGCGTAGCGTAGGTATGTCTTAGGCTATATAAAGTGCGATTTTTACCAGCACTATCTTTCAGTAAGTGGCAATCGCGTAGCAAGTTGGCAAAGGTGCCATCCAGACTATAGGGATAAGTTCCATCGGGAAATACAAAGATCCTTCGATCTAACCTTGCCTCGATAACGGCATTTAAGTTTGGATAAGCCATGCCCTGCCAAGCAATCAGTCTATCAAGACTGGTAATCAATGTGTGTTTGGCAATAAGATACCTGGGGCCTGTTTTACCAGACACCCAGATGCGTAGATATCGCTCCTCCCCAATGTAATGCCACTGTAGATGCCGCCATCTAATAGGCCAAGACTCCGTACCCTGCCTGATACCTGTATAGAGCAAGAACTCCACATACACACGCAATAAGCGCCTCATTAAGGTATTTTGAGGTCGATAACCTTGCTGCTCCCAGCTTTTCATAAAATTTACTAGGTGGGCAATCTCTTGATCTGTAAAGGCTGGTCTTGCTTGCCCTTTATCGCCTGTGGCAGATAGCATTGGAACGCTTCGGGTGTTATTTAATAAACCCTTGGCCTGGGCTAGATTGATGATTCGCCTATATGCGGACAAGTGATAACGTTTAGTACTAGCTGCGGGTTTTCTGCCCATTTGGCTTTCTCGCCAAGCCTCAAAGTCATCTACTAATTCTTGGGTGATATCGGTAATGGCATAGCGACCAAAGAATGGAATTAGGTAACGATCAATGATGGCAGGATAGTTGCCATATGTGCGTTTAGCCTTATGTACCCGAATAGCTTGTTTGATGTTTTCCAGCTCTTCTCTGGCCAGCTGGGCAAAGCTGATTTGCGTTACGGACAATCCAGCGGCTACCTTTGCCTGAACTGTGGCATGGATTATTCCAGCTTGGTGTTTGGCCTCATCAATATTAATATGATTAGTTGATGCCGCATGCCAAGATCCCGTTGATAACTTAAATCGACATTGCCAACGATTGCTAGCGGGTCTTTTATATAGGGTTATCAGACCTGACCTGTCTGGTTTCTTCGGACCATTTTCATTTAGAAACATGGACTCCAGGGTTTAAGTTATTACGCCATTCAGATACGAACTCTAGCGGGGTTTGATAATCCAAACTGGAGTGCGGTCTGATTAAATTGTAGTGCTTACGCCAAGTTTCAATAATCACCTTGGCATGCTGCCTGCTGTAAAACCAGTTCAAAGCTAAACATTCATCTCTGAACTTGCCATTAAAGCTCTCGTTAGTACCGTTTTGCCAAGGCTTGCCTGGTTCAATATGTAGGTTATGTAGACCTTTGGCTACAGCCCATTCCAACAAGATAGTACTAATAAACTCCGGGCCGTTGTCACTTCGTAAAACTTTAGGGTAACCCCGCTTTGCAATGGTAATCCTCCCCTTTTTAACTGCTCTCAGAGGTAGAGTAAGTTAAGCAACCATGGCCAGTCGCTGTTTTGGGGTAATGCCGCCCAATGCCATATTTGGACGTTCATAGTTATATTTATACATCCATTGCGTTGCGAACTCTTGAACTTCGTTAATGCTGTCCCAGTAATGCTG